>JACRMM010000015.1 GCA_016214985.1 Deltaproteobacteria bacterium | reverse complement strand
GCTCCAAAGCCGTCCGCGCCCGCCCGGTCGGGCTTTGACCCACGGCAGGCACCGGCTCTCCGGCAAAGCGCGAGTTCTGTGCATGTAGAACATTTCCATCTTATGGGGCCAGTTTTCTCAAGTCCGACAGGCTCCTAGGGAGACGATGGCCGCGGTGATCGCCACGGGGTCGTCCTCGGCCGGGACCCCCTTGAGGAAGGACCGGTCGATCTTGAGAGCGCTCAGGGGCAGCCGTTTGAGGTAGCTGAGGGAAGAATAGCCCGTACCGAAGTCGTCCACCGAGACCCGAAGGCCCATGCCCTTCAGGCCGTCCAGGATGCGCATGGCCGCGGCGGTGTCGCCCGTGACCAGGGTCTCGGTGATCTCCAGGTCGAGCAGGGAGGGGTCGAGCCCGCTCGTGTCCAGGGTCGTCCGGACGACCCGCAGGAACTCTTCGTTGCGGAACTGCCGGCCGGACACGTTCACCGCGATGCGGAGGCGCGCCAGACCGGCGGCCTGCCACCTCGCGGCCTGCGTGCACGCGGCTCGCAGCGCCCACTCGCCCAACGGGACGATGAGCCCCGTTTCCTCGGCCAGGGGAATGAAGTCCGCGGGGGAGACGAGCCCCAGCTCGGGATGGTTCCAGCGCAGAAGCGCCTCGGCGCCCACCACGTCTCCCGTGCGTAAGGACACCTGCGGCTGATAGTGGAGGGTGAACTCCTCCCTTTCGACGGCCCGCCGGAGGCTTCCCTCGAGGAGCAAGCGCTCGAAGGCCGAGGCGTTCATCGCCTCATTGTAGAACTGGTAGTTGTCGCGCCCCTGATCCTTGGCGTGGTACATGGCGGTGTCGGCGTTCTTGAGCAGGCTCACGCCGTCTTCGCCGTCGAAGGGGTAGATCGCGATCCCGATGCTGCCGGTGACCGAGATCTCCTGGGAGGCGAGCTCGAAGGGCTGCCCCAGGGCCTCGAAGATGCGCCGGGCCACGCGCGCGGCGTCCTGCACGCGGCCGATCTCCGAGAGGAGGAGGATGAACTCGTCGCCCCCGAGCCGCGCGATCACCGCGTCCGGCTCCTCCTGACCCGGGCGCGTGGTGCAGTCGGTGTGGCGCAGACACTCCTGCAAACGGTCGGCCACCTGCTTGAGCAGGGTGTCGCCCACGGCGTGCCCCAGGGTGTCGTTGATCCTCTTGAAGCGGTCGAGATCAAGGAAGAGCAGGGCGGCCAGTCGGTGGTGGCGGCGTGCGCTCTCGAGGGCAAGGTCGACGCGCTCGTGAAACATCCGCCGGTTCGGGAGTCCCGTGAGCCCGTCGAAATAGGCCAGGTGGCGGATCTGCGCCTCGCTCTCCTTCTGCGCGGTGACGTCCTGGATCGTCGCGATCACCCTCACCGGGCGCCGCTGTGCCGATCGTACCTGAACCTCCTGGTGCACGAACCGCAGGCAGCCGTCCGCGTGGATGATCCGGTGATCCAGGCTGCAACTGCGCCCGTCGGCGACGGCCGCCCGGATCTCGCGAGCCACTCGGTCCCGGTCCTCTGGGTGGATACAGAGCAGGAGCGTCTCGAAGCTGGCGCCGAACTCTTCGGCCTTCAGGCCAAAAATCGGGAAGAACTCCTCCGAGCAGCGAAGGCTGCCCTGGGCGCCGTCCCACTCCCACCAGCCGAGGCGGGCAATGCGCTGCGCCTCGGCCAGCCGGGCCTCACTTTCGCGCAGCGCATCGCGGGCTGCGCTGGTCTGCCGCATCTGGCGGAGCCTCTGGGCGAGGATGAGCCAGTTGGGGGGTTTCACCTCGAACTCGGTCGCCCCGGCGTCGAAGGCCTCACGGATGGAGTCGGGGTCGGCGAATCCGGTCAGCATCAAGATCGGGGTGTCCCTCGTCGCATCGGCCGCCCGCAAACGGCGACACACCTCGAAACCGTTGAGGTCCGGGAGGTCGACGTCGAGCACGACGAGGTTCGGCGGCCGGCTCGCGGCGGCCGCCAGGGCCTCCTCGCCGCAGCACGCCTCCTCCGTGGCGAAGCCCGCCGCACCCAGCGACGCGCAGGCCAGCATTCGGACGGTCTCATCGTCGTCGACGACCAGGACCCTCGCCGCCCCCCTCCCTTCGTCCGCCATCGTCCTCCACCCTCCCCCGGTGGTTCGAGCGTCCGGCTCCAGCGCAGATGAAGAGCCGGGGGGCTCCTTCGATTCTCTCCCCTTTTCGGGCCCAGCTCCCGGTCCCTTGAGCCGGCGCGACCGAAGAACCGTGGCCGTCGGACCCGGCCGGTTTTGGTTGGAGCACGGGGCCTCGGTGTCCCCAAGTTCGCGCCGGACCCGGTCTCTGCTACTCTTGCGACGCGCCAGATTCCCTCTCCCGAAGGAGCTGCCCATGGCCGAGCCGCTGTTTGTCGCCAAGAACGCCGCCATCGAGCTCTTCCTCCTCCCCGCTCTCGCCAACCGCCACGGCCTCGTCGCCGGGGCGACCGGCACGGGCAAGACCGTGACCCTGCAGGTTCTCGCCGAAGGCTTCTCGCGAATCGGCGTGCCCGTCTTTCTGGCCGACGTGAAGGGCGATCTCTCCGGGATGGGGGCAGCCGGAGCCCCTTCGGCGAAGCTGAAGGAGCGGCTCGCGGCCCGGGGCATCGGCGAGCCCTCGTGGGGCGCCTGCCCGGTGACCTTCTGGGACGTGTTCGGTGAGCAGGGTCACCCGGTGCGGGCGACCATCTCCGACCTCGGACCCCTGCTCCTCGGACGACTCTTCAACCTCAACGAGACCCAGCAGGGCGTGCTGACGCTCGTCTTCAAGGTCGCCGACGACAACGGCCTCCTGCTCCTCGACCTCAAGGACCTGCGGGCCATGCTCCAGTTCGTGGGGGACAACGCCCGGCAGCTCACGACCCAGTACGGCAACGTCTCCGCGGCCTCGATCGGCGCGATCCAGCGGGCGCTTCTCGCCATCGAGCAGCAGGGTGGCGAAGCGTTCTTCGGCGAGCCCATGCTCGACATCGCCGACCTCCTGCAGACCGATGCCGGCGGCCGCGGGGTCGTCAACATCCTCGCCGCGGACCAGCTCCTCCAGGCGCCGAAGGTCTACTCCACGCTTCTCCTGTGGATCCTCTCCGAGCTCTTCGAACAACTGCCCGAGGTCGGCGACGTGGAGAAGCCGAAGCTCGTCTTCTTCTTCGACGAAGCGCACCTGCTCTTCAGCGACGCGCCCAAGGCCCTGCTTGAGAAGATCGAGCAGGTAGTGCGACTCGTCCGCTCCAAGGGCGTGGGGGTCTACTTCGTGACCCAGAACCCGCTGGACGTACCGGAGGAGGTGCTCGGGCAGCTCGGCAACCGGGTGCAGCACGCCCTGCGCGCCTTCACACCCCGGGACCAGAAGGCCGTGGAGACAGCGGCCCAGACGCTTCGCACCAACCCCACGCTCGACACCGCAAAGGCCATCACGGAGCTCGAGGTCGGGGAGGCGCTAGTGTCGCTCCTCGACGAGAAGGGCAGACCCGGCATCGTGGAGCGCGCCTTCGTCGTGCCACCCGGCTCCCGCCTGGGGCCTCTCACACCCGAGGAGCGCAAGGCGGTCGTGGCGTCGTCGGTCGTCTTCGGCCACTACGAACAGGCGGTGGACCGGGAGTCGGCGTTCGAGATCCTCAAGGATCGCGCGAGCCGGTCGGCGCAGGCCGCCGCTACAACCCAAGCGCCCGCCGGAGGACCGACCGCGGCGCCCAGCGGTCCGGGCCTCCTGGGAGGCCTCTCCGGCGTGCTTCTCGGCACCACCGGGCCGCGGGGCGGACGCAGGGAAGGCCTCGTAGAAGCGGCCGCCAAGAGCGCGGTGCGGTCCATCGGGTCCCAGCTCGGGCGTCAGATCATCCGCGGCGTGCTCGGCTCGCTGCTCGGAGGCCGGAGGCGCTGACCCGACGACCCAAGGAGCCGCACCCTGCAATCCGCCTGAGGTTCATCACGGTGGGTCGTCGTCTCACTACCCGAAGACGGGAATACCTTCGATCCCAACCGTGAGGCACCAAGAACGCGGGTTTCTCCGGCTGTCCGCGCAGGATCCACCTCTCCCCCAACGCCTCCTCGACCAAAGAGAGAGCAGCCTCGCCGGGGTGCTCCCTCGCGGGGGGTGTTCGCGCCGATGGACCACCCTTCCAGGATCATCGACTCAAGTCAAAATTGATTCAGCCGATACAGTATCTGAGAAGGGGTCCCGCCCCATTGTTCACGAACAGCGCTGCAGTTTTTTCAGCGCGAACATTGAATCGTACAGGCGCTCACAAACGGCATCGGGATGCAACCCCCCCTCAAGGAGGAGCGAACATGGCTCAAAACTGCTGGGAGATAAAGAAATGCGGCCGAGAACCGGCCGGGGCCAAGGCCAAGGAGCTGGGCGTGTGTCCGGCGGCCACCGATGCCTCTTCCAACGGGGTGAACGGCGGGAAGAATGCCGGGCGAGTCTGCTGGGCCGTCTCCGGCACCCTGTGCGGAGGAAAGATCCAGGGCTCGTTCGCCCAGAAACGGCTGTCCTGCATGTCCTGCGAGTTCTTCACGCACGTGAAGGAGACAGAGGGCAGTCAGTTCCGCATGAAGCGATGATGGCGTTCAGGGGCCGGACGCCTCGCGGACGCTGGCAAGGGCGGCAGGCCCCCTTCCTCGTTGCGGGTCTTGGCCGGCGCGACCGGTGCTACGGGGGAAGGGAGGTCAGCCGATGAAGACACGGTTTTCGGTAACGTCGACGATCTGGATGGGGCTGACCGTCTCCGCCCTCGCGTGTGCGGTTCCTTCGCTGGTGGCGTCGCAGTACGTACATCGCATTGCCAGTTCGGCAGCCCAACCGCGCGCTCTTTCCGATCAGAATCAGGAGCGCGCAACCGCGGGATCGAGGCAGCGGGCCATACAGGGGGCCCAGGAGTCCGTCCCTTCGGCCCGACGGGCCGAAGGGACCGTGCTCCTCCTGGGATTGCTCGGTACGCTGATCACAACCGCGGCCTTCGGGACAGTGGGACGGAGGACGCAGCGGGGGCTCGATCGACTGGCCGCCTTTGCAAACGGCCTGGCGGCGGGAGACGCAGACCTCACCAGGCGCCTGCCCCTTCGGTACGTGGACTGCTCCTCGCTCAAGAACTGCGGCGCCGAGAACTGCGCCTGCTTCGGAAAACGGGAAGCGTGTTGGAGCCACGTCGGTTCCATGCAGCTCATCCAACGCCGGGTACAGTGCCCCGGTGTGCTCTCCGGCAAGGTCAAAGACTGCTCAGAGTGCCCGGTGTTCCGAGCCGTCGAGACCGACGAATACGCAACGATCTCCAACCGGCTGAACATCTTCCTCGAAAAGGTCCGCTATCTGGTGCTTCAGTCCACAGAGGCCGGCCTGGAAATCTCCACCATTGCCGAGGAGTTGTCGGCGACGACGCGGCAGATCGCCAACAGCAACGAGCAGATGTGCATCCAGGCGGAAGCGATCGCGACGGCGTCCCAGGAGATGAGCACAACGATCGACGACGTCGCGAAGAACACGGCCTCAGCGAGCGAGGCCTCCCAGGAAGCCTGCCGGATCTCGCTCGACGGTGGCCAGGTGGTCTCCGCAACGGTGGACGCCATCCAGGAGATCTCCTGTGTGGTGGACCGGGCGGAGAAGACGACGAATGCATTGGGAGCAGCGGCCGAAAAGATCGGCGTCGTCATCGAGGTGATCGAAGACATTGCCGACCAGACGAATCTCCTCGCCCTGAATGCGGCCATCGAAGCGGCCCGCGCGGGCGAGCACGGCAGGGGTTTCGCCGTCGTCGCGGACGAGGTGCGCAAGCTGGCCGAGAAGACGGTGAAGGCGACACACGAAATCTTCGTGACCGTCTCGTCCATCCAGGCGGAAAGCCGGCAGGCGATCACCGCCATCGAGACCGGCCAGAAGACGGCTCTCAAGGGGACCGAGCTGGGACAACGGGCCGGGGAAGCCGTGCGGGGAATCGAGGAGATGGCGACCCGTTCGTCGCAACAGACGCTGCAGATCGCCGCGGCCACCGAGGAGCTCTCCGTGACGATCCGCGAAACCGCAAACAACCTGTTCGAAATGGCCCGCAGCGTGGAACAGAACACTGTGGCCGCGTCGGAGATCTCACAGACCACGGAACTTGTCGCCGGCAAGGCGTCGCAGTTGAACGACATCGCACGGAGGTTTCACGTGTAGGCGGAAGACACGTCGCGATTCCGCCACGGGAAGGACGGGAGCCGGGAACGGGAACGGGGACGACGCTCTCAGCGAACCTCCACCCGGACCCCCTCTCCCACCGTGTCGCCGGGGTGGTCGATCACGAGGTCTCCCTCCGAGAGGCCCGAGAGCACCTCCGCATGGAACCTGCCGCGGTGGCCCACCCGCACCGGCCGGAGCCTCGCCCGGCCCTCCCGCGGCACAAAGACCGCCCAGCCCTCCCCGTGCCGGAAGAGCGCGCTCCCCGGAGTCACGAGAATCCCCTCTCCCTCCCAGATCACGAAGCTCCCTTCGAGGCGGTAGCCGTCGCCCAGTCGCTCCAGGGCCTCCCGAGGTCCCAGGAGGTCCGACACCACGATCACCCGCTGCTCCTCCACCCCCAGGGCCGAGACCTTGGTGAAACCGGCCGGCTCGATCGTGCGCACCCTGCCCTCCAGCGGAACCTCGCCTCCCCAGCGCTCGAACCGCACGCGGGTGCCGGGGTGCACGCGCACCGCATCGGAGGAGAGCAGCTCGGCGGCAACCTCGATGGCCCTCGGGTCGCCGATCTCCAGCAGAGCCTGTCCCGGTGCGACGACCCCCTCGCTCTCCTGGCGGATCGAGAGGACACGCCCCGTGGTCGGCGCTCGGACCAGGATCCTCTTCGCCGGTCCCCCACGCCGCTCCACGGGGGGAAGAACCAGGGCCGCCCGGGCTTCCGCCAGAGCGAACCGGCGGGCCACCGTCTCCTGCTCGGCGGAGAGGCGCGCGGACCGGGCCCCTCTCGCCTCCGCCGAAGCCTGGTCCAGCGCTTCCTGCGTGGCCAGTCCGTCACCCTGGAGCTTCCGCACCCGCTCCAGATTCAGTGCCGCATACTCGTCGGCGGCCGCAATCTCTCTGGCCTGGTACTCCGCCGCCTCCAGGGCGGCTCTCGCCGCCTCGACGCGAGCTTCGGCCTGCGCCCGGCTGCGGGGATCCAGAAGCTCGGGCCGGAGGGGCTCCAGCTCGACGAGCACCTGCCCTCGAGTGACCGGGTCCCCTGCCTTGAACGGGGTGCGGCGCGCGAACCCCGCCACGGGCGCCGAGACCCGGAAGCGATCCTTCAGCCGGGTCTTGCCCTCCTCCACCACGACGACCTCCAGAGGACCCCGCTGTACGCGCGCCCCCTCGACCCGAACGGGACGAGGCAGGAACCCCCAGACGACAGCCGCGACCACGGCGGCGGCCAAGGCGCCGATGGCGAGCCATCTGCTTACTCTCATGCGTCCTCACTCCCTCGTCTTCAGCACCGCGACGAGGTCCAGGTGATCCAAGCGACGCCGGACGAGGAGCGCGGAGGCGCCGGCCGCCGAAAGCACCACGAGAGCCGAGAAGGCGAAGGTTTCCGGCGTCATGACGAGTGGGATCCGGTAGAGGTCGGACCGGAGCGCCGCCGACAGGTACGCGCACAACCCGTACCCCATGAGAAAGCCCAGGGGCACTGCAGCCAGAGTGAGCACTGCCAGCTCGCCGAGGAGGATGTAGGAAATCTCCCCCCGCGTGTAGCCCAGGACGCGAAGGCTCGCAAGCTCCCGGGAGCGCTCGGACAGGGACACCCGGGCGCTGTTGTAGACGACCCCCCCGGCGATGGTCGCGGCGAGCACCGCGTTGACGAACACGAAGACGAGGAGCGTCTGGCCCATCATCTCGTAGAAGCTCCGGATGGCGTTCTCGCGGGCCACCGTGCTCGCCACCCGGGGCCGCGCCGCGAGGGCGGCAAAGAGCGCCGGCCACTGTGGGGCGTCCACGGCCAGGGCCGCGCCGGAGACCGCGTCCCCTTCGCCCAGCAGCCGGTTCAGGGCGTCCAGATCCATGTATGCCGACACGCCCACGTACTGGCTGACGAGCCCCGCCACCGGCACTTCACGCACGGCCCTCGCTCCCTCCAGGACCTCAACGGTCACGGTTTCGCCGGGGGCGACCTGGAGAAGTCCACCCAGGTAGTCGGTGAAGACGAGGCCGGTTGGCGGCAGCACCACCGGCCGGTCTTGCGCGTCGAAGAGCCGCCGGAGCCGCGACCCGGGCTCCTCTCCCTGGATCGCCGTGCGGTAGGTTCGGTGGCCCCGGCGCAGGCGCACGGGCACCACCCGAAAACCCTCGGCGCGGAAGACACCGTCGAGGCTCTCCAGCTCGTGCAGCGCGCTTCGGGAGCTCGGGTCGGTGAAGGTCACTAGGAGGTCCTCCCGCTGCGCGCGGCGAAACTGAGTGTCGACCATGAAGTCGACGGCATCGCTCTCGAAGCCGCTGAGCATCAGGATCGCGCACGCCAGGGCGAGTCCGAGGATCGTGAGCGCGGCCTTCAGGGGCTGCCGGCCGATGTGCCGCGCGATCATCCGAGCAGGCTGCGAGAGGAAGCGCCCGAGGCCGAGGCGCTCCACGAAGCATACCCGATACCGTTCCGGCGCCTCGGGGCGCATCGCCTCCGCGGGCGGCAGCGCCGCGGCCCGCCGGACTGCATGGAGCGCCCCGGCCAGGCACGCGGCCCCGCTCACGAGCACCGCGACGCCAACGGCGGAGGGGCGGAGCACGTAGTCGAGGTACGGGAAGCGGTAGTACTCCATGTAGAGCCGGCTCAGGCCCCTTCCGAGCCAGGCCCCCGTGGCGAGCCCGCCCGCCACCCCCGCGGCGACGATCAGGGACAGGAGTTTCGCGTAATGGAGCGCGATCGCCCCGTTCCCATAGCCGAAGGCCTTGAGGGTCGCCACCTGCTCGCGCTGCAGCGCCACGGTGCGACTGACGACGATGTTGAGCAGAAAGGCTGCGACCCCCAGGAAGATGGTCGGGAACACCGTGCCCGTCGTGCGGAGCTGGCGCATCTCGTCCGAGAGGAAGCGGTGGGAGGTCTGGTCCCGGCGACCGTACGCCCCCCTCCCGCCGTAGGGCGCGAGCAGCGCGTCGAGCCGTTCGAGGACTCCCTCCAAGGACGCGCCGGGGCCCAGGGTCGCCGCAACGTCGTTGAAGGCGCCCTCCAGGCCGTATGCCGAGGCCAACGGCGTCCTCGCCATCCAGAGGACCCCGTAGCGCCGGTAGTCCGGGAACAGGGCCCCGGGCGCGATCTGATAGATGTGCTCGGGCGAGAGGGCCACCCCCACGACCGTCAGCCGGCGGCGCCTCCCGTGAAGGATCGCGTCCAGCGCGGCCCCGGGGGACAGCCCGTGGGCCTCGGCCAGGGTTTCGCTGACCACGACCTCGTCGCCGCCCTCCGGGGCGGCCAGCCTCCCCTGTCGGAGGTGGAGGCGGTTGACGAGCGGCTCCCCGGAATCAGGAATCGAGACGACCAGCGCGCGCACCGGTTCGTCGAAGCCGGGCACGGTCAGGCTCGCGGCACCCACGACCCGGGTCTGGACCCGGTCGACCCCCGGCACGGCCCGGAGCCGGTCTCCGAGGCCTTCGGGCGCCCGGACGAGGGAGGCGAAGACGTCGGCGAAGGCGCAGTCCCGATAGTAGCTGGCCTGGGTGAGCCGCAGGGAATCGAGAGTGCTGACGGACAGGACCAGCGTCGCCACTCCGCTGACGATCACCGCCGCGATGGCCGCGGCCTGGGCCTTCAGGGCCCAGAGGTCACGCAGCACCTTGCGGTCGAGCGCCTTCATGGGTCACCAGTGCAGTTCGCGCGGCGACTTGCGCTGCCGGTTGCGGCGCGTCTCCGTGATGAGGCCCGGGCTGAGGTGGACCACGCGGTCCGCCATCTCGGCGATGTCTGCGTTGTGGGTGATGACGGCCGTGGTCGTCCCGAGCTCCCGATGGATCGTCTCCAGGGCCTCCAGCACGACGATGCCGGTCTGCGCATCGAGCGCGCCCGTGGGCTCGTCGCACAGGAGCACTGCCGGCCGCTTGGCGATGGCTCGCGCGATGGCGACGCGCTGCTGCTCGCCGCCGGAGAGCTGCGCCGGAAAGTGCCGGAGGCGGTCGCCCAGCCCCACCAGACCCAACGCGTCCTCGGGCCGCAGGGGGTCCCGCGCGATGTCCGTCACCACCGCGACGTTCTCCACGGCCGTGAGGCTCGAGATCAGGTTGTAGAACTGGAAGACGAACCCGACGTGGAACCGCCGGTACTCGGTCAGCTCACGCTCGGTAGCGGCGGAGAGGTCCCGGCCCCGGTAGGTCACGCGGCCCCCCGTGGCGGTATCCAGGCCCCCGAGGATGTTCAGGAGCGTCGACTTGCCGCTCCCCGAGGGGCCGAGCAGAACGACCAGCTCGCCGGCATAGAGATCCAGATCCACCCCTCGCAGGGCGTGCACCTCCACATCACCCATGAGGTAGACCTTGGTCACCCCTCGGGCCTCGAAGACGGCCTGCGGACTCGCCGGTGGTTCGGGCATCCGGTCTCCACGCCTTGAAGAAGAAGACGCCGGGGTCGCTCGGGAGGGTAGCCAGAAACCCGGGGCGGGCAAGGCGGCGTGTGGGATCGGAGGCGGCGCCCGCGACGGCCGCAAATCCCCGGAAAGCGCTCGCAGAACGGCGAGGGACCGCTACGCCGCGGCGCCGAACCCGAGCCAGGAGAGCGTGCCGGGCGGCCGCGGAGGCGTCGGCGCGGCGGTCGAGGAGCTCCACCGCCCGGTCGCGCACCTCGCCCCGGGTCACGACGAAGTGCTAGGACTGGCCGTTGTCGGCGGAGGGGGCCCAGAGGGCGGCTTCCAGGACCTCCTCGAGGAGCCCAAGGGGGATCGGCCGATCGTGGAACTCCCGGACGCTTCGCCGGGTGTGCAGGAGCTCGACGAGGTCCGCGCTCAGGGGCCGGCCGCGGTGGCCAGGCGCGCCCACACCACGTCGACGATGGACTCCGGGACCTCCTTCCCGTGGGCTGCGACACCCAGGAGCCGGACCTCGGGGTAGTCAGCCAGGACCTCGGGGTTCGTAGCCTCGGCGACCGAGGCCGGGGGCGCGGCCGCCGAGAGGATCGTGCCGAGGAGGGCAATGCCCCGGGCCCCGAGGCAGCGCGCGGAGAGCAGGGTGTGATTGATCGTGCCCAGGCCCACGCGCGCCACGAGGAGCACCGGGAGTCCCTGGGCCTCGACCCAGTCGGCCGAGAGGAGGCCGGCCGCCAAGGGCACGAGCAGCCCGCCCGCACCCTCGCAGAGGACCACGTCGTGGCGTTCTCGGAGCACGGCGAAGCGCTCGGCCAGGAGCTCCGGCTCGATCCGGACGCCCTGGCGGCGGGCGGCCACGGCCGGCGCCAGGGGCTCGGCCAGGCGGTAGGGGCACACGGCGTCGAGGGGCTCGGCCGATCCCGCCGCCTCGAGGAGCGCCAGGGCGTCGGCCGGCCGGTCCGGGTCGGCGCACCCGGTCTCGGCGGGCTTGAAGACCCCGACTCGAAGGCCGCGGGCGGCGAGGGCGCGGCAGAGGCTCGTCGCCACCCAGGTCTTTCCGACGCCCGTGTCGGTGCCGGCGACGAAGAGGGCCGGCGCCCTCACGCGACCCCCTCGGTGACCGCAGCGATGGCGTCGGCCGCGGCGTCCACCAGGAGATCGAGCTCTTCGAGGGAAATGGCGAGCGGGGGCAGGAGCACCACCACGTCCCCCAGGGGCCGGATCACCACGCCCCGGCGCCGGGCCTCGAGAATCGCCCTCCTCCCCATCCGGAGCGCCGGCGGGTAGGGCTCCCGGGTCTCCCGATCCGCCACGAGCTCGATCCCCACCATGAGCCCGCGCTGTCGCACCTCGCCTACGTGGCGAAGAGGCGTCACCCGCCGGGCGAGCCCGTCTCGCAACCGGTCGATCTTAGCCGGCAGCCCCTCGAGCACCCGGTCCTGCGCGAACAGGTCCAGGCTCGCCAGGGCAGCGGCGCACCCGAGCGGGTTCCCGGTGTAGGAGTGGCCGTGGTAGAAGGTCTGGTGGGCCTCGTAGGGCCCCCGGAAGGCCTCGTACACCTCGTCGGTCGTCAGCGTCGCGGCCAGGGGCAGGTAGCCGCCGGTGAGCCCCTTGGCCACGCACAGGAAGTCGGGCTCCACCCCCTCCTGCTCGCAGGCGAACATCGTGCCGGTGCGGCCGAAGCCCGTGGCCACCTCGTCGCACACGAGGAGCACCCCGTGGCGGCGCGCCAGGCGGGCCACCTCGGCGAGGAAGCCCTCAGGCGCGGTGACGATGCCGGCCGCGCCTTGCACCAGGGGCTCGATCACCAGGGCGCAGACCCCGCGGCCCTCCCGCTCCAGGAGCTCCTCGAGCCGCCCCAGGCAGGCCTGGCCGCAGGTTGTGGGCGCGGCGCCCAGGGGGCAACGGTAGCAGTAGGGGTAGGGCGCACGCAGGGCATCGAAGAGGAGCGGCCGGTAGATGCCGTGGAAGAGGTCCATGCCCCCGAGGCTCACCGACCCCACGGTGTCGCCGTGGTAGGCGTCGGTGAAGGCCACGAACCGGCTGCGCTGCCCCTCGCCCCGCTGGCGGCAGCACTGGAACGCCATCTTCAGGGCCACCTCCACTGCCGTGGAACCGCTGTCGGAGTAGAAGACCCGGGAGAGCCGGCCCGGCGCAAGCGAGGCCAGGCGGGCCGCGAGCTCGATGGAGGGCGCGCTCGCCAGGCCCAGCAGCGTCGAGTGCGCGACGCGGCCGAGCTGGTCGATCACCGCCCGGTCGATCTCGGGCCGCCGGTGGCCGTGGAGGTTCACCCACAGGCTCGATACGCCGTCCAGGTACCGCCGGCCCCGGGCGTCCACGAGCCAGCACCCCTCGGCGGACTCGATCACGAGGAAGTCCTCGGCGTCCCACTCCTCGGCCTGGGTGAAGGGGTGCCACAGGTGTCGCCGGTCCAGGGCCTCGAGGTCAGCGGGCGAGGTCATCGGCATCCTCCTCTCGGGCGACCTCGGCCAGGGCCTGGAGGAGCCCCGCGAGATCCGCGGCGGTGTGGGCCGCCGTGACGGTCAGGCGAAGGCGCGAGGTGCCCTCCGGCACGGTGGGCGGCCGGATCGGGTGGACCCAGAAGCCGCGCTCCCACAGGCCTCGGCTCCAGCGAAGAGTGCGGCGGTTGCCCCCGAGCACGAGTGGGACGATGGGGGTGGGCGCCTCGCTCACGCGAAAGCCCAGGGCCCGCAGGCCCTCGCGGAGCGCCCGGCCGTTTCGCTCCAGGGCGCCGAGCCGCCAGGGCTCGTCGCGGAGGACTCCGAGCGCCGCGAGCGCGGCGCCGACCGCGGGTGGCGGCGGCGCGGTGGTGTAGATCAGCGAGCGGGCCCGGTTCACGAGGAGGTCCCGGATCGGCGCGGGGCCGGCGACGAAGGCTCCAAAGGAGCCGAGCGCCTTTCCCAACGTGCCCATGTGGACGACCCGGCCCGGGTCGACCCCGAGGTGGTGGGCCGTTCCCCGCCCCGCCCCGAGGACCCCCGTGGCGTGCGCGTCGTCCACGATCACGAGACCGCCGCGGGGCTCGGCCGCGGCGAGCAGCGCCGGCAGGGGCGCCAAGTCACCGTCCATGCTGAAGACGCCGTCGGTGGCGACGATCGTACGGGGGGCGTCGGCGTGTTGGCTGAGGAGATCCGCCAGGTGGTTCGTGTCGCCGTGGCGGTACACGGCCACCTGCGCGCGGGCGAGCCGGCACCCGTCCACGAGTGAGGCGTGGTTGAGCTCGTCGCTCAGGATCACGCCCTCGGGGGCCAGGGCCTGGAGGAGGCCCAGGTTCGCCTGGTAGCCGGTGCTGAAGAGGAGCGCCGTCTCGGCGCCCTTGAGGGCCGCCAGGGCCTCCTCGAGCTCGCCGTGGATCCCGAGCGTACCGGTGATGAGCCGGCTCGCCCCGGCGCCCGAGCCCCACCGTCGGGCCGCGGCGCCGGCCGCCTCGGCCAGGCGGGGATCGGCCGCGAGGCCCAGGTAGTCGTTGGACGAGAAGTTTCGGAGCTCCCGGCCCTCCACCCGTACCCGGGCCGCCGTCGGCCCCTCCAAGGGCCGAAGCGAGCGAAGGGCATCGGCCGCGGCCACCGCCTCGAGGTCGCGCTCGACCCAAGCGGGGATCACGGCGCTGCCTCGGCCACGGGCGTGAAGCCGAGCTGGCGGAGCATGGTCAGGTCGACCTCCGGAGCGCGGCCCGCGGTCGTGAGGTAGTGGCCCACCATCATGCCATTCGCGCCGGCGAAGAAGATCCAGGAGGCGAGGTCCCCGAGGTTTCGGTCGCGGCCGGCGCAAACCTTGATCGTCGCCTGGGGCAGGAGAAGCCGGTACACGGCCACGATCTTCAGGCACTCCAGGGGCTCGAGGGGCGCCCGGGCCTCCAGCCGCGTGCCCGGCACCGGGACGAGGAAGTTGACCGGCACGCTCTCGACGCCTAGATCGCGAAGCGTCAGGGCCATTTCCACACGCTGGGCCCGGCTCTCCCCGACCCCGAAGATCCCGCCCGAGCAGGTCATGAGCCCGAGTCGGCGGGACGCGGCCACCGTGGCCACGTCCTCCTCGTAGTCGTGGGTGGAGCAGATCTCGGGGAAGAAGCTCCGGGCCGTCTCCAGGTTGTGATGGTAGCCGCGAAGCCCCGCGGCCTGGAGCCGGCGGAGCACCTCCTCGGAGACGATCCCCAGGCTCGCGCAGGGGCTCACGCGCCCCTCGGCCGCGATGCGGACGACCGCCTCACAGAGCCGGTCGAGCTCGGGCCCCTCGCCGATGCCGGTGCCGCTCGTGACGATGCCGAAGCGGTTGGCGCACAGGCCCGCGCCCTCCCGAGCCGCCGAGACCAGGTCCCCGGCGTCCCGAAGGCCGTAGACCGGGGCGTCGGTCGCGTGGTGGGCCGACTGGGCGCAGAAGGCACAGTCCTCGGGGCACCGCCCGCTCTTCGCGTTGACGATGCCGCAGAGCTCCGCCTCCCACCCCTTGAACCGGCGGGCGACCCGGTGGGCCGAGGGAAAGAGGTCGTAGATCGTTCTCCCCTCGAGCTCCATGAGGCCGAGCGCCTCTTCCTCCTCTATCCTTCCCCCGGCGAGAACCCTCTCCTCTAGCGACTCGATCCAGCGGCGCACAGCTCCTCCTCTCCCCTCCGGTCGGCGTGACGCCGCATCGTCGCAAGAGGCGACCCAGACTGTCAACCAGATCTTCCCCTGTAGTTTACGGTACGAGTTGTCGCCGCCGGGGTGCAGGGGGTAGCCGCGAGGGGACCGCTGGGGTTGTCGGGAGGGCGAAACCCAGAGCCTGATGGACGGAAGTTCGGTTCCGGAGATGGGGCACGCGGGATCGTTCGTCTCTCTCCCCGTCGCTCAACAGGATGCCTTGACACCCTTTGGAACAGTGTCACGGTACAGAACGTGGTCCGACGTGTCTGGCCTACGCCCTTGAGGAAAGGAATGTGCCATGAGGCTGTATCTCGTTCAGACCGGAGAAGCACTTCCGATGGAAAAGGCGGACTTCGACCGCCCCCTCAGCGACAAGGGGCGCCTGCATGTGGAAAAGCTGACCTCCCTGCTCTCCAGGGCGAACCTACAATCGAAGAAGGTCATCCACAGCGGGAATACGCGCGCCCAGCAGACCCTGGAGATCCTCCGCTGGGCGGCCACTCCTGAACGCCGGCTCGTCGAGGCCCGCTCGGGACTCAACCCGAATGACCCCGTGGAGCCCTGGGTCCAAGAGATCGCTCAGTGGACGGAAGACGCGGTGATCGTGGGGCACCAGCCCTTCCTCGGCAAGCTGGCGTCGCGTCTGGTCGCAGGGACCGAGGATGCGCAGGTGGTGCTCTTCGTGCCGACCACGGCGGTGTGCGTGGAGAAAGACGCGACCGGGTGGAGCGTCGCATGGATGATCACACCCGAATTGAGCTCGGTCTTGGGCCGCTATTAGCGTTGATCCTTCGTGCCTTGCCGGTCGAGCCACGGGGCATCCCTCGTGCGCTCCCTCCTTTTCCGTGGTCTGCCGGGTGCCGGCGTGGTATGCCGTGGGGCCTTGCAGGCACGGACGGGGCCGGCGGCCCCAGGAGGAAGCAGGTGCGAAGAACCACAGGGGAGCAGAAGCCCGGGACGGTCCTCGCCGAGGTGCCGGCCTTGGACGGAGTGGTCGAAGTGACGGCCGCCTGGGTGCAGGACAAGCGCGAACGCTTCCCCCACGCCGACGTGCTCGCCGTGGTGGAGGCCTACCGGGCGCGGTGCGCGGCCGATCCTGCGGAGCGCGTGACCGTGTGGGGCATGGAGCGCCAGCTCACCCGGCTCATCCGCGAGCAGGGACGAGAACAGGAGAAGATGGGTCAGCGGCCAGGGACTAGGGCCTAGGGGTCCGGTTCCAGCTTCCCAGCCTCTCAGCGACGTCAGAGATCGTAGAGGTAGAAGTAACCGAGAAGCGGCCCGTTCTTGAGCGGCTTCTTGATCCGGGGTCGCCCCCCGAAGGCGGACGGGAACTCGGCGTTGGCCACCAGGAACGCCGCCCGCCAGCCGCGAAGCTGTCTGCACCAACGCCCCAGATCCCCGTAGAGCTCTCCCAACTCGCCCGGGTCGAGCCGCTCGCCGTAAGGCGGGTTGCTCACGATGACCCCCCGGTCCGGGTTGAACCCGAGTTTCGTCGCTCTCTCCCGGATGCGGCGGGGGTCGAGTCTCCGGAAGTCTCCGGACCACGACTCCACGAACTCCCCGACCCCGGCGTTGGCCACGTTTCGCCGGGCGCTGGCGTGTGTGCGCGGGTCCAGCTCGTTTGCCACGACGAGCGGCCGGGCGTCGGCGAAGAGCGCCCGGGCGGGCCCCGCGAGCGCCTCGGCGAAGGGCGCGAGACGCCGCGCCGCCGGTTCCCGGGGCACAACCCACACCGGCCGCCCCTGGGCCATGCAGGCCGCCTCGATGGCGATCGTCCCCGAGCCGGCCAGGGGGTCCACCAGAACCTCACGCCGCGCGTCGTAGCGGGCGAGCATCACGAGCACCGCAGCGAGGTTCTCCCGAAGCGGCGCCGTGCCCGCCTCCTCCCGATACCCGCGCTGGTTCATCGGCCGCCCGGCCAGGTCCACCGACACCGTGACGACGTCCTCGTGCATGCGTACCTCGAGGAAGACGTCCGGGTTCTCCGGATCCACCGTGAGCCGCACACCCTGGCGTGCCGCCCCGCCGATCACCGCGTTCTTCACCACGCCGACCATCTGCCGGCCGCCGGCGGCGAAGCTTCGCGTGTTGGCCGGGGAGACGCTGAACGTGGTGCCCTCCCGGAACCAAGGCCGCACCTCCGCGCTCATGGCGGCGAGAAGGTCGTCGTACAGCGGCTCCAGGCGCGCAGCCCGGCTCTGGAAGAGGCCCCAGAGGACGCGCGACGCCGTGCGGTGATAGCGCACGGCCAAGGCCGCGGTCTCCAGGTCGAAAGGGTAGGTCAGGGCGCCGAGCCCCTCCTTCGCGGGGACCGGCAGCCGCACGTGGCCGAGCGCGCGGCCGACCAGGCGGGAGAGCTCGCCCGCCATCACCTTGTTCGTGCCCGGCACGCCGATGAGGCGCAGGAGGTTGGTCGTGGTGCCTTCGTTCATTGGGGAATCCATTGGGCGAGCGTGAGAGGGCATCGTCTCAGGATAGGCCCATCGGCCGTTCCGAGGGAAGGCGCGCGCAGCCGCGGTCACCCGGCACGCAGCAGCGCCGAGTGGCTCCGTCGAACGCAACGTTCGCCGTGTACGCCGCCCGTTCTCCGTTCGCGTCGTGCACCCCTACGCGTTGGTTCGCAGGAGGTCTCGGGCCTACCCATTGGCTTCACGCCCCGAGCTCGCTTCCAGCACCCCGCCTCTCGGCCGCCGCTCCCCCGCGTACCACCTTTCTCCCTACAAAATCGAAAACCCAGCCGACGAAACCGAAGGGCCGCGGACTCGGGCGGCCCACGGCGGCCTCGTCTGAGTGTTCCGGAACCTCCGGCGGGGCGGGCGGTTTCGTCGATTCCGTCTCCCCTGCGCTCCCGCGGCACGGCCGTTGCTCTTCCTCGGGGCGTCGGAAAACCACGCGCCTCGCTTGCGGCGGCGCGACCAACGTCCGGGAGACGCGCCATGAAGAAGCCCCAGTACCACATCCTCGTCTGCTCGAGCTTCCGCGGGTCCGAGCCCAAGGGCGTGTGCCACGCCAAGAACGCGCAGAATCTCCTGCCCTACCTGGAGTCGGAGCTCGCCGACCGCGGTCTCGACGCCCTGGTGTCGAGCACGAGCTGCCTGAAGGTCTGCGACAACGGTCCGGCGCTCGTCGTGTATCCCCGGGGCGACTGGTACGCCGGGGTGGACGAGGAGGCGGTGGACGCCATCCTCGACGCGGTGACTGACGGGACGACGGCGGGGCAGTACCTGCTGTAACGGCGGAGATGCGAGGAGCCGGGATGCTGGACGCCGGCGGGGCAAGCCCCGCCCTACGGGTTCGCTTCCCAGCCTCCCAGCTTCCCAGCAGCGAGCGGAGCGAGCCATGGAACCCTTAGTCTTGACCGAACGCACGCGCCAGGTCCACCGCAAGGGCGAGCAGCCCTTCGACCTGGCGTGCAACACCGACAGCACGGCCGGCGCGGTGAGCCAGCGGGCCTGCGTCTTCTGCGGGTCCCGCGTGGTGCTCTACCCGATCGCCGACGCCTTGCACCTGGTCCACGGGCCCATCGGTTGCGCCTCCTACACCTGGGACATCCGCGGCGCGCTCTCCTCCGGCCCGGAGCTCCACCGGCTGAGCTTCTCCACCGACCTCCAGGAGCAGGACGTGATCTTCGGCGGCGAGAAGAAGCTCTACCGCGCACTCCACGAGCTGATCGACCGCCACGAGCCCAAGGCCGCCTTCGTCTACTCCACGTGCATCGTCGGGATCATCGGCGACGACCTGAAGGCCGTGTGCAAGAAGATCGCGGAAGAGAGGGGAATCCCGGTGATCCCGGTCCAGTCCGAGGGCTTCAAGGGCAACAAGCGGGCGGGGTACCACGCCGCCTGCGAGGCGATGTTCGCGCTCGTGGGCACGGGCGACACGGCGGGAATCTCGTCCCGGAGCGTGAACATCCTGGGCGACTTCAACCTGGCCGGCGAGATCTGGATCATCAAAGAGTACTTCCGGCGCATGGGGATCGAGGTCGTGGCCACGATCACGGGAGACGGCCGGGTGAGCGACCTGCGGCGCTGCCACGGCGCCGCCCTGAACGTGGTCCAGTGCTCCGGGGCCACCCAGGATCTCGCGACGATGATGGAAGAGACCTACGGGATCCCTTCGCTTCGCGTCTCATACTTCGGCGTCGAGGACATGGCCGACGCCCTTTACCGGGTCGCCCGGTTCTTCGACGATCCGGAGATCCTGGCCCGGACGCGGGCTCTCGTCAAAGAGGAGCTCTCGACGCTCTATCCGAAGCTCCAGGAGTACCGCAGGGCACTTCAGGGCAAGAAGGCCGCGATCTATGTCGGCGGCGCCTTCAAGGCGTTCTCCCTGGTGAAGGCTTTCCGCCTCCTGGGCATGGACGTCGTGATGGTGGGCTCCCAGACCGGCACCGAGGCAGACTACCGCGAGCTCTACGAGATCACCGACGAGGGCACGATCATCGTCGACGATTCGAACCCGCTCGAGCTCTCGGAGTTCCTGAAGGAGAAGGACGTGGACCTCTTCGTCGGGGGCGTGAAGGAGCGACCCATCGCCCACAAGCTGGGGGTCGGGTTCTGCGACCACAACCACGAGCGCAAGGAGGCCCTGGAGGGGTTCGTCGGCATGCTCAACTTCGCCGACGAGGTGCACCGCACCGTGATGAGCCCCGTGTGGCGCTTCGTGCCGCGCCGAGTTCGAGCCGAAGCCGACGGCCTTACCCTCCAGGGGGGCGGGGCGGAGAGGGGGTCACCATGAAGGTCGCCAAGGCGGCCAAGGCCGCCAAGGCCGCTTACGTCTCCACGACCAACGCCTGCAAGCTGTGCAAGCCCCTGGGGGCGTGCCTGGTGTTCCGGGGGATCGAGGGCGCCGTGCCCTTCCTTCACGGGTCGCAGGGCTGCGCGACCTACATGCGCCGCTACCTCATCAGCCACTTTCGCGAACCCGTGGACATCGCGTCCTCGTCCCTGGGGGAGAAGCACGCGGTCTTCGGCGGCGGCCCGAACTTGAAGCAGGGGCTTCGCAACGTGATCGCCAAGTACCGACCGGGGCTCGTGGGCGTGGCCAGCACCTGCCTGACCGAGACGATCGGCGACGACGTGCCGCACCTCTTGAAGGAGTTCCGGGCCGAGGCGGCAGGAGCGGGCGTCGACGGGCCGGAGATCGTTTCGGTCTCCACGCCGAGCTATGCCGGAACCCACACGGAGGGGTTCCACGTGGCGGTCCGGGGGCTCGTGGACCAGCTCGCCCGGGGGCGCGAGGCGACACGCGCCGTGAACCTGCTGCCCGGCTTCGTCTCGCCGGCCGACCTGCGGCACCTGAAGGACCTCCTGTCGGACTTCGGGCTGCCGGGCACGGTTCTGCCCGACTACTCCGAGACCCTCGACGGCCCGGCCCTGGAGGAGTACCCGCTGATCCCCGAGGGGGGGACGCCCCTGGAGGCGATCCGAGGCATGGGCGGGGCCTCGGCGACGATCGAGCTCGGCCGCACCCTCTCGGGTCCGGGCACCGCCGGCGCGCTCCTGGCCGAGCGCTACGATGTGCCCCTTCGCCGGCTCGGCACCCCGATCGGCCTGCGCGAGGCCGACCGTCTCTTCGCGGTGCTCGAGGACCTCTCGGGTCGGCCGACCCCGCGCTCCCACGCCCTGGAGCGGGGCCGCCTCGTGGACGCCTACGTGGACGGGCACAAGTACGTCTTCGGCAAGAAGGCGGTCGTGTTCGGCGAGGAAGACCTGGTGGTGGGCCTCGCCTCGTTCCTGGCCGAGATCGGCGTCCGGCCCGTCCTGTGCGCCTCGGGCGGCAAGAGCGGGCGACTCGAGGAGGCGGTCCGGAAGGTCACCGAAGGGCTGCTGCCAGACCCGCCCCAGGTCCGGGAGGGCGTGGACTTCTACGAGATCGAAGAGGAACTCGAGGCCCTGGAGCCCGACCTCCTGATCGGCCACAGCAAGGGCTACCCGCTGGCGAAGAAACGGGGCATCCCGCTCCTTCGCGTGGGCTTCCCCATCCACGACCGCTTCGGCGGCCAGCGCCTCCTGCACCTGGGATACCGGGGCACCCAGGCCCTCTACGACACCCTCGTGAACGCCCTGTTGGAGGTCAAGCAGGAAGGGTCTCAGATCGGATATGGGTATCTGTGAAGCGGCTGTCAGCAATCAGCTTTCAGCTCTCACCCACCGCCAGATCGAACCGCCTCCAGTCTCAAGCTGACCGCTGAGAGCTGAGCGCTGACAGCCAAGAAAGCACGGTGACCGATGAAGACCGCAACCGCCGCCCTCGACCGCTCCCAGCACCCCTGCTTCAACGAGCACGCCAAGGGCGTGTGCGGCCGGGTCCATGTGCCGGTGGCCCCCAAGTGCAACATCAAGTGCAACTACTGCGACCGGCGCTACGACTGTGTGAACGAAAGCCGGCCCGGCGTGACGAGCGCGGTGCTCGCGCCCACCCAGGCGGCGCGGTACGTGGCGGAAATCGTCGCCCACGAGCCCAGGATCACGGTCGTGGGCATCGCCGGCCCGGGCGACCCCTTCGCCAACGCCGAGGAGACGCTGGAGACGATGCGCCTCATCCGGGAACGCTTCCCCGCGATGCTCCTGTGCGTCTCGACCAACGGCCTCGGGCTGACGCCCCACGTCGACGCGCTGGTCGAACTCGGCGTGTCCCACGTAACCGTCACGGTGAACGCCGTGGACCCGGAGATCGGCCAGAAGATCTACGCCTGGGTGCGCGACGGCAAGATCATCTACCGGGGCCGCCAGGCGGCGGAGCTCCTGCTCTCGCGGCAGCTCGAAGGGATCCGGGCGCTCGTGGAGAAGGGGATCGTGGTCAAGGTGAACACGATCGTCATCCCCGGCGTGAACGACGGTCATGTCGCCCGGGTGGCCGAGACCGCGGCCGGACTGGGTGTCGACGTGCTCAACTGCATGGCCATGGTGCCCAACGCCGGCACGCCCTTCGAGGCCGTGCCTGAGCCGGGGCCCGAGCTCCTGGTGGCCGTGCGCAGCGGAGCCGAGCACTTCCTCCCCCAGATGAAGCACTGCCAACGCTGCCGAGCCGACGCGGTGGGTCTCCTGCACGAGGACCGTTCCGTCGAGTTTCGGGACGTCCTCGGGGCCTGCTCACAAGAGGTGTCGCTCGAGACCGCCGGCCGCCCTTACGTGGCCGTGGCCTCCCTGGAGGGGCTGCTCGTCAACCAGCACCTCGGAGAGGCCGACTCCTTCCAGATCTGGGGGTCGGAGGAGCAAGGCTTCGCCCTGGTCGAAGAACGGACAGCTCCGGCGCGGGGCAAAGGGGTCGAGCGCTGGAGGGCCCTCGCGGGCGTCCTCGGCGACTGCCGGGCCGTGCTCGTGAGCGGCGTGGGAGAGGGCCCGGCCGCGATCCTCACCGACGCCGGGGTCACACCGATCGAAGTGAGCGGCTTCATCGAGATGCTGCTCCCCTCCCTGTACGGGGGCGGCGACGCGGCCAAGTTCCGTCGGAAGCGGGCCGGCGGCTGTTCCAAGGGGCTCGGCGGCTGCAGGGGCGACGGGGCCGGGTGCGGGTGACCGGGAGTCCCCCCTGGAGCGGGCGCGGCGGATGGTGACACAAGTTGATCCTCCCCGAGCATCCAGCATGGCATCCAGCATCCAGGGGGGACTCCAGAATCCAGGTAATCCAGGGTAATCCAGGTAAGGTAATCCAGGGAAGAATCCAGGGGGACAGGCGGAATCCAGGGAACCAAGGGAACCAAGGGGACAGGCTGATAATCGAACGAACGCAGCAGCGGCCGGAAAGCGGCGACGGCCTCCGTCGCAAAGCCACGGGGTGAGGCGTTCGCTCGCGGAAGTCCCATGCCACGAAACGGTGTTGGGTGGGGATTGGGGGACCTTCAGGATCGGTGCGGGGGATTCTGACAGACGGCGGGTAGCCCTCTCCCTCCGAAGGCCGGTTTGCCGGAGGATTCGAAGGGGTTGGGGGCGGCTACGAGGCCGCTTCGACAAGTCTCTTCAAGGAGTACACACCGTCGAGGCCCGAGATCGGGCGGGGCTTCTTGGGGTGGCGACAGGCGAAGTGGCTCTCAAAGAGGCCGGCGCAGCGCGCGACGAACTCCTTGGTGCCGATCACGCCGCTGTCGGTGAAGTAGCGGGTACGGTAAAGAAACCGGTTCATGCCGCTGAGCCGAAAGGCCGCACGCTCCTCCTCTTCCAAAATGGTTTCGCTGATCTGGGCACCCTTCTCGGAGGGAATTGACCCGACCTCGTAGACGAACTTCCGGTAGTAACGGAGCCGCTCTTCGTCCGAGAGGTCGGCAAAATGGCGAAGACCGAAATCGGTGGAGAGGAGACCATCCGCGTTGCCGGTCTGGACGTGATGGGCCAGGGAGCACCACCGGTACTTCTCAGGCCGATCGACGATCCCTGCGCGCACGGCGTTGAGGTCGATGTAGGCGAGGCAATTCACCAAGGTGTCGCCCGAGTCGAGGAGCACGCTCTTGAAGCGATCGGACCAGAAGTAGCCCCGGCGGCCGTGGATCTTGTTGAACTGGCGCGAGAAGGACTGCTTCAGATCCTTCACGAACTCCGAGAGGTTGGCCCACTTCTCCCGATAGAAGGGGAGTTGATCCTCCCCGAGCGTCTGGGCGCGGGCTTCGCCGTAGTTGAGGGTGAAGCGTCGACGGATCTCCTCGTCGGAGAACTCATCGGCCTGTCGCATTCGCACTAGCAGGTGCACATGATTGCTCAGGACGCAGAACCCGAACAACTCCGTGAAGTAGACGGCGGAGAGGTGGCGCAGGAGGCGCACGAAGAGATCCTTCTCGATGTCGCCGAGGACGAAGCCCTGGAGGGCGGTGCGGGAGACGATGTGGTAGGTGGCGCTCTCGCCGCGGAGCAGCAGGCGGGGGATGCGGGCCATGGGGTCACCTCCTCGGGAAGGGCCGGAGGGGCGTCAGAAGAATGACGGCAAACTTGCCACGACACTGGCCCGTTTCAACATAGTTGGCCTGTCCCCTGGGGGGGTGCTGGTCTCCGCGCCGGCAAGGGCGGAACCGAAGCTCCCTCGCGCTCCCCCGAGAGCCGGGGGCTCCGAGGACCCCGAGGGCCGGGGCCCGCAGGTCATCAGCCGTTCCCTACTTCTTGCCCTTTGGCGTCAACGCCCGGGCCGCCCGGTTCGTGGCGTCGCTCTCGAGCTGGGGCACCTGGTCGTAGCTGTTGTAGCGCAGCGACGCGCGAACCCGGGCCAGGAGCTCCTTGCGGCTCAGTGTGCCGCCGCTGTCCCGCATGTGCTTGCAGAAGAAGTAAGTGAACGCCCCGTTGTAGGAGCCGTTGATGTAGGCATCGGCCGAGGTCTGATTCGCCCGGCAGCCGGCCCAGAGGACGTGGTGGTCCGCCGCGCGGGCCTTGCTGAGAAGCCGGCGCGTGGGCTTGAGCTCGTCCTCCTCACCCTCGGCCCGGCACAGCACGTCGAGCGGCGGCGGCAGGTAGCGGGAGAGCGTCGGGTGCTCCGGGCCCAACTCCGCGGGGCGCCCCAGGTCCACGGCCCTCACGCCGGTCCCGGAGTGGCAGGAGTCCAGGAAGACCTCCAGGAGCACGCCCGCGGGGAGCTTCGTAAAGATCGCGTTCAGGTCGTCGTCGGTGATGTAGGTGCCGTCCCAGTCCATGTCCCAGGGACAGATCAGCTCGTCCAGATGGTCGTCGAGCTCGTCTCCGTCCCGGTCCCGGATCTGGGAGCCGTGGCCCGAGTACTGGAACACGAGGTAGTCTCCGGCCTTGGCCCCGCTGACAAGCCACTGGAGGCGGGTGAGGATGCCCGCTTTGGAGGCTCGGCTGTTGAGCAGCACTCGGATATCGGCGTTCGTGAACCCGAGATAGGTCTTGAGAATGGAACGGATGTTCGTGACGTCGTTGACGCACCCGTTGAGGTCGTTGATCCCCTTGTAGTCGTTGATGCCCACGAGCAGCGCTCTTCGTGCCATGGCTCTTCCTCCTTCGGGTGGGGTTGCAGGGACGGACGCCGCGGCGGGCCGCTCACAGGTCGTACGCCACCCGCGGCGGGTACACCGTGAGCAGCACGCCGGGCTGCGCGGTGAAGCGAAGGACCGCCGTCACGGGCCCGGACCCCGGCTGGGCCGCGGCGGCCGAGAGGGCGGCGGAGACGTCGAAGAGGACGCGCCCGTTCGCGGGAACGCCGGCCGCCACCGACTGTCCCGCGACCTCGAGGCCGAGACCTGCCCCTGCAGCGGCGGAGCCCGCGCTCCCGGTGCGCAGCGAGCAGAGTACGTCCGCCCCCCGGAGCACGGCCGCCTCCTCGTCTCCGGCGGAGACCCGAGCCGCCTCCACAGCGGCCCCCCAGGTGCCCGCGAGCCACACGGCCCGGCCACGGGCCGCCCGCAGGCAGACCCAGAGAGCGCCCGAGGGGACGAGCACCCTCTCGCCGAGGTCGACGGTGGCCCACAGCGCCCGGCCCGCCCCGCCGAGCGCCACCGTCCCCCCAGCGAGCCGGCCGCCGGTGGGCGCGCCGTCGACCTCGGCGCGCACCTCGGCGACGACCTCGGCGCTCTCGGAAAGGGGCAGGAGGCCCAGGCTGAGGCCGGTCGCCAGCACCGGGTCTGCCAGGTTCAGGCGTTGCGCCGCCCAGCCCGACTCGTCGACCGCGAGCCCCCCCTGCGTGGGCAACGGGCCCGTCGTACCAGCGGCCCCCGATCCACCTCCTGCGCCCACCCGGCTCTCCGACACCTCCACCTGCGCCGAGACCACCGAGGCGCCCCGGGGAACGAGGACCGCCACCTCCTGCGCCTCTAGTCGGTCCGGAGGAAAGCGCAGCACGACCTTCTCCTGAGGAGGCTCCAGGCTCGCCCGCTCCAGGTGGTAGTCCACCTGGAGGGCGTCGAACCGGAGACGGCACGGCGCGTCGGCGGCCGCCACGAGCGCGACGTCGACCCGCGTCGGCAGGGCAGCGCCCGCGGCGCGAAGCTCCTCGACACGCCGGGACAGATGGGTCGCCAGGGCCGAGGCGAGGAGCGCGCCGGCGTCTACCTCGGTCGTGGGAGGCGCCGGAGGGGATGTGGGGTCGGGCCAGAAGAGAAGGAGGTCGGCAAGGGCGTCCGCGCCGGGCTCCTCCGGCTCGGGCGGCAGGGCCGCCAGCCCGAGCCGGACGTTGACCGGCGTGCTCCGCACCGTGACGGCCACGAGATCCCCGGCGCCGAGGCTCGAGACGCCGCCGCCGGTCGTCACGCGAAGCGCGAAGCGCGCATCGTCGAAGTCGTCGCCCAACTCGAAGATGACGGTGTCGCGCACGTGCCAGGACGCGCTCTCGGCCGTCTCCTGCGCCGTCTCATGAGCCACGTCGTGGCCGGGCGGGGCGGCGGAGCGACCCGCCCGCGGGCGCAGATCGAGGCCGGCCGGGGCGCGGAGCACAGGCGCCTCTGCCTCGAGCTCGATCCCCGCCACCGCGAGCCCGGCTTCCACGGTGACGGAAGGCTCGGCCGCCGGCCGGTCCCCGTCGAGGCGGAAGAGGCCGAGGGTGCCGTCGCGCGTGCGGGCGCTCCGCGCGAACACGATCCGGCGCACGCGGCGCGCGCCGCCCAGCTCGACGACGAGAAGGCCGCCCTCCTCGCGGACCTCGGCCGGGGCCAGCGGCGCCGGGGGGTGCAGGGCATCGTAGTCGAGCGACAGGAACTCGCCCCGAAGCGCAGCGGTCGCGGGCGCGAGCACGATCGCTTCGGCCAGGCTCCCGCAGGAGAAGCCGAGGTAGCGCACAGCCCGGAACTGCCGGCCCGGCGCCGGGCCCCAGCCCGAGGCGACCAAGACCTCCGCCGGAGGGCTCCCGACGCCGCTCGGCAACGCCGCCAGGGTCGAGAACCTCACGGCGCCCCCCTCACCCGGGCTCCTGCGGCCCGCGGGGTGATCGGACCCGCAGCAGACCGGCCACGTCGCCGTCGATCCGGGTGACCGAGGTGTCGAGCGTGTTGAGCTTCTGGTCGAGCGTGAACGTGCGGTCCCGCAGGGTTGCGATCTCGGCGCTCACGGCGGCAGCGTCGGCCTTCTGCGCCAGGGTGCCCGTCAGGTCGGCCCGAAGCGTGCTCACGGCCGTGACGTCGGCCTTCCGATCGAGCCGCTGGTTCACCGAGTCGCGGAGCGTGACGAACGACGCCTGATCCACCGTGGCCTCGAGCCGCGTGTTCACGTCAACCTGGAAGGAGGAGAAGGCACCCTGGTCGACCTTGCCGGCCACCTTCCCCTCGAGGACGCCGACGCGCTCGCCCAGGACGGCGATGGTCCCTACGTCGATCTGGTCGATCTTCCGGTCGATGTCCTTCCCGAGGTCGAGGCGGGTCTGCCCGAGAGCGGCCACCATCCGGCCTCCGGCCACGGCTACGGCGCCGGCGGCCGTGTGGAGCGCAGGGAAGAGGTCCATCCGGACCGCCACGGGCAGGTCCTCCAGGTCCTCGGCCGCGAAGCGCGAGAGCTCCCTCTCGGCGAGCCGGCGGCCCACGTACTCGCCCAGGAACCCCCGCTGCCCCTCCAGGTACTCCTGCACCCGGCCGTGGACCTCGCCCAGGAACCTCGCCGGATCGGCCACCAGGCCCTTGGCGTCGCGAAGGTCCGCCGTGAGCGTGCTCTGCTCCCGGGCGACCTCCTGACACGCGTCCACGAAGGCGGGGAGCCAGTTGCGCTGCGGAAGCGTCAACGCGGCGGTGGTGCGCACCTCGCTCTCCTCCGCGCCATCGCCCACCGAGAAGGCGAGCACCGTGGCCCGGACCAGGGGCCAGGCGGACCACACGTCCCACTGGTTCACGGTGTCGAGGAGCGCCGAGCGGAACTCCCGCGCATACACGTCGACGGCCTCACGGAAGCGGATCCCCGCGTCCCAGCGGTACTGGCGCGCCAGCTCCCGGAGGGCGGCCGCCGCGGCCGCGGGGTCCGGGGCCCCGGGGTCGAGGTCCGCGAGCGCAGCCTCCAGGGCGAGCTCCTGCGCCGGGTCCAGGTCCTCGGCCGCGGGCGGCAGGAGGGTCACGCGCGCCGTGCCGTCGGCCCCGGTGCGGGCCGTTACGGTCTCACCGGCCTGGGCGCGTACCCCCCCCTCGGTTCGAAGCCGCCCCCAGGCCGCCACGAAGGTGACCGGTGCGTCGATCCGAGGCTCCCGGCCGAGGCCGTCGGTCAGGCGCGCCGCCACGGTGACGCGCTGGCCGAAGTACGGGCGCTCGGCCACGACTCGCAGGGTGAGCCGGTCGCGGGAGCCCAAGGCCCCGGCGAGTCCCTCGACGAGCCCCCGGAGCCGGGCCACCTCGGCCCGCAGCTCCGCGTCCTCCCCTCCCGTTCCCGTTCCCGTCCCCAGAGCGTCTCCCGCCAGGGCTCGCACCAGGTCGTCGAAGCGCTCGGGCCCGATGAGGGGCACGTCGGCGATCTGGGCAACGGTGGTGAAGCCCCCGAGCTCCGCGCGCCGGGCCAGGAGCCGGGCCGCCAGCCGGACGCCGATGTCGGGTTCGCCCACGAGCTCGATCGTGGCCGCCAGCGCCTCGGGGCTCGCGGCCGCGTTGAGGGCGGCAAGGACGCGGCGGGCCGCCTCAGGGCTCACATCCTCAGGACGAAGAAAGGGATCAGCCAACCGCACTCCTCACTCGCTCGACCCTCTTGACGGTCAAATACCTTGAGCAATCTGACAAGCGTCCACCGGAACCAGGATCACAGAGAGACGTCTCTCGTAGAGGCGCTGAGCCACAGAGGGATAAACTGCGCGGGCAGCGGGCTTGACCCGCATGCGCCTCATTTGTTGCCTTCTCTGCGTTCTCTGCGCCTCAGCGAGAGATCCGCTCTTGACTCGCCCCCGCCTTGACGTCCTCGGGGCGGTCAGCGGCCCAGCTCCAGGTTCTTCAAGCGATTGTCCATGCCCCTGATCACGGTGATGCCGCTCGCCACGTCCGCCACGTTCAGCGCCTTCAGCGCCGCCACCGTGCCCGTCATGGCGCCCACTTGCCGCTCCACGGCCTTGATGGGCCCGCTCTCCGCCAGGAGGTCGTCGCGGAAGGTCTGCTGGGCCTGCTGCACGTGGCTCTTCATCTGGGTCTCGAGCTCGCCCATCCGCTGCTCGACGAACCCGCCGAGCTCCTCCTTGGTGGCCGACGCAGCCGAGTCGGCCCGAGCCTGGGCGTCGGTGAGGGCGAAGAAGGCGGCCTCGCTCTTGCCGGCGGCCGCGACCCGCCCCTGGTCCACGGCCTGCTGCACGCGGATGGCCCCCTGCACCTGGTGGGTAAGGATCGAGAAGAAGGGCGGCGGGTCCGGACGGTTCAACCGATCCAAGGCCTCGTCCATGGCCAGGTAGTCGCGCTGCCGGCCGAGCACGCCCTTGTCCTTCACGATCTCCGACACCTCGATCTTGAGGCCCTCGACGGATTCGCGGAAGTCCGCTCCGACACGCGCGTGAAACTTGTCCTGATAGCTCGGCACCTGGGCCTCGAAGCTCGGGAAGTACGTCCCCACGATCCACGGCCCGATCCAGTCGCGGAAGGTGATCTGCAGCGAGCAGGACCCCAGGCTCGGGTCGGCGGTCACGGGGTCGTTGTCGCCCTTGACGAGGGCGACCACGGTCGTCCGGTAGTCGCGCCAGGTCTGGGCCGCCACTGGCGGGTCGGCGGCGGCCACCGCGCCGTGGAGGTAGTACCCGTCGACGTACTCGCGCATCGCCCTCCCGCCGGCCCGATCATACTCGGCCGACATCCTCCGGAAGGCATCCTTCACGCCGTCGTCGCTCGGGGTGTTGGAGTCGAGGAACACGGCCGAGACCTCCTTCTCCTGGGCTCCCATCTTCGTGGTCATAAAGGTCGCCATCTGGAGCTCGACCTCCTCGGAGAGGTCCGCCGCGTGGTCGGCCCGCAGGAGTACCTTGGCCTCTCCCTGGGCATTCACCCGCACGCACAGCGTCCGGTCCCCGCCTCCCCCGACGGCCAGGAAGCCCGGCGCCGGCCTCAACTGGCCCCAGACGGTGACGAAGTCGACCCACGGGCGGTTGGCCGCGACCGACAGGTCGAGGTCAGCGCCGTCGACGTCGGAGACCTTCGCCGTGATCTCCGCCAGCTCGCCCAGAGCGTAGGTGGCCCGCCCAGTGCGCATCGTCACCCGCCGGAAGCGCGCCCGCAGCGCCGCCAGGGAATTGTTGACGCCCTGGAGCCCGGTCTCGAGGGCGTCCACGCGCCCCTCGACACCGTCGATGCGGCCGCCCAGAGCGTCGAGCGTGGCCGAGACTGCGGCGAAGCGCTCGTCGGTGGAGTCCGCGAGCGCCGTCAGGTCCTGGCGAAGCGACTGCTCCACGAGCTTCACCGCGGCCACCAGCGCGTTCCAGTGCGCCGCCTGGATCAGGTCTCCCGGCTGTTTGCCCGCCAGTGCGTTCAGGTCTTCCTGCACTCCCATGGCTCTCCCTCCATCCGATACCTTTACGGCTTTCTTACGAGATCCTCGCCCACGGCCAGCGACACCCGCACGCCGGCCGGGCGCACCTGCTGAAGGCCCTGCCAGACACGATCCAGAATCGCGGCGTCCACGGTCTCCCCCGGCACTCGGCGGCCCAACCGCACCGTGACGGCCAGGGGACCCCGTGGCTCCCAGGCCAGCCACACCCGCGCCGCCGGCAGGTACGCGAAGGCCGCGTCATCGTCAAAGTGGCTGAGAGGGTGGTCGGCATTTCCGTGGCGTCCCTCGAGGGCGGGCTCCTTCGTGACCGGGAGCGGCAGGAAGCGCCCCTCCCGCGTCCAGGCCGGGCCGGGGCGCGGCGCGGCGCCGCCCTCCAGGCTGAGGTAGCGCCACACGGAGGCGCCCCGGGCCACCCGCGGCAGCGCCGGGATGCCCCCGTCGACGACGCGGTCTTCTGCGGGCTTGTAGCGACTCCGAAGCCCGGCCGCCGCGGCCCCCGAGGGGGCGAAGATGCCGGCGGCGGCGTCCCAGGTGCCCAGGTCGGCGATGGCCTCGTCGGTCCAGCCGAGCGCGCGCGTCGCCACGCCCACGGGCAACGGCGCCGCCGCAGGCGGCGGTTGCCAGTCGCCGGCACCTGCCCGGCGATCGGCGAACACCTCCCAGGCCCCGGCCGCTCGGCCGAAGCGCCAGTGACTCACGCCGGCGCCCGGGCCCCGGGGCAGCGCGGGCACCCGCCGCAGCGCCCCGTCCCTCTCCCTCCACCAATCGCGGCCGTCGTAGCGGACGACGCCGTCGTCGGTGGCAAACCACAGGAGGCCCCGCTCGTCCTCCGCAACCGCGTGCACCCTCGAAGACGTGACGTGGGGAAACGCCTCGAGGAGCGTCGTGTAGGTGAGCCCGCCGACCGAGCGCGCGACGTAGCGGGCGATGCCGCGATCCGTGCCCACCCAGATCGTGCCGTCGCGGCCGCGCCGCACGCTGCGCACCGGCGGCAGGAACACCTCGGCCTCGGCCGGGAAGCCCCTCTCGGTACCGCTCTTCTCGGGGAAGAAGGGCTTCCAGTCCGGGAACTGGTCCGAGTGGTCGCGGCCCTCGTACCAGTGCCAGGCACCGCTGCCCGGCTGGTAGCGGAAGAGCCCCCGCTCGGCGCCCAGGAAGAGTGTGCCCGAGGCGTCCTCGTGCAGGGCGTAGACCGCCGTGGAGGTCGCGGCGTCGCCGCCCACCCCCGCGGGCTCCAGGGCACCGGAGGCCTGGAGCCGGGCGAGCCCCGTGGCCGTGCCGGCCCACCACCGGCCCCCGGCGTCGCGGAGCAGCGCGTGCACCGCGGCACCCACGAGGTCGGCCGGCGCCGGAACGCTTGTTAAGGCGCCGGCTGAGGGGTAGAGGGCCAGCCGGGCGAGCCCCCCGGCCGTGGCGAGCCAGAGGGTGTCGCCGTCCTGCGCCAGGGCGTGCACCTCGGGCAGGCCCGCCAGGGCCTCGGTCCACGCGCGGCCGTCGAAGCGGTGGAGTCGGCTCGCTCCGGCGGCGACGTCAGCCGCCCACAACGCACCGTCCCGCGTGGCCAGGAGCGCCGTCACGGTGCCCGTAGGCGCCCCCGGTGCCGCCACCGCATCCCAGGGGCCCGGCGCGGCGGGGTCGGCGACCGCGCTCGGCCCCGGCACCGACCGGGCCCGCCGCAGCCCTTCCGCGCCACCCAGCCAGGAGCCGAAGGCAGGCCGGACCCGAAGGGCCTGTCCGGGCGCCAGGGTCCCTTCGTAGGCGAGCCCCCGGCGCACGCGCTGCGTTCCCGCGCTGAAGAGTTCCACGAGCGGCCCCGCGGTGGCCTCGGTGACACCGGCCACGGGCGCGACGCCCTCGACATAGAGCGTGCCGGGCTCGGGGTCGAACCCCTCGCTCGTCACCGACCAGCGCATCAGGGGGCCGAGAAGGCCGTCGGGTGCGCCCCGCGTCGTCCCCGGCGCCACCCGCCCACCGAGGGGCGTGAACTCCTCCACCGCGAAGGGGCGCTCCTGGTCGGCCTCCGGGAGGTCCCGGTCTTTCGAAAGGAGCGCCTCGGTCATATTGCGCAGCGCGCCCAGGGTGCCGAGGCCCTCGCGGTAGAGCGCCACGATGCGGGCGATCCTCAGTCGGTAGGGCTCCACGGCCTCGCGTTGGGAGAGCGGGTCACGCCAGGGCAGGAGGCCCAGGAGCGAGCCCTGCCGAGCCAGGTCCGCCACGTAGGGGAACTCGAGCACGTCCTCGTCGGCCGCCACCGGCACGGGCGGCGTCGGCGGCCCCGCCAGGGTTCGCGCGCGCCGGAGCCAGGGGCTCGTGACCCCCCCGTCGGCGTAGCGGAACCAGTGGGACCGGAGCACGAGCCCTGCCTCCTCGTCGGCCTCGTCGAAGGCGTCGGCCGCTGCCCGCAGGAGGAGCGACAGGAGGCCCGGGCGCTTCAGGCGCAGGGCGAACCGCGCCTCGCGAAACTCGGCCGCAAGCCGCGCGGTGCCCCGCTCCACCCGGGCCACCGCCGAGGGCAACGCCGCGGGGCGGCCGCCCTCGAAGCGGTAGAGCTCGAGCACCGCGATGGGGTGGCGGGCCGCAGCCGGTGCGAGCCCCACCGTCCGCACCAGCAGCGGCGCGGGCAGCGTGACGACCACGGTGTTGTCGCCGTCGGCCACGGTGCCGGGCCAGGGGGGGGAGCCGTTCAGCGCCGCGAGGTCCAAGCGACGCAACGGCAGCCACTGGCCCGCCACGTCGTCGTCGGGCCGCCAGAGGCTCGGCAGCCGGTCGCGCAGTCGCTCGAAGCTACCCATGCGGGCCCTCCACTGCGACCTCCGCGCCGGCGAGGCTCAGCCGCTCCGCGGGCGAGAGGGCGTAGGTGTCGGTGTCGGCCGTGAGCGTGCGCGAAAGGCCCGTGGGCTGGGTCAGGGCGAACACCACGCGGTAGTCGGCCACGCTCGCCGCCGTGGGCAGCGCCAGAGTGCCGGGCTCGGCCTCGTCGTAGGCCCTCAGGTCGGCGGCAGGCTTGCCGGGCAGGGTGACCGCCCGCAGGAGCTTGCCGAAGGAGACCTCCCGCACCGCGCGCTCCCGCGCGTCAGCATCGGCCGGCAGGTCGCTCGCGTTTCGCTCGTTCCAGTAAGCGACCGCCGCGGCCAGATCGCCCTCGATCGTCCGCTGGTCAGCGGCTGTCACGCCGGCCACGAAGGTGACCGTGGCGTTCAGCGCGGTGGGCAGGCCGGGGTCGCAGAGTCGGAGCTCACCGAGCACGGTGGGGACGTCGGCCAGTAGGAGGAGCCCCGCCGCGGCGTCGACGACGCTCGCGCCTTCCACCGAGGCGCTCGCCACCCGGGCGTCCAGCACTTCGGGGACATTCATGGCAAGGCCTACCAGGCGCGTGAGGCTGGCGTTCTCCCTGGCCGGGAGCCGCCGGAAGTAGTCCTCGACCTTGGCCTTGACCGCCCGGTGCGCCGCCCGCAGATCCTGCTCGGTAAGGCCCGTCGCGGTCGTGAGGCGGAGTTCCAGGTCCACCGGCTTGGGGGGCACGAAGCCTTTGGGCACCACCCGCACGCCGGCGGGCCGCGCGTCTTCCACAGCGGCCAGCACGCGCTGCTCGAGCTCCGGGGTCAGGGCGTCGACGTGGAGGGTGTAGCGCACGAGGCCCGGCTGCTCCGGGTCCTCCTCGAGCTCGACGCTCACCTGCTGGCGGGCGATGGCCTGCTTCAGCGCCCCCAGAGTGGCCCGCTCGCTGCCGTGCAGGAAGTTCTTCGCCCGCTCCCTGAGCTCACCGTCGGTTTCGTCGGCGGTGGAGATGGCCGTGGGCCCGGGGTTCGTAACCTTCTCGATCCCGGCCAGGGGCACCGGAAGCACGGTGAGGCTGTCGGCAGGCACGGGCTCGTTCGCCTCCCGGTCGCGCGCGAGCACACGGATCGCGGTCTGGGCCGGCGCCAGGGTCACCGTGGCCGTAGTCTCGTACTCCACGTCGCCGCTCGGCGTCACGACGCGGGTGCCCGCCGGGATCGTGACGGCGCCCTTGGCCGACGCCGCCCGGGTGAACTGGACCTCGCCCGCGGGCCGGCCCGCGCGCACTCGCTCGACGCCGAGGAGCGCCACCACGTTGTCGAGGGAGGAGTCCGTGGCGGTGTCGACGAAGCCCGCCCGGTACACGGCTTCGAGCTGCGCATAGAGGCGTGCGAGCTCGAGGCCCAGGGTCTCGGCCAGCGTGCGCACCACGCTGCCGGTCTGAAGGTCGGTCAGTACGGGCTGGGCCGAGGTCGGCAGGTAGTTCACCTGCACGAGCGTGCCCGCGTCGGGCGTCTCGGCGGCCTCCAGCCACTCGAGCGTGCGCTGGTCGGACCCCAGACGGTAGTCCTTGCCCTCGTGGAACCGCCAGGGCTGGCCATCGCGGCTGCCGTATACGCTCACGACCTGACCCACGGGCGGGTGCTCGAGGCTGTGCCGGTAGGGCGCGGAGCCCGGCGGAGGGAAGGGGTGGTCCTCGGCCGCCACGCCTCCGGCGATCTCCAGGAGGAGGCTGTCGAGCACTTCGGGGAAGGTCCGGCGTCGGAAGCTCACGGCTGGCTCCTGGTCTATCAGGGGGCTGGAAAACCCCCTCCGTGGGTTTTCCAGCTACGGGTTCTCGGGGGCGGCCCCTTCGAGCCCTCACGAATCGCTACGCTCTTCGAGCTCCTTGATTCGGCGCCCCCTCCGTGGGGCGCACGCAGGCTGCTCCTCGGCAGCCTGCTGGTCTCACAGTTCCAGCGTGAAGGGGCCCAGGTCGAGCACACGGCTCTCGCCCAGGGGCACGACTCTCAAGCGGATGCTCACCCGGTCGCGCGGCCGTCCGTCCGGCGGCGGCTCGACCGCGACCTCCACCACCTTGGCCACCCGCCGCTCCTCGCGCAGCGCCTCGAGGATGTGGAGCTTCGCGAGGTTCCGGGTGGTCTCGCTGTTCGGCCGGCCGATGAGCTCGTGCAGCCGCGACCCGTACTGGGGATGGCCCAGACCCGCGAGCTCGCCCCGGGGGGTCAGGAGGCGAAGCAGGATCGCCTGACCCAGATTGTCGCGGCCGCTCACGGTCCCCAGGTCGGTAAGCTGCGCGGCGCCGTCGCGGGTGGGCACGCGACGCTGGTCCGTGGCCACGGTGTAGACCGGCCGCCAGGCCTGCTGCCGAAGCTGGAGCCGGATGTCGGTCAGGAGCTGTCGCGCCTCTGCCAAGGCTTCACCCTCCGATGAGCACCGTACCCGCCGCGACCACCTGGCCCACGGGCAGGTCGGCGGGATCGTTGCAGGTCAGGGCCGTGTCGCCGCACCGGGCGGCGGGTTTGCCGTTGATGAGCACCGTGCCGCTCCCCGTCATGACGGTGGCCTTGTCCTTTGGCGGCACCTGGAACGGGCCGCCCGCGGGCACATGGGGCGGCGAGTTCGTGGCCGTGCTGCCCACGACCGCCGCGGCCTTTCCCTCGATGTTGACGTCGGAGCTCAGCCCCCCGTCGAGCATCCCCGCGAACGGGTTCGGCAGGGGCGTGGGCACCGGCCCCCCGGGCGTCGGGATCATCACGATGTGGAGGTCCGTCGCCACCACCCGATCCCCCTGTTTCGCCGCCGGATTACCCATGACGAGTTCCCAGTTCCCAGTTCCGCGTTCCCAGTTATTGGCTTCCCAGCGTCCTAGCGTCAGTTGATGTTCACCACCGCGCCCTTGAGCGTGAGCTCTCCCGAGGCTTCGACCTTCACGTTGGCGCCCTTCAGGGCCACATCGGTGGAGGCCTCGACCTTGAGGCTCCCCTGGCTCGTGATCGTCACGCCGCCGTCGCGGGCGATCGCGAGCGCCGCCTTGCCGCCGTCCACATCGATCTCGACGACCGGGTCGTCGTCCTTCAGGGTGAGAGTGAGCGCACTCCCGAGCTTCAGGAGGAGCTCGCGTTTGTCGGTCGAGTGGAGTTCCACGTGCACCGCGTCGGAGTCGCCCGCTCCCAGGGGCAGGTGGAGGATCCACTGGCCGTCGTCGCTCGACGGCGGCCGGTCCTCTTCGTTGTAGAGCCGCCCCGTGATGACCGGCGCGTTGAGGTCGCCACCCACGAACTGCACCAGCACGAGCTCGCCCACGGCCGGGATGCTGACGCTCCCAATCCGCTGCGTGGCCACCGGCACCTGCTTCAGCACGATCCCCGAGTCACGGAGCTCGACCGTGCAGGCGTAGTTGTCCGTGTCCGAGTCCGAGGCATGGGGGTGCTGGGCCTGCACGACGCCCAGCTCCGCGGTGCGCACCTGCCCGACCTCCTCGCGCACCAGGCGCCGGATCGTCTCGTAGAGCGTCACAGGAGCCCCCCCCCTGCGCCGGCGCCGCCCCCGCCGCCCAGACCGACGAGCCGAAGCGTCGTGGTGAAACCCTCGCCCTTGGCATAGCGGTGGCGCACCCGCGCCACCAGGTACTCGCCGTCGAGCTCGGCCTGGGGGCAGCCGGAGAGGCGCACCGTGCCCCCGACTCCAACCGCCGGCGCCCCCGGCACCAGCGCCGCGACCGTCACGTTCCCCCGCCCCGCGGCGTCGGCCAGGGAGGAGGCTGCCGCGTTTACGGCTTGACCGGAGCGCAGCGCTCCGTCCCGGAAACTCCGCTCGGGCGCGCCGGAGCCAGCCTGGCCCGTCACCGGACCGGGGTCCTTGGCAAACCAGCTCCAGGCGTCCTGACCCTTCGACCCGGCAGCGCCGTCGCCGCGCACGGTCACCGCCCCCAGGGCCGGCGGCGACTCCCACGCGTCCAGGCTCAGCAGGTCGGCGCCATAGGCGAAGGTCTGCGCCGGCGAGCCCGGCGTCACGGCTGCGAAGACCACCTCCCCCGCGGACGTGACCCAGCCGAGGAGCCCCGAGCGGCGCGCCAGCTCGGCCAGGTGGTCCCAGGCCGTGCGCCGGTCGTCCAGGACCAGATACGGGAAGCGCTCCCCCGCCTGGACCTGCCCGGGCGTGACCCCGGCCGACGAGGCGAGCTGCTGCACCACATCGCCGGCGCTCATGGCCTCGAAGGCCTGGTTCACTCGCAGGCGCGCGAGCTTCCCCCCCGCGTCGGTGGCCGTAAAGCGAAGCGTCCGGCCGAGTCCGCGGGAGAGCGACCACACCTGGCCCGTGAAGACCGTCGCCGGGCCCTGGTCCCCGAAGCCAAGCGCCACCGATCCCTCGTCGCCCAGGGCCACCGCAGGGGCCCGCCCGCCCGGGGCGAGCTCCACCTCGGCGGCGTTGACGAAGGGGGCGAGGCCCCCCTCCACGGTCACCGCCACGAGGCTCTCGGCCCAGGGGTCGGGGCCCTCGCCCCCCAGGCCCAGGGCGCCGGACGCGGCCGAGGCGAGGCCCGAGAGGCCCCCGCCCCCGCCGGCGCCACCCCCGAAGGAGACCCGCACCGCGGGGCGGCGCACCGAGGGCGTCGAGCTGCCGCCTCCCAAGAGGCCGCCCAGGGCGTCGGCGGGGCTCACGGCGTCCTCTTCACGGCACGTTTCCCGGGCCGGCGCGCACGCTGCCGAGGCGATCTCGCTGCCACTGGTCGTTCGTCGTCACAGCGGCCGCCGCGTTGCCCGTGAAATCGTCGGCGAAGGTGTCCCAGGCGCCGAACTCGTCGCGGGCGAGCACCCGGAGGTCGCAGGCGCCCGCGGACGCGAGCACCCCCGACTGCCGCGCCTGGGTCACGTTGACCACGACCTCGGCCTTCTGATCGGGCCGGGTGACCTCCACCACCGGGTCGAGGTCCACAAAGGCCGGCTGCCCCGCCACCCTCGCCTGGACGCGGTAGGCCGCGACCCGGCCCAGGGCCGCCACGTTGAGCCGGGCCCGGTCGGCGGGCGCCGCCCGCACCCGCCAGGTCTCGGACACGGGGTTGGGACCCGCCAGGTTCTGGGCCGTCACCCGATTCACGCCCTCGATCTTGCCCCGGGCAAAAACAAGCCCGTTGGCCTCGAAGACGCGCCGCACCTCCTGGCGCACAAAAGCCGCGTCGTGCGGCGCGATGAGCGCGTCGGCCGCCAGCGGCGTCGCCTGGATGGCCCGGTAGAGCTCGAAGGGCGTCTGGCGCGCTTCAGGCGCCGGCAGGGAGCCGAAAGCGCGCCAGAGCAGGGTCTGAAAGCGCCGCTGGTTCAACGGATCGGCGATGCCCGTGGTATCCCGGCCGACCACGTCCTGGTCCAGCCGCCACAAGGCGTTCGCCACGGCCACGGGCACGATCTCGCCCGAGCTGTTCGCACCGTTGTTGTCCGTGCCCCGCCATCCCGTCTGGTTCGCCGTGGCATCGGGGCGCGCGGGGGGCGCCCGGTGGCTGCTGGCCACGTAGTCGGCCCACCCCTCGGCGAGCACTCGCCGCTGCTGGCTCGGCTGCTCGGCCGCCGGGTCGTAGCCGTGGTGGTTGGGCACCGTGGGAGCGGACCGCCCCGGGAAGAGGAAGAAGCGCTCGAACGCCAGGTGGCCCATGTGGTGGCTGATGACCGCCCGACTCCAGTGGTCCGGGTTGGCGCCCCCGTGGGCCGTGTTGAAGCGGATCGTGTCGGTGGCATCGAAGGTGCTGCCGTTGGCGGCGCCGGTCGCCACGAGCTCGGCCGTGACGCCCAGCCCGCCGGTCCACTGCCCGCCGCTGCGCGTGCGCAGCCAATCGTGGACGTCCCCCAGCACCTTCAGGACGAAGGGCGCCGCGTGCTCGTCGTTCGCGTCGGCGGGGCCGGTGCCGATCTGGAACAAGAGCGGGGCCGCGGCGGTGCCCACCGCGGTCTCAGCGCCGGTGAAGGTGCCTGAGGCGCCGCCCACAGCCGTGTTGCCCCGGGTGTCCCAGTGCACGAGATTTCCTGCCTTGCGCACCTGGGCCGCGGGCCCGAGCGGGTCGCCGGCAGCTGCCGAGAGACGCCGGCGCATGAGCACCCGGGCGAAGAGGTCGAGGCGGTCGCGCCCGCCCTTGGGCACGGTGGCCTCGAGGCGCCCGCCACTGCCCACCGCGGCCGTAACGAGCGACCGGCCGGCGGCCCCGTCCTCCCAGAGCTCCACCTCGGTGCCGGCCGGCAGATCCGTCTGGGTCCCGGCCTCGCGGTCGAAGTACTGGAAGCGAAGGTGCACCTGGATGCCCGGCGACTCGAGCCGGAAGCGAAGCCGCTCGCCGGCGGCCACCAGCATGTCCTGGGCCCAGTTCCGGAAGATCCCCTCCCGCGCCGTCACGCCGCCCCCCGCGGCCACGACCTCCGCCTGCTTCTCGCGGGAGTCCCAGCGGTCTTCGGAGGTGAAGTACCAGACGAAGGCGAACCACTCGTTGGCGGGGTCCTTTTCGATCCGGAAGTAGAGGCTCGGGTTGTACCCCGCGCGCCGGGGCACGACCGCCGCGATCGCGCCGCTCTCGCCCGTGACGGCCGTCGCGAGGAGCGCGGGCGAGGCGTCGGGGTTGGCGTCCCTGAGCTGCACGGGGATGCCCTGCGGGAACGGCCGGAACTCGCCGAGGGCGGCGTCGAAGCTCTCGAAGACGGCGTTGACGCGCAGCCCGGCGGGCCGGAGCACCACCCCCACCGAGCCGTCGAGCCCGAAGCGGTCGCCGTCGAAGTCCTCCCGGTAGAAGCCCCCGTCGGCCCCGGCGATCTCGCGCGACACCCACTCCCGGGCGCCCCCGGCGAAGAAGCTCGCGGCCAGGAACTCCTCGAACTCGGCGCCCGCGGGCCGAAGCACCTTCACGTAGAGGTCGGGCCCCCGCTCCCCCGACTCGGTCGTCGAGAAGGTCAGGTGCACCGCGCTCGCCGGCCGGCCGTCGGGGCCCGTGGAGGCGGCCGTGCGGCCCTCGGCCAGGCGGTCGTCGGCCGTGACCGGGTCGTAGTCCCACACTTCCACCGTGACCCCGGCGGCCACGGGCTTCACCTGCCCGTCGCGCAGGTCCTGGTAGGAGACCAGCAGCCGGGCCTCGATGTCGCGGGGCGAGCCGAAGCCGCTGATGAGCCAGAAGAGGAAGCGGTCCCAGCCGCTGGGCTCGCCCTGCACCTGGGTGGTGTTGTCCTGGACGGCGACGTCGCGCCGGGTGAGGTTGTTGTCCCACCGCAGGTCGCCCTCGCGGGCCACCGGGTCGTAGGGGTGGGTCGCGCGCACCAGCAGCGCCACCCGCTCCCGACCCCGGGGCGGGTCCCACTCGAAGGGCCCTACGACCGTGGCGCCGTCGTTCCAGTTCCCGCCGGCCTTGGTTCGTGCCGGCACGTCGACGGTGCGGCGGTTGCCCGTGACGCCCTCGACCCGGAACCCCTCGGCGCTCCAGTCGCCGGGCCACGCCAGGGGGCCGGCCGGGTCGGCCCAGGAGACGGTCACCTCGGCCCCTGCGGCCGGGGCGAAGCCCAGGTTTCTCACCCGCGCGTACACGTAGCAGGGCGTGCCCGCCTCGGCGTGGTCGATGCGCGAGGTCTCGGCCGGGTTCGCCTCGCGGGCGAGCCACAGGTCCGGGGAGCCGTCGTCGTTCGCCGGACGCTCGGGCGAGGGTGCGAGGCCGTCGTGACGCGCCGCGCCGCCCGAGGTGGGGGCGAAGTCCACGAACGCGAGATCCGGCAGGGCCGCCAGAGTGCCCGGGTTTCGGTGGTCCGAGTGGCTCAGAGCGCCCGAGATCACGAGGGCGAAATCCTGTTCGGCGGTCGGGTCCACGGCGACGGAACCGATGCTCACGGCCTGGACCTCGACGACGTACTCACCGGCGGTGAGGCTGGCGCCCGAGACGTCCACCTGCTGCACGTTGTTCGCGTTGGCCGTCATGGCCGCGGCGATGGCCGCCGGCGCGGGCTGAAGGCCGGCGGGCAGGGCGAAGGGGAAGGCCGCCCCGTCGCTCTGGCGCACGACCCGCAGCGAGAGCTGGTTCACCAGCGTGCCCGTGTTGCCGGCCACGGCGCCGGGGTAGTCGGTCCACACCAGCGTGGCCCGCAGGGGCACCGAGGGGTCTGCCACGGTGACCCGCACGCTCTGGCGCACGCGGCTGGCCGGGTTCGCGACCGGCAGGCCGTTGAGGGTCCGGTCCGGGCTGTCCACGAAGACCGTCCGGCGCGGAAGCCAAGCACTGTCGGTGGCTTCGATCCGCGCAGCCACCGGGTTCGGGAACAGCGTGCGACGCAGGTCCACCCGGCCCCAACCCTGGTGGTTGCCGGGCACGGTGCCCGCGTTCGCCGCATTCTGGCCCGCGATCGGGCGGGCGCCGTGCACGAGCAGCGCCTTCACCAGCGCGGCGCTCGGGCGTCGGCGCCGCAGGTTCGCGTGGTTGGGGTCGGAGTGTCCCAGGGCCCGGCGCAGGTACTGGCGGATCACGGCGCACAAGCCGGTGACGTGGGGCGCCGCCATGCTGGTGCCGCCCTTGTAAACGTAGTTGGCCGGCGGCGCGTTCCCCCAGAACGCGCCGGGAGGGCCCGGGACAACGCTCGACCGCGCGGACAGGATGCTCGAGCCGGGAGCCACCACGTCGGGCTTGATGCGGTCCCCCTGCGGAGTGCCGCCCATCGGAGGCACGATCACCGTCGGCCCCCGGCCCGAGATGGCCATGACGTGCTCGGGGTTGTCGGCCACGGGGTCCGTGCTGAGCGGCGGCGTGCCGAAGGTGCCGTTGCCGCTGCCCCAGGTTCCTGCCCACGTGGTGTCGGGGCTGGGTGCCCAGATCCCGACGCGTTGGTTTTCGGAGCCGCCCACGGTGACGGCGTTTCTCGCCGTGCCCTCGGTGCTCACGCTGGCGAAGTCCGCCACGCCGTCCGCCGCGCCGGGCAAGACATCGACCGGTGGAGCGGGCGGCCCGGCGCCCCGGGGCCCGTCGGTGGACGAGTTGTCGGCGGCGAACACGACGACCATGTCTGGATGGGTCCAGACGAACTGGTCGAGTTGGTGCGCCCGGGTGTTCGTGCCGTACTGCGCGAACCCGGCCGTGGTCGCCCAGGAGTTGTTGTGGACCCGGGCCCCCTCGGCATAGGCCTGCCCGAAGAGGTCGTTGAGGTCGGGAGGGATCCCGGCCAGGGTCCCGTCCGCCGCCAGGAGCGACTGCATCACCACGCGCGCTCGCCGCGCGACCCCGGCCTGGCCGCGATCGGCCGTGGCCCGCCCGTTGCCGACGGCGATGCCGGCTACGTGCGTGCCATGGCCGTCCGGGTCGCTCCAGGCGCCGCGCACCTGGGCCGGCAGGAGGCTGGGGTCAACCTGCTCGGGCGCGAACCCCCTCACGACCCGCCCGTGGGCCGCGCCGGTGGCCTGCCAGAAGTCGACGTGGAGGGTGGGGTCGTCGACGCCCGTGTCGAGCCCGGTGTCCGCCACGGCCACGATTTCGCCCTCGCCGTCGAGGCCGTGTAGGTCGAACGCCTGCTGCGCCCCCGTGATGCCACGGGCCACCTGGAGGCACAGGGCGGTCGGGTAATCGGGGCTCACCCGCGCCACCTCCGGCATCCCGGCCAGTTCCTGGACCGCCGACGGCGGCACCGAGCACCGTACCGACGCGCCGGAGGCCTGCAGGACTTCACCGCCGAGCTCGACGACACGACGGACGACTCCCTCGCGCGCCCCGGCGTCGAAGAGGGTCGCCACGAGGGCGACCGGGGGCGCAGGAGCCCTCGTCCCGGCGCGTCGCGGCGCCGGCGCCGCGACGCGCGCGGTCACGTCCGGGTGCACCTTGTGGGCGGCCTCGTAGGGCACCGCCCACTCGACCGACGGCTGGGACGAGACGGCGGCCCCCTGGGTCGCCGTCATCCGGACGAAGACCGCCGCTGGCGGGACCGGGCCGAGCACCTCCGCACCCGCGCCCCGCAGTGCCTCCACCCACTCCGGCAACGGCGGTCCCACGAACTGCACGACCCACGGGACCGGCTCCTCCCCGGCCCGCGCCCGGCGCGCCGCCGGAGCCTTGGCTCTCCTGGCCGATCTCCCGTCGACCACGGCGCCGGACAGGGCCACCCGGTCGAGGCCCTCGGCGACCTCGACGCGGTAGCCGGCCTTCTCGACCGCCCTGAGCTGCGGCTTCGTGGCGCGTGCGAGGAGCCTCAGCCCGTAGACCGCCAGGACCTCGGTCACTCGGTCGGTCACGGCCCGCTGGCCGGCGTCGTCGGCACTGTCTACGTAAACGAAGACTTTCTGCATCTTCCCTTCCCCCTACAGCGACGCGCCCGCGCCCGCGGACGACGGGGCGGCGCCGAGGAACGCCTCGAAGGCGTCGGAGGTGCGGTCGATGCCCTCCACGAGCTGGTCCCGGAGGCCCTTGACCGCGTCGATGACCGGTTGGAACACGAGGCGGATGTCGATCTCCCCGAGCTTGTCGAGGATCTGCTGGTACGTCTCGTTCAGCGGCGCCACCAACACCGTCGCCGGGTTGAGCTCCTCCGCCAGGGCCTCGATCTCGCCGTACGGGGCGTCGAGCACCGTGAGGAGGTCCTGTAGCGTCTGGAGGAGACTGTCCTTCACGTCCAGGAGGCGGCCGTACCGCTCCTCCAGGGGCGCCAGGAGCGCCGCCGGGTCGAGGCTCTGCACCTTGGCCGCCACCGCGTCGAGCACCGGCTCCACGTCATCCCTCACCTGGTCGAGGAACTGGGAGAGCCCCGGGTCCACGGCGGCCACGAGCTCGTCGAAGGAGTCGGCCGCGTCGCCCAGGAGCGCCGCCGGGTCCGGCAGCCCCTCGAGGAACGCCCGCACCGGGGCCAGGCACTCGTGCAGAGCCGCCTCGACGCGATCGGGACCGAAGGACTCCACCGCCTGCCGGAGCTCGGCGAAGAGGCCCTCCACGTCGGACACCCCCAGGGCCTCGTAGCCCCGCTCGACGACGCCGCGCAGTGCTTGCTTCAGGTCCGTCGTCCCCTGCCCGAGGCCCAGGGCCAGATCCTGCAGCCGGCCGGAGAGGGTGTCGAACACCGTGCCCAGGGCGCCGTCGCCGTCGGCGAGCGCCGCGTCGAGGGTCTGGCCCAGCGAGGTCACACCGGCCTGGACCGTGCGCAGCCCGTCGAGCGCTCGGGCGAAGGGGGCCAACGGGTCCAGGGCCTCGATCGAGTGAAGCAGCCGCTGGCGACCCGCCTCGGCCTCGGCGTCGGGCTGCACGCCCCGGGCCTCCAGGGCGTGGCGTAGGTCGCGCTGCGCGTCCTGGAGCTGCCGCAGGCCGCCGCGCAGGTCGAGGCCGTCGAGGCCCGAGGCGAGGGACCCGACGCGGGAGCCCAGGTCGGTGCGAAGCGCGGGCAGGGCATAGCGGTCGACCGCCCCGGCCACGGCCTGGAAGGCGCCGGTCAGGGAGGTCGTGTCCGCAGCGTCGATCGCGTCGAGCAACGTCTGGCGAAAGCCCGTGACGGGCGCCAGGAGCCGGGCCGGGTCCAGCGCATCGACGGCGTCGAGGGCCGCTTGGTGGATGGGCCGCAGGAACTCCAGGAGCCCCTCCACGGTGAGGAGCCCCTCGAGCGACTGCCGCAGGCGATCCACGACCGCGGCCAGGCGGTCGATGGTAGGGCGTACGTCGAGCTCGGCCAGGAGCCCGGTCACGCGGCCCAGGGTCTCCTGGAGGCGGCCGAAGAGCGGGGCGAGCGAGAGGCCGTCCACAAACCGCCGGACTTGATCGAGCGGCCCGGCGATGGGCTCGAGCAGCCGCGCCGGAGTGAAGCCCTCGAGCCGGTCGGCGGCGGAGCGCACCTCGGCCAGGGCCGGCGTGAGAACCTCCGAGGGGCGGAAGCTCGCCAGCGCGGCCACCATCTCATCGTAGGCGTCGAGGAGGCCCAGGGTCTCGAAGAGAAGCGCCGGGTCGTGCTCCCGCAGAAACCCGAAGACGCCGTCCACCTGCTCCTGGAGGAGCGCGATTACGGGCTCGGTGGCCGCGGCCACGGCCTCGTCGAACTTCTCCACCAGGAACTCCTCCACCTCGCCCTGGAAGTCGAAGGACTCGAACACGGCCAGGGCCGCGGCCAGGGCAGCCTGGAGGAGCGGCCCGAGGGACCCGGCGTCGACCCCCTGGAGCTCCGAGCGCATGTCCTCGAGCTCGCCCACCACGGCGTCGAACACCGGGTCGAGCGCGATGCCGTCGAGGCCCGAGACGGCGTCGGCCACGGTCTGGCCCGCCTCCTCCAGCGCAGCGGGGATGCCGTCGGGGATCGCGTCGCGGATCGACGTGAGGAAGTCCTCCAGCGGCTGGCGGAAGCTGCCCGCCGGGTCGGTGAGGTTCGTGCGCAGGGTCTGGAGCTCGGTCGTGAGGCTCGCGATCGCCCCCTCGGCGGCCGAGGCCACCGAGTCGACCGCCGACTGCACCTCGGCGAGGGTGGGGTCCAGGGCGGACAGCGCATTCTCGAACCCGCCCACCACCTGACCCAGGTCTACGGCGTCGACGGCCCCCGAGATCGAGGCCGCCGCGTCGCGAAGCCCGGCCAGCACGTCGAGCTGGGCGTCCTGGATCGTGCCCACGAGACCCTGGGCCGCGGCCACCGCCTCGGACACGGCCAAGCCCGCGGCCCCCAGGTCGACGCCCTGGAGCGTCGACCCCACGGCCGCCACCTGCTCCCGCACCGGAGCCAGGAGCGCGTCCGGCGAGAACCCCGCCAGGGCCTCGCGCACCGTGCTCAGGCCGTCGCGCCAGCGGCCGAAGGCCTCGGCCGCGTCGGTCACGGTGCTCGTCGCCGCCAGGGCCGCCGCCGAGGTCAGGCGTTGGATCCAGGCCTCGGGCCGGAAGGCGCCCAGGGCCACCCCTGCACCCTCCAGTCGTTCGGCGGCGTCGCGCCCCAGGTCCTCCACCAGCACCCGCGCCGCCCGCACCTCGGCATCGACCGCAAGGACCGCGTCGAGGGACGCGAGGTCGAGGGTCGCGACGGCCTCGGCCAGGGGCGTTCCCGCCTCGGGTACGAGGCGAAACAACGCGGCCTCCAGCCGGGTGCGAAGCCCCGCGGGGTCGATCCGCTGCGCCAGACCGTCGAGCAGCCGCTCCAGGTGCTGGAGCTCGGGCCGCACCAGGGCCGTGGCCTCGTCCAGGGCCGCCTGGAGCTGCTCCTGAACCAGGGCCGCCAGTTCGGCGGGCGCCGACGCGAGGCGGCTGCGAAGCGACTCGATCTGGGTGGCGAGCTCCTGCACCCGCTGGAGCTCGGGGGTCTCGCCGAGCGTCGCGACGACCTGCCGAAGGGGCTCGGCCAAGGGCCCGAGGAGCGCCTGGGGGTCCGCCGGGAGCGCGTCGGCCGCCCGCCGGAGCCCCTCGAAGCTGCCTCCCAGGGCAGAGCGGAGGCCCTGGCCCAGGGACTGCTCCAGCCCCCCCAGGGGATCGGTCAGGGCCGACCACAGCGCGTCGGGGGAGCGCAGGCCCCCGGACACGAGTTCGGCCAGGGCCGCTCCGCCGCGGCCGGCCAGGGCCTGGGGGTCGGGGAGCGACAACCGGGCCGCGGCCGAGGTGAGCTGGCCGAGTCCCTCGGTGGGCAGCCCCGAGGCCCGGCCCGAGAGGCCGGAGAAGCCGCCGACCAGGGCCTCGACGACCGAAGGGTCGAGGGCGAGGCTCGTGAGGGTCTCGACGAGGCTCGGCATGGCGCTACTCCCCGATCCCGAAGAGCCCGCGCAGGGTCTGCACGGCGCTGGTGAGGCCGGAGGCCGCGCCCTCGACCTGGTCGAGCGAGCTCGTGAGCGGCGGCACCGGGTTGCCGAAATCGGGGATGCTTCCCAGCCCGTCGATGGCGGCGAGCGCGCCGGCCACCGAGTCGAGGAAGCTCCCGGCCTGGTCCAGCAAGCCCGCGTCGAGGCCGGCCAGAGGGTTCGGGGGCGGCGGGGGCGGCGGGCTCTCGCGCACGACGATCTGATAGGCCGTCTGATCCGGCACCTCGGCGCTCTCCTCGAACCGGAGCTCCTCGATCACCACGTACTGCACCTCCGTGGCGGTGACGATGTCGGCCACGAAGGTCACAGGTTCGCCGGCCCGGAACTTCGTCCGCACGGCCTCGAGCACCTCGTCGCGCTTGTCGTCGCCGAAGAGGCTGCCGGCGATGACGACCCGGGTGGGAGCGCTCGAGAGGTCCTGGAAGACGCTCCCCACCTTGCCGGGTACCGGCATCTCGGCGAAGTCGCGCCGCTCCAGCGAGCCGATGTAGGCGATGTTCGGGATCTCCCAGTCGCCGAGGACGGGCTTGACCTTCATGAGAGGTCCACTCCGTGGCGCCGGGCCTGGCGCACCAGGGCGTCGTTCACGAGCTCGGCGAGCTCGTCGCGGTCGAGGGTCGTCGCGGGCCTCCCCTCCGGGAGGAACCCGCCCCGGGGCCCGGGAGCCACGGCCGGCGGCCGACGGTCCAAGAGGTCCGCCGCGGCGCGGGCGGCGCCGGGTGCGGGCCACGCGTCCGAGGGGGCCCCTCGGCGTAGCTCCTGCCGTCCCCCCCGCGGCGCGCCGTCCGCGCCGACCCGGTCCGGAGCCACGCCCGAGGAATCCTCCGGAGCACCGGGGCTCCGGTCCGCGTCCCCGGCAACGAGGGCCTCGTCGGCGAGGTCTCCGAGGCGCTCCCAGAGGGTCGCCGGGAGGGCCGGCCCCCTCGACGCCACCAGGGACGTCTCGGACCCTCGGCCGCCCGCGCGCGAGCTCGACGCTCCGGAAGCCCCAAGCCCCTCCCCCCTGCCCGCCGGCCCGGCCGGAGCCGGCACCGAGAGAGAAGCGGGAAGGCGCTCCGAGAGCAAGAAGGAGCTCCCGGGCCTCTGAGGCGGCGTCTCTGAGGCGGCGGAGAGGGCGACAGGTCCGCGGGTGGGCAGCGCGTCGGGCGCCGCGGAGGGGGGATGCGCCCTGCCTTCCCGCCGAGCCGCCTCCAGCGCAGCGGCGGGCCGGGGTCCGGCGAGCACCTGTACGAGCTGCCCCAGGCTCGCGCCCAGAATGCTGGCACCCGACGATGCGATGTCCCCCGGCAGGGCGCCGGAAGAGGCCGTGCCGTAACCGGCGCCGAACACGCCCAGCGTGCGGCCGGGGCTCGGAGTAGCCTCGACGCCCCGGCCCGGCCGCAGTTCCCGCGCCATCCCCTCCGGGGCGGCCGCTCTCCCTGCGCCCAGGTCACCCAGGGCCGGAGACCGGCCGCCCCGGGAGTCCGCCGCCGGCCGCCCCCCGCCGCCACCCGGCTCCGACCCGAACAGGGCGCCGAAGGGGTCTTCGCCGGCGAGTGGGAGGGACGCGGGGTCCTCTCTGGCGAGGAGACTCACCCCCTCGGCCCGGGCCAGAATCTCCAGGGCCAGGGCCTGCAGGCCCTGCAGGTCCCCGAGGGCGAGCCGCGCCAGGGCGGTACCCCGCGGCGGGGAAGCAGCGCGGGGCTCACCGACCATCGCTGGCCCTCCGCTCCCGGAGCATCTTCAGGTGCAGGAGCACCTGCCCGAGGGTGAGCTCGCTCACCTCGTGGGGCGTCCACCCGAACTCGCGCGCGAGCACGAAGGCGGCCTTGGCCAGGGGGTCGTCGGCCGCGGCCGAGAGTTCCTCAGCCGTCGCGGCGATGCCGCTCACGCGGTTGACCTCGTGAAGGAGGTACTGGACGAGGCCCACGTGGAGCGCCGCCACCTGGCCGACCTCGAGGATCGGCTCCACGAGGGCCCTGTGTACCATCAGCGTGGCGAGCAGGGTGTCGCTCTCCTTCGCCGCCCGGCACACGAGTTGGAGGTCGCGCACGGTCAGGGGCCGCAGGCGCACCGTGAGGCCCGAGACCCCCGGCTCCCCTCCCCCATCCCCGCTCCCGTCTCCGCCAGCGGGCCGAAGCACCGAGGCCGGAACCTCCACCACATACGTGAGCGAGCTCCCCGCCAGGAGCTCCTCGGCCGCGAGCGTCACGGCTCGTCTTGGACGGTGAGGTAGAGGGCCTGGAAGCCCACGGACTCCATGACGAAATCGTCCTCGGGCAGCGCGTACACCCAGTTGTCGATCTTCACGTCGTGCAGCGTCACGGTGTTTCGCACGTCCGGGGCCGCCGCGTTCTGCAGGAGCAGGGTGACGTTGAACGCCGGCTGCGCCCAGCTCGCCGCCGGCCGGCCGTCCGCCGCGTCCCCGAGCAGGAGCCGCAGCATGGCGCCGTTGAGGTAGGCGCGACCGATCGTGCCCCGGATCGTGACGTTGCCGGGACGTAGCTCTGTGGCGTAGCGCTGGCCGACCTCGTGGTAGGCGCGCACCTCCGAGTGGACCTCGACCCGCACGTTCTGCACGCGGCCCACACTCATCAGGTTGAAGCCCTCGACGACCGCCTGGGCCTTCTCGCCCTCGAGGCCCGGGGAGACGGAAAGGGAAAGGGAGCCGTCGGCTCCGGTGAACACGCTCGCGTTTGCCATGGTCTGCCTCCTCGGGGTTTACTGAAGGACCAGCGTGACGGCGATGAAGTCGATGCTGAAGGTGGGCAGGAGCACGGCGTTGACGAGCGCGCGCCCCGCGATCTCGTCCTGCCGGCTCGCGGTCACCTGCAGGGTGTAGCTCACGAGCTGCTCATCGACGACCATGGTCGTCAGGAACCCGTCGATGGCGCCATAGAGGGCCTTACGGACCCGTTGGTTGTTCAGGCGCCCGATGAAAGGGTCGGAGGACTTGCGGATGCCCGCCTTGGCGAAGTCGACGATTCGGCGCGTGGTGATCTGCCGGAAGGCCGCGTCGTCGCTGGTGAGCCCCCGCACCACCCTCACACCGCCGCGCTCCTCCAGCACCAGGGCCCGGGCGTTCACGAGCTGCTTGGTCTCGCCGTAGGAGTAGCGGCTCGCGAGCTTCACGACCCCGGGGAGCACCTTGTTCGTCGGGCTCGCCTCGGGGGTCAGGGTCGAGATCAGACCGGCCACGGCGGCCGCGGCGAAGGGGCCCGGCAGCGCGACCTCCTGCTTCAACGCGGCGTCGTAGGCGCGAACACCGGGCGTGCAGAAGATGATCCGGTCGTTGGTGGGCACCTGCGCCGCAATGGCGGCCACGTTGGCCGCGTCCGCGCCCACGACGGCGATCACGTCCTTGCCGTTGTTCTCCGCGGTCTCCAGCACCGGGCCGAGCACGGCCAGCGCGTCGGCCGTGGAGAGCTGGGGCGCGACGAGGAGGTTCACGTCGTCCTTCACGAGCTCGTTGAAGGCTGCGGTGTAGGCGTCCCGGCCCGGCTGGGAGTCGCTCGCGCCGAGGTTCAGGGGCCGTGCGTACACCGTGCGGGCCCCGTTCTGGTAGAGCAGCTCCAGCACCCGGGTGAGGTGGAGCTTCGCGCCCGAGCCGAAGGCGTCGTAGGCGCCGAGCTGGGCCACCGCGCTCTCGTAGTCCGAGAGGTTGTACGTGTGGGCGTAGTCGACGACGTTCACTGCGTCGACGACCTTCTGCGCGGTGCCCACGACCCCGAGATTTCCGGTCGAGATGCCCCCGGCGCTGATGAGTCCTTCCGCGCGCACGCGCACGTAGGTTCCGGGGATGACGAACTCTGCCGTGGAGTAGGTCTCAGCCATCGAGGATGCCTCCTTTCGTCGCTCTCTCGCCGGAACCGCTCCGCGCAGCGCCGGTCCAGGCGACCGGTGTTAGAGCTCCACCGCGGCGATGCGGTAGAAGTAGGCGCGATTGTCGTTGCGGCTCAGAAACCCGACCCTGCCGGCTCCGTGAGAGGCGTCTCGACCCGACAGCGCGAGCGCGCCGTCGAGGTACACCCGCAGCTCCGGCCCCACCGCCGACACCTTGACGTCGTAGCTTCGGCCCAGCTCGTAGGCGCGCGTCCCGTCGACCGCCGGCGCCTCGAGGGGCAGGAACGCGCCTCCGGCCTTCTTCGCGAGCAGCCGGTACCCCCCGGAGCGATCCATGAGGAAGAAGTAGTAGTTGGCCGCGTCCACCCAGCGGAACACGACCCCGACTCCGCCGGCGTCGTCGGAGGCCACGCAGGCGTGGAGCGAGAAGTCGCGGGAGAGCGGCCGCCCGGGGGCCTCGCGGACGACCAGGGCCGTGCCCGGCTTCGCGGGCGTCGCGGCGTTCGTGCCGCCCCGAATCCGGGAGCGCTGCTCGATGCGCCGTTCCGCGGGGTTCACGATCCACTGGGAGGGCCGGGCGGTGGTCGCCGAGGGGTCGTCGACCACGTCGAAGAGGTCGAGGGCCCCGGCCCCGAACTCCTCCAGGCTCCAACCCCGCGGGCGCGCCCCGCTGCGGCTGACCTCCAGGTCCAGGGGGATCGTCTCGATGACCCCTCCGGCCGCCGTGGGGATTCGAAGGTGCTCATAGAGCAAGCGGAAGGAGAGATCCTGCTGCACTCGCTGGCCGGGCCCGGCGACGAGCGTGCCGGTCTCGGAGAGCGCCACGCGGTGGATGCCGCGACCAAGCAGCGTCGGACGGTCTGCGCCGAGGAGCGCGCGGGTCACACCGGCGAGAGAGGGCCCCAGGGCGCCGGCGCTGGACGACTTCACGGTCACGAGCACCGAGGCCTCGATCCGGCGCCCATCCACGTCGCCCGGCGGATCGTCGCTGGGGGCGACGAACCCGCCGAGGCCGGTGGGGGTCACGCGCGCCGCGCCGAGCGTCACGGTCGGCCGGAGCTCGGGGTCAGCGACCACCGGCAGCAGCGCCTGCACGTTTGACGTCAACCCTGCCAGGGCGTCTTCCTCGATGCTGGCCACGAACCCCTCCTGCCGAGCGACTGCCCCGTTGCGAACCCCGTGAGCCCCGGAAGGAGCCGCGGGTACCTCTGCGAGCGTCTCACGCTCCCGTCACTGCGGCGTCACCGCCGCGTCACCGATCCGTCACCGATCGCGATTAGAACCGATCGGTCATTCAATTTACCCGTTTGGGTACCGGCGACGCGTTGGCCGCGGCAGACGAGACCAACTCCAGCACCCGCTGGAGCTCGCCCCGGGCCTCCTCGAACCGGCGGACCGCTGCAGAGAGGTGATCGACGAGCTCACCCGCCCCCGCCGTTGCCGGAGGTCCGCCGGCCACGGGCGACCACGCCGGACGCACCGCGCTTTCGTAGAGGGCCCGTGTCGCGTCCGCGGGTTCGGCTCCCAGGTACCGGTCCAGTGCCCGCCGGCAGGCCTCGTACTGACGGGCCGCCAGGGTCCGATGCCCGGCCTCCAGGTGCAGGCGCATCAACTCCCGGTGCACCTCCTCGCGGGTCGGCTCGCAACGCAGCGCTTCCTGCCCGAAGCCGATCGCCCGCTCATACGCACCGAAGTACCCGTGGTAGCGCAGGAGCCACACGAGGCTCTCCACGTGCATCGAGCGCAGGCGTTCGCGCTCCTGCAGGGCCCAGTCGTCGTACAGGCCTTCGAGAAGGTCGCCCACGTACAGGGCGAGCGCCTCCTCCAGTCCCCGCGCATGGTCCGGCTCGGCGGCGTGAAACGGGCGAGAGGTGACCCGCGTCACCTGCTCCTCAAAGGTCGCCACGTCGAGCCAGTGGTCCGGGGACCGGCGGAAGCCGACATCGCCGGTCGGGGTCGTCACCAGGCACGAACCCCGGGCGACGCCCGGAGGCTCCAGCACCTGCCGCAGTCGCCACAGTGCCGTGCTCAGGCAACTGCGCGCTCGCTCCTCGGACGCGTCGCCCCAGAACACGCCCGACAAGCTCTCCCTCGCGTGGAGACGGTGGCGGTGCACGAGGAGGAAGGCGAGCAACGAGCGCGCCGTGCGCCCCAGGGGCACCGGGGGCTCCCCGGCGGCGAGGCTCACACACATGCTCCCGAACAAGCGGATGTGAAGGCCCATGGGCAGTTCCTCGTGCCTCTCCGAAGCGGTCGCGTCGGAGGCACTGTAGCCGATGGCGGAGATGTGTCAAAAACACGCCACAGGGCTTTCCGGCAGCGGAAGATTTTTTCCCTCTCCCCAGAGGATTGGGGCGACTGCGGCCGGACGTTCACCTGCGACGCGACGTGGAGGGGAGTGCCGGGGGGCCGAACGGAGGGGGGAGGCGGGCTGGCTAGCCCGTCGAGCGGGGGCCCCGCTGGCGGGCCGACTCGAACAAGATGACCGCGGCGGCCGTGGCCGCGTTGAGCGACTCGGCCGCACCCGCCATGGGGATCGTCAGGACGAGATCGGCGGCCCGCTCGAGCTCGGGCGCGAGGCCCGAGCCTTCCTGGCCGACGAGCAGCGCCAGGGGCCCTGTGAGGTCCACGCTCGCGTAGGAAACCCCACCCCGGCCGGAGGTCGCCGCCACAAGGCGCCCTGCCTGGCGCACAGCCAACGCCGGGTCGGCGCAGAAGGCCACCGGAAGCCGAAGGAGGGAACCCGCCGAGGCCCGCAGGGCCTTGGGGTTCCCCGGATCCACGCATCCCGGCCCGAGAAGAATGCCCGACGCCCCGGCCGCCTCGGCAGACCGCGCGAGGGTCCCGAGGTTTCCGGGGTCCTGCAGCCGATCCAGGAGGACGGCAGGGCCCGCTCCCCGGAGCGCGTCGCCCGGGGTCCACCGCGGAGCCTCCACGACAACGAGCACGCCTTGCGGCGCCTCGGTGTCCGAGACCTCCCGCAGCAGTCCGGGCCCCACCTCGAGCACCTCGTCGCCCCGGCCGCTCAGCGCCTGCCGCACGGCCGCGGCCCGGGCGTCGCCCTCGCCCCAGCCCTCGGCGAGCACCCAGAGGCGCGCCGCGAGTCCTTCGCGCAGCACCTCCTCGGCCATCCGCACGCCCTCCACGACCCAGAGCCCCTCGGCCCGCCGCGCGCGCGAATCCTCCGCGAGCCTGCGGAGCCATCGGATGCGGGGGTTTCGGCGAGAGGTCGGGCCGGCCACGGACTAACGCCGCAGGAGCCAGAGGAGCAGCGAGAGCAGGAGCGACACCACGATGGACGTCCCCAGGGGAAAGTAGAACGTGAACCCGGGCCTTCGCACCACGAGATCGCCGGGCAGGCGCCCGAGGAAGGGGATCTTCCCGAGCACGGTCACCAGGACCCCGGCAGCGACGAGGCACAGCCCCAGGAGCACCAACGCCCTGCCGAGCCCGGTCACGGGCTCCGCCGTTTCGCGGGAGGGGCAAACCGCTCCTGCTCGCTCAGCAGGCAGCCGCAGTACTGCTGTCGATACAGCCCTAACGCCCGAGAGGCCTGGACGCCCTCGTCCCAGCCTACCCGCCAGTCGCGGTACAGGAACCGCACCCCGATCTCGCTCGCCACCGCCTCCCCGATCTCCCGGATGAGCTCGTGGCGTTGGAACTTGCTGTAGAGGAGCGTCGTGGAGAAGGCGCCGAAGCGCCCCCGCCGCGCGAGGTGTGCCGTGTGGCGAAGCCTCACGTGGTAGCAGATCCGGCACCGCTCCCCTTCGCGAAACGCCACGGCCCGCAACCACTCCAGCGGGTCGTAGGCCGCATCGGGGAGAAGGCGAAGGCCCTCCGCCTCGGCCAGCGCGCCCAGGGCGTCACGGCGGCGTTCCCACTCGGTGAAGGGGTGGATGTTCGGATTTCCGAAGAAACCGAACACCTCCGCGCCCTCGGCCCGGAACCCGCGGAGGGGTACGATCGCACACGGCCCGCAACAGGTATGGAGGAGGAGTTTCATGTTGAACCTTTCGGCTGAGCCCGTAGACTGCACGCCGATGCACACGGAGTTCCGCCGAGGCCGCCCATGAGGCACCACAAGGTGCGGGTCCGCTCCCAGAGGGGGCAGGACCTCTGCCACCTCGCCTTTCGTCAGACTCTCGACCTGCTCACCGTGACCGACCGTGCCCTGGAGGAGCTGTGCCGGGAGTGCCCTTCGCTGCCGGACCAGGACGCCCTCGTCCTGCAGGCGATGGACGAGATGACGCTCGGCGAACGGGGTCTGGGCACCTGGGCGCCGTCCCACGTCGTCCTCGCCCACAATGCGGCCATCGACTCCACCGCGACCGTCTACGCGCTCTCGCCCGAGGGCTACGAGCCGGCCGCCGGGCCGTTTCGGTTCTCCGCGGCGGAGTTCCCGGCCATCACGCGGGGCGCCGCATCGCTCGAGGTGTCGAACGCCGAGGACGAACCCGACGAGGCGGCCTACCAGGCCCTCTTCCACCCCGAGGTTCGCGGGGCCGTCGGCGGCGCGGTCCGCAACTTCATCGCGTACCGGATCACCGGGGATCGCCCCGGAGCCATCGTCGCCCTCAACTATCCGAGCCGGGCCAGCCGCTACGAAGCGCAGGTACTCGCCGCCCTGTCGGTCACCCTGGGCGCCCTGTGGACCCTGGCCTCCCGAGTCGGCCAGGTGGAGGAGGCCTTCCTGAACCTCGTGGGCGCCCTCGCCCGCGCCAGCGAAGTCAACGACGAGGTCACGGGGGGCCACATCCTCCGCGTGAGCCGGCACGCCGAGGCCCTCGCCCGCGCCGCGGGCCTCGGCGACGACGAAGCGCGAGTCATCGCCTACTCGGCGCAGCTCCACGACGTGGGAAAGATCCACACCCCTCGCGAGCTGCTCCAGAAGCCCTGCCCCCTCTCGCCACAGGAGGAGGCCCTCATGCGGGAGCACACCCTGCAGGGGGAGAAGATCATCGGCACCTCCCCGCGCCTCGCGGTGGCCCGCCGCATCGCCTCGGGCCACCACGAAAACTGGGACGGCTCCGGCTACCCCAGGGGCCTGGCCGGGCACGACATCCCCCGGGAGGCGCGCCTGGTCAAGATCGTCGACGTCTATGAGGCACTGCGGTCCGAGCGGCCCTACAAGCCGTCCTTCAGCCACGAAAAGGCCTGCGAGGTGCTGTTCAACGGGGATGCGCGCATCGACCCCGGCCGCCACTTCGACCCCCAGTACCTGGAACTCTTTCGTCGGATTCACGCCGAGTTCCAGCGCATCCACGCCGAGATCCAGCCCTGGCCGTGACCGGCGCGCCGAACGCCTTTCAGCAGGCGACGGGAGCGTCGCCAGAGGCGCGGCGCAGCGAGGGGGGCCCGAGGCGGGAGAGGATCCCCCTCACGATGTCGCTCACCCGCGCCTCCTCGACGGCCGCCGCCTCGCCGGCCGCGTGGTACGGGGTATCGAGGCGCTGGAACCTGACCAGGTGCACGTACTCGTGAGAGAGCACCCAGGTCAGGAGGTCCACGGAGGAAAGATCCGCCCGGCACCGCAGCCGCCCCAGGATGTTGTGGTCCTGCAGGCAGATCCGGTAGTGGGGGCAGACGACCTCGCAGCGAAGGATGCGGCCGGCGCCCTCCTCGAGCACGCGGTGGAGCCGGCGAATCTGGGCGAGTCGCCCCTCGCCGAGGATCTCCGCCTGCCGCAGATCCCGGAGCGTGCACACCTCGTGGCTCGTCCACTCGAACCAACGGTCCGGCAGGGCGAAGTATTGCCCGATCATCTCCCGGGCCCGCTCCGTGGCCTGTGCCAGGGCCTCGAGCTCGCCGGCACCGAAGGCGGTCGGTACCGCAGCCCTCACGGCGCGGCTCCTGACCCTGCGCCGGTCACAAGCCGCAAGGTGCGGATGAAGTCCTCCCGGACGATCGGCTTCACGACGAAGGCAGCGGCGCCCCGCCGAAGCCCCTCCTCTCGGCGATCCAGGCACGACACGATGACGACCGGAATGCTGCGCGTCTCCGGATCCGCCTTCAGCTCGGCGAGGACCTGCCACCCGTCGACGTGGGGCATGAGGAGGTCCAGCGTCACCACAGAGGGTCGCTCGCGCCTCGCCGCCTGAAGCCCCTCGGTCCCCCCGCTCGCCACCAGGACCTCCATGCCGGCGGCCTCGATGAGCTTGCGGAGGAGCTCGAGGGCGGAGGGATCGTCCTCGATGACGAGCACGCGCGGCCGGCCCCCCTCGCGGGAGGGCGCTTCCCCGGGCCCTGGTGCGACGCGCAGTTCGGGCACCGTAAAGGTGAAGCGACTCCCCTTCCCGGGCTCGCTCTCGACCTCCAGGCGGCCTCCCATCAGCTCCACCAGCATGCGGGAGAGCGGGAGCCCGAGGCCGCTTCCCTTGTGGTCCCGGCCGAGCGCGGATTCGACCTGGAAGAACTTGTGAAAGATCCGCTCCTGGTCCTCGGGCCGGATCCCGATGCCGGTGTCCGTGACGTCCACGGTGAGCTGATCCCCGTCGCGGCGCACCGAACAGACGACCTCCCCCTCGGCGGTGAACTTTACAGCGTTGGAGAACAGGTTGATCAGCACTTGCTTGAGCTTGTCCGTGTCGGCCGTGACGACGCCGACGTCCTCGGCGACCCGCGAACGAAGGGCGAGCCTCTTGCGGAAGGCCAGAGGCTCGACGGCGTCGAAGGCCTCTCGGACGAGCTCAGAGACATCGAATGGCCGAGGCTGCAGCTCCACCTTGCCGGCCTCGATCTTCGACAGGTCGAGCACGTCGTTGATCAGCTTCAGGAGGTAGCGGGAGTTGGCGAGGATCTTCAGGAGGCTCTGACGTTGCTCGGGGGCCACCGGGCCGTCGATGCCGTCGAGCAGGAGTTCCGTGTACCCGATGATCGAGTTCATCGGACTGCGCAGCTCGTGGCTCATGTTGGCGAAGAACTGGGACTTGATCCGTGCCGCCTCGGCGACCTCCTCGTACTGGGCCTGGAGCCGGCGGTGGGCCTCGGCGAGCTCGTCCGCGGTCTTCCGGATCTCCTCCAGGTGTAGCCGCTGGTAGGTATCGCTGAAGAGGTTGATGGCGCGGTCCACGGTCCGATCCAGGATCGCGAGGGCGGTGTCGAGCTTCTCGCCCCGGAACTGCTCGGTCAGGCACGGGACGCAGATGTCGCGAAAGGCCGCGAACGCCTTCTGGACCTCGGACAGCGGGAACCGAAGGGGGAAGCGGCGTTCGGCGATCTCCTCGACGAAGGACTCCATGGGGCCCCAGTCGTCGGCGCAGAGGATCGCAAAGTACGCGGCCACCGAGCTCCGGGTGGTGTCGCGCAGCTCTTCGACGGGGCGAAGGGAGTAGTGCGGCCCGATCTCGTCCCGGAGCACCCGGACGTACTCCTCCTGGATCTCCTGCCGCTTGGACTGGAGCAGGGCGCAGACCCCCGAGGCAACGCAGGCGTGCGTCACGTCACCACTCAATTGAGGCCCTCCCGGAGAGAGACCGGCGGCGCCACGGCGAGCGGTGGGAGGACCATGGGCGGGAGGCCAGCCCTCACCGTGAGAAGCGCCGCCTCGTTCTTCAGATAGGGGAACAGCACGGAGGGCCCGGGCCCCTTGGCCAGCGCCTCCGTGGTCTCCCCCGGCTCGAGCCGGAAGATCCCCTCGACGGACAGGTCCAGACGAAACGGCGGGTTGGGGTGACTCTCGAAGAACCGGGCCACCAGGAGCACCGAGGCCCGGCCCTCCCCCTCATCGCGGGCGTGGGCGCGGATCTCGCACGCGATCTGGCTCTCCGGAGGGTTCCCGGCCAGGACCTCGAACTGCACCCGTTTGAGGCGAATCGCCTCCACCATCGCCACGGTCCCTCTCCTCCCGCACCGCAGGTTCGCGCGCGTGGGACCTGGATAGCACAGCCGCCGCCCGCCGGCAACCCGGGACGACACCCGGCACGACCCTCGGGAGACCACGAGGACGATGGTCCGGGCCCTCGTCGAGCTTGTGGAGCCAGTCCGATTCCGGCCGACTCGCGAAGCTTCGAGTACGTCCCCGACCGGCGTGACGTGCGGCGAGAGGGAGCGTGCCCCCGGGCGCACGTTTCGCGGGGGAATCGTTCCTGGAACAGACGACGGGAAGCTTCGCGATCACAGCCGGCGCGAGAATACTCAATGCGAGAGGGACGTCACCTTGGGCGTCCGCTTCTGTTTTCGCGCTCCTGCATCCTGCGCAGCCACCCCTCAGCCTCCGGTGCGACCGAGACGCGAATACGTGCCAGGGCCGGGATGGCGAACAGGCCCATCGCGAGCCCCGCCAACAGCAGAAACGCTCCCAGCGCCGGAATCCAATAGGCGTCGGAAGAGACACCGGGCTCCAGCACCGCGAGGTCGGGGTGGTCCGGGGGATAGGCGACCTGAACCGGTTGGCCGACGGCGTAACGCCGGGCACGTTCCGGGTCGCTCTGGAGGTTGGACGGCGACAGCCCCCCCCACCGCCACACTCTGCCATAGTGCGTCCGGCCGTTGACCTCATATTCGTACACCAGGCCGGTGCTGCGGCTCGCCCCACCGGTTGCCGTTCTCTGCGCGTCTCTCTCCTCCTCCTCTTGCACGGTGGAATTCTCCGGACCCTGTGGCGAGCACACCATGACTCCGGGGGTGACCGGCCAGCGCCGGCTGTCCCAGGCGCGCCTGAGGTCTCCCACTCCGGTGGCCAGCATGGCCGCGCCGGCGATACCGACACCGGCCGCGATCAGATCGCCGCACAGGTACACCCAGCCATTCTCGGCGGCGTGCGACCCGCGCACCATCCAGAAGGCGATCCCGGGCGCCAGGAACATCAGCCCAAGCCCTGGGGGCCAGAACAGGTCGGACGAGCTGCCGGGCTCCAGCACAGCGATGGACGGGTCGGCGGGATCGTAGTGAACGGCGACGGCCGCGCCCTTCGGATAGCGCAGGTGCAGCAGCTCGGCTTCGGATGAGTCCGCGGAGCCGCCGGACTGCCCCTGAGAGACCGTACCGGAGGTGTACTTCTGGCCGTTCACGCTGTACTCGAAGACGATGGAGGCCCAGAACGTGAGGGTCCGGTTGCGCGAGGTCGAACTGCCGGTGCGATACTCCTCGACCGCCGAACTTCGGATGGTGCCGGCAGCGACGGGCCAGCCGGAGCTGGGGCTGGCGAAGGCGCGCCAAAGATTCCGGCACCCCAGTCCCAGAAGGAACAGGCCGATCAGGATCAGGACCGTGGCCGCCAGGGGGGAGAGCCATCTGGAATGATTCATCGTCATCCCTTCCCAGGAGTTGATGAAGGGACGGGCCACCTCGTCCTTCTCTGACCCCGTCCGCCGTCGAACAATCTGCCTGCGACGGGGCTCCAGACCACCGGTCGAGAGCTCGCGTGTCCCTGCCGCTTGCCTCTGGAGAAACCCACCGGTGATCACGGCCTCTATGGACCGGGCTCGCGAGAGGAGGCCGCCCATGAAGGTCTCCGCCAGGCCCGGTTGGATCGCGCTCGCGCCGAACTCCCGCCCGGCGGAGGGAAGAGCCACGCCGACGTCCGACAGCATGAAGGACATCAGGACGCCGGCGGCGTTCACCGCGAAGGGCGTAGCTCCGGGAGAGGTGTGATCGTTCTTGAAGAGGGCCCGACGACTCCACCTTCCCAAAGAAGCGAGGGGCTGCCAGCGCTGAATGAACCGTGCCCACCTACGTACTGTTTGGCATCCTAGAGGAAGAGCCATTTACCCGTCATTGCCGCTACTCCCCCCACGTCCACTCCCTTTGCAGCGCTAGCGACGGCCGCATATGCACGGACACCACCCAGCAATTTCCCCTGAGTCTGGAATTTGATGTCGGCTAAGATGCTGGCGGCTGCCACCGAGTCCTGAACCAATCCGACAATACTAACCGCTGGGGCGCTGGTGACACCAAAGCCGAGGATCATCAGGTAATAACCGGAAATTGCCGTCGGGTCTTGGGGCATACCGAAATACTGCAGAAATTGACGCGGCGCAGTTCCTACCGATAGGATCAGACCATCATTTGGATTCTTCAGCCACAACTCATCCGGCTGCAGCCCCCACGCCCATATGATATTCCCGGCATATCCCGGGGTGGCACGATCCGAATACGTGAAGGATGCGGGCCCACCCAGAGAGCCTCCGGCTCCACAAAAGACGGCCGAGAACGAGGAGCCGTCTGGTTTCGTGATCTGAAAATTTGTGACCGTTCCCTCCAGGGGGCCTCCGCCGCCACCAACTCCAATACCGGGCATGACACTCCAAGACTTGCTCATCGCTCGCTCCTTTTGACCGTGTGTTCTCGAACAGATTCAAGAGGGCCCTGCGCCGTCAGACCGATCGTTCGATGCGTCGGTTCCCGGCTTCGCACCCTCCGGCTGCGGCTGCCCTGCCGATGCACGAAGACGGCCGCACCACCGGTGAACACCGGCGAATGCGGCCGTCGGTCATCTCTCGCGCCTTGGTCTCCCGGCGGTCTTCCCCACTCCTGCTCCCTCCCCTCTCGCCAGCTGCCGGCCCCATCCTAGTGCCGGACCGCGGCAGCGTCAAAACCTCTGGCACACCTGACCCTTCACGACCCGGCGAAAAAACTCGCGTCCCTCAGGGGCGGGCGACCGCCCCCTCGGTCTCCTTCGAGGAGGAGGGGTTCGGGCCGAAGCGTGGGGCACGGCGAACACCCGAAGCCGAGGTTCCGGTCAAGCGCGGGCACGCCGGGACGGCGTGCCCGACTCCGGCGCGAGGCCGCCGTTCCTCAGGAGAAGTGCAACGGATCGAACTCCGGAGGCGAGTACGTCCGATAGGCAGGGAAGAGTTCGTCGCAGAGCCCGAGCCGATGGGCGAGCGTCTTGAGGGCCCTCGGGGCGAGAACGCGCAGCCCCTCGCTCAAGCCCAGGGTGTGGATCGCCAGGGTGGAGAGGAGCCCGGTCACCCCGACCGGACAGCCGCGAACGGCCACGGCGTCCCGCCGGTCCGCGTTGCTGCGCGCGGCGCAGTCCCCGACCAGGATGACCTTCTTCGAGCGGGGCTGAGCACGGACGTCGGCTCCGGCACAGATCTCGACGCCATCGAAGGTCCTGCCGGCCACATCCTTGGCCAGGGCGACCAGGGCACACCCGAGCCCTGTGGCGCACAGGGTGCAGCAGCGCTTGCCCGGCCAGGGAACCGTGACGCCCGAGATCTGCGCCCGGCGAAGCACGTCCTCGTACGTGTTCGCCTCCCACGAAAGGCTCCGGGACACCTCGTCGAGAGGGACCCCTCGGACCGGGACGGCTTCGAGGCGTGGGCTCCGCCCGACGAGGTCCGCATACGCAACGAGGTGTTCCACGGACGTGGGGTCGATTCCCAGGAGAGCCGACCCCGCCGCGTCGCAGGTGAGGGCGTCCCGGCTGACCGCGATCAGGTCGAACCGGTAGGCAGCGCCAAGGGAGGTAGGGCCCTCTGCCAGCGCATAGATGCCGTCGATGACCGTGAGTTTCGGCTGGAGAACCAGCGCGTTTCGTGCGATCAGCTCATCGAGGCCGTGCTGGTGGAACCGCTTCTTCGAACCCATCGAGAGGCAGCCCTTCAGGTTCTTGAGGCCGAGCGATACCTTGGTCATCGCATGCGTCTTGAGAACCGGAACGCTGATCAGGAACCCCGCCCGCAGCGCGTGGGTCGAGATCCGCGCCTGGATGCCGCCCAGGTCCACCGGTTCGTGCGGCCCAGCGTTGAAGTCGACCAGGCGCACCCGATGCTGCTGCGCGACGCGCCGTATACCGGACCACGTAAAGCCCCGACTGGTGGTGGAGCCCATCTGCGGATCGGCCACCGTGCCCTCGCCGATCGAGATGTCCGTGCAACCGTGCTCCCGGAGCAGCACCACAAGATCTTCCACGATCCGAGCCGTCGTAATCATCCCGTACCGCGGGATCTTCTTCGATCCGCCGCCGCCCCAGATGATATTGGGCTTGATGAGCACGCTCGTGCTCGGATCGAGGTCGCGAAACCCGTCGGCCCACTCGATCGCGGCGCGCAGCGAATTCCTGCCCGGCTCATACCGAGTGATCCCGACCGGGGGTGTCGCAGAGGACGCTGGTGTCGGTTCGTTCACGCTGCACCTCACGGGGACGGTGAACCGATGGGGACGTATGGGCAAAAGCGCATATCAACTCTGCACGGCTTCCAAGACTCTCTTGGCGAGCGAAGAGAGTTCACCGTCAACGGCCTTCCGGTTGACCGTCGAAGGAGCAACCCCCAGGTACCTCGCCAATGCCGCTCCCGTGTGCCCAAACTCGCCGACCGCCACCTGGGCCAACGCTGTCCTCGCTTGCACAACTCTTCGTCGCCTGCCGCCCCCCAGAAGTTCTTCGACGGAGATCTCGCCCAACCTCGCCACATGCTCGCCAAGCTCCGCGATGCCCGCTCGCGTTCTCGCCTTCAGGAGTTGCCGTCGCTCCCAATCCGCATCCGCCAGAAGATCCGCCACAGACGCTGAGTCACCGAGCACCCGCTCATCGTGGACCATTGCTTCCCGCTGGCCTTTGCGAGTTGGCAGGTCGAGCCACGCCCCCGAACTCCGGTGCAATCCGCCTCCCACAAGCTCCTGCCGACGCCCTTGCTCCGCCCCCACCTGCACGAACTCCTCGTACCCCGAACGGGCTTGGCCCACCGTGTCCCCACACCGGTTGCGCACTTCTACCGTCGTTTGCCAGGCCCGATCGGCCTTCCCCAACAACGTCGCGTGCCCCGCGTATGCATAGCTCGTCAGCACCTCCAGGCTTCTGACCACTCTCGCCCGAAGGGGGTTGAGGTGGATGTGGCGGACAAGTTCCAGAAGGTACACCTCCCGCTCGCATACGATCGACTTGGCGGTTCTGGAAGAGGTGGCCGGATCGCCTGTGGCGCCGGTTGAACGTGACGGCGTAGCCGGATTGCAGGCGGCGCATGAAAGAAAAAAGAGAACCCTCCGTCGCACGCAGCAGGAGGTGGAAGTGGTTGGGGAGAAGGGCCCAGGCATAACCCTGCCGTCATCCATGATTTTCCCGGGGTACAACGCGATGCGTAACCGGTTGCCAGCGGAGCGCAGCGGAGTTGGCAATCCGCGTTGACGCATGTTCTAGGAACAGTTCTCTTGCGACGCGACAATTCTCTCAATAGATTCGTCGATCTCCCCTTCAATCTGTGTCATGAATAGTCTTGCAATCTCGTAGGCGCGCTCAAGCCTGTTCAAGAAAAACGAGTTGCCGCCATTGCGCTTCCGCAACGACGAAAATCTACGGTTTAGCGTGGTGGGCTGGTCATACTCAATCAAGTAATCGACGAGCGGTACGAGCTTATCCTCAACAGTGCGTGGCACGAAGTCGCGATCGGGCAAGCCCAGCTGGGTGGCCTCTGCCGCATTGAGGCCGAAAAGAATGTGCGACGCGCAGACGTGGGCTTCCTTTTCATGTCCCAACATCGACAGCAGTTTGTAGCCCTCCACGCCATGAAGTAGTGGGTCGTGTGTTATGTATCTCCCGATGTCATGCAGCAGAGCTGCAGACCAGAGAAATGAGCAGTCAATTGGACGGTTCTTTGACAGAACATGGCCAACTTTTGCCGCCGCATGCGCGACGGCAAAACAGTGCTTGTTCCATCCCGCCTCCTGACTGTACTCGGCTAAGATCCGCATAGATTGCTGGTGCGATAGCATCTCTTGGTTATTCCTCTTCATAGTTCCTAACGTTTCTGGTAACCAGCCTGCCGAAGGCAGATCCGGTTGACCAGCGGGTTAGGCCACGCCTTGAAATCTCTTTGACCAGCTATCGATGTCTTGTGCAATTGCAGTGCGGAGCAAATGCAAGCTCGGGCCTCGTAGTCGCATCTTGGACGCGCTGAATGACTCCATGTGCAGTTTGCACAAATGTGCTGTCCGGCTTCTCAGGACCTCCGCGACTAACTCTGGAGGGACCAATTCGTCGAGAAACCCCGCCAATACAGCTTGGTGCTGATTGTACGGAGTTGCCGTGATGGCCGCCAAATTCAAGTGCGCCGGGGACAAGCGCTGCCTGCACACCTCGACGGCGAAGTGAGGGAGCGTCAGACCAATTTGAACTTCGTTGACCTGAATCTTCGCGTCGGGCATTGTTCCAATTCGAACGTCCGCGCACAAAAGTAGAAATGCGCCCATAGCAATTGCGTGCCCGGTGCAGATTGCAAGCACTGGGTACGGAAATTTCAGCATGCGTTCGGTGAGCTCCGCTCCTGCCTTCAACATGGCAAAGAGTTCCTCTTTGTCGCGTTGGAATACGGCGAGATCGAACCCTCCGGAAAACATGCCAGGTCGGCCCTGAATGACGACAACTGCCTTGTCAGTTTCAGCTCGGCTCAGCGCCGCGTCTATGGCCCCCAACATCGAAACGCTCATGACGTTGGCCTTGCCGTCGTCGATGGTGATAGTAGCGACATTACCCTCGAGGTCGTACCTGAGTGAAGTATTCACGGTGAGGTCCTTTCTGATAGGGGCAACGCGGGGACGTAAGTCGGCCAAGGGGACGTAATCGGCCAAGGGGGACGTAAGTCGGCCAAGGGGACGTCGGCCAAGGGGACGTAAGTGAAATCAAGAAATTCCCTTCGCCACTTCCTTCCAGAGCCGCTTGGCCAGGTCGCTCGCTTCCGAATGTGCCGCCCGCCGGTTCACCGTCGAGGGCACTACCCGCAGGTACCGGGCCACGGCGGCTCCGGAATGGCCCAACTCCCGGACGGCCACCTCGATCAGTGCCTTGCGGGCCGCGACTGCGCGAGGCCGCTTGCTGGCACTGCGTAGCTCCTCCTCGCCCACCCCCGCCAACGCCATGACCTGTCCCGCCACCTCCCCGATCCCGACGCGCGCGTTCTCCAACGCTTGTCGTCTCTCCCAATCCGCCCCCGCCAGCGTATCGAGCACGAACTCGGGGCTGCCCAACACCCGCTCGTCGTAGGCGAGCGGTTCGTCCTCGCGCCCGCGACCCCTTCCTTCCCGCCACGCCCAACAACTGCGGCGCAACCCTCCTCCCACCAACTCCGGCCGACGCCCGTCGCCTACGGCGTCGCCCACGAACTGCTCGTAGCGACGCCGCGCTTCCGACACCGATCCCCCGAACCGCCCCAGCACCTCCCCCACCTCCTGCCACGGCCGCTCAACTGCCCCGAGCACCGCGGAGTGACCGGCGTACGCATAGCGTGCGAGCGCATCGACGCTGTCCACCCGCCCTGCCCGCAGCGGATTGAGGTGGATGTAGCGCACCAACTCGAGCAGGTACGTCTCCTCCTCGCACACGATCGACCGGTAGCGGTTCTGAAAGAGGTGCCCGTGCCGGTGATGGCGCAGATTGAAGCCTACCGCGTACCCCGTCAGGATCCGCCGCATGACCGAAGGCAGCCCCGCCTCGCCCGTGCGCAGCAGCAAGTGGAAATGGTTGGGTATGAGCGCCCACGCATACACCTGTGCCCCCCCCCACACGACGGCCGCTTCGAGGCGTTGGAGGAAGTCCTCGTAGTCCCTCTTCCCCACGAAGATCGCCTTGCGCTCGATCCCGCGGGCGATCACGTGATGGAGAGTTCCCGGAGCGTCGAGTCGGGCTTGTCGCGGCATGGACTCAACCCTACACCCCGTCCCGCCGCCGGGCAATGCACGATTTCACTTACGTCCCCTTGCCTTTCCCCTTACGTCCCCTTGCCTTTCCCGTCCCCTTGCCTTTCCCCGTCCCCTTGCCCTTCCTTCGCCGCCCCCGGCAAGGAGGTGCCCTGATGAGTCTTTCCCCCGCCTTCGTCGGTCAGTTCAAAGCCCTCAAACTCGGTCGCATGCTCGACACCCTCGACGTGCGCCTCGATCAGGCCCGCCAGGGCCAACTCGGCTACCTCGAGTTCCTCCAACTCATCCTCCAGGACGAGATCGAGCGCCGCCACGCCCTGGGCCTGCGCCTTCGCTTGCAGCGAGCCAGCTTCGAGGAGCCCAAGACCCTCGAGGAGTTCGACTTCTCCTGTATGCCCGGTATCCAACCCGCCGCCGTGCGCGACCTCGCCACCGGGCTCTTTATCGAAAAGCGAGAGCACGTGCTGCTCTATGGCCCCGCCGGCGTCGGCAAGACCCATCTCGCCCAAGCCTTTGGTCACCAAGCCTGCCGCATGGGCCGCTCGGTGCTCTTCGTCAAGGCGGCGAAGTTTTTTCGAACGCTCCAGGCCTCCCGCGCCGACAACTCCTGGGAGGCTGACATCCGGCGCTTCCTCGCCCCGGACCTCCTGATCCTCGACGACTTCGGCCTCAAGCCCATGAGCATGGGGCAGGCCGAGGACTTCTACGAGATCGTCGCCGAACGCCATCTGCGAGGTTCGATCATCGTCACCTCGAACCGCCCGCCCGCCGACTGGTTGCCACTCTTCCCTGACCCCGTCATGGCCAACTCGGCGCTCGACCGTCTGCCCCACAACGCCCACCACCTCGTGCTGAAAGGAGACTCCTACCGCAAACGACAACGGCCTCAGACCTACGTCCCCCTCTGCTCATTCACCGAGCCTACCGACGTCCAAAGTGACGAATAACTCTGGACCCGCGGGTGACGATAAGACCGCGCCCTTGACAACCTTTCACGCTCTGCGGAGGTCAGGAGGAGGTCAGGGGGGGACGGGCACACAACGCACCTTGACCATACTGTTCAAGGCCACCGCGATGCTTATCGACGTCCATCGTTAATAGCTTCTATTTAGGACCACGTAACGGCGCGTTTCAGCGGTTGGCCTGAAGCGAAGCGGAAGGCCAATCCGACTGCAACCGCTGGTTCGCGCTCTCCACCTTCTCGTAAAGACTCTCGGGAGAGATGTCGGCACCGTTCGGCCAGGAGATCGTCCCCCCCTCCACGGTAGCTCTTTTGAAATATTCAATATCTCGGAGGGGCTCAAAGACGGGACCACGCGTCAAGTAGGGTTCAAAATCAACCTCGGCACATAGGCCGTTGTCAAAATGAACTTCGTAGATGTATTCATGCTTGTATTCGATTCGCTTAACTTCATTCATATCCCACATGATCTTCCTCTCATTTCAGGGGTTCTATCTCTCTAAGATCACGGCCAGCTCTTGCAAGCTCCCAGTCCTCTTGCAGCTCCTGGACATGCAAATCGATCCAATCGCGGACCAAGCGCAGCGCGGTGCGCGAACGAAGATCGCCCTTGATGATGCTACCCTGGAAGTCTAACACAACCCAATTCCCTTGGAATTCGGCGTGAAGGTGGGGCGGGTTGTGCTCGTCGTAATACATCCAGATGATGATACCGAAGAAAGCAGAGATCCTGGGCATGTATGCTCCATTCTATTGCGCGAACGGGACGTTTCAGGGGTTGGCCTGGAGCGGTCAGGAGGGAACGGGCACACAACGCACCGTCTACCCCCCGGCGAGCCGCTTCAACGAGAACACGCCCTCGAGCCCCGCCACTCCTCGCGGCCGCTTCTCGTGTCGGCAAGTGAAGTGGCTCTCGAACAGCCGGTAGCAGCGCGACACGAACTCCTTCGACCCGATCACCCCGCTGTCCGTGAAATACCGCGTCCGGAAGAGCAGCCGGTCCGCCGCCGTGAGCTCGTAGCCCTTCTTCTCCTCCCTGGCCATCGTCCGGTCGTCGATCTTCGCCCCCTTGGTCGAGCGCTGCGAGCCGATCCCGTACACATACTCCCGGTAGTACCGCAGTCGCTTCCGGTCGTCCCAACTCCCGAACGCCCGTAGCCCCAGGTCGAGCGACAGGAAACCTCCCCCGTTTCCTGTCTGCACGTGGTAGGCGAGCGAGCACCACCGGTACTCCTCGGGCCTCCCCACCATCCCCGCCCGCACCGGGTTCAGGTCGATGTACGCCAGGCAGTTCACCAGCGTGTCGCCCGTGTCCACCAGCACGCTCTTGAACCGCTCCCCCCAGAAGAACCCGCGCCGCCCGCGGGTCTTGTTGTACCAACGCGAAAAGGTCTGCTTGAGGTCCTTCACGAACTCCGAGAGGCTCGCCCACTTCTCCCGCAGAAGCGGGATCTGCCCCTCCGTGAAAGCCCGCTTGCTCGTCGCCCCGTGGCAGCGCCGGAACCTCTCCCGAACCTCCTCGTCCGAGACCCCCTCCCCCGTGTGCATGCGCACCAGCAGGTGCCAGTGGTTGCCCATGATGCAGAACCCCAAGACCTCGACAAAGTAGACCGCGGCCAGGTGGCGCATGAGGTGGAGCAGGTGGTCCTTCTCGACGTCTCCGAGGACAAAGCCGTCCAGCGCCGTCCGAGAGATCACGTGGTAGACGGCCGGTTCCCCCTTCATCACGAGCCGAGCGATCCTGGGCATGGCACACCTCCAGCGCGGGTAGATAGTTGCCAGGATATCTAGCTCATCGGATCGCCGTGTCAACTTTATCGGCCTGTCCCCTATGCCTTTATTCGATCTATCCCATTGAACCGGAGGCACTAATAGCATGAAGCCAACAAAAACCAAACCACACGAAAGGACCCATCTCTGTTTCTTGTTCATCTCGGATTCCCTCGCAACCCCATTGACGTAAGAGCAGTAACAATGTTGATTGACATTCCCACCCCGCTGGAAGCGATTGAACGCCGTATCAAAAGTTTGTCTGCCTGGCGTGCCCAAATCCATAGATACAAAGGATGCCCAACTGTCAACAAGAACGCAGACACAGATGCCTTTGAGGTTTCCTGTAACCGTTGGGACTCTCTCATACAGGAAGAGAGGGAGGAACTGCGTGCTGAATTAGAAAACCTTGGGGCTGAGACCGTTCGCCTCCGAGCTGACCTTGAAGCTCTCTAGGATGGTGTCGGATATGATTTTGTCCGCTTCGGTGGTGTTGCCTGCCTTCCATTGGCGTTGAATGGCTTGCAGGTGATCCGGAAGCAGTTGGATAAAATCGAAAAGGACTTTTCGCTGTTTTTCTAGCGTTTCAATTTTGGTGGTGTGGTTGGTATCCATGTTTCTTCTCCTTTTGGGTTGTTGTTGCGAACGGCGGGGCTGTGCGTGTTGGAGCGCAGCGACAATCCGCACCAGCCCCTTGTTAGAACCGTCTTTGTCTCTCAATGGATTCGTACATCTCCCGAACAGCGTCCAAAGTCGGGTCCCAGCGTTCTCTAAGGTATGGATATAGGTCAATCATCATGAAGTGCGCTTTGTACTTTTCGAAGTACGGCTCTTGCATATCCACCAAGTGCTGCTTTACGAGCCTCCGGACCTCCTTGAGAGGCATGTTCTCCATCAGGCCCCTGGCCCTTGCATCAGATACTACCTTCTCAATTCTCTGCCGCAAAGCTGAGCCGGCACACAACGTTGTGTGGTATCGCCCATAAGCCAATACGAACAAATAGTTACACCCAAAGAACAGATATCTGTTTTTCTCTTGTGAATTGTTATTTAGTTTTTCAATGGCCCTATTGCCATCGAAGGATTGAAGCAGCTCGGAGTAGAAGGCAGAATAGTCGGACTCAAGCTCCCCCGCTGCGATCTCCTTCTTTGGACCGATCAAACCGCAGAATGGCGCGCGCTCCGTCGGCTTGACCACCTGGAAGAGGTGGGCGCCTTCGCAGGCTGCCATGGTCACCAGAAGGTTGTTGCGGCAGGCAACGTTTACGGCGGTCAAACGTTCTCTGAGCGCGTCCCAAGCGATGAACGCGCCCGAAGCTACTTCCAATCCATCCTTCGAGCCGTGCGCCTCAATATGGATAATCGGGTAGATACCCGCTTCGGCATCGCGCCGGATGTCCTCCAATACAAATAGAAACTCGGCCGATCCTCGTGGCTGGAACAACTGGCACGTTGGGCCGCCGATCGCCAAGCCTTTCCAGAAGATCGCGTCTTCGAGCCTCTTCCCCGAGTGCATCTCTCTCAGGGACTCGATGATGTAGATCTTGTTAAACGTCGCTATGGTCTTCATGTTCGTTGCTACCGCTTCATCGGCACGAACGCAGTGAGTGCCCGATTGCAATAGAATGCTATATCTTGTAGCTTATCTTAACGCCTTCTGAATGCCGAGAATGATCAACTGGCATATGCCCGCAGATACGCCGCACGCAAGCGCCATCATAAACACAAAGAATGTACGACTATCATCTCTCCTGTATCCGCCCGGGACCCCGCTTCGCAGCCATATCGTGAACTGTCGTTTTCTCATGCTCTTAGGTGTATTCATGGTTTGATACACTGCGACTCCGATACCGATCAGCGCGCCAACGGCACCCCCATAAGGCGGCGCAGGAGAACGACCGGCAACCAGAGCTACAATGAATCCGATACCAAGAAGCGCGCCGACTACTGGCACCCATTCCTTCCGACTGTTCACAATGGCTCCTCTGACGCCCGTAGCAGCAAGATTCTACCTTCTACGCCTTCAGTTGCCATGAGTGCTTCCGGCAGAATGCGACCTTGCGCAATACCGAGTTCGCTGATTGCGTGAAGTGTGGCCTCGGAGACGATGACGACCACCTGAAAGACGTAGCATTCGACGGCTGTGTTCACTGGATGCAGTGACGCAGAACGGCGCGCCTCAGCGTGCTTGCGGCCTGGGAACAGGTTGACGAGAACCACGATGCTCGGCTCACCACTTCGGCCAGGGGACCCTGGAAACCCCGTGGGGCCGCAAGTCCGCCTGGAGGCGCTGGTTACCCGCCCTGCTTCCCGTCCGCCACCGTGCTTGAACCGCCTGGATCTCGCCGCCGCTTGCTCAACCGCCACCGCTCACCACCACGGGGCGCCGGCCCCAATTGACGCTCGGGAACGCGGCCTGCCGACCCGGCCGGAGAACGCCTCGGACCATACGTGGCGGCAACAGCGCTGCCAACACGGATACCGCGATCCAGCTTCCAACACCACCGTTCGCTCGCACGATGGGGGCCGGCGGGTGTTCGGCTCGAACCGGCTACAGCCAAAGCCCCGATGGCTTTCTTCTCTCGCGGGTAACGTACGGCTAACCGGAGCGGAGCACGCGGAGTGTGCGGAGCTTCCGCGTTGAGCCGATTGTTACGTGATCTTCCTGAACGCAGAATTGAGAACGGCGTCGACGTCCCCTGCATGACAACGGATGTCGCCGGATATGTAGTGGGAGTGCCCAGTATCTTCTTCGAATTGGTAGCTCCGCTCGAACTCAGCGTATTCTTCTCCGTCGAGGTCGATTTCGAGTCCCCTAAGCTTTTCGAAAGCGTGGACAGCGAAATTGAATATGCAAGGATTTATATTCACCACTTCCGCATACCACTTTAGCGTCGAGCGGATCGCCTCTTCGTCTTGGCTTCTGCGCTTTTTGTCGAGTTGCTCTATTGCTCTTTCGACTAGGCTTCTGGGCACCAAACACAGAGACAGGACGTCGCTCATGATCGGCAGATCGGCGACGGATAGCGGACGAACTTCATGAATTAGTTCTGCCTCATGGTGCAGGAGATTGCGTAAGGCCTTCAACGCAGTGAATTCGGGGCAGGCGAAGAAATTCTCTGAAGTAGCCTTCTGTAATTTGTCGTTAAGGCTATGAATGGCGTTAAGGAGTTCAAATAGGACATCGATGTCGGGCGCGACACAATACCGATGGTAATACCGAAAGAAGCGTTCGCCGGCTGACTTGCACGTGGCCATCGGTTGAGAAATCATGTTCCTTTCCTTTCACGTAACGCCCGGCCTCATGGGACGGAGCGTAGCGGAGTTCCGCATGCAGGCCGTTGTTCTGCGGCCTTGGAGGTATGACTATGCCCCGAACGTGTTGGACGTGCCGGTTGCCATGAGTGCTTCCGGCAGAATGCGACCTTGCGCAATACCGAGTTCGCTGATTGCGTGAAGTGTGGCCTCGGAGACGATGACGACCACCTGAAAGACGTAGCATTCGACGGCTGTGTTCACTGGATGCAGTGACGCAACAGCAGTATATGTTGAAGGCAACATATTATGACAAAAGGGGGAGTTATGTTGAACGCAACGTAACCGCCTGTCTGTAGCGCGCTACTGATGCGGTTTGAGCCGCCCCCGGACCCGCGGCCCCTCATCCCCTTCTCCAGCAGAGTCTCGACAGCCGATCTTGCCGCCCCTCGGCGGTAGGCGGTGGGCCGGCCTCATTTTCTTGGCGTCATCCTTGACAGTCAACCTGTCGCAGAGTATATGTTACGCACAATATACGCACGACCCACTCCCTTCACCCAGGAGGGCTGCCGCCATGAATCCCCAGCTGGATACCCAGCAAGTCGAGGCCTTTTGGAAACGCTACCAGGATGCCCTGACGCGCCGGGGCATCCTCGGGAAGGCCGCGGAGTGGACGCTGAAACGCGCCAAACACTTTGCCGAGGCCTTGCCTGCTGTCCGCCTCGCCGACCGGACCCCGCAAGACGTCCACGCCTACTTCGCCCGACTCCTGAGCCGGTGGGACCTGAAGGACTGGCAGATCGCCCAAGTCATCGACGCGGTTCAGATCTTGTACGCAGATTTCGTCAAGGTTTCCTGGGCCGCGGAGTTCCCTTGGACGGCGTGGAGGGAGCCCCATCTTCACTTTGCCGACAGGCTCGCGAGCCACCGGGCCGCACCGTCGCCTTCGCCGGTCGAGGTCTCGGCGCGGCCCGCCCCCGACGCCGTCCGGGGGGCCGACGCAGACAGCGCCCACGCGGACCTCTTGGACCGGTTTCGCCGAGAAATGCGCACGCGCCACAAGGCCCTCGCGACGGAGCGCGCTTACGAGGACTGGCTCCGGCGGTTCCTCGCCTTTCACAAGGGGCTGCCGCCCCGAGAGCAGGCAGAAGGCGCCGTCCGAACCTACCTCAGCTACCTCGCGCAGACGCGCGGGGTTTCGGCGAGCACCCAGCACCAGGCCCTGTGCGCCCTGGTGTTCGTCTACCGGGAGGTGCTCGGTCAACCCCTCGGGATGATCGGCGAGTTCGGAAAGGCCAAACGCCCCCAGCGCCTGCCGACGGTGCTCTCTTGCCCGGAGATGGATCGGTTGCTCGGCCAGCTCGACGGCACGTCCCTGCTGGTCGCCATGCTTCTCTACGGAAGCGGCCTTCGGATCTCCGACTGCCTGCGCCTGCGCGTTCAAGACATCGACTTCGACTACGGCCAGATCGTCGTCCGCCGAGGCAAGGGGGACAAGGACCGCGTCACGGTGCTCCCCGATTGCGCCCGAGAGCCACTCCAAGAACACCTGGCACGAGTGCGGGAGCTCTTCGAGGCGGACCGAAAGGCGGGCGTGGCCGGGGTCTACATCGGGGAGGCGCTGGAGCGCAAATACCCGGCTGCCGGCAAGAAATGGCAGTGGCAGTACGTCTTCCCGTCTGCCGACCTGTCGAAGGACCCCCGAACCGGGGTGATTCGGCGTCACCACCTGCACCGATCCACCGTGCACAAAGCGATCGCGGCAGCGGTCGGAGGCGCCAGCATCTTCAAGCACGCGAGCGCCCACACCCTGCGCCACTCGTTCGCCACCCACCTCCTCAACGCCGGCCAGGACATCCGCACGGTCCAGGAACTCTTGGGGCACAAGGACGTGAAGACCACGATGATCTACACGCACGTCATGAACCGGCCCGGCCTCGCGGTGCGAAGCCCTGCCGACCTGCGCAGCCGGCCCGCCCCGGCGCCCGAACGCGCGGCTCGGCCGGCGAAGGCTCCCCCCGCAGAGCACGACGAGGCCGCCGACGCGGACGGTGTCGTCCGGCCCGGCGGCCTCGCGAAGGTGGCTGAGAACTGACGCGGATTCCCCCACGGCTCCCCTCCCTTGCTCACGCCTTGTAATCGAAGACCCGAGCCAGGGTCAAGCGGAAGCCGCGGCCTCCACGCCGTTGCCCGCGGCTCGCAGGGGAGGGAACCCATGCCGAGGCAGGGCAATTCTTCTCGACGGAGGTCCCCCGTGCGAGCCGAGCGCCACGCCCGGCTGTTTCGCAGGCTCTTTCGGAAACTCAGACCTCTCGTTGAACACGTCCGCGCTGAGGACAAGCACAGGCCGCATCCCGGCCTGCTCTCTGCCTCGAACCGGGTTGAGCTCGGCCCAGTGGATGTCGCCCCTCAGTATTCCGGCCATGAGTCCGCTTCGGCCACCAGACTCTCCTCGGCCAGGTCGTTCTCCTCCGCCGGATCCAACTTGGCGCACTCCCGGGCGAGCCGCGTCCGTTCCAGACGGTCCAGCCGGTCCGCCACCGCCTCCTGGATGGCCTTGCTGCGGCTCGGAAAGACATGGTCCTTCACCAAGCGGTCCAGCCTCCCGAGCAACTGCTCGTCAAGAGTGATCGCGACCTTCGCCATGCCCATGGGTCCCTCCGATCGCAGGACAGGTATTGCCAGCCATCATACCCGGCGCGTCCTGACCCCTCAACCCCCGGAGAGCCCGGAAGTCCCGGCATAGGGGCTCGTAGGCAGGACCGGAGGACACCCGAGACGGCGCCGGTCGGCCGCGAGCCGTGACCCACGCCGGGCGGGCCGGCCGTTCAATCCGGCGGCGCCCGTGTGGTATCCTCCAACCCATGCCGACCGTGCGAGAACTCGCCCTCTCCACCCTTCGCCCCGAGCGCCGGGAGAAGCTCCTGAGGGTCCTGGCCCAGCGCCTGGGCGCCGTGCGACTGGTCGTCGAGAATCTGCACGACCCCCACAACGCGAGCGCCGTGCTGCGCAGCTGCGAGGCCTTCGGCGTCCAGCACGTCCACGCCGTGGAGGCGGCGGAGGCGTTCACCCACAGCCGCCGCATCACGCTGGGCGCCCACAAGTGGCTGACGCTGCGGCGACACGAGACGTTTGCGGAGTGCGCCGCCGAGCTCCGGGACCAGGGCTTTCGGATCTACGCGGCCCTGCTCGATCCCGGTGCCGTATCGCTCCACGAGATCCCCATCGACCGGCCCGTGGCCCTCGTGCTCGGCAACGAGAAGGCCGGGGTCAGCCCCGAGGCCCGTATCCTGTGCGACGGCGCCTACACCATCCCCATGGCAGGGTTCTCCCAGAGCCTCAACATCTCGGTGGCCGCGGCGATCAGCCTCTACGACCTCACTCGCCGGGTGCGCACCGAGCGGCCGGACGGCGGCCTGCTGACCGAAAGGGAGCGTGACGCGCTCCTGGAGGTGTGGCTCCCCAAGAGCGCCCGCGCCGCAGGGCGGCTCGCACGGCTCGTCCGGGACAAGGCCCGGCCTTCCTCCAGGGTGGAACCCCGGTCCTGAAGCACCTTCCTGAGAGCGGCTTCCCGCTCTCTCGACGCTCGATTCACGCCGACAGCGGGGCCGCGGGCCCACTGAAGTATACCGAACGGTCGGTTTTGTATTGACGCCGGGGCGCCTTGCCTGGGATAAGGGGAGCACTCGCTCCCGTTTGAACCGCCGCAGAGGGACCGTCAACCCAAGGAGAGGACCGTGGACAAGCAGACGATTCGAGACTACGCCCTGACGCTCGGGGTGGACGACGTGGGGATCGCGTCGGCCGCAGATTACGTGAGCCCTCGTTCCCCGCGGCTCGAGGCCCTACTGCCGGGGGCTCGATCCCTGGTGGTGCTCGCGTACCGCGAGCTCTCCACCTGCGAGAGCCCGAGCCCCCAGGTGGCGATGAACGGCAGGCTTGACCTGATGGAGTTCTCGCGCTCCGCCAACTACCGAATGGCGCGCTTCCTGGAACGGGAGGGGGAGAAAGCCGTGACCGTTCCGGTCTCGTACCCCATGGAGATGAGCGAGGCAACCAAGGGGGCAGTGGCTGAAGTCTCCCTGCGCCACGCGGCCGTGGCCGCGGGTCTCGGCAGCTTAGGCCGCCACAACCTGGTGATCCACCCGACGCTCGGGACGCGGGTCGTCTTCAGCGCGGTCCTCACGAGCCTCGACCTCCCCTCCGACCCGCCGGCTCCGGAGGATCTGTGCATCCACTGCGACGTATGCGTAGACGGGTGTCCGGGCGGGGCCCTGGCCGAGCCGGGCAAGACCGACCTCGGCAAGTGCCTGAGGAACTCGCAGCCGTACGGAATCGGCGGGAGCATCCGCTTCTGGTCCCGCTACGCGGACGCCACCCCGGAGGAGCGCAAGGCGCTCCTCAAGGACCCGGAGTACTGGCGGCTCTACCAGGCGGCCTTCATCGGGTTTCAGTACTTCTGCTTCAAGTGCCAGAGTTCCTGCCCCGTGGGCCGAACGCCGCCGAAGGACGCTTAGCTCCACGCCTCCTTCCACCCCTCGAGGGCCCGGAGCGCCCGCGCGGCCTTCTCCTCCTTGACCTTGGCCTTGTCGCGGATGTTGACCCCGAGGGGGGGAAGGAGGCCGAAGTTCATGTTCATCGGCTCGAAGGGCCGGGTCGGCGACGCCGTGACGTGGCTCACGAGCGCGCCGACGGCCGTCTCCGGGGGCAGAGGGTCGGGCGTGCAGCCGGCCAGCCGCCGCGCCAGGTTCAACCCGGCCCAGAGCCCCGTGGCGGCGCTCTCCAGGTAGCCCTCCACTCCGGTGATCTGGCCGGCGAGTTGCGTCCAGGGTGAGCGGCGCAGGCGAAGATAGCGATCCAGGAGCCTCGGGCCGTCGACGTAGGTGTTTCGATGGAGGCTTCCGAGGCGGCAGAAGCGCGCCTCGCGCAGCGCCGGAATGAGCCGGAAGACCCGCTCCTGTTCCGGGTAGGTGAGCTTGGTCTGAAAGCCCACGAGGTTCCACCGCTCCCCGGCCGCGTCCTCCCGTCGAAGTTGGACCACGGCGTACGGCCGCCGGCCGGTGCGCGGGTCCTCGAGGCCCACCGGCTTCATCGGGCCGAAGAGCAGGGTCTTCGGACCCCTCGCCGCAAGAACCTCGATCGGCTGGCACGCCTGGAAGACCCGCTCCTCCTCGAACGCGCGGGTGGGGACCTTCTCGCCCGCGAGGAGCGCGGCGCAGAAGACGTCGAACTCCTCGCGGCTCAGCGGGCAGTTGAGGTAGTCGCCCTCACCCCCCTTGCCGTACCGGGACGCCCCGAAAGCCGACGAGAGGTCGAGGGAGTCGCCCTCGACGATCGGCGCCACGGCATCGTAGAAGTACAGGGCGTCGGAGCCGGTGAGCCGGGCCAGGTCGGCCGCGAGAGCATCGGAGCTGAGCGGCCCGGTTGCCACGATCGAGGGGGCGCGGCGCGGGACCTCGCACGCCTCGGCGCGGACGAGGGTCACCCGAGGGTGGCTCTCCAGGACATCGGTCAGGTACCGGGCGAAGGCCTCCCGGTCCACGGCCAGGGCGTGGCCGGCGGGAACTCGGTGGGCCGCGGCCGCCTCGAGCACGAGGGAGCCGAGCCGCCGCATCTCCTCCTGCAGAAGCCCCGAGGCCTGTCCCGGGCCTTCGCTCTTCAGTGAGTTGGAGCAGACGAGCTCCCCGAGGAGTGGGCTCACGTGGGCGGGACTGAAACGAACCGGCTTCATCTCGACGAGCCGAACGTCGATCCCGGCCGAGGCGAGTTGCCACGCCGCCTCGCACCCGGCCAGCCCCCCTCCGAGGACGAGGATCGGCCCTTCACCAAAGCCTGCTTCCGATGCTTCTTCCATCGCGCGCGCTCCCGGGCCACTCGAGATCCTTGGGGGTAGGGCGTGAGAGTGCCACACCTGGTACCGCCCTGTCACCGCCCGGCGGCCAGCGCCCTTGTTCCTCCCCGAGGATCCAGGTACCTTTCCATAACGTCCCGCCCGAGCCAGGCAGCAACAGCCGGAACGCCGGGAGCCAAGCGCGACCCACACTTCCTGCGAGGGGCCTACCCGTGGACGACTGCTATCGAGACCTCCTGGCGCGCCTCGCCCGGCTGTGCGGGGTGTTCGACGGATACCACGACCTCTGGGGGAACTACCACCCGGCGACGCCGAAGACCCAGCAGGCCGTCCTCGCGGCCATGGGGCTCTCGACCGGGTCGGCCGAGGAGCTCGAGCGCGAGGTTCGCGAGTGGGAGACGTCGTGCCGAGAGTTCCTGTGCGCGCCGGTTCTCCTCCTGCCGGAGGGCGAAGGCCAGGAGTTCGCGCTCGATCGGCCCCTTCCTTCCGGCACGCAGATCACACTGAGCCTCGCGGGTCACGACGTCCCCCTCACGGTCGTCGCCTCCACGGACGGCACCCCGCGAGCGCGCCTCCCGGGGCCTCTCCCCTTGGGGCTGTACCACGCCGAAGTGCGGGCGGGCGCGGAGGACACCGTGTGGTCGCGCCGCGTTCTGGTGGCCGTCTGCCCCGATCGCGGCTACGAGCCGTCGATCGTCGCCCAAGGGGGACGGCTCTGGGGAATCAACGTGCCGCTGTACGGCGTGCGCTCCTCGACCAATTGGGGCGTCGGCGACTTCGCCGACCTGCGCGCCGCCGTCGACTGGGCGGCCGACCTGGGCGCCGATTTCGTGGGGCTTCTTCCCCTCCACGCCCTCTTCGACGAGGCACCCTACGGGCTGAGCCCCTACTACCCCGCGAGCCGGCTGTTCCTCAATCCGGTGTACATCGCGGTGGACGACGTCCCGGAGGCGCGGTCGCCGCAGATTCGCCGACGGCTCGCGAGCGCGCGCCTCCGCAGCCGGATCGACGCGTTGCGCTCGTCGGAGCTGGTGGACTACCCGGGAGTGTGGGCGCTCAAGAGGGAGGTCCTTCGCCTCTGCCATGAGGCGTTTCTCCGGAAGCAGGCGGCGGGCCCGACCGAGCGCGGCGGGGCCTTCGACACCTGGCGGCGCGAACAGGGGCTCCCGCTGGAGCGCTTCGCCGCCTTCTGCGCCCTGCGGGAGCACCTGACGGGCCCAGACCGGGCGGCCGGGCGCTGGCAGGAGTGGCCCCCTGCCTACCACGTTCCCGACGGCCCGGGAGTCGCCGCGTTCGCCGAGGAACACGCGCGCGACGTCAGCTTCCACGCCTACCTCCAGTGGATCGCGAGCGACCAGCTCGGCGCCGCGGCCGAGCTCGCGCGCCGCCGGATGCACATCGGCCTCTACCTGGATCTGGCCCTGGGGTCGGACCCCAGCGGCGCGGACGCCTGGATGTGGCAGGATCTCCTGGCCCTCGAAGCCTCTGCGGGCTGTCCCCCCGATCCCTTCAGCCTGCTGGGGCAGCGGTGGGGTCTGCCGCCGGTGATCCCCGAGCGGCACCGCCAGGCCGGCTACGCCCTCTTCCGGGAGACGCTCCGCCGAAACGCCCGACGGTCCGGAGCGGTGCGGATCGACCATGCCCTCTCCCTGTGGCGTCTCTTCTGGATTCCCGAGGGGCTACCGGCTGCCGAGGGAGCCTACGTGGCGGAGCGGCCCGAGGAGCTCCTACCCCTTCTTCGCCTGCTCAGCCGGGAGGAGCAGTGCCTCGTGGTGGGAGAGGATCTCGGCACGATCCCGCCGGAAGTGCGCGAGGGGCTCATGACCTCGGGCTTCTACTCGTACCGACTCGCGATCTTCGAGAAGGAGTGGGAGGGGCCCTACCGGAGCCCGGGCACCTACCCGAGGCAGGCGCTGGTCTCCGTGGCGACGCACGACCTGCCCACCCTCGACGGCTTCTGGCTCGGCCAGGACCTCGAGGTCAAGCGGTGCCTTGGCCGCTACCCGGACGACAACGCCGCTCGCAGCGACACGGAGGGTCGCCGATGGGACCGCCTGCGGCTCCTCGAGGCGCTCCAGGCCGAGCACCTGCTCCCGGTCGGGGTCGAGCCCGCGCACGAGGTGGAGGAAGCGAACCTCGACGTCCTGGCCGAAGCCGTGCACGCCTTCGTGGCCCGCACGCCCTCGGCCCTGTTGCTCGCGAACCTCGACGACCTGCTGGGATGCCGCGACATGCAGAACCTGCCCGGCACCCTCGACGAGCACCCCAACTGGAGGCGGAAGGCACCGGTGCCCCTGGAGGAGTGGAAGGCCTTCGGCCGGTCAAACCGGATTGCGGCGGCCATCCGGCGCGAGGGACGAGGGGGCGAGCGGCCCGGGACGCAGTAAGGCACTCGCGTTCCCGACCATCGCCGCGGGGCCCGGGACCTCCCTTCCGGCGGCGCGGGATCCCTTGGCGCCCTAAAGCAGGCTGCTGAAAACGCTGCCTGCGCGCGCCCCGGGGAAGGGGCGCCGAATCGCGGAGCTTGAAAAGCATTGCGATTCGTGAGGGTTCGCAGGGGCCGTCCCCGAGAACCCGTGGCTGGAAAACCCCATGGAGGGGTTTCTCAGCATCCCTGGTAGGCCGTTGGGATTGGCGGAAAAATAGGGGGGAAAGGCTGCGTCCGAACGAGAAGGGGGCCCCTCGGGGCCCCCTTCTCGTCCGACCGGCTCAGTGGTGTTCGTGCACGTAGAAGGGCCACTTGTGGAAGAACCACTCATTCCACAGGAGGGGGATGATCCACCAGAAGTTCCACACCAGGGACTCCCCTTTCGGGAAGCGCTCGGCCAGCTCGGCCATGTGGGCGTTGCCGAGGCCCCAGAAGCCCCAGTTGGCGTAGTAGAAGACGTAGTAGTTGGCCGCGCACAGCACGAGCACGCCGAGCGTGCGGAACGCGAACGCCGACCAGGCGTCCTTGTCCTTCATCGGCACCATGTCGTCGAAGTAATGGTGCCAGATCAGGAAGGGCATCAGCGTGAAGCCGGCGATCTCCGCGGCGTGATACCAGAGGAAACGGGTGAGGTCATTCTTCTCGGTGAGCTCGGCGAGGGTCTGCGCCGGCAGCCAGCGACCGGCGAGACTCACGCAGGCGAGCGCCGCTGCGTAGCCCAGGACGACGTTGAGCGCGAAGGACACCGATCCCTTCCAGGGTTGCGGCAGGGGAATCGCCGACCAGGGCTTGCCGCGCCAGACGTTGGCGGTCATGAACAAGACGATGATCATCCACTCCCAGAACCCGAACACCCAGTGCAGGTGGCCGAAGCCGACGATCGTGCTCCACCAGGGGTTGTTCAGGGCGATCGACGACAGGAAGACCTTGTTGAAGGTCGCTCCCCAGAAGGGAACGATGAGCGTCGTGTAGAAGAAGACCGTGAGGAAGCTGCACCAACCGAGCTCCGCCAGGCCGGCCCGGGGCTGGGTCAGATCGCTCGGGCGGATGGGCCACTTGCCGAAGAGAATCGTGACGAAGGGGTAGCTGTAGAATCCGATCAGGACGAACGCCACCACCGCGCTCTCGGCGAAGTGCTTCTGCTTCATCGCATCGAGCGCCATCGGCGTACCGTCCGCCTGGATCGCCCTGCCGGCCGCCGCGAGATGGTTGAGGTTCTCCTGGCTGAGGAAGTTGAACCCCAGCCCGAGCACCTTGTCGAAGATCACGTGGATGACGAACCAGACGAGCACCAGGTTGACCCCGGTCTCCACGACGCCGCGAGCCGGCTGGGGCAGGTTCTGGAACGGCCAGTCGCCCAGCAACATGTGCTGCCAGAGGCCGACCAGGATCATCATGGCAAGGTAGAGCACGAAGGGGTAGGGGAACCAGCCGACCGGACCCCGCGGGTCGCTGAAGACGTACCACGTACCCCAGGCGACCAGGAAGAAGACGACGAACGAGACGATTCCCGTGAGGGGTTGTCCCCACCGGGGACGAAGTGACTCTCCTGCCATGGGCTCCTCCTTGTCGTTGTTTGGCCTCGCGAGACGGTAGCGAAACAAGGGTCGTGCACCCCGGTCCCCGTTGGGGTGTGGCGTGCACGTCCGGCGGAACCGCGTTTGTCCCGGGCGCGGAGGCGATGCCCCGTGCCGCTCTGCTGCCGTCGGACACAGCGTCAAGGAGGCAGTCGTCAGAAAGGGATTTCAGAATGCCCAGCCGTCCCGTTGTTCACAGAGCGTGGACTTATTACAGGAGGGCTGAGCGCTCCGTCAAGCGAAAATACACGATGTTCATTTGGAATGGATTTTGAAACGGCTGTTTGGCGAGCGCTCCCAGGGGCCGGTCGAAAGAATCTCGCCGACCGCAGCGGCGGCCCGGCGCAGAGGACGCGCCCGGGCGGGGGGGGTGCCGCGAGACCGAGAGCTCGCCGGCGGCAACCGGTGTCAGGAACGGATGAGGGTCAGCAACATCTTGAACCGCTGGAGGGCCCGGACCGCGTGGGGAACGTTCGCGGGCAGGATCGTGAGGTGGCCCGCCGGAACCGTGAGCTCGCGCCCTCCGACGACCACTTGGGCTTCGCCCTCGAGCACCTGAACCACGGCGTCGAAGGGCGCCGTGTGCTCGCTCAGCCCCTGGCCGGCGTCGAAGGAGAAGAGGGTGAGGGTCCCGGCCTTCTTGTCCACCAGCGTCCGGCTCACGATCGAGCCGGCCGCGTAGTCCACGTGGGCCGCCAGCGGGATCACGGCAGTCTCGGTCACGTCCGCCTCCTCTCCTGCCCCGCCGGCGCCTCGGCGTTCGAAGACCGGTCCTTCGGAGGTCTTCCCGGGGGCGGGGGCGTTGTGGTAGTGAGGGACTCATTCTGGCCGACACCACCGTCCCCGGCAAGTCCTCCGCCGGGAAGGCGCCCCGAGGACCGCCCATGCCTCTCCAGACCGCCGTCCTCCCCTCCCCCGTGGGCCTCCTCGCGCTCGACTGCGACGGGAGCGCCCTGACCGCCGTGCACCTCAGGGTCTCGGGCCCGCCCCGCGAGCCGTCGGGGCCGGTGCTCCAGCGGGCGGCGCGCGAGCTCGAGGAGTACTTCGCCGGGCGGCGCCGGACCTTCTCCGTTCCGCTGCGCCGGCCCCCGTCCGCGACCGCCTTCCAGCACCTCGTGTGGGACGAGCTCCTGCGCATCCCCTTCGGAGAGACGCGCACCTACGGCGAGCTCGCCCGAGCGCTCGGCACCGCGGCCCGGGCCGTGGGCGGGGCCTGCGGTCGCAATGCGCTGCCGCTCTTCATCCCCTGTCACCGCGTTGTGGCCAAGGCCGGTCTGGGAGGGTTCAGCGGAGACTGGGAGAGCGGCCTGGCTCTCGACGTCAAGCGGGTTCTGCTGGAGCACGAAGCGTGTGCGTGCGGCTCGACGTGAGCCGCGCGACGCTGGTACCATGGCTGGACCCGGAGCCGGATCGGTGCCCCGCCCTCCCCCCCGCAACGAACAACGGATGGACCTCCCATGAAGTTCTTCTTCGACCTCCTCCCCGTGCTCCTGTTCTTCGTCGTCTACAAGGTCGGCGGGATCTACGCGGCGACCGCAGCGGCGATCGCCGCGAGCGGCGCCCAACTCGGCTGGGCGCTTCTGCGCCGGAGGCGGGCGGACCCGATGCAGTGGGTGACCCTCGCCATCATCGGCGTGTTCGGCGGGGCGACCCTCGTCCTCCGAGATCCCACGTTCATCAAGTGGAAGCCGACCGTTCTCTACTGGCTCTTCGCCGTCGTCCTGTTCACCAGCGCCACCGTGTTCAAGCGGAACCTTCTCGAAGCGATGATGAAGGGCCAGATCGGACTGCCCGCCGGCGTCTGGCGCACCCTCAACCTCGCCTGGGCGACGTTCTTCGCAGCCCTCGGCGCGGCCAATCTCTACGTCGCCTTTCACTACGCGGAGAGCACCTGGGTCAACTTCAAGGCGTTCGGGACCACCGGTCTTCTGCTGGCCTTCGCCCTCGCTCAAGGGCTCTTCCTGGCCCGGCACGTGGAGGAGAAGGGGGAGGGGTGATTCGGCGGGCAACGGCCTTGCATTCCCAGCGGTTCTCTGCTCAGATAGCCCCCCTCGGGCGCGACCGGAGGCCCACTGCGCCAACCGATCCGGCGGCCCTCTCACCCCAGCGACAGGAGAAACGACAACGATGATGAGCAACCGGCAGTTCTCTGCGCTCCTCGTGACCACAGCCGTGGCAGGCTTTCTCGGAGGCGCGGTGTCGAGCCGCACCTTCTCCGCCCGGGAGGCCGATGCCGCCAAGGCCCCGGCAGCACCGAAGAGCGTCACGGCACAGGAGTATCGACTCCTCGACCCGAGCGGCAACACGCAGGTCCGCATCGGGTTCAACGACGACGGGCTGGCCACGGTCAGCTGGATCTACCGGGGGAAGGACCAGCCGGCCCAGTACGGCAAGGAGCAGACGATCCTGATCGGCAACATGTGGGGCTTCGGGCAGAAGAAGCCGCAGCCGCCGCCCCCGGCGCAGCCCAAGCAGTAGGCGCCGGCTCAGACGCAGCCTAATGCAAACGGCCCTCCTTCGGGAGGGCCGTTTGCATGGGTAGAGCGGAAACCGCCGGGGGGCGACGTCGAGAGGGCGGCCCTGGGGCCGCCCTCTCGTTGAATCTCAGAGCGCTTCGCCGTTTACTTCTTGTGGCAGTCGGCGCACTTCAGCTTGTTCTTCGCGTCCTCGGCCTTATGGCACTTGTAGCACACGCCCAGGTCCTTCTTGTGGGCCGCGGACTCCATCTTGGGGGCCTTCGTCTTCGCGTCGTCTTCCTTGCCGTGGCACTTGCCGCACTTGTGCTCGCCCTTCTCATTGCCCTTCTTGTGGTGGCACTCCTCGCACTTCGTGTCCTTCGCGTGCTTGGCGTGGTCGAACGTCACCACATCCTTCTTGCCGTAGTTGGTGACCTTCACGGGGGCCTTCGGGGCATCGACCGCCTGGGCGGAGCCGAGGCAGAGGCCGAGGGCGAACAGGGCGGACGATGCGACGAGGATGATCTTCTTCATGTTCGTGGTACCTCCTTGGTTGGTTGCAGAGACGCCCTCCGGCGGAGGGCTTCGTGAATCGAGCGGCGATGATATAGCACAGAGCCAAACGGGGGTCAAGAAAGGCTGCCAACAGAACGGCTGTCGTCACGTCCCCAGCAAAGACTGGAGCGCGGCGTCCTTGGCTTCCACGGCAGCGGCCAGCTCCCGTTTCAGCCCCTTCAGGCGAGCCGCCAGGGAGGGGTCGGAGAGCGCCAGGATCTGGGTGGCGAGGATGGCTGCGTTTCGCGCCCCGGCCTTGCCGATGGCCATGGTCGCCACCGGCACGCCCGGGGGCATCTGGACCGTGGAAAGCAGCGCATCGAGCCCCCCCAGGGGCGAGGCGTCCACGGGGATGCCGATGACGGGCCGCGTGGTCTCGGCCGCCACCACCCCGGCCAGGTGCGCGGCCATGCCCGCGGCGCAGAGGAACACCTGAACCCCCTGCGCCTCGGCCTCGGCCACCAGCTCGCGCGTGCGCTCGGGCGTGCGGTGGGCGGAGCTGACTCGCATGCCCCACGGCACCCCGACGGAGGTAAAGAACTCCGACGCCTCCCGGAGCACCGGGAGGTCCGAGTCGCTTCCCATCAGGATCAGGACCTTCGGCGCCTCAGCCATCGGTGGCCTCCACTGCGCGGCCCAGGGCTTTTCGGCCGATGTCGCTCCGGCAGTGCATCCCGGGCCACCGGATCTTCGCCACGGCCTCGTAGGCCCGGTCGATCGCTTCTGCCACGCCGGCCCCGAGCGCGGTGACCCCCAGGACGCGGCCGCCGGACGTCAACACCCGCCCTCCTTCTCCCCGGCGGGTTCCGGCGTGGAAGACCGCCACCTCGGGCAGGGACGACGCCGCTTCGAGCCCCTGGATCTCCAGCCCCTTGGGGTACGCACCGGGATACCCCTCCGACGCGAGCACCACGCACACCGCGGCCCGGGGGTCCCACTCCAGCCGAACCTCGTCGAGGCGGCCGTCGAGGCATGCCTCCAGCACGGGGACGAGATCGCCCTTCATACGCATCACAATGGGCTGGCACTCCGGGTCACCGAAGCGGCAGTTGAACTCGAGCACCTTGAGCGCGCCGTCCCGGATCATGAGCCCCGCGTACAGTACGCCGACGTACGGAGTCCCCGCACGGGCCATCCCGTCGACCATGGGGATCATGACCCGCTCCATGGCCTCGCGATGGATCTCGGCCGTGACGACCGGTGCCGGGCTGTAGGCGCCCATGCCGCCGGTGTTCGGCCCCTGGTCTGCGTCGAAGACTGCTTTGTGGTCCTGGCTCGAGGCCATCGGTACCACGGTCTTCCCATCGCAGAAGGCGAGAAAGCTCGCCTCCTCGCCTTCGAGAAACTCCTCGACCACGACCCGTCGGCCGGCCTCCCCGAAGGCGCCCGCGACCATCATGTCGTCCACGGCCGCCAGCGCGTCTTCGACGCGGCGGGCGATCACGACGCCCTTGCCGGCCGCGAGCCCGTCGGCCTTGACGACGAGAGGAGCCCCGAGCCGGCGAATGAACGCCCGGGCCGCCTCCGGGTCGTCGAACTCGCCGTAGTCAGCGGTTGGCACGCCGAACCGTCGCATCGTGGCCTTGGCGAAGGCCTTGGACCCCTCGAGCCGGGCGCTCGCCGCCGTGGGGCCGAAGACGCGCAGGCTCCGCTCCTGGAACCGATCGACGAGGCCAAGCACGAGCGGCGCCTCGGGGCCAACGACGGTCAGTCCAATCCCGTTGGAAACCGCGAAAGCGAGCAGCCCCTCCACGTCGTCGACCTCGATCGCGACGTTCGTGCCGATGGACGCGGTGCCCGCGTTGCCGGGCGCCGCGTACACCTCGGAGACGACAGGACTCTGGGCGAGCTTCCAGACCAGCGCGTGCTCCCGGCCGCCGCCGCCGACCACGAGGACCTTCATGCGGGCCCTCGCCCCGTGAGCCAGCCGGCGATGGCCGCATCGTACTCCGAGGTGCGGCGGTACGCCTTGACCGCGAGCTCGAAGTTGAGCTCACGGCTCACGGCGCCGCCCTGCCGATCCATGTCGGCGATCACTCGGGGGTAGTCGGTCGGGTCCACGACGACCGTCACGAACCGATGGTTCTTGGCCGACGCCCGGATCATGCACGGCCCGCCGATGTCGATCTGCTCCACCGCCTCCTCCACCGTGCACCCGGCGCCGGCCACGGTCCTCTCGAAGGGGTAGAGATTCACGGCCACGAGATCGATGGGCTCGATCCCGTGCTCCTGCATCGTGGCCGCGTGATCCGGGCGGTCGCGCAGGCCCAGGATCCCCCCGTAGATCTTCGGGTGCAGCGTCTTCACGCGGCCGTCGAGCATCTCCGGAAAGCCCGTGTACGCACTCACCTCCGTCACGTCGAGCCCCGCCTCTTGAAGGGAACGCGCCGTGCCCCCGGTCGAGAGGATCTCGACGCCGCGCTCGCGCAGCTGGCGCGCGAACTCCACCACTCCGGTCTTGTCGGACACACTCACGACGGCCCTCTGGATCTTTGCCATGGGAACCCTCTCGGTCACGGTCGGGAATCAGTTCTGGATCGCCAATTGCCGGGACTCCGCTTGGGAGCCGCCGCGCCGCTCACTTGATGAAACTCGCCGCCGGCGAGAGGATGTACTTGAGATCGTCGTCCAGGAATCGAACGCCGGCGCCCACGAATACGTCGGAGCGCTTGGAGTAGAGGAAGTCGTCCAGGCCTCCGGTCACGTAGAAGTGCTGGAGAAAGTCCCAGCGCGCGCCAAGGGTAACGTGGGGACCCCCGTCGTTGCGCGCAAAGTCGAAGGCGTCGAGCGTCAACTTGAGTCGGTCGTCCCAGAAGCTCAGATCCGCGCCGGCCCCGCCGGACGACTCGATGAGCCCGCCCCGCAGGGTCAGGAAGGAGAACCGCTTCGCGACTTGGGCCGATACCTTGAACTTGTCCTCGGTCTTCGTCTTCTTGACCTTCTCCATCTGCCCGGTGATCTCGTTCTTGATCTCCAGCGTCTCCGTCGACTCCTTGCCGCGGGGGTCATTGACGAGGGAGAACCGGTAGAAGCGGTCCTGACGAGGCCGAACGTCGACGTTGAAGGAACTCTTGCTCTTCCCCAGGGCCGCGAGGTAGTCGCTCTCGAAGCCGACCTCGAACTGCAGGCGGTTGCCCCCGGAGACGAACTCGGTGATCCCGGTGAGCGTGGAGTTGAGATTGTCGTGCACGCTCTTATCGTTGACGAGCTTGCCGAGCGTCCCCTCCCCCTTGTCGATCTTCTCGGCGATGCTCTTCAGGTTCGCGGCGCTCCCCTCCAGCTCGGTGTACAGGGAGTCGTCGGACAGGAGCTTGCCGAGCGTCCCCTCTCCTTTGTCCATGCGCCCCAGGACGGCGTTGAGCTCGCCCGCGGCGCTGCGCAGATCGCGGTAGAGCGAGTCGTCGGTCATGAGCCTGCCCAGCGTCCCCTGGGGACTCCGAGCAGCGATCAACAACTCCTGGGCAGCGTCGATCGTTCCCGAGAGCTTTGCGGTCGACTCCCTCAGGTTGGTCAGCGTCTGCCGCAGGTCGTCGCGGTTCTCGGTGACCACCTGGTCCAGGTCGCCGGTGAGCTTCTCCAGGCTGTCCGCGATGCGGGGCGTGCGCTCGGCGAGCGTCTGAGAGAAGCTGCGTGCGCTGGCGAGCGTGTCGTCAATGTTCTGGCGATTGGCGGCGAGCATCTCGCGAAACTCCGCGGTGAGCGCCCTCAAGTTTGCGATCGTCTCCTTGAGCGCCTGGCGGTTGGCGGCGACCACGTCGCGCAGCCCTGTGGCGGTGTCGCGCAGCCCGGCCACGATGTCGCGCAGATTCTGCTCGCCCTGGGGCGTGCCGAACACGTTGGCGAGGCGCTCGGTCACCTGCTTTACGTCCTTCGAGATGTCCGTCAGGCGGGCGACCAGGCGATCCAGGTCGCCCGGCGGCGGACCGGCGTTGAGGACGTCCCCGTCTCGGAGGAACTCGGGGCTCGCGCCCGGAACCACTTCCACGAACCTCTCGCCGAGGACCCCGTGGGTCCTCACGCTCGCCGTGCTGTCGCGCGGCAACTGGACCCCGTCGCGGATGTGCAGCACGAGCAGCGCCCTCTTCCCCTCGAGGCGGATCTCGTCGATTTGGCCCACCGGGATGCCCGCGACCAGCACCTCGCCGTCCTTGTTGAGACCCGAGGCGTTGTCGAGGCGCAGATACAGGGTGTAGCCGCCCTGGGGCCCGAACCCGAGCTTGCCGACCCGCAGGGCCATGTAGACCAGGATGAGCAGCCCTGCGAGGACTAGCAGCCCCACCTTCGCCTCCGGCGACATGCGTTTCATGCCGGGCTCCTCAGTGGATCGCGATCGGTCCCTCGGTGCTCCCCTTGAGGAACTGCCGAAGGAAGGGGTTGGGGTTGGAACGGATCTCGTCCGGAGTGCCGTAGGCGATGATCCTGCCTTCGTACAGCATGGCAATGTAGTGGGCGATCTTGAAGGTCGCGCGGATGTCGTGGCTGATTACCACGTACGTGCGCCCGGAGCTCTCCTGGGTCGCCCGAATGAGCTCGTCGATGGCGTCCGCCATGATGGGATCCAGGCCCGAGGTGGGCTCGTCGAAGAGCACGATCTCCGGCTCGAGGATGAGGGCCCGTGCGAGGCCCACGCGCTTTCGCATGCCCCCGGAGAGCTCGGAGGGCATCTTCTCTTCGGTCCCCGGCAGGCCCACCACGCGCAAGAGCTCCGACACTCGGGCGTCGATCTCGGCGCGGGAGAGCCGCGTGTGCTCGATCAGCGGAAACGCCACGTTTTCACCGACGGTCATGGAGTCGAACAAGGCGCCTTCCTGGAAGAGCATGCCGAAGCGGCGGCGGACGGTGTTCATCTCCTTCGGGCTCAGGGGCAGGACGTCCTGCCCTCCCACGAGGATCCTCCCCCGGTCGGGTCGCAGCAGGCCGATCATGTGCTTGATGGCGACGCTCTTGCCGCCTCCGCTTCGGCCGATGATGACCGTGGTGCACCCCTTGACGATCTTCAGGTCGACCCCGTCGAGGACCTTCTGGCCCCGGAATGCCTTGTGAACCCCCACGAACTCGATCGCCGCCTCATCCATCGCCGCCTCCTAGAACATGATGGCGGTGAGGAAGTAGTCGTTGACCAGGATGAGCACCGATGCGAGCACCACGGCCTCCGTGGTCGCCCGCCCGACGCCCTGGGCTCCACCCCGGGCGTTGAACCCTTTGTAACATCCCACGGCCGCCAGGATGAGACCGAAGCAGGCAGCCTTGATGAGGCCGTTGAAGACGTCGGGGATCTCCAGGTACTTCACCGTGTTGGAGACGTACACTCCGGAGTTGATCCCCAGGAGCTTCACGCCCACGAAGTACCCCCCGATGATGCCGACGAAGTCGGAGACCACGCATAAGACCGGCAGCATCGCAAGCGCGGCGAGGATCCTGGGAACCACGAGGTAGCGCACCGGCTCGACCGCCATCACCACGAGGGCGTCGATCTGCTCGGTCACCCGCATGGTGCCGAGCTCAGCCGCCATGGCCGAGCCCGCGCGCGCCGTGACCATGAGGCTCGTGAGCACCGGGCCGAGCTCGCGGGTCATGGAGAGGGCGACCGTCGTCCCCACCAGCCCCTCGGCCCCGAACTTGCGGAAGCCGTAGGAGCTCTGCAAAGCAAGGACCATGCCCGTGAACGTGCCGGTCAGGACCACCACCGACACCGAGCGGACCCCGACGAACTCCATCTGGCGCACCAGCAACCGCCAGCGCACCGGGAGGACGAACGCCTGGCGCACGGTGTCCAAGAGGAAGAGGCTCAGGCGCCCGACCTCCTCGATCCTCTCGATCACCAGCCGGCCGAACAGCTCCAGAAGCACGGTCATCGGCCATCCTCGCAGACCCGCGGCACGCGCGGGCCGATGGCGCAGAGTACTTCGTACGGGATCGTATCGAGCCACGCGGCCATCCGGCCGGCGGAGATTTCGTTCGACCCCTGGGCCCCCAGGAGCACGACCTCGTCACCCTCGGACACCGCATCGACGTCGGTCACGTCGACGACGGCCAGGTCCATGCACACGCGCCCCACGACCGGCGCCGGCTGGCCCTGAACCAGGACCATGCCCCGGTTGCCCAGGGCCCGGCGATATCCGTCGGCGTACCCCACCGGGATCACCGCGAGCCGGGTCGGCCGCCCCGTGACGAAGGTACCCCCGTAGGAGACCGGGGTCCCGGCGCTGACCTCGCGCACATGCTCGACCTCCGTCACCCAGGAGAGCGCCGGCCGGAGGGCGACCGCGTTCTCGAGGCTCGGCTCCGGGGTGACCCCGTAGAGTGCGATCCCCAGCCGCACGCAGGTGTATCGGGCCGAGGGCTCGGTCAAGCACGCGGCCGAGTTCGCCGCGTGAACCACCGGTGGCTCCAGCCCGAGGGACCGAAGGGCACTGCGCACGTTGTCGAAGAGGCGAATCTGCTCCCGCGTCACCGCGGCGGACTCCCCGGCCCGCGCGAAGTGCGTCGCGACCCCCTCGAGCCGAAGCCCCGGGTGCCGCCGCAGGGACTCGGCCGCTTCGCCGACCTCCCCGACCGCCAGTCCGAGGCGCCCCATCCCGGTGTCGAACTTCAGATGCACGGCAAGGGAGCCGCCGTCCCGGCCGACCCGCTCTCCCAGGGCCTCCAAGGCGTCGAGGCCGGAGATCACGGGCGTCAGACGCAGATCCCGCAGGAGCGGGACACCCCCGGTCGGAGCCCCCTGGAGGAGCCACACCTCGCCGCCGACCCCCGCCGCCCGGAGCTCCTGCCCCTCGTCCACGGTGCCCACGGCAAATCGGCGACACCCTTCGGCCTCGAGCCGACGCGCCACCGGCCCGACACCGTGACCATAGGCATTGGCCTTGACCACCGCGCAGATCTCGGAGGGCGCGGCAACCGTTCGAAGAAGGTGAAAGTTGGTCGCCACGGCCGCGAGGTCCACGCGGGCGACCGTGGGACGGAAGGGCCTCGGGGAGGCTTCGATCACGGTAGGCTCAGGAGGGTTCCCGCTCGCCGCCGCCTCCTCGACCGACGGTCGAGGCCCCGGAGCCATCGGTCCCCTGCCGAAAGGGGCAGGACGTCACTTCTGTTCCTGGGGCCGGATCACCCACCGCCCGTCCTTGCGCGTCCAGGTCATCCAAACCTCGGACTTCTTGGGCACCACCGATCCCTTCTCGAACAGGGTTCGCCCCACCTTCACCTTGGCCATCAGACCATCGACCTGGGGAAAGAGCTGCTGGCTCTCCACCTGCGCACTCTCGATGGCGTAGTTGGCCACGAAGGTCCAGAGGTCGTCTTGATAGGCCGCGCGGTACTGGGGATCCACGAACGCGGCCGCGTCTTCGACGTTCTTCTCCTTGAGGAGGCGGAAGTACTGTTCCACGTCCCGGACGAGATCCTTGCCGAGTTGGCGCTCCTCGCGGGGATCGAGGGTCGAAGCCGGGGCTGCCTTCACCTCCGGAGCGGCGGGCCTCACGGGCGCCGGCGGCGGTACCTCCTTGAGGGCCAGGGGCCCGAGGCATCCGGCCGTCCAGGCCAGACCGAGCGACGCAAGCAGCACCACAAGACCGGCACGGCTGCAGCGAGATTGAACCATCTGAGACTCTCCTCCTCGGTAACCGAGAAACGGGCAAGGGCCCCCCCGTCCCAAAGCGCGGGGTTCCGATCATAGTCAAGCGAGGGGCCATCTTTCAAGGCGAATCGGGGAGCGCGTCGGGACGATCGGGGAGGGGGCCGCTGATCCAGGGGTGAACGGGCCGCCCCCAGGACGGGCGCCCCTGGGAGCGGGCAGGACGATCAGTCGCCGGGCGACGGATCGTCCGCGGAACGGGGGCTGGGGCGGCCGGGCCGCGGCGCTGCGGCGGTTCGGATCAGGCGCACGGCGATCTCCGGAAGCGCCAGAACCTCGTCGACGCACCCGGTCGCCGCCGCTTCCCGGGGCATCCCATAGATCGCGGCCGTCTCTTCCGACTCCGCCAACGTCCGCCCGCCTCGGGCCTTGACGTCCCGCACCCCGTCCGCGCCGTCGCGCCCCATACCGGTCAGGACCACCGCCGTTAGGAGGTGTCCGAAGACCTCCGCGCAACTCTGGAACAGCCGATCCACGCTCGGAACCCAGAGGGCGTCGCCGCCGGGCTCGAGCTCGACCTGCACCCCCTCGTCGCCGCGCCGGACCCGCATGTGGTGCCCTCCCGGGCTCACGAGCACTTCACCCGCCCGCACCGGCTCGCCGTGGCGGGCCTCTCGCACAGCGATGGGGAGCAGGCTCCCGAGGCGCTTCGCGAAGCTTTCCGTGAAGCCCGGCGGCATGTGCTGAGCGATGAGGACCGCGGCCCCCATCTCGGCGGGCAGGCTGGAGAGGAGGTACTGGACGGTCGACGGCCCGCCCGAAGAGGAACCGATCGCGATGACGGGAAACGACGAAGTCTTCGCAGCCGCGACCACGCGAGGCGCGCTGGCGCCTCCGGCCGGCGTCTCGCCGACCCAGCGGCTGATCTTCAGGGTCAGCTCCTCGGCGATCACGGAGAGGTTGCGGTACGGATCCTCCGGCTTGGAAACGAAGCCGGAGGCCCCGAGCTCCAGCGCCTTCTCCAAGTTGCCGAGGTCCGCGTGGGAGCTCACCACCAAGACCGGGGCGTCGCTGTGGCCCCGGAAGATCCGAAGGAAGGTAAAGCCGTCCATGACCGGCATCGCCAGATCCAGGATCACCAGATCTGGAGGGCGCCGAAGGGCCTTGGCCAGGGCGATCCGGCCGTTGCCGGCGAGGTCCACGCTACCGACTCCGGGCACGTCCTCGGCCATTGCCTTCAGCGTCTGCCGGGTGTAGGGGCTGTCGTCGACCACGAGAACCCGGGCCCCCGCGCGCCGGGCGCCGCACGGGGGCGCACCCGACCTCTCACGGCTCGGCGTCCTCACGCGACGAGGATCTCTGGAGGCACGAGTACGTCATCCTCCAGCAGGGGAGCGACACGCATCAGCACGACCACCTCGTCGCCCCCCTCCCCGGCTCGATGGAACGTCGCGACGACGGCGTGGCCCGCGTCGACGCCCGCTCCGGGAATCGGGGTCAGCGCAGCCGAGGGGATCCCTGCGACGTCGAGCACCTGGTCGACCAGCAGGCCGGCCACCTTCCCTCGCGCCTGGACGACCACGAGCTTGAGATCCTCAGCGGCAGGCGAGGCGTCCGGCCCGAGGAGAGCCGGCCGCAGGTCCACGACGGGGATCAATGCGCCCCGAAGATTCACGACGCCCGCGATGTGGGGCGGGGTGTGGGGCAAAGGGGTCACGGTCTGGTTTCGCAGGATCTCCCGGATGCCCATGATGTCGAGGGCGAACGTGCGGCCCCCGACGCGAAAGCACAGGACCTGGAGCCCCTGGAGGCGGCTCATGTCTCCTCCAACCGAAAGTCCACCAGCGCCTCGGCCCGGAGTACGGCCACGAGCGCCCCGCGGCGATCGTACCCGATCCCTTCCAGGAATCGGGGGTCGACCGCCGAGGAGAACTCCGTCGGTTCCAACTCACCCGCAGCGAACCGCACGACGCCCCGAACCCTCTCGACCCAGAACCCCACGCTCTCGTCGCCGTCCCGCAGCACCAGGATGCGGGAGGAGCGCGCGGTGTCGGCGGCCGTCACACCGAGTCGGCGGCAGAGATCCAGCACCGGGAGCACCGTGCCCCGAAGGCTTACGACGCCGAGGACGAAGCGTGGGACGCGCGGCAGGGGCGTGACGGGACGCGGCAGCAGGATCTCCGCGATCGCCTCGATGTCGATCCCGAAGCTTTCGCCTCCCAGGTCGAAGACGAGCACCTCTCGTCGCACCACCGGCCGCGCCGGCGCGTCGGTCGGGGCACCCCCCGCCGCCAGATCGCCTTGCAGGACGTCCAGGAGTCGGCGCTGCCACGCCTCAAGGTCCGTCGCTGGATTCATCACCGCCTCATCGCCCTCCGTCGCCTTCGAAGACCTGGTCGACCAGCGCCGCGACGTCCAGCACAAGGATCGTGCGCTGGTCGCCGAGGTCCGTGGCACCTGCAATCCCGTGCAGAGTCCGAAGCCTTCGCCCCAGGCTCTTGATCACCACGTCGCGCTGAGAGATCAGGCTGTCGACGGCGAACGCCGCCCTCTTCTCGGCGACACCGATCACGACCGCGTACGGGGGAAGGACCTGGGGCCCGTCGGCCCCGAAGAGCCGATCCACGCGGACGAGAGGCAAGGTCTGCTCCCGCAGATGCAGCACGGGCCGGCCCTCGAGCGTCTTCACCTGATCGGCCTCCACCACCAGTGTCTCGAGTACGCTGTTGAGCGGCACAGCGTACGTCTGACCGCCGGCCCCCACGAGCAGCGCCTGGATGATCGCCAGGGTGATGGGCAGGGTGATCGCAACCGTCGTGCCCTTTCCTTCTGCGCTCGTCAGCTCGATCATGCCGGAGAGGTTCCCGATGTTCCTGCGCAGGACGTCCATGCCCACGCCGCGTCCGGAGATCTCGGTGACCTGGTCCTTGGTCGAGAAGCCGGGGAGGAACACCAGGTCGAACAGCTCGCGGTCGCCGAGGACGGCTCCCTCTTCGATGAGCCCCCGCTCAACCGCCTTCTTGCGGATCCTCTCCCGGGACAGCCCCGCTCCGTCGTCGGAGACTTCGAGCACGACGTGGTTGCCGCGCTGGCGTGCGGAGATCTTGACGACCCCCTTGGCCGGCTTCCCGCGGCCCAGGCGCACCGAGGGCTCCTCGATGCCGTGGTCCACGGCGTTGCGGATGACGTGGATGAGCGGATCGCTGAGATCCTCCACGATGAGCTTGTCCAGCTCGGTCTCGGCCCCGTAGATCTCGAGCTCCGCTTCCTTCGACGAGCCCTGGAGGATCTTGCGGATGACCCGGTGGAGCTTCGAGAAGATCTGCCCCAGGGGGACCATTCGCACGTCCATCACCGACTGCTGGAGCTCCGAGAGCTTCCGTTCCAGCTCTTTCTGCGCCTTGCTGAGCTCCAGCGCCTCCCCGGTGAAGCCCATCTGCTCGCGCAGCCTCTCGGAGAGGATTTGGATACGGCCCTTGGTGAGCACGAGCTCGCCGACGAGGTTCATCAGGGCGTCGAGCTTCGGCAGGTCGACCCGGATCGTCTTGGTGAGACTGCGAAGGTCACCCTCGCCTCTTCCGCCCTCGGCCTCGGGCCGCGGTGCCGCTGGCTCCGGAACGGACGGCCGGGGCGGCGGCTCGTGCACCTCCGGCGCCGGACGCGGGGTGGGCGGTGCCGCAGCGGTTGAGGACGCTCCTCCCAGGACCGTCGCCGACGCCGGAAAGGGCTCCAGGGCCGCATGAACGTCCGGCAGGGCCGCCTTCGCACCCACCAGCAGATCAAACTCCAGGAACTCCTCGCTACCGGGATCAGCCGACGGGAGGGTAGAGATGATCTCTCCCAAGCCCGCGAGCACCTGATTGAGGGCCTCCAGATCCGTGTCGAAGGTCTCGATGGGAAACCGGGCGCGTACGCGCACCAGGGTGCGTTTGGGGTTCTTGAGCGTCTCCTCGAGTCGGTGCACCTCGTAGTCCGTGAGGACCCGCAGCGCCTCTTCGGCGAGGCCGAGCGAGGCGACACCCGGAGGGCCGGGCGGTCCCCCGCCCTGCGAGGCTGTCAGGAGGCGCTCCACGAACGGCACGACCCGCGGGTCGTCGGGTGCTTGCCCCTCGACGAGCCGGCCGCACAGAGCCTTGACGAGGTCCACCCCCTCGAAGAGGAGATCCACGACCCGGCCCTCACAGGCCACCTTGCCCATGCGCAGGCTGTCGAGCAGGGTCTCCATCTTGTGGGAGACCTCCGTGACCTGCGTGAAGCCGAACATGCCCGACAGACCCTTGAGGCTGTGAGCACCCCGGAAGATGCTGTTGATCACCTCCGGGTCGGCCTCCCCCTCGCGAGCCGTGGCCTCGAGCCGCAGCAGGTCCTCGGCCACGGCCTCCAGGATCTCGTCGGCTTCGGGAAGGAATTCCTCGACGTTGCGCCCTGGGCCTTCGGTCATGAAGGCGCATCCCCGGACCCGCCGAGAACCTGGGTCAGCGCTCGTTCCAGTGACACCATGAACACCGCGAAGCACATGTCCCCGTGGGGCCCACCGAGCTCCTCCGGCGACGGTTTGCACACAATCGCACCGCCGCCCACGGATCCCCCCGAGGCTCCGCCGCCCACTTCGACGATCGCCACGTCCGAGTACCGCGACTGCAGGCCCAAGAGATCCTGGACCCCGCCCGAAGCATCCCGGTCCCAACCCGCCACGACGACCCTCGTCAGCGGCTCGTCGACGAGGTCCAGCGCTGCGACGACCTCGCTCGGCGCGGCGCAGCAGGTCACCGCGTACCCCTTGCGCTGCCAGTGCTCGCGGTAGCGTCCGAGCAGCGCCTCGTCCCGGTCCAGAAAGATGAGCCGGGGCCGGAGTGTCGCGCTTCGGTCGCGCTCGAGCGCCTTCTCGACGAGGAGCCCTGCCCGGATGCCCACCGCCAGGATGAACTCCACCGCGTCGAGGCGGAACCGGTCGCCGGCGCTGCCCGGCTCCCGAAACCGAAACACGAATCGCCCACCGGGCCACGAGAAGACGTCGAGCGCGACCCGTTCGAACTGCTCACGCAGCAGCCGCTCGATGTCCTCGGGCTCGATGCCGAACTCGTCGCACAGGATCGCGCCCAGGCGCCGCGGCCCGGGCCCCTCGTCGCGCTGCCGTGCCAGGGCAGCCTCGAGCTGGTCGCCGGAGAGCAGCCCGGCCTTGACCAGGAGCGTGCCGATCCCGTCGTGGCAGGCGCTGGCCTCCGCGCAGAGCAGGTCGCCACGCTCGAACACGAGGCGCGCCCAGCGGCCCTCCCACGAGATCTCCAGCACGCCGGATTTTTGGGAGGCGCCGACCACCTGCAGCAGGTGCGCGACATCGAGGTAGTTGAGGGTTCCTTCGAGAGGCATGGCCGACCTCGGAAACGTGGTTGCGGGGACCCACGGCGTCCGCGTATGGATCGGCCAAACAAGGAGAGGTCTTTAGGTGCGTCGCGCCTCGGGCGTCCACTACTCCAGCAGGCGGGCCGTGAGGTACCGGCCGGCGTACCAGCCGGCCGCCGATCCCAGGACGCTCGAGAAGTAGCCTGTCATCCACCCGACGTGTGCGCCGAGCCACCATCCGAGCCAGCCACCGGCCGTGGTTCCAACGATGGCGAGTAGCTTTCCCATCCGTGCTCCTGGGCGCGAGGGACGCGGAACGGCGGCCGAATCCGACCACGCTGCGGGCCCGCGTCGGGCACCGCCTGCGGCCGAGGGATCAGGACAGGCAACCGGAACAAAGAGCCGCGGAGCCGGGCCAACTCCCCGCGTATTCCGCTCGAGTTTCTCGGCGCGGAGGCAGGACCGGAGGCGTTCGGAAGACTACTCGTCCCCGGAGACCGGGTCGAACTGCGGGGGCAGAGGCTGGGGACCGGGAACGATCCCGGCGATATCGGGGTCTTCGCCTTCACCCCGAGGGGAGGCGGCCGCCCGGCGCTCCTTCGCTTCGACGCGACGCGCGTCCTTCTCCACTCGTTTCTGTTGGCGAGCCTTCTCCTTCTCGCGCTTTTGAATGGTCGGTCTCGAGTTCTTTCCCATCGTCTCGCTCCTGGGGTTCGGTCGGCGCGCTTCCGGTCGGGGCTCAAGCGGTCGGCTCCCCCCGGCGTTCGGAACGTCCTCCCCTCAGTCGTCGTCCGTCGCCTTCTCGTCGCGTGCCCACAGGGCGAAGTCGTCGGCTTCGGTGTCCGCATCGGCGTCCTCGACGTCCCCTCCGAAGAACTGGCCTCCGCTTCGTTCACGCAGCGGCCCCTTGGGAGCCCGCTCGCCCTTGGTGCCCCGAGACTCGTTCTTGCGCTTGCCGCGCGGCGGCGCATCCGGCCCGAAGGTCCGCCGGGGTGTGCCCTCGCGCGCCGGACCTTCGAGTCCCGAGGCCTCTCCGGGCCAGGCCGAGAGAGACGGCGAGGGCGCCCGGACCGCAGGGCCGTCCTCCCGCGCACGCGCCTCGTTGACCGCGAGCGGCCGGCCCTTGAACACATGCTGGTGGAAGCGGCGCACCGCGTCCTCCGCCTGCGACGGGTCGTTGAACTCGACGAAGGCGAACCCCCGCGGCTTGCCGGTCTCCCGATCCGTCGGAAGGCGCACGTAGGACGGCGGCGCGACCGCCGAGAACAGCTCCCGGAGCTCCGACTCCGTCACGTCATAGGCCAGGTTCCCCACGAAAAGCCGGACCGCCATCGCTCCTCCTGTTGGTGCCCTTGCGGCGTGAATAATCCCTACGAATCCTGCGTCGACCGTGCCGCGCGTTGCTCAGCACCTGCAGGAAGAGTCGGGCCGTCCAGGGACCGCCCGACCACCACGCAGGCACGAGAAAACAAAAAAGGGCCCCGCCATCTGCCAGGTCCCTCTGCCGTGTTCCCTTCAGCCGCCGGCGCGCCGGCACGGGCTCCGGGTCGGGACGGCACACTACCAGTGCTCGGGGGCTGTGTCAACGGCCGACACGGCCTGCGACACACCCCGCTCACCCCGGCGCGGGATGAGCGCGTATCGGACGGGTACCCGAACGTTGCGTGAGTCCCCCCAAACGTTCCCGGCGGCGGACCCGGACCGATGGAAGTCTCCGGCAGTGTGCTATCATGGGCGGCCGCCCGACTCGTACGCATCACATGCCCTCGCCAGGAGATGGAATCGATGGCGACCCGTTCCCCGGCCGTGTCCCTCCTGCTGCTCGTTCTCCTGGCCGCAGCTTCGCCTGCAGCCGCCACTGAAGCCGGGGAGCGGCTTGACGCTGCCCCGAAGGCAGCAGGCCAGGAAGCGTCGCCAGGCGCGGGCCTGGCCGATCTGGTTCCCCGGTCCACGGACCTGTTCCGCCGCTTCTCTCTGCTTCAGAGCGCTCTCACGGGAAAGATCGACGTGGCGGCGCAGCAGAAGAACGTCGCCGCCTGGCAGCAGAGGGCCGACCGCCTGGCCGCCCGGCTCCAAACCCTCAAGGCGTCCGGCGAGGCGCGCTACGACCAGCTGACCGAGCTCCGGGCCGCGGCGCAGGACCTGACCGACTCCCTTCAGACCCTCGGCGACTCCCTTTCAGCCGAGCTCGCGCGGCTCGGCGCCCTGCAGAAGGCCTGGGCCGACGAGCGGACGCGATGGGAGACCTGGGAGGCCGCGCTTCCCCGGGGCGCCCCGAGGGCCGCCCTGAGCGCCACCTTCTCCGAGGTCCACCGCACGCTCCAGAGCGCGCAACAGCTCCTGTCGAGCGCCGCCGTGCCGCTTGTGGAACTGCAGGGCCGCGCCGGCGAGACGCAGGCGCGCACCCAGGCGGTGGGGGCGGAGGCCGACAGGCTGCTCGAGTCGCTTCGAGGAAACCTGTTTCGCAAGACCGGGCCCTCGCTCCTCTCCCCGGAGTTCTGGACCACGGTGCGTCACGCGCTCGCCCCCGCCCGTTGGCCGCGCGTCGCCGAGCTCGGATGGCCGGACCAACCGTTCCTCGCCTCCAACGCCTGGATCGCGCTTCTCCAGCTCGCCCTGTCCTTCCTCCTGTGGCGCAGCATCCGTCGACGGCGAGCACTGCTGCAGCGGTCACTGCGCTGGTCGTTCCTGGAGAAACGCCCCCTGGCCGCGGCCCTGTTCGTCGGATTCGCGGCCCCTTCCGCACTCTACGGCACCATGCCGTCCACGTGGTCGCTGCTCCTCTGGACCATCATCGCGCCCGCGGCCGCCCGGCTCGTGGCCGGGCTGATCTCCCTCCCGTGGAAGCGGCGCCTGCTCTACGGGCTGGCAAGTCTTCTCTGGCTGACCCAGCTCCTGCGTGTGTTGGGCCTTCCGGAGCCTCTCTTCCGAGTCTACGTCACGGTCGTGGCCGGCGCGGGGCTCCCCCTGTGCCTGTGGCGCGCCCGCGAAAGTGCGCGCCGGGGCGATACGCCCAAGTATACGTGGTCGCTCCGGCTCGGGGCCGCCGTGTTCGCCGTCGTCCTGCTGGCCCAGCTCGGGGGCTTCGGCGCGCTCGCGGTGCACCTCGTGGAGGCCTCGCTCGAGACCACGTTCCTCGTCCTCCTCGCCTGGGTCCTCGCGCTCCTGGTGCGAGGAGCCACCGAACTGGCCGGCGGTGGCCCGCACTTCCAACGGCTCCGGCTGGTGCGCGAAAACACCGGCTCGATCGTCCATCGGTTTGGGGTCCTCACGGACCTGCTGATCGGGGGACTCACCCTCTCGTTCCTGCTGGGGGTCTGGAGGGTCTTCGACGGTCCCCTCGCCGCGGCCCGCGGCCTCCTTTCGCTGGGAGTCACCCTTGGCGGCACGTCGATCACCGTGGGGCTCGCGCTCGCGGCCGCGGCCGTTCTCTACGGGGCCGTTCTCAGCTCGTGGACCGTCCAAGCCCTGCTCGACGAGGGCACGCCCCTCGCCGCCCACATTGACATCGGCGTTCGAATGTCGGTCAAGCGCCTAGTGCACTACGCCTTCGTGCTCGCCGGCCTGGTGCTCGCCCTGGGCACCCTGGGCGTGGAGCTCCGAAACCTTGCGATCGTCGCGAGCGCGCTGGGAGTCGGGATCGGCTTCGGCCTCCAGAACGTCGTCAACAACTTCGTGAGCGGCCTGATCCTGCTCTTCGAGCGGCCCGTGAAGGTGGGTGACGTGGTCCAGGTCGCCGGGGAGTGGGGTCAGATCAAGCGACTCGGTCTGCGCTCGACCATCATCCAGACCCTCGACCAGTCCGAGCTCATCGTCCCCAACAGCGACCTCATCTCAAACCCGGTGACCAACTGGACGCTCTCGGACCGCCAGTCCAGGATCGTCGTTCCAGTGGGTGTCGCCTACGGGTCGGACGTGACGCGGGTCATGGGCACCCTTACCGGCGTGGCCGCGAATCACCCCTCGGTGCTCCCGGAGCCGGCGCCACAGGTCCTCTTCACCGGCTTCGGCGCAAGCTCTCTGGACTTCGAGCTGCGCGCCTGGGTGGGCGAAGTCGCCGAGCGCCTCGTAATCCGAAGCGCCCTGCTCCAGGCGATTGACCAGCGATTCCGGGAGGAAGGGATCGAGATCCCGTTCCCGCAAAGGGACCTCCATCTCAGGAGCGTCGACACCCCGGCCGCCGATGCCCTAGGGCGGCGAGCGACACGTTCCGGTTCTTCGGAGGAAGAACCGTAGCTCCCGACGAGTCGTTGAATCAGAAGACCTGCGGTTTGAGGGGTCGCCTCAGCGCGGCCCGCAGGCTCCCTACCTGGACTTACCGGTCGTTGTTCGGAGACCCCAACGTGCGAGCGTCTCATGAGACTTGACCTTCTCTTCAGCCAGATCAACCGCTGGTGGGCCCCCATCGAGGCGGCGGGCATCCTTGCGCTCGTTGGGATCGTCGGCCGCGTCGTGGCCGGCTTCCTGCTGAGATATCTCTCCCGTTGGGCGCGCCGAAGTTCCTTTGATGCGGCGGCGTTGCTCTTCGGGCGGTGGGCGGGGCCCGCACGACTGATCGTCCCCCTCCTCCTGGTCATGGTGGCGATGCCGGGAGTTCGGCTGCCGCCGGAAGCCGATTCCATGTTGAAACAGGTCCTGGGCCTGGTCCTCATCGGCGCCCTCGCGTGGTTTGCGGCAAGCTCCGTCTACGTATTCAGGGACGTCGTCCTTTCTAAATACGATATAACGCAAAAAGATAACCTGAAAGCCAGAGCGATCTACACTCAATTACAGGTGATCGAACGGATTGCGGTCTTCCTGATTATAGTCATTGCTGCGTCATCCATGCTTATGACTTTCGATAAAGTAAGGCAGGTCGGCGTCAGCATATTGGCTTCCGCCGGCATCGTTGGCATCATCATTGGATTTGCCGCTCAGAAGAGCATAGGAACTCTCTTCGCAGGGATACAAATCGCACTGACTCAACCGATTCGCATCGACGACGTAGTCATCGTGGAGAAAGAGTGGGGGCGCGTCGAAGAGATCACACTCACCTACGTCGTCATCAAGATCTGGGACTTGCGACGCCTGATCGTACCCATCACCTACTTCATCGATAAATCCTTTCAAGACTGGACCCGCGTGTCCGCCGACCTCCTCGGAACCGTGTTCCTTTATGCGGACTACTCCCTGCCGGTTGAGCCCGTTCGGGAGGAACTGCATCGGATCCTGAAGGCGTCGGCGCGGTGGGACGGCAAGGTGTGGGGCCTTCAGGTCACGGACGCTCGAGAGCGGGCGATCGAGGTGCGTGCGCTGATGAGCGCCGCCGACTCTTCCGCCGCCTGGGACCTGCGATGCGAGGTTCGAGAGAAGCTCCTCGGCTTCATCCAGGCCGAGTACCCGGAGTGCCTCCCGAAGGTGAGAGCGGAGGTGCGCGAACCCGAAGCCTCCGGCCCCCGCCGAGCCGTCGGGAACCCGTAGGATCTGCCCAGGCGCGGGTACCCGCCCTTCTCCTTCAAAGCGTCGCATCCTTTGGCGCCGATACTCCTCAGGCGCAGGCCTCGGTTCGGGAACGCGTTCGGACCCGGCCTCGGCGAGCCGACGCACTGCCGGCCGCGTTCGCACGAACCGGCAGTTCCTGGTAGGCTCAGGTTCCCATGCTGCCCCCTCGCCCGCTGCTCCCGCGCATCGCGATCCTTTTCGTCGCCTGCTGTCTGCTGGGCTCCCCTGCCCCGGCCGAGGCGTTGGAGCCCCGGGATGTGCTGGTCGTCGCCAACGGCAACGCTCGAGGCAGCGTCGAACTGGCCTCCTACTACATGAAGCTTCGGGCCATCCCCAACGAGAACCTGCTCGCGCTTCGGGTCACTGACGCCGAGACCTGCTCCCGGCCGGAGTATGACGAGCGCATCGCCGAGCCGATCCGCCGTCGGCTTCAGGGCAAGGCAGGGCAGGGAATTCGCGCCGTGGCGCTCGTCTACGGTGTCCCGCTCCGGGTCCTGGGCCCCGACCCGACCCCTGAAGACAGGGCGACCCTGGCCCTCTTGGAGCGGGAGGAACGGGACCTCTCCGAGCAGGATTCGGCTCCGGGGGCGGCAGGGGACGACCGGGAGAGGCTCGCAGCAGCACGATCACGGATCGAACGCCTCCGGAAGAGGGATCAAGAGGCCTCGGTCGACTCGGAGCTGGCCCTCGTGCGCAGTCCCGGGTACGAGCTCGACGGGTGGGTCCGGAACCCGCTCTTCCTGGGCGTCCGAGACCAGAAGTTTCCCCTCCGTCGGGACGAAGTCCTCCTGGTAAGCCGCCTCGACGGCCCCTCCGAGGCCGTGGTCCGCCGGATCATCGACGACGCGCTCGCCGCCGAGCAGACCGGCCTCACCGGCGCCGCCTACCTCGACGCCCGCTGGGCGGACCCGGGGGACGGGAAGACCCTGTCGGGCTATGCGTTCTACGACAAGTCCCTCCACGAGGCGGCCGCTACCCTAAGAACAGAAGGAATTCCCGTGGTCCTGGAGGAGACCGAGGCGCTCTTTCCGGAGGGGGGTCACCTGCCGGCTGCCCTCTACTGCGGCTGGTATAGCCTGACCCGCTACGTGGGGGCCTTCGCCTGGCAGAAGGGTTCCGTGGGGTACCACATCGCGAGCGGCGAGTGCGCGACCCTGCGGCGCAAGGGAAACACCGAGTGGTGCCAGCGGATGCTCGAGGAGGGCGTCGCCGCCACCCTCGGACCCGTGAGCGAGCCTTACGTGCAGGCGTTTCCGCCGCCGCACCTCTTCCTGGAGCTCCTCACCGGCGGGCACCTGACCCTCGCGGAGTCGTACCTGCTCAGCCTGCCATATCTGTCGTGGAAGATGGTCCTCGTCGGCGACCCCCTCTACCGGCCCCTGATCCGGCCGTCGCCGGCTCTGCCTCCCGCGGACGTCGGAGAGCCCACCCGACGCCCCTCCCGCTGAGCCTCTCCTCTGACGTCGAGCAGGACCGAACGATCATCCCCGGCCACACGGGATGGGAAAGCCGAGGCAACAGAACATGAAGCGAAGGGTCGTGGTGGCGGGGTGGGGGCAGGTGACCCAGGCCAAGGCGCAGACGGACCGACTGCTGGACCCCCTGGGCCTCATGGCCGAGGCGTCTCGCGTTGCGGCCCGCCAGGGGCTGAAGAACGTCGACGGCGTCCTGGTGGTGAAGCCCATGAGCCGGTCGTATCCATCGGCAGCCGAGCAGTTGGCGCAGGAGCTCGGGGCCTCGCCCCGCTACACGTCGGTTTCCAGGATCGGCGGCAACTCCCCTCAAGCACTGGTCAACCGGGCCGCCGGGATGATCGCGCGGGGAGAGCTGGACAGCATCTTGATCGCCGGGGCGGAGGTCTACTACCGGCGGGGCGGCGAGCCGGCCCGCGGCGACACCCCGCTCTTCCAGGGACTCGCGGACGAACGCGAGGCGGACGACCGCGTCGGGGCCACGGGGGTGGAAGCGAGACACGGGGTGAGCCTGCCCATTCACGGCTTTCCGTTGTTCGAGACCGCGCTCTGGGCCGAGTCGGGGCTCGATCGGGAGGCCTATCTCCGGCGCGTGGGAAACCTCTGGGCCGAGTTCAGCCGCGTCGCGGCCGCCCACCCGAACGCGTGGACCCGTGCGCCGCTCACCGCCGACGAGATCGTCTTCCCTTCGGCGCAGAACCGGATGATCGCCTTCCCCTACACCAAGTTCATGAATCCCCTGGTCACGGCCGACCTGGGAGCTGCCCTTCTGCTCGCCTCCGAGCCGCAGGCGGCACGCTGGCGCGTCGGAGCGAGGGGCCCCGTGTACTTTCTGGCAGGGGGTGCCGCGGTGGAGCGCCAGCGCTTTCTCATCGAGCGGTCGTCGTTCACCCGCAGCACCGCGCTGCGGGCCGCGGCTCACAAGGCGCTGCGACGCTGTCGCCTGGCGATCGAAGACCTGGAGTGTTTCGACCTCTACAGCTGTTTCCCGTGCTCCGTCGCCATCGGGAGGAAGATGCTCGGCCTCGCGGACGCCGACCCGCGCCCTCTGACGCTGACGGGGGGGCTCGGCTTCTTCGGGGGGCCCGGAAACAACTACAGCCTTCACGCCATCGCCACGCTGTGCGAAGCCATCGGCCGGGGCGAGCGGACCAACGGCATGGTCACCGCCCTGGGCTGGTTCCTGCACAAGCACGCCGCAGGCGTCTATGGGGCGGATCCCCGAGACGCAGACCTCAGCGCCCACGACCGGGAGGACGATGCGGAGCCCCCCACCGGGGAAGGGCCGGTGCCCTGGGTGGAAGAGGCCCGGGGCCGCGGGACGATCGAAACCTATACGGTCGTCCACGCCCGGGACGGCGCGCCGGACTACGCGGTCGTCTACGGAAGGCTCGCGCACGGCGAACGGTTCGTGGCCCGCACGCCGCCTGACCCCGACGTGTTCACCGAACTGGCCGGCCGAAACCAGGTGGGTCGTTCGGTCCGGGTGCGCCCCGACCCTGCGACGGGCCGAAACGTGGCCGAGCTGCTCTGATCGGCTGCTCGTCCTGGGATCGCCGGGAGGGGGTCGGAGCGCTCCAATGGAGGCCCGCCGGCGCCCGGGCCCCCCTCACGACGGCTCGAGCACGGTGACCCGCTCTGTCTGCATGAGCAGGGGCGCGAGCTTCTCCATGAGCTCGCGGCGCGTGTCCGAGGCGGCCCACGCCAGCCAGGCGGCCCGGTTGCTCCAGGTAGAGATGGTCACGTAGCGGCGGGGGTCGTCGGCGTCGCACAGCGTCTCGCCGGAGACGTACCCGGGGTAGTCCATCGCCCGGATCCGCACCCCCCGCACTGCGAGCTGGTAGTCCGAGATCCTGTCCTCCAGCACTTTCCGGTCGATCAGCACTCGTACCATGGCGACCTCCTTTCGGCCCTGCGGGCGAAGAACCCCGTCCGCACGACTCAGTATGACTCTCGGCAGGGATACCGCCACCCGTCCTTTCGCGCGCACCAGAACCGGTCTGCGCGCCTCGGGGAGGACGGACGCCGCGGCATCCCGATTGCAGAGGTCACGGCGGGGCCGTTCTTCTCGCAGACAAGAGCCGCGTGTCCGGGAGTGAGATGCCAAAGCTCGTCGGCTCGGGTACCCGTTCGGCGGACACCGGTTCGGATTCGTACCCTGCCCGCGGCCCGAGCAAAGGGGGAGGGGCCTTGCCCTGTCGCAGGAAGACCGGGAACGACGCCGGGAACGACGCCCTGAACGAGCGGCTCGGCCACTCTCTGCGGGAGTGGACCGCAACCTTCGATGCCATCGACGACTTCGTCTCGGTTCACGACCGGACCTTTCGCATCGTGCGGGCCAACCGGGCCCTCGCGCGATTCCTGGGACTTCACCCCCGAGACCTCATTGGACGGCGATGTTACGAGGTCCTCCACGGCCGGGACGATCCCTGGCCCGAGTGCCCGCACGTCAAGGCTCTGGAGGTGCAAAAGACGGTCTCCGTCGAGATCGAGGACCCCAGGGTCGGGCGGCCGCTGCTCGTGACGTGCTCGCCGTTCTTCGACGAGGAGGGGAACCTCAGCGGCTCGGTCCACGTGGCTCGTGACATCTCGGCGCAGAAAGAAGCCGAGACCGAGCGCGAACGCTTGATCGCCGAGCTCCAGCAGGCGATGTCCACCGTGAAGATGCTGACCGGTATTCTTCCGATCTGCGCTGGCTGCAAGAAGATCCGCGACGGCCAGGGACAGTGGCAGCCCATCGAGGGCTACATCGCGGACCACTCCCAGGCCGAATTCACCCACGGTATCTGTCCCGAATGCCGCCACAGGCTCTACCCCGAGTTCACGCGGTGAGCCGTACGCCGCGTCTGGCTTGTCCGACGCGGCGGGAAGCTTGCGGGCGGGTGTTCGGAAGGCGAACGAATCGGCCCCGGCTGCGGGCCCCTAGCCCAGGGAGCAGCGGTGGCGCCCCACGCGGGCCGCCGGGTCCTGCCGGTAATACTCTCGAAGGACGCGGTAGAGCCCCGGGGCGTGCTCGTGGAGCGCCACGGGGGCGTCGAAGAACTGCTCGGTCGCTACCGCGAAGAACTCCGCCTCGTTCGTTGCACCGTAGGCGTCGACAACGGTCTTCTGGCCCCGGTCGGCGAGCTCGCGAAGCCGCAGGTACTCCCGCGAGCACACCGCGACCCAGTCCCGATACTCCTCCCGGTCCTTGAGCGGCGGCGTGCCGTCGGCCGCCCCGTCGAGCATGTCGAGCTTGTGGGCGAACTCGTGGTACACCACGTTGTGACCCGATTTCGGATGCCGGCCGCCGCGCAGCACGGCATCCCACACGAGGATCACGGGGCCTTGCGCAAACGCCTGGCCCAGGATGGGCTGCTCCGGTTCCAGCGGTCCCCGCACCTGCTCGAAGACACCCGGCTCCCGCGGTGGGGCAACGACGGTGGACGGATAGACCAGGATCGACTCGACGTTTCGGTAGTAGTTATGGGGAAGCCCCAAGAGCAGCAAGCACGCCTGGGCCGAGATGGTCACACGGATCTCGTCGTCGAGCTCGAGCCCCCCGCACCCCTCCCAGCTCTTCTCCTCGACAAAGACGAGCACGAGCTTCTTGAGCTCCTCCTGCTCCTCGGGCTCCAGCACGCAGTAGAGCGCCACATTGCGGCGCAGGAACTCCTCCCAGGGCTTCGGGAAGGTCTTCGAACGGATCGCCTCGCGGCGCATGTCTCGGAGCCAGTGGAACATCGACGGTTCATCCTCTCGAGGGCGCTCCGCCTCCGAAACGAGCCGGGGTTCGGCGCGCGGTCCCGTTCTCCGACGCGGAAGGCCAGGAGCTCGTCCCTTGCCAACCTAAAAGGGAAGCGCGCGGGATTCAAGCCCCGCGCGAGGCGTAGACCAGCGGTCCCTCATGGGATATCCCCTTCCCGCAGCAGTTCGCGGTCGCCGCGGCGGACTGACTTGCGGGCGGGGTGCGCATCCCACGTTCTCGAAGAGGCGCATCGCCGCGAGGATGGCCTGCTCGCCGAGGACCCTCTTCTGGCGCCTCAGGAGGTGTCCAGCCGATTCTTCCATCAGTCGCACGGGATCGTCGCTGGACAGACGCGGACGCAAGGGGACTACGGCCCATGCCTCCGGACCTGGATTTGCGTTCAAGGGTAGTGCTCCCGAATGACCTCCTCCCAGTGCTCCAGATGCTCGTCCAGGACCGTGAAGGTCACGTCTCTGTCGAAGGTCGTTTGGATGGCGAAGGCGTTCAAGCTCGCGTCCTGGATCCCACGCGCCGCCAGCCGCTCGCACGGCCCCACGTCGACCTCCCGAATGGCACGGATGATCTCGGGGAGTTCCCGAAGCTCGAAGTCCGGCTCCGCACCCCAGCGCTCCCGGAAGTACTGCGTCAGGAGGTACGTGGCAATCGTCCGGTAGGTCGTCTCCGCGGCCGAGGCGAAGGGGACGTGGTTGGCGACCATGAGGCGGAGCTTGTTCATGATCGGGCACCCGCTTTCGACACGGTGTAGATGCCGAGGATCGAGCTCAGCCCCTTTTGGAGCGGTGTGGGGCGAGCGTAGGTCCGCCGGTCCGCCTCGACTTCGACCTCCACGTCTTCAAAAGACACGGAATTCCGGAACGCCCCGACAAGGTCTACGACCCGCACCGCGATCGGGCACCGGGGATGGAGCGCTGGATCGAGAGGGCAGTTGCGGGCCTGGTGGAAGTCCAGGCGCATCCACTCGGGCGGAGACGCTCGCGGCGGATCCACCACCGCGAGCGTCCGAGGGTCCAAGCGGACGGCGAAGATCTTCTCCTCGCCGTCCGCGAAGCGGAAGTGGTAGGTACCGTTGCCGGCGGTCTCCGCCATGTTCAGATATCCGATCCCGGGGCACAAGACCGGACTCCGGACGCGCCTCCCCCCGCCCTTGCGAGCCAGGGTTAGAAGTTCAATGCGGGCTTCGCGCTGTCTTGGAGAAGGCAAGCGGGGTCAGGGACTTGCCTCGCTTTTGAGCCATCATTCTCATGGCCTCCGCCTCGGTCTTCACAGGCTCGGGGCGCCGGTCCTCCGGCTTGACCTCCAGGCGCAGGGCCTCGGTGGGGCAGGTGGTTACGCAGAGCCCGCAGCCGATGCACCGATCCAGGCTGATCTCCGCAACCGGTTCGTCATTGAGGGCGATGGCGCCCATCTGGCACCGCTCGAGACAAGTCCCGCACCCGGAACACGCGTCGGAGTCCACGACCCCGAAGTAACTGGACGTCACGGCTTCCGCAGGACGCGGCAGCCGGTTCAGCCCGCGGAGGACCGCGCAGCATTCCCCGCAGCAGTTGCACATCCCCCCGGGGTTCTGCGAGCTGGAGGGCTGCGTCACCAGCCCCGCCGCCTCGGCCCGGTCCAAGACAGCGAGCGCCTCGGCCACCGTGATGGGCCGCGCCATGCCCGAATCGATATAGTGCTGCCCCCATTTCCCGAAGAGCAGACAGACCTCGAGCGGTTTCTCGCACCCCTTGTCGAGTAGTCCCTGCTGCACCCGGCAGATACAGTTGGCCAAGGCGATCGAACTCTGGCCCCGGACGATCGCCCGGGAGTCGTCGTACGTCGCGATGGTGCGTGAAATGTCCACAGACCGGTTGACCGGTACGGTGCGCATGAACGGCTCCACCGAAGCAGCCTGCCTCAGCAGGGCCTCGTCGAAGTACTGCTCGCACAAGGCCGCCAGCTCGCGATCCATCGTTGCCAGCTGCAGCTCGTAGATGCCCGGCACGAAGGGGAGCGCGCCGTAGCTCTTCGCCTCGCCCGCGACCGAGCAAAAGACGAGCCCCTTTTCCCCCATCTCCTCCAGGGTCGAGGCCACGCCTTCCGGGTCGCGCCCGAGCCGTTTCGCCACGTCTTCGGCGGTTTCGCGCTTCAGGCTCAGGGAGAGGAACAGCTCGGCGTCCCCTTCGGTGAAGAGCCTCTCCAGGATCCTGAGCTCCACCCCGGACTCGGTGATCGGAAAACCGCATGAGTATTGGTCCAACTGCTCGCGAAGCTCTTTGTAGATCGGACTGGGCATGGGGACCTCCTTTGCCGGCGCATTTGGCTCGTTATAGCGGATTCTACAGCTCGCGTGGAAGAGCGCGCATCGGCTTGGGTCGGCCGGAGGTCTCCCCCGCTGACGCAGGATGCCTGGAGGGTCTGTTCCTGGTCGCAGCCGGCCGGGGCGATCGGCCTCCTTCTCCGAACGATCGCACGGCAGACGTCGCACATCGCGACGGTGCGAGACACGTCCGCAGACGGAAACTCCTTCACCACCCGACCGAGGAACACAAAAGTCCCTTGACCCGGCAGGGCGCGCGAATACGCTTCGATGGCCAAGCCACCCTTAGCGGGCCGCCCTGGCCTACCCCGGTCAAACGCAAGTCCCGCTGCTCGGGTGGTGGAACGAGCGCCACAGCCCGGAGTCACGATGGAGAGCATGCCGAAGACTCGGTACGCCAAGAGCGGCAAGGTCCACATTGCCTATCAGGTCGTGGGGGACGGACCGCTGGATCTCGTCTTCGTCCTCGGCTGGGTCTCCCACGTGGAGCTCGTGTGGGAGAACCCCGCCGCCGCCCGGTTCTTGCGGCGGCTCGCCTCGTTTAGCCGCCTGATCCTCTTCGACAAGCCCGGCACGGGTCTCTCCGACTCTGTTTCCGTGGATCAGCTGCCGACCCTCGAGCAGCGAATGGACGATGTGCGGGCCGTGATGGATGCGGCGGGGTCAGCGAGCGCAGCGCTCCTTGGGACGTCCGAGGGTGGTCCCATGGCCCTTCTCTTCGCCGCGACCCATCCAGCGCGGACGACGGCTCTCATCCTCCTGAGCACCTACGGTCGGGTGTCCTGGGCACCAGACTATCCGTCCGGTATCGCCCCAGAAGTCCGGGACAAGCTGTTCGAGCTCGTGGAGCGCGGCTGGGGCGAGGGTGTCGTGCTGTCCACGTTGGCGCCAAGTCACAAGAACGACCCGCAGCTGCGTCAGTGGTGGGCGAACTTCCAGCGCAACGCTGCGAGCCCTGGCGCCGCAGTGGCGCTCCTTCGCATGGGATTCGAGACGGACGTCCGGGCTGTCCTTCCGGTGATCACCACGCCGACCCTGATCCTGCAGCGATCCGCCGACCGCATGGTGCCAGCGGAGCAAGGCCGCTACCTGGCCGAACACATCCGGGGTGCGCGACACGTGGAGCTTCCAGGGGACGATCACCTCTGGTATCTGGGCGACTCGGAGACCCTGCTGGAAGAGATCGAGGTCTTCCTCACCGGTGAGCGGCACGCCCACGAGCCGGATCGAATCCTCGCCACCATCCTGTTCACGGATATCGTAGGGTCGACCGAGCAGGCCGCCCAGTGGGGCGACCGCACGTGGCGCGAGCTGCTCGAAGGCTACTATCAGTCGGCGAGGCGGGAGTTGGAGCGCTTTCGCGGCCGCGAGATCGACACAGCCGGGGACGGCCTCTTCGCGTCCTTCGACGGCCCGGCCCGGGCGGTCCGCTGCGCCGAGGCGATCGGCGCCGCGGTCCGGCTCCTCGGCATGGAGATCCGGGCGGGGCTGCACACCGGAGAGTGCGAGGTCATCGGCGACAAACTCGGGGGCATCGCGGTCCACATCGGCGCCCGGATCGCCTCGCAGGCCGGCCCCGGCGAGGTGTTGGTCTCCAGCACCGTAAAAGACCTCACCGCCGGCTCCGGACTCCGGTTCGAGGACCGCGGCGCCCACGTTCTCAAGGGTGTCCCCGGCGAGTGGCGGCTGTTCGCGGTCGCCGCGGCGGTTTGACCTGCGGGTGGGGTGTGCAGACGGTACGGAGACTACGGCCCCCACCCCCGGACCGCGATTCGGCTTCAGCCGTAATGCTCCCGAAAGACCTCCTCCCAGCTCTCCAGGTGCTCGTCCAAGACCGTGAAGGTCACGTCTTCGCCGAAGGTCGTCAGGATGGCGAGGGCGTTCAGGCTCGCGTCCTGGATCCCGAGCGCCCCCAGCCGCTCGCACAGCCCCACGTCGACCTCCCGAATGGCATCGAACATCTCGGGGAGTTCCCGAAGTTCGAAGTCCGGCGCCGCACCCCAGCGCTTCCGGAAGTACTGCGCCAGCAGGTACATGGCAATCGTCCGGTAGGTCGTCTCCGCGGCCGAGGCGAAGGGGAGGTGGTTGGCGACCATGGGACGGAGCTTGTTCATGATCGGGCACCCGCTTGACACGGTGTAGACGCCGAGGATCGAGCTCAGCCCCTTCTGGAGCGATGTGCGGCGAACGTAGGTCCGCTGGTTCGCCTGGACTTCGACCTCCACGTCTTCAAACGACACGGAATCCCGGAACGCCTCGACAAGGTCTACGACCCGCACCGCGATCGGGCACCGGGGATGGAGCGCCGGATCAAGAGGGCAGTTGCGGCACTGGTGAACGCTCAGGCGCGTCCACTCGGGCGGAGACTCCCGAGGCGGGTCCACCACCGCGAGCGTCTGCGGGTCGAGGCAAACCCTAAAGGTCTTCTCGTCGCCATCGGCGAAGCGGAAGTGGTAGGTAATGCTTCTGGCAATTTCCGCCATAATCCCATCTCCGATCCCGCGGCACAAAAAAGCGGCGCCCGCTCGGCCAGCTCCTGGCGGGCAGAATCAAGGATCTGAAACGGTGAGATGGACCCGGGAGCCTTTCCGGGGTCACATCTGCACGATCACCTCGAAGAGCTCGAGCACGGGCGGGGCCATCAGGAAAGGCGCAAGCTGCGCGAGGTTCTGCCGGTAGACCCCGTTCCCGTCGATCGCCCGCGCCGCCACCTCGCTCTCCCAGAGCGTGAGGATCGAGGCCTTGCCGGACGCGCGGTCGGCCAGGACGTAGCCTCCCTTGAACCCCGTTTGCTGCCGGCAGAGCGGGATCACGTGCTCCCGAAACGCCGCGGTGGCCTGCTTGATCTTGGCAACATCTACCCGGGAGCTGGTGCTTCTGACGTACATGGTCTTCCTCCGTTCGAGGGGGCTGGTCACTTCGGGCTCAGAGGCTCGCGATCGCCCTTTGCGCCCGCGCCAGCCAGTAGTCCATCTGCATGCTCTGGAAGCTCTCCTCGGCGGTCTTCAACGCTTCTGAGGCCTGCTTTGTCTCCCCGGCAGCGGCGAAGAGCTCCCCGAGGAGGAGGCGGCCCATCGCCACCATGGGGCGAAGCTCGAGTTCTTCCAAGATTCGGACACCCTCCCGAGTTCGCTCCACCGCGGCGGGAAGGGATGCCCTGCCGGCCAGAAACTCGACGGGACCGAGGAGGGCGAGAGCAAGGCCGACGCACATGGTTTCGCCGATCGCCTCCGCGGAAGCGAGCCCCTGGTCCAAGGTATCGAGCGCACTCGAGAGATCGCCCAGCTCCAGTCTCGCGCCCGCGAGCCACGAGCTGAATGCACCGATGCCGTACGGAATGCCCCGGGATCTGAGCATCTGGATCGCTCTTTCGAGGCAGTCGATGGCCCCCGGGCAGTCGCCCGACTGAAAGCGGGCAAACCCCAGCCAAGCCAGCGCGAAAGGAACGTTCAATGTACTCTGGGCCTTCTCGAAGTTTCCGAGGCTTGCTTCCAGGGATCTCGCCGCATCGGGGCCTCTGCCCATTACGACACGAGCTTGGCCGCAAGAGTATTGCGCAAGGGCGAGCTCCAGCGGGTGGCCGGCGGCGGAAGCAATGGCAAGGGCGTGTCGCCCGTGTGTATCCGCACCGGTCATCCGTCCCAGATACGCGAGAGCGACGCCGTATGCCCCGTACAGATGGCTGGGAATCAGGGGGAGTGAAGGCGAGGGTTGGGCTCCGTTGACGGTTTGCTCCAAGAGGTCGATGAGCCCTGGCATGCGGGCGAGCGTGGCCGCAACCCGGCCGTCGACGAGCGATACTCCAAATAGCCCCGCAGCCACGCGACCCAGGATCCCGGCGTCCGCCACTTGCTCGGCCTCCACGAACGCCCGCTCTAGGTGGTCTCGCGCGCCCCGGAGGTTCCCTCGGAACGTGTGGTACTGCCCCAGGTGACTGTAAAGGATGGCGAGACTCCGGTGATCCCCGAGCTCGTTCCCGAGCCTCTCCGCCTCCGCATAGAGCTCGAGCGGCTCTTCGGGGAAGGCCAGCTTTTCTAGCAAGTTGCCCGTCGAGAGGATCGCCCCAAGCTGCTGCTTCTTGGTCCTTTCGGTCTCCGGGAGCTGCCCCAGGAGCGCCAGGGACTCCTTGTGGAATCGGAGGGCCTCCCGGAGCGAGTAGTTCCGTTTGGCCTTCTCCGCAGAGAGCTGAAGGTAGCGCAGCGCCTGGTCGAGCCGGTCGCTCCTCCCGTAGTGGTACGCGAGCATCTCGTAGAACTCCTCGAGCCGGTCGGCGTAGAGCTGCTCGATCGCCTCCGCCGTCTTCTCGTGAAGCTCCTTCCGCCGGCTCTGGAGCAGGCTGTTGTATGCGACCTCCTGGGTGAGGATGTGCTTGAAGATGTACTCGAGCTCGGGGAAGAGGGCCTTTCGGTAGATGAACTCCAGGCCCTGGAGATTCAGGAGCTGGACCTTCAGCTCCTCTCGCAGCCCGGTGATCGTCTGCAGGAGCTGAAAGGCGAACTCCCGCCCGATCACCGAGGCCACCTGCATCGTGCGCTTCAGGTTCTCCTCCACCCCGTCCATCCGGGCCGCGATGATCCCCTGGACGGTGTCGGGGACCTCGGCGGCGCTGGCGGTGCGCGAGAGGACGTAACGGAGGCCCTCCTTTCGAATCGACCCGTTTTCGAGCAGGCCGCGCGTCAGCTCCTCCACGAAGAGGGGATTCCCGCCGGCGCGCCCCAGGATCAGCTCCTGCAGCTCCGGGGCGACCTCTTCCCCCTGGAAGAGCGAAGCCATGAACTCCGCGCCCGCCTGGGTGGAGAGCTGACCGACGTTCACCTGGGTGTAGTACGACCGGCTCGCCCAGGAGTGGGTGAACTCCGGCCGGTAGAGGAGGAGCAGCAGGCAGGGGGAGTTGGCGACCCAGCCGACGAGGTAGTCGAGGAACTCCCGGCTGGTGGCGTCGAGCCAGTGGAGGTCCTCGACCGCCAGGACCAGGGGCTGCTCCTGGCACATCCGGAAGAGGAGATCCCGCAGGCTCTCGAAGGCCCGCTCCTTCTTCCGCTTGGGCTCGAGCTTCTGATAGGCGTCGTCGTCCACCCGGAGCGATAGGAGGTCATAGAGCGACGGAAGCACGCGCTCGAGGGCCGGGTCGAGGGCGAGAGTCTTTTCCCGAACGGCCTTGCGCAGGATATGCTCCCGCTCCCCCTCCGCGAGGCCGAAGTACTGTCGCAGGAGGTCGAGGACCGGCAGGTACGGCATCGACCCTCCGTAGTGGAGGCAGCGCCCTTCGAGGTATATCTGGGAGCCGGCCGGGAGGCTGTTTCGCAGCTCCAGGAGAAGCCTCGACTTCCCCACTCCCGCCTCGCCGACGATTCCCACCACCTGGCCCGAGCCCGTTGCCGCCTTCTCCCAGGCCTCCTGCAACACCGAGAGCTCGCGCTCGCGCCCCACGAAGGGCGTCAGACCCTTGGCGACCGAAGCGGCGATGCGGGTCTGGGACGCTCCGGGCCGAAGGAGGAGGAAGACCTCATGCGGCTCCTCCTTGCCCTTGATCTCTCGCGCGCCGAGGGCCTCGAGCTCGAAGAACCGGGAGGCGAGGCGGTGGGTGTTGGCCGAGAGCAGGACGGTCCCGGGCTCAGCCAGGCTCTGCATCCGGGCGGCGAGGTTTGTGGTGTCGCCCACGGCGGTGTAGTCCATCCGCAGGTCGTCCCCGATGCGTCCGACGATCACTGGCCCGGAGTTGAGGCCGATCCGCATCCGGAAGTCGAGGTCGTACTCCCTTCGCACCTGCGAGGAGTAGTCGACGAGAGCCTTCTGGATCGCGAGGGCTGCGTGACAGGCCCGCTGGGCGTGGTCCTCGTGGGCCACCGGCGCCCCGAAGAGCGCCATGACACCATCCCCGGTGAACTGGTTGATCGTCCCCTCACACCTGTGGACCTCATCCATCAGGATCCGAAAGCACCCGTCCATGATTCGGTGGGCCTCCTCGGGGTCGAGCTTCTCGGCAAGGGACGTGTAATTCGCCACATCCGCGAAGAGCACCGTTACGAGCTTCCGCTCGCCCTCCAGGGCACTTCGGGTGGTGAGGATCTTCTCGGTGAGGTGCTTGGGGGTGTAGGACTGGGGCTTCTGGTAGTTGACGGAGGGAGCCACCTCAGCGCTCTTGGAGCGCAGGTCGTGCCCACATTCGTCACAGAAGCGGCCAGCAGGCGCTACTTCCTTCCCGCACGCCGGGCAGCTCGCCTCCAGCCGCGCCCCGCAGCCTTTGCAGAACCTCGCCCCATCACGGTTGTCGTGTTGACAGCGGACGCAGTTCATTCGCCTTCTCCCGGCCCCGGGCAACGAGAGACCCCGCTCTAAACATGCAATTCCCCCAAATCCTTCCGCGCTCTGGCCAGCCAGTAGTCCATCCCCATCTCCTGCGCCATGTGTTCCGCCACTTTCAGGTTCTCCAGAGCCTTTTCGCGCTCCCCGGCGCCTGCGAAGAGCTCCCCGAGAAGAAGGTACCCATAGGCTTTGAACGGCTCCAGTTTCAGTTCCTCCAGCATCTCGATCCCTTGCCGAGTGGACTTCTCGGCTTCGCCGATCGTGATCGTGCGGCTCTTCCACCCGGCCAGTCCCAGTGTCGTCAAGGAAAGCCCCTCCATATGTCTCTGGTTGTTCTCCTTGCCAAAGCGGACACCCTCTTGAGCGTGGAACGGCGCTTTCACAGAATCGCCCAGCTCCAAGTAGACAAGGCTTAAGAACCAATTGTGCAGAGGAAGGTTAAACGGCAGGCGGAGGGCACTTGGTATTCGTGACCAGTTTTCTGCGCACTCCAAGGCCTTCGAAATGTCGTTCGCCAGGAAGTAGGCTCCACCCAAGAAGCTCCACGCGAGGGGCAGAAGGAGGGTGCCTTGTGATCGCTCGAAGCGTTCGATCGCCTTTTGCAGATGCCCTATGGCTTGCGCCCCCCTCCCTCTCATGGTCAATGTTGCGCCGTGGTACCATTCCGCGGTAGCTATACTGAATGGGTCACCCGCCTCACACGCGAAGGAAACCGCTTTCTCGCACAGATCCTCTCCCTTCTCAAAGTCTCCTAAGTAACCCAAACTCTGTCCGTACATGCCATAGAGACCGGAATAGAAATGGGCGGGGATCTCGAGGTCTCCCAACCCCCGGTGGTTTTCCTCCAGCAGGCGGATGACCCGAACGGCCATATCCGGGATCTTCGCGAACTTGCCCGCGAGGCCGTAGTTTACGAAAAGGCTGTGGGCAATCGGGCCGAGGAGTCTTGGATCGGATACCTTCTCCGCTTCATCGAAGGATCGCTCCAGATAACTTCCCCCGAGGACTCCGTTTCCCGTGTAGGAATGATACGATCCTGCATGCCTGTACATGAGGGCCAGGCCCTGGTGATCCTCGAGCTCCCTGCTGAGCGCCTCCCCCTCTTGGAGGGTCTCGGTCGGATCGTCGGGGTAGCCGAGTTTTGCCGAGATGGGCATCAGCAACAGGATCACCGCGAGGCGCTCTTGCCTGCCCCAAGCCGTCTCCGGCATTCGCTGGAGCAACAGGAGCGACTCCTTCTGGAAACGAAGTGCTTCCCACAAGCAGTGGTTCCGCTTCGCCTTGTCTGCGGACAAACGACTGTATCGATATGCCTTCTCCAACTGCTCGCCCTTGGCGTAGTGGTACGCGAGCATCTCGTAGAACTCCTCGAGCCGCTCGACGTAGATCTCTTCGATCGCAGCTCCGATCTTCCCATGGAGCTCCTTTCGTGTCTGGAGGAGAAGGGTGTTGTACGCGACCTCCTGGGTGAGGACGTGCTTGAAGATGTATTCAAGCTCGGGGAAGAGCTTCTTTTCGTAGATGAACTCGAGATCCTGGAGGTTGAGGAGGTAGGCCTTGAGCTCCTCCCTGATGCCCGTTATGGTCTGGAGGAGCCGGAAGGCGAACTCCCTCCCGATCACCGAGGCGACCTGCATCGTGCGCCGGAGGTTCTCTTCGAGCCGGTCGATGCGCGCCGCGATGATGCCCTGGACCGTGTCCGGGACGGCGGTCTCCGCAGCGCTGCGGCTGAGCACGTAGCGACGGTCCTGCTCTTGGATGGACCCGTTTTCCAGCAGGCTGTGGGTGAGCTCCTCCATGAAGAGGGGGTTTCCGCCTGCGCGGTTGAGGATCAGGTCTTGAAGCTCCGGGGCCGCCTCGCCTCCTCCGAGGATCGAGGCCATGAGCTCGGCACTCGTCTTTGGGGGGAGCTGGCCCAGGTTCACCTGGTTGTAGTACGACCGGCTCGCCCAGGCGTGGGTGAACTCCGGGCGGTAGAGGAGAAGGAGCAGGGTGGAGCTGTTGGCGATCCAGCCGATGAAGTAGTCGAGAAACTCCCGGCTCGTCGTGTCGATCCAGTGCAGGTCCTCGACGGCGAGCACGAGGGGGTGCTCTCGGCCGATGTGGAGAAAGAGGTCCCGGAGCGCCTCGAAGGTCCTCTCCTTCTTCTTCTTCGGCTCGAGCTTCTGGTAGGCCTCGTCCTCCACCTTGAGGGAAAGGAGGTCTTGGAGGGGGGAGAGGACTCGTTCGAGCCGGGCCTCCAGGGAGAGAAGCTTCTCCTTTACGCCTTTTCGGATCGCGTACTCCCGCTCGCCCTCGGGCACCTCGAAAAAGAGCCGCAGGAGATCCAAGACCGGGAGATACGGCATGGAGCCGCCGAAATGGAGGCAGCGGCCCTCGAGGTACGTGTGGGAGTTGGGAGGCAGCAGCGCCCGAAGCTCCACGAGGAGCCGCGACTTTCCCACCCCGGCCTCTCCCACGATCCCTACGACCTGCCCGGTGCCCGAAGCGGCCTTCCCCCACGCCTCCCGAAGCGCAGCCAGCTCGCGCTCTCGGCCCACGAACGGGGTGAGCCCCTTCGCCGCTGAGGCGGCGATGCGAGTCTGGGCTGCACCGGCCCGAAGAAGGGCATAGACCTCCTGAGGTTCCTCCTTTCCCTTGATCTTGCGCCTCCCGAGCGGCTCGAGCTCAAAGAAGCCGGAGACGGCCCGGTAGGTGTTGACCGAGACGAGAACCGAACCGGGCTCCGCAAGGCTCTACATGCGGGAGGCGAGGTTCGTCGTGTCGCCGATGGCGGTGTAGTCCATCCGGAGGTCATCGCCGATGGAGCCCACGACGACGGGGCCGGAGTTCAAACCGATGCGCATCCGAAATTCGGCCCCGTAGTCCTTCCGGACCCTCTCGGCATACTCCCCCAGAGCCCTCTGAATCGCGAGAGCCGCATGGCACGCCCTCTGGGCGTGGTCCTCGTGGGCCACCGGGGCGCCGAAGAGGGCCATTACCCCATCGCCGGTGAACTGGTTGATCGTGCCCTCGCACGTGTGGATCTCGTCCATGAGGATCCGGAAGCACCCGTCCATGATCCGGTGGGCCTCCTCGGGGTCGAGCTTCTCTGCGAGGGACGTGTAGTTCGCCACATCCGCGAAGAGCACGGTCACGAGCTTCCGCTCCCCCTCGAGGGCGCTTCGCGTGGTGAGGATCTTCTCCTGGAGGAACCTGGGGGTGTAGGACCGGGGCGGTTGTTCGTCGACAGGATAAGGCTCTGACGTCGCCGGCCCCAAGGCGTGCCCGCACTCGCCGCAGAACCTGCGGCCCGCCGGGATCTTCGCGCGACACTGGGGGCAGACGATGTCGATCACCGCCCCGCACTCTTCGCAGAACTTGACGCCTTCCCGGTTATCGAACCCGCACGTTGGGCACGGCATGCCTCAACCTCCGCCGGCGGCGCCGATCTGCAAGATCCCTATTTCGCGGCCACGATGAGCTCGAACATCCCCTTTCCGACGTAGCTGCGCTGGATGTCTTTGAAGCCGGCGTTCACCAGCAGGGCATCCTGCTCCGAAGAGTTGAAGTGCACTGTGCCCATGCACGTCTCGTAGAATTGGTCCATGATTCCGAAGTCGTACATCGGGTCGCGGAAATCCTCGAGCTTGCTCGGGTAGAGCAGGTCGAGGATGACGATGCGTCCTCCGGGGTTGAGGGCTTCGTAGGCTCTCTCGACGACTTCGGTCCGAACTTCTAGGAAGATCTCGTGGAGCGTGACGACCAGGGTCGCGATATCGAACTCGTTCTTGTAGGGGAGATCCTGGCCCCCCATGTTTTCCACGGAGACTCGCTGATCCAGCCCCAGTTTCGAGACTCTGGACTTCGCCGCCTCGATACCATACCGGTCAGGGTTCACGCCGACGAACGTGCTGTTCGGAAAGGCCTTCGCGAGCCCGATCATAAGGGCGCCGTCTCCACAACCGATGTCCAGGCATCGAATGCCCTGCTCCAGAGACTGTTTGAGATACTCATGCTTTGGGAAGATCATGAACTGAAAGACCAGGGCCATGTTCTTTGTTACGGCATATCCTGCTGCTGACCGCTCCGGAGAATCAAAGAACGGCGTCCTCGATCCTGTTTTGAAGTATCCAACCCCCCCGGTTAGCATCCTGCCGAGGTGATCAACGTCCAAGGCAATGTTCGCGAGATAGTTCCTTGGGTTCTTCGTGTCGCCGAGGACTTCGTCCATGAACGGCTGCAGCACGAATCTCCCCTTGTCGTCGCAGTCGAGGATTTCGAAATGATAAGCCGTCTGACACCAGATCGTTACATATGGCTCATGAAGACCGAGGCTCGCCGCAAGATCCGCAGCCGTCATCCCCTCCTTCGCGTTATTGAGGGCTTCTAAGAACCCCAACTTGGCACCGAGATTGACCAGGTGCATCGCCACAAATCCCTTTTCGAAAGAACGGATCTTCCCCATCTGGGTCGCTGCGCTGACCTCGGCCATGGAACACCTCCTAGCTTGGGTTGACCGCGTTCACGCCTTCAACGACTCGCTGGCCTCCTCTACGTGGAGGCGATAGACCACGTCTCCCTGCCACCTCCCTCGAGCCCAGGGTCGAGGGCGCGCCCGCATTTGCCGCAGAACAGGAAACCGGGAGGGTTCGAGAAGCCACACTTCGGACAGGCCACGTCGACCTTCGATCCGCATTGACCACAGAACTGCATTCCCTCCGGATTTGGGAAGTGACAGCTCGGGCATTCCATTCTGCACCTCGCGTCCACGTGGGAGGGCGAACCGATCACTGGGTCAGGCGCGTCCGCTCCAGCGCGTCGATGTCCAGGGGCACGCCCTTGCGCGCGTCCGGGACGACGGTGATGTTCCCGCTCTTGCACTTCGACTCGCACACCCCGCAGCCATAGCACCGGTCCCAGTCTCGGACGGCCCGGCGGCGCTCTTGGCCGTCTTCGACCGCGGCTTGCATCTCGATGGCGCCGAACTGGCAGTTCCGGGCACAGTTGCCGCAGCCCTTGCAGTCAGGCCCGATCACCGAGACGAACCCTGAGGGCACCAGCGCTTTCATCTTGTACTGCAAGAAGAACTTCATCCCCAGGCAGCAGCACTTGCAGCAATTACAGATGGCATAGAAGCGGTCGAGGGTTGCCGTTTTGAACCAGGCGCTGTGCATGTGGCCCCGGTCGTCTTCATCCTTGATGATCTGGACCGCCTCGTCGGCACTGATCCGCCGAGTCCGCAACGGCTGGAGGACCCGCAGCAGATCTGCCAATGGTTCGCCGACGACAAGACATACATCCGTAGGCCGGCAAGGATCCTTCTTCTGGGCCCGGCAGGCGCACTCGTAGGCGAGGACGTTTTGCGGGTTTCGAAGGACGAGGTCTCTTGCGTGTTTGTAAGGCAGCACCTGTTCGAGGTTTCGCAGCTCGATCTTGCGGTCGACGCGGATGATCTTTTCCGCCTCCTGCACGCGGACGACCTTCCCGTGGTACGTTTCGACCATATGGTTCTTGAACCACGGGACGTTGAACAAGAGAAGGCGGTCCAGGACCTTAAGGTAGGTCTGCGTGGCGGCGTAGAGCGTCTGGTGGGTGAGGGTAACTGGGTTGCACCTCGCCTCCTTCAGGTCATAGAGCAACGAGCGGAGTAGCGACATGGCGACCTCCTTTCCCGTTCACGGCGGGGTTGGTGAGCTCAACGACCTTCGAAGGTAACGTGCTCTTTTTCAGAGTGATGGAACCGGAGTTGCCTATGGGTGGAGCGGATCCCTTCTGTCTCGCAAACGCGGCGCGGCAGGCCCGCTGGGCGTGTCCTCGTGGGCGACCGACGCGCCGTAGAGCGCCATGAACCCGTCGCCCGTGAGCTGGTTGACGCACCCTCGAGCCTCTTGCTTTCGTCCATGAGAAACCTAAAGCACCCGTCCACGGTGCCGCGTTCGCGGCGCCGCAGGAAGGGCAGTGTGTGGAGAGCTTCCCTCCGCACTGCCCGCAGAACTTCTGTCTCTCGGGGTTCTCAGAACGGCACGTTGGACACTTCACGTCGCCCCCTCCTATCTTCAGGCCGCCTACTTCTTCGTCCTTCTCACCCCCGTGAGGATCCGGTCGAAAGCCCGCTTCGTATCGAGGGCGCCGAAGAGGATCTTGGAATCCTCGAGGAGTGCGCGGGAGTCGTTGACGGCTTTCAGGATGTCTTCGCGAGGCGTCTTCGAGATCGGGCCGTGGCCCGGGTAGAACTCCTCGAGCCGAAGGGAGCTCAGGGCCTGCAGCGAGTGGACGTAGTCGCTGATGCTTCCCGATACGAAGATGCCCGACAGGGCTCCGCCGACGAAGACCGTATCGCCGGTGAAGAGGAGCCCTTGTTCGGGCTCGTGGAGACAGACGCAGCCGGAGCAGTGTCCGGGCGTGTGGAGTACCCGCAGGCGGTAGTTCCCGAGCTCGATGCTCGTTCCCGCCTCGAGCCAGAGATCCGCCTGAAACGGCCGGGCGTCGGCGTCGAGGTACGGCCTCATCGTCACAAACTCGTCTTGGAGCTCGATCTTGTTGGCCGCGAGCGGGTGCGCCGCGATCACCGAGTTGCCGAAGAGGTACGCGCAGGCTCCGATGTGGTCGGAGTGCTCGTGGGTGAGGACCACGAGGTGGATGTCGCGAGGCCCCAGGTCCAGTTCGGCGAGGCTGAGCGCCAGCCGGGGGAAGTTCGCCGCCGTGCCTGTGTCGATCAGGACGTTCTTTGCCCTCCCCTTGACCAGATACACGTGGCTGCTCGGCCAGCCGAAGTTGAGCTGAAAGATGGAAGGCCTCAGCTCGACGATCCGGGGTTTCTCGGGAGGCGTGTTCATGGCACCTGACCCTTCTCGAGAAGATCGAGGTAGAGGGCGTCTCGTCGGCGGATCCGGTCGCAGAGGGTGCGCATGATCGTCAGGGCGAAGGCGGGTTGCTGTTGAATCAAGTAGAGAAACCGGTTCAGGTCAAGCTCGACCAGTCGCGTGTCTTCCCCGGCGACGGCCGTTCCCGAGCGGGGGGCGCCGTCGACAAGAGCCATCTCCCCGAAGAACTCTCCTGGCCCGAGAAGGGACATCACGTTCTCCCGGCCAGGCGTCACCGTGGTCACGCGCACTGCACCGGAAACGATGATGTACATTTCGTGACCGGAGCTGCCCTCTTCGCAGATCGTTTCGCCCTTGCGGTACTCGTGAATGAACTTCCCAACCAGCGCCCCTGTTTCCATCGTCTTCCCCCTTGAGATGGTTGGAATCTGAACGCCGGATCTGTATCCGTTGCTCTCATTCGCCGGCATCGCGGCGTTCCGTCCTCACAGTCGGTGCGCGCCCCCGGGGGAGAGATTTCAGAGACAACCGTCTCACTTGTAGAAGGAGATTCTCCCCTTCTCGCGAGCGATCTCGGTCATGAGCCCCGTGTAGGTCTCCGGCGGGAGCACCACCTGCTCTTCTGCGACTCGCTCCAGCGACAGCGACCCTTCGGGGCAGGCGGAGACACACAGCCCGCAGCCGATGCAGCGGACCGGGTTTCGGACGGCCCTGTCGTTCCCGTCCAGGGACAGGCTGTCCATGGGGCAGATGTCCACGCAGGACCCGCAGCCGGTGCACCGTTCGCTGTCGACGGCCGGCACGAAGTTCGACCGGGCCAGCGCGTTGGGGATGTCGAGCTCGTAGGCGGCCCGCAGACCGTGGCAGCAGCAGCGACAGCACTGGCACAGGCCGGTGGGCCCGTTCTGAACGTTGAGCCAGGCGGTGCGCACCAATCCCGCCTTCTCTCCAAGAATGTTAGAGTTCGTGAAGGTACCCCTTTCCGAGGAAGCTCACCCCCGCGGCCATCGTCCGGAGAAAGGTCGACCGCAGGAGGTCACTCATCAGGGCCTTCTTCACGGCAGGGAGCCTCAGGAAGCCGCCGATCAGTCCGCGCATGGCATCCTGGGTGAGGCTCTCCGGGTTGTCGAAGATCTGGTTCTGGAGGGTCCCTCCCTCGAGGCACTGTAGGATAACGCGTTCGAAGGTCGTTGCCGGGTGGAGGACTTGCTGCGGCCTTCTGACGAGTTCCAGCGCGCCTGCCGGACACTTGAGCACGCACACGCCGCATCCGATGCAGAAGGACTCGTCGAGCGCCGGCGCGGCGCCGCGCACCCCTGGGTCTGGTGCCGGCGGAGCGCGCATCGCGTGGACGTGACACGCCTTGGCACACTTCGAACAGCCGATGCACTTGTCGGCGTCCCTCTTCGGAAGAAAGCTCGAGGTCACGAGCGTGGTGGGGAGGCCGTGCTTGTTGAGCCCGTCCAGGATCCCGCAGCAACAGGCGCAGCAGTGGCAAATGAACATGGGCCTCTTCTGGACGTTGTCCGCCGCCAGGACGAGGCCCCGCTCCCTGGATCGGGCGAGGACGTCGTGCATCTCGGCCTTCGGGATCTCGCGCGCCATCCGGTTCTTGATGAGATAGCGCGCCGCTTTCCCGAGGACCGTGCAGGTCTCGAGCGGAACGTCACAGCGCTCCTCACCCGCATGCTCCTTCTTGTGCCGGCAAGAGCAGAGGCCCACGCCGATCGTTCCCGCCTCGTCCACCAGGTTCGCCGCTTTTTCGTAGTCCAGCACCTCCACGTGCTCGGCGAGGGCTTCTTCGTGCGGCAGTGCCCGCGCGAAGGAGACCCGGGTCTCGGCGCCGAAATTGGCCCGGTAGAAAGCGCCTTCGTCCATGTAGGTTCGGAATAGCGGCGCCACGCGGTCGAAATCCACCCCGCCGTCTGTCCTCATCATCGTGAATTCGAAGATGCCGATCACCAGAGGCGAAGGCATGTATTTGCGCCCGCCGCCCAGATCGAAGTCGATAACGAGCCCTTTCAGACTAAGCCCGTCCAGGATTCTCTCCAGGCTGCCCTTCTCGATTCCGGTCAAGGCGGAGATCCGCTCGAGGCTCGAGAAGACGTAGGGCATCTTCACGACGACGTCCGCCTCTTCGGCCGAGTAGAGTTCCTTGAGGATCTGAAGAAAGGTCTCGTTCCCGGGGGCCCGAACGTGCAGCCCGTCCGCCTTCCGACCCAGTTCGCCGTAAAGGTCCTTAGCTGCCAGATGTCCCATGGGCTCGCTCCTTGCTCGTGTCGTTCGGCGTCACTCCGCCCCAGAAGCGAAGACGGAATTGAGAACTACGTGCATCGGGGGGCACGTGTCCGGGAAGGGTGGTGTAGTGGTCCGGGCGGCCGGCCGGAAGATTCGGTCCGCCGGCCCCGCCCCGCCCACCACCGCATCGAACAGCCCCCGCGAAGAATCACAAACCCGGCCATAGTCCGGCAACCAGTCGCCTCATGACCCACCTCCTCGGGTGACCGTCTGATCCACGCACCCCCGGCAAGCAGAGTCGCGAAGCCCTCCCCCTGTCAGCCTCTCCTCGCTTTGCGTCCTCTCCCTCCTCGACTCCCACGCCGGCAGCACGGGGTTGACGGCGAGCGCATTCGATCAGCCCTCCACCTCCGAGCCCACTTCGTCTTGTGCAGAACCACTTCGCCCACCGTGACTTGAGGCGGGGTCGGCGCAAGCGGCGCGAGATGCTGGCGTACCAGGTCCCCCACCTTCCTGGTGGATTCGTCGGCCTGCGCCTGCGTCTCGAAGGCACTGATCGCCACGGCAACCCCCGCGCCGGCGTCCACGATGGAATAGCTGATGAACCCTGGGGCGTTACTGAGGACAGGCACGATGTGCACGTTCAGCCTTCGGACGATTTCGTCCATCGCGCCGAGATTTTCGTACCGCCGGATGCTCATGTTCATGTCGTCTCTCCTTTCGGTGCGTTCCCGTGCTGCGGGTGAGCCCGTATGGAGTCCGGTTTCGATCCAGCGAGTTTCGCGACCATCCGCCGAACGTCCCTGTGAGACGACGGGGTCATCGGAGGTCTCCCTCGGAGTCTCGATGCGAAAGGTCTTTCACTTGTAGAAGAAGCTCCTCCCCTTCTCACGAGCGATCTCGGTCATGAGCCCCGTGTAGGTCTCCGGCGGGAGCACCACCTGCTCTTCTGCGACTCGCTCCAGCGACAGCGACCCTTCGGGGCAGGCGGAGACACACAGCCCGCACCCAATGCAGCGGACCGGGTTGCGAACGGCCTTGTCGTTCCGATCCAGCGACAGGCTGTCCATGGGGCAGATGTCCACGCAAGACCCGCAGCCGGTGCACTGTTCGGTGTCGATGGCCGGCACGAAGTTCGACCGGGCCAGCGCGTTGGGGATGTCGAGCTCGTAGGCGGCCCGCAGGCCGTGGCAGCAGCAGCGGCAACACTGGCACAGGCCGGTGGGCCCATTCTGAACGTTGAGCCAGGCAGTACGCACCAATCCCGCCTTCTCTCCCTTTTCGAGCGCTCTCAGCGCCTCGTCCACGCGGACCTCGGTGCCCATGCCCCGCTCGATGTAGTAGTCCGCACTGGCCGACAGGTTGAGGCACATGCTCTCGTGCGGCTTTCGGCAGGTCTTGCCCAGCAGCTTCTGCTGCTTCCGACAGATGCAGTCCGCGAGCGCGAGCCGGCTCGCTTCCCGGACGATCTGCGACGCCACTTCGAACGGGTAGACCTTCATGGACGTGGGGATGTGTTTCTCGACGGTGACCACCCGCACCGGCGAGGTGGCCGAGCTGAACATGTCCCGGGCCTGGGCCGCGTAGTAGGCCTCGCAGTCCTCGGCGAACGCCTTGTCCAGGCGGCCGAGTTGGAATTCCCACACCCCCGGGATGTAGGGCACCAGCAGATACCTCCGGCTGCCCTTCTTCCCGAGGGCGAGGATCTGCCCCTTCTCGGCCATCCTCTCCAAGAGGGACTCCGTTTCCTCCGGATCCCGTTCGAGCCTTCCCGCAACCCTCTGGGCGGCTTCCGGCCTCGGCGTCAGGTGGAGGGCCATCTCGGCCTCTTCCTCGTTGAACAACCTCTCGAGGATCCTCAGCTCCACCTCGCCCTCTGTCGTCGGGAAGCCCAGGGGGTGCTGCTGATAGTGGCTCCGGAGCGTTCGGTAGAGTTCGGGTTCCATGCGTTGCCTCCTTTGAGCCCGGACCGGAGCGGTCGTCGACGGCCCGGCGGTAGGAGAGGCCGGGCGGCTACAAGCTCCCGGCGTCCAGGAAGTCCCGGATGAGCGGGTTGACGATCTCGAGGTGCGTGACGGGGAGGCGGACCGGTTCTCCCTCCGACTCGTCCGAGAACTCCACGTGGGGGTCGCCGAGAGTCAGGAGCGGCATGATCGTCCTTCGGTTCCTCGGGCGCCCCAGACGCTCTCTCTCGCCCGGAAGGCACTGGGGCTCCAGGAGAGTCGAGACGAAAGCCTACTTTGAAATTCAGAATTTAGAATAGAATGTGAAAAGATTCCCCCACAACTACGCTGGCCTACTGCATCGCTCGGAAAGGGAAGTGGACTCGAATTGGGGACGCGACGAAGGTCTCAGAATTGCGAAGGCAGGAAGCCGCCGCACGGCAGCAACACCCCGACGGGAGCGGGCGGGGATCTACTACCGGGTCACCGGCTCGGTAGCGAGCTTAGTCTATGGCGAGACGGGCCGGCTCGTGACGGCCTTCGAGGTGACGTCCTTCGAGGATGGAGTGGGCGGCGGCGCGAAACCTGCCGGTCACCTCGCCTCCACTTGCGCCTCCGCCGTCTGCCCCGCGCCGTCGCGGCGGAAGGCGATCGACACCCGGTCGCCGGCCGAAAGGCCCTTGAGCACCTCGGACAAGTCCTTGAGGTTTCGGACCGACCTGCCGCCGAGCCCCACGATCACATCGCCCTCCCGGAGCCCGGCCTTCTCGGCCGGGGACCCCGGCGCGACGCCGGAGAGCCGCAGGCCCTCCCCCGCGTAGGCGAAGTCGGGGACCGTACCGAGGCTGACCTTCCGTCCCGCTGACGAGGAGGACGGCGGCGGCGCAGACGCCTCGCCGTCTGCGCCGGGCCGGGAGAGGGGCTCGGCCCTCGAGGCCAGGTACCCGACCGCCTCCAGCGCCACGGCCGCCACCTGGACGAGGCCGTCCGCGTCGATCCGGTCCACGGTGTCCGCGGGCCGGTGGTAGTCGAGGTGCGGGCCGGAGGAGAGCTGCACCGCGGGCACACCTGCGTCGACGAAGCTCACCTGGTCGCTCCCGCCGGCGTCGGCAGCGACCGCCTGCACGGTCACGCCGGTCGCGTATCCGGCCCCTTGGAGGATGGGGACCCATTCCTTCGCGGAACCGGTGCCCAGGGCCAGGAGCTTCTGGCCGCCCAGGCGGCCGACCGTGTCCAGGTTGACCATCCCGACGGCCTTGCCCGCCGGGTGCGCACCGGGCGCCGCCGCGTAGTGCCGGGAGCCGAGTCGGCCCACCTCTTCCCCCGTGAACGCAACGAAGACCACGCTTCGCTCCGGAGCCCGGTCTCGGAGCGCCCTCGCGAGTTCCAAGAGGACCGCCACTCCGCTCGCGTTGTCGTCGGCGCCGGGATGGACCCGGCCACGGTCCTCGGAGTGGCCACCCGCCAATCCCAGTCCCTGGCCGTCGTAGTGGGCGCCCACGACGACGCTTTGGCCGGCCCACTCGGCGCGGGTCCCCGGCAGCACCCCGACCACGTTGCGAAGCCGCACCTCTTCGGCCGGGTCCCCCCACCGCCCGCTCCAGGTCTGAAAGAAGGTGCCGTCGTCCCCGCCGGGCGCGAGGCCCGCCTCCCGCATCCGCGCGGCCAGGAGCTCCGCCGCGCGGTCGAGGCCGGGCGAACCCACCGCCCGGCCTCGGAGGTCCTCGGCCGCGAGGGTGCGGATCGTGTCGAGCAGGGCCTCCTTCGAGAAGGCCGGCGGCAATTCGGCCAGCGCGCGCCGCGGCGGGAGCCGGCCGCGCTCCGCGCGCAAGAGCCGGCCGTCGGCGCCGGGGAGGACAACGGTCAGCGGCGAGCCGACGACCGGCCAGCGTCCCTTGAGGGTGTTGGTCGGCTCCTCGCCCTCGAACCCGAGGTAGCTCCACTTGTGGTAGTGGGGGAGCTTGCGGCCCAGCCCAGGCAGGGCGGTCGGGTCGTCCGCCGCGAGCCAGCCCACGGTCAGGTCGGGGTTGCCGGGATGACGGAGCGCCAGCACGGCCGCCCCGCCCCGGCGCGGCACGCGCGAGGCACCAATGCGCATCTCGTCGGCGCCCATCTCGGCCCCGTAGCCGTCGAGCGCCGTCCGCACCCGAGGCAGGAGACGGTTCTCCCAGCCGAAGACCCACACCGCCCGGTCCTTCGGGAGCTCCGACACCTCCGCATCAAGCCGCACCTGCACCTGGCCGGGCGCGGCCCCGCGCCACTCCTCGGCGAGGCGGCGGTAGCCGGCGAGCCGCGCTTCGGGCGCACCGGCCGGAAGGACGATGAGCACCTTGTCGGCGCCGAAGACGCCGCTCAGGGCGGGCGGGAGCTCGGCCCGGTCGAGGAGGCGAAAGAGGTCGAACTCGGGGTCCACGTCGAGCCGAAGAGGCCGCGCCGGGAGGTGTAACTCCACGGTGCCGCGCCGGGCCTTGAGCTCGACCGTGGCCCAGTGGGCCGCATCCAGCCCCTCGAGCGTGACGGCCACCGGAACGCGGAGCCGATAGGGCGGTCCCGGCTGGACCTGCTCCAGCACGGCGGTCAGGACGTACTCCTTGCCGTCGGCCCTCGCCCGGGCATCACGCACCTGCAGCCGCGGCGCGCCGGCCCGTTCGACCCACTGGCGGAACTCGGCCCGGAGGTCTCGGCCGGAGGCGGCCTCGAAGGCCCTCCGCAGGTCGTCGAACCGGGCGAAGCGAAACCGCTCCTCCCGATAGAACCGCCGCAGGCCGTCGACGAACACCGGGTCGCCCAACTCCCGCCGGAGCATGTGGAAGAACAGGAGGGCCTTGCCGTAGCCAACCGCCTCGGTGGCCGAGCTGTGGCGCGCGGTGAACCGGGTGAGGGGGAAGTCCTTGGACCGCGCCGCGTAGTCCGCGTACTTCTGGAGGGTCGACTGCCGGTACTCTGCACCCTCCCCCTTCTGCTCCGGGAACAGGTGGTCGGAGAGGTACGCGGTGAGGCCCTCGGACCAGTTGCCCGTGCGGTAGTCCACGAAGACGCCGTTGCCCCACCAGTTGTGGAGGATCTCGTGGGGGTAGGACGACGTCAGGAGGAACGGGAAGCGGATGATCTTCTCGCCCAGCAGCGTGAAGGACGGCATCCCGTAGCCCGTCTCCCAGAAGTTCTCCACCAGCGCGAACTTCGGGTAGAGGTACGGCCCGAGGAGCGCTCCGTACATCCGCAGGTACCGGTCCGTGGCCTCCAGGTACCTGCGAGCGAGCGCCGGGTCGGGCGTGCGCAGGAACGCCAGGGTCTCCACGGCGCCGGACGACGACGCATACTCGGTCAAGGGCCCGCCCACGAGGAAGATCTCGTCCTGGGGCTGGGGCGACTCCCAGCGGACCCGGCCGCGTCCGCCCTCCCCCTCTGGTCGCCGGCGCGCGCCCTGGCTCACGAGCCTCCAGCCCGGGGGCTCCTGGGCGTCCAGGTCGAAGGTCACCAGGCCGCTGCCGAGCCAGGGAACCCAGCCGGAGCTGCCCGAGAGGTACACGCCCTGCTCCGAGACGATCCCAGGCGTCACTCCGAATCCCCGCGCGTAGGCCTCGCCGATGTCTTGGATCGGGTGGTCGATCGGGCCGCCGTAGGCCACGGTGAAGGTCCGGGCGCCTCTTGGCAGATCCACCCGATAGAGCTCCAGGGGAACGCCGTCAGGCAGGTCGTCCGGCCGGGTTCCGGGCAAGAAGTCGGCGGGCCTCGGAGATCGAGCTTCCCGAACGAGCCGGACGCCCGGGTCGCTCGCCGAGGGGGTCAACCCCGCGTGCAGGAGGAAGTGAAAGGACCGTGAGGCCGGCGCCTCGGGCAGCGTCACCGCGTCGCGCACCTGCACGGAGTGCCGAACAGCGTCGACCCGGACCTGAAGATCGTGACGCACCGGAGAGGCCGCGGGAGCCGGGTGGGCCAGGAGCAGCCCGAACAGGACCAGAAGGGGAAGGAAGCGAAGCATCGGAGACCTCTCTCACCGCGGCCGGACGGGGTGCAACGCCCGAGGCCGGTCTCTCACAAGCGGGACGAGCGTCGCGCGGGGGAAAACCTTGCCACGGCGGCGCTCCGCCCAGGGGAGCTCAGAAGGCCTGTGCCGCGCGAAGCCCGCACCCGCGGGCGCGATCCCCTCTCACCCGGTTGGCCGTCTCCTGGGAGAGCGTGCCCCCGCCGCACGTCCCGCCGTTCTTGGTTCCGCCGGCCGGAACTCGACACCGGCCATCCCCTCGAAGTGCGAATCCTGGGTCCAGAACGTCGCCCGATGTGCCCGAGCCGTCGCGAGCATGACCGCATCGGCCAGGGGGAGACCGGAGCCGACGCTGAGGCGGGCCGCGTCGAGCGCCAAGCCGGCGGTGAGGTCCGCCACCGTGCCCTGCTGCATCACGGCGGTCGCCTGCAGCGCATCTGCCTCGGTCCGCTGCTGCAGGATGCGTTTGAAGACCTCGTAGAGGCTCAGGGTCGGAACGACGAGACTCTCGGTCCCCTCGACGGCTCCCGCGAAATACTCCGCGTTCGGACCGTCGGCGAAGTACTCCAGCCAGGCCGACGAATCGACGACGTTCATGTCCGGTCCTCGTCTCGTTCGAGACCGGTGTCGATGCCCGAGAGAAAACCGCGGAGCTCCCGCGCGGGGCGCACGGGGATGAGCTCGACCCGGTCACCGAGGGCGACCGCGTGCACCTTCTGGCCCGGCGAGAGGTGCAGCTGCTCTCGGATGACCTTTGGAATGACGATCTGATATTTCGGTGAAATAGTAACCGTTTCCATGCCGTGTCTCCCGTCGTTACTAAGATCGTATGATGACAATGCTATCGATGACATACGCGTTTGGCAAGACAGGAGGGCTGTACGGCAACGACGTGGATCGGCGGGAAGGCGGACGCCACCCCTCCAGCGACACGGAGCGCCCAGCGAAGAGGCCCGGGGTCGCCGGGCCTCTGTATGGCGGTCGTTACGGAGCCGGCGCCGCGGGCGGCGTGAAGACACGGGCAGCGGCCTCCTGGTCCAGGAGCAGCACGCCCCGTCCGTCGCCCTTCACGAGCTTGAGCTTTCGCACCCACCCCGTGAAGTTCGACTCCTCTTCTATCTGCTCGGTCACGAACCACTGGAGGAAGATCTGGGCCGCGTGGTTCGATTCCTTCTTCGCCAGATCCATGAGCTTGTTGATGCTCGCCGTGACGAACTGCTCGTGCTTGAGGCCATACTCAAAGGCGTCCAGGGGAGACTTCCAGTCGGCCTTCGGCGCGGCGATCGGAAGGAGAACCGGCGCCGCGCCGGAGTCCAGCAGGAAGGTGAAGAACTTGTCCCCGTGGGTCATCTCCTCGAGGGTCTGCACCTGCAACCAGTTTCCGAACCCTTTGAGCTCCTCGCCCGTGAAGTACGCCACCATTCCCTTGTACAGGTAGGCCGAGAAGAACTCGTTCTTCATCTGCTCGTTGAAGGCATCCACCAGTTTCTGACTAAGCATGGTTTCCTCCGGGAGAGTTGAGGGGAAGTGGGACGAGAAGAAGATAACCGGCTTTGCCCGACTGTCCAGGAAGCCGGGGTAGCACGGCCGACCCTCAGGCCCCCCCGGCGCCGCAGAAAATGTTGGGATTCCGTGAGCGACCTTCACACCTCGGGATCCAGGCGGCCCTTCACGGCTGGTCGAAGGAGGCGTGCCCCGTGCACGACGGCCACCACTGTCACGATGGAACGTTGGATGCGGTAGATGAGCCGGTAGCTGTAGGCGAAGCGCTCCCGGATCGCCTCGTCTCCCAGTTCTGGAACGATGCGACCTCGCAGCGGGAAGCCGACCAGCGAGCGTGCCTCTTCGAGGAGGCGCGAGACCACGGCCTTTGCGTAGAACTCCGAGTCTCTGGCGATGTACTCGGCGATAGACTCGACGTCTTCGACGGCTTCGGGCGACCAGACTACTCGGAAGTCCATCGGCCCAACCGGCGCTCGACGTCCTCCTGGGGAAGGGTTCCCTCAGACTCGGCCCGGTCGATCCCCCGTTTCACTTTCTCGATGACATAGAGATGGTATTGAACATCCTCGAGCGAGCAGTCCTCTGGAAGCCTGCCCAGAAGAGCCTGGATCTCGTCTTTCGCTGTGTTCATCATCATCTCCTTGCGGTGGCTGGGCGGTGGGCCATCGTGCCCGAGGCTCGTCGTATCTGGCCAGCATCGTAAGCCTGTTGTCACGTAAGCGTATCAGCCGCTGTAGCGGGGGGAAAACCACCACGCTCGGGCAAGGCGGCGGTATCGAGCCCCTCGCCTCTGGCCCGTTTGTAACACCTCCCGGCTACCCCTTCCCCTTGAACTTCGCCGCCAGCGCCGCCTTCCAGGGCTCGGCCGGCGCGGCCTCGGGCACCTGGCGCACCGGCGCCTGTGAGGCCGGCTGACGACGGCTGCGGTTGTCGGCAGCCACGCTGCCGGAGCCAGCGGACGCCGTCCCCCCCTCGGCCTTCTGCTTCAATGACAACCCGATCCTCCCCCGCTCCGAGTCCACCGAGACCACCCGCACGCGCACCTTCTGCCCCACGGCTACGACCTCGGCCGGGTCCTTCACAAACCGGTCGGCGAGCTCGGAGACGTGGACGAGCCCGTCCTGGTGAACACCCACGTCGACGAAGGCGCCGAAGTGGGTGACGTTCGTCACGACGCCGTTGAGCCACATCCCCTCCTCCAGGTCCTTGAGCTCACGCACCGCGTCGTCGAAGACCGGCGGGTCGAAGGCGTCGCGGGGGTCGCGGCCGGGCTTTCGGAGCTCGGCCAGGATGTCGAGCACGGTGGGAAGGCCCACCTCCCGGCCCACGTACCGCTTCGCGTCGATCCGCCCCACCAGGGTGTCGCTGCCCACCAGGGCCGAGACCTCGACTCCGAGGTCGCGCGCCATGGCCTCCACGAGCCCGTAGCGCTCCGGGTGCACGGCCGAGGCGTCGAGGGGGTTCTCCCCGCCCGCGATGCGCAGAAACCCGGCTGCCTGCTCGAAGGCCTTGGGGCCCAGGCGCGACACCGCCCGAAGCTCCTGGCGGCTGCGAAACGCGCCCTTCTCCCGCCGGTGCGCTGCAACGTTTCGGGCGAGCCCTTCGCCGATGCCGGAGACGTAGCGCAGGAGCGACGGGCTCGCCGTATTCACGTCGACTCCGACCGAGTTCACGCAGGACTCGACGATCCGGTCCAGGGCCTTACGCAGTCGGGGCTGGCTCACGTCGTGTTGGTACTGGCCGACGCCGATGGACTTGGGGTCGATCTTGACGAGCTCGGCCAGGGGATCCTGGAACCGCCGGCCGATGGAGGCCGCCCCGCGCACCGAGACGTCGAGGTCCGGGAACTCCTCCCGGGCGACCTCGGAGGCCGAGTACACGCTGGCGCCCGCCTCGGAGACGAGGAGGCACCCGCACCGCCACTCCGGGTGCTCCCGGAGGACCCCGCTCACCAGGGCCTCGGTTTCGCGGCCGGCCGTTCCATTACCCACGACGACGAACTCGGCGCGATGGCGCTCGACGAGCTCCGCCAGCGTCCGGCGCGCCTTCTCCTGCTGCGCCTCTCCCAGATGGGGGTAGATGGTCGTCCACTCCGCCAGGTCGCCGAGCTCCGACAGGGCCACCACCTTGCAGCCGGTGCGAAACCCCGGGTCCACGGCCACGACCCGGCGGTGGCCCGCAGGACTCGCCAGCAGCAGGTGCCGGAGGTTCTGGGCGAAGACCTCGATCGCCGCCTCGTCGGCCTTCTCCTTGAGCTCCACCCGCAGGTCCACGGCGATCGAGGGGGCGAGGAGCCGGCGGTAGGCGTCTTCGATCGCCCGCAGCAGGTAGCCGTGCCAGACCGAGGCGGGGTCGCGGACGAACCGGGCGGCGAGGCGGCCGAGGATCTCCTCCTCCGGTGCCACCACCGAGACCCGCAGCACCTCTTCCTCCTCGCCGCGCCACAAGGCCAGGACACGGTGGGAGGGGGCCGTCTTCAGGGGCTCGGCGTAGTCGTAGTAGATTTCGAACTTCGTGCGTCCTGCCGCCTTCTCCGGGACCACCGCGCTCTTCAGCCGGCCCTTGTCCCAGGTGAGCTCGCGGACCTCGCCCCGCGCCCCCGCGTCGTGGGCCACAATCTCGGCCACGATGTACGCGGCCTCCGACAGGGCTTCCTCGGGCGTCGACACTCCGGCCTCCGGGTTCACGAACGCACCGGCGATCGCGACGAGGTCCCCCTCCCGGTCCTCCTGGGCCAGGGCGCGCAGGGCCAGCGGCTCGAGCCCCTTTTCCCGCGCCGCGTCGCCCTTGGTCCGGCGCTTGGGTTTGTAGGGCAGGTACAGGTCTTCGAGCTCCTGCTTCGTGGCGCACGCCGCGATCTGGGCTCGGAGCTCTTCGGTCAGCCTGCCCTGGCCTTCCACGGACTGAAGCACGACCCCCTTCCGCTCCTCGAGCTCCCTTCGGTACTCGTAGCGGTCGGAGACGGCGGCGATCTGCACTTCGTCGAGGCTCCCCGTAACTTCCTTGCGGTAGCGCGCGACGAAGGGGATGGTGGCGCCCGAGGCGAGCAACTCCACGGTCGCCCGCACCTGCCCGGCTCCTAGGCCGAGCTCAGTTGCGACGCTCTTGAGCAGCGGTTCGTTCATGGGGACTCCCGGAGGGGCGGTCAGCGGTCAGCTTTCAGCCAAACCTTTGAGGAGCGGAAGAGCGCACGGCTCCTCGCTTCAAGGAGACCGCTGAGTGCTGACCGCTGAGTGCTCTTCAGCGATGCTGGGCGAGGAACGCCTTCATCGAACGATCGTAGGTTCGCTCGACCTCGGGCGTGAAGTAGCAGGCAACCATCTGGTTTCGGCTGCGGTGAAAGGCGACGCACTGGCAACACGCTCCCCGCTTGTCGCAGGAGGTGTACGTGCAGGGGCACTTCTCGGCGTTCTTCTCTTGGATGCAGTCCACGGGGTCTCCTCGGGAGGGAAGGGGAATCGTCTCGACCGCGCGAGGGGGGGCAGCACCCCCGGCCATCACTTCAGGATCTCGAGAGCGTCCTGGGCGGCCCTCTGCTCGGCTTCCTTCTTGCTGTGGCCGCGGCCTCGGGCGAGCACGCGCCGGCCGGCCAGGATCTCCACGTCGAACACCTTGTCGTGGTCCGGCCCCGTCTCCCCCACGAGCCGGTAGAGCGGCGCGCGGCCGTAGCGAGCCTGGCAGAACTCCTGGAGGCGCGTCTTGTAGTCGCGGTCGACCGCCTCGGGGCCCGCCTCGACCAGGACCGCCCGGAAGATGTTCTCTCCGAACTGGTAGGCGAGCTCGAACCCGCCGTCGAGGAAGATGGCCGCCACGAGGGCCTCGAAGGTGTCGGCGAGGATCGACGCCTTGTCCCGGCCCCCGGTCTGCTCCTCACCCCGGCCCAGGCGCAGGAATCGGCCCAGGGCGAATGAGCGGGCGATCTGGCCGAGGCTCTCCTCCTTGACCAGGTGCGCGCGGATCTTCGACATCTCGCCCTCGGTCAGCGGCGGTCGGTACTCGAAGAGCAGCCGCGACACCGTCAGGTCCAAGACCGCGTCGCCCAGGAACTCGAGGCGCTCGTTGTCTTCGACCCCGGGCCCGGTCTCGTTGGCGTAAGACTTGTGGGTGAGGGCCCGGTCGAGGATTCCGGGGTCCTCGAAGAGGTACCCGAGGTCCTCCTCCAGGTCTCGAAGACTCTCGCGGCGCTTCATGTCCATGGTCCGCCTCCTGGGGCCGAGCGGGCGGGGCGGCCCATCACCGCCTCTCCCTCGACCCGGATGAGTTCCACCGGCACCTCCCCCGAGGGCGCCGCGCCCTCCCAGGGAAAGGACACCGAGACGTAGTTGGTCGTCGTCCCCTGGAGCCGCCCGTTGCGGGCCTCGCCCTCGGGCAGGACGCCGAGCACGCGCCCGAGGTTTCGCGCCAGGAAGGCCCGCCGCCGCCCTGCCGACAGGGCCCGCAGCGCGGCGGCGCGGTCCCGGATCACGCCCTCCGGGATCCGCTCCGGGAGATCCCAGGCCCGTGTGCCTTGGCGCGGGCTGAAGGGGAAGACGTGCAGGTAGGCGAAGGGGAGGTCTACCAGAAGTGCCCTCGTCTCCCGGAAATCCGCGTCGTCCTCGCCCGGGAAGCCGGCGATCACGTCCAGCCCCACGCACAGGCCCTCCACCTCTCGGTGCGCGCGCTCCACCGTAGCGCGAAACTCGCCGGCCGTATAGGGTCGACCCATGGCCCGCAGCACCCGATCGCTCCCGGACTGGAGCGGGATGTGGAGGTGAGGGCACAGGACCGGCGAAGAAGCGAGGCGGCGAATCACCTCTCCGGTCACCTCCCGCGGCTCGAGGCTCGAGAGCCGCACGCGCGAAATCCCGGCGTCCTCCGCCGCGTCGAGCAGGTCGCCGAGCCCCCTCGGCGGCGACAGATCCCGGCCCCAGAGGCCCAGGTGGACTCCGGTCAGCACGACCTCCGCGTTGCCGCCGCGCCTGAGCTCGGCGAGCCCCGCCTTCACGGCCTCCAGGGGCAGGCTGCGCGACGGACCCCGGGCGTAGGGCACGATGCAGTAAGCGCAGAAGGCATCGCAGCCCTCCTGCACCTTGAAGAACGCCCGAGTGCGCCCGCGCAGGCGGCGAAGCCCCGCGGGCGCGAGCACCGAGACCCTGGCCACGTCTCCCACGAAGGAGCCTTCGGCCCCTCGCTCCAGGAGGTCGGGGATCGTCGCCTTCTCCGCGGTCCCCACGACCGCGTCCACCCCGAGCCCACGCAGCTCCTCCGGGGCCACCTGCGCGAGGCACCCGGTGACCACGATCCGCGCGCCAGGATTGGCCCGGCGGGCTCGCCGGATCAGCGCCCGGGCATCGCGGTCGGACCGGTGGGTTACCGTGCAGGTATTGAGCACCACGGCGTCGACCTCCTCCCCGAAGGCGACGAGCGCGTGGCCCCGACCTTCGAGCTCCTCCTCGAGGGCCCCGGACTCGGACCGGTTCACCTTGCAACCCTGCGTCAGCACGCAGACGCGCATCTTCCGCGCTCCACGCCCCCCGTCCCGGTCATCCGTCACCTCGGGCCTCCCCGATCCAGGCGCCGCCCAGCACCCGGTCCCCGTCGTAGAAGACGACCATTTGGCCCGGCGCCACGCCGAACTGGGGCTCGGCGAATCGCACGTGCACGCGGCCCTCCGCCACCGCGACGTTACAGGGGGCTGCACGGCCGGTCGAGCGGATCTTCGCGGCACAGTCGAAGCGCTCGGGAAGGCCGTGGGCGAGCCACACCGGGTCTTCGGCGGTCAGCGCGGACGCCATCGCCGCCTCCCGAGGCCCGACCACGAGCCGGTTCCCCTGCGGTTCCCGGGCCACCACGTAGAGCGGCTCGGGCGCCGCCAGGCCCAGCCCCTTTCGCTGGCCCACCGTGTAGGCGTTGAGTCCCGCGTGCCACCCCAGCCGTCGTCCCGCGCGGTCCACGATCTCGCCCGGCCGATCGGGGCCGAGGCGCTCCGCGAGAAACGCAGCGAGGCCCCCCTCGGGCACGAAGCAGGCGTCTTGGCTCTCGGCCTTGCGGGCCACCGGGAGGCCCCGCCGCTCCGCCTCGGCGCGCACCTCCGGCTTGGTCCGGCCGCCCAGGGGGAAGACCAAGTGGTCGAGTATGTCCGGGCGCTCGGGGACGAGGAAGTAGGACTGGTCCTTGGCCGGGTCGATCCCCTTGCGCAGCACGCGCTGGCCCGGGTCCCCCTCGACCCGCGCATAGTGACCCGTGGCCAGGGCGTCGCACCCCAGGGCCCGCACCCGGTCGAGCAGCCACCGGAACTTCAACCTGCGGTTGCACAGAATGCAGGGGTTGGGCGTGCGGCCCGCCCCATACTCGCCGACGAAGGGCCCGACGACCGCGGCCTCGAAGGGCGCCGCGGCGTTGAGCACGTAGAACCGGATGCCCAGATGCCAGGCCACCCGCCGCGCGTCCTCGGCGTCGTCGAGCGAGCAGCACCGCGAGCTGTCCCACACTTTCAGGGTCAGGCCGATCACCTCGTGGCCCGCCTCGCACAGGAGCGCAGCGGCCACCGAGGAGTCCACTCCTCCACTCAGGGCAACGGCAATGCGGGACACGAAAGGGACCTCCGGGTGGCGGCGTCGGACCGCCCGGGGGAGCGGGCGGGAACCGAAACCTTAGCACAGAGCCGGCGTGGCAGACAGGGCGAGTTGGAGGGCGGGGGAAGACCGCTTCGCGGGAGAAGCGCCGTTCAGCGTTGGGGCAGGCAGGCTGCCTCGCACGCCTCCCGCGTGTCGAAGGGTGCCACCCCCCCGCTCCCACCGTAGACGAACGTGCGGCAGGCCCCGCGCTCCCGGTCGAAGTAGAAGGCCTCGAGCCCTGCGCTGCCGGGGCCCGGGTCCGGGGAGAGGGCGCAGCGCACCGGCAGCGGGCGGGGCGGCAGTCGCTGCACCGCGCAACCGGCGACAAAGGCAACGCCGGCCAGGACAGCGATCCACTGGTTCACGGTGGCCTCCTCTCGGTGGCAGGGTACGGGCACCGGGGATCGGGTGCCCGGGCGGCGGGGCCGCGTACCCGTTGCGGAATCACGCCGGCCCCCGGCTAGGCGCTCACACGACGCCTGCACGAATACCCTTCGGCACTCAGGCCCATCAACTCAAGCACGCGGGCGCCCCGAAGCGGAGTGCGTTCACGCGCTCCGGAGAGGGCCACGGTGGAACGAATCCGAAGGCGTCCTTGGCGCCACCGGCTCAAGGCACTCCCTCTGCGAGCCGATATCATAAGCTACAGGGCTGGGGATCGGGCGGCCCCGCATCGGTCCTGGCACGACCACGTCCAGGAGGCTCCATGGATCCCTCATCCCCCTCGTCCGGCCCGCGACCCCGTCCAGACCTGCGCGCCGCGGCACTGCTGCTGCTCTGCACTCTCCTGCCCGTTTCCCAGGCCCTGGGCGCCGAGGTGCTCCGGATCGGCGGAACCGGAGCGGCCATGGCGACGTTTCGCATCCTGGCCCAGGAGTTCGCCAAGACCCACCCCGGCGTCACCCTGCAGATGCCCCCGAGCCTGGGCAGCTCGGGCGGACTCAAGGCTCTGATCGAGGGGCAGCTGGACCTCGCACTCAGCGCTCGTGTCCTCAGGGAAGAGGAGGCGGGGCACGATCTGACTCTGATCGAGATCGGCCGCTCGCCGCTCGCGTTCGCCGTTTCGACCGGTACCCCTCTCGCGTCCCTCCGACTCCGCGAGGTGGCCGAGATCTACGAGGGCAAACGCAGAACCTGGCCCGGGGGGCTTCCGATTCGCCTCGTGCTCCGACCGGCCGGAGACGCGGACACCGTCCTGCTCAAGGCGATGTCTCCGAGGATGAGCCGGGCGGTCGGCGCCGCGCTCGAGCGGCCCGGGATGGTCGTGGCGGACAATGACCAGGACAACGCCGCCTTCCTCGAGACCCTGCCCGGCGCGTTCGGTACCACCGTCGTGGCCCAGATCCGCTCCGAGAGGAGGGCCCTCACCCCCCTGGTCCTCGACGGCGTTGCGCCCACGCCCGAGGCGCTCCTCAGGGGTCACTACCCCTACGCTCGAAACCTCTACGTCGCGTTACGCAAACAGCCTTCCGCGCTGGTGGAGGCATTCGTGGGCTTCGTTCGTTCCCACACGCAGACGCTGACCGACCTCGGATACATACCGTCAGCGCAAGAATGAGCGCATGAACACACCCGAGGTCAGCGTGCGACCCATCGTGTGGCTCGCGAGGCTCCTCGCCGCGGCGGTCGCCCTGCTGCCGCCGATCGGGTTCGGCTACCTCTCCTACCAGACCCTCGCCAACGGGCTCGAGGTGGAGGCTTCGACCATCGCGGAGTTCGTGACCCTCTACGTCAATCGAAACCCCCAGATGTGGGTCTACGAGGAACACCGCCTCGAGGGGATCCTCCAGCGAAGCCGGCCGGGGTGGACCAGCAGGAACAAACGAGTGCGGGACCGCTCGGGACGGACGATCGTGGAGCTCGGCACCCTTCCCAAGCCGCCCTTCCTCCTGCGCTCGGCGACCGTCTACGACGCCGGCACACCGGCCGCAACCGTGGAGGTGGCCGGCTCTCTGCGCCCCGTCGGTCTCCGATCCCTCGGCGTCGGGATCGGATCCGCCGCGTTGGGGTTCACGGTGTATAGCGTACTGAATCTCTTCCCCCTGGCGGCGCTCCACCGTTCGACGTCCGCCCTCTCTGAAGAGAAGGAAAGGGCTCAAGTCACCCTGGGCTCCATCGCCGACGCGGTGATCACCACGGATCCCACGGGCCGCATCACGCTGCTCAACAGAGCCGCCTGCACGCTCGTCGGTGTCTCGGCCGAAGCCGCGGTGGGCAGGCCCTTCCTGGACGCGTGCCCGCTCCAAGGTCGCACCGCGGAGACCGCGTGGCCCGCGCCGTGGCTGGGAGAAGGGGAACCGTCAGCGCTGCCCGCCACCTGGATCCTCGGGCGCAACAATGGCCCACCGCGTGCCGTCGTCGCCACCGCAGCTCCGATTCACGGCGCCACCACCGGCGCCGTGGGCTACGTCCTGGTGCTGCGCGACGTCACCGACTGGGAGCGCATGGAAGCCGAGGTTCGGCGGACGCAGAAGCTCGAGAGCCTGGGGGTACTGGCCGGTGGCATTGCGCACGACTTCAACAACCTCCTCATGGCCGTGATGGGGAACATCGAAATCGCGGGGATTCACGCGGCGGATCGGCCCAAGGCGGGTGAACGGCTGTCGGCCGCGGTCGCGGCCTGCGAGCGGGCTCGCGACCTCACCCAACAGCTGCTCACCTTCGCGCGGGGAGGCGCTCCCACGCGCACGGCCGTAAACCTGACCCAGGTGATTCGGGAAACCGCCGAGTTCATCGGCCGGGGCAGCGCAATCGCCGTGGAGCTCGCCCTCAGCCCCGACCTCTGGGCCGTTGAGGCCGACCCGGGGCAGATCAGCCAGGTTCTCCAGAACCTTCTCATCAACGCCTTGCAGGCCTCGAACGGCCGCGGGCGAGTCCTGATCGAAGCCTCCAACGTCGCGGCGGACGAGCGCCCCGGCGAACCGCCCCAACCGGACCGGTTCGTCCTCCTCTCGGTCCGCGACCACGGCGAGGGAATCCCGGCCGACACCATGGACAAGATCTTCGACCCCTACTTCACGACCCGGCCGGGGGGTACCGGTCTCGGGCTTTCTACCGTGTACTCCATCGTCCAGAAGCACGGCGGCCGCGTCGAGGTCTCCTCATCGCCCGGCAACGGCACCCGATTCGACGTCTACCTTCCGGCCACGGACGCCGCTCTGGCCTCCTCCCCTCCGTCGAACGCCGTCGAGGTGCTGGAAGGCGGCCGCGTACTCCTGATGGACGACGACGAGTTGGTGCGGGAAACGGCAGCCGAGGTCTTCCAGCATCTCGGCTACGACGTCGAGGAGACGGCAGATGGACGACAGGCGCTCGACCGCTACGAAGACGCCTGTGCAGCGGGATCCCCCTTCGACTTCGTGGTCCTCGACCTGACCGTACCGGGAGGGATGGGCGGCGAGGAGACCGTGGCGCAGCTCAAAGAGCGCCACCCCGACGCTCTCGTCGTCGCCTCGAGCGGCTACACCGCCGGCGGCGCCATGGCCGAGCACCGGGCGCGGGGTTTCGACCACGCGCTGGCGAAGCCGTACCGGCTGGAAGACGTCAAGGCGGTCTTCGCCGCCTTGGAGGCCCAGAGGGCCGCCCGCCGCGCCCGCTCGGCGCAATCCCCGACGAATCCGCCGAGGGGCTCCCGAGCCTGAGGGCGCCCCTCACACGTTCACCCACCTCACCGCCCACCGCGTCGCACGTGCCGTTGATCCAATAGCAGGCAAGCGTTTCAGCGGCAAATTCATGGTCCGTGTTCCGCCTGACGTGCATCGTCAATTGGCAATACAGGCAGCAGAGGCCGGCGTAAGCCTCAATCGCCTGGCAAGCGCGAAGCTCAGTCAGTAGTCAGCGGACTTGGCAGTTCCTGAAAACGGCAATTGTCCCCTATGCACATCATGTGCCGGACAATCAGGAGGGGATCGCCGCCTCCGGCGGTAGGATCCCCTCGAACACCTCGGCCAGGGGGATCTCCAGACCGGCGAGACTTGCGAGCCGGAGGCTGTCTTCCGGCCCGAAGAGGTCGGGTTTGCCGTAGGTGCCGTCCTCGCGAAGCAGGTATCGCTCGGCGAACCGGGCGACGGGGTCGACCGTCAGGTACTCTCGCACTCCGTAACGCTCGTAGAGGTCTCGTTTCGTCCCCCGGTCCCGAAGGGCCGTGGAGGGGGAGAGCACCTCGACCACGAGGTCCGGCGCGCCGCGAATTCCGGCGGGTTGGATCTTGGAGCGATCGCAGACCACCACCACGTCCGGTTGGACGACCGTGTCCTCGGCGAGCACCACGTCGACGGGCGACACGCAGGGGACGCAGGGCCCCAGGTGGAGCGCCGCCTCGAGCAGGTAGTAGATTCGTCCGATGACCCTCTGGTGACCGAAACTGGGCGCAGGGGTCATCGCGAACGCCTCCCCGTCGACGATCTCCCACCGTTCTCCCTCGGGCCAGCTGAGATAGTCGGCGTAGGTGAACCGGTCGTCGGGGTGGACGAGAGGCATGAGCGAAGGCCTCGTGGCAGGAAGAGGTTCGGTCCGTCGCTTCGTGTGTAGCACGGCCCAGGGACGAGGGCAAGCGCTCCCCCGGCGGAACCGCGAGCCGGCCACCACGCTCTGGAGCGTCTGAGCCGAGGGGGCGATCGATTATGAAAGCGCATTTCACATTTGGACGCCCATACGTAAAGACCCTTTGCGGACCCGAGCGCCACGACAAGAGGGACCCCCCCTGCCGGATCTACGCGGCGGAGGGGGTCCCTCTTCTCCCGTACCGCTCCTGACGGCTGCGACGGCCGCGTTACCGTCGACGCCTCGGTCGCCTACTTCTTCGCCATCTGCCCGAGGGCGTCGTCGACGAGTTTGATGCCCTTCTGCGACTCGTCCACGGACCGGGTGAGCGACTCCCGCGCCATCTCCGGGTTGTGGTAGCCGTCGGAGTTCTCGGCGGTCCACCACTCCCACAGGATGTGGGCCCTCAAGTGCTGGTCCTGGGCCTGCTTGACAATGTCGTCGGCCACGCCGGCTTTCTTCGCCTCGACGATCTTGTCGATCAGCGCCGAGAGCCAGAACTCGGCCTTCCTCATCTTCCCTCGGGTATAGGCCTTGACCGAGTCGATGACGTACCGGGCCTGCTCCTCGGTGTAGTTCTTGTGGCACTTGAGGCAGGTCTCCTTGAGCTGAACTCGCGGAGTTACTGCAAAGTGGGAAGTGAACATCTTCCCGGTCTTGGGGTCTTTCAGCCTGGGCGTGTGGCAGTCGTAGCACTGGACGCCCTTCTTCGCGTGCACCGAGGTATAGAAGGTCTCACTCTCGGGGTGCTGGGCCTTCCAGAGGAGACCCCCGGTGAGCGGATGCTTCCAGTCGAGGAAGCCGATCTGGTTGACGTAGTAGTCGTAGATCCCGAACACGTCCCGGTAGGGGAAGACGTTGGTGCGGGGATCGGCCATGGTGACCTTCTCGCCGCTCCTCACGTCTACTCCCGTGCCGCAGTTGTACTCCACGTGGCACTGACCGCAGATAAGGCGCGAGTCGTAGCGATCGAGGAGCGCGATCTTTCGCGTGTAGCCCCGGAGGCCCATGTCCACGACCTCGATCTTGGTGTGGTTGGGATCCTTGGCCCAGAGTGTGTCGGCCTCGGGCCGGCCGAAGGCTTCGATCATGGCGTCGCGCACGATCCGGGGCCGGGCCGCATGAGGGTCGTGACAGGTAAAGCAGTTGAGGCCGTGCTGCAGAGTTCGGACGAACTCCACGGTGTTGGACGTGCGCGACCACCGGGCGCCGGCCTTCGGGTCACCCAGGTAGGCCCAGTCGAGGATCCGGTCCTGGGTCTTGCACTGGAGGCACACGGGGTTCGCAGCCGCCGCGCTCTGCGGCAGGAAAGCCTTGTGGTCCGCGTTCTCCGGGAACCGGTCCTCCAGGTAGTCCCACGCGGGCTTGCCGGCCGGCTCCACGAGGTACTCCCACCCCTTCTTGGGCTGGAACCGACCGCCGTAGGCCCGATCCACGACCAGATGGTCCACGAGCATCCAGGAGTGGCTCCGGGTCGTGGCGTGCTCCTTGGTGAAGCCGTTGCCCATCATGAGCTTGTCCCAGAACGGGTTCGGGGCCCGGCCGGTGAGCTGGCTCTTCTCGTCGCGGCCCGGGCGGTGGTACGCGGTCTTGAGGAAGCTCTCGTACTGAGGCTTGTGGCAGCCGCCGCAGACCTCCCAGGAGGTGTTCGTGCCGGGCCGCGTCTCGGGGCCCGGGTCGGCCAGATGCTTGTCGACCCCGCCATGGCACTTGTCGCACAAGACCTTGCCGTGTTTGTTCTTTGCGTGGAGCTTCTGGATGGGCTCGTGGCACTCGTAGCAGGTGGCCACGGTCCACTTGGCCGTGGCCTCCTTCGCGGCCCCGTCCGCCCCGCCCACGGCCAGCCCGATCAGCGCTGCGACGGCACTCGCCCCGATGACCCAGGTTCGTCGTCCCCTCATCTCGCACCTCCCTCTCCCGATGGCCCATTCCCCCGTCGATCGATTCCCCTACCCGGGCCCACCCCGGGCTTGGAACTCTTGGTCGGATCTCCCAGGCGTTCACTCTTGAGGCCCGGCTCCCATCCCCGCTCGGTCCGTCGGAACTCGACCTCCACCGCTCCCTCGCTTCCCTCCTTCCAGGGCTTCTCGAACAGGGCCTCCAACGTGAGCGCCTGGCGGTAGAAGACGCGGTAGGGGTACCGTACCCGGACGGCTGCCATCTTGCCCGCCGCCTTGGGGGATTTCGGAGAGGGTGCCGGCGGCTCGGGCGCGCCGTAGTCGCGGTAGGCGTGGGCCGGGCCGCGGTGGCATCCGTGCGTCTCCCGGTCGAACTGGAGCGCCTCCTCGATGCCCCGCGGCGCGGCCAGGGTACCGTTGCGGATGGGCTCCTCGCTCGCATTGAGGGTTCGCCGGTAGGCGTCCGCCGCGGCCTCGAGCCCCGGGGGCCACGCCGCGCCGGCTATCCCCGCGGCGAGGACCCCCGCCGCGAGAAGAAACAGAAGGCGCATCACGCCGCCCCCCCGCCGTCGTCGCGAAGCCCGTAGCGCTCGCGCACGCGGCGCGAGAGCTCCCGGAGCATCTCGTAGCACCGCTCGACCGTGACCTCCTTGTCGGGGTTCACCAGGGCGCACGTCGCGGGCAGGAGCAGGCTTCGGGGGAGCAGGCGCTCTCTCGGCAGCCCCTCCTTCTCCAGGGCGTCCCACAGCCCCTCCAGGTGGTCCAGAAGACCCTGGAGGTCCGCGGCGTTGAAGTCCTCGAAGTTGGCCGGCACGATACCCCAGCCGATGACGCCGCCCGCGTCCAGGAACGCCCGCAGGCTGCCGGCGTAATTCACGAAGCGGTCCCCTCGGCCGAATGCGTTGAAGGACAGGACGTCCATCGGGCGCCGGAGCAGGAAGTCCCAGTCCGGGTTGCCACAGAGGTGGATGCCCCGCTTTCCCTCAATCAGCGAGAAGAACCGGTCCAGGTCCTGCCGCGCCGTCTCGTCGCTGTACCCGGACAGCGACGAGAAGATGAACTCCAGCCCCGGCTCGTCGGTGAACATGAAGGCGTTGGGGTTGCGGGCGGCGAGCTCGTGGCCCATCACGTTGACCTTGCGGGCCATGAAGTCGATCAGGAGCGAGCGCACCTCGTCGTCGTAGAGGACCGGGCGGTCGTCCTCGTCCTTGACGCTGAAGCCGAAGGACACCGGCCCCTCCATCTGACCCCGAATCGCAGGATAGACCGAGAGGTCCCGCTCCAGGAACCGGTGATACACAGCGGAGTAGGCCGGGGACAGCCGGTACACCTCCGGGTCTTCCATCCGCTCCGCAAACGCCGGGAGCTCCTCGTAGAAGCGCTCCCGAGAGAAGTCGATGCGGCGGTTTTCCTCGTCGATCCTCACCCCAGGGAAGTTCTCGGACACCTGGACATACATGTCCTCGTAGTACGAGAGCCGCGGGAGCTGCGGCCAGAACGGGATGTCGAGGGAGAAAGCGATCTCCAGGGCGCGCTCCACGTCCGTGTGCGGCAGGATCCCCATGGCGGTGGTGCGGCAGTTGCCCGGGATGCTCATCGTCGGTTCGTCCTCTCGTTGCCCGGCGGGGTGCGTTCGCTTCGGCCCGTGCGCGACGCAGTGTAGCGTCGTTGGCGCGCCCCGCCATTGACCCACGTCAAGCGCGGTTGTGGTCGGCACCACTCGCCAGTACACTCCGCGGCAGATCTCTCCCTGGCGTAAAGGAGGGCCACCTGTCCCAGCTCCTGGCGTGCCTGTGCGGCGAAGGCCTCCTGCTCGCGGCCGATCGGCGCATCGCCGTGGGCCATGGCCCTCAAACACGGGTCCATTCGCTCCAGAAGCTCTTCCCCCTGGGCCCCGGCGCCGCGGTGGCCACGAGCGGCGCGGCCGTGGGCGTCTACGTGTCCCGGACCCTGTCGCGCCTGCTGGGACGCAGGGCAGCCCTGCCGACGGCCGACCTCGCGGCCTATGCACTCTCGGTGTTCCAGGGCCAGTACGACGAGTTCCAGAATCAGGGCGCGGCGTGGTTCTCCTCCCACCCGGAAGCACATCGGCTCTCCTACGTGCTGCTGGGCGGCCGTGATCAGGACGGAGCCTTCTCCTTCGCCTTCCACGCCTCCGAGGCGCACCGGGAGCCCTACCGCCGGCTGCCCACCGGCAATGTCCTCACCGTGCCGCGGCGCCTGGGGCTGGAGGGTCGGCTCGGCCACGCCCGCGCCGACGGGGCCTCCCTTTCGCGAATTCGGGACGTGGCGTTGGAGGGCCTGCGGGTCATCGCGGGGAAGGAAGAAGCGGTCGCCGGCCCGTTCGACACGGCTTCGATCGATGCAGGAGGGGTGCGGATGGAGACGTCGGAGACCTGATCCCGGGGAGCGGATCCACGGGCGTGCGCGCCTCGGCCGATGCGGCCCGGCGGCGGGGAGGAAGGAGCGGCGGCGCGCTCCCGTGGATCAGAAGGTCTTCACCAGGCGCGCCGCCTCGGTCTGCCCCGGTGTGACGCGATCCGTGTACCGGCAGTCGGTGCACACTTTGGCGCGGCCCGCCAGCACGTCGGGGTCGACCCGCTGCGCGTTGTCCGGCAGACCGGCCTTCGCCCAGTCGAACTCGTAGGGGTCGCCCTTTCGCGAGCGCATCCCGAACTTGTAGCTCATGGCCACCATGCGGTGCGTAAGGACCCGAGCATCGGTGATGGCCGCCCGCCGGGCGCGGATATCCGCGATCAGCGCCCGCAGCCCCTGGTACTGGGCATCGGAGATCGCCTCGCGGCGCTCGCCGGCCGCCGTGTTCGCGTAGATCTCGACGTTGATCGCCTCCAGGTCCACGCCGTAGCGGCCCTCCCAGAGGCTGTCTCCGCAACCGAACGCCCGGTACTCCTCGGGCACGATCTCGTAGACCGCGCCGTCGGGGCCGATCAGGTAGTTGGCGAGTCGCTTCCGCTGGATGTAGCCCGCGGTGTTTGGGAAGCTGGAACCACTGTGCTCGGTGGTGTGGACGACGACCAGGCTCACCTCGCCTCGCCCGGTCTGGAACTCCTCGAGCTGTTGGTCGGTCAGGATCCGGCGCAGGCGGTCGGGCAACCTCGCCGCGGTGCGCGAGAGCCCGCTCAGATCCGAGGCCCGAAACTCCCGGCGCAGCTCCAGTTGCCGCGGCTGCTGAGGAACCACGGCCTCGGCCGCCGCCGGGACCGCCGCCGGAGTCACCGCCGGAAACGCCGCCGGAGTCACCGCCGGAACCGTCGCCGGAGTCACCGCTGGAGCCATCGCCGGAGCCGTCGCCGGCTCCCGGCTTGCGCCCGGTTCCGCCGACACCGCCGCAGCCGCCGGAAGCGGGTCTTCCTTCGCCGGGGCCAGAAGGCTGCGGGGGACGAGGATCTTCGCGCCGGAGGCGAGGCGGTCCGGGTACAGGATCGCGTTGATGCGTTGGATGTTGCGGGCCATGCGCCCGACTTCGGCCGGGGTGCGGGCCGTGGTCTCGCGTGCCACGCTCCACAGGGTCGGGTACACGCGCCCGAACACGAGCGCGTCCCGGCGCGAATCGGACAGCCCGGGCAAGAGCATCGCCTCGGGGACGTGGATCGTCGCACCCGGCTTCAGTGCCGGCTCCATCTTGCGGAGCGCCACCTCGGTATCACGGCTGCCGGTCAGGTCCTCGGCCAGGCGCCCGTGGGTGTCGCCCGGCAGCACCGTGAACGCCACGCGCGGGGCACGGTCGGGTCTTGCCTGGCCGGAGTGGACGTGCGCCTCCTTGCGAAGCCGCCCTCGGATCTGCTCCAGCCGGGCCCGCGTGTGCGCGTGGGTCGCCGGCTCGGCGACGCCTGCCGCCAGCGTCCACAGAAGGCCGAGGCTCGTTCCCAAGATCCGTCGTCGTGCGGTCATGGCGTCTCCTCGGGGTCGTGACTCTTCGATGGCGGCGCGGAGGTCACCAATCGGACAGAGGCAGGGTCAGGGGCGGCGGCCCGGCGAGCGCCGGCGCCCACACGACCCCGCCGAGCCCCGGATCGTCCTGCCGGTCGTGAATCCGCGCGGCCGGCTCTCCAGTTCCCCAGAAATTGGCGGGCGCGGCCACGTCGGTGGCGCCCTTGAGGTGCAGGGCGTCGCGCCCGGCCCTCTCGAAGTCGTTGCCGCGGAGGACAACGCCGGAGTCCTCGACTCCGACCAAGTCCAACCCCGCCCCGTCGAAGCGGTTCCCCTCCACCACGCCGTCCACCTGGCTCAGCGACAGGGCGTCCTCGACGCTCGACTCGAAGCGGTTCCCCCTGATCTCCGCGCGCGACCCCGGGTCCTTCAACCGGGCGCCGTCGCGGTTGCCCGACAGCCGATTGCCGCGGAACACCACCTGGCTTTCCTTGGCGAAGAAGCCGCCCAGGACGTTGCCCTCGAGCGTGTTGTCCGCAAACTCGAGCGCGCACCGAAAGGCGTGCACTGCGTACAGGTTGTTCAGGAACCGGCAGCCGGTGACCGAGGCCCTCGAGTCGCGGAACCGAAGCGCCTGCTTGTTCGCCCGGAACACGCACCGCACGAGCTGCGCCCCGTCGCTCTCCTGGAACTGAACCGCCCGCAGGTTCCCCTCGAAGTAGCAGTCCTCCCCCACGAACCGGGAAAAGTGGGCATGCAGGGCCTGTACGCCGTGGCGGAACACCGTAAAGCGAAACCGGTTGTCCGGATCCTCGGAGGCGATCAGGCTCACCTTGTCCCAGTCCCCCGCCCTCGGCGCCGCCTCCGCCGACTCGAACACGACCGGTGCCGGTGCCGTGCCCAGGCTTCGGATGCCTCCAAGCACCAGGAGCTCTCCCTCGCCGAGGCCGTCGCCGTCGGAGTCTACCTTGCGAAACGCCACCCGCGTTCCGGCCTCGAGCGTGAGGACCGCGCCAGGAACCACGGTCACGCGGCCAGAGACGATGACGTCGCCGCTCCACCGCTCGCTGTGCTCAACCGTGTACTCGCCCACGAGTTCGGTGCGGGTTGAACCGCCGGATCGGGTCCCCGTGGCCTCGGCTTGCCTCGGCGGACCTCCGGCGCCGAGGCCGGCGGCGTCCGAGGCTCCGGTCACCTCGACCCCGGTCAGACGAGACGCCGAAGAGTCCCGAAGATCCAGCACCCCCACCCGGCAGCCGTCGACCCGAAGGCCCTCGAGATCCATCCGGGCACCGGGGCCGAGCACGAGCCCGTGGTCCACGCCCTCGAACCGCACGGCGCGAAGCACGCACCCGGCGTCGACCGCGAGCAGGGCCTCTTGGGCCCGGCGCACAATGACCCGCTCCAACGCCACGTACCCCCCCGGAGCAGCGACGAGGCCTCCCCAGGAGCCCTGCCCCTCGCCCTCGAAGATCACCGGGGCGTCCGGAGTCCCGCGCACCGTGAGCGAGCCGGCGACCGCGAGCTCCGTGTCCCCGTTCCAGAACACCGGGTCGGTCTTGGTCCCGGGCGCCGGCGCGAACACGACCCGCGTTCCGGGGAGGACCACGAGCGTCGAACCCGGTGGCACGTAGACGTCCTCCTCGAGCCGAACGACCCCGGACCACGTGTGGGTACCCGACAACACCGTTGCCTGCGCGAGCTCAGCGGTGGCCAGAAGGGCCAGGCCCAGGGTCACGCACCTCAGCAGTAGGTCACGCACTCCCGGCAGTGACCTCGGAACGACACCGAGGCTCCCTCCGCGACGAACTCTCTCGACACGTCGTCCGGAAGCCTCAGGGTCGGCCCGAGGTCCCCCCACACGTCGCGGATCGTGCCGCAGCGATCGCACCGGGCGTGGTGGTGCAGGCTCGTATCCGGGTCGAAGCGCTTTCGCGTGGGGTCGATGCAAAGCGCCCGGATGACCCCCATCTTCTCCAACGTCTCGAGCGTATTATACACGGTGGCCAGCGAGATGGTGGGGAACGCCCGAAGCACCTCCCGGTGGATCTCATCCACCGATGGGTGACTCCTGTTTCCATCCAGGAAGTTTAGAATTGCGATCCGCTGTGGTGTAACCTTAAGCCCCTCCGTCCTCAATTTGCCCACGATCCGGTCAGCATACCGTGTGTTCATGGGTGCCCCCATCGCAAGAGCAACGATCGTCCCCGGTCGGGGAACTCAATGGTTGCTATGGATAGTTCAAACGAAAAGGATGTGTCAAGAACTACTTGGCCTTGAGGGCCCCAACTGTCGAAGCGAGCTCGGAGAGAAGAGCGTTCATCGACTCGCGGTCCGCCCGCCCAGCATCGAGCTCGCACGCACTGAGGGCGGTATCGATCTCATCGGCTCCGACTCTCAGCGCGGCCAGGCGCCCCTTTCGCCGGTCCATCCAGTCGTTGATCGACGTGGCGACGGGTTTCCCCTGGTCTCCTGACCGCAGGTGGATCCGGCCGATCAGGGTCCCCCGGCCGAGGTACCCGGCGACCCGCTGGAGCCGGAACAGCGGTCCCGCGACTTTGTGCGAGGCGAACACCGCCACGGCGAAGAGCGCGACCGACGCCACGAGCAGCGCGGCCAGCAGGCAGAAAACGAGGGCGGGTACCAGGAAGTGGATCAGGTTTCGGAGCATGTAGAAGGCCGGCGCGAACTCGGAGCCCAGATCCCTGGAGAAGACCCAGCGCAGGATCGCGAGCCCTACGGCGCACGCCAGGGCCGACAGGGCCGCGGCCCGCGCCAGGAAGCCGAGGGGGTAGGAGAGCTCGAAGGGCCTGTCGTCGCGATCCATGGGGCGTGTGTCCTCACAGCTTCGGGTGGCAGGACTTGCACAGGGGAGTGAACCCCTCGCGCGGATCCTGGCTGCGCCGGCGCAAGAAATAGGTCAGGTACTCCCCGGGCCGCCCCGGGAAGGGCGGCTGCTGGGAGAACAGCTTCTGCCGGCCGAGGCGCGGCACGTGCGGGTTGTGGCAGGTCCCACAGGTCATGACGCCGTCGCTGTCTCCCTCGACCCACTGCAGGGGCAGGCCGTCCGGCATCTGCTTCAGGCTCAGCGCCCGAAGGGGATCGGAGCCCACCGGGTGCGAGCGACCCATCCGCTGGGGCGGGTGGCACCCCTGGCACACCGCGACCACCGACGAGCGGAAGATGTGAGGATCCAAGATCCAGTCGCTCCCATCCTTCTCCATCCGGTGACACCCGGTGCACCGGCTCTCGCTGTCCATGTAGGCGTGCGGGTTGTCGGCGGTAGGCACGCCCGCAGCCCAAAACGCCAGCGCCACCACCGCCGCCGCCGCGACAAGACCCCCGGCGCGCAAGGCCATCAGGAGAGGTCCTCCTCCACCCGCAGGCGGGACAGGTCGCCCACGAGCGCCCTCCACCGGTCCCGCACGGCGGCAAGTCGCTCGGGCAGCTCCGCGGGACCCGCGGCCCGGGCCGCGGACACGTCGGCGCAAAGCCCGTCCACGCGGGCGGCCACGGCGCCGTCCCAGTCCTCGAAGTCGCGGGCGGCCTTCTCGAGCCCGACCCCGAGCAGGCGCACCTCCACGTCACGCAAGGCGGGCAGCACCACGCCGGTGCGTCCTCCGACCACGACGGCGAGCCATGCTGCGAGGCCGCTCAGGTCGCGGTGCAGGCGCGCGAAGCGGCGCCAGACCCACGCCGCGAGCGCGAGCACGAAGGCCCCGCCGCCGGCCACCGCCACCCGGAGGACCGCGGGCCCGACGACGTCCCAGGGGTTGGCAAGGCGGCTGTGCGGCAGGTAGAGGTGAAACTCCAGGGTTTCCCGCACCTGGCGCTCGAGGTAGAGGCTGCCGGCTGCCAGGAACACGGCGAGGAAGAGGATGGGGTACAGGGCGAACCCCACCTGGAACCAGTGCTTGACGAAGAAGTTGCGGCGCCGGTAGGCGCGCATCGAGGGGCTGGCCAAGGGTCCGCCTCCGGAACGGGGTTCCCGTGCTCCTTTCGGACGAAGCCGACAGGGACTTTAGATCCTTGCGAGACGCCCCCCCTTCTTTACACTGGCAGTGTCCCGAGGCGGCTCCGTCTCCGGATCACCCAAGAAAGGGGCACCATGGGCCGCAACCTCACCCAGCGGATCCTCGCAGACCACCTCGTCGAGGGGGAGCTCGTCCCGGGCCAGGAGATCGGCATCCGCATCGACCACACCCTCCTCCAAGACGCCACGGGAACCCTCGCCCTGCTCGAGTTCGAGGCACTGGGTCTGCCACGGGTCCGAACCGAGCGGTCAGTGCAGTACGTGGACCACAACCTCCTCCAGACCGACCACAAGAACGCCGACGACCACCGCTTCCTGCAGACCGCCTGCGCCCGCTACGGGCTCGTTTTCAGCCGACCCGGCAACGGCGTGTCGCATCAGGTGCACATGGAGCGCTTCGGCGTGCCCGGGGCCACCCTGCTCGGCGCCGACAGCCACACCCCGGGGGCGGCCGGGGTCTCCATGTTCGCCGTCGGCGCCGGGGGCCTGGACGTGGCGCTGGCCATGGCCGGCCGCCCCTACTTCCTCCCCTTCCCGCGCGTGCTCGGCGTGCGACTGACGGGCCGGCTCCCCGACTGGGTCAGCGCGAAGGACGTGATCCTCGAGCTATTGCGCCGCCGGGGCGTGAAGGGTTGCCTGGGTCTGGTCGTCGAGTACCACGGCCCCGGAGTGGAGAGCCTCTCAGCGACGGACAGGGAAACCATCGGGAACATGGGCACCGAGACCGGCGCCACGACCACCGTCTTCCCCTCGGACGATCACACCCGCGCGTACCTGGAGGCACAGGGGCGGGGCGGCGCGTGGCGCCCGCTGGCCGCCGACCAAGGGGCCGCCTACGACGAAGAGGACGCGATCGACCTCGCTCGCATCGAGCCCCTGATCGCCTGCCCGTCCTCCCCGGGCAACGTCGTCCCGGTGCGGGAGGTGGCGGGGATCCACGTGGACCAGGTCCTCGTGGGCAGCAGTGTCAACTCGTCCTTCCGCGACCTGATGGTCGTGGCCGCGATCGTCGCCGGACGCACGACGAACCCCCGCGTCTCCGTTCACATCAACCCCGGCAGCCGACAGGTCATGGAGAACGTCATGGTCCACGGCGGTGCCTTGAACCTGCTCCGGGCCGGAGTGATCCTGAACGAGGCGGGCTGCCTGGGCTGCATCGGGATGGGGCAGGCCCCCGGCACCGGCCAGGTGAGCCTGCGCACGATGCCCCGGAACTTCCCGGGCCGCTCCGGCACGGTCGGCGACCAGGTCTTCCTGTGCTCGCCGGAGACCGCCGCGGCCGCGGCCCTGACCGGGGTCATCACCGATCCACGAGACCTCGGGCGGGAGATGGAGTACCCGCGCATCCGGGACCCGGAGCACTACCTCCTCGACGAGGGCTCTCTCGTCGTGCCCCCGGAAGACGGCAGCGCGGTCGAGATCGTCCGGGGGCCCAATATCCAGCCCTTTCCGGCGCTCGACGCCCTGCCGGCGGAGCTCGAAGCGACGGTCGCGCTCCGGGTGGGAGACAACATCTCCACCGACACGATCCTGCCCGGCGGCAACCGGGTGCTGCCGTTGCGCTCCAACATCCCGGCGATCAGCCAGTTCGTCTTCAGCCAGCTCGTCCCGGACTTCCCAGAGCGCTGCCAGAGCGCCGGCACCGCGGCGGTCGTGGGCGGCGAGAACTACGGCCAGGGTTCGAGCCGCGAGCACGCTGCCCTCGCGCCCCGCTTTCTGGCCGTGCGGGTGAAGATCGCGAAAAGCTTCGCGCGCATCCACCGGGCCAATCTCCTCAACTTCGGAGTCGTCCCCCTGACCCTGGCCGACCCGACGGACTACGAGCGCCTGGCCGACGGAACGCGCCTGGTCCTCCCCGAGCTTCGACGCCGCATCGAGGCCGGTGAGGAGGTGATCCCCCTCGAGGTCGCCGGCGCCACCGTGCGCACCCTCCTCCCGCTCTCGCCGCGGGAGCGGCGCTCCCTTCTGGCCGGGGGCGCCTTGAACGCCGTGCGAGAGGAGCTGACCGGCCGGCTCGAGGGCCTCTGACGCTACCTCGACCCCCGTCCGCCGCCTACTTTGCCGTTGACACTTCCGACGGCGGTCACGTATAAGAGGCGACCGGTCGAGGGCTGTGGCCCCGCCGATACTTCGTGTTCCGACTGCCGTTCCCCGATAGCTCAATCGGCAGAGCATGCGGCTGTTAACCGCAGGGTTGTAGGTTCGAGTCCTACTCGGGGAGCCAGACCGCACCAAGGCCGCTTTCCTCCGGGAAACGGCCTTGTTCTTTTTCCTCACAGGAGGAAGGGGAGGGCCGCGGCCCCGACCCTGGCCTCCCGCCCAACGCTCGGGGTTCCCCATGGCGCAGGCCCCCCGACTGTTCAAGGTCGAGCAGACGGGTCGCCCGACCGCAGGCTGGGCCGACGGGGTCGTGCTGTTGGCCCTCGGCGCCGCGGTGTACGGCGGGCTGTACCTGGCCCTGGACGCGCCCGCCTCGGTGCGCGGGCCGACGATCTCACTCCACCCAGCCTCCCTTCCCTGGTACGCGGGGCTCTCCGTGGGGCGGATGGCAGCGGCGTACCTCCTCTCGATGATCTTCAGCATCGCCTACGGCTACGGGGCCGCACGCACGCGGCGAGCCGAGCGGGTTCTCCTCCCGCTGCTCGACGTGCTCCAGAGCGTGCCGGTCCTCTCCTTCCTGCCGGTCGTGCTGCTGAGCTTGAGCGCGGTGCTCCCGACCCAGTGGGCGGCGGAACTCGCCTCGGTGATCCTGATCTTCACCAGCCAGGCCTGGAACCTGACGTTCGCCTGGTATCAGTCCCTGGGCGCCATCCCCAAGGAGCTCCAGGAGGCCGGGCAGGTGTTCCGGCTCAACGGCTGGCTGCGCTTCCGCCTGCTCCAGCTTCCCTTCGCCGCCGTGAACCTCATCTGGAACAGCATGATGAGCTGGGCCGGCGGCTGGTTCTTCCTGATGGCCGCCGAGACCTTCGCCGTGGGAAGGCGCGACTTCCGGCTCCCCGGTCTGGGCGCATATCTGCAGGCCGCGGCGAGCCGGGGCGACCTGCACGCCCTCACCCTCGGGCTCGTGACGCTGGTCGCGGTGATTGCAGGGTTGGATCAGCTCGTGTGGCGTCCGCTGCTCGCCTGGTCGGACCGTTTCAAGCTCGAGATGGTCGAGAGCGACAACCCGCCGACGTCGTGGTTCTACGAGGCGCTGTGCGCGTCGCGCCTGAGCACGCTCGTCGTCGATCGCCTTCTCGGGCCGACCCTGGAGCGCGTCGACGCCTGGGCCCTGGCCCGGTTCCCCGCACGTGCCCGCTGGCGCTCCGACGGCCAGGCCCGAGGGTGGGCATCGATCGTCGGTGGCTCCGTCGCCATGGCCGCGGGCGGCTACGGCGCCTTCCGGGCGGCGGGGATGATGATGCACGTGCCGCTCGCCGAGTGGGGGGCGATCGCCGTGGGCGTCGGCGCCACCCTCGTGCGGGTGGCCTCCGCCCTCGCGCTGGCCCTCGCCTGGACGATCCCCGCGGGAGTGCTGATTGGGACCAAGCCCCGGCTGGCCGCGTGGCTCCAGCCCGTGGTGCAGGTCGCCGCGTCGATTCCGGCCACTGCGCTCTTCCCGGTCCTCCTCCTCGCCGTGGCGGGCCTGCCCGGGGGGCTCAACCTGGCCGCCGTGCTCCTGATGCTCCTCGGCACCCAGTGGTACCTGCTCTTCAACATCATCGCCGGGGCGAGCCTCATCCCCCAGGACCTGCGCAACACGGCCGTGCTCCTGCAGCTCGGGCCCTGGCAGCGCTGGCGCACGCTGATCCTCCCCGCGCTCCTGCCCTACGTGGTCACCGGCGCCGTGACGGCCAGCGGGGGCGCCTGGAACGCGAGCATCGTGGCGGAGCACCTGGAGTTCGGCGGCCGGATCCTGCACACCACGGGAGTGGGCGCGCTGATCGCCCAGGCGGGAGCCGACGGGAACTACCCGCTGCTCCTGGCCGCGACCCTGTCGCTCGTGGTCACGGTGGTCCTGATCAACCGGCTCCTGTGGCGCCGCCTGTACCGGGTGGCCGAAGAACGCTACCGGATGGAGTGAGGCATGGCCGAGAAGAGTCCCCTCCTGGAGCTCGCCCACGTCACTCAGGCCTACGGGACCCGAGACCGGCGGTTCACCGCCGTCCGCGACGTCAATCTCACCGTGCGCGAGGGCGAGTTCGTGGCCCTTCTCGGACCCTCGGGGTGCGGCAAGAGCACCCTCCTGCGCCTCATCGCCGGGCTCCAGCAGCCAACCGAGGGGGGAGTGTTATACCGGGGCACGGCCCTGTCCGGCGTCAACCCGAGGGCGACGATTGTGTTCCAGACCTTCGCCCTCTTTCCGTGGCTCACGGTGCAGGAAAACGTGGAAGTGGCGCTCAAGGCCCGCTCGGTTCCGCCGAAACTGCGCACCGCTCGGGCCCTGGACCTGCTCGACCGCGTGGGTCTCGACGGATTCGAGACCGCGTACCCCCGGGAGCTCTCCGGCGGCATGCGCCAGAAGGTCGGCTTCGCCCGCGCCATGGCCGTGGAGCCGGAGCTCCTGTGCCTGGACGAGCCCTTCTCGGCCCTCGACGTTCTCAGCGCCGAGGCCCTGCGGGGAGAGCTCCTGGAGCTCTGGGCCAAGGGGGTGATCCCCACCCGGGCGATCCTGATGGTGACGCACAGCATCGAGGAGGCAGTGTTCATGGCCGATCGGATCGTGGTCATGGACAAGGGCCCGGGCCGCGTGGCAGCGGACCTGCCGGTGCAGCTCCCGCAGCCGCGCCAGCGCAAAGCGCCGGCCTTCCTCGCAGTCGTGGACCGCGTTTACGCGATCCTCGCCGGACAGACGCAGCCGGAGTATCTGGAGCTCGGCTCGGCGCCGGGCGAGCCAGGCCTCACGCGCCGGCTTCCGCCCATCACCATCAACGGCCTCGCGGGTCTGCTTGAGCGGGTGGACGAGCTCGCGAACAACCGCGCCGACATCTACCGCCTCGCCGCCGAACTCACCCTCGACTCAGACCACCTGCTCCACCTGACCGAGGCGGCCGAGCTCTTGGGCTTTGCGACGATCGCCCAGGGAGACATGACACTGACGCCCCTGGGCGAGACCTTCGCCGAAGCGAGCATCCTTGCCCGCAAGGAGATCTTCGCCACCCGCCTCCGGCGCCTGCCGATCTTCAAGTGGCTCCTCGACACCCTCCGCGCCCTGGACCCGAGCGAGCTCGAATGGGAGGAGGTGCGCGCGGCCCTGGAGGAGAAGTTCCACCCCGAGGAGGCGGGCCGTCAACTCGACATCGTCATTGACTGGGGCCGCTACTCGGAGCTCCTCGCGTACGACGACGCCAACGGGCGCATCTACCTCGAGCCGGGCGGCGCACCCGGGCCCACTCCGGCGTAACCCGGCGAGAGGCCGGTTCACCCGCCGAGCCGGGCGCCGCCGAGGAGCTCGGCGACCGCGTCGATGAGCTCGTCGGGCGTAAACGGCTTGGCGAGCAGCGGCGCCCCCGGCGCCAATGCTCGGGCCCGGTCCTCTCGGCCGGTGACGAGGAGAACCGCCACCTCCGGAGCCAGTCCCTTGAGCAGGCGGTAGACCTCCTCCCCGCTGAGCTCAGGTAGGATCAGGTCGAGGATGACGAGGCCCAGGTCCCCGCGGTGGTCGCGCAGGCGCTCCAGGGCCTCGACCCCGTTCGCCGCGCGGAGGGTCGCGTACCCGAAGGCTTCGAGGACCTGCACCACCATCCGTGCGACGGCCTCCTCGTCCTCGACCACGAGCACGGGCGACGCGGTGCAGGGGTGACAGGTGGTTCCGGTGGGCGCGCAGCCGCGGACCGCCGGCGGCTCCGCGGGAAACCGGAGGCAGAAGGTCGTGCCCGCGCCGGGCCGAGACCGAAGAGACACACGCCCCCCGCACTCGCACACGGTCGCCTCTACCATCGACAGACCGAGCCCGGTGCCCTCGCCGGGCGCCTTGGTCGTGAAGAAGGGGTCGAACACACGGTCTTGCAGGGCGGCCGGGATCCCCACGCCGGTGTCGGTGACCTCCACGTCCACCCACTCGCCCCCGGCGTCTCCCGAGGCGGTCCGGCGGGCCGACACCTGCAGCCTTCCCCCGTGGGGCATCGCGTCCCGCGCGTTGAGCCCCAGGTTGAGCAGCGCTGCAGTGAACATGGAGCGGTCGGCGCGCACGGCCGGCAGCCCCGGCTCAAGGTCGATCTCCAGCGCGATCGATTTGGGCAACGTGCGCTCCAGGAGGACGCGCGCCTCTTCGAAGAGGCCGCTCAGGTCCTGGGTTTGCGGCCGTCCGGGCCTCCGGCGCGCCACGGTGAGGAGCTGGCGCGTCAGCTCGCCGCCGCGCTTGCACAGGGCCTGGGCCCGCTCGAGCTCATCGCGGAGGGTCGGATCGGCCCCGGCGCGCAGCTTTGCAGCGTAGAGGCACCCGATGACGCTGCCGAGGATGTTGTTGAAGTCGTGGGCGACACCTCCCGCCAGCTGTCCCACCGCTTCGAGAACCCGGCTCTGGCGCAGCTCGCGCTCGAGAGACTCTTTCTCCTCCTCGGCCCGTCGCCGCGCGGCGATGTCCTCCTGCAGCGCGCGTGTGGCCTCTTCCAGGTCGGCCGTGCGCGCGCGCACTCGCTGCTCGAGCCCGTCGCGGGCCTGACGGAGAGCCTGCTCGCTGCGCTGACGCTCCACCGCGCCGACGAAGATCTCGCCCGCGATCTTCAGGAGGCCAAGGACATCGTCGGACCACGGCCTCCCGACGCGAGTCGAGTCGAGACCTACGGCGCCGACGACCCCGCCCCGGGAGGACATGGGCGCGAGGACGAGGGACTGGAGGCCGCGCTCTTCGAGAACCTGCCTCTCGCGGACCGCCTCGGGCGGCAGCGCCAAACGGTCTGTCACCAGCACGGCCTTGCCGCTGAGGATCCTCCCTGCGAACCACTCCAGCTCCCTGGCCGCGTCGCCGGCCCAGCGCTCGAGGCCGCCCACCGCGCCCGGCGCGCACCACTCCAAGATCTCGTCGACCCGAGCCCGGTCCTCCGAGAGGACGAAGGCGTAGCAGCGTTCGGCGTCGGCGAACGTTCCGATCGCCTGCAGTGCCTGCCGGATCCCCTGCTCCACCTCGTCGGGCCCCAGGTGGACGAAACGGGTGGAGATGGTCGCAATGAGGCTCTCGAGCCGTGTCCGGTAGCGCAGCTCGTCCTCGGCCCGTCGCCGGGTCGTGAGATCGGTGACGCTCACGGTGACACGGCTGAAGTCGTCGCCGACCTTCGGAAACTCGGCCTTCAGCATCACCGTCAGGACCTCACCGGCGATCGACCGGTTGACCGCCTCGCACTCGAGGAATGTCGAGCCCTCGGCGAGCGCCACGAGGAGGTCGGCGAAGACCGTGTAGGACTCTTCGGTGAACACGCGATCGAGGCTCCCCAGGAGCTCCGCCTTGCTCTGGGCCCCGTAGAGTTTCAAGGTGTAGTCGTTGACGTCGAGCACACGGATCTGGCGCGCAGCGGCCCGCACGAACTCCGGGTGGCCGTCGACGTACCGACGCCAATCCGAAACACCCTGCCCTCGCAGGAGGTCGAGGGTACCCTGGAGAGCGGAGAAGTCCTCCAGCCAGATGGACACGGGAACAGTGTCGAAGATCCGCCGGAACCGTTCCGCGCTCGCCTGAAGATCCTCGTAGAGGATCGAATTGTGAAGGGCCGCCGCGAGCCGCGGCGCGAGCCGGGCGAGGAGCTCCCGGTCACCCTCCGGGATGCCCTCCACCGCCCGAGACGTGGCGTTCAAGGTGCCCAGGCACTCGCCTGCGGCGATCAGCGGCACAGTGAAGCCGGACCGAAGCCCCAGGCGCAGCAGGTCGGCGTGGAGGCTCGAGCGCGGGGCCGCGGCGAAGTCCGTCTCGTACACGGCCCGGCCCGTCAACATCGCCTCGCCGATCCCGGTCCCAGCCAGAGGAAACCGCACCCCGGAGGACAGCCGCACGACGCCGGCTCCGTCCGCATACATTAGGCGTGCGACCTCACTGCCCGCCTCCCTCAGGGCAACACTGAGGCGGTCCGCCCCGACCTTCCCACGGATGAAGTCCAGGGCACTTCGCACCACGAGAGTGCGGCTCCCGTGGGAGACGGTCTGGTCGAAGTCGGCCAGGGTCTGAAGCAGGATCTGGCGGCGGTGAAGGTCGTCCTCCGCGCGCTTCCGGCGGGAGATGTCGCGGAAGACGCTGAGGAACGCCGGCCGGTCCCCCCAGGCAATGAAGCGGGAGATCGCCTCGACCGGGATCACGGTGCCGTCCTCTCGCATCAACCGGTACTCGGAGGGCTGCTCCCGGGTTCCCCCCTGATACGTGGCGATCCGCACGGCGACCTGAGCCTGCTCGGCCGGGTCGACGAAGTCGGTGGGGCACCGGCCCCAGAGCTCCTCCTGGGTCCGTCCGAGCAGGTCAGCGAAGGCCGGGTTCACGTAGGCGAAGGCCCGGTCCACGACGACCACGACCCCGTCGGGGTGGCTGTCGAGCAGCGCCGCCTCCGGAGCGGGAAGCTCCCGGAGTCGTGCCTCCATACAGGTGCGCCCAAGGGCAGCTGCCCACAAGCGAGCCAGTCTGCCGGCAGAGGCCACCGCGGCGTCGCCGTAGGGACGCCGCGCGTCCCCCAGGATCAGCCGGCCCACCGGCGCGCCGTTGAGCACGGCCGGGGCGATCAGGAGCCGTCGAGCCCCCCGACCGTCGGGGCCCCCGACCCGAGGCATCCCTTCGAGAACCCGGACATCTCGGGCCACCGCGTCCGGCGCCGAGAAGCCCTCGCCTTCTCCTCCGCTCCAGGATTCCGGCTCGGACGCCAGCCAACGGACCCTACCGGTCTGCGGATCGAGCGCACCCAGGCACCCCACCCTGCTTCCCGTGACTTCGAGCGCAGCCTCCAGGACCTTGACCGCTGCCCGGGACCGGGACTCCTCCCTGAGCAGCGCCTCGGCCAGGGACGCCAGCGTCCGCTCGAGCGCCACTCCCCGATCCCCCCGACGGCGCCTCGGCGAACGGGGCGGCTCGTCTTCAGGTCGCCGCGCCGCCGCCTCGTCCTTCACGCGCGCCCCCTTCTTTCCATATCCCGCCTCCGTCTTCCGGGATCACGGCCGCGCCGCCGCCGTCCCTCCCCGGCAGGCGAGCGAGTTGACGGGGTCCGGGGCCCGGCTATCCTTACGGGCGTCCGCACCGGAGGGCACCGGCCATCGGCCCATCGCCAGCGGCGTCCGTTCCTCTCTGCCATCGAAGGAGCTCCCGTGATCCCCAGGCTCGCTCCCCTCGCCGCCGTCCTCGTCCTCCTCGCCGCGGTGCTCGGCCCCAGCCGGGCCGACGCCGACGACGTTCCTCGCATGACCGCCGAGGAGCTCCGGGCCCAGCTCGGGGGCCCGGGGCTATCGGTCCTGGACGTTCGAACCGGGCCCGACTGGCTGACGAGCCGGGAGAAGATCCGGGGCGCCGTGAGGGAGGACCCGAATGCCGTCGCCGTCTGGGCCGACCAATACCCCAAGAACGGCCTCCTCGTGCTCTACTGCGCCTGAACGAACGAGGCCACGAGCGCCCGGGTGGCGCGCAAGCTCTTGACCCTGGGATTCACGAAGGTCTTCGCGCTCAAGGGAGGATGGAATGAGTGGCGGGCCAAAGGATACCCGATCGAAGAGAAGTGACGCGACGGCGGTCGCCGCTTTTCCAACCCCCTGGCCGGTACCGAGCCTGCCCTGCCCCCCGTCGGCCGTCTGTGCCGATCCCGCAGGGCCGCCGCTCCTCTGCCTTCCCCCCGGGGCGCCTCAACCTCCGCAGCCTCTCCCCCTGATCCGCTTCGTCCAAGCTCCGAGGCCGGTCCGCTAGCCCAAAGCCCTCACTCCGGTCTCCGAAACGCAACGAGGGCCAACGGCGCTGTTTCACCGGTGGCCCTCGTCAGACAGCGACGCGACCGCGCGTCAACCGGCGGACTGGCTCGTCTCCGGCACCTTGTCCTGCGGCTTCGGGGTCTCGGGCGTCTCGTCGACCACGACTCGCTTCGCGCCGATGAACCGCTTGCTGTAGAAGGGCTCGTCCAAGCTGTCGATCGTCACGCTCTTGCCCTTGGACGAGGCGTGGATGAACTGGTTGTCCCCCAGATAGATCCCCACGTGAGAGGGATAGCGCGCATAGGTCCGGAAGAACACCAGGTCTCCGGTGGCGAGCTCCCCGCGCTCGACCTCGCTGCCCACCTCATATTGCTCCCGCGCCGTGCGGGGCAGCGGCATATTGAGGAACCGGAACACCTTCTGGACGTAGGCGGAACAGTCGATCCCCCGGGCCGAGTTGCCGCCGAAGCGGTAGGGGATGCCGAGCATCTTCTTGGCCACGCGAATCACCCGCGCCGTGATGCCCGTGCTCTCGGGGTCGGCTCCCAGGTCGATCTCCTCGGAGGCCGCGCGGAGTTCGGCGTCGACCTTCATGTCGTCGAGCCGGCACTCGGTCACGCTCGGCTGCGAGGCCTCGGCCGGCACGGGCACAGAGTGGCGCGCAACCACGAGCTTCTGGCCGGCCTTGAGCGCTTCCGAGTGGAGCTGGTTGAGCGACTTCAGCTCCCGAGCGCTCAGGTGGAAGCGCTTGGAGACCCGCCAGAGATTGTCTCCCTTCTTGACGACGTACACCTCCTCGCGGAGCCCCTTGCCGTGTTTGCCCGGCGCAGTGCCCTTGGTCACCACGAGCTCCATGCCCGGCTTGATCTTGGTCCTCTTCTTCAGCCCGTTGAGGGCCTTGAGTTCCTTGACCGACACGCCGTGGGCACGCGCGATCGCCTGGAGCGTGTCTCCTTTCTTCACCACGTGGACCCGTGGCGACGCGCGATCGACCGTTCCTGCGGTTGCCACCGGCTCCGTAGTCCGCCGCGCCTCGTCGCTCTTGCCCTTCTTGGCCGTCTCAACCGTGTCCGCGGCGTGTTTTGTGCCGTTCCCCTTCTTCTCCCGCTTCGAGACCTCGATCGCTTCGCTCTTCTTGGAGGGGATCTTCAGCTTCTGCCCTGGCCGAAGGCCGTCGCCGTCCAGGGCGTTGGCCCCCTTGAGGACGTCGACACCGAGGTGGAACCGGTGTGCCACCTCGTAGAGCGTGTCTCCCTTCTTGACCTTGTATGTTTGGACCGCCCCCGAGCTTGCTGGGACGAGCGCCACCAGAACAGCGCCCGCCAACACCAGGTTTGGTACTCTCATCCGCACGTCCCTTCTCGAAATACGACACGGGTTTCAGGGAATCCCCAGAGCCGCCAGTCCCTCCTGCCCTCTCCTCGAAGGTCGCTCCCAACGAAGCGTCAGTGACGCAATCCCCACAGCGTATCGGCCGGGGCACGCCTGGGCTTTAGGCCCAGGACCGCCGAGTGCGGGCATGATAACGGACGAGGACTGGCGGAACAAGGACGAATTGGGACGAAGCGGGAACCCGCGGATGCAGCGAGGAGGGCGCTACGCGCCCCTAAGCACCTCCCACAACGACGCCACGCGGCGCGCCACCTCGGGCGCGTCCGCTCCGAAGACCCGGACCATCGGCTCCGTGCCCACCCCGCCCCGGTGGAAGAGGACGTCGGGCGCTTCGCCCCCCGGTTCGACCGCGACCCCCTCCTGGACCCGAAGACCGGCCAGGCGGCACGCCTCGACCACATCGGCGCCGAAGCGGACGTTCATCACCGCCCGGAAGGGGCTCCCCCACCGCACGGCCTCGACGAGCAGCCCGGCCAGGTGCCGGCTCACCCCGAAGCGGGGCCCGTCGAGGCGCCGGATTCGGCCGGAGCACCGCACCAGCCGCCCAGGAAACGCCGCCACATCCTCCGCGGTCCGCGCCGAAGGCAGCGCCTCAGCGAGGTTCGAGCACACCTCGGGGATCAGGCCCACCGGGTTCGCCAGCTCCAAGATCTCCCAGGCCGCCTGGAGCCGCTCGAGCACGCCGTAATGGCCGCCCATCCGAGCGGCCCGGTACGGGTTCGTGGGCCCGTGCCCGGCTCCCAGGGGGTATCCCTCGCGGATCGCGGCCTGGAGAAAGCCGTGGGCCTTCCGCACCGCCTCCGGCAGGTCGAACCCGAGAGCGAGGTGGCCGGCGACGGCCGCCGACAGGGTGCAGCCCGTTCCGTGGGTGTGGCGGGTGGGCAGCCGCGGCGCCCGCAGCACCTCCCGATTCCCTTCGAGGTCGGCGTAAAGATCCTCCACCACGGCCCCCTCCCCATGCCCGCCTTTGAGGAGCACGGCCCGGGGCCCGAGGTCCAGGAGCCGGCGGCATGCCTCCTGCCCGGTCTCTGTTCCCGTGACCGCGACGCCCGTGAGCGCCTCGGCCTCAGGCAGATTGGGGGTGACCAGGAGCGCCCGAGGAAGAATCTCGCGCACGAGCGCGTCCTGGGCGTCCGGACGGAGCAGCGGCGCACCGCCCTTTGCGACCATCACCGGGTCGACGACCAGCTTCTCGATCGGGCGTCGGTTGAGGGCTCGGGCCACGGCCTGGATTACCTCGGCCGAGAACAACATGCCAGTCTTGGCCGCGTCGGTGCCGATGTCCGAGAGCACGCTCTCGATCTGAGCCTCGACGGCCTCGGGCGGGAGCGGGAAGACTCCCTGGACGCCGAGGGAGTTCTGGGCCGTGATCGCGGTGAGCGCCGACGATCCGTGACACCCGAGCACCGTGAAGGTCCTCAGATCGGTCTGGATACCGGCGCCACCTCCGGAGTCGGAGCCGGCGATGGTCAGGGCGCGCGGAATTGCGGTCATAGATCTCTTCTCCTCCGATGCCCTGATGGGGTGCTTGCGAGCCACCGGGTGCGCTCGGCGGCGCGCCGGTACTGCACTGCTCGCAGCATGGGATCCGGGGCCAAGAACAGATCGCCGAGCACGGCCGCGCCGGCCGCGCCAGCCGCCGCCGCCGCCTCGAGGCGCTCCGGCCGGATTCCGCCCAGGGCCAGGAGCGGAAGCCGAGATCGCGAGGCGACAGCGCGAAACCCCTCGCGGCCCAGCGGCGGCGAGGAGCTCGTCTTGGACGTGGGGGCGAACAGCGGGCTCAGGAACGCGTAGTCCGCTCCGGCCGCGCTCGCGCACTCCACGTCTGCCGCCCCGTGGCACGAGACTCCGAGGAGCACCCCCGGGTGGGCCCTGCGCACGGCCGCCACGTCGAAGCCGGTCCCCGGAAGGTGCAGACCCGCAGCGCCGAGCTCTCGGCACGCGTCCGGGTCCCCATGGACGGTAAGGTAGAGCCCCGGGCAGAGCGAGAGGAGCTCTCGGCCGAGGCGAACCCGCTCCTCGGTGGAGGCACCGCGCGCCCGAAGCACGATCCACGGCAAGCCACCCCGAACCGCCGCCGCGGCCGCGGGGACCAGGCGAGCGGCGAGCAGCGTCAGGTCCGCAAGCGCCGCGACGGGGAAGGGCAGCGCCGCCGCCAGGCGCGCTCCCCGCGCCCGGCCCGCCACGAGACTACTCCTCCGCGAACAGGATCTTGTGCTTGAGGAGGTTGATCTCCTCGAGGCGGCCCCGCACGAGTGCCTCCTCTCCAAACAGGCTGCGCAGCCGGAAACCACCCTCTACGGGCTCCACGATCGCCACCTCGCTCAAGAGCAGCTCCTCGGTTGTCCCGCGCCGCACGAATGCATTGGACTCACACATGGCGTACCTCCTGGGGTCTCTGGTACTGGAATCGAAGGGGGGTGTCAAGCGCCGGGGGCACGCGCGTTACCCCCCGCGGCGGGACTCCGAAGCCCGGCCGAACGCCGCCGCCAGCGGTCCCGGGCCTGCGTTGCGACGGCCCACAGCGAAGGCCACTCCGCCGCGCCCCACTCCCCCAGGTGCTCCACGAGCAGGTCGAGCGCGCAGCCGGCGTGCTCGAGGAACCCCGGCTTGCCAAGGCGTCCCCCGAGCTTGCCGTAGGCGCCGAGAGCCTGCAGCAACCGGAAGGTCCCGAGCGCGAGCCAGGACCGTGACACCGGACCGGAATCGACCCCCTCCTCCTCGAGCCGCCTCAGGTAGTCCGACAGGAGGCGGGCCCGCGCAGCCTGGGAGTGCCCGACGTAAGGATCCAAGATCAGGGCCGCGGCGTCGTAGGCCAGTGGTCCTGGTCTTGCTCCTTGAAAATCGATCACATAGGGGCCCGCCTCAGTCATTTGGATATTCCGGCTTTGGAAATCTCTGTGCAGGAAGTAGACCGCAGGGGCCGCGGCCGCGATGTCGGCCAGGCGCGCCAGGTCGGAGAGAAACCCCGCAGGAACCTCGAGCCCCAGCACGCCCCCCGCGAACTCCGCGGCAAAGTAGAGCCCTTCGGCCTCGATCATCGTCTCGCGGCCGTATGGGGCCCAGGCAAACCCGACGGCGAGGTCGAACCCCCGGGCCCCGCGGACCTGCATCCGGACGAGGAGCTCCAGCACCGGTCCGTAGAGCTCGAGCACCTCATCGAGACCGCGGCACTGCTGCCGCGCGGTCCAGAGGTTCCGGTCCCCGAGGTCGTCGAGGAGGATCCACCCGCGCGCCGCGTCCACGGCGTGGACCCGGGGCACGCGGACCCCGCGGTTCCCCAGGTGCCGCGCCACCCGAACGGTCGCGGCGTTCTCGTCCGGGTCTGGCCCCACGAGAAGCACCCGGGTACCCGTGGCACCCCACACCCGGTAGAAGCACCGAGACGACCCGTCCCCGTGGAGGGGGGCAACGTCCAGCACGGGCCCCCAAGAGCCCACGAGATGGGCCAGGGCTTCACGTTCGATCATCTGTCCTTTCCTGCTCTCTCTGGAGCCGCCTAGCGATCGGTTCTACTGCCAGGTCAGGCCGGAGCATCCGACCGTAGATGAGGCGGTCGCAGCCCGCGGCCAGGGCGGCCATCGCCACCTCTTCCGGGGACCCGAGCCCCGCCAACGCCCCCATCTCCAGGTCGTCCGAGATCACAGCGCCCCGAAAGCCCAGCCCACCGCGCAGCTCCTCGCCGAGCCACCCGGCGGCGAGCGTGGCCGGCTCGGGGTGGATCGCCGGGAAACACACGTGGGCGGCCATGACCAGGGGGACCCCGGCGGCCACGGCCGCCTGGAAGGGTGGCCGGTCCACGGAGGCCCACTGCTGCCGCGACTTGTCGACCCTGGGGAGCCCTCGGTGACTGTCGACCTTCGCCGCGCCGTGGCCCGGGAAGTGCTTGGCGCAGGGGAGCACGCCCCCGCTGAGGCTCCCGCGGACCCACGCGGCCGCGAGCTCGGCCACCGCGACCGGGTCTCCGCCGAAGCTCCGGTCGCCGATCGCCCCGCTCTCCCCTTCCTGGACCACATCACAGACCGGCGCGAGGTTCACGTCGATCCCGAGGGCCGCCAGAGCTGCCGCCTGCTCCCGGGCCGCCGCCTCCACGGCGACCGGACCTCCCCGACCGAGCTGCGCGGCGGGCGGCAGCCGCGGCACCCCGTCGTGGATCCTCTCCACGCGCCCTCCCTCCTGGTCGACGTAGACGAGGGGCCGCCCACAGGGGTCGGCCTCTCCCACCCTGCGGTGGATCTCGTCGCACAGCGCAGCCACCGTGGCCGCGTCCGGGCAGTTGCGTCGGAAGAGGATCACCCCGCCCAAGCCGAAGCGCCGGGCAAAGGCCACGAGGTCGTCCGGAAGGCGCGTACCTTCGAACCCCAGGACGAAGCGCCGGCCCACGCGGGGCGTTCGTTCACGCTGCACTCGGCGTCTCCTTGTCGGCGTCGCACGTCAGACACCCAGAAAAGAAACGGCCCCGCCCGGGGGCCTTTCGGCGTTTCGAGCGGGGCGAAGAGATGCCGTCACTATCCGGCGGCCGATGGCCTCCGTCAAGGAGATTCCCGCGCAGGAGGCCTAAGGAGACGGTTGGGGCACGCAGTCCTTGCCCTCGCTGGTCGAACCGAACCCACGGGCGCGGCGAGGATCCTTCTGAGGTGAGCGGGTCAAGGGCGTTCTCTCCGCCCCGCGCCTCTCTTTCGGCCGCGCCGTCCACAATCCGTAGATTGGCTCCGACGACTTTCTCCGTGCACCCGGCATCGCCGACAGTGCATCCCGGTCGCCTTCGTCGCCTGCGACTCGCCCTCGCTGCGTTGATCGGGCGGCGAGGGTGCTGCCTGTCGTTGGCTGAACAGCCTGTCCCTGGAGCCCCGCCGCACAGTCACGTTGTGCACCTTCCGCGTCAACGCCCCCTTCGGTCACACGGCTCACGGATCACCGGCCTCCCCCCGTGCCGCCTTCTCGCGCAAGACCGCTTCGATCCGCCCCTGCTCCGCCATGGCCCGGGCCAACTTGAGGTTGCTGAAGCTCAGCCGGGAGACGAGGTCGGAGAATTTCACAAGAAAATCCATCAGAGTGTTGACCCTCTCCCGGCTGAGCCGCGGCACGCGCTGCAATGCCTGGAGATAGGACTCGCGGTCAAAGCCATATCTGGCCGCTTGGTCGATGAAAGACCCGACATCAACAACTTCGTCGTCGTAGAAGAACTGGCCCGTATAGATATTTCCGACGTGCTTCCCGCCGATATACAATGGAGTTACTACGTCACACAGGCTATTCTTACATTTATAGTCCACGTACTGGCCTTGACGCACGTTACTAGCCAAGAATAGGTCGCTCTCCGTACAGTTTCGTGCGGACTCCGGATGGACTCTGTGAAATCTTGTGCAGATGTCCTGCCAGCCTACCGCTACCAGAACATTTCCTTTGACATCCAAGACTGCCAGGGCCATGTCTGTAAGCTTGTTGAAGTCTTCCATCATGGATTGAATGGCCTGTGCATCCAAAATATTACCCAACTCCTCTTCGATTACCTCCACACCCGGCAAGAGAATGGAATCGAGCTTCAAACGCAGGCGTTCCTCGTTCTCTCGCAAGGCCTTCTCGACCCGTTCTCGCTCGGCCAGTTCCGCCTGCAACTGCTGATTGACCGTGCGCAGCTCGGCAGTGCGCTCTGCAATTCGCACCTCGAGCCCCTCCTTCGATTCCAGAAGCGCCTCCGCCGCCCGCCTGCGCTCGGTGATGTCGGTGCCGACGAGGATGACGCTCACCACCCTGCGACCGGCGGTCACCGGCGCCAACCGGACCTGGTACCATCGAAGTTCCCCGTCAGCCCCCGCGCCGGGGGCCTCAAACTCCTCGCGCACGCCTCCGCGCAGGACCCGTTCCAGAGCCCCCCTCGCCACCGGGTGAAAGTCGGAAGAGATCCAATCCGTAAAAGGCTTCCCCAGGACTTCCTCGGGCCTGCGACCGGCCACGACACGATTGAGATACGTGATGCACCCAGCGCGGTCGAGTTGAAGGATGAGGTCCGGAGCGTTCTCGGTGATGGTTCTCAGTCGCTCCTCGCTGGCCCCGAGCTCCGCCTCGACCCCCCTCAGGTCGTCCATCAACGCATGCAGCACGGGTTGTTCTTGCCACGAGGCCGTCGCCGCCCTCACCTGCGTATGTCCTCGCTCGGCCTGGGCCTCCCGTCGGGCCTTTTCGGCCGCCTCGGAAAGCGCGAGGGCCAGTTCTCGAACCCGGGCGGGTTCATCCCCCAGGCTCTGGAGGAGTCTTGCCGCCAGGCAGCAGACGGTCTCCAGGATTTGAGACCTTAGTTCGGTCACGTCGTCCACCTCCTGGTCAAGAAAACGAGGACACGGATGTCTCCCGGTTCTCGGTCGGGCCTCGGTTCACGCGGGCAGGGCATAGCAGGGTACTGAAGACCCCTGGAGCGTATCCGTGTTGCGTCACCTCTGAAGTCATACGCGCACAAACGGTCGAGGCAAGGTACATGCCAGGCAGAGGATCATGAATGGTGCTGCCCCCGCGCGAGTCCTGGCTCTTCAACAGGCGGTTGATATGGCTGACACTGTCAATAGAGGAAAAGCGCCCCTTCCCCAGATTTTCTTGGTTTTGGTGTTGCTTCTCCTCCAGGGCATGAGTAGGAGCGGGGCCGATTGTGCGACGGTAGATCATGCTGATATTCGCGGATTG
>JACRMM010000060.1 GCA_016214985.1 Deltaproteobacteria bacterium | reverse complement strand
CACATCGGGCACTGGTTGCACGGCATGACGGCCGGCACGAGCACCTCTTTCCCCACCCACTCGGCCGGTCCGGCCACGACCGTGCCGCTGATCTCGTGGCCCAGCGACAGCGGCGGCTTCACGACCGTGGGCACGCCGTCGTAGAAGTACGACAGGTCGGTGTGGCACACCCCGCACCCCGCCACCTCCACGAGCACGTCTCCCAGCCCGAGCGCCGGCACGTCGATCTCGGTGCGCTCCAGCACCCCTTTCTCCCCGGTCTTCGGGTCCGTGGCCTTCGTCATCTGCCAGGTCTGGATCTTCGATGGAACCGCCATGGTGTCTCCTCCTTTCGCAAGGCCGGCCGGCTTTCGCCGCGCCAGCTCATTCCAATTTCGAGGTCTCCCTACCCGTGCAGCTCCGCAAGGAATTCGCCGGAGGTCACCACCCGCAGCAGGGGCCAGAGGGCATTCTTCCGGTACAACCCGAGGCACGCCTCGTGGACCTCCGGCTTGTGGGCCGCCGAGCAGTCCTCCAGGATCACGGCCTGAAAGTCGAGCGACAGGGCGTCGAGCGCCGTCGCCAGGACGCAGAAGGGGGTCGTGATCCCCGCCACGGCCACGGTGTCCACCCCCAGGGTGCGAAGGGTCTGGTCCAGATCCGTCTTGTAGAAGGCCGAGAACCGGCGCTTGGGAACCACATGGTCGCCGGGCTCCGGCGCGATCTCCGGGATCACGTCGGCCCCGGCCGTCCCCCGCAGGGCGTGGGGCTTCATGCGGCCGCCGAAGAGCGCGTCCCCGGGCAGAAAGGAGTCGTTGGCGTAGATCACCGGAACGCGAGAGGCCCGGCACTGCACCAGCACCCGCCGGATCGCCGGAACGATCGCCATGCCCTCGCGCCCGATGGGCGTGTGTTCGCCCGAGTGGAGATTGTCCACGAGCATGTCCACGACGACTACCGCCGGTCTCACGCGGCACCTCCGGCCAAGGGGACGAAGCTCAACGCATCGCGCGCCTCGAGGTGCGCGTGGAAATCGATGATCATGGGCTAGGCGGTTAGGCGGCTAGACGGCTGTGCCCCGAGGCGACGCCCACTCCCGAGATTGCGCCGCCCAGCGGCCCAGCCCCCCCCTGCCCAGCGCTCACTGGTTCCTCCACACGGGTGGGCGCTTCTCCAAGAACGCCGAGAGGCCCTCCCTGGCGTCCTCGGTCTTCATCAGGTCGTCGAGGTACAGGCGTTCGACCCGGCCCAGCGCCTGGGCGAAGGGCAGCCCGCGGGCCGCGCGGATCGCCCGCTTGGCGGACCGAAGGGAGGCGCCGGAGAGACCGGTGAACACGGCCAGGAACTTCCCGAGCTCCTCGGCGAAGGAGGCGAGCGGGACAACCTTGTTCACCAGGCCCAGGGCCTGGGCCTCGGGCGCCCGGATGATCTCACCCCCGCACAAGAGCTCGAAGGCCTTCTTCTCGGGGATCACGCGGGGCAGCATGACCACGGCGAGTGGTGGGAACACCCCGAGCTTCATCTCGGGCTGGCCGATCTTGAGGTTGTCGGCCGCGACGACCATGTCGCAGAAGAGCGCAACTTCGCACCCGCCGCCCAGGGCCGCGCCCTTGACCGCCGCGATCGTGGGGATCTCGAGGCCGTCGAGGTGGTGGAAGATCTGGTGAAACACCTCGATCATCCGGTCGACCTTGTCGGGCGTGTGGTCGGCCACCTCGACGCCGGCCGAGAAGGCCTTGTCGCCCTCGGCCGTGATGACGAGGGCCCGGAGCTCGGACTCCCGGCCCTTCACCTTGGCGAGCGCGTCGTTGAGCTCCTCCATGGTCGCAATGTCGAGCACGTTCAGGGGCGGGCGGTTGATGGAGATCCACGCCGCGCCGTCGGCGTCGCACGTCTTCAGAAACTGGTAGCTCATGGTTCCTCCTTTGGGTTGGCATTCAGCGATCAGCGTTCAGCTCGAAGGCAACCCCGGCTCTGACGGATCGCCGCATGCTGACCGCTGATGGCTAAATATACTGTCCCCCGTCCACCTTGATGACTTCGCCGGTAATGTGGCGGCCCCAGTCCGAGGCCAGGAACGCGACGAGCCCCGCTACGTCCTCGGACTTGCCGGCCCGCTTGACGGCCGACTCCTGGATCGCCGCGTCCCGGAACTCCGCGGGCATGCTCTCTCCCATCTCGGTCAGGATGAAGCCCGGTGCCACCGAGTTGCACGTGACGCCGAACTTGCCCAGGTCCTTGGCCGCGGCCTTGGTCAGCCCGATCACCCCCGCCTTGGCGGCCGAGTAGTTGGTCTGGCCGAACTTACCCCGCAATCCGTTGATGGACGTGATGGAGATGAACCTCCCCCACCCCTGCTCCTTGAACACCGCGGCCGCGGCCCTGAGGTAGTTGAAGGTTCCCTTGAGGTCCACTTCGATCACGCGGTCGAACTGCTCCTCGGTCATCTTCCAGAGCACGCCGTCCCAGTTCATCCCGGCATTGGTCACGAGGATGTGAAGCGCGCCGAGCTTTTCCACCACGTCCTGGACCATGCGCTGGGCGTCGGCGAAGCTTCCCACGTCGGCCTGCACGGCGAGCGCACGCCGTCCCAGGGCTTCCACCTCCTTCACCATGGCGGCCGCCTCGTCGACGCTCTTCCGGTAGTTCAGGGCCACGTCCGCCCCCTGCCGCGCCAGCGTGCGGACGATTTCGGCGCCGATGCCGCGCGTTCCCCCGGTGACGACGGCTACTTTTCCAGACAGATCAATCATTTCGCCTCCTCCGTTAACAGGTCGGACGCGTCAGACCCGTCGGACGGGTCCGACAGGTTAGTTTTCTCTCTTGATGATCATCGCCATGGTCGACCCGCCGCCGCCGCAGATCGCTGCGACCCCGAGTTCCTTGTCGAGGCCCTTCAGCGCGTAATACAGGGACACCAGGATCCGGGCGCCGGAGCAGCCGGTCGGGTGCCCCAGGGCGATCGCCCCGCCGTGAACGTTGAGCCGGGCCCGGTCCCAGCCCAGCATCCGCTCGTTGGCGAGGATCTGCGCCGCGAAGGCCTCGTTCACCTCGATCAGGTCCATGTCGGCGAGCGCCATCCCCGCTCGCTGGAGCACCTTCGGGATGGCCACCCCGGGGCCTTCTCCCATCACGGTCCCGTCCACCGCCGTCTGGGTGTAGTCGACCACGGAGAAGAGCGGCGTCAGGCCCCGCCGCGCTGCCTCGGCCCGGGACATGGCGACCAGGAACGCCGCGCCGTCCGTGAGGCCGCAGGAGTTGCCGGCCGTCACCGACCCGTCCTTCTTGAAGGCCGGCGCGAGCTTGGCCATGGCCGCGGTGTCCACCTCGTGGCGGATCGACTCGTCCTTGGCGAACACCACCTCCGGCTGCTTGCCCTGCGCGGGGAGCACGACCGGGGTGATCTGCTCGTCGAACCACCCGTTCTTCTGGGCCCGGCCCGCCTTCTGGTGGCTCGCCGCCGCGAACTCGTCCATCTCGGCGCGGGTGAGCCCGTACTTCTCCACCAGGTTCTCGGCCGTCAACCCCATGGAAAGGTCGGCCACCGGATCGTGGGAGTCGCTCCACCCGTCGTCCAGCGTCACCGGGCCCAGGCCGAACCCCTTCCAGCGATACCCCCGCACGAGGTGGGGGATCGTGGACATGCTCTCCATGCCTCCCGCGAGGACGACCTCGGCCTGGCCCACCTGGATCAGCTGGGTCGCCAGGCTCACCGCCTTCATCCCCGCCGGGCACGCCTTGTTGATGGTGACGCCCGGCACCCGCGGGCCGCAGCCGCCCCTCTGGGCCGCGGTCCGGGCCGGGTTCACGTAGTTGCCCGCCTGGCGGCAGGACCCGATGATGGCGTCGTCCACCTCGTCTCCGGACACCTGGGCCCGGCGCAGCGCCTCCCGGATGGGGAAGGAGGCAAGGTCATAGACCTTGACGTCCTTCAGGGTCCCGCCGAAGCGGCCCATGGGGGTGCGAACCGCGCTCACGAAGACGACATCCTTGAGTTCCCGCACGATGACTCCTCCTTTCGCCGCCGGCGCTCCGCCGTCAGCCACTCGAATTCGGTCCTCCAATCGGCCGGGACGGCAACGGCCGGCCCGGAGCTCCTTCACCCAGGCCCCGATCCCTGGATCGGGGCCTTCCAAACGTCGCCCCGTCGCAGCGGCCGACCTCGCGACCGCTCCGTCCCCGCTACCGAACCGGGCACTCGAGGCTGAGGCGGCGGCTCGGCAAAAATCCCATGTTGCCGAAGAACTTCAAGAGCCCGAAATCCTTCCACTCCACAAGAGTGTAGATGCGATCGACCTGGGCCGCCTTCATGTTGCTGCGGAACTGGTCGAAGAGCGCAGCGCCCACGCCCCGGTCCTGGTAGCCCAGGTCCACGCCCAGGGAGTCTACCAGGGCCGAGGTCTCGGGGATGCCGAACTCGCCAAAGAAGAGAGTGCCGATCAGGAAACCGACCACCCTGCCCTCCGCCTCCGCGACGAGGGACGCGTTGATCTGAGCGTCGTGGAGGTTGGCCACGTCAAGCTTGTGCCGGTAGTACTCCGGCCGGGAGTTGCCCGTGATCTTCTCGTCGATGGCCACGACCGCCTCGAGATCGGTCGGCCTCAGCACGCGAACTGTGATCTCCAAACTCATGAGGTTCCCCTCTTCGGGACCGTCCTAGGCGTCCGACGGTTCCTCGCCGCGGCCCGCCGCACTCGCCCTGCGCCGAGTGTAGATGACCTGGTAGCGGTCGGGATTCTCGTCTGCCCCGAAGCAGGCCGTGCAACGGCCCGCTTCGCCCTCCGAGGCGCACTCCTGGAGCACCGGCACCAGGAGCACCTCGAAGCCTAGGGACTCGTAGGTCTCGACCGCCTCGGACAGGCGCGGCTCCGACGCCACGTTCTGGCGCGTCCAGCCCTCGGCACAAAGGTTTCTCGCATCGGCCATGACGGACTCCCTCGGAATCGGTCCCCCGGTTCGCGCGAAGACGCGCGTCTACTTCTTCGTTTCCTTCCGATACAGCGTGTGTCCGAAGAGGGCCGCCCCCAGCGCACCGGCAACCTGCGCGTCGACGGTCGTCTTCAACGCCTCGAAACCGATCCTTCTCTCGACGCGGCGGGTGATGCCGCTGTTCTTCGAGATCCCGCCGGTGATGAGGAAGTCAGGCTCCACGCCGATCCGCTCCAGCAGGGCCGAGACCCGTTCCGCCATGGCGCGGCAGTAGGCGGCGATCACCTTGTTCTTGCTCCACCCCTCCTTGAGCTTGGCCATGGCCTCGCTCTTGGCGAACACGACGCACACGTCGGAAACCGAGGGGGGCTCTTCCTCGACGTCGTAGGAACGCGCGCCCAACTCCTCGATCGGGACCTCGAGGAGGTCCGCGATCACCTCCATGCCGCGGCCCGTGCCGGCCGCGCACTTGTCGTTCATGAGGAAGTTCGTCACCTTCCCCTTGTCGTCGATGTGGATCGCCTTGCAGTCCTGACCGCCCATGTCGAGGATCGTCCTAACCGTGGGGCCGGCCAGGTAGTGGGCGCCGCGACCGTGGCAGGCGATCTCGGTGACGGCCTTGTTGGCGAAGGGGATGTTCACGCGGCCGTACCCCGTGCCTACCGTGTAGTGGACGTCCTCGAACTTGAGCCCCGTCTTCTCGAAGAGCCCCTTCACGGCGCTCTGCGCCGAGTCGGGGGAGTTGGCTTGGGTGCGCACCGTGTTGTACGCGTAGAGCTCGCCGTCGAGGCACACCAGGGCCTCGGAGCTGACGCTCCCCACGTCGATCCCCATGCTGATGACCTCCGCCTTGCGCCAGTCCTTCACAGGGTCGACAACGCAGCCCTCTTCCCAGCGCCAGAACTCTTTCTTCTGCTCAGGCATCTCCCATTTCTCTCTCTCGGCGCAGACTGTGGCGGGGGTTGGGCCACCGCTCGCTCCGCCGCGACGACGGCCGCACCGAGCGCGTCCACGAACTCCGGAGCCTCCGGGATCTTGAGCTCTTCCACCTTCAGGTTGTCCTGGAGACTCCTCACGAAGCCCGGGTTGTACGCGAGCCCGCCGAGGAGCACCACGTCGCCCTCGAGCTTGACGCGGCGCACCATGGACGCCACACGACTCGCGATCGCGTCGTGCACCGCCCGGGAGATGTCCTTCTTCTCCGTGCCGGAGTGCATGAGCGAAACCACCTCGCTCTCGGCGAAGACCGTGCACTGGGCGTTCATGGGGATCTTGACGCTGCTCTCCAGGCTCTTCTGCGCGAACTCGGTGAGACTCATCCCCAGCGCGCGGGCCATGGACTCCGTAAAGCTCCCGGAGCCCGCCGCGCACCTCTCGTTGACCGCGGAGTCCAGAACTCTGCCCTTGCCGTCCGTCTTGATGCCGCGGCTCTCCTCGGCGCCCACCTCCACCACCGTCGTGGCGCCCGGGTACAGCAAGTTGGCGCCGCGGGCAGCGGCCGTGACGTCCGTGACGCTCGAGTCGGCGAACTCCAGGACGTTTCGGCCCACGCCGGTGGCGCTCATGTGTGCCACGTCCCCGCGCTCAAGACCCGCTTCCTTCAAGGCCTGCTGCAAGAGTTCCCGGACCACCACACTCTGCTCGAAGCCACTCGAACCGATCGCCCGAGCCGCCACCCGGCCGTCCTTCAAAATGACCACCTTACTGTTCTTGCTGCCGACGTCGATCCCGGCGGTCACCATGGTCTCGTCTTCCCTGGTCTTGCGCGGCGCGCCCCCCGGCGCGCTGCCCTCTTCCTTCGGCGCGGACCGCGGTCTCTCCCCACCCCTCCGATCAACTCCTCCGGGCAGAGTCACCGCTCGCCCCAGCGCCGAGCAATGGCCGTGCCACAGTCGACAACGAACCCGCAACCTCTCGCGTCGCCCGCCCCTTCCCCACCCCTTCTCGGAAGGGGCACCGGCCCGGGTGTGCCTCCGGGCACGGGAGTTGGTGGATTTTCCGGGCGCATCGGTAAAGATTGACCTCGGGAGACCACAGGCTCCTGGCCCCGGCCGTCCCCTCTAGGGACGCTCGGAGAACGCGAGCCCTGCCGACCGCCGCGACCGATCCCCGGAGTCCCCCGCCCCTGAACCCTCGGGCCCCTCCTCGCGAGCCCCCGAGTTCCGCCGATGCCGTCGCGCTAGGTTGCTCTTTACCGGATTTGGGCGCGGGCTGATCAAAATCCACCCATCTCCCGAGCGCGCGCCCGCCCGTCCCTTCGGCCAGCCGGCGACGGCCCACCTCGCAGCCCTTCCGCCCGGGGCCCCTTCCCGCTGCCCCCGCCCCCTTGGCACGGCCGTTGCTTTGGCGCAACCCAGCCGGGACCTCTCTCTTGGAGTACCGCGCCGAATCCGCCCGGCCGGTGTCGGGCCCTTAGCAGGCAGGTCGGACGTGCCGTCGCTCTTCGAGTTCGTCGGCTTCGGGTGCTCCGATCTCATCGACACTCGGCCGCAAGCTCCCATCGTATGCTGCGAGCGGTTTGCCAAGATCAGGTCTGATAGGAGAAAGCCATGCGGTACGCAGAGACTGGTTTCAACTTGGAGATCGACCTGTCCAGCGGAAACATCGCCAGGGTGGTTTCTGATCCGAGGTTGACGGAGCTCCATCTGGGCGGCCTGGGCACCAACGCCCGGATCCTGTGGGACAGGGTTCCCCCGGAGACGGATCCGTTCTCTCCCGACAACCTGCTCATCTTCGGGACCGGCCTCCTGTGCGGCACTCCCGCAACCGGCGCGAACCGCACGATCGTGACGTCCTACTCTCCCCAGACCAAGCTGATGGGCTATTCCATGATGGGGGGGTTCTTCGGGCCGGAGTTGAAGTACGCGGGCTACGACAAGATCATCCTGCGCGGGAAGTCTCCGAAGCTCGTCTACCTGTGGATCCACAACGACAAGGTGGAGCTTCGCGACGCCGACCATCTTCACGGCAAGGGGGCGGTCGAGACGCAGGAGCTCATCAGGAGGGAGTTGAACCAACCCGAGGCCCAGGTCGCGGCGATCGGGCTGGCCGGTGAGAACCGGGTCTTCATGGCGTCCATCGAGCAGGGCCGCTCGAGCGCCAGCCGGCTCGGGCTGGGCGCGGTCATGGGCGACAAGGGGGTGAAGGCGATCGCCGTGCGGGGCACGAAGGACATCAACGTCGCCAGGCCGCTGGACTTCATGAAGCAGTGCAACGACGTGCTCCAGTACATCCAGTTTCGAGAGGAGAATCCCGTCGAAGGCGTCATGACGATCCTCCAGGGGCTCGGCTCGCCGCAGGAGATGCTGCACGTCGACGAGAAGTGGCACACCGAGAACTTCATGTGGGGGAACTCCAGGGTCCGACGGAAGGACTTCTGGAACGGCGAGATCGAGAAGAAGTGGAAAGAGGTCCAGCTGTCCGTGCGGACCCGGCTGATCAGCTGCTACAACTGCCCGATGAAGTGCGGGGCGATCATCTCGGTTCCCGGGTTGTCGAGCTACATGATGAAGTGTTTCTCCAAGCTGACGTATGCGATGGCCGCCTTTGTCGACGACCTGGACTTCGGGTTCAGGATCGCGCAGAAGGCCACGGAGTACGGGGTGGACGCCTTCTCCGTTCCGCAGACCATGGCCTTCGCCTTCGAGCTCCTGGAGGCCGGCATCCTGACGGACGCCGACTTCGCGGGCTGCCCGACCGACAACGAGGGGAAGTTCCACTGGCTGCTGGACCGGATCGTGCGGCGGGAAGGGATCGGCGACGTGCTGGCCGATGGCACCCACTGGGCGGCCGAAGCGATCGGCAAGGGGGCCGCCGCGTATGCCCACAACAATATCAAGAAGCACGAGCAGCTTCCCTTGAAGTTGGGGATGCTGAACCCGGTCTACTACCTCATGTACTGCACCGGAGAGAAGTCCAACATAACGCAGATCGAAGGCCAATTCCCTCAGGCACCCTTCCCGACCATGGAGGAAAAGGAGAACTTCGTAAAGGACTGGATTCAGGTCCCGGATGAGAAGTTCAAGCAGTACTTCCTGGACTGGGAACTGCGCGGCGAGCACTCGAACCCGTACTATCCGACTCCTGAGATCGCCACGGACATCGTGGATTGGCAGGAGATGATGCACTACATCGACGACGCCGTCGGGATGTGCGCGGGCCTGTCGTCCTTCCCCTTGAAGCCGCCGTACCACATCCACAACTACCCGCTCCTCATCTCCGCGGCCACCGGCATCGAGATCGACGAGGAGGGGCTGAAGAACGTCTACAGGCGCAATCGAAACCTCGTTCGGGCCATCAACGTGAGGCGGGGCCTGCGCAGGGCGGATGAGAAGCCGCCGGAGGATCATTGGCGGAAGAGGTTCCCGGAGCTCGAAGAAACCCTCCTGGATACGTACTACCGCTTCAAGGGTTGGAACAACGAGGGCATCCCGACCCAGCAGACTCTCGAGACCCTCGGGATGGGCGACGTCGCCGACGACCTCGGAAAGAGGGGGATCCTGACCGGGACCGAGGACGCGGCCTCCTGAGAGACGTCCGCATAAACAGACCTGCGACCCCCTGACAGGCGGAAACGGCTATGCGCGAAAAGCAGAAGAAGACGGTCAAGACGATCAAGATCGACCTCGACAAGTGCAACGGGTGCCGGGCGTGCGAGGTGGTCTGCTCGGCATTCCACGCCAAACCGAAGTACAGCAGCAACAACCCGGCGAGGTCGAGGATCCGGCTCATTCGGGACCCGCTGAAGGACGTCTATCTCCCCGTGTACGCCGGCGAGTACGCCCCGGCCGAGTGCGCCGGCCGGAGCAGTTACGTGATCGACGGGAAGGAGTACACCAGCTGCAGCTTCTGCCGGGCTTCCTGCCCGTCCAGGGATCTCTTCAAAGAGCCCGATTCGGGCCTTCCCCTCAAGTGCGACATGTGTGAGGACGCCGACGATCCTCAGAAAGAGCCCCTCTGTGTCCAGTGGTGCATCACAGGTGCCCTGACGTACGAGGAGCAGGAGGTGGAGGTCGAAGAGGTGGCCGAGGAGGGGAAATTGGGCGAGGTCGAGCTCGGGTTCGAAAAGCTCGTGGACAAGTTCGGGATGCAGAAGGTCCTGGACACGATGGCGCGGAAGTTGAACAAGGGCTGAGCCACCTTACGCCGAAGCATGGGGACTGGGCACGACCATGGAGAAAGTCGCTGACTACAAAGAGATCGTCGACCTCATCAAGGCGAAGGGCGGGGACACGTTCAAGTACTGTTACCAGTGCGGAATGTGCGACGTCGTTTGCCCTTGGAACAGGGTCCGTCCCTTCAGCATGCGAAAGATCATCCGGCAGGCGACCTTCGGCCTGACCGAGATCGAGGAGGAGGAGATCTGGCGCTGCACCACGTGCGGCACCTGCCCCCAGCGGTGCCCTCGGGGAGTGAAGCAGGTCGAGGCCGGGGTGGCGTTGCGGCGGATCGCGGCGGAGTACGACGTCTACCCGGGCCACGTGCGCCCGATCCGCGCGATCGCCGGCAATCTGATCTCCGAGGGCAACACCCTCGGCGGGGAGCGAAGCAAGCGCGGGGACTGGGCGAAGAACCTCTCGGTGAAGACCTTCACCGAGGGGACGGACGTCCTCTACTTCCCGGGCTGCTACCTCAGCTACGACCCGAGGCTGAAGAAGGTCGCGGCCGCCACGGCGTCGCTCCTCCAGAAGGCCGGAGTGGACTTCGGGATCCTCGGGCCGAAGGAGAGCTGCTGCGGAGAGAGCATTCGGAAGACCGGCAACGAGGACCTCTTCAAGCGCCTCGCCAGGGAGAACATCAAGACCTTCGTCGAGCACGGGGTCACGAAGATCCTCGTTTCGTCGCCCCACTGCTATCACACCTTCAAGAACGAGTACCCGGAGTTCAAGGTCAACTTCGAGGTGATCCACATCACCCAGTTCCTCTTGGATCTCGTGAAGGAAGGCAGGCTCGAGTTCTCGAAGGAGTACCGCGGCAGGGTGACCTACCACGACCCGTGCTACATGGGCCGGCACAACGGCGTCTACGCCGAGCCGCGCGACCTGCTGAAGACGGTCCCCGGGCTGGAGCTCGTCGAAATGGCCGACGCCTACGAGCGCAGCCTCTGCTGCGGCGGGGGCGGGGGGCGGATCTGGATGGAGACGCCGAAGGGGGAGCGCTTCTCCGACCTGCGGCTGGAGCAAGCCGTCGAGGTCGGCGCCGACGCGCTCGTGACGGCCTGCCCCTACTGCATCACGAACTTCGAGGACAGTCGGCTGGGATTGAAAGATCCGGACGCCCTCGCAGTCAAGGACATCACCGAGCTTCTGCAGGAAGTGGTGTAGGCGGACTCCACGAGCGTCGGCCGCAGCGGCACGCAGGCGGGGCCGCCGAAGGATTGTAAGGATCAGTTCCGAAGACGCGCAGCTTCCTACGAGACGTCAGGAGGGTACTCGAGATGGCGACTGAATTGGTACCGAATGCACAGCTTCAGCAGCTCTTGAACCGAGTCGGCCACAAGGACTACGGCGACGTGATGGTGGTCGGAGGCGGCATCTCGGGCATTCAGGCTGCGCTCGATCTCGGGAAGGCGGGATTCAAGGTCTACCTGGTCGAAAAGGAGCCGTCGATCGGCGGGCACATGGCCCAGCTCGACAAGACGTTCCCGACCAACGACTGCTCGATGTGAATACTCTCTCCCAAACTGGTCGAGGTCGGCCGGCAGCCAAACATTGAAGTCCTAACGTACACCGAAGTAGAGAGCGTAAAGGGAGAAGAAGGAAACTTCAACGTAACCCTGATCAAGAAGCCGAGATACATTAAAGAGGACAAGTGTACGGGTTGTACCGTCTGTGTGGAATACTGCCCTGTCAAGTATCCGGACCAGTTCAACCAGGGCATCACGAACAACAAGGCGGTCCACGTCTATTTTGCCCAGGCCGTACCGCTCGTCACGTACATCGACGAGACGTGCATCTACCTGAAAGAGAAGAAGTGCCGCATCTGTGAGGCGGTTTGCAAGAACAACGCCATCGACTTCAGCCAAGAGCCGGAGACGGTCAACGTCAACGTCGGGGCGATCATCCTGTCCTCCGGCCTCGAACCGTTCGACCCCAGGGTCCTGGGCGAGTTCCGGTACGGGGAGTTCGCGAACGTGGTCACGAGCATGGACTACGAGCGCCTGCTGTCCTCGACCGGCCCCTATGAGGGAGAGGTGCTGCGCGGGTCCGACAAGAAGCACCCCCACAAGCTGGCGTGGATCCAGTGCGTCGGCTCGAGGCAGGTCCTCCCGGGCGGCAACAGCTACTGCTCGGCGGTGTGCTGCACCTACACCCAGAAGCAGGTGATTCTCACGAAGGATCACAACGCCGCCGCCGAATGCACCGTGTTCCACAACGACATCCGGTCCTACGGGAAAGACTTCGAGCGTTTCTACGAACGGACGGAGAAGCTCTCGGGCGTCCGCTTCTTCCGGAGCTACGCGTCGATCGTCCGAGAGGATCCGGTCACCAAGAACGTCACGGTGCGCTACTCAACGCCCGACGAGGGAGTGCAGGAAGAAGAGTTCGAGATGGTGGTGCTGTCCGTGGGGTTGAATCCTCCCGCGGACGGGGATGCGATCTCGGCGACGTTCGGGGTTGCGTTGAACGGCCACGGGTTCTGCAAGACCAACCCGGTCAATCCCATGGAGACCTCGCGCCCCGGCGTCTTCGTCAGCGGAGCGTTTCAGGGTCCGACGGACATTCCCGAGGCCGTCTTTACGGCCAGTGCCGCCGGTTCGCAATGTGGGGAACTCCTCAACTACCGCCGAGGGGGCCTGGCGGAAGAGAGGGTCTATCCCCTCGAAAGGAACGTCTCGGCCGAGGAGCCTCGAATCGGAGTGTTCGTCTGCCACTGTGGGGCGAACATCTCCCGCGTGGTGGGGGTCCCCTCCACCGTCGAGTACTGCCGCACCTTGCCCAACGTCGTGTACGCCCAGGAGCAGCTCTTCTCCTGCGCCACGAACTCCGCAAAAGACATCACGACGATGATCCAAGAGCAGGGGCTCAACCGGGTGATTGTCGCGGCGTGCTCCCCGCGAACCCTCGAGCCGCTCTTCCGCGACACCCTTCGCGAGGCCGGGATCAATCAATACTACCTGGAGATGGCGAACATCCGGGAGCACTGCTCCTGGGTGCACGCGAAGGAAAAGGAAGAGGCCACGGAGAAAGCGAAGGACATCATCCGGATGTCGGTAGCCCGCGCCTGCCGGTTGGAGCCGCTGCAGGAGATCGATCTCTCCGTCAACAAGACGGCCCTGGTGGTGGGTGGAGGGATCGCCGGAATGACGAGCGCCCTCAGCATCGCGAACCAGGGGCACGAGGTTCACCTGCTCGAGAAGGAGTCGAGCCTGGGGGGAATCGCGCGCAGGATCCACTCCACGTTGGAGGGCCTGGACGTGCAGGCCTACGTGGCGGAGATGGTTCGAAAAGTCCACCAGCACCCGTCCATCCACGTGCACACCGACGCAACCATCACCAAGGCGAGCGGTTATGTCGGGAATTTCCTGACGAAGGTGACGTCCCGGGGAAGTGCCACCGAAATCAGGCATGGCGTTGTCGTTGTGGCGACCGGCGCAGAGGAGTACCGACCTACGGAGTACCTTTACGGGACTGACGATCGGGTCATGACGAACCTGGAGTTGGAGGAGAGGATCGCCGGCCGGGAAGAAAGGGTGCTCAACGCCGAGACCCTCGTGATGATTCAATGCGTGGGCTGCCGGCAAGAGGACAGGAACTATTGCGCCCGGATCTGCTGCAGCCACTCCATCAAGAACGCGCTCCAGCTGAAAGAGCTCAACCCTGCGATGGACATCTACGTCCTCTTCCGCGACATGAGGACCTACGGCTTCCGGGAGGACTACTACCGGGAAGCAGCCGGCAAGGATGTGAAGTTCGTCCGCTACGAGCCCCAGGACAAACCTCAGGTGGAGGCGACGGAGGAGTCTGGCCGTCCGATCCTCCGGGTTACCGTAACTGATCCCATCCTGGGGAAGAAGCTCGCCATCGATGCCGATCTGCTCGCCCTGGCGGCCGCGGTCATTCCCTCTCCGGGAACTACGCAGATCTCGCAGATGTTTCAGCTTGCCGTCGGGCCGGATGGCTTCTTCAAAGAAGCCCACGTCAAATTGAGGCCCGTTGAATTCGGAACGGACGGCGTATACCTCTGCGGGATCGCCCACTATCCGAAGCATATCCAGGAGTCCATCAACCAAGCCTACGGAGCTGCGGGTCGGGCCTTGACGCTTCTCTCCAACGACACCGTGATCGCCTCCGGCTCGATTTGCGAGGTGGAGAACGACAAGTGTATCTCGTGCGGGGCGTGTATTACCGTCTGTACCTACGGCGCCATCGAGTTCGTCGACACGCCGCAGGGCAGAAAGGCCTTTGTGAATCCCGTCCTCTGCAAGGGCGACGGCGTCTGCAACACGGTCTGCCCCACGCGGGCCATTGATCTGCGGCACTTCACCGATGAAGAGCTCATGAGCCAGATCGACGCCGCCGTGGGATTTGAGTAAGAGACATACGCGAATACCACCCGAATTCCCTTCTGCTTGGGAGGCACAAACCGATGAGCGCACAAGCCGCATTCAAGCCTAGAATCGTAGGACTCGTCTGTCATTGGTGAGGCTACGGGTCTGCGGACCTGGCTGGAGTTTCCAGACTACAATACAGCACTGAGACAAGACTGATCCGGGTCATGTGCACCGGGCGACTCGACCTGTCGTTCGTGCTCCGCGCATTCTCCAAAGGGGCCGATGCCGTCTTCGTTGCCGGCTGCCACCTGAATGAATGCAACTACATTACCCACGGCAACTTCCATGCACTGACCATGGTGTATCTCGGGAAGAAGCTTCTCGAGCGTATCGGCCTTAACCCGCAGCGGCTTCGGATGGAGCTCATTTCCGGCGGCGAGGGGACTCGCTTCGCCGAGATCATGACCGAATATGGGAAGCAGGCACGGGAGCTCGGCCCCCTCGGTACCGGGGAGGGGATCGAGTTAGGAGATCTGAAGTTTCGGCTGGAAGCAGCCTCGAAGTTGGTCCCCTATCTTCGACTCGTCGAAAGGGAAAGGCTACGGGTTCCCCTTCGGACCGAAGCAGACTTCGACGAGTTCTTCTCGAGTGACGAGTTCAACCGTTTGTTCGACGAGCTTGTCGGCGACAAGCTGGCCATCAGCCAGATCCTGCTGCTCTTGAAGGAGAAGCCGCTTTCCACGGGAGAAATCGCCAAGAACTTGGGGCTTACTCCGTCCGACGTATCCAGGCATATCAACACCTCGTCGCGGCAGGGGCTGGTTCGCTACGATGTGAGCCGGAAGTGCTATTCGCTTGCTCTATAGATAAGGGCGGGCGCTGGCCCAAAGAATTGCACGAGATCGGGAAGGCGCACATGGACAACGAGAGAGTGGATCGGGTCATTGCAAAGCATCACGGGGAAGCCAGCTCGCTCATTCAGATATTGCTGGACATCCAGAGTGAGAATCATTGGCTTCCCAAAGAGGCGCTGGAGAGGGTCGGCGAGAAATTGCAGATCCCCATGACGCGAATTCAGCATATCGCGACGTTCTACAAGGCGTTCAGTCTGGTCCCCAAGGGGCGTCACGAGATTCACATCTGCGTGGGCACCGCCTGTCATGTGCGTGGCGCGACGAGGGTGTTGGATACGATCCAAGAACTGACCGGAATCAAGCCCGGGGAAACGGACCTGGACCTGAAATTCAGCCTCCAAACGGTGAACTGCCTCGGGTGCTGTGCCTTGGGACCGGTGGTTGAAGTGGATGGGAAGACCCACGGCAAGATGGTGCCCTCCAAGACGGCAGACGTATTGAAGAACTACGAATAGGATGAAATTATGTCGAGAATAAATTCACCTGCTGAATTGGAAGTGCGCAGGAAGGGTATATTATCCAATCGAGATCCGCAGAGGCCTCGTATTACGCTCTGTGCCGGCTCTGCTTGTCATGCCTCTGGGAGCGGGGACGTCGCTGCGAGCATTGAAGAAGAGATCAAGAACCAAGGCTTGGTTGGAGAGGTCGTTTTTCGGAAGACCGGCTGCCATGGGTTTTGCGAGAGAGGGCCTATCATCGTCATTCACCCGGACGAAATATGCTATTTTCAAATAGAGCCAAACGATGTACCGGAGATCATACGGGAGACGATAATAGGAAAGAAGATTATTGGCCGTCTTCTCTACGTGGATCCGAGCACCGGCGAAAAGATCGTTCACGAATCGCAAATCCCATTCTACAAACACCAAGAGCGACTCGTTTTCGGCTCAAACGGAAGCATTGATCCCAAGAGCATCGACGACTATCTGGCGATTGGCGGCTACTCGGCTCTAGCAACGGCGCTCTTCTCTATGAGCGCGGACCAAGTGCTGGAGGAAGTCAAGAAATCGAACTTGAGAGGGCGCGGCGGCGGCGGCTTCCCGGCGGGCCAAAAGTGGGAGGGGACCCGCAATGCCCCGGAGACGACGAAGTACGTGATCGTCAACGCGGACGAAGGGGACCCGGGAGCCTATATGGACCGAGCGCTCCTGGAAGGCAATCCTCACGCCATCCTGGAAGGGTTGACGATTGGAGCGTATGCGGTGGGCGCTCACGAGGGCTATATCTACGTCCGCCAGGAATACCCTCTGGCCGTGGAGAATGTGCACCTCGCGATCCAGCAAGCGGAGGACTGCGGTTTTCTCGGGAACAACATCCTCGGATCTGGATTTGACTTTGTCGTCAAAGTCCATCAAGGGGCAGGAGCGTTTGTCTGCGGTGAATCGACCGCCCTCATGACGGCGCTGGAGGGCCGTGCCGGAGAGCCGAGACCCAAGTATGTTCGCTCCAACATCAAGGGGCTTTGGGAACGGCCGAGCGTCTTGAACAACGTCGAGACATGGGCCAATGTGCCATTGATTATTAACAAAGGGGCGGATTGGTTTACGAAGATTGGAACCGAAGGGAGCAAAGGCACGAAGATTTTCTCTCTGGTCGGTAAGATCACCAACACGGGCCTAGTTGAAGTACCGATGGGCATGCCACTCAAGGATATCATCTACAAGATTGGCGGTGGCATTCTCGGGGGCAAGAAGTTCAAGGCGGTACAGACCGGGGGGCCGTCCGGAGGATGTATCCCCGAAGAGCTCTTGGACCTGCAAGTCGGCTTTGATGAGCTGACCAAGGCGGGCTCCATGATGGGGTCCGGCGGGATGATCGTGATGGATGAAGATACCTGCATGGTCGACGTTTCCAGGTACTTCATGGATTTCCTTACCGATGAGTCGTGCGGGAAATGTGTACCGTGTCGCGAAGGACTGCGGCAGATGCTCAAGATCCTTACGAACATCACCAAGGGAAAGGGGAAAACGGGCGACATCGAGCTTTTGGAGAAACTCTCCGAGACAGCACAGGAAGCCGCCCTTTGTGCCTTGGGCAAGAGCGCTCCCAACCCGTTCCTGAGCACGCTGAAATACTTCCGGGAAGAGTACGAGGCACACATCAAGGAGAAGCGGTGCCCGGCGTTGTCGTGCAAGGAGCTAATCGCCTACCACATCGACCCGGCCAAGTGCCAGGCGTGCATGACATGCCGCAAGAAATGCCCTGCCGAAGCGATTGACGGTGGAAAGAACAGGATTCACATCGTCGACCAGGAGAAATGCACAAAGTGTGGAACTTGCTTCGAAGTCTGCCCTCCCCGTTTCTCGGCGGTGAGGAAGATTTCTGGGGAGCCAGTTCCGCCGCCGGTTCCTGAAGAAGCGAGAGCGATCGTTCGAGAGAGTAAACAAAAATGAAAGAGATTATTCTGAAAATCGATGGAGTAGAAGTCAAGGCCAAGGAAGGCATGACTCTCTTGGAGGCAGCCCAAAGTGCCGGGATTTTGATACCGACACTTTGCTTTCACGAGAAGTTGGAGCCCTTCGGCGGGTGCCGGCTTTGCGTTGTCGAAGCAGAAGCTCGAGGGCGGACGAGCCTCGTCGTAAGCTGCGTTTACACGGTTGAAAAGGATCTTGTCGTTAGGACGAGATCAGAGAAAATAGATAGAATTAGGAAGATGATTTTGGAGTTATTGCTGGCCCACGCTCCGGATGCCTTCGAATTGCAGCACCTAGCCCAAGAATACGGGGCCGACAGGAATCGCTTCGAAAAGGAATCCTCATTCTGCATTCATTGCGGTCTGTGCGTGCGCTACTGTGCGGAGGTCAAGAAGAAGAATGCGGTCGGATTCATTGACAGGGGCATCAGGAAGGAGATCAGCTTTATTCCTTCCATCGCCTCCGAGGAGTGTTGGAACTGCAAGGAATGTTTTCCTCTGTGCCCCACGGAGGCACTCCAGGCGGCGTACGTCTTGGTGGAAGCCCTGGCGTTTCATCGCGTCTCCGTCTGACCCCCCGCCGACGGAAGGCGAGTCATTCGTGTTTTTCCGGAGCAGGGGGACGCGCATCGGTGCGGAAGGACGAGCGTGCTGAAGGTCAGAGGGGAGTCGAGCCAGCAAGGGCTGCCGCAGCGGAGCGAGGACCTGGAGGGGATCGTCTCGATTCCTACGGCTGTCTACGACCGGAGTGGCTCCCGAGAGGAACGCTCGCAGCTCTTGGTGCGGGAGCAACCGGTCACTCTCTACTTGAACGGCCGGGAGGTCGTCACGCTGGTCTGCGCCGGTCACCATCTCGACGAACTCGCCGCCGGATTCTTTCACGCGGAGGGCTTCCTTCGAAGCCCCGAGGATCTGGAGGAACTCCGCGTTGACGCCTCCGGGGAGCGTGTGGAGGTGCGCACTCGCAAGGAGCCACTCATCGCCCAGCAGTTGTGGTCGAAGCGAACGGTCACCTCCGGCTGCGGCAAGGGCTCGGCCTTCTACCACGCGCTGGACGCCCTCCTGAGCAAACCCTGCCGGAGCACGCTCCGGATGTCGCCCGGCCAAGTGCTGGACCGCGTGGAGGACCTGAACCGGCTCAGCGAGACCTACCGGCGCACACACGGGGTGCACAATACCGCCCTCGCGACCGCCGACGAGCTCCTGCTGTTCCGGGATGACATCGGCCGTCACAACGCAGCGGACATGGTCGTCGGTCACGTGTTTCTGCGCGGCATACCGCTGGAGGACAAGGTGCTGGTCACGACCGGCCGCCTGACGTCCGAGATCCTGCTCAAGGCGGCCAGGGTTGGATTCCCAATCCTGGCGAGCCGAAATGCCTCCACGAGCCTGGCGGTCGAGCTGGCAGTGAAGCTCAACATCACGCTGATCGGCTACGCCCGTGCCGGTCGGTTCACGGTGTACAGCGGCGAGGAGCGGATTCTCGACTGACCCGCGTCGCGCGCGGCCCCTCGAGTCGGAAGGAGGTCGGTCGGGCCGGGGGAGGTCGCCCGGCCCGAACTGTCTCACTTGAAGTGATAGAAGGCCTCGTTGAGGTACGCTGCCACGTCGGCCACCTGGGCCTCCGTCCAGGTCACCTCGGCGGCCTTCGTGCACCGCGCCACCTGCGCGGTCAAGGCGTCGAGCGACCCGCTCTTGCGCTGCGCGGACGTGTACACCTCGGTGCCGTGGCACTTCAGGCAGCTCGCGTCGTGGAGCGCCTTGCCGGCCGTGGGGTCCGCTCCCGCCGAAGGCCCCGCCGCAACGAGGGAGCAGAGCGCCGCCCCCAGGACCCAACCCACCTGTCTCACCATGATTCGTCTCCTCTTGAGGGATGGTTGCTGTTGCCGACCCAGGCTACCGCCCACTCGGGCCCCCGCAAGGAAATGCCAACGACTCAAGACCGAGTGAGCTTCTTCGACGGCAAGGAACGCCGGGTGCGAGGCCCTTTCTCCGGGGTCCCCTCCACGCCCCGAATCGACTAGAATGCGGCGCTGCCCGCCACACGCGGAAAGGAGGCGCGCCGTGCGAGAGCTCTTTACCCTGTGGCGCCACACGAAGATGGTGGTGCTGGTCGCCCTCACGGCAGCCATCTACGCCGCCACGCTGATCCCCTTCAAGGTCATGACGATCATCCCGGGGATCACGGAAGTCCGGCCCGGGGTCGTGGTTCCGGTCGTCTTCGGTCTGCTCTTCGGCCCTGCGGGCGCCTGGGGCAGCGGCATCGGAAACGTGATCGGCGACGTGCTGGGCGGCACCCTCACACTGGCAAGCCCCTTCGGATTCCTCGGCAACTTTCTCTTCGCCCTTACGGCGTACAAGGTGTGGGGCCGGATGGGCCCCCTCTCCTCCCACCGCGCCGCGCGGCTCGATTCCGCGGCCACGGTCCTCGAGTTCGTGCTCGCGGCCATTCTGGCCAGCGCGGTCTGCGCCGCAACCGTTGCCTGGGGCCTCGAGCTCCTGGGCATGCTCCCCTTCACCGTGTTGGGCGGCATCATCTTCGCCAACAACGCCCTGGTCACGGCCATACTCGGCCCTGTCCTCTTCCGGCTGCTGCAGCCGCGGGCCGCGGCGTGGCACCTCCTGTGGATGGACATCCTGGAGCCCGAGGACATCTCCAAGGGGCCAAGTCCCCGGCTAGGTGCGCTCCTCCTGTGGATCGGGGGCCTCGGCGGGCTCGCGGCCGGTGTCGCGCTGTCGATGAACCTCGGCGGCGGGCAGCTCTTCCAGTTCGGGGCCGGAACCGTGACCCTCGGCGTGAAGCTCGGTCTCGTGCCCTTTGCGGCCGTGTACCTCCTGGGCTGCTGGCTGGCGTGAGCTCCCACACGCCGGCCCTCGACATCGCAGGCGTCTCTTTCACGTACCGCGGCGGCGACCCCGCCCTGCGCGGGGTCGACCTCACCGTCGCGCCGGGCGAGACGGTCCTCGTTCTCGGAGCCAGCGGCGCGGGCAAGTCCACCCTGTGCCTGACGACCAATGGTCTGATTCCCCAACTCGTGCGCGGCGACTTCGGCGGCTCCGTGCACCTGGCCGGCCTCGACACGCGCGAGCACCCGGTGCGGGCGCTGGCACTCCACGCCGGGCTCGTGTTCCAGGACTTCGAGTCCCAGCTCTTCTGCACCACCGTCGAGCTTGAGGCGGCCTTCGGCCCGGAAAATCTTGGCCGGCCGCGAGACGAGATCCGGCACCGCGTCACCGACGCGCTGGGCCGGGTGGGGCTCGGTGGGTACGAGCGCCGCGCCACCGGAGCCCTCTCCGGGGGCGAGAAGCAGCGACTCGCCGTGGCGTCGGCGCTGAGCCTCGCGCCGTCACTCCTCGTGTTCGACGAGCCCACGAGCGACCTCGACCCGGCCGGCAAGGAGGAGGTCTACGCACTGGCCCGGGCCCTGGGGCGGGAGCGAGGAGCGGCCCTGCTCGTGGCCGAGCCCGAGACCTCCGAGGCCGGCGCCGCGGACCGGGTGCTGGTCCTCCACGAGGGGACCGTGGCTCTGGAGGGCTCCCCCCAAGAGGTGCTTCGACGCGTTCCGGAACTGCGCGCGGCCGGCATTCGGCCCCCGGCCGCCGCTGAAGTGACCGAGCGCCTCGGCCTTACGGTACAGCTGGATGCGGCAGCCGCGGCCGAGGCGATCCGGGCCGCCGGGTACCGGCCCCGGCGAGGCGCCGCCCGTCGGTCCGATATGGCCCGGGGTCCGGCGGTCCTCACGGCGCGCGGGCTACGCTACGCCTACCCCGGCCGCCCGCCCGCACTCTGGCCCACGGACGTCACGATCCACCAGGGCGAGTTCGTGGCCATCCTCGGTCGAAACGGCAGCGGCAAGACGACCCTGGCCAAGCTCCTGGCCGGGATCCTCCGGCCCTCGGACGGCGTCGTGGAGGCCCCGCGGGCCGGGAGCGGCGTCGGCTTCGTGTTCCAGAACCCGGACCACCAGATCTTCTCGGAAACGGTCGAAGCCGAGGTCGCCTTCGGCCCCCGGGTTCGGGGCATGCCGGAGGCCGAGGTCTCGGCCCGCGTGGACGAGGCACTGGAGGCCGTTCACCTCTCCAGCCGGCGCGGGAACGACCCCTTCCTCCTGTCCAAGGGGGGCCGCCAGCGCGTCGCCGTGGCCTCGGTGCTGGCCATGAGGCCCGACGTCCTGATCCTCGACGAGCCGACCACCGGCCTCGACGACCGCGAGGTGGGGGAGATGATGGACCTGATCTCCCGGCTCAACGCCGAGGGCCATACGGTCGTGATCGTCACCCACTCGATGCGGGTTGCCGCGGAGCGAAGCGGCCGGGTCGTGGTGATGGACGGCGGGAGGGTCCTGGCCGACGGGCCGACGCGAGAAGTGTTTTGCGAGCGCTCGGTCCTCGCCCGGGCTGCCCTCAAGTTACCCGAGGCGGCGGATCTCGCCGAGCGCCTGGGCGTCGTCGCCCTCGGCGCCGATGAGCTCGTGGCCGGGCTGGAGCGAGGGTGAGATGGACCTCTCCTTCTACCGGGACCGAGACTCCTTCTTTCACCGGCTGGACGGCCTGACGAAGCTCGCACTGCTCGCCGGGACCTGCGTCCTGGGCCTCGCCTCGTCTCGGGTCGGGCCCCTCGGTGCCCTGGTCGCGCTCGTGCTCGGCCACCTCGTCCTGTCCGAAAGTGCCGGCAATCTTCGCAGGGTGTGGCGGTTCCTCGCGATCCTTACGGCCATGACGACGCTCCTCTGGGCAGCCTCGGGCCGAGGGGAGACGCCGATGTTCCTCTGGGTCAAGCGCGAGGGGCTCTGGGCGGGCGTATCGGCCGCGCTGCGCATCGACGCTTTCGTGCTCGCCGGCACTGCCTTCCTCTCCACGACCACGAGCGAGGAGATGCTCCAGGCGCTCCTGCGCCTCCGTGTGCCCTACCCCGTGTGCTTCGCCTTCTCCACGGCACTTCGCCTCGCGCCCTCATTTGTAGGCCTCGGGCTCGCGGTTCGAGAGGCCCAGCGGGCCCGGGGCCTGGATCCCGAGGCCGGCTCCCCCATGGCGCGGCTGCGCAAGAGCGTCCCGCTCCTCGTCCCCGCCTTCCTCTCCACGCTGCGAACGACCGGCCAACTCGCCCTGTCGCTCGAGTCCCGCGGTTTCGGCTTCTCGCCCCGGCGCACCTTCCTGTTCGAGACCCGCGCGGGCTGGCGAGACGCCGTCGCCCTGGGGGTCCTGACGGCGACGCTCGCCGCGGCGGTGTGGTTGAGGTAGGGGCGCGGTTCGAACGGCGGCCGGTCCGGTCCGGGCTTGGGTTCCGGGAACCAGGTCCGCCGCGACGCGTACGTGGACGTTTCCACTACAGGATGCCGCACCCAGTTCCCCGGTCCCCATCCCGGCTTCAGCTCATCGTCCAATTGTCTTGACGAAGCCCGTCGATCCTCTCGAAGTGCCGGGTGTTTTTGGTGACGAGCACCAGGTTGTGGCTCAGGGCGGTGGCGGCCAGGCAGAGGTCGAAGTCGTCCAGGGGACACCCCCGCGCGTCGAGGCTGGCTTTGAGACTGCCGAAGGTCTCGGCGCACTCCGCCCCTAGCGGCAAGACACGGAAAGCTCGCTCGATCGCCCGTACCTTGGCCAGATTGCTCTCGGCCCGCTGGGACTTGTGATCACCGTAGTACAGCTCCATGAGGGAGACCACGCTGACGGCCATTGGGTCGCGCCGGTGGCGGTTCAAGTTCGCCACGACCTCGGGGTGGGCCTTGAGCGAGTAGATCAGGGTGTCGGTGTCAAGCAGGTACATCACAACCCCTGGTCGAGCTTCGTCGAGCGCCTCCGCGCCGCGCGCAGCCCGCCGGCGATCTCCTCGGCACTGCGCTCATCCTCCCACGAGCCGGCCAGGCCCAAGAGCACCTCTGCGGGGGTCTTCGCCTCGTCCACCGCCGGCCCCTTCGCCAGATAGCTCCGGAGGATCGTCAAGACCTGCTGACTCACGGAGCGGTTCTCGGACGAGGCCAGCCGCTTCAGTTCCTCGTAGAAGTCGTCGTCGATCCCCTTCACCTGCAAGTTTGCCATCCTGAGCCCTTTCATGAACAAGGCGGCAAAGTTCATACAGAAGAGGCTACCGGTGCCGGCCCTTGCCGTCAAGCGTGCCAACAGCGCGCCGACAGCCCGCAGACGAAGGACCGCGTCGTGCCAGCGGTCCGACTGCTGCGGAGGACGACAGGGTCCGAACTCCCGAAAAGGCAAACCAGGCAAGGCCGTCCCGCCTGAAGCCCCAGGCCCAGTAGCGCTCTTGTGCACGAGCGACCGCGTACCGCGCGGTGATACTCCATGGGAAAGGTACGTCCCCCTAGCCCAGGCTCGTGGTCCGCCGGCCAGGTCCGGTTGTCCTACGTGCTTTCGAGAGCGCGTCGAAGGGCCCGCTCGTAGGCCGGAAGCGACGGATAGCGAGCGAGTCGGCGCGGATCCTCCCCGAGCAGCCACGCCGCTCCGCTCGCGAGCAGGACGGCGGCGGCGAGGCAGAGGAAGGCATCCCGGCCGTCGGCCTCGGTGGGAACCAGATGGCGAGGATCGAAGCGGCGGGTGTCGAGGCGAACGGCCGAAGGGTTCTTGGCGCCGGCGGTCGGCGCCTCGAGGAGAAGGTCGAGGACCAACCAGCTCTTCTCGGGCCCTTCCCCGTCCACCGCAGCCCCAGCCACGGAGCGTACCCGCCCGAGGTCCAAGGCACGGCGGCCGAGGCCCTCGACGTCGAGGACGAGAGTCCGGCCTTGAAGCGAGAGGGGGATCGCGGAGGCCGCTGATCCCGGGCGAGCGCGGGCCGGGCCCGCAGCCGGGGGATGAACCACGGGCTCGCGCGACGGCAGCTCCGGCGCCGCGCCCGTGACCTCGACCCGCAGCTCCGGCGACAGCTCCGGGTGGTCCAGCGCGAGCGACGCCACCCGGGCCCGGGCCGGGCCGACCGCGAGCCGAGCGAGGCGCACGAGGACACCGACGGGCGTGTCGGGCTGCGCCTCCTCTGCCGCAGACTGGGCCACGCCTTCCGACTCCTCGCGTCGCCCGTCGCGGCCCAGGGCCTCGGCGAGTCGGACCTCCAGCGCCAGGGGGAGCCCCGCCGCCGGAGCCCGCGCCCGCAGGTCCTCCCAGTGGGCGTACGCCTCGACTGCGTCCCCTCGACGCACCTGCTCCTGGATGAGCCGTCCGAGCAGGGGAGCGGCCTCGGCCTCCCGCCCGGTCTCTCGGGCCAGGTCCCACAGGGCCAGGGTCGCGTCCGGTTCGCCTGCAGCCCGCCTCGCCTCGCGGAGAAGGAGCAGCCAGGCCTCGTCGGTTCGGCCCTCACCGCGCAGCCGCAGCGCCCGGTCGAGCCCAGCGTTGTCGACCACGGTGAGCCGGCTGTCCAGCGACGGAGCAAGCCAGCGCGCCTCGAGCCCGAACCCCGTGAGCGCGGCGGCGGTCGCGGCCCCGAAGCCAAACCCGCTCACGTGCGCCCAGTACGCCACTCCGCCGCCTCCGGCGCCCGGGGCGACGACGTCCAGGGAGTAGGCCGACAGGAGCTCCCGGAGGAAGTAGACGGGCAGCACCGCCCAGGCGGGAGCAGCGAACGTGCCGCGGAACACGACCCCGAACCAGTAGAGGAAGCGAATGCGCCGCCGCCAGTGGCGCACGAAGAACGCCCCCATCGCGCCCGCGATCGCGCCCGAGGCGCCGATCAGTGGGGCGTCGAGGCCCGGGTACCGTAGCGCAAAGAAGCCGCCGGAGACCACCCCTGCTACGAGGTAGAACCCTGCGAAGAAGGGCCGCCCCCACACGTCTTCCAGAAACGGCGCGGACAGGTAGAGGAAGAGCAGGTTGCCCAGCAGGTGCAGCAGGCCCGCGTGAAGGAACATGTGGGTGACGAAGCCCACCGCGGTGGGGCGCGCGGGCACGAGCCCGAACCGGCGCTCCGGGAGGTCGGCCAGCGCGTCGAAGCCGCTGTGGGTCAGAGTGTCGAGCTCGACCTGCTCCAGGGTAGCGAACTCGGGGGCCCGAGATCCCTCGGTCCCGCGGTCCGGGGCGCCGGGCAAAGGCCCAGCGCCCGGAGGGCCCCTCTGGAGGCGAGGGTCGAGCCGCAGATAGGGGTGCCGCCCGTGGAACTCGACCGCCTGCTCGAGCGACCGGAGCCCCGCGGCGAGGCGCCGCTGGCCGGCGAAGTGCGTGAGCACGAACGAGGCGACGCACAGCGCCATCAGGCCGTAGGTGACCCAGGGGTGCCGGCGGACGGTGTTCGGCTCCAGGCCGATGGGGATGATCATGGCGTTCCCCCCTTGCTGAGCCTCGGCGCGCGAGCGGGCCGCGGCCGCGAGGGCGGGCGCCGCGGTCCCAGAGACGGCGCCCGCCGCGACTCCACGAGTCCCCTATCGACCAGTCCCGCCGATTCTGAAGCTGCGAGAACGGCTCCCCCCTTCCGTCCCCCCGGCCCGCAGCGGAATCACCCGGGCGCGCAGCCTACCCCGGGGGATCGAGCTCGCAAGGCCCGTGGCCGGCCCGGCCTCTCTGTCCCTGCCGCGGGTCACCCGCGGTCGCGAAACCGAACACCGCGCTCGCAGTGGAATCCGTGCGCGCTGTCCGGGTAGTCACGGCACATGTCCGGCTTGGTGGCGTGGATGGCGCAGCGCGCGGCGCCGGGCCCCGTGCGCTCCAGAAACGGGCAGCGATCGAGGTCCCCCCCGGTCACCGGATCGACCCAGAGCGCGCCGCCCTCGCCGACGTGAGCGAGCAGGTCCCAGCGCTCCTCGCGCCGCCAACGGGCGAGGTCCCCTTCCTCTGCGGCGAGCGTGTGGCCGAACGCCTCGCAGCAACCCCCGCAGCCCCGGCACTCCGGCGGAGGTTCCGCCGTGGTGCCGCGGCGCCGTCTGCCCATGGTCCCTCCGTTTCTCGGCTCGCCGGGCCGCTACGACAGCCGGCCCTTGAAATCCTGATAGCCGAACTGCCGAACCACCGCGAGCTCGGCGGTCTCCGGTTCGTAGGTGCAGATCGCGGGGAGCCGGATGCCGTTGAAGGTCGTGCTCTTCACCATCGTGTAGTGGGCCTGGTCGAGGAACGCAAGGCGGTCGCCCACCGCGAGGGGCCGCTCGAAGGACCAGTCGCCCACCACGTCGCCGGCCAGGCAGGAGGGACCCGCCAACCGGTAGGTGTGGGGCTTCTCGCCCGGGTCGAAGCCTCCGTGGAGCGGTGGGCGGTAGGGCATCTCCAGGACGTCAGGCATGTGGCACGGTGCGCAGATGTCGAGGATGGCGATGTCCATCTCATTTCGGACGAGGTCGAGCACCTCGCCCACGAGCAGGCCCGCGCCCAGGACGACGGCTTCACCCGGCTCGAGGTAGACCTCCACCCCGTACGTCTTCCGGAAGCGGCGCACGAGCTCCACCAACCCCTCGAGGTCGTAGCCCTCGCGGGTGATGTGGTGACCGCCGCCCAGGTTGAGCCACTTCATCCGAGGCAGAAATTCCCCGAAGCTCTCCTCAAAGACAGCCGCGGTCCGTGCCAGGGGTTCGAAGAGCTGTTCGCACAGGGTGTGGAAGTGCAGGCCCTCGACGCCTGCGAGGGAGCGCCCCTCGAAGTCGGCGCGCCGGATCCCGAGGCGCGAGCGGGGGGCGCAGGGATCATAGAGCGCGGTGTGCCCTTCCGAGTGCTCCGGGTTCACCCGGAGCCCCACCGACACCCGCCCCTGCCGCGCGGCGGGCTCCCAGAGCGGCCGAAAGCGGTCGAGCTGGCCGAAGGAGTTGAAGACCAGGTGGTTCGACGTCGCCAGCAGCTCGACGACGTCGTTCTCCCGCAGCCCCGCGGCAAAGCTGTGGATCTCGCGGCCGAACTCTTCGCGCCCCAGACGAGCCTCCCAGGGAGAGCTCGCGCACACGCCGTGAAGCGTCTGCCGGAGGATCGGGAAGACGCTCCACATGGCGAAGCCCTTGAGGGCGAGCAAAATCTTCGCGCCACTTCGGCGCTGGACGTCGTTCAGCGCCGCGAGGTTTGCGCGCAGCCGCCCGAGGTCGACAACGTAGGCGGGAGAGGGAGCGAGCTCCAGAATCCGATCGATGTGCATGTCGTCTCCCATGAGAACACCGGCTCCTCAACTGGTACAATGCGACGACGGACGATCCTGGGACGGAACGCTGACCGCGCAGGAGAGCGGCCGGCTTGGGACGGCCCTTCGTACTTCACGGGCAACGGGAAAGCAAGGGGAACACGTCCCGGCAAGACCGCCTCGCCAGCCTGCCAGCGGTCCTCCGGTCTCAAAATCCCCCGGGATGGGGGAAACGCTTGCCGAGGCGCAAACGACTGTTCTATTCTCCACCCCTCGTTGGAGAGCGCCCGATCCCAACAACCGGACGTTCGGCGGGCACCACTTTGGAACAGAGGAGGGACCCATGGAGAAGCGGTTTCTGGGAGCAGTTCTCGGCGCAGCGGCAGCCCTTACCCTGACCACGGCAGCGAACGCCGGGGAGGTCAAGTTCGGCCTCGCCGAGGCCCTGACCGGCCCGATCGCGAAGTACGGGGTCCCGATCAAGAACGGCTTCACCCTCGCGGCGGACGAGATCAACGCCAAGGGGGGCGTGAACGGCAACACGATCGTCCTGGTGGCCGAGGACGAGCAGGGCAAGAAGGAAGAGGCCATCAACGTCTTCAAGAAACTTATCTTCCAGGACCGGGTCCTGGCGATCTTCGGGCCCACGCTGTCGAACTCGGCGTTCGCCGCCGACCCCATCGCCAACCAGGCCAAGGTCGTGGTCTTCGCCACGAGCAACACCGCCAGTGGGATCACCGACATGGGCCCCTGGACGTTTCGCAACTCCATCATGGAGGCCGACGTCCTGCCGGTGACGCTGCGCGAAGCGGTGAAGAAGTTCAAGATCAAGAAGGTCGCGGTCCTCTACGGCAACGACGACGCGTTTACCAAGGGCGGGTACGACGTCTTCAAGGCCGCCCTGGAAGCGCAGAAGATCCCGGTCACCGACACCCAGACCTTCGCCAAGGGCGACGTGGACTTCCGCGCCCAGCTCACCAAGATCAAGGCGCAGAGCCCCGACGCCATCGTCTGCTCCGCGCTGGCGGAGGAGGCGGCCAACATCATCCTCCAGGCACGAAACCTCGGCATCACCGCCCCGTTCATCGGGGGCAACGGGTTCAACTCCGCCAAGCTCTTCGAGATCGCCAAGGCCGCGGCCGACAACACCGTCATGGGAGGCCCCTGGGCGGCGGAAAGCGCCAACGCCAAGAACAAAGCCTTCGTCGCCAACTACACGAAGAAGTATGGCTCCGAGCCCGACCAGTTCGCGGCCCAGGGCTACGACGCCCTCTACATCATGGCCGCGGCCCTCAAGGCCGTGAAGCTCTCCGGAGACCTGGAAAAGGACCGTCTGGCCCTTCGCGACGCCCTTCCCTCGGTAAAGATCGAAGGCGCGACCGGCCCCTTCGAATTTCGGCGCGCCCCGGCCAAGGCCGGCGTGGAGACCGGGTATGACGCCCAGCAGACGGCCCACGTCTTCATCGCCAAGGACGGCAAGTTCGTCCTCATGAAGTAGGCCGGCCTCCGAAACGTCGCACCCTCCGGAGGCCCGGGCACTGACCTCGGCCCGGGCCTCCGCCGAGAGGCGTCCATGTTCGCTCAGCAGCTCTTCAACGCCGTGACGCTCGGCAGCGTCTACGCCCTCTTCGCCCTGGGCTTCACGCTGGTGTTCGGCGTGCTGGAGGTGATCAACCTCTCCCACGGCGCGGTGTTCATGGTGGGGGCCTACACGGCGCTTCTCCTGGTGACCAAGGCCAAGCTGGGGGTATGGGTCGCCCTCCCCCTGGCCATGGCAGCATCGGGATTCCTGGGGCTCGTCATCGACCAGGTGGTTCTCCGGCCGCTGCGCGCCCGCCGGGCCCATCACCTCATGCCCATGATCGCCACCATCGGCGTGGCGACCCTCGTCACGAACGTGACGCAGGGGATCTTCGGCGCCGAGACCTCCCGGTTTCCCTTCGGCACGATCCCGGAGGCGAGCTTCGCGGTCGGCTCGGTGCAGGTAACCGTGCTCCAGGTGGCGATCTTCGTCATCGCGGTCGCGCTCATGCTCCTCCTCGTGGCCCTGCTCCAGCGCACTCGTCTCGGAAAGGCAGTGCGGGCCGTGGCGGAGAACCCCCAGACCTCCTACCTTCTCGGGATCAACGTCGAGGGGGTGTTCCGGCTCGTCTCCTTCGCGGCCGCGGCGCTGGGGGGCGGCGCCGGGGTACTGATCGGGCTCTCCTTCAACGCGATCTTCCCGTTCATGGGTCAACCGCTCCTGCCTAAGGGGGTGGCCGTGATCATCCTCGGGGGCATGGGCGACGTGCGGGGTGCCATGGTGGGGGGGCTCTTCCTCGGGCTCGCCGAAGTGATGAGCGTAGCGTACCTCTCCAGCGACTACCGGGACGCCATCGCCTTCGGGCTGCTCTTCCTGATCCTCCTCGTGCGCCCCTCCGGCCTCTTCGGCCGGGTGGTCGAGCGCAAGGCCTGAGGAGACGACGGGGATGGAAAAGTTCGAGATCTTCTGGGCCACATACAACACCCTCATCTACACCGTGGGCGTTCACTCCATGCTCGCCCTCTCGATCTACCTCACCCTGTGGTGCGGCCTCCTGTCGCTCGGCAACGCCGCGTTCATGGGCATCGGCGCGTACACCGCGGCGCTCGCCACGATGCGGCTCGGGGCGCCCTTCGGAGCCTCCCTGGCCCTGGGGGGACTCCTGCCGGGGCTTGTGGCGCTCGTCATCGGCGTCCCGACGCTACGCCTCTCGGGGGTCTACCTCGCCATGGCGACCCTCGGCTTCGGCGAGGTGGTGCGGGTCGTGTTCCTGAACCTGGAGATCACGGGCGGCTCCCTGGGCTTGAACGGCATCCCCATGAAGACGCAGTTCTGGCACATCCTCGCGATCCTGGCGCTCCTGGTGTACGGGTTCGTCCGGCTCCGCCGTTCCAAGATCGGCCGGTGCTTCGAGGCGATCAAGGAGGACGAGGTGGCCGCAAAGGCCATGGGCATCCACACGACCTACTACAAGCTCCTCGCTTTCGTCCTGGGGGCGGTGGTCGCTGGGGTGGCCGGGGGCTTGAACGCCCACTTCACGTTCTTCCTGTCCCCGAGGGAGTACGGCTTCGATCCGGCGGTCGACATCCTCACCGGCGCGATCTTCGGGGGCACCGGGAGCTTCGTGGGGCCCATGGTCGGCAGCTCGATCCTCGCGATTCTGCCGGAGCTCCTTCGGTTCCTGCGAAACTTCCGGCTGGCGGTCAACGGGATCATCCTGATCCTGGTCGTGATCTACCTGCCCAACGGCATCTGGGACCTGCGACTGCTGCGGCGGCTGCGGGGCGGGAGAAACACCTGATGCTCCGGATCCAGGGGCTCACCAAGCAGTTCGGCGGCCTGAGGGTGCTCGACGGCGTCTCGCTCCGCGTGCCCGAGGGCGAGATCTACGGCCTGATCGGCCCGAACGGTGCGGGCAAGACCACGCTCTTCAACCTGGTCACCGGGCTTCTGAAGGCCACCGCCGGCACGGTGCACTTGGGCGAGCGCCTCCTGACCGGGCTTCCGGCCCATAGGATCACCCGCGCCGGGCTTGGCCGAACCTTTCAGAACATCCGGATCTTCCGCGAGATGACGCTGCTCGAGAACGTGATGGTGGGCATGCACGACCACCTGGGCTACGGGCTCGCCGCCACGCTTCTCTCCCTGCCGGCGCACCGTCGGGAGGAGCGGCGCGGCCGGGACCGGGCGCTCGAGCTCCTGTCGTGGGTCAACCTTCAGGCCAAGGCAGCGCTCGAAGCGGGCAGCCTCTCTTACGGCGAGCAGCGAAAGCTCGAGCTGGCCCGGGCCCTGGCCACCGGCCCCAAGGTCCTGCTGGTCGACGAGCCGGCTGCCGGGATGAACCCTGCCGAGACCGAAGAGCTCATGGCCGAGATCCGACGCATCAACGCCCGCGGCTTCACGATCCTCCTGATCGAGCACGACATGCGGCTGATCATGGGCCTATGCCACCGGATCGCGGTCCTGAACTTCGGGGAACTGATCGCCGAGGGCCCGCCGGAGGAGATCCGCCGCACCCCCGCGGTCGTCGAAGCCTACCTCGGAAGGGACGGGTGACGCGATGACCGACGTCACGCTCGCGGTCGAAGGTCTGGCCGTGCGGTACGGCCACATCCAGGCTGTCCAGCAGGTCGACCTGGAGGTGCGGGCCGGGGAGATCGTGGCTCTGATCGGCGCCAACGGTGCCGGCAAAACCACGACGCTCAATGCCGTGTCCGGGCTCTTGAAGCCCTCGGCCGGGGCGATCTCCTTCGAGGGGAAGGGCCTCGGCCGCCTGCGGCCCCAGGAGATCGTGCGCCGAGGCCTGATCCAGGTGCCGGAGGGGCGCGCAATCCTCACGACCCTCTCGGTGCGGGAGAACCTGGAGCTCGGGGCCTACAGCCGGCGCGACCGGCGAGAGGCGGCCCGAGATCTGGAGGCGGTGATGAACCGCTTCCCGATCCTCCGGGACCGGGCGAGCCTGTCGGCGGGAAACCTGAGCGGCGGCGAGCAGCAGATGCTGGCGATCGGCCGCGCCCTCATGGGGCGGCCGCGGCTGCTGCTCCTGGACGAGCCTTCCATGGGCCTGGCACCGCTCGTGGTGCAGGAGATCTTCCTCATCCTCCAGGAGATCAACCGCGCCGGCACGTCGCTGCTGCTCGTGGAGCAGAACGCCCGGCAGGCCCTGCGCGTCGCCCACCGGGGCTACGTGCTGGAGACGGGCCGAACGGTTCTCACCGATACGGGGGAGCGCCTGCTCGGCAATCCGCGGGTGGTAGAGGCCTACCTGGGAGGGTAGGCGCGTTGCGCGATTTTGCGCTGCCCTTCGCGCACGCCGTGGCAAGACAGCGCGTTCCTGCGAGGGTCACGCTTCGCGAACCGCGCCGGTGCGCGCTTCTCCCTCCGGTCCGCAGACACGGCCCTTGTCTTGCAGAGATGCGCGTCCGGGGTCCCGGAGCTTCGCGGGGGAGCGACGGTCCGGGGCGTGGACGCCAAAGAGAGTCGGGCGCAGGACGTGCCCGAGGGAGGCCGTGATGAGACGACAGGCGCGGGCGCAGCGGCGGGGATGGACACCCGGCAGGGCAGCGTTGATGGTTCTGCTCGCCGTGCTGTGGATCCCGACGGTCGGCCAACGTCCGGCCGCCGCCTTGAGCGTCGGGGAGAGGGCCCCTTCTTTCGTGCTTCCCGCCGACCGCGGCGGCCGCTTCGACCTGCGGAGCGAGGCTCGGCAGCACCCGGTGCTCGTGGCGTTCGTCAGCCCCCGGTGCAGGCCCTGTCAGGAAAGCCGCCCGGCACTGGAAGAGCTCTGCCGGACGTATGGACCCGGCCACCAGCTCGGCGTCATCTCGGTCCTGCTCGGAGGCGACCCGGACCACCCGGCGCTCGACACCGGGCAGCCCGCGGATCCCATCGAGTCCTTCGTGACGGGCGACGAAGACACGGCCGCCGCCTACGGGGTGTTCGGGACTCCCGTCTTCTTCCTCGTGGGCCGCGACGGCTCGGTCCTCTGGAAACACGTGGGCCGCCTGCGCCCCGGAGCACTGGACCCGGTCCTCGCCACCGTCCTCAGCGAGGGCGTCGCCGCGGCGCCCCCAGACGCCCCCGCGCCCGCGGTCCGCTGACCCCCCCGCCTCAGAGCCCCGACCACCCCTCGCGCTCGACCACCTCGGTCGGGAGCCCCATCTCCGCCAACCTCGCCAGGAACGGCTCGGGATCGAACTGCTCCATGTTGAACACCCCCTCGCCGCGCCACGCGCCGGTGACCATCAGGATCGCTCCGACCACGGCCGGAACGCCGGTGGTGTAGCTGATGGCCTGGGAATTGACCTCCCGGTAGCACTTCTCGTGGTCGCAGAGGTTGTAGAGGTAGACTTCTCTCTTCTTCCCGTTCTTGACGCCCCGGGCCACAACCCCGATGCAGGTGCGCCCCTTGGTGAGCGGGCCGAGGCTGCCGGGATCGGGCAGCAGGGCCTTGAGGAATTGGAGCGGGACGATCTTCTGACCCTGGAACTCCACCTCGTCGATCCGGGTCATGCCCACGTTCTGGAGCACCTCGAGGTGCTTCAGGTAGTTGTCCGAGAAGGTCATCCAGAACTGCGCCTTTCGGATGGTGGGCAGGTGCTTGACGAGCGACTCCATCTCTTCGTGGTACATGCGGTAGATGTTCATGGGGCCGATGCCGGCGGGGAAGTCGAAGACGCGCTTGGTGGCGAGCGCCCCGGTCTCCACCCACCGGCCGTCCTCCCAGTGACGGCACGGCGCGGTCACCTCCCGGATGTTGATCTCCGGGTTGAAGTTCGTGGCGAAGGGCTGGCCGTGACTGCCCGCGTTCGCGTCGATGATGTCGATCTCCTGCACCTCGTCAAGGTAGCGGCGGGCCGCGGCCGCGGTGTAGACGTTCGTCACCCCCGGGTCGAAGCCGCTGCCCAGGAGCGCCATGAGGCCCTTGGCGCGAAATCGGTCGTGGTACGCCCACTGCCAGCGGTACTCGAAGCGGGCGGTGTCTCGCGGTTCGTAGTTGGCCGTGTCGAGGTAATCGACGCCCGTCTCCAGGCAGGCGTCCATGATCGTCAGGTCCTGGTAGGGCAGCGCCACGTTGAGCACCAGGCGCGGGCGCTCCCGCCGGATCAGCTCAACGAGCTCCGGCACGTTGTCGGCGTCAACCCGAGCGGTCGCGACCGGGGCTTCGATCTCCGCGGCGATCGCCTTGCACTTCGATTCCGTTCGCGAGGCCAGCGTGATGGCCGTGAACACGTCGGACGCCTGGGCGCACTTGTGCGCCACGACGCGGCCGACGCCCCCCGCCCCGATGATCAGCACCTTGCTCATGGCTCCTCCTCCTCGACGAGGGACTCGGGCGACGCGACCCACGTGGCCGCTCCGGCCCGGGTGTCGGTGCCGCCCGACCCGTAGTACGTGTAGCCGCGCAGCCCCGCCTCGTAAGCGGCGGTCAGCACGCGGCGCTGCTGGCCGTTGATCACCCCGTCGCGCACGGCGCGCTCGGCCCTCTCGCGGAAGCGGTTCGTGAGCTCCCGTGGGTCGTACTCCACGTACGTGAGCACGTCCTCCACCGAGTCGCCCTCGAGCTCGCGCACGTACTCAATCTCGCCGTTGTCGCCCACCCGCACGCTCGCCACGTTGGTGTCGCCGAGCAGGTTGTGGAGATCTCCCAGGGTCTCCTGGTAGGCGCCCACCAGGAAGACGCCGATCAGATAGTCCTCGCCCGCCTTCAATTCGTGCACCGGCAGCGTGCGGGCCACGTCCTGCAGGTCGATGAAACGGTCGATCTTGCCCTCACAGTCGCAGGTGATGTCGGAGATGATCGCCTGGCGGGTCGGCTCCTTCTTCAGCCGGTGGATGGGCATGACCGGCAGGATCTGGTTGATCGCCCAGACGTCGGGCAGCGACTGAAAGACGGAGAGGTTGCCGTAGTAGATGTCGCTCATGGCCTCGGATAGGCCCTCGAAGTCGTCGGGCACGTAGCGCATCCGGTCGAGCACTCGCTGCGTCTTCTGCATGGCGTACCAGAAGATGCGCTCCACAAGGGCGCGCTCGCGGATGCTCATGTCTCCGCGCTTGAAGAGCTCCCGCGCCTCGTCACGGTAGTAGATCGCGTCGTGATAGATCTCCTGGAGGTTCTTCTCCCGGATGTTCCCGGCCGCCTCGTGGATGTTCCGCGTGATCGAGCCGGCGTCCTCCGGGATCTCCGGCAGCGACTCGTCTCCGGAGAAGCGGCTCACGTCGAGGATGTTGAAGATCAGCACGGAGTAGTAGGCCACCGTGGCGCGGCCCGACTCGGTGATGATCACCGGGTGCGGCGCGCCCGCCTCGTCCATGACCTCCTGCACCACCTCGATCACATCGCGGCAGTACTCGTCGATCGTGTAGTTGCAGCTCGACGCGAAGTTCGTGTGGGACCCGTCGTAGTCCACGGCGAGCCCGCCTCCCAGGTCGAGCATTCCCATGGACGCGCCCTCCTGGATCAGCCCCACGTACACCCGGCAGGCCTCCATGAGCCCGGTGCGGATCTGCCGGATGTTGGGGAGCTGGGAACCCAGGTGGTAGTGGAGCAGCTGGAGACAGTCCAGCATCCCCTCGGCCTTGAGCAGGTCGACCGCCTCGATGATCTGCGTCGCCGACAGGCCGAAGACGCTGCGGTCCCCCCCCGACTCCTTCCAGTGACCGCTCGCCGTGGCCGAGAGCTTGATGCGCACGCCGAGCACCGGCCTCACCCCCAGCTCGCGCGACAGGCGCAGGATGAGGGGCAGCTCGTTCAACGTCTCGATCACGAGCACGCAGTTCACCCGGATCATCCGCGCGTAGAGCGCCAGCCGGATGAAGTGCTCGTCCTTGTACCCGTTGCAGATGAGGAGCGCGTCCGGGTCGTCGAGGTAGGCCATGGCCGCGATGAGCTCGGCCTTACTGCCCGCCTCCAGCCCGTGGTGGTAGCGCTTGCCGTAGCTCGTGATCTCTTCGATGACCTGCTGCTGCTGGTTGACCTTGATCGGGAAGACGCCGCGGAACTGCCCCTTGTACCCGTAGGTCTTGATCGCCGTCGCGAAGCTGCGGTTGAGCAGGCGAATCCGGGAGGCGAGGATGTCCTCAAACCGAAGCAGGACCGGCAGGTCCTGCCCCCGTTCGCGCAGTCCCTCGACGATGTCGACGAGGCTCGCCGACGCCTCCGGCCGGGAGGAATCCGGGCACACGCACACCTCGCCGGCCGGGTTCACGCGAAAGTACCCCGCCCCCCAGTTGTCGATCCCGTAGAGCTCGCGGGCCTGATCGACCGTCCACTTGTCGTGCAGCTGCTCGAGCGTCTTGGTCTTCATCGTCACCAAAGGTCCGTTGTCGATGGTCGGTTGCCGGTTGTCGAAAGGTCGCTCCTCACGGGCGCCGGCTGCTCCTGCGTCCGGCCGATGCGGGCCCGCGGCGAGGGAAGCTTCATCCTCGACGCGTCTGCCGGGACGTCGCCTCTTACCCGCGCTGTCTCTGCGTGTCAATGCCTTCCTGCCCCCCGGCCCTCGGGCCGGTTTGCCGTCTTCGCCCGGTCTCAGCCTCGGCCCTCGATCTCGCGAAGCTCCGCCTCGGTCAATCCGAAGTGGTGGCCGATCTCGTGGACCAGGGTGTCGTAGACCACGTCGTCGACGCGCTCGCCGGTCTGGCGAGCGTAGAGCTCGATGGGCTTCTGGTAGAGGACGATCCGGTCGGGCAGGGCTCCGGTTGTGTCCACGTGGCGCTCGTCGAGAGGAAGGCCTTGGTAGAGACCCAGCAGCCCGCCCCGGGAGCGGACTCCGAGCGACTCCAGGGTCTCGGCGTCCGGCCAGTCCTCGACCACGAAGACGGCGTTGTCCACGTAGTCGAGGAGCACCTCCGGGAGCTCCTCGAACACCTCGTCGACCAGCGACTCGAAGCGGCTGCGTTCCATGGCTCTCTCCCCGGGCGCAGATGATAGTGTGGGCCTGCCGTCAGGGTCAAACCCTCCCCCCAGAGTCCCCGCCACGGGCGGACGGCGAAGGGAGCGTGCCGGCCCTGCCCGTTCAGCCGGACGGCCGTTCCACGCCGATTGTGCCCGCTCACGTGCCCAACCTCCCTCGAGATCTTCGGTGAAACCGACGTCGGCGCAGAGTTCCGATCGTTCGGCATCATCCGGCGCAGCGACAGGCGCGGCAAGCCCCGTGTCTCGCGCGAGGGACGGAGCCCTGCCCCCGACCCTTCCCCTGTCTCGGCCCGTGCGGTAGGATGGCCGCGTCTTTCGCCCGGAGGTAACGCCCATGTCCCGCCCGTTCCGCCTCGCTGTCGCGCTCATCACCGCCGCCGCCCTTGCCGGCTGCGCGGCGCAGACCGTGATGCTCAGGCCCAAGCCGGTTCCGATCGGTCCCAGGGAAGCGCCGCAAGGCCACGCCTGGTCGCTCTGGGTCGCCGAGGCCCGGGACGTGCGCCCGCCGGACAAGGCCGGCCCCATCGTCGGCACGTTCTACACCCGGTTTCTTAAGTCGCCGCAGACGGTGTACGTGGAGCCCAACCCCGAGGTGTACGTGAAGGAGCAGCTGACGCGCTATCTCCTCGCGCGAGGATGGGAGGCCTCGGGACCCGAAAGGGCCCGGTCCGTCCTCCGGCTGGAGATCGAGGAGTTTGGGCTGGACGAAGCACCCGGCGCGGTCTGGGACACCGTGAATCTCCGCGTGGCCTACTCGGTGCGGATCTCCGACGCGTCGGGCCGTGAGATCGGGCGTCTGAGGCTGGAAGGGGGCTCGCAGGTCCGCAGCCCCATCGACACCCCGCGCCAGGTGGAGAACGGCTTCCGGGACGCGGTCGCGGACACCTTCGACGCCCTGACGCGCAGCGGAGCGTTCCAGAGGGCGGTGGGGGCGTCGGGCCCCTGATGCCGGGGCGTTCGTCGAACGGGCGCCACCCCCAGGGCACCGAGCAGCCCGAAGGAAGGTGGCGCCTCGCCCTCTACCGTCGGGTGGCCGCCAGCCTCGGTGACTTCTTCCAGCGCTACACCGCTCCGTTCTGCGCGCGGTGCCTGGAGGTCACGCGCCGCCACCACTGCGGCGACCCTCGGGCGGATGTGGACCTCGTGGAGGGGATCTTTCCGGGCTGCTGTCACGCGGGCGTCGGCGATGCGCTCTGGGTACCGCGCTCTGGCGACGAGGGCCGCTTCCCCCCGGACCTCGCGCAGGCCGTGAACCTGGCCCGGACCACCCTGCCTCCGGGATCCGCCGAGCCGCTCGCCTACCGGGTGCGGGAACGGCAGACCGGAGTCGTGGCCCGCGGCGTCGCGTGCGTGCACCTCGGCCCGGGGGGCTGCCGGTTGGGCGACCTTCGGGGGCCCCTGTGCGTCGCCTACCTCTGCGAGCCCGTGCGCGCGGCGCTCGCGGCCGCCGTGGGCCCGGAGCTGCTCGGCTCGGACACCGACGACTTCTGCGGCGCCCTGGAGGTGCTCCGAGCCACGGTCTCGGAGGACGAGGCTGCCGGCGAGGCGAGCGCAGCGGAGTTGGAGGCGCGGCTTGCCACACTGGGCAGGCGCCTGGAGCGATGGGAAAGGACCGCGGGAGCGACCCTGTACAGCGCCTATGCCTCCTCGAGGAACGACGCGAGCCCTTCGGTCTCGACCAGGTAAGACCGGACGTTCTGGTAGACGAACTCGCAGTGGGTGAGAGCCGACGCCGACTCCCTCTTGCCGAGCTCGCGCGAGGGGATCCAGATGGCCAGGTCGTCGCGGTGGTAGAGCGGGAATCGCGCCCGGGCACCCAGCCGCTCCAGGGCCTGCACGGCGGCGACCAGCCGCTCCATCTCGGGAAAGGCCGCCGCGTAGAGCGCCGAGAACAGCGGCGAGAGGCTGTGATCGGTGGTGAAGATGCTCCGAAGCGCGAGCGCTGCCTTGAGCGCCTTCTCCACGGTCTGCTGCGCGAGGTAGGTCGCCCGCGCGTAGCACCCGTTGCGGAAGAGCACCCGGGCGGCCTGGAAGTCGGCGCCGCTCTCGATGAGAAAGGCCTCGGCCACCTTCTTGGGTTCGTGCATGGGAGCCTCCGCGGCAAGGGGTCCATGCAACCTACCAGAACGGCGCCCAGGGGTACAAGGAAGGAAGACCAAGAAGCAGCTCTGTCCGCGATCAGCGGGCAGCTTCAGCAAACCCCATGGAGACGGGACCGCTTGCGGGCTCGACGAGCGAGGGAACCATGACCGATACAGCAGCGTACGACGCCATCGTGATCGGGGGCGGGCCAGCCGGGCTCACGGCCGGGCTGTACTTGGCGCGGGCGGGCAAGCGGACCCTCCTCCTGGAGGAGCGCCTCCTGGGAGGCCAGATCGTCACCACCGACAGCGTGGAGAACTACCCCGGCTTTCCCCAGGGCATCTCCGGCCGCGCCCTGATCGCCCTGTTCGAAGCCCAGGCCGTTCGCTTCGACTTGGAGATCCAGTTCGGCCGGGTCGAGGCCGTGCGGGATCTCGGAGAGCAGAAGGAGGTCGTGGTCTCGGGGTTTCCGTTCCAGGCGCGGGTGGTGGTCGCGGCCACGGGGCTCCTGCAGCGCCTCGGGGTGCCGGGAGAAGAGGAGTACCTCGGGCGGGGGGTCTCCTACTGCGCCACCTGCGACGGAGCCCTCTACCGGGGAAGGCCGGTCGCTGTGGTGGGTTCGACCGAGTGGGCGATGGAGGAGGCCCACTTCCTGATCCGCTTCGCCGCGCCGCTCTATCTCATCACCGGCGCCCCTGAGCTTCGACCCACCTCGGACCTGCGGCGCGAGCTGCTCGCCCACCCTTCGGTGCAGGTGGTCGCCGGGGCACGCCCCTTGGAGATTCTCGGCGACGCGAGCGGCGTCACCGGACTGCGGATCGCGGTCAAAGGCTCGGAGAGCCCCTGCGACCTCGCCGTGGACGGCGTGTTCGCCTTCGCGGGGAAGAAGAAGCCCAGTACCGACTTCCTCCGGGGAGTCGTGGACCTCGACGAGGAAGGGTACGCGCAGGTCGGCGAAGACTGCGAGACCTCGGTTCCCGGCCTCTACGCCATTGGCGACGTTCGGCGCCGCAGGTTCCACCAGGTCGCCACGGCCGTGGGCGACGGAGCGGTGGCCGGTATGGACGCCCTGCGCCACTTCCGCGAAGAGGGGAGACGATGAGGAGCGCGCCGTGAGGGTCGCCGTCCTGTCGGACATCCACGGGAACCTCGCCGCCCTGGAGGCGGTGCTCCGAGACGCGGCCCGACGAAACGTGGAGGACGTCCTCCATCTGGGAGACCTCGTCGGCTACGGCCCGCGCCCCGAGGAGGTCGTTGCGAGGGTGCAGACCGAAGGGATCCCCGGCGTGGTCGGCAACTACGACCTGGCCGTGTGCCATCCGGACGCCGAGGAGGGACGGGCGCGGTACCTCAAGGCCTCGATCTCCGACGCCGGGCGCCGGACCTACCTCTGGACCCGGGAGCACGTCGGCGCTGAGGCGCGCTCGTTCCTCCACGGCCTTCCCGCCCAGCTTCGCGTCCAGGAGGGCGACCGCGTCTTTCTGTTCACTCACGGCAGCCCCGAGCGCCCCAACGAGTATCTGCTGCCCGAGACCCCCGAAGAGCGCCTCGAGGAGCTCTTCGCCGGTACGGGCGCCGACGTGCTCGTCGTGGGTCACACGCACCGGCCTCACGTCCGGGAGGTCGGCACCCAACTGCTCCTCAACCCGGGAAGCGTGGGCCGGCCCAAGGACGGGGATATCCGCGCCTCCTACCTCGTCCTCGACACCGACGCCGGCCTGCGAGTGGAGCAGGTGCGGGTGGAGTTTGACGTTGAAAGCGTGGCGGCAGACAGTATAAGATCCGGCCTTCCTTCGGAGCAGGCCGATGATCTGCGGCGGGGCCGGGGAGTCTGATCGAGTCGCGTCGGGACGTGGCGCAGCCTGGTAGCGCGTCTGCTTCGGGAGCAGAAGGTCGCTGGTTCGAATCCAGTCGTCCCGACCATCGTCTTCATGTGCCACTGCGTTCTGCATCGGGGCAGGAACACCGTCGCCACGCGAACGGCCAACCAGCCAAGGACGTGCGGTTCATGCCCTGGATGACGTTGCTCGTGGTCCTCGCAGGGACCTTCCTCGCCGCGCCCAGTAGCCGGGCCGAGGATCCCCCGCCGTTCCGGATCGTGCTGCCCTCCGGGGAAGCCCACGAGCTCCTCCCCAAGACCTGCGGCGTTTGCCACAAGGACACCCCCTACCAGTTCTTCGTCATCGCCGCGCCGGACCAGAAGGGTCTGGAGAAGGCTTTGGACGCGCTCCGGGGCAAGACCGAGCCCCAGCCCGAGCCGGCCGAGCGCCCGCAGAACCTCCACGCGGCGACCGCCTGCCCCTTCTGTCACCTCGACACACCGCAACCGGGCGAGGATCCGTCCGGCATGCAGTTCCGGACGCTCAACGGCGAGGCGACGACCGTGGACGGGATCGAGCGCCTCTGCGACCTCTGCCACCCCAAGGGACAGAAGCAGCACCCGCGCGTGGTCGGCCGAAGCGACCCCTCCGAGGACCTCCGGGCGGCCGGGCTGCCGGTCCGGCTCGGGAAGGTTGGGTGCGCCACCTGCCACGACATGCACAGCCAGGATGTCGGCCCCGCCGACGTGCGAAAACCCTACGTGGAGTTCGCCGCCACGAGCCCGGCGAGCTACCCGCACGGCAACCGGGCGGCCTGCCGGGCCTGTCACCCGCGCGACCTCCCGGCCGGCTCTCCGGCCGTGTTTCAGGAATCGGATCCGACCAAGCGCTGCGTGGGCTGCCATCCGGAGGACCATACCAAGATCCACCCGGTGGGCGTGGCTCCCTCAGAGAAGACCTACCCGATGTCGTTCCTGCAGTACCCCCTGAACCCCGACGGCACGATCGGGTGCTCCACCTGCCACGACCATCCCTGTGATCCGACCAAGCCGCCCACTGGCCCGTCGTTCCTTCGGGGGGGCCCTTACATCACGTTCACCGACTTCTGCTACCGCTGCCACCCGAAGGCGGGAAAGGGGGGCCTCAACCCCCACGACCAGGTGGACAGCAAGGGGAACGTGGTCTCCGGCACGTGCACCTTCTGCCACAAGACCGCCCCGTCCGGCGACGCCTACGACCCCTCCGAGCTTCTCTACCTGCGCTCGCCGATCGAGCTGTGCACTCGCTGCCACGACCAGGGGCCGCACCCCACGGCAAACCACTTGGTGGAGGTACCCGAGGAGATGGTCAGACGGCTGGAAACGTATCAGAAGCGGCACAAGGTCCTGCTGCCGCTGGACGACGCCGGCCGGATCGTCTGTACGACGTGCCACAACCCGCACGCCAAGGGCGTGCTGCGGGGCGAGGCAGCCCTGGGCGCCGGCGAGCTCCACCGCTGGAGGGTACCCTCCTACGCCGAGCTGTGCACACCCTGCCACACCCGCTACGACTGAGGAGAGGACGCTGCGATGCTCGACTACTTCTTCAAGGGGGGGTTCACCATGTACCCCCTGCTGGCGCTCTCCATCGCCTCGCTGGCCGTGATCGTGGAGCGCGTCCTGGCGCTTCGCCGCGCCAGTACCGACACGGAGGCCTTCATGGCCGAGGTGGCCCGGGCGATCGAGGCCGAGCAGTACGAGCAGGCACTCGAGACCGCCCAAAAAGGAACCGGCGTGATGGCCCGGATCCTCGCGGCCGGCATCGAGAAGGCGCGCAAGGGCAAGGCCGAGGTCGAGAAGGCCATCGAGGGGCGGGGCAACATCGAGATCGGAAAGCTCGAGCGAGGGATTCCGTTCCTCAAGGCGGTCACGCAGACCGCCCCCCTCCTGGGCTTCTACGGCACGGTTTCCGGCATGATCAAGGCCTTCGAGTCCATGGGGCTCCGCGGCCTCGCCGACACCTCGAGCATGGCGCTGGGCATCTCCGAGGCCCTCATCACCACGGCGGCCGGCCTGGTCATCGCCATCCCGGTGGCCTTCGCGGTCTCCCTGTTCGTCGGACGGATCGGCCGGTTTGTCCAGGACCTCCAGGAGATCTCCATGCGCTTCCTGGCGGCCCTGGAGGAGGTCGAGGAGAAGCAGGCGCGTCGACTCGCCCGCGACGAGATTGGAGGAGACTACCTTGAAGTTTAGGCGCCGGCTCGAGGACGACGAGCAGATCCCCATGGCGTCGATGTCGGACCTCGCGTTCCTGATCAACGTGTTTCTCATGGCCGCCCTGCTCTTCAGCGTCAACCAGGGGCTCGTCCTGGAGCTGCCGAAGATGGCCTCCGGGGGACGGCTGGAGGCGTCCGAGGTCGTGATCAGCATCGCGCCCGACGGCACGGTCGTCGTGGACGGGAAGACCCTGCCGCTCGAACAGCTGGGCCCGTACGTGGCGGCGCGGCGGAGCGCGGCACCGAAGACCCCGGTCATTGTCAAGAGCGACCGGAGAGTCGTGTACGGCCACGTGATGGACGTCATGGACGAGCTTCTTCGGGTCGGAATCGCGGACGTCGCCCTGCCCACCGCGCCCGAAGAGATCCGGCGGTGAACGACCGCTACCTCCTCGAACGGCGAGCCGATGCGCGCTATTATCGGTTCGCCCTGGGGGTAGGGCTTGTCGCGGCCACCGTGCTCCACGCGGCCCTGGTGCTGAGTCCAGGACTCCGGTATCGGCCGGTGCTGGAGCAGACGCGGCTTCGCCGGGTGGTCATCGCCCGGCCGAGAGCGGCCGCGGCCGGCGGCGCCGGTGCCCCGGCGCCCGCCGCCGTGCCTGCGACTCCGCGCCCTGAGCCGACCCAGCCGCGGCCCCTGCCTCCCCGGCCCTCCGAGCCCTCGCGCACGCAGCCCGAGCGAAACGAGGGCGCCGCGGCCGCCCGGCCGGCGGCCGAGACCGCGGCCCGGGCTCCGGCCGCAGCGGCAGACGCTGCCGGGACCTCCTCGGTCGCGCCCTCTGCCGGTGCTGCGGCGCCGGCCCTGCCCGGCGGTCGGCAGCCCGCGGCCGCCGCCTCCGTGCCCCGAGCCGCGCAGCAACCACCGAGCGCCGGCACGCTGGGGCTCGAGAACAAGGGGAAGGGGACGGGGCGCGATGAGTGGTCCGCCCTGCTCGCGGACCTCGCCGCCCGGGGGAAGACGCTCACCGCCAAGCAGCTCGACGAGCAGCGGCGGGCTGCCGGTGCGGCGAAGAACCGGAGCGCAGGAGCCGGGGGTGACGACGCCTCGGGGCGGGGGGGCTCGGGAGGCCGCGGGTCGGGCCGCGCGTCCGGCTCGGGCACCGACCCCGACGGTTTCCTCGACCCGCGCGTCCGGATCACCGTGGTCTCCTACCCGGCCACGTCTCTGGACGACCGGCACCCGGCCATCGCCTACCCGGACCTGCGGTTCCACCGCCGCCAGCTCAAGGCCGGCATCTGCCGGGTGTATGTGAGGGTCTGGACCGACGGGGCGGGTCGCGTCACCCGCACCCAGATCAAGACCCCTGAAACAGAGGACGCGCAGCAGCTGTATGCCCCGTTCGTGAATGCCGTGACCCAGGCCGTGGCGGAGTGGCCGTTCGACCGAAGGGCGGCCGAGGTCCACGTGGACGTCCTGTTCGAGATCGAGTGAGGGGCCCGTGAAGGAGATCATCCCGTGAAGGCAATCCGACCTCTCCACGCCGCATGCCTCCTGGCGCTGCTGGGCCTCGGCGTGGCTCACGGCGCCGAGGAGTGCCTGGAGTGCCACGGCCTTCCGGGCCTCGCCGTGCCGGGGCGGTCGCTGTGGCTGACCGACCCGGCACGAGCGCCCGATGGGCACCGGGGCCTCCTGTGCTCGGACTGTCACAAGGGAACGGAGATCTACCCGCACGACGCGGTCCAGGTCCGCTGCGACCTCCCCTGCCACGTGCCCGGCGCGAACCACGAGGCCGTGGTGCGCGCAGAGGCGGCATCGGTTCACGCCGGCAAGGGCCGGCCCGCCTGCGGAGGCTGCCACACCACCGGCACCCCCCCCAGCGGGCCGGCGCTGGACCGGCTGTGCCTCTCCTGCCACGCCGGCGTCGACGCACCCGAGCGTCTGCTCGCCGACTCGCCGGGGGCCTTCGGGTTCTGGGCCCACCGCCGACCGGCGAGGGGGAAGCGGGCGCCCTCGTGCTCGGACTGTCACGGCGTGCACGGGATCGGGCCCGCCGCGCGCGCCCGATCCTCCTGCGCCCAGGACGGTTGTCATCCCGGCACCCGGGGCGCCTTCGCGCAGCTCTTCGACCACCGCGCCCCTTCTCCCGTAGCGCCCTGGGGCGGGGCACGGCCGATCGGCCTGGCCCTCGGTGCCGTGGTCACCGCGGTGCTCCTCCTCCACGCGACGAGGCGAGCATGGTGACGAGGACCGACCAACCGCCGGTCCGCGTGCTCGAACCAGCCGACCTGTGGGCCCACGGGGCAGCCGCGATGGGCACGGTGGCCGCCCTCCTGACCGGTCCACTGCTCCACGCGCCGGCGCTGGCCGGCCGCCTCGGGCTCTCCTTGGCCGCGGCCGGCACGATCCACGCCGCCGCCGCTGCCATCGCCGGGGCCGGGGCTGCGCTCCATCTGACGCGAGTCTGCCTGGCCTGGCTGGGTGGCCACGAGACCGTGGGGCTTCTCCCGTCGCGAGCGGACCTTCGCGAGCTCCTCGACGCGCTCGCCTTCGGCGCCTACCTTCGCCCCTCCCCCCCGGTGTGGGGCCGATACTCCTACCGGGAGAAGGTCCCCTACCTCGCCTTCGGGCTCGGCCTGCCGCTGTCCTTCGCGACCGGCTACGCCGTCGGTTTCCCCGAGGCCACGGTGGGCCTCTTCGGCCCCCGGATGCTTCTCACCCTGGCGTCGGTGCACGAGGCGGTGGGTCTCGTTCTCGTGCCGTTCCTCCTCTGGCACCTCTTCTTCGCCCAACTGCAGCCCGGCGCGCTCTTCTGGAACAGCGCCTGGCTCACCGGCCGGGAGCCCTGGAGCCGGGTCGTGCGGACCCGGCCCGGGTGGGCCGCCTCGCTCACTGCCGCACCGGAGGTCGGCCCGGCGGAGCCCGAGGCCGTCGCCGAGGCCCTCTCCGTCGAGCACTTCCTCTCCGAGGGAAATCGCGCGGCGCGGGACGGCCGCTACGACGAGGCCGAGGCGGCTTACCGGGAAGCGCTCTCGCTCTACCCCGGGTACTCCCAGGCGCTCTTCAACCTCGGGGTCGCTTGCGCGCGGGGCGGCAAGCCGGATCGAGCCCGCGAGGCGCTGACGCGGTTCCTGGAGCAGGACCCGTTCAACCCCGTCGCCCCGAAGGCTCGCCAGATCCTGGAGGAGATCGGAGGCTCGGACCATGCGTGACGAGAGCCTCCGCCAGCTCGGCTCCCTACTGTCCGTGGCGATCCTGGCGACCGCCGGATACCTCTACGCCCAGGCACCCGCGGCGCCCCGGCCCGCGGGTGCGGCCGCGAGCGCGCTGGTTTCTCGGCCGTCGTACCACCGACCGGACGCAGGGTCCGCGGTGACCCCGGGGAGCGAAGGGCCGTGCCTCGGGTGCCACGGGACCGCGCCGCATCGACGCAGGCCCGGCGCCCGCGCCTTCCTGAACCTCCACGCCGTGCGCCTGGAGTGCAGCGCGTGCCACCTGCCGAGCGCCGGCGCAACCTATCGCCGGTCCGGCGAAGGGGGGCAACGGGTCACGCCGGGGCGTATGACGGCCGGGCGCTGGGAGCGCCTGGTCTGGCCTGAGCCGGGCCTCGCGTTGCGCCCCGCCGGCCCTCGATGCACCGAGTGCCACCGGCGGGGAAGCGCCATCCTCGCGAGCGGGCTCTACGACGACTACCGGCGGCGAATCCTGGAGGAGCTCTCCCTCCTGTTCCGGCTGGGAGGAAGTGCTCTGTGACGCGCCTCGCCGCAGCCCTCGCCCCCCTCCTGTTGGCCGGAGCCACGCTGGCCGCCGCGCTGCAGGGCCGCGTCTCCGACGCGGACCTCCCGGTATTTCGGAGCCCCTTCGACTTTTCGCCCGCGGCCGAGGGGGGCGTCGCGGTCCTCGAGGACCTGGAAGGCACCGTCCGCCTCGCCCCCGGGGGCCCCCAGGCCGCGTCCCTCGCCGGCGTGTCTTCTCCGAAGGCTCTGGCGACGGACGAAACGGGGCTCCTGCTCGTCCTGCAGGGGACCTCGGAGGTGGCCGCTTTCCGCCGCGGGCGGGAGTCCTGGCACGTCAAGCTCCAGGGAAGCACGAGACCCAGCCGGCCCACGGGCCTGGCGGCGCGAAACGGGATCTTCTGGGTCGTGGACCGAAACCCTGCCCGGGTCCTCTTGTACGCCTACGACGGCAAGCAGCTCGCCTCCCTGGACCTGAAGCCCTGGGCCCGCTCCCCGTTCGCGGTCGCGCTGGGTCCCTCGGGCGAAGCCTTCGTGACAGACCCCCTGGGACCCGCCGTCGTCGCCCTGACGCCCGCCGGCACCTTCGCCGGCACCCTCTCTCTCGGGGGGACGGGCGTCACGCGGCCCACCGGCGTGGCCGTCGACCCCGGCGGGCGGGTCTGGGTCAGCGACGGCGTCACGGGGACCATCGTGAGCATCGACCCGAAGGCGGGCGGGATTGCACTGCAGGGCGACAAGAAGGCTCGTTTTCAAGATCCCCTGCGGCTCGGCTGGGCGCGAGGGGCCCTCTGGATCCTCGAGGGACGCACAGGCCGCATCAAGCGGGCAGAGTGGGAGGCACCGTGAAGAAGTGGGAGTACGGTCAGATCTTCGTCCCGAACCCCGAGCCCTTCGGAGGCCTTCCGAAGGAGGCCCTGGACCTGGCGAAGGTAAAGAGGGCGGGCCTCGAGGGGTGGGAGCTCGTCAGCTCGATCCCGTACACGACCCCACAGGGCGAGGTCCGAGGTGCGTTCCTGGTGTTCAAGCGGGAGGCAACGGAAGAGGGATGATCCCTCTGCTGCTGGCCGCCCTGCTCCTGCTCTCCGGGAGCCCGTCGCCGGCGGCCGAACCGGACCTTCCGTGCGTCCTGTGCCACCCCTCCCGCGACCGGGCGGCTTTTGAAATCCTCTCGAGCCTTCCCGGTGTCAGCGTACGGGAAGAGTCCGGCCAGGCCTTCGTCTGTTACTCCTGCCACAACGGCTCCGTGGTCGACAGTCGGTCCGTGCTGTGGCGAGGCGCTCAGCACCCGACCGCCTTCGTCCCGAACCGCCCGCTTCCCAAGGGGTACCCCCTCTACTCGGGCCGCCGCTTTGATTGCGGCACCTGCCACTCCCCCCACGGCAAGGGAACCGTCCGCTGGCTCCGGGGCTCGGGCGACGGACAGACCAGTTGCGCCGGATGTCACCCGGACTGGGCGGAGGCGCACGTGGGCCGCCGGCCCGGCGCCGGCGCCCAGCGGGCCGTTCAGGCGCTCGGTGCCACGCTCGGGGCCGGGGGGCGGATGGTCTGCGGCACCTGCCATCGACTCCACGGGGGGCAGGGCAAGGCGCTCCTCGTCACGACGAGCGCCGAAGGGAAGGAGACCCTCTGCGTAACCTGCCACCCCGAAGTCGGCTCGACGACCGTGGCGGGCGGCAAGGGCAGAGCGAGCCACCCCTGCTCGAGCTGTCACGAGGTCCACGCCGGTCCGTCGGCCACGCGAAAACCCGCAACCGTGTCGCAGCGCTGCGAGACCTGCCACGCCGGGCGCACGGACCGCCACCTGGGGCTGCCCCTGGGATCCGAGGCTTCCCAGGCGGTCCGCGACCGCGGCGGCCTCGTCGCCGAGGGGCGGATCGGGTGTCCCACCTGTCACAAGATCCACGGGGGCGGGGGTTCGAAGCTCCTGGTCGCCGACTACGGCGCCCGCAAGGACGACCTGTGCCGCCTCTGCCACGGAACCCTGGCGGTCAAAGGGCAGCCGCCGGGGCTGCCGTCCCAGCCGTGCGCAGACTGCCACGCTTCACACTCGGCCGTGCGGCTGCTGTTCACCGACACCGAGGCCGGGCCCTGTGGCCGCTGCCACCCGGACCGGGGCCGCGGCGGCCGAGAGCACCCGGCTCCCGGCCCGGCCTGCTCCGACTGCCACAGCATCCACCAGCCAGCGCCGCCGGCGGCCAAGAAGGGCGGGCTCCTGCGGATCTCCCTGGCCGGGGGCGCCCTCTGCCTCCCCTGTCATCCGAACCGCGAGGCGCCCCACGGGCCCGCCTCCATCGTGGCGGAGGCGGCCCGGCCAGGACTCCTCGGCCGCGGCCTCCAGACCGGCGCTGGAGGCGAGTTGGAGTGCACGACCTGCCACCGCGTCCACGCGGCGCCAGAGCCGCGCCTGCTGCGCGTCCCCCGTCTGCTCTCCTGTCTGTACTGCCACCCTGCCGAGAACCCCTTCGGTCCGGACGGCCCCAAGCCCGGGACCCATCCGATCGGCGTGTACCTGCGCAAGTCCCAGCGAAAGACACTCGAGGCGGCCGGGGCGATCGGCGAGACCGGCGCCACTCTGGAGTGCTCCTCGTGCCACCCGGCCCACCGCGAGGACCGGCCGAGGCCGGGGTGCGTCTCCTGCCACGCGGTGGAGGCGGCCGCCGACAGCCACGGAGGGAAGAAGGGCTGCACCGCGTGCCACTCCATCCACGGCACCGGCGCCCCGGAGGCCGCGTGCGTGGGCTGCCACACATCGCTGGGCGAAGGCCTTCACAGTCCCAAGGTGACGTTGACCACCTCCGTCCTTTCCGGCTTCGGCACACCGGGAAGCAGGGCTGCGCGCAGCACGTTCGGGTGTCCAACCTGCCACGATCCCCACGGCACCGGGCGCCATCGGCTGCGGCGCAAGGACCCCGGCGGCGTGTGCCTCGGTTGCCACCCGACCAAGGCCGACCTCCTGGCCGGGCCCCACCGGCCGACCTCTGACGACCGACAGCCGTGCACGCCGTGCCACCCGGCCCACGGAACCGCGAAGCCGCCCGAGGCAGACCCTCTGGGCTCCCTGTGCCGCTCCTGCCACGGCGGCGACCTGCGCGTGCTCGCGAATCACGGGCCCTCCGGGCCACCCGCGTGGAAGCGCGTCAACGGCGCCCTTCCGCTCTTCGACCGCTCGGGGCGGCGGAATCCGTACGGCTTCGTCTCCTGCCCCACCTGTCACGACGTCCACCTGGGGCCGGGACGCCTCTCTCTGAGAAAGGAGGCCCGGGACCCCCCGGACCTGTGCCTGGCGTGTCACGCCGAGAAGGCGAGCCTTCTCGGCTCACGCCACGACCCGCGGGGCAAGGGGGGCGGCGCAGCGTGCAGCGTGTGTCACCCGGTCCACGGCCGCGGGGATCAGCCGCCTTTCTGGACGCTTCGCTCCGAGGCCTCCGGCACCTGGAACGACCGGATGTGCTCCCCCTGCCACGGGCCGCCTGCCGATGCCCCGTCTCCCCATGGGGGCCGCGGATCCCATCCGGTCAACATCGCGGTTCCGGACTCCCTGCGGACGACCACCCTGCCTCTCTACGATGCCCGAGGCGGACGGGCCGGGCGGCTGGTGACGTGCTCGACATGCCACGACCTGCACGGAGCGCTCGGGACCGACGGAAAACGGATCCCCCGGTATCTTCGCCGCAGCGCGGCGAACGGAGATCTCTGCGCCTCCTGCCACGAGCAGGAGGCCGCGGTCGTCGGGACCCCGCACGACCTGACCAAGACGCGCCCCTCGGCGGTCGGCCCCTGCGGACCTTGCCACGCGCCCCACCGGGCCATGGAACGTCCGCCGCTGTGGGGGCTCCCTCCGGGCCAGGGCGACTACGTGCCCAACACCGCCTGCCGCTCCTGCCACCGGCAGGGCGGACCCGTGGAGTCGAAGTATCTGCTCCTCCAATACCACATGAAGGACGGCGAGGTGATCCGGAGCCCCCGCGGCACCATCTATCTGCAGCGCCCGATGTCGCTGCTCGACGAGTGGTCGGTCCGAACCGGGGCCCCTCCGATCATCCCTCTCTACGATCGGAGCGGACGCTCCGGCCCGGAGGGCAACCTCCAGTGCGTGAGCTGCCACGACCCCCATCGCTGGAGCCCGCTGGGCGCGTTCGTGAAGCCCAGCTTCGGCAGCCTCGCTCCAAACGTTCCGACCCGCTTCCTGCGCCTGAAGGATCCGGCCCTGGCGGAGAAGAGCGTGTGCGCCGTGTGCCACCCGAAGGATCCGGTGGAGCGCTACCAGAAGTATCACCAGGTGTGGGAGGAGCTGGGGGCCGAGTTCCAGTGAGCGCCGCGAACGCGGGAGACCTCAGCCGCCGATCGGCCCCTTTTTCGTTGAGTCCGGCGGTCATCTGCCGATATATGGTCCCCATGGGACGGATGATCCGCGCCGCGCTCCTCCTGGGTTTCGCCGTCGTCTGCTGGATCCCGCAGTCCGGGGGAGCCCAGAGCCGCGCCGAGACGTCGCCCGATGGGGCGGCCGACGACTCGGCCGACCTCTCGAGCTCCGACGGCAACGCCCGCCGCCGGGCCGTGGAGCAGCTCGGCCGCGCGGGGGGGCGCGACGCCGTTCCCCTCTTGGAGCACGCGTACGACACCGAGGCCGCCGACGCCTTCGGCGTCAAGGCGGCCGCCGCGACGGCCCTGGGAGAGCTCGGCGTCGCCGAGGCCGTCGGCCCCCTGGGGCGGATGCTCGCCGACCCCGACTACTGGGTGCGGCGGAAGGCCACGGAGGCTCTCGGCAAGGTTCCCGGCGAGGCCGCGGTCCGCGCCCTGGAGACCGCCCTGCGCGACGAGGACGTCCGTGTGCGCGCCGAGGCCGTTCGGGCGCTGGGCTCGAGAACCGGTGAGGGATCCCGGGCCCGAGAGGCCTTGGGGGACCCGGACCCTCGGGTGGTGAGCGCGGCGCTGGAGGCGCTCGACGCGGCCGGAGCTGCGGAGGCCGCGCCGGCCCTGGCCGCAGCGCTAACCCACGCCAGCCGCGACGTTCGGTTTCGCGCCGCCTCCCTGCTCGCGAAGCGCGGCGACGACCGCGGACTGCGGTTCCTGGAAGCGGCGGCCCGAACCCCCGGCGATTTCCCCGCGGCCCTGCGAGAAGCGGGCCGGGCCGGGTGCGCCTCCGTGCCCCTCCTGGCGGGGCTCCTCCCCGAAGCCTCGGAGGAGCGGAGGGAACGTCTGCTCGACGTCTTGGAGGCGCAGCCCTGCGCATCGGCGACCGACGTACTGGTCGAGCAGGCGACCTGCCGTGAGTGCCCGGCGCCCTCACGGATCCGGGCGACGCAGGCTCTCTTCGAACGGCGGGCAGACCTCTCACGCGCCCAGGCAGGCCCGATCGAGGGCCTCCTCTCGGAGGAAGCGCCCGATCTCGTGGCCCTGGCCCTGCAGATCCTCCTGGACTCGGCAGGCACGCGCAACCTCGGCCGCATCGAGGCGCTCGCGTTCCACGACAATCAGGTCGTGCGGCACTTCGCGCTGGCAAACCTCGGCAAGTACGGGAGCGCCCGCCAGGAACCCGTCCTGATCAAGGCGCTCTCGGACGCCAACGGCTCGAACATCCGGCTCGCCCTCGAGGGGCTGGCCCGCTTCGGCAGCACCGCCGCCCTTCCGGCGATCCGCCCGCTCGCCGAAGATCGGCTGTACCGGCGCGCCGCTGAAGCTGCGGTGGAGGCAATCGAGGCCCGGGGCCCCTGAGCTCCAAGGCCGGTGGCGAGTTTGCGGCGCCGCCGTTGATCAACCGTTCCACGTGAACACTCGAGACAGGAGGACCCCATGCGCGTGCGAAACATCATGACGAGCCCGGTGATCACGGCTGCGAGCGACATGCCCGTGCTCGAAGCCGCCAAGCTGATGAAGGAAAAGCGGATCGAGCGGCTGCCCGTGGTGGAGGGCGGCAAGCTCCAGGGCATCGTCACCAAGGACCGCGTGCTCCGCGCCTCGCCCTCCATGGCGACGAGCCTGAGCCTGCACGAGATCCACTACCTGTTCGCCAAGCTCACGGTGAAGGAGATCATGCAGCGCGACGTCATCACCGTGACGCCGGACACCACCGTCGAGAATGCCGTCCGGCTGGCTCAGGAGAAGAGGGTCGGCGCCCTCCCGGTCGTCGAGGACGGCCACATCGTGGGCATCCTGACGACCAACGACTTCTTCTACCTGGTCCTGAACCCGCTCCTGGGGATCGGGGAGAGAGGGACGCGCGTCATCGTGCGCCACTGCGCGACACCGGTTCAGATGGTCAGCGCGCTCCAGTGCGTGGCGGACCTGGGCATGGAGATCCTCAACGCCGCCTACCTGCCGAGCCGCCGAGGCGACGAGAAGGACCTGCTCCTGCACGTAGCCGAAGAGGATGTCGCCGCGCGGCTCGTCGCGAAGATGACCGCGAAGGGTCTGGACGCCGAGGAGAGGCAGAGGTAGAGGGGCTAGCCTTCCGCCGCCTTGCCGAGCGCCTTCTTCAGCGCTGCCGTGTGGACCTCCCCGGCGACGTGAAGGGGGTTGGTGAGAAAGACGTTGGGGTTCGCCTTGGCGAAGCAGTGAAACTGGGTCGCGAGGCCGATGCGGGGCAGGGCGTCCTCGACCGGAAGCCCGATGACTGCCTCGGCCGCCTTCCAGGTGGCGGCACAGGGCGCGCCGCGCAGCACGGCGATCGAGGCGATCCGCCCGCCGTCGACCTCCACCGAGAACTCGGGCGCACCGAACTGGCAGGCATACTCGCCGAGGCCTTCGATCCGGCCCAGGGTGCAGCAGGTCGTGGGCGTAAAGGCGCCCTCCGGGAGCTTTCGCCCGGAGGCGATCACCGGAAGGCCCGCCTCGCGGCACCGCTCGAGCAGGAAGCCGGTGAGGTCCGGGTGGTAGAGGTGGTCGAGCACCAGGTCCGCCCACGCGAGCAGGGCTGGCAGGTCCGGCGGAAAGTGGCGCTCGGGCTCGTCCACGAGGGGTGAGAAGGGCCCGTCCACGTCCACGGTCTTGAGCTCCAGCCCCACCCCGCGCTCCGCGATCGCCCTGACCTTCCCCTGTCCCAACCCATCTCGCTGAACCACCAGGATCTTCTGCATCGACTGCTCCGTTCGTCCCGCCAACTGTTCGTATCGTGCGGCCGGAGGATAGCACAGGAGGCGACACGGCTCCGTCTGCGAAATCTGCGGATGTGTCCCTGTGGTACTTGGAACTTCGCGTTCGGGCGCACGGCCCGAGGCTAGCGCCGCCGTCACGAGCGTGAGGGAGAGGGCGCCGAGCGGTTGAAGCCGTGCCAGGCCCGAGTGACCCCGCGGCGGCGGGTGGGCGCCGCGGATGCAGCCGCACCGGCCGAGGTCGAAGCCGCAGCGGTCCGCAAAGCCTCGAAGGGCGCCCGCAGGCCGGCGATCCCTCGGGGGAAGTCGCTGTCCCGGCGGGCCTCGATGAACGGAGCCACGCGCGCCAACCCCTGAAGATCCTCGACGAGCTCGAGAAACTCCCCGGCATCCTGCGCGTCGAGGGAGGCGGCGCCTTCCGGGGCCTCGGCCTGCGCGAGCCCGTCACGGAGCATGTCCGCGAGGTTCTCGTAGTCGGCCAGGGTCTTCTCCACCTGCCGCCGGAAGGCCTGGGCCACCTTCTCGGCGTCGTCTCCCGTGGAGACCCAGCCCGGCCGGCCCAGCTGCCTCCCCAGGTCCTCGTAATCCCGCACCGTTGCAACCGCGTAGCCCGCCAGCACCGCGTCGGCCGCGGTCAAGCGGGCGAGGCGTTTCCCGTCCGAGAGGAGGAGGTGGCGCGGTGGAACCGGGCCCTCGGGCACGGCGACCACGCGCCGGCCCGCACCCGGCGTCAGCGCCAGGGCGACGCGCTGCGGGCGGATCAAGGCGTCGAGGAGCGTGGGGTCGATGCCGTGCTTCGCTGCCAGGGTGAAGACTTTCTCCCGAACGCCGTCGGGGAGGTCGCGCTCGCGCGGCAGGACCTCTGGGCCGCCGGGCGGCGCCGAGCCGTTGGCCCCGATCGACGCGCCCGGAAGCAGGAACACCTCATCGCCCGCGGCCGCGGCGAAGAGCGCGGCCGCGTGGGACGCCTCGCCGCGGACCAGGGCGAGCACGCGAACCGACGGGTGATCCCCCTTCCACTCCACGAGGACATCGAGCATGTCCTCCATCTCGAGCACCGAGCCGCCCGGGCTCTCGATCTCCAGCACCACGAAGGTGGCCGAGGCCGCGACGACGCAGCGGAGGCAGTCGCGCAGGAGATCCTCGTCGAGCTCGACGCCGAACCGCCCGTGCAGGGGTACGGTGAGGTAGCGCTCTCCCACGGGGACCACGTCCAAGGTGAGATCGGTCCCCCCGAGGCCGCCCGGGTAGTCCTTCCGATACGCCCACTCGATCGTCCGCCCCCGCCCCGGCGGGACCGGGTGCCCCACGTCGCCCTCCACCGAGCGGATGGACAGGCGGTAGGTGCGGCCGCCGTCGGTCGAGCCGACGAGCGCCACGCCCACCGGCTCCCTCGCCGCGAGGTCGTAGCGCACGACGAAGCGGTCCGCCCGCGCGTCGACCGAAATGCCGGAGATCGTGGGCGCGTCCGCCGGGGGAGCCGCAGTGGCCGCCCCGAATCCAAGAACGAGGGTCAGGGTGAGCAGCAGCCACACCCGCAGAACGCGGCAGGAGACGGGTACGATTGGCTGCGCGGCAATAATGCATCGGTCGCTCATGCTGCACCCCCTCCGTGATGCCAAGCGGAACCGGGTCGGGCGTCTCTCCCAACAGCGGGGATTGGCCCGCATCGGTGACCCGTGATACCTTCCGGCGGTGGCTCGTCAAGGGGACCGAGCGAGATCCCCCGGCCACAGCCCGGCTCGACGTGCCCGGGTGGTGGAATCGGCAGACACTGGGGACTTAAAATCCCCTGACCGTCAGGTCATGCGGGTTCGAGCCCCGCCCCGGGCACCATTTGACCGTCCAAGTACGTCCAAAGAAGGCCGGAACTCCTTAGAGCAAAGCGGGTTTCCGGCCTTTCTTGTGTCCTGCAACATCCAGCCGCGTCCGTTGACATCCGGGGGTAAGTGGGGGTAACTTCCGGGGTAACGACTCCTCAGGCGAGGGAGGTTACCCCCAATGCCCCTGACCGACACTGCCATCCGTCAAGCCAAGACCCCAGACAAGACGCTCAAGCTCTTCGACGGGGGCGGCCTTTACCTCGAAGTTACCCCCGCCGGGGGTAAGCGCTGGCGTCTGAAGTACCGATTCTCCGGCAAGGAGAAGCTCTTGTCCATGGGTGTCTATCCCGCCGTCGGGCTCAAGGAGGCCCGGCAGCGCCGCGACGAAGCGCGTAAGCTCCTCGCCAACGACGTTGACCCAAGCGCAGCCCGCAAGGAGAAGAAGGCCGCGGACGTCGCCCGCGTGGTCAACACCTTCGAGGCCGTGGCGCGAGAGTGGCACGCGAAGAACGCGCACAAGTGGACCGCGAACCATCGGGAGAGGATCTTGCGCCGGCTCGAAGTGGATATCTTCCCTTGGATCGGTGCCCAAGCCGTCGGCGAGGTGAAGGCGCCCGAGCTTCTGGCGGCCGTCCAGCGGATCGAGGCCAGGGGCGCCCTGGACACCGCGCACCGGGTCAAGCAAGCCTGTGGGCAAATCCTCCGCTACGCGGTTGCCACGGGCCGCGCCGACCGCGACCCTTCCGCCGACATCCGCGGGGCCCTGCCCCCCCTCCGATCCAAGCACCACGCCAGCGTCACGGACCCGAAGAAGGTGGGCGCCCTCTTGCGCTCTGTAGAGGGGTACGAGGGCGCCTTCGTGACCAAGTGCGCCCTTCGGCTGGCGCCGCTCGTGTTCGTCCGCCCCGGGGAATTGCGTCATGCGGAGTGGAAGGAATTCGACCTCGACAAGGCCGAGTGGCGCATCCCAGCGGAGAAGATGAAGATGCGGATCCCTCACCTTGTTCCCCTCTCCCGCCAAGCACTCGCGGTTCTCCGAGAGTTGCATCCCCTCACGGGCGCCGGCCGCTACCTCTTCCCCAGCATCCGAACACCGGAACGCTGCATGAGCGAAAACACCGTCAACGCCGCGCTCCGGCGGATGGGCTACACGGGCGACGAGATGACCGGGCACGGCTTCCGCAGCACGGCGTCAACGCTTCTGAATGAACAGGCTTGGCACCGCGACGCCATCGAGCGCCAGCTTGCCCACGCCGAGCGCGACAACGACCGCGCCGCTTACAACTACGCCGAGCACCTGCCCGAGCGCCGGAAGATGATGCAGGCGTGGGCGGACTACCTGGACCGACTGAGGGACGGGGCGGAGGTGATCCCTTTCCCTGGGAAGGCCGCGGGAACCTGACCACGAAACGCCCCGCCTAGGCCGACGGGCCGAAACCCCGGGACCGCACACCCGGACCGGCGGGGCGCTCTTCTCTCCTGTGCGACCTGTGCGGGGGTACATCGATGTTTTGTGATTTTGAGGACGCGGTTTGCTGGATTGCGCTTCGCGTATTCACGGGCGACGAAGATGCCTACCACTGGTCCTGGGCAATGGCGAACGAAGACATTGCATTTCTTCGGGCCCGTGTCGATCTGCTAGTAGCCCTCCAAAAAGGCACGGTTGAGGCTTGGGGCCGTTTCGTCGGAGACGACGCAAAACCTGCCCGTCTAATGGTTCCCGGTGAGTGGGCCGCACTCAGCATCGTGGGTTATCACAACGGAGTCCAAGAGGTGTTCGGAGCCGTACCGGAGGGCGGCCCCCCGGGTTGGGACGGTTTGCGATTCGACGTGGCCACCCTGAAGAGGGCTTTCCCTGCACACGAAGAGAAGCAGGCGAACACCGTACGGGGGGAGGACAAGTGTAAGCGTTGGTTTGTTGATATGATGAGAGAGGGAGCGCCACCAACCAAGAACGTAAAAGCATATCAGGAGGATGCCCAACGGTTATTCTCCGTGTCAGGCAGGGCTGTACAGCGCGCCTGGGCAAGTGCTATCAGGGAATCCGGAAACATTAAATGGAAGCAAGCGGGTCGGAAATCGTAACGGGTGTTTCGATTCACCAATAAATCGTGTCGTCTATTTAGAATAATTGGGGCCGCCTATATTCCAGCCTCGCAAGTCCAACGACAAGCGAGGAGGCGCCCCTATGACCAGCATCATCCACCAAATACCTGAAACTGGTTTCCTGCGGCTCAAGCAGATCATCGGCGACCACGGCGACCCGACGGCCGACCCGCCTATCCCGCCAACCCCTCCGATCATCCCTGTCTCCCGTTCCTCCTGGTGGCAAGGCGTTCGCGATGGGCGATATCCAGCTGCGGTCAAGTTGGGGCCACGGACCACCGCGTGGACAGTCGAATCCATCCGCACGCTGATTGCGGAACGTCGGGCGTAGGGGCCGACGATGCTCCCACCTCAAGAACAGCGAAGCCCGAGCGTTCGACGCGCCCGGGCCCCAAGTGCCGCCCTCAAGATGGGGGGCAGTCTACACCGCGAGCGCGGCCCGTTCAACGCGACGACCGCCGCCGAAACCTTCAGGGTGATCTTCGACGGCAGGGGCCGGAGAGTGCCCCTCCAGACGCGCGACGTTGCCCCAGGATCAGCGCGCAGCACATGGGGTGTACCATGAACCCCGACGGCCAGAACAAACAACCCGTGCCCTACGCGACAGCGAGCGCGAAGACCGTTCTCGCAAGCATTCTCTTCGCCGATCGGTACGAGGTGCGGCCGGCGCAGCTGGCGAAGGACATCGGGGCCGACCTCTCTCTGTTCTGGAGCACGACGGACCGGAATCTGTTCAAGGCCTTCAAGGAGATCCTCGACGCCCAAGAAGCCCTGACGCCTGAAGCCGCCGCACTGCGGACCGGCGAGAACGTGTCCGACCTCCTCGCTCTCAGTGACCTCGCCATGCCCAACCGGGACTTCCTCGCCGGTCACGTGGCGACGCTCCGGGCCGACTTCCAGCGTCGTCAGGCGCTCGTGATCGCGGCGCAGCTCGAGCAAGCGGCCCGGGACGTGTCTGCCGACCTTGCCGTGGCACTACTGGCGATTCGGGCGGACGTGGACGCCCTCACCGCCTCGGGGCCGAAGACGCTCGAGAAGGAACTGGGCGCCTGTGTGATCGATCTCAAGGGACTCTTCAGTCTCACACTTCCCGAGCGGAAGGCGTGGTTCCCTTGGCTCCCCGAGGGCGCTCTGGTGATGGTCTACGGGCAGCGAGGCATCGGTAAGACCTTCTTCTCCCTCTCCTCTGCCGTGTCGCTCGCCTGTGGCTCCCCGTTCCTACGGTGGGCCGCACCGGAGCATCCGGTGGGCGTGCTCTATGTGGATGGCGAAATGCCCCTCGGCGCGATGCGTCAGCGGGTGGCCGATCTCATGCAGAACCCGGCGGCGGACGGCCTTCTACGGTTTCTCCCGGGCGAGCACGTCTACAACTCCACCAAGCGTGACCTCCGATTGAGCGACCCCCGGGTGCGCGAGGCCGTGTCCCGGATCGTGGACGCAACGCCCGAGGTGCGAGTGGTAGTCTTGGACAATATCTCGTGTCTCTTCTCGGGCATGGACGAGGACAAGAAGCGAGACTGGGAGCAGGTGGTCCCGTGGCTCTTGTCGCTGCGACACCGCGGCGTCGCCGTGATCCTCGTCCACCACGCCGGCAAGGGCGGCGACCAGCGGGGAACGTCTGGACGGGAGGATCTTTTGGATACAGTGATCCGTCTGGACCGTCCCCACGATGCCCGGGCCGAGGACGGTGCGCGGTTCGTCGTTCGGTTCACGAAGAGTAGAGGAGTCACAGGGGAGGCAGTAAGTGACTTCGAAGCGTCTCTCGTGAAGGACGAGGCCGGGTCCCTGACGTGGACGTGGAGACCGGTTCAGGAGTCCAACCTGGACAGGCTCCTACAGGCCGTGTCCGACGGGGTCGAACTGCAAGCCGATCTCCCGGATGAACTCGGGCTGACGAAGGGCGCAGTCTCGAAGCTGGTGAAGAAAGCCCGAGACCTCGGGCACCTCGCCCCCGGCGACCGGCGCCAGCCCCTCAGGCTGACCGGCAAGCTCAGGGAGGCAGAGCGATGAACGCTGCCAAGTTTCCATCGAGTTTCCCTGGAGGCCGCCCCGAGTTTCCAGTTTCCTGCACGGATACCTCATACGTGGAAACTGGAAACTTGAGGCCTGAAGCCCGCTACTGGAGCCGTTTACGGAAGTTTCCAGGCGTCCGCGCGTCCAGAGGTATGGAAACCAGTACGTTTCCAATGAGTTTCCAGCCGAGTTTCCAGGTGCGGGCATGAGCGCCTGTAGCTGTGGCGCTCCGATCAACCCCCGATGGCGCGCTTGCGTCGTGTGTGGCGCCGCGGTTTTGGCCCTACCCTCGGCCGCCCCTTTCCCAGTAGCCGACACTGTGGAGTCCCGCTCACTACCCACGCAGCCGGCCGTGGGCCGCGGCGGCGCTCCCGAGTATCGCCGTCAGCTCCTCTTCTGGCCCCGGGACCTGTGGCAGCGGTGGAAGGCCGACACGATTTCACTCGTTTCCGAGGGCGTCGATACCCCATCGGCGGGGCACCTTGCGTTCGAGCGGCTGAAAGCGGCAGCGCCACGGACCCGGTTGACCCTCCCGCCCACGGTACCAGCGCCGGGGTGTCGCTGTCCGATGTGCGACCAGGGGGCACACAAGCCTTCGGAAAGGGGGCACACAGCATGAACTCGAAACCGTTCCCCGACGTTCGGGAGGTCGTCGCCCGCGCGGCCCAGCACGAGCAGTCCTGTATTCTCTGCGGAATCGCAACCCGCTGCGTGGGCATGTTCCGCCCCGACAATCCCGGTTTCTTCACCCCCTTGGCCCCTCCTGCACCTGGCAAGGAAAGGCTGATCCTCTATCGCCTCTGCCCCGAGTGCGTCGAAGTCCACGGAAAACGGAAGGTGGCGGATCTGGTAGAACGCGCTCTACTCGTTGCTGGCACACGAGGCACCAAGCCCGAAAACGTGATTGATGTGAGTCAATGGCTGCGGAGTGTGGCGCATTGACGGAAGCGAAACAGGATTGTCTGGCGCTTTTGCCCCGTGAGTCTTGGCGGACTCGCACGGCCGCTCACTTGCGCGCCCAGTTGAGCCCTCCGGGACGGCTAGAAGGAACACCGTGTCTGTTTTTTGGGGCAATGCCTGCGACGCCCAAAGGCGCGGGAATCCGCCCAAACTCACTGCTGTCCAAGAACGAATAACGTGAGTTCACGCGGGTGACGGCGCGCAACGAGGGTTCCACGTCTGCGGCCAGGCTTCGGCGGCCGTGATCTTCGGCAGCTGTCCAAGGTCGAAGCCCGGCAGTCGGGCCTGGGGGT
>JACRMM010000053.1 GCA_016214985.1 Deltaproteobacteria bacterium | reverse complement strand
TCGAGGGGCGCTGACCGGCTCTCGAAAGCGGCCCGGCCTCGTCGGTCAGACCGAGAGGAGACCCGGGCCGCTCCAGGGACACGCCTCCTCGTAGGCGCGTGCCGCCCGCAGCACGAGGTCGTCCCGATGGCGGCCCCCGACGATCTGGAGCCCGGTGGGGAGCCCGGCGGCCGTGCAGCCGGCCGGAACCGAGGCCGCGGGGTGTCCGGAGAAGTTGAACGGGTAGGCGAAGCACAAGAAGTCGAAGAGAGAAACCGGGTACCCGTCGATTGCGTCGGGTAAGGGCCCAGCGGCGTCGAAGGCTTCGGTGGGTGCGGTCGGGGTCAGCAGCAGGTCGTAGCGGTCGAAGAGCTCCCACAGCGCGCGGTTAAGCTCGGTGCGCTCCCGTTGCGCGTCGAGGAGGTCCGGGAGGCCGAAGGGCCGGGTTTCCTCGAGGATCACGGCCAACGACCGGCTGAGCTCTCCGGGACTCTCCTCCAGGGCTTGCCGCGCCTGGGCGAAGAAGTCGCAGTTGAGCAGCCCCGACCAGGCCGCCGAGGCGTCGGGGAGCCCCGCCTCCCACAGCTCGACCCGGTGCCCCAGCTCTTCGAACACCCGCACCGCACGCTCCACCCGATCCGCTACCTCCCTCTGCACGCGTCTGCCCCCGAGGGTCGGGCTGTAGGCGATTCGCAGGCAGGCAGGCCGCTGCTCCAAGATCGATCCGTAGGTGGCCGCCGGAGCCGGGAGCGACGACGGGTCGCTCGGATGGTAGCCGGCCACGCAGTCCAGGAACAACGCGGCGTCGGCCACGGTCCGGGTGAGCGGCCCGGCCACCGAGATCGGGTGCATCGCCAGGAGAGGGTGCGGCCCGGGAAAGGCACCGGCCGGGATCCGGCCCAGGGATGGCTTCAGACCGAAGCACCCGCAGTAGGCGGCCGGGATGCGGACAGAGCCACCCGCGTCGGTTCCCGTGGCCAGGGGGACCAGGCCCGCGGCCACCGCCGCCGCCGACCCGCCGCTCGAGCCCCCGGGCGTCCGCTCCAGGTTCCACGGGTTTCGGGTGACACCGAAGAGGCGGTTCTTGGTGAAGACGGTGTACCCGAATTCGGGGGTGTTGGTCTTCCCCAGGATGATCGCACCGGCCGCCCGAAGGCGCGCGACCTGGACGGAATCGGCCCGGGCTTCGTTGGTCCGGTAGAGGAGCGAGCCGAAGCTCGTCACGAGGCCGGCCGCATCCTCCAGATCCTTGACGCCGACCGGGACGCCGGCCAGGGGCCCGACCGCCTCTCCGGCCGAGAGAGCCTCTTCCAGGCGCCGTGCCTCCCGCAGGGCGCCGTCCGCGTCCACCAGGACGAACGCGTTGAGGCGGGGGTTCACCTCCTCGATTCGACGAAGCGTCTCTTCCACGACCTCTACCGGGCTCAGCTCGCGGGCGCGAACGAGGCGGCCGATCTCCTGACCGGTCCGATGCGTCAGCCAGCTCATGCCAGTCCTCCAGGCACCGAACCGGGGTGCGACGGCCGCGTCCCGGCCCAGTCGCGGCTGCAAGCACTCATGGCGCCCTCCCCTTCCCTGTCTGCCTCTCCCGAAAGACGGCCAGCCACGCCTCGACCTCCCGCGGCCCTCCCTCGGGCTTCGCCTCCGCATCGGAAGCCCCGGGGCGGCGCGCCAGACGCGCGAGGAAGTGCTCGCAGCTCTCGGCGGTCGCGCCGAGACCCCGCACCCGGGCGGCGAGCCCGCGGTCGGAGGTGACGACCGTCGCAGCTTGGGCATTGGTCTGGCCCACTCGCCGCAGAATCTCTTCGTCCGCCGAGCGGCCGGCCGGCGCGTACACCACGCGCAACCCTCCGAACCGCCCTTCCTGGGCCGAGCCGGGCCGGTTGCCGTCGAACACGACCACCACGTTCTCGCGCCCGCTCCCCTTGCGGGCGCCGACGCGCCTCAAGAGTTCTTCGCGCCCGCCGGCCTCGTCGGCCAGGGAGAGGCCGGGGGCGCGTCCGATCAGGTTATGGCCGTCGAGGATCAGCACACCGAGCCTCCCCGGGGGATCCTCTCGGCCCGCGCCGCGGGCCGAGAGGCTTATCACTGGTGGGTAATGCGCTCCAGCGTCCGGCGAAATCCGGGAAGACTCCGCTCCACCGTCTCCGCGGAGCAGCAGTAGGCGAGCCGGAAGTGGCCGGGCCCTCCGAAACCGGTGCCGGGAACCGCCAGAATCCGCTCCTTCTGAAGCTCGCGCACGAAGGCGACGTCGTCGGGGATCGGGCTGCGGGGAAAGAGGTAGAACGCACCTTCCGGCTTGTGGCACGCGTACCCGGCGTCCGTGAGAGCGTCATAGAGCCGGTCGCGATTGCTCGCGTAGAGGGACATGTCCACGGTGACCTCCTGAAGGTCCGCCACGGCGCGCTGCATCAAGGCCGGCGCGTTGACGAAGCCCAGGATCCGGTTGGTGAGCGTCAGCGCACCCACGACCGTGTCGGCCTGGGTCGCGACCGGGTTCACGGCCACATACCCGATCCGCTCGCCGGGGAGGCTCAGGTCTTTCGAGTGCGAGGCGCAGACGAAGGCGTGGGGGAAGAGCGGGAAGATCGCGGGCACCTCGATCCCGTCGTAGACGATGCGCCGGTACGGCTCGTCGGAGATCAGGTACAGAATCCGGCCGTGCTCACGGCTCTTGCGCTCCAGGAGATCGGCGAGCCCCTTCAAGTCGCGGCGCGAGTACACCTTGCCGGTCGGGTTGTTCGGTGAGTTGACGAGCACCGCCCGGGTGCGGGGCGTGATCGCGTCGGCCAGCGCTGCCAGGTCCAGGTCGAACTCCGCGGTCGTCGGCACCGAGCGAAGCACGCCCTGGTGATTGTCGAGGTAGAAGTCGTACTCGACGAAGTAGGGACGCGGCACGACCACCTCGTCGCCCGGCTCGAGAATGGCGCGAAACACCACGTTGAGTGCGCCGCCCGCCCCCACGGTCATGACCACGTGCCGGCCCTCGACGGACGCCTCCTGCTCTCTGGAGAGCCGGCGCGCTACCGCTTCCCTGGTCTCGGGGTACCCCGCGTTGGGCATGTACCCGTGGCTGCCGGGAGCGTCGTTCGCCGCCAGGCGTCGGATCACCTCACGATACGCCTCCGGGGGGTCCAGGTTGGGGTTGCCGAGGCTGAAGTCGTAGACCGCGTCGTTCCCGAACTGGGCCTTCAGTCGCGCCCCCTCCTCAAACATCTTCCGGATCCACGAAGAGCGCTCCATGGCTTCGCGAATCTTCCCGGCTACCGGCATGTCCTCACCTTCCTCTCGCTGATCGTCCCGTGGGGATTCGACTCTAACAGAAAGCCTTTCTCCGGGACAACCCGCCCCTGCGCCCGGAGCCGTCGCGAAGCGGAAGGTGGATCCAGCGCTGAACGAGGCGCAAAAAAAGCCCTGACCCCAGGAGGAGGGGATCAGGGCAATAGGGGGAACAACGCTGCTAACTTAGAAGCTCTCGTTGACCATGTCAATCTCTTTTGTCGACTTTCTTGCTCGGACTCCCTTCTAAACCCACACGCATTCAGCGCGTCCCTGCGTTTGCCAGCTCTCGGCCGTCCGGGCCTTCGCTGGCCGACCCTCATCCTGAGGGCCGCGCGACCCGAGCACCTTCTGTGCCTTGGTCGCTCCCGCGCCTCCCTGCGCTGCGCGACCCGAGCGCGTCCTGTGCCCGGAACGAAGAGAGGCCCGCGTCACGATCACGCGGGCCTCTCTCCCACAGCGGGTCTCTGCCTGTGCTACTTCTTCTTCTTGCCGCGCGCGGCCCGCGCCTTCACCAAACGGTCGGCCAAGTGGAGGTCAGCCGCCATCTTCTTGCGGGCTTCCGAGTAGTTCTTCGCCACCAGAGCCGTTCCCGCCGGAATTCCGAAGGCCTTCCGGTACTGGCCGGGCTTCATTGCGTGGGCCGTAGACAGGTGCCGCTTCAGGGTCTTCATCCCCTGCCCGCACACCATGCAGAACACTTTGTCTGCTCCAAACGCGGCCTCCAGAGGAACCGCGGGCTTCGGTGGCTCGGACTTCGCCGCCGTCGCCTCAGCTTCGATAACGATCTCCTCTCCCTCCATACCGCCGGCGAGATCCGAGAGTCTCTTGAACACCATGGAGATTTCACCGAGGAGGTCCACCTGCGAGAGTTCGTTCATCGATGCATGGGAGGCCACGATGTCAGCTGTCATCTGAAGCAAGAGTCTCTTGTCCATGCGCACACTCCTTGCGTGGGGGGTTTTCAAGTGTCGTCTCTATATAGCCAAGGAGTTACCGTTTCGCAAGAGACTTTTTATCAAAGGGTCTTGTCTCCCAGCGATTTTCACTCCCTCTAGATTTGTCAGACCAACGATAGTCGCCACCGTTCATCCAAGCGACGACCACCAACTTCTCTCGCCACGAGCACCAGCTCCGACAAATCGCGTCACTGAGACGAGCACTCGACCGGCTCTTGGACGATCTCGCCGGCCGCGGCGATTCAAGGGACAGACGGGGAACGGGGCACTGCGAGCGAGGACCAACACATCTCCTACGACGAGGCCAATTGCGGGGTGAAGCAACCGACCAATGACACGGTCTGAGACACGTTCGAACGCGTCTGCGTACTTGATACGAGCACCCGCGAGAAGAACGGCTGTTGCGCGAAGGCACTCTCAGGTTCGAAGAACCCTCTGCCGATCGCGGCCCCGACGAGCGAAACGCGGGCTGACGAGAAGCCGAGCGTTTCTTTGGAACTGCACCTGTGCGATCCGGCCGGCCTCCCGACGGGCGCGGTGAGGCCTGTGACGGAGGCGATCCCGACCCGGTCGCAGATGCAGTCGCCACGGATGTGGTAGCCCCTCACAGCGAGTTGGTGGAAGACCGTCTGCTCCATCCACGAACTCTTTATCGACAGAAGAGGGGACTCGATCGGCGAAAGTGCAATGTAGAGGAACTGAATCGAGTCCTCCGACAAGTCTTGCCGGCAGACTTTGAAAACGTATAACTCGCTTTGTCCGGCATATCCACAGACTTTGGCCTCGGATGCAGCACTGATCTTAGAGCAATGGCGACGTTTTCTTTCCATATGGCGGTCGTAAAGCGTATGATCTTCTTGGCTCAGAGAAGAACCATCAAATACGCATCGGTCACCCGTCCTAGCCGGGCTATCCCTCCCTCAAAGCCGCCAGCCCGCCGACATAGTGCTTTCCAGAATTGTGTGTCCCTGGCTCCCTGTTACAGTCTTTCCTCGGCTTGGTTCTTCGAATCCTCTGCCATCCTTCGCGGCCCGGCTGTCGCCCAAGCGCCAGGGCGGTTGAGCGGCGTTTTCGGGCGACGCCGACTTCGCGCGGCGCGATGCGCCCATCGGGGCGCTGGAGAGGGCCACTCCGTGCTTCACTGCCCTCGGTCCCTCGCGCGCCCTCGGTGCGATCCTTAGTTCATGGGCAACTCCCCGGCGAGAATCAACAACGAATGCTCCGCACCCGGTGAGGAAGACAGGGGCGGCCCTAAAGGAGACATCAGGCGTGAAGTTGAATTGGCGGTGGGGAAGGCGATTGGGCGGAAGAGCTCCAGCCCACGAGCACCTGGGCGACGAACCACCGCTGCGGGCGGAGTTGCTGAGCGCCGAGCAGATGAGGGAGCATGGCAAGGCTCTGGCAGACACCCACTCGCTGGGGCTGGAACGCGCTCCGGACCGGCTTCTGACGCGGCTTGCCGAGAACGAAGCCGTCTTGACCGGGGCCTTTACGCTCTTGACGGAGGCCCTCACGGCGGAGCGCCGGATTGCGCCAGCCGGGGAGTGGCTCCTCGACAACTTCTATCTGATCGAAGAACAGATTCGCACAGCCCGAAGGCACCTGCCGAAGGGATACAGCCGGGGCCTGCCGCGTCTGGCAAGCGGCCCCTCGGCCGGGCTCCCCCGCGTGTACGACCTGGCGCTCGAAACGATCTCCCACGGCGACGGACGGGTGGACCCGGAAGGCCTTAGCGGCTTCGTGGCGGCCTACCAGACCGTGACCGTCCTCGACCTGGGCGAGTTGTGGGCCATCCCCATCATGCTTCGGCTGGCGCTGATCGAGAACCTTCGGCGCGTCGCGGCCCAGATGGTCGCCGGCAGGCTCGACCGCAACCGCGCGGACTACTGGGCGGACCAGATGACGGAGATCGCCGAGACGGATCCAAAGAGTCTGATTCTGGCGACAGCGGACATGGCCCGGTCGAACCCGCCAATGGTGAGCTCGTTCGTCGCGGAGTTCGCACGCCGGCTACGGGGCCAGAGCCCCGCCTTGGCCTTGCCGCTCACCTGGATCGACCAGAGGCTCTCCGAGTCCGGCCTGACGATTGATCGTCTGGTCGAGGCAGAGAACCAGCAGCAGGCCGCCGACCAGGTTTCCATCGCGAACAGCATCGGGAGCCTGCGCTTCCTGGGGGCCATGGACTGGCGCGAGTTCGTCGAAACGATGAGCATCGTCGAGCAAACCCTGCGGGAGGATCCCGGCGGCGTTTACGGCCTTATGGATTTCGCCACGCGCGACCGATACCGCCACGTCGTGGAGAGGATCGCGAAGCAAGGCCCGCTCTCCGAACCCGAGGTGGCGCGTCGAGCGCTGCAGCGGGCACGGGAAGGGTTGGAATCGTCGGACGGGTCAGACGGCCGCGCGTCCCACATCGGATTCTACCTCATCGACCAGGGGCTCCCCGAGCTCGAACGGACGTCCGAGGTGCGCCGCTCCGCCGCCGAGGCCCTGCGACGACTCGGCGACCGCTTCCCCGTGCCCCTTTACCTGGGCGCGATCCTCCTCGCGACGACGCTGCTCGCCGGTACCGCCCTGGCCAAAGCGCAGGCAGCCGGGGTGGAGCGACGGCTCCTCGTGCTGGTCGGGCTCTTCTCCGTCCTCGGTGCGAGTCACCTGGCAGTGGCGCTCGTGAACTGGCTGGCGACCCTTCTGGCAAAGCCCCACACGCTCCCGCGCATGGACCTCTCCGAAGGCATCCCGACGCAGGCTCGCACGCTGGTCGTAATCCCGACGATGCTCACGAACGCTCCCGGCATCGAGGCGCTGGTCGAGGCGCTCGAAGTGCGTTTCCTGGCCAATCGGGATGAGCACCTGCACTTCGGTCTGCTCACCGACTTCCGGGACGCCCCCGCGGAGGTGACCCCGGAGGACGAGGGACTGCTCGAGCTGGCGCGCAAGGGGATCGAGGAGTTGAACGACAAGTACGGGACCGGGAAGAGCGACGCGTTCTTCCTCTTCCATCGCCCCCGCCTCTGGAATCCCCGAGAACGGCTTTGGATGGGCTACGAGAGGAAGCGCGGGAAGCTCGCGGCGCTGAACGCTCTCCTGCGCGGCGGAGGCGAGGACCGCTTCTCGCTCGTCGTCGGTGAGACGTCGATTCTCGCGAACGTGAAGTACGTGATCACCCTTGACACGGACACGCAGTTGCCCCGCGACGCGGCGCGGCAGTTCGTGGGAGCCATGGAGCACCCACTCAATCGCGCCCGCTACGACGAAGCCAAGGAGCGTGTCGGTGAGGGGTACGGCATCCTTCAGCCGCGCGTGGCCGAGAGCCTTCCGGGGACGATCCGGTCCCGCTACGCGCGGCTCTGTGGGGGCGAGCCGGGCATCGACCCATACACCCGCGCCGTCTCCGACGTCTATCAGGACCTCTTTCACGAAGGCTCGTTCATCGGCAAGGGGATCTACGAGGTCGACGCGTTCGAGCAGGCCCTCGCGGGACGCTTCCCCGAGAACCGGATCCTGAGCCACGACCTCGTGGAAGGGTGCTACGCGCGGGCCGGCCTGCTGAGCGATGTGCAGCTCTACGAGGAGTATCCCTCCCGCTACAGCGCGGACGTGGCCCGTCGCCACCGCTGGATTCGCGGGGATTGGCAGATCGCGGCCTGGGTGCTGCCGAGGGTCCCCGGGCCGGCCAAATGCCGCCGGAAGAACCCGCTCTCGACGCTTTCGCGCTGGAAGATCTTCGACAACCTCCGGCGAAGCCTCGTGCCCGCCGCGCTGGCTCTCCTCGTGCTGCTCGGCTGGACCATCCTGCGGTCGCCGGAGTTCTGGACCCTGGCGGTCGTCGGAGCGCTCGTGATCCCTGCCTGGATCGTCTCCCTGCTGGCGCTCCTCCGAAAGCCGGGCGACGTGCGGCCCAGCGAACACCTCGCGGCCGCGGCTCGCTCGGCCGGCCGCTCCTCTGCCCAGGCGGCCTTCGCCCTCGCGTGTCTGCCCTACGAGGCCTTCTTCAGCCTGGACGCGATCGCCCGCACGACCGCGCGGATGCTCGTCACCCACAAGCGGCTTCTCGAGTGGAACCCGTCCGGCGACGCCGATCGCGGCCGCCGCTCGGGCTTCGCCGCCGACCTTCGAGCGATGTGGGTGGGTCCGGCCCTCGCCGCGGCCGCGGCCCTCCATCTTGCGCTCGTTCGGCCGGCGGCGCTCGCCTTCGCCGGGCCCGTCCTGTCCCTATGGTTCGCGTCACCCGCCCTGGCCTGGTGGCTCAGCCGGCCGCTCTCTCGCCGCGAGGCGAGGCTCACGGCCGACCAGACCCTCTTTCTTCGGAAGCTCTCCCGAAAGACGTGGGCCTTCTTCGAGACCTTCGTCGGTCCGGAAGACCACTGGCTGCCGCCCGACAACGTGCAGGAGCATCCCGCTTCGGCACCCCTACGACTCGCGCACCGCACCTCGCCGACCAACATGGGACTGTCGCTCCTCGCGAACCTCGCCGCGTACGACTTCGGCTACCTTTCCGCCGGACGACTCGTCGAGCGCACGGCCCGGGCGCTCGAGACGATGGGCAACCTGGAACGGCACCGGGGCCACTTCTACAACTGGTACGACACGCAGACCCTGCGGCCCCTGCCGCCTCTCTACCTCTCGAGCGTGGACAGCGGAAACCTCGCGGGGCATCTGCTGACGCTGCGGCCTGGGCTCTCCGCCCTCCCGGACCAAGAGATCCTGTCCGCTCGTTTCTTCGACGGGTTCGCCGACACTCTCGGCCTCCTGGCCGAGGCCCAGGAACGAGGGACGGGAGCGGCGGCGGTGGCGCAGGTCGATCAGGACCTGGCCGCCTGCGCTGCCCGGCCCGCGACGCTCGGGGCCGCGCGGCGGTGCATCGCGCGGTTGGCCACGTCGGCCGGAGCCCTCGCGGCGAGCCTTCCACCCGGTTCCGGAGAGCCCGAGTCCGAGGCCAGGCGCTGGGCGGCCGCCCTCACCGGGCAGTGTCAGGACGCCCTCGACGAGCTCACGCTGCTCACCCCGTGGGCCGGGACGGGGACCTCGGAGACCCTCTTCCGGGATCTCGACGGCCCCGCCGGGCTCGACGGGATCCCGACGCTGCGCGAGCTCGCCGCGTTCGACGGGAGGCTCCTGCCCGCGCTCGACGCGCGGCTCGCCGCGGACGTCGCGCCCGGGGCGAAAGACGAGTGGGCCGAGCTTCGGCGGTTCGTCTCCGAGGGGAGCCGGCGCGCCCGGGAGCGGCTGGCCACGATCGAAGGGCTCGCGCGGGAAGCCGGCGACCTCGCACGCCCGGAGTACGATTTCCTGTTCGACGGGGCGCGTCATCTCCTGGCCATCGGCTACAACGTCGGCGAGCACCGGCGCGACGCGAGCTACTACGACCTCTTGGCATCGGAGGCGAGGCTCTCCACGTTCGTGGCGATCGCCCAGGGCAAACTCCCGCAGGAGGGCTGGTTTTCCCTGGGGCGCCTGCTCACCTCCGCCGGAGGGGAGCCGATTCTCCTCTCCTGGAGCGGCTCGATGTTCGAGTACCTGATGCCGCTCCTGGTCATGCCGAACTACGAAGACACGCTCCTCGAACAGACGTGCCGGGCGGCGGTGGCAAGCCAGATCGCTTACGGGAGGAAGCGCGGGGTGCCCTGGGGCATCTCGGAGTCGGGGTACAACGCGATCGACGTGAACTTGAACTACCAGTACCGCGCCTTCGGCGTGCCCGGCCTGGGACTCAAGCGCGGGCTCGCCGAGGACCTGGTCGTGGCTCCTTACGCCTCGGCACTGGCGCTGCTGGTCGCACCCGAGGAGGCGTGCCGGAATCTCGAACGACTCGCCGCTGACGGCTTCGAGGGGAGTTATGGCTTGTACGAGGCGATCGACTACACCCCCTCGCGCTTACCGCGTGGGCAGACGAGCGTCGTGGTCCGTTCGTTCATGGCCCATCACCAAGGGATGAGCTTTCTCAGCCTCGCCTCCCTGCTCCTGGACCGCCCGATGCAGAAGCGCTTCGCGTCGGACCCGGCGTTCCAGGCGACCATGCTGCTCCTCCAGGAGCGGGTCCCGAAGCCCCCCCCACCCTATGTGCACACCGCGGAACACTCCGACGCCCGCACCACGGCGAACGACACGGAAGCGGCGGTGCGGGTCTTCGACACCCCGCACACGCCAGCGCCGGAGGTACAACTCCTCTCAAACGGCCGTTACCACGTCATGGTCACCAACGCGGGCGGCGGCTATAGCCACTGGAAGGACCTCGCGGTCACGCGCTGGCGCGAAGACACCACCTGCGACGACTGGGGCACGTTCTGCTACCTTCGTGACGTGGCGAGCGGGGAGTACTGGTCCACCGCCTATCAGCCGACGCGCAAGCGCGCCGACACGTATGAGGCCATCTTCTCGGAGTCGCGGGCAGAGTTCCGCGTGCGCCGGCAGGACTTCGACGCCCATACGGAGATCGCGGTCTCACCCGAGGACGATATCGAGCTTCGCCGAATCACGATCACCAACCGCGCTCGGACGCGACGGACCATCGAGATCACGAGTTACGCGGAAGTAGTCCTCGCGCCGCCCGCCGCGGACGCCCTGCACCCGGCATTCGGCAACCTGTTCGTTCAGACCGAGATCCACCGCGAGCGACAGGCCATCCTCTGCACGCGGCGTCCCCGCTCCGCCGGTGAATCGGTGCCCTGGATGTTCCACTTGATGGCCGTCCACGGGGCGGAGGTCGGACAGAGCTCCTACGAGACCGACCGCTCGCAGTTCCTCGGCCGAGGAAACACAGCGGCCGACCCTGAGGCCTTGACCACGGCGACCGAGCTTTCGGGGAGCGAGGGCTCGGTGCTCGATCCGATCGTCGCAATCCGGCAGCGTATCACCCTCGAGCCGGGAGGGTCGGCGACGGTGAACATCGTCTCCGGCATCGGCGAGACCCGCGACGCCTGCCTGGGCCTGGTTGGAAAATACCATGATCGGCGCCTCGCGGATCGCGTCTTCGATCTGGCGTGGACGCACAACCAGGTGGTCTTGCGGCAGATCAACGCCACCGAGGCCGACGCCCAGCTCTATGGGCGCCTCGCCGGCTCGGTCCTCTACGCGAACTCGGGTCTTCGCGCCGACCCGAGCGTGCTCGGGCAGAACCGACGGGGCCAGCCGGGCCTCTGGGGCTACTCGATCTCCGGCGACCTGCCGATCGTGGTGCTCCAGATCGGGGATCCGACCCATATCGAGCTGGTGCGCCAACTCGTCCAGGCCCACGCCTACTGGCGCCTGAAGGGGCTGGCGGTGGACCTCGTCATCTGGACCGAGGATCACGCCGGCTACCGGCAGATCCTCCACGAAGAGATCCTGGGGCTCATCGCCGCCGGCGTCGAAGCCAACACCACCGATCGGCCGGGCGGCATCTTCGTGAGGCCCGGGGACCAGATCCCGGACGAGGACCGGATCCTGCTCCAGACGGTGGCGCGCGCGCTTCTCACCGACGCTCGGGGAACCTTGGCGGAACAACTCGGCCGTCGCGGGCCCGCGGAAATCGCTGTGCCGCCCTCCCTCGCACCGAACCGAGCCCTCCGCCCCGACGCTGCCTCTGCTCCCGCGGCGCCCCGCCCCGATCTCCTCTTCTTCAACGGCCTCGGAGGCTTCACCCCGGACGGACGCGAATACGTCGTCACGACTGCGCACGGGCAGGTAACGCCGGCAACCTGGGTCAACGTGCTGGCGAACCCGCACTTCGGCACCGTGATCTCGGAGAGCGGCGCCTCCTACACCTGGAGCGAGAACGCCCACGAGTTCCGCCTCACTCCCTGGGAGAACGACCCCGTGGGCGACCGAAGCGGGGAAGCATTCTACCTGCGCGACGAGGAGAGGGGCCATGTGTGGTCCCCCACCCCCCTGCCGGGACGCGGTCAGGCACCGTACGCCACCCGTCACGGCTTCGGCTACAGCGTCTTCGAGCACGCGGAGCGCGGCATCCGTTCCGAGCTTTGGGTCTATGTGGCACTGGATGCAGCGGTGAAGTTCACGGTACTCAAGGTGCGAAACGAGTCGGGCCGCGCGCGCCGGCTCTCGGCGACCGGCTATGTGGGGTGGGTGCTCGGCGATCTGAGGCCAAAGTCGGCCCCCCACGTCGTCACCGAGGTCGACCCCGGAAGCGGCGCGCTCTTTGCGCGAAACCCCTACAACACGGAGTTTGCTGGCCGGGTCGCCTTCTTCAGCGTGGACGAAGCGATTCGGACCGTGACCGGCGACCGGACGGAGTTCCTCGGCCGCAACGGCACGCTTCGCAACCCGGCAGCCCTGGCCCGAGTGCGGCTCTCCGGCAGGGTAGGGGCCGGCCTGGACCCCTGCGGCGCTCTCCAGGTGCCCTTCGAGCTCGCCGACGGTGAGGAACGCGAGCTCGTCTTCACCCTCGGCCTGGGGCAAGACACGGCGGACGCGGGGCGTCTGGCGAAGCGCTTCCGTGGTTCTGTTCCGGCACGCGCGGCGCTCGAGGAGGTGTGGCAGCACTGGAACCACACCCTCGGTGCGGTGCAGGTGGAGACCCCTGACCCGTCCCTCGACGTGCTCGCGAACGGCTGGCTCCTCTACCAGACCCTCGCGTGTCGCCTCTGGGCGCGCAGCGGGTTCTACCAGTCGGGGGGCGCCTTCGGCTTTCGCGACCAACTGCAGGACGCGATGGCGCTCGTCCACGCAGAGCCACGCCTCCTGCGCGAGCAACTCATCCTCTGTGCGGCGCACCAGTTCCGGGAGGGAGACGTCCAGCACTGGTGGCATCCCCCCTCGGGCCGCGGCGTGCGCACGCACTGCTCGGACGACTACCTCTGGTTGCCGCTGGCCACGTGCCGCTACGTCGCCTCCACCGGAGACGCCGGCGCGCTCGAGGAGACCGTCCCCTTCCTCGACGCACGCCCGGTCAACGCCGACGAGGAGTCCTACTACGACCTTCCCCGCGTGTCCGAAGAAGCAGGGACCCTCTACGAGCATTGCGTGCGAGCCATCCTCCACGGCCTGCGTTTCGGGGAGCACGGCCTGCCGCTCATCGGCTCCGGCGATTGGAACGACGGCATGAACCGGGTGGGGGAGCACGGCAAGGGCGAGAGCGTCTGGCTCGGCTTCTTCCTCTACGACGTGCTCGTGCGCTTTGCCGAGGTCGCCCGGCTGCGGGGCGACCATTCGTTCGCCGAGCGTTGCGGACGGGAAGCGACCGAGGTACGTGGGAAGATCGCCGAGAGGGGCTGGGACGGCGCGTGGTACCGCCGCGCCTACTTCGACGACGGCACGCCGCTCGGGTCGGCGGAGAATGACGAGTGTCAGATCGACTCGATCGCGCAGAGCTGGTCCGTTCTCTCCGGGGCCGGCGACGCCGACCGCCCGCGCCTCGCCATGGATGAGGTAGATCGAAAGCTCGTGCGCCGAGACGCTTCGCTCATCCAGCTCCTGGACCCGCCGTTCGATCAGTCGACGCTCGATCCCGGCTACATCAAGGGTTACGTCCCGGGCGTCCGGGAGAACGGCGGGCAGTACACCCACGCCGCGATCTGGGCGGCCATGGCGTTTGCCGCGCTCGGCGACCGCCGCCGCGCGTGGGAGCTCACCGCCATGATCAATCCGGTGAACCACGCGAGGTCCGCCGAGAAGATCGCCACCTACAAGGTGGAGCCGTACGTCGTGGCGGCCGACGTCTATGCCGTCTCGCCCCACACCGGCCGGGGCGGCTGGTCCTGGTACACGGGCTCGGCCGGCTGGTTCTACCGACTCGTGCTCGAGTCGCTCTTGGGGGTGCGGCTGGAAGCGGACCGGCTCGTGTTTGCGCCCTGCGTGCCGGCTTCCTGGGACGGCTTCACGGTGCACTACCGGTATCGGGAGACGGTCTACCACATCTCCGTTCGGCAGATCGACACCCCCTCGCCCCGCGTCACCCTGGACGGCGTGGAGCAGCCCGGCCCCGCGATTCCCCTCGTCGACGATCGCCGGGAGCACTGGGTCGAGGTGACCGTACCGACGCCAACGGACTGACGCGATGGGAGGGATCGGCACCAGCCGGGAATGACAACCGCCCCACCGTTTCTTCAGCGGCCAGACTGGCGGACTCGTTGTCCCTGGAAGGAGGCTGCGTGCCGCCTGGAGCTACGCGGAGAACGGGGGTGGACTCCGCTGCAATCCGCGGCCTCCTCAATCAGGTCCGCGGTTACCGTCACCGCCTCGAAACGTCGGAGCCGGCATGGGCCACGACCGGAACGCGAGCGGGCCTCTCCTGCGCCCGTGCCCTCGCTCGCGCCGGGCTCACGTCCCGTTGGCTTGGCTCTGCGCGAAGATGGTATGGTGGGCGGGCAAGAAGCCCCTGCTGGAAGCGCACCTCAGGCGACCCGGTGCCGCGCCCTCACGCCATAGAAACGTTCGGAGAGGATCTCCCCGGATGTCTGAAGAACTATCAGAGGAACTAAGGAAAGACTTGGATCATGCTCGCGAGCTCCATGACCGTGCCGTCTCGGATTACGAAAAATGTGTGGAGTTCAACCGACTCATGTCCAGAATTCTGTCCAGTCTCGAAGACAATGGCTTCCAGAGCAAAGCGGGAAAAGTCATGAGCCTACTCATCGAATGCAATCCGAAGCAAGGCGCTCGTTGTGACAAATCTCCTCTTGTCGCGGACAGAGTCCACAAATTATAGAACGAACACCTTTGCCGCCCTTGCATCAATGCAACGGTTCCAGATGTCGTACAAGATTCTCGACCTCTATCGAGATTTGCCTCGCACAAACTGCAGAGACTGCGGGAGAACGAGCTGTTTTTCCCTTGCTGGGGCGATCTTTCTCGAGGGAGCGTCCATCGGGGCTTGCACTCACCTCGGAACGGAATCCATACGAGACATCGAACAGAAGATACAGACCGGGAAGCGGAGCAACCAGCGAAACGGCAGCACCCCTGACGAACGGTCGATTGCCGCACTGTTTGACGAGCTCTCCACCCGCGACCTGGCCGAAGTGGCGCGGAACACGGGAGCCGTACTTTCCCCTGGAACACCAAGGACCTTGCACCTGGAGGTTTTCGGCTGCCGCCACCTGGTCTTCAGGGAAGGCGCCACCCAGCCGAAGGACTCCCTGGGGACTCGAGCTTCGTTCTTCGTTCTCAACCATCTCGTGCGTTCCCGGAGCACGGTGCCGACCGGGGAATGGGTCTCCTACTGGGAGCTTTCGGAAGCGGCGGGAGCGCTGCGATCCTTCCGTTCCTGCGTCGGCCGGCTGGAGTCAGCGTTCAGCGGTCGGGTGGACGATCTGGTCCGCGCGGCGAGGACTTTGAACGCCCGCGCGGGAGAGCCGGGCTCTGCCTCTGTCTGTCTTGTGTTCGACGCCCTTCCCCATGTAGCGCTGAGGTTGAAGTTCTGGGATCGTGCAGAGGACGAAGAGGCCCGGGCCAACGTGCTCCATCCGGAGTATGGTCGATTCACGTCGGCCTTGGACTTCGACGCCCGCGCGGAGATGCAGGTTGACGAACGAGTGCTCGACCAGCTCGATCCGGAGGCGCTCCTCTACCTCATCGCACAGCTCGTGGATGATCTGCTGGGATCGGAGAGCGGGTTCGTGTCAGAACCGTGAGCTCAGGCACACGCCGGAGCCGGCCTCGGAGAGCCAGGGGGTCACCGACAGCCCGGGCTCCTTGCCCACGTCCCGGCCGCGCCGGGTGACCCACAGCCCGGTGACAGTGCCGAGGGCCGCTCCGGCAATCACGTCGCTGGTCCAGTGCTTGTCGTCGCGGATCCTCGAGTACCCGACCAGCGTCGCGAGGGGGTAGGCGACCCAGCCGAGCCCCGTCACCCTCTCGGAGGCCACCGACGCGAGCGCGAACGCGAAGGTCGTATGGCCGGAAGGCATGGAGCCCGCGTTGAGCCCTCCCTGAAACGGATGGAAGTCGCTGCTCCCCTCGTCTGCATCGGGCCGGGAGCGGCCGATCGCGAAGCGAAACGTCGCGGAGACGATCCCCGACAAGAGCCCGGCCTCCGCCATCTCGAACCCCGTCTCCCGGACCCCCTCGGACCCACTCACCAGGCCGGTCAGGTAGGTCGCGGCGACGATTGCACCGCCCCACCCCAACGGTGTGCCGCCGCCCCTTGCCAGGTTGGCCAGATGCCGCGTGGTCGATGTGCGGTGGTCCTGCACGAGGTCCAGCACCCGCTGGTCCACGGTCGTCGCGGCCGCCACACCCACCGCCACCAACCCCAGGCCCAGCCACTCACGGCCTCCCCAATCCCCGGGGGAGAGGAAATAGGCGGGAGCGTCCGAGGTGACGAGCCGGGCGCCGTCGGCCACGACCGGGCTGGCGGCAGGGCTCACGATCGGTAGAACACAGAGGAACGCGGTCAGAAGCGCCCGGGTGCGGAGCCCTCGGAGCGACCATCGCGCCGGGCGAGCGTAGGTGGGCGGGCGCTCACAGGTCGGCCGGCCAAAGAAGGAATCCGGAGGGGGCATCCACGAACGCCGGAATCGCGGCGGCGATGGGTCATGGACGGCCGCGGCACGACGTCGCAACCAGAGGGAACCACAGAAGCGTCTCGGCAGAAGGGCTCGGGATGTTCGCATCGGACGGATCCTGTCTTGCTCTCATCGGTGGATGTAAGGGGAAGAAGGGGTCCTCTTCCAGATCCTCAGAGAAAGGAAGAGAGGACTTGCAGCGCGAGGCCCACGATGCCTCCCACGAGCGTGCCGTTGATCCGGAGGAACTGGAGGTCACGGCCCACCTGGAGCTCGATCTTCTGCGACGTAGCGCCGGCGTCCCACTGGCTCACGGTGTGGGAGATGAACTGCTGCACCTCTCCGCGGTACTGCTCGACCGCGTACAGCACGGCGTCCTGCAGCCACGTCTCTATCTTGGCGAGGAGCGCGGGGTCCGAGAGCACCGCCGCCGCAACGGCGCTCATGCCGCGCTGGATCGCGCCCGGAGCCCACTCGTCCTTGCCCTCGGCGAAGCGCAGCAGCCGCCCTTTGAGGTCCCTCCACACGGACGCGGAGAACTGCCGCACCGCAGCCTGTTGAACCAACTCGGCTTTGAGCTTCTCGAGGCGTTCGCCCAACTCAGCAGAGGCCTGGAGACGGTCGATGAGCTCCCGAAACGCCCCATCGTAACGGACCCGGAGCGGGTGGTTCGGGTCCTCGCTGATCTGCTGGAGCGTCGTGGCGATGCCCCGCACGATCTTCTCGTGGATCCGAGCGTCGATCCGCTCGGGGATCCACCAGGGGCTCTCGTTCCGAATCCGTTCCCGGATCAGTTCCTCGTTTTGGGTCACGAACCGCGCCGCCGCGCGGAGGGCGACGTCGAGGAGATCCTGGTGTCGGTCGCCGGCCGTGAAGAGCCATAGGATCTTTCCCAACACCGGCGCCACCCGCACCGACCCGATCCAAGAGGCCAGGCTGCGCTCCAGGATCTGCTGGACGTCCTCGTCTCGAAGCACGCGCAGCGGGCCCGCCAGGCCCGCCGCGAGGTGCCGCGCCACCAGCGCGCTGTTCTCCGGGCGGCAGAGCCACCGGGCCGTCCGCTCCCCGGGCCGAAGCGCAGAGAGGCGGGCCGAGACGACGTCCCGGGAGAGGAAGTTGTTTTGCACAAAAGCGCCCAGGCTGTGGCCGATCCGGTCCTTTCGGGCCGGGATGATCGCCGTGTGCGGAATCGGAAGACCCAGGGGGTGGCGGAAGAGCGCCGTCACGGCGAACCAGTCGGCGATCCCGCCCACCATGGCAGCCTCCGCAGTCGCCCGCACGTAGAGGAGCCACGGGTACCGAGCATCGAGGAGGGTCGCGACGAGGAAGACCCCGGCCGACATGGCCAGCAGCCCCGTGGCCCGGCGCTTCATCGCGGTGAGGTCGACCTGCCGCGCATGGTCGTCGTCGGACACGTGCCACGGCAATCCAACGCGAGCCGGCTCCGGTCGGACGTCTGTTTGGGGGCGGTTCAACGCTGCCTCCTTCCCCCCGAGCCGACGACCGCCGGATCAGCCGACACCTTCTCTACAGGGCCCCTCGACGAACCGTGGGAAACTCCTCTTTGTAGAGATAGAGGATCGCGGCGGCAAACGTGAGGATGAGGGGGCCATAGAGGAGGCCCGGGAGCCCAAAGTACTCGAGGCCTCCCATCACGGCGAGGAACACGAACATCGGCGAAAGGCCGCTGCGGCCGCGCATCAGGAAGGGCCTGAGGACGTTGTCGGTCAGGCCGACGACGACGGTGCACCAACCCAGCAGGAAGAGGGCACTCCGCCAACGACCGACGAGGAACAGGTATCCGGCGGCGGGGACCCAGACCAGGGCCGTGCCCACGATCGGGATCAGGGAAACCACGCCCATCACGGCCCCCCAGAACAGGCCGGGGATTCCGACGAGCGCCAAGCCGATCCCTCCCGCGAGGCCCTGACACGCGGCGGTCAGAAAGCTTCCGACGAAGACCGATCGGGCCATCTCCCGGATCCTTGCGGCGATTCGCTCGTCCTGATGCTCCTGGAGGGGAGTGAGGGCTTTGAGGGCGGCCATCATCTGGTGCCCGTCGCGCACCAGGTAGAACAGCACGAAGAGCATGACGAACGAATGGACCGCCAGGGCGACCACGTTGGCGGCGAGACCCGCTCCCTGACCCAGCAGGGCCTCTCCCGCCCTCTTGCTGTAGGCCAGCAACTGCTGGCCCAGGTCCAGGTGTGCAGCGAAGGGCAGCCTCTCCCGCGCCCAGGCCGTGATCTGGGCGAGCCTGGGGTGATGGAGCAGCGTCTCCACGCCGCCCGCCTGCAGCCATCCCTGAACGCGGTTGACCGAATCCACGCCCTCGGCGGCCAGCGCCGCGATGAAGAGCAGTAGCGGAACGGCGATGACGACCGCCGCCATCACGACCACGCAGAACGCCGCCAGGCCTCTCCTGCCGTGGAGAGGGCGCTCGAAGAATTTCTGCAGCGGAACACACAGCGAGGCCAGCACCGCGGCGAACACGATGGAGTGGAGAAAGGGTCGGAGGACGAGGTAGGCCAGGTAAAGGGAAATGAGGAGCATCACGTGAACAACGTAGCGAACCTCCCTTGAGGGCGGCGCGTTGCCGCGGTCGGACGTAACCTCTGTATCCACGGGATTCCCTCACGCGAAGGATGGTCTTGCGTTCGGAGGCCCGCACTCGATCACACCGGGGCACCTCGTGCCCGACGACGAAGAGGCCGAGGCAGGCGGGTGCTCTTTCCGGGCTGCCTGGATCCAGGGCCAACTCCATCTGGGTCGGGGCGGCGACGGGCCTCTGCGCCCGGCTCGGAGCCAGGTCTTCCGTGAAGGGCGTGCTCCGGGCCGCGAGTCCGGGTCGCGCGGAGTTACGGGAGCCGGTGCCCTCCTCGGCGGGGCCGACGACTGAGTCCCATGCGAGGCCGCCCCGGCGCGGGGGCGGTCTCGTGTACTTCCGACGCCCCAGCTACTTCACCGCGCAGTCGATGATGGCGTCGATCCGCCGGTTCTTCTGCCTCCCCTCGTCGGTCGCGTTGTCGGCAACGGGTCGCGAAAAACCGTACCCCTTCGAAGAAAGCCGCAACGGTTGGATTCCGTACTTGTCCGCCAGGTACGCGACGACCGCGTCCGCCCGACGTAGGGAGAGCTTCTCGTTGTACTCCTTCGTTCCGATGTTGTCGGTGTGCCCCTCGATCACGGCCGCCGTCTTCGGGTAGGTCTTCATGAACTCCGCGACCTTGCCGATCTCTCCGTGATACTGGGGCTTGATGTCCGCCTTGTCGAAGTCGAATTCAATGTGCAGCGAGATGCACACCTTCTCCGGAAGCTCCACCGTGACGGGTGCCGTGGCTTCCGCCATCCCACCCGGTCCCTTGGCCACGAGACGGTAGGTGGTGGTGACGTTGGGCGTAACGCTCCGCGAGCCCGACGTTCCCACCGCCCCGAGTCCGTCAATGGCGACGTCCGTCGCATTCGCGCTCGTCCAGGAGAGGGTCGTCGGCTCACCCCATTTCACGGTGCCGGGGGCAGCCGTCAGATTGGCCGTCGGGGCAGAAGTGGGAGCCGCAATCACAGAGACGGAGGTTGCCGCGTTCACCTGCCCACCCGGGCCCCGGGCCGTCAAGCGGTACGTGGTCGAGTCCCTCGGAGTCACACGGCGTGAACCGCCCGCCCCCACTGCTCCGATGCCGTCGATGGTGACGACGGTCGCATCGTTGGCCGTCCAGGAGAGGACGGCAGACTCCCCCCGCTGCACGGTGCTCGGGCTCGCCGTCAGGGAGGCCGTCGGTGCCCGAGGTGGGAGAACCCCGGCCATGGGCGCCGGCGGAGCACCTCCCAGCAGGAACGATACCCCCACCGTATACATCAAGTTGTAGTCCGTGCTGCCGAACGTGATCGGCTGGCGCAGGTCCACCCGTGCGGCGATCCGGTCGTTGATCCAGTACCGGGCCCCGACGCCGTAGTTCAGGAGGAAGCCCCAGTCCTTGCCGCCCTTGGAGTTCACGTCGTAGCGCGCCGCCCCGAGGCCGGCGGCCACGAAGGGCTCCACGATCCAACCCAGGTCGAAGTGGTAGAGGAGGTCGGCGTGCCCCTGCACGAGGGAGGCGCGGTCGCCTCCGTCCTCCTCCTTCGTAGGCACCCCGGCCAGGGAGAACTCGACCAGGAAACGGTCGGAGAGCCAGTAGCCGCCCCTCGCTCCGCCGACCACGCTGTTTTTCAGCTCCAGATCCTCATCGAAGGTGTATCCGCCCACGAAAGGCCCGACTTCGACTCGCCCTGCCCTGCCTTGCGCCTGGGCCGGACCCGCGCCCCATGCCGGAATCCAGCCCAAGAGAACGCAGACCGCAAAAGCTGCGGAAATCCGCTTTGTCATGGCATCTCTCCTCCCTCTCCGCCGAAGATCAATCCCCGACGCCAATTCCTCCATCTGCCGTGCGAGCCGAAAGAGCCGGCCCGTCCGTTGTGCCTTCCGTGTGCGGGTCCGGTTGCTACCTGCGCGAGAATCGCGTCACCGGCCCTGGGCGTCGTCGGCGCCCCACCCGACGGCACCGAACGTCTTGTCGCTCATGACTTCGTAGAGGAGACTGAACGTTCCAATCGTCTGCCGGCGGGCGTCGATGTCGTGATACGTGGCGTCCCGGCGGGACGCGACGTATTTGAGCGTGATGCCATGGTGGCCGTAGACACGCACCGTCAAGGCCGCGTCCCCGCGGGCGATGCGCTCCACTCCTCGATTCTCGGTGGCGGCTATGCTGCTCACGTAGTACCCGCGGGCCGTCACGTCGAGATTGGCAACGTTGCCGAACAGGAGGCGGAGCGCGAGGAGTCCCTGCGGGGTGGCGCCGTAGTGGTAGTCACGTTCCGAACTGCTGCTGCGAATGGTGCCGGCCGCGCCGTAGCCGAGACCGCCAAGGAGCGTGCCCTGCAGCGTCACCGGTCGGGAGAGCCGCCACTCGCCGGTGCTGCCGAGCGACAGTCCCGTGCTTGAAACGCGGAAGATCTGCGGCGAGATGTAGTCGTAGTTGCCGTAGAGGCCCCACACCCCGCGATAGGCGTCGCCCACCTGATAGTCTGTTCCATAGAGGAGGCCGCGGCTCATGATGTTCTCGAACATGCTGGTATTGACCGCGGTGAATTGGAAGTCGAAGTAGTCGAAGGGACGCGTATAGCGATAGCCAGGTTTTCCGGGGAGCCCGTAGGCCATGTGAAAGTCTGCGGTTGCCTCTTTGCGCTTGACGGAATGGGAGACGCCCTGTTCCGACACTCGGTCGTTCAGGCTCCCGCCGAGCCGCAATCGCGTGAAAAAAGCAGGGTTGCGGCTCGGGAACACGGCATCGAACCGCTCGCCGAAGACGAGGCGATTGAAGCCCGTCGGCGGAGAGATCAGCGCCGCGCCCAACTCTCGCCAGACACCGGGCCTGCCGTCTCCTCCCTCCAGCAACAGACTGGCCATCCGGAAGAGCGGTTCGCCCAGGAAGGTCCCTCCGAACCCGGTCGTGATCTGGTCGTTGTATGACGGCGGGCCGGTCTCGCCCGCAATCTCCCAGAGCAGACTGCCGCCGATGGTATAACCGAGCGATTCCCAGTAAGTGAGACCGGCGGATCGCGCGGAGCCGAAATAGATCGATCCCTGGTACGGGTGGAAGAACTGGTTCACGGTAAACGGGTCCGCGTCCGCAACCCACGTGCCCGTCGCATTATCCCGAATCGAGGACGCGGTGACACCGTAGGTTTCCTTGTCACTCAGGTAGTCGATCCGGTTCAGCAGGAAGTCGAATCCCACGATCTCCAGGGCTGGGATGACATAGCTCTTGCCGGCCGCCCGCTCCCGCGCCCGATCACCCTCCGAGCGAAGGGCACCCGTTCCCGTCACCATGGTTCCGGATGAAGCCACCGACGCGGTACCGTAGGTACGCTCATCGGCGAGGACGTACCTCGTGTCACACCCCAAGGGCACGTCCCACCCGGCGACGCTGAGGCGTGAGGGGAGCTCACTCCCACCGGCCTCTGGTTGCAGGGCTACAACCGGCCCCGGGGACTCGAGATCGGCTTTCGGCTTCGATGGAGGGGGCGGCGCCTTGTCAGAGAGGTACGCCTCTGCGAAGCCCGCTCGCCCCAAGAAACCGGCCACGATCAGCACCATGGACAGAACCTTGACTCCGTTCATTCCCGCTCCTCTGATAGAGAAACCCACAGAATGTCTACTTTCTGTCCCGTCTGTCCCTATTTCCCCTCTCTGGATCTGCCTGCTGTTCCTTTGAGCTCTGGTGCTTGCCCCCTTTTGACTTCGGGCCTGCCTCTTGCCGCCTTTGTTCGTCATCGCTGGATCGTGGGCTCGCTTCATGATGTTGCTGTCCTGGCGCCTCACGGGGCGGCGGCCCCACGTTCTCCCGTTGTTGCGACCGGGACCTATCTCTAGACGGTGGCCGCGCGTCCTGGCGTTGCTCCATAGTACGTCCCTCAGGTTTGACCATTCTTCCTTCGGGTCTGGACTGTCGGGGTTGCACCCTCTGAGACTGAGACGGCTCTTGTGATCGTGGCCCCCGCCGCAAACCTTCCACACCCCAAGTTTGCCGTTTCTCCCAATACCTGTCCCTCTTCCAGCGCCTCCAGTCCCTTTGCACCCTTTGGTGCGGTATTCGCTGGTAGTCCCACTGGTGCCCTCTCCAACGATGCTCCCTGTAGTCATCCCTCCAACCTGAAGGTATTTGACCGTAAAACGCTGGTACGCCCCGCCGGTAGGTCCATCCTCTGTCATAATACCGGGACCGATACCAACGTCCGTCCCACGGCCGCCACCACCAACCATTGTAGAAGAAAATATCCATGTCTAGATCCGGGTCGACGTATATGTACGTCTCAGGCAGTACAACGAGCTCTGGAGGTGCCGCAAATACGATCAATGGCGGCAGAGGGATATTTATTCGTACCTGGATCCCAGCCTCAGTTATTACAGGACCAATCGTTGTCGCCGTCAATACTACTATTGCCAATAATAATTTTCTCATCTTCTTGCCCTCATGCAACAATAAACCTGTTTCTACTTTGCTTTCTTTCTTCCAACAACCAGCAGTGCAATCCCGCTCACCAGCGCAACAACTCCAACAATCGGCGGCAGCGTTCTCGTCTTCTCAGCCGTCACCTGGATGGGCCCAAGATCGACGATCTTTTCCCTGGTCGTGTAGGTAATACCCTGGTAGGCGAATGCAGCGATTCCCAGAGCAATCAACACGCTCGCAATGATGTTCCTTGGGCTCATGGTAACTCCCGTTCCAACATTGTTTTCGAAGATCTCTCCCACGTGGGCCTTCCGGCTGTCGAGGGCGCGGGTATATCGTCAGTCCAGGCCGGATCGGGGCCAGGACAATTCGTCACCCGGGGCCAGAGTAATTCGTCACCTTTGGCGGAAGCGGGGCCAGCGGAATTCGCCACCCCCTTCTATGTCGGTGGGCTCCT
>JACRMM010000052.1 GCA_016214985.1 Deltaproteobacteria bacterium | reverse complement strand
TCCCCACGCTCGGCTGCCCGGCTTCGACCTTGGACAGCTGCCGAGGGTCACGGCGGACGAAGCCTGGCCCCAGATGTGGGAGCCGCGTCCCGCGCCGGCACCCCCGTGAACTCACGTTATTCGTTCTTGGACAGCAGTGGGTTAGCCCCTGCTACTTGCAGTAGGTATTGCACCACTCGTGTCCAAGAACGGAAGCGCCACGAGCCATGAGATGTTGAATTGACGCTGCAAAACGGCAGTCAGCCCGTGAGGGTAACGTCGATGATGAAAAATGCCCCCCGAAGTGGGTATGGTGTGAGTCGCGACACTCCACACCCCTACCAACCCGGAGGGCAACGTCGTGGTACGCACCGCCAGCATCTTCAGTCAAATCCTCGGTTGCGTGGACCGAGCGGTCTTCAACCGCATCGTTCGCCGCACCCAGGCCAACCGCTACACGAAGAGGTTTACCGCCTGGGATCACTTCGTCTCCATGGCCTTCGCCCAAGTGGCGCAGGCCAAGAGCCTGCTCCGCAATGAGCAACTCATGCCACCTCTCATACCGTTGGGGCCTTGCGACACTTGCACGCTCCACAAGCATCGCGCCTTTTGACACGTCGGTAATGTGGTACCGCTGACCGATCTCGCAGAGGTAGCGCTGAATGCAGTAATGGAGAATGAAATCCTCGATCGAGAAAATGAAGTTCTTGAATCCTGCTTCGACCTTCGACCTCGCCTCGTCTGCGGATCGAGCCCACCTGCCGAGGGACGGTTCCATGCAGACGAAGATGTACTCCGCTGGCCCCGTCGGCTCGGCATTCGGCAAATACACATCTCCATCAGCCTCGGCGAGGGCCTTCATCCGGGTCTCAAGTTTCCGGTACTGGGCTCGAAAGCCTTCGTCGATTCTCATGAATTTGGTCGTCCAACGGCCGGTTTCATCGGCGCTTGCTTTTCTCCGCGTCCGCGTGGATCTACTCTTAGGTCGTCAGCGAGTGATAAGAGGGGCTCCTCACCGCCCCGCCGGTTGTTAGGCACTGCCTTTGTCGAAATTCTGGAACTTCTCTTTCAGCCGTTCGACAGTCGAACGCCATTTTTGAGTAGTTGGTTTGCACACAGTGTTTTGGTTGCCAAACAGACCAATCTCCTGCACAGCCTTCTCTACTGGAACGGTTTCTAACCAATTTATGGGCACGAAGTATTCGCAACGTTCAGGATCTTCTAGGAATTCGCGGTGGTATGTGCCGCGCTTGGCGGCCTCCAGCACAGGGCGTTCGCCCTCCGGGGTGTTGACCCTGAAGATTGAAGCGGCCTGCGAGCGACCGGTCACGCGGCCAACACCCACGAAGCCCGAGCCGGGCACCTTTACCCATACGCGGTCGCCGGGGTTCAGGAGTTGAAGCGTCTTGCTGTACCATGCGCCTCCGCCGCCACAGATGAATCCGAGAGCGACCGCATCGGCCCATGAGCGTGTCTCGCCGGCACCAAATGAACAGTAGAACTCGCCGTTCCATGGCTCACTTGGCCCCTCTGGCGTCGCGGCGGCGCTGACTTGCGTGCGCATGGGGTCGAGCAACCATGAGCGACTTAGAAGCTGGTCAGTGCCGTGAGTGAAGACCTGAAAGCACAATACGTTGATGGGGATGTCCCGTTCGCTCAGATAGGCCACAATGCGCTCCGTGCTGTCGTCGAGCGCCGCTGCCACAATGATGATTTGATGGTTTTGGTTCAGCCCTTCCTCGTCGAGCGCTTGCCCGAACCGTTGACCAAAATCCTCGGCCAGGCTCTTGCCAGGAGCAAAGCGACTGTAGATGGCGGCGATGTCCTCAGCGTGGAGCTTTTCCACCCAAGAAGCGTAATCGAGGGCCTGCGCCACGACCTCGCGAGGGGTTCGGTCGCGTTTGAGTTCAATAAGGACAAGCGAGCCATCGGGCGCGACCGCGAGGAGGTCAATACGCCCCCCGAAACCCGTGTCCTCCTGCCGTCCGATGAGCATCCACTCCTCGGAGAGAATTCGAGGCGCGGCCGTGATCATATCCTCCAGTACTTGCTCTTTGGATAGCGATGATTCAGAGAGCATCTGGGGCGGAGTACCAACTTTCCATAGGGCAGTTCGAACAGGCATGCTCTCTTCCTCTTCTATTTGAACCTAACGGCGCGCTCGAACCGGACGCTTGACAGCGCCGGTTGAGCGCTGATTGGCCATTAGTCCCTTCAGTTCCTCAACGCCCAGAGGAGGATCGGAGGTGTGCAACATTGCGTGGCAGTTCGGGCAAACCGGAACCAAGTCTATAGTAGGGTTGACTTTATAGCCAGCTCTTCGTGCGGCAAGTGGCTTCTTGTGATGAACATGAATGAACTGTTTGCCAATGTCACCGTAGATGTCATCGAGTCTGAGTTCGCAGACGCGACATGCATAGCCGTGCCGCGCCAGACAGGCCGCGCGCGCCTTCGGATCTCGTTCATAGGCGTTTACTATTACGGTCTTCTTTGCTCCTTCCGTGTATTCCCGCTCTTCGTTCAAATCTTCCGGATGGTTTGCGCTGGGTGCGATCTTCCTTCGGCGTGCGTAGTTCGGAACCGAGTCGAGGCGTCTTTGCGCCTCGGCGAGTTCTTCAGGTGTGAAAAGAGCTCGAAAACGAGCGTTCAGGACTAAGCTTTCCAGAGAGAGGTCTGGGCGGCCAGCTTCCACAAGTGCTCGGAACCCTTTTTGTTCTGATGGATTCGATAGCCTTTTCTGAAGCATACGCTTGGCCGTCGCAAGGCCTCCGTGTCGTTTCACGGAACGGAGGAAGTAGTGACCCCAGTATCCAGTCTCCCTTCCGGTGACCTCGTACGCCGCGATCATCTCGGAATGAAGTTGTTCCGTCGGGTTCATCTTCTTCTCCTGGCCAACGACGCGGGTAACCGGCTGGCAATGGAGCGCAGCGGAATTGCCAGTCCGCTGTTCACCCGCTTGGAAAACCATCGGGGACGCTGGGGAAAACCATCGGGGACGCTGGTGACAATTGAAGCCTATTCGCGCCCGACCGCGGAGACACGGAGGAGTTGGCGGTCTTCTTGACGCTTACCAGCAACGACCGCGACCTGCGACGGTGGCGCCCATGCCGCGCCAAGCCCCCCCAACGTTCCTGATCTCGTGTTGATCGCGCCCGTTTCCGTCGGCCCGGGGAACGCGCTCAGGGGTTCCTTGCCCATTGAACATTCCTCGGATGGCGGCCCGAACCGATGCGGCGTGGAGGAACCGGACGCGCACGAAGGTCTGATCGCTGAGATGCTGCGAGCGATACTCGTCCCGTCGGGGCCTCCGGGCTCCTCCCCGGGAAGGGCGACGTGCCGTCAGACCCATGGGTCGGCCAAGACCGACCGCGGCCGGCCAGGAGGGGCAGCAGGAAGAACCGTTCTCGCATGGGGCCCAACAGAAAAGGCCACCCCACCTTGCGGTGACCGTGGCCTTCTGGCTTGCTCCCTTCCCTCGGCAACCTGGGTGCCCCGGTCCGTCCATTCTCACCCCCGCGCGGTTGGACCGGGCCTTCTTACCCCTCCGGGGCGCCGGGAGTCAAGACAAGGAGGCCCACGCCTCGCAAAACCGCTGAGCACGCAAAGAGGTTCAACGTCACGGCGCCATGGGGTTTGTCTCTGTGATGTCCGCGGCTCGAGTCGGACCCAGAAAGGATCCGGATCCCGAAGCGCAGGATGAGCGGGAGGGATCAAGCAAGGCGAACAGGCGAAAGACGTCCGTTGGGGGTGCTCGTCGGAGAGACGCACAGGAGTGCAGGCACGAGTCTCACGCAACGCCGCAACGAACCCCCTGGGCAAGTAGGACGCGGTCGCCCCCGGCGCCCCCCACAGATCCGGACGTGCAGAACTACCGCATCCGGCTCCTGCCTCAGGTGGTGACGGGGCCGGTGTGGCTCGCTACGCCTTCACCGTACGACTCTTTCATTCGCTACACCTCGCCGGTTTTTCATCGGCGCTATCGGGACGGCCGTGCCGCGTCAGGCAGTACAGTAGGCTCTTGTCGGAGTCCGTGAGTTCGGGCGGGGCCTGATCCTGCGCGAAGTGGAGCTTGAACGCCCGGGTCGCGGCCGCAAGATCGGAGACGTCGTACCCCACCACCTGCAACGCAGCGATCGCATCGAAGGCGGCGGGAGCGTCGGGGAGGGGCGGCTCGCACCACAGGCCGTAGCCGCGCTGGGCGAGGATTCTCCAGGGAAAGTAGGGGCCAGGATCGACCTTGCGGGTGGGCGCAACGTCGGAATGGCCGAGGAAGTTCTCGCTCGGGATGCCATACCGCCGCTCAATGTCGTCGAGGAGCGCGAGAAGCGATGAGATCTGCACCTCGGGGAAGGGTTCCCGGCCGTTGTTCTGGAGCTCGATGCCGATGGAGGAGGAGTTCAGATCGGTGTCGGCACCCCACTTCGACAACCCGGCGTGCCACGCTCGGGAGCGTTCATCGACGAGCTGATAGAGCGCGCCGTCGTTTCCGATCAGATAGTGTGCGCTGGTCTTCCCGTAAGGGGCGGTGAGCGCGCGCAGCGCCTGCTCGGTCGAGTCGTCATCCGTATGGTGGAGGACGACGAAGTTGGGCCGACGTTCTCCGAAGTTCGGCGAAGCCCTCCACAGGGTCGGGATTCCCGGCCGTAGGGGCGCCGGTGCACAGGCGGCAAGCAGGATCACCAGCCCCCCCAGCCAGGCGCGACGCATGCTCCCTTGCGCCCCGCCGCCCGAGAAGTCCCAGATCCTGGTCGCCAGCTTTCGGCCGTGGGTGAGGGCCGTTTGGATCACGCTCAACTCCAAGAAAGAGGCGGACGGAACCCGGGAAACCCGACCCCGGGCGCCCCTACCCGTTCATCGCGCCGACCCGCCGCAACCCCAGCGGCCACGAACTCCGCGTACGTCGAGCGAGTCCCGCCGAGGCCACACCCGAATCGGTGCAACGTCCCGGCCCCGAGCAGTCAAGGAATCAGGGGCGTCCCTCTCGGTTCCCCTGGTTCGCGCCTTATTCGTAATGCGTCCACAGCCGAAGGACCTTGACCGTGTGGGTCTCGTCGAGGACCTGAAAAACGATCCTGTGCTGGATGTTGATTCGCCGAGAGCATGCGCCGGCTAGATCGCCGACGAGTTTTTCAAGAAGGGGTGGCATACGGTAGGGATCTTCCCTGAGGAGTTCGAGTAGCCGCTCCGCTTTCGGCTTCAAGCCGGCAGCCGCCAGTTTTCTCGCGTCCTTCTGTGCCTGTTTCGCGTAGACGAGCCTCCACTTCACCAGTCGAGTTCCTCTTCGCACTCCTCCACCGGCGTGTTGAGCCCCTGGACAATGGACTCCTTCATTCCCGGGACGGAATGGAGGTAGAGGGTCTCCTGGATGGCCCGCCAGTCATCTTCGGAGAGCAAGACCGCGTTGCTGCGTTTGCCGGCGATCTGAATCGGTTCGTGCGACTCGGCGACGTCATCCAATAGCTTATAGAGGAGTTTCCTCGCCTCGGTAGCCGTAATGGTTGTCATCCGTACCTCCTTTAGCGTACGCAAAAGCGTACGCCATTTGGCCCCAGTCGTCAATCCTGCGGCGCGCACGGGGAGTCGCACCGACGCCTTCGGCCTGCACGGCCCTGGGTTCTGGGGTCGTCCTCTCAGGAGATCATCGCGCCCGCGCCCGACCTGGCTGGTGTCTGGGGGCGCGCCGCCCGAAGCACCCGAACCCGCTCCACGACCGGCGGGTGCGAGAGGTAGAAGGCCGCGTAGAGGGGATGGGGGTGGAGGTTCGCCAGGTTCTCGCGGGAGAGCTTGATCAGGGCCGAGGCCAGCGCGCCGGGATCTCCGGAGAGCTCACACGCGAACCGATCGGCCTCGCGCTCGTTTCGCCGGGAGAGAGCGCTGAAGAACGGCGTCACGAAGAACCCGGCGATCCCGGCGACGAGCCACAGGATCACCGCCTGGGCCGGCAGCGACGCCGCGTCGAGGCCGACCAGCCCGGGCACGCCTCCCCACCCTACGAGCCGGAAGGCGAGATAGAGCCCCGCCAGGGCGAGGCCGGCCGTGAGCCCGAGGCGCTGGATCACGTGCCGCCTCTTCCAGTGCCCCACCTCGTGGGCCAGCACCGCGACGATCTCCGCCGGGCTCATCTGGTCGAGCAGGGTGTCGAAGAGCACCACCCGTTTCACCCGCCCGATGCCGGTGAAGTACGCGTTGGAGTGCCGGCTCCGCCGGGAGGCGTCGACCTGGAACACCCGCCCCACCGTGAGGCCCGCCTTGTCCATAAGCCGCCGGATCTCCTCCTCGATCCCCTCCTTCTGCACCGGTTGGAACCGGAAGAAGAGCGGCTCGATCACGTAGGGCGACAGGAAGAGCATCAGCACGCTCACCCCGACGAAGAACCCCCACACCCAGAGCCACCAGGCGCCCGGGCTCCACCGCACCAGGCCCAGGGCACCGGCCGTCACGAGCGCAATGAGCGCCGCCGAGACGGCGAGCCCCTTGACGAGATCCGCGACCCACAGGCCCGGCGTCGTGGCGTTGAAGCCGTGGCGCGACTCGATGCGGAAGGTGTCGTAGGCGCCGAAGGGGATGCCGAGCACGCTCTGGATCAGCGTGAGCCCGACGAAGAACAGGACCCCTCCCCCGATCGGCGACGCGACGAGGGATCCGATCCACCGGTCGTACACCCCGAGCCAGCCGGCAAAGAGGAAGAGGAGGAAGATCGCACTTTCCACGGCCGACTCGACGAGCGCGACGCGGCTCTTGTCGAAGGTGTAGGCGGAGGTCTTCGCAAGCGTGGCGGCGTCGACCTCCCCCTCGAAGCCCTCGGGCACGAGGTGGCCCACGGCCTTCAGGTGCCGGAGGTTCAACGCCTTCAGGGCGTACTCGGCGGTGAGGACGAGGAGGTAGGCGGCGAGCAAGGCGGCGATCATCGGGCCGGGATCATACCCGAGGGCCGGCCGCGGCGTCGAGGAGCGAAGAGGATCGCGCGGGGCTCGCTCATTCTCGCAGGGCACGGGGCTTGCCGCGCCTGTCGCCTCGCCGGACAATGCCGAACGATCGAAACTTCGCACCGACGCTGGTTTCTTGGGAGACTTGGAACGAGCTGTGCACCGGTCGCGGGGTGCAATCGATCTGGAGCGGCCGTCCGGCTGCACGAGCAGACCCGGCAAGCCCCTGCGTCGACCGACTTTGACGGGGCCCTGGAGGATCGCGAGGGAGCTCCCAGTCCGGGTGGAATCCCTCTCCCGTCAGCCGGCCGCGGCCGCCGGCCGGGCCGGTTCGCGGAGCCGGCCGTACCCCGCTCGGGCGGCGAGCCCCCACAGGAGCACGTTGGCGAGCGACACGGCGAGCAGGAGCGGGTCCAAGCGCGGCACGGCGTAGACCTCGTGGACACTCAGGGCCAGCACCTCGGCGGTATTCAGGAACTGGGTCACGGTAAAACCGGCGAAGAGCCACAGGCCCCACCGCTCCCGGCTCGAGAGGAAGTAGCCGAGCGCCAGGGGCACGGCCGGAAAGAGATATCGCTCGTGCATCTTCGCCGAGAGGACAAAGGCAGACGCGGCGAGAAAGAGGGCCAGAAACCAGACCCGGGCCGCCCCCCGGCCACGGACGGCGACCGCGGCGGCGAAGGCCACGGCGAGCGCGACGAGGATCGTTCCCCACGCTCCGTATGTCAGGAAGAAGAGACGGTCGCCGGTCGCCGCCAGGTTGCCGCCGACGAGGGCAAAGAGGTTGAAGGCGTTTAGGGTCGCGTAGGGATAGGAGGCGAGGGTTCCGACGTACTTGGCCACGATCCAACCGGCCTCTCGCTCGGCCGCGAAGGGAAGCACACCGAGGGCGAAGAGGACGAGGCCCGCCCCGGCGAACTGGAGGAGGTCGCCGGCGGCGCGCCGGGAGCGCTCCCTCCCGAGGCGGACCGCGAACCAGAGCAAGGGAACGGGGGCGAAGAGGAGGGCCTGCGGCTTCACGAGCAGCGCGGCGGCGAAGGACGCGCCGGAGCCGGCCGGCTGGCGCTCCAGGAGCAGCACGCCCGCGAGGAGGAACAGCACGAAGACGCCGTCCACCTGGCCCCAGACCGCGGAGTTCGCGATCACGGCGGGGTTGAAGGCATACAAGGCGGCCACCGGCAGTGCGGCGGCACCCCAGCCCTCGCGCCGGGCCAGGCGGTCGAAGAGCCACACCGCCGCAGCGTCGGCCGCGATGGCCGGGAGCTTGAGCAGCACCAGGAAGGCCGGGGTGCCGAACTCCAGCCCGAGCAGGAGCCTGACCTTTCCGACGGCCCAGAGGACGTAGATGTACCCGGGCGGGTAGTCGGCGAAGTACCCCGGCGAGTAGAAGGAGGTGAGCCCCTCGGCCGCGTGGCCGGCCCAGGCGCTAAAGGTGCCGACGTCCGGGCCGTACCCCTTCGTGCCCGCCGCCAACGCGAGGCGGACGGCCACGGCAGCCATGAGGAGCGCCGCGAGCTCCCAGCGGCGGCGCGGCCGCTCGGCACGGGCTCGAGCCAACCGGCCCACGCCCCAGAGAAAACCACCGCAGACCGCTGCGGAGACGACCCACCAGGCCCCGGTCATGTCATCCGCTCCACTCACCGAAACACCCAGAGCTTGCTGGCGAGGAAGTTCGCGGCCAACGCACAGCCGGTGGCCCCGATCTTGGCCACGGCGAGTCCGGTCCCCCCGCTGCCGTGGAGCGTGCGCAGGCAGGCGAGCGAGATCCCAAGGGAGGCCAGGTTGGCGGCCGTGAACCGGAGCATCTCGCCCCACGACAGCCCACCCGTGCGAAAGGTCCAGAACTTGTTGAGGACATAGCTGTTGCCAGCTCCACAGGAGTAGGAGACCACCTGCGCCCCCAAGTAGGGGACGCCGAGGCTGGTCAGCCCGAAGAAGACCGCGACGTCGACGCCGGTGTTGAGCACTCCGACCGTCGCGAACGTGACAAGCTCACGGACCGAGTCGCGAACCCGTGCCCACCGAGCGCTCATGGGGCTGTCAGGGGGTCCCATGGACGTCGCACGGGACGGCGGGCCTAGAGTCAACACCTTCTCAGCCCACCGCCGAGCAGGAGTCGCGGTACTCAACGCCTTCACCCGCTGACCCGAAGTTCTTGGTCTCCCTCACGACGTAGAGGGGGCGTCCCTTCGCCTCGTCGTAGATGCGGCCGACGTAGCTCCCCAGGATCCCGAGCATCATCAGGACGATGCCGTTGAAGAAGAGGCTGACGGCCATGGTCGAGGCCCAGCCGGTCACCGTGGTGGTCGTGAAGAGCTTCAGGTACACGACGACCGCGAGGTACGCGAAGCTGCCGAGCGACACGGCCACGCCCACGTAGGACGAGAGCTTCAGGGGCTTGTGGGAGAAGGACGTGATCGCGTCGACGGCGAACCGAAGCATCTTGCGAAGGGGGTACTTCGTCTCCCCGGCAAAGCGCTCCTCCCGAACGAACTCCACCCCGGTCTGCTTGAACCCGAGCCAGCTGACGATCCCTCGGACGTAGCGGTTTCGCTCCTTCACGGTCTTGAGGGCGTCGCAGACCTTGCGGTCTATGAGCCGGAAGTCCCCGGTGTCGACCGGGATGTCGACGTCGGTCAGGCGGTCGAGCAGGCGGTAGAAGGCGGCCGCCGTGAACCGCTTGAAGAAGGTGTCGCCCTTGCGCTCGGCGCGCTTTCCGTAGACGACGTCGTAGCCCTCCCGCCACTTCGCGATCATCTCCGGGATCACCTCCGGCGGATCCTGGAGGTCGGCGTCGATGACCACGACCGCGTCGCCGGAGGCGTGCTCCATGCCGGCCGTGATGGCGGTCTGGTGCCCGAAGTTGCGCGAGAAGTCGATGAGCCGCACCTTGGGGTCGGTGTCGCAGAGGCAGCCCAGCATGACGGCCGTGGCGTCGCGGCTGCCGTCGTTGACGAAGATCAGCTCATAGGGCTCGTCGAGCCCCTCGAGCACCCTCTTCAACCGCTTGTAGGACTCGAAGATCACCTCGGCCTCGTTGTAGACGGGCACGACGACGGACACGGTCACAGACGTTGTCATGGTTCAGCTCTCCCGCTTCGGGGAAGACGTCAGAAGATCCACGTCGGGAGCCACTGCAGGGCCGCGACGTAGCCACCGCGGACCTCGAGACCCGACAGGACGGGGTAGAAGACCAGGAAGAGCGTGCCGGCGACCCCGAGGTACCCCCAGGAGGCCGGTCGGAGCCGGGGGAAGCGGCGCTCGCCCGCCTCCAGGAGCGCCGCGATGCACAGGATCACGAAGGGGATCACCGAGAAAAAGTGATAGATGAAGGCGAGGCGGTGGATTCCGACCCACGGCGCGTACTGGAACGCGAGCGCGGTCAGTACCACCCCGAGCCTCGCGTCCCGGCGGCGCAGGGCGAGCACCGCCGCTCCCGCCGCCGCCGGAATCGCCGGCCACCAGAGGGCCGGGTTTCCGAAGGACGCGATGTGCGACACCCTCCCCTCCGGAAGCCCCTGGCCCAGGTACATCCACATCGGGTGGAGGTCCAGCGGCCACGACCACCAGGGCGACGAGAAGGGATGGGTCGCCTGAAGGGTCCGGTGGTAGTCGAGCATGTGCTCTTGGAGCCTCAGCACGCCGGCCAGATCATGGCCGGGGCCCGGGAGCGACAGGTAGGTGGCGTAGGAGAGCAGATAGATCGCCGCAGGGACGACCCCGAAGGCCACGAGGCAAACGGCCGCCCTGCGGGCGAGGAACCGCACGATGCGGGCCTGCCCCCGCAGGTCCGCAGCGGTGCGCACGGCGATCAGCAGGGCGGCCCCGGCGCCGGCGTACACCGCGATCCACTTGCACGCCGCGCCCAGACCGAAGGCGAGGCCCGCGAGCAGGAGCGACCGCTCGGTCCGCGGCGGGGGCGAGCCGGGCCTGGGGAACAGATCCAGAACGAAGTAGTAGAGGAGCAGGATGAAGAAGACGCCGTACACGTCGATCACCGCCACGCGGGTCTGCGCGAACCGCATGAAGTCGACCGCGAGCAGAAAGGCCGCGACGAAGGCGTAAAAGCGGTGCCGGAAGAGCTTTCGGGCGAGGAGGTACAGGAGCGGGACCAGCGCGACTCCGAACAGTGCGCCGGCGACGCGCCACCCGAAGGGGTTCATCCCGAAGAGCCGGACCCCGGCCGCAATGAAGAGCTTGCCCAGGGGCGGGTGCGTCGTCTCGTAGGGCTCGATGCCGTGGAGCGTCTCCCAGGCGGTGCGCGCGAAGTAGATCTCGTCGAAGTAGAACCCCGTCCGGAAGGACGGTTCGAGCTCGAAGGCGCCGGGCTCGTCGATCAGCGCGGCGGGTGTCCCCCGATCGCCTGCCGACACCGTCAACGTGCCGATGTGCAGCCCCGCGACCGGAGCGAGGCGCCCCTTCTCCAGGAAGGCGAGCTCGTTCAAGCGCCCGCCGGGGGTGTCCGCGATGAGCTGCACGGCGCTGGTGCGCACGTCGACGTCCACGTACTTCCACGTGCCGACGTCGTCCTTCCGAAAGCCGGCGACCGGGGCGAAGCCCCCGCCGGGAGCCCGGGCGGACAGGGTGAAGCGGCTCCCCTCCCCGGCCGCCTCGTTGATGCCGGCGTAGTAGTAGATGCGGGACAGGTCGACCTCGCGGCCCAGCTCCACCGTGACGGTCTCCCCCGGCCGCGCCGGCTGCCAACCGGTCTCGGGAGCCGTGTGGCCGCCGAGATTCCAGAGCGAAACCACGAGGCACAGCGTCGTCAGGGCTATGAGCACCCCGGCGTCGATCCGGTCGAGTCCCGGCGGTACCACTGCTTCGAACGGTGCCTCGGTCTGCAGTCCCTGCCCGTCCCCGGGACGCGACCCGCGACGGGCGAGGAGGCGCCCCGCGATCAGCAACCCGAGCCCGAGGGCGGCAACCGCTCCGAAAAGCCACCCGGAGCGAAAGCCACCGGTCGAGGCCGGCACCGGCGGCGGGGCGAGCGAAGCGACTCGAACGCCGGGCGGCACTCCGCCCACGCGCTCGACGGTCACGCCGTCGAACCAGGCGCGGCCCACGTTGAGGCTGCCGTACCCGCCCACGCCCACGGTCACAGAGAGCTCGCGTTGGCTCGGACCCGTCCGACCATAGAGCTCCACGGCCCTCCACCCGCTCGTGCCCTGCACGTCCGCGGAGCCGTCCAGGATTCCGAGGGCGGACAGCCCCGCGCCCCGCGCGGCGGCGCCCACACCTTCCGTCCGTACCCGGCCGGCCACCCGGTACAGAGCATCCGCGTCCACGGGCACCGTTCGAACGAAGCGAGCGTCGTCCGGCGTTCGCGCCTCCACGAAGAGCGCGCCGTCCGCGCCGACCTCGAAGCGGGCGTCACCCCCCTTGCCGACCGAGGCGTTCCAGTCGTACCGGGTCCACGTCACCGCGGCCACTCGAGGCGTTGCCGCGGGCGGGGGATCGGCGAAGCCGATGTCGCGCCCGACGGCGACTCCCAGCAGCATCGCGGCCACAAACCCTGCGGTCTTCACTGCCGGCTTCATCCCTCACCGGTCCCGGGCGGGTTCTCTATCTTGGCGGTGTTGATCTTGACCCCCAGCTGATCGAGGAGTTCCCCGGTGTCGTGCCAGAGCTTCATCACGGCCGACGCGTAGCCGTCGATCGCGTCGATGTGGGTGCTGCGGGCCGCCGAAAGGTCGGCCTCAGCGTTGAGCACGTCCTGCGCCGTGGCCGCTCCGGCCCGATTGCTCTCGCGGTACTCGCCGAGGCGCTGGAGAGCCTGCGCCAACGCCTTGTCCGCCACCTGGATCTGGAGGCGCGCCGAGATGAGGGCCCGCAGGTCCGACTGGACGTCGTTTCGAATCCTCCACGACAGGGCCGCGATCTGCGCCCGCACCTGTTGCCCGCGGATCCGGCTCCTGCGGTAGTCGCTCTCCGCCGCGGTGTTCCCGAGGGGCACGGTCACCTGCAGCCCGGCGGACCACCACCCCTGGCCGTCCTTCATCTCCTGCCAATTGTCGCCCATGGTCCCGTTGTTGCCGACCAGCCCGCCCCCCACCACGAGGTTCACGCCCGGGAGGGTCTGGTTTCGCGACACCTGCTCCTGCAGCTCGCTCGACTGAAGGGCGAGGCGAAGCTGCTTGAGCTCGGGACGAAGGTCCAAGGCCGCCTGCAGCGCCTGCTCCTCCGTCTCCTGGGGCTCTTCGCGCGTGGGAGGATCCGAGGGAATGATCTCCTCCTTGCCCTCGCCCCCGATCAGGTAGCGGAGGCTCGCCTCCTGGTCCCGCACGTACCGCTCGGCGTCGACGAGGTCCTTGAGTCGGAAGGCCACGCCGTACTCGGCGTTGGCCACCTCGATGGACCGCACGGTGCCGGCCTTGGCGTTGGCTTTCGTCGTCTCGAGGAGCTGCCGCGCCGCGTCGAGTGACGCTTTTCTGGACTCCAGCGACTGCCGCAGGGCATAGAGCCGGTTGTACGTGGTGACGACCGAGAAGACCGTGTCGGCCGCGAAGGTCCGGTACCGGTCGAGGGCATCCTGCAAGGAGTTCTTCGCCAGGACGATGTTCACCTCGGTCACCTGCCGGCCGGCGTTTCGCAGGAGCGGCTGGGTGATGAAGACGCTCACCTGCGAGGAGTAGTCGAAGTCGGGGGTGCCCGGCTCGTGCTCCCGTGCGACGAGGAAGCCCGTCTGCCCCGAGACGCTGATGCTGGCGCCGGTCGAGAGCTGCTGGGTCACGGCGAGGGACGCGCCGGCGTTCTTGTTCATTCCGCTGCGGTTCGCCTCGGTCGTTCCGCCCCCCGAAACGGAGGCGCTCACGTAGGGGTCGTAGATCGCTCGGCTCCTCTTGACGTCCTCCGCGCTCATGGCGGAGTTGAGGGACTCGACCCGGAGGTCGGCGTTCTTGCGAAGCGCCAGGGCCACCGCATCGGCGAGCGAGAGATTCCCGGTCGACTGCGCCTCCGCGCGCTCGTTTCCTCCCGCCGCCGGCTCCGCGCGGATCAGGGGTTCGGCGTCCGGCGGACCGGTTTGGGGGTCCGGCGGCACGGCGCACCCGGCAACGAGAAGGACCAGGCCGAGACACAGGGAGAGGAAGATCGTTCGGTTCATCGTTTCGGGTCCGCCGACGTCTCGTGGGGTGAAGGGGGGACCGCTCTCTTGGACGCCCGGCAGAGGCGACGGGCGAGGTCCGTGGGCGGTGAAGAGGGTCGGGCCCCCTGTCGGGGGCCCTCCCTTGTCTTCTCTCCGTCCGGCCGTGGGTGGGTCTTACTGGCCTGCGAGGAGCGCCCCGATCTGGGTATCGGTCAGGGTGATGAACCCCATGCCTCCCGTGTTGTTGGTAATGGCGGTCCGTACCGCGGAGACTGAAGCCGACCGCTTCGAGGTGCCGTGGCAGCCCGCGCAGTTCTGGGTGTACAGGGCCCACGTGGGAGCCGGGGTCGGCGTAGGCGTCGGAGCCGGGGTCGGCGTGGGCGTCGGGGCCGGAGTCGGCGTGGGCGTCGGGGCCGGAGTCGGCGTGGGCGTCGGGGTCGGCGTAGGCGTCGGCCGCGGGGTCGGCGTGGGCGTCGGGGCCGGGGTCGGCGTGGGCGTCGGGGCCGGGGTCGGCGTGGGCGTCGGGGCCGGGGTCGGCGTGGGCGTGGGCGTCGGGGCCGGGGTCGGCGTAGGCGTAGGCCGCGGGGTCGGCGCAGGCGTCGGAGCCGGGGTCGGCGTAGGCGTCGGCTTCGGGGTCGGCGCGGGCGTGGGCCTCGGGGTCGGCGTGGGCCGCGGCCTCCGGTGGTGGTCGTCGCGGTCGTCGTCGCGGTCGTCGTCGCGCTCGCTCGTGCGGTACGTCGTGCTCTTCCGGTAGTCGTCGGCATTGCCGACGCGCACCAGGCCGATGGAGGCGAAGGAGAGACAGACGATCAGGGCTGCCAACTTCTTGGGGCTCAACATGGGAACTCCTCAGGGTTGGGGTTCCTCCGGCCTCGCCGGAGCTCGGGGTGATCCATCCGGGGTGGAACGCGACTGGCCAGTCTCGGGTCATTCCGTCCGGGGACGCGCCGTCCAACAGCAATGGGCGTGCCACGTCGAGCGATTCCCTCAAACCGGCCTCCAGGGCCACTTTTGCTTGGAGCCTGGCAGGCGTCTCGTCTCCGAAAGAAGACCTCAGTCCTCCGGGGAAACGCCGCTGCCGCGGACCATTGCCCACGAGTCGCGATCTTTGGAACCGTTCCAACCGTGTTGCCAAACAGCGACAACTCCCCGGCCAACACCAGGCGCTGCCAGAATCCGCTGGCACCGACGGACGAATTCGAGGATCTCCGAGGCCCGGCCTCTCCGAACGGTGCCGCGGGGCGCACCGCCGGGCCGTTGACCGGCTCCGGTGATTTCCCTAGAGTGTGGCCCATGTTGCCGAGAATCCCGGGCACGAGCCCGCTCTGCTCGCTTCTCTTCGCCGCCCTGGCGATTGTGGCGAGCCTCGGGTGTAACCACCGGACCCCGCGGGACCCGGGGGAGTTTCGCGTCGGCATCGAGGGCACGCCCGACACCCTGGACCCGCGCTACGCCTCTGACGCCCACGGCATGCGCATCCTCCCGCTGTTGTTCAACGGCCTGCTGTCAGAGGAGCCGTCGGGGCAGTTCCGGCTCGACCTCGCCGAGTCCTGGCAGCAGCCGGACCCCCTCACCCACGTGTTCCGTTTGCGGGCCGGCGTGCGCTTTCACGACGGAGCGCCGCTCACGGCCCGAGACGTCGCCGCCACGTTTCGTTTCCTTCTCGACCCGGCCCACGGCTGCCCCGCTACCGGTTCCTTGAAGCAGGTCGCCGGGGTGGACGCGCCGGACGACCGGACCGTGGTGTTTCACCTCTCCCGGATGGCCGTCTCCCTGCCCTACCAGCTCACGATCGGGATCCTTCCCGAGCGCCTGGCCGGCCGGCCCGATCTGGGGGAGCAGGTGATCGGCACCGGCCCCTACCGGCTGGCCGCCTTCCGGGCCGCCTCCGAGGTCGTCCTCAAGGCGTTCACGGACTACTTCGCCGGCCCGCCTCACCTGGAATCGATCACCTTCCGCATCGTCTCGAACGCCACGACACGGCTCCTCGAGATCGAGTCGGGCGGCCTCGATCTCCTGCAGAACGCCGTGCCGCCCTTCGCGGTCAAGTTCCTGCGCCGGAACCCCGAGCTGGAGGTGCTCGTGGCGCCTGGTTCATCGTATCAGTACCTGGGCTTCAATTTCGACGATCCTCTGCTTCGGGACGTTAGGATTAGAAAAGCGATCTCCTTCGCCATCGATAGAAGGGCCCTCATCGACTTCGCCCTCGAGGGCTTCGCGCGGCCGGCCACGGGCCTCTTTCCCCCGGAACACTGGGCGGCGGACCGGCACCTTGCGGAAACCCCGTACGACCCGGTGCTGGCCCGCCGCCTCCTGGACGAGGCCGGCCACCCGGATCCGGACGGCGAGGGGCCCGCGGTGCGCTTCCACGTCTCCTACAAGACGAGCACCGACAAGACGGCCAACGAGGTCGCGCGGATCATCGCCGACCAGCTCGCCCGGGTGGGCATCGGCGTCGAGGTGAGGGGCTTCGAATGGGGCACCTTCTTCTCGGACGTGAAGAAGGGGAACTTCCAGCTCATGAGCCTGCGGTGGGTCGGCATGAACGACCCGGACTCCTTCCACTTCCTCTTCCACTCCGCGTCCATCCCTCCCGCCGGCGCCAACCGGGGCCGGTACCGCAACGCTGAGGTCGACGCCCTGATCGACGCGAGCCGCGGGGAGCCGGATCCGGAGCGGCGCCGGGTCCTCTACCTGCGTATTCAGGAGGCGCTCGCCCGAGACGTCGCCTACGCCAGCCTCTGGTGGCTCGACAACGTCGTGGTCCTCCGACGGGGCTTCACCGGGTTCCGCCCTCTTCCGGGAGGCGAGTACACGAGCCTCGCCGGGGTTCGCAGAGTTCTCCCGTGATCGGTCGGCGCCTCCTCACGCTCGTCCCCACGCTGCTCGGGGTCGTTACGCTCGTCTTCGCCTTCCTGCATCTGGTGCCCGGGGACCCCGTCGAGGTCATGCTGGGCGAGTCGGCACGACCCGCGGACCGCGCCGCCCTTCGCGCCGACCTGGGGCTCGACCGGCCGCTCCTCACGCAGTACGTCGACTACCTCGCCGGCATAGGACGGGGAGATCTGGGCCGGAGCTTTACCTTTCGCAAACCAGTAGTGGAAGTGATCCGGGCTCGGGCCCCGGCAACCCTTCTCCTCGCCGGCTGTGCGCTCGCCGTGGCCGTGTCCATCGCTGTGCCGGTGGGCGTGCTGGCCGCCGTGCGGCGCGACACCGTCTGGGATCGGGGAAGTCTCGTGGCGAGCCTTCTGGGGGTCTCGATGCCGAACTTCTGGCTCGGCCCGCTCCTGGTGATGCTCTTCTCGGTGCGGCTGGGTTGGTTCCCGGTCTCCGGCAACGAGGGCTGGCGGAGCCTCGTGCTCCCGGCGCTCACCCTCGGCGCGGCGCTCGCGGCGATTCTCACCCGCATGCTCCGGTCGAGCCTGGTGGAGGTCCTGCCGTCCGACTACCTCAAGGCCGCCCGCGCACGTGGAGTGCCCGAGTGGAAGGTGATCTGGGTCCACGCGCTTCGTAACGCCGGCCTTCCGGTGATCACGCTCCTGGGCCTGCAGCTGGGCAGCCTGCTGTCCGGGGCGGTCATCACCGAGACCGTCTTCGCCTGGCCTGGTCTCGGAACGCTGCTCGTGGGCGCGATCCAGGGGCGCGACTACCCCCTGGTCCAGGGGTGCGTGCTGGTGGTGAGCCTGGCCTATGTGGCCGCCAACCTCCTCGCGGACCTCCTGTACCGGTGGGCGGACCCGAGGGTCAGGGGACGGTAGGAAGAGGGGCCCCGCTCCTGGGGATAAGTTGCCCGTGACCTTCGGTCACCCCGACGAATGAACCGGGAGCGGTCGGATGCCCCAGAGCGGAGCAGGACGCGGTCTTGGCAGGGTGCTTGCGACGGCGCGGCGGCGATGGCCCCTTCGTTCGGCCGAGAGATGCCCCAGACGCCCAGGGATCGTCCCGCGCAGCGGCGGGGCGTCCGGCCGCTCTTGGAGCACGGGGGTTTCTTTATGGATGGAAGGCTCGAAAGCTGGGGCGGTGCGCTTTCTGATGATTTGCGCTGTCCGATTCACGAGGTTCCGCTGATGAGAAACAGGCGAGGTCCATGACCACACGGAGGCGCTTCGCCCTTCCCCGCTTCGCAGGCGGCCGGGTGTTCCTGGTCGTCGCCACCGGACTGCTGCTCGCGCTGGCCGTGGGCGCAACCCTGGCGCCCTGGCTGAGCCCGGCGCCGCCTGACGCCCTCCAGCTCTCCGGGGGGCTCGAGGGTCCGACCTGGGCGCATCCGCTGGGTCAGGACCGGCTCGGGCGCGACGTCCTGGCCGGGCTCCTCTACGGGGGCCGAGTGAGCCTCGGGGTCGGGATCGTCGCCGTGGGCCTGAGCCTCGCGGTCGGCACGGCAGTGGGCCTCGTCGCGGGTTACAGCGGGGGCTGGGTCGACGAGGCCGCCATGCGCGTCGTGGACGTGCTGCTCGCCTTCCCCGGCATCCTCCTTGCGATCGCCCTGGCCGGGGTGCTGGGGCCGAGCGTCCGGAACCTGGTCCTGGCCCTGAGCGTCCTGGGCTGGGTCGGGTTCGCGCGCCTGGTCCGGGGTGAGGTCCTGTCCCTGAAGCACCGGGAGTTCGTGGTGGCGGCGCAGGTGCTCGGCGCCGGGCCTGTGCGCATCGCCTGGCGCCACATCCTCCCGAACCTGGCCGGTCCCCTGGCCGTGCAGGCGACGTTTTCGGTGGCGTCGACGATCCTGGCCGAATCGAGCCTCTCGTTCCTGGGGCTGGGCCCCCAGGACGTCCCCACCTGGGGCGGCATGCTGAGCCAGGGCGTGGACTACCTCCTGTTCGCCCCGCACCTCGCGCTCTTCCCAGGGCTGGCCATCATGGCGACGGTGCTCGGCATCAACGTGCTCGGCGACGCGCTGCGCGACCGCCTGGACCCGGCGAGCCGGCGATGATCGTCCCAGGCGTCCCCTTCTCCCCCAGCCCCAACTGCTCGTCGCGGGAAGGGACTCGGGTGGACGCGGTCGTGCTCCACCACATCAGCCTGCCGCCCGGCAGCTTCGGCGGACCGTACGTGCTCGACTTTTTTCAGAACCGGCTCGACCCCGCCGCCCACCCCTACTTCCGAGAGCTCGCGACGCTCCGCGTCTCCTGCCACTTCTACCTGGACCGGCGGGGCCGCGTCGTGCAGTTGGTGGACACCGACGAGAAGGCGTGGCACGCCGGTGTGAGCGAGCTCGACGGTGCGCCGGACGTCAACCGGTTCTCCGTAGGCATCGAGCTCGAGGGCGACGAGGTGACTTCCTTCACGGAGGCCCAGTACGCGGCGCTGGAACCGCTCCTGCGGGCGCTGCGGGCTGCACTCCCCGCCATCACGACCGAGCGGATCGTCGGCCACGAGCACATCGCCCCAGGGCGGAAGCGCGACCCCGGCCCCCTCTTCGACTGGGAGCGGCTCCGCCGCTGGTTCGCGGAGACCCTCGCGTGACCGGGCTCGCCCCGGAGGCTGCCGTGGCGCTGGCGGGGCTCGCCGCCCTCGTGCCGGGGATCGCGTACTGGAGATCCGACGGCCGGCGCCTGCGCCGCTTCTTCCGACGCCACCCGGCGTACCTCAAGGCGCTGCAGCTGAAGCGTTCGCAGCTCATCTACGTCGACGACTACGGTGACGTGGTGTACGAGGAGTGGGAGCGGGAGCTCGGCTCGTTCATCGAGCGAAAGCTCCCGGACTCCCTGCGCCACGTGCCCCCCGAGCGGCTCGATCGGCTCGTCGCCTCGGCTCCGGCCCGCGGCGAGCCGTCGGACGAGGCCGCCGACCCGGACCCCCTCGCCTTCGAGGCCCGCGTGGCGCGCGCCTTCGTCGAAGCCGGCTGGCAGGCGCGCACCACGCGCAGATCCGGGGACCAGGGCGCCGACGTCGTGGCCGAGCGAGGCGAGCTTCGGGTGGTGGTCCAATGCAAGCGGCAGGGGCAACCGGTGGGAAACGGGGCGGTGCAGGAGGCGGTGGCCGCGCGGCACTTCTACCGCGCCGACCTCGCCATTGTCGTGGCCACGAGCAGCTTCACCCGTTCGGCGCGGCAGTTGGCCGACAGCGCCGGCGTCGATCTCGTACACGCCCACGACCTCTCCGACTGGATCGAAGGGCAGAGCAACCGCTGAGAGGTGTGAGACCGCTCACCAAGGTGCGAGGCCGACCGTCTCCAGCCGCTCCGGGCCTTGGGCGTCGTACCAGTGCTCGATCAACCGGTAGGCGATGGAGATCGGCCCGGGCAGGCGCACGGTGCCCGCCTTCAGGGCGGCGCGAAGATCATGTGCCGAGAACCACCGCGCCTCCTCGAGCTCGTCGTCGAGCCGAATGGTCTCCTCCCGGGCCTCGGCCGTAAAGCCGAGCATCACGGAGGCGGGGAAGGGCCAGGGTTGAGAGGAGTGATACGAGACCCGCCCCACCACGACGCCGGTCTCCTCCTCCACCTCCCGGGCCACGGCCTCCTCCACGCTCTCCCCCGGCTCGACGAAGCCCGCGACGGTCGAAAACCGCCCCGGGGGCCAACCGCTTTGGCGGCCGAGAAGGCAGCGGCCCATCGAGGTGACGAGCACGATGATGGCGGGGTCGGTGCGGGGAAAGTGCTGCTCCGCGCAGGCTTCGTTCGTGCACTGGCGCAGGTGGCCCGCCTCCGCGCTTCGGGTGGGGTGGCCGCAGACGCCGCAGAACTGGTGGCGCCGGTGCCAGTACGCGAGGGCTCGTGCCTGACAGAGGAGCGCCGACTCCTCCGCCGGCAGGGAGGGTGCGAGCTCCCGAAGATCCCGGAACTCACCCGCCCGGGTCAGGGCTTCCGGGGGAGGCGCCCCGTCCGGGAGGTCCACCGCGACCCACAGGGAGGAACTCCCGTCGCGGCCGAGCAGCGTCACGGACTCGGCCGCCGCGAGCAGCGGCTCCGCGCCCGCAGCCGGGAAGGTCGCGGGACGCGCGCTGTCGCCGGCCGTGACCAGGGTCCTCGACCGCCAGAGGAACAGGAGACGCGTCGCGGGATCCGCGAGTTGCTGGGCAAGCCAAGGCTCGTCGCGCCGCCGGGCGTGGATCCGGTCGATCGGCGGACCGGCGAAGGTGTTTCGGGCCGACACGGCCCGGTGATCGAGCGTCAAGGGGGCGACTCCTCTCCGGCGTCTCGCGCGCCGCCTCGGCGCCGCGCCCGCCGGTTCGAAGACCCGTCCCCGTCACAGGGCGCAACGCTTAGAACTTGATCTGTGCCTTCTTTTTACCCCCCCCTTCGTCCTTGATCCAGAGCAGAGTCTTCTTCGACCGGCCGCACCAGTCGCGGATGTCTTTTTCAAACGTGCCGCAGTCCGCGGCGACTTCGAGGACGTCCCCCGGCTTCATCTTCGTCGCCATGACGGTGACCTTGAGCGTGGGCTGGGGGCACTTCAGACCGAGGCAGTCGAGCATCTGGGTGGACATCGTTCATCATCCTTCCCGAGAAGACAGCGCGTTGAGCTCGCGGATGCGGGCAACGAAGTCGCCGGTGATCTGTGAGAACTTCTCGGCTTCCGCTGCCGAGACGTAGTCGAAGACGAACCGCTCCCGGTCGATACCGAGCTGGGGGATCAGTCGCTCCAAGAGCTCCGCGCGGCAGTAGGCGCGCAGATTGCCCTCTTTGTAGTGGCAGTCGCCCGGATGGCAGGCGAGCACCATCACCCCGTCGGCCCCCTTCTGGTACGCTTCGAGGATCGCCGTAGGCTCCACGCGCCCCGAGCACATCACCCGGACCACGGCGAGCTCCGGGGGCACGGGCAGCTGGTTCATCCCCGCCTTGTCCGCCCCGGCGTACGAGCACCAGTTGCAGAGGAAGGCGACGATCCGGGGGGCGGCGCAGGGGCGGCCAGACTCGGGCGAGGGGAAGGGTCTCACGGTCGCTGGTGTGGTGCAGCTCATGACAACACTCCCTCGAGCTCGGCGCGGAGCATCTCTCTCGAGAAGCCCCGTCCGGTGATGGCCCCGGCCGGGCACGCGGCGACGCAGGTGCCGCAGCCGCGGCAGAGAATGTCGGCCACCTCCGCCGCCTTCTCGCCCTCGTTCCACGACACCGCCTTGTAGGGACAGACCAGCAGGCACGTCTTGCAACCCGCGCACGCCGTTTCGTCGACCACGGCCACCTGGGGGTCCACGATGAGATCGCGGCCCTCCACCAGGTCGGACAGCGCGTGGCCGGCGGCCGCCGTGCCGGTGGCGAAGGCTTCGCGGATATCCCCGGGCCCCCGGCAGCTTCCGGCGAGGTAGACGCCCTTGAGCGGCGCCGAGCAGGAACCGGAGAGCCCGTGGAGCGGGGCGACAAACCCGGCCTCGTCGGTGGCAAGCTCCAGTAGGCCCACCGCGGCCGACGTTCCCGCTCCGGGGACGAGCGGCTGGCACAGGACGATCACGTCGGCCGGGACCTCCTCGGCGCGGCCGGCGACGCGGAGCACCCGCCCCGCGGGCGAGTGACCCACGCTCAGGTCCGCCAGGCGCTCGTAGCGAACCGTGGTGCCGGTTCCGTGGTGATAGAGGCGGGCCGCCTCGACGCCACCCACCGACTGCTCGCGGACCAGGCGCGTGGTGGTGAGGCCCTCAACCTTTCCCCGGGCGAGATGGGCATACTTGAGCGCCGCCTTGCAGCAGGTGCCCGAGCAGTAGGGAACGTCTGCGTCGTCGAGAGAGCCGGCACACTGGACGATGGCCACCGAGGCCGGCGGCGCGCCGTCGGCCTTTGTGAGCTCGCCCCCGCTGGGCCCGTTCATCGCGAGCAGCCGCTCGAAAGAGTAAGCGGAGAAGACGTCCGGAAGCCCTGCGAAGATCGCCGGCGGCTCGGCGCGCTCAACGGCACCCGTGGCGACCACGATCGCGCCCGCCTGGACCGTGTGCTCCCGCGCGGCCTCGGCGAAGTCGAGCGCTCCCTCCACGGGGCACTCCCCGAGGCACGCGGCGCACTCTTCTCCCTTCAGCCGCAAGCACGTCGCAGCATCCACGTGCGGCAGGTTCGGGAGCGCGCCGGCAAACGGTGCGTCCACCGCGGCCATCTCTCCCGCCCCGTTCCAGCGGTTCGGTCGGCGCGCCGGGCACGCGCCCGCGCAGACCATGCACCCGATGCACAGGTCCGAATCGACGTAGCGCGGCTCCTGGCGAACCGTGAGGGTCCAGTTTCCGAAGCTCCCCTTGACCTCCTGAACCTCCGCGAGGGTCAGGACCGACACCTGTGCGCTCTCCGGTCCGTGGAGGAGGTCGCCCATGACCGGCTCCAGGAGGCAGGGGCCGCACTCCAGGTTCGGGAAGAGCTCCTCGAAGCGGACGGGGAGGCCGCCGATGAACGGCTCCTTCTCGATGAGCGTCACCTTCCGACCGGCCCGCGCCAGGGTCAGCGCCGCCTGCATGCCCGCCGGGCCGGCGCCGAGAACCGCTACGTCGGTGCGAACCGGAACCTGGCGCTCGACGAGAGCCTCGTGGCGCTCGACCCGATTCAGCGCGCCGGCCAGAATTCGGGCCGCCTTGCGGGTCGCCTCGCCGGCGTTGCTCGTGACCCAGGCCACCTGCTCGCGCACGTTGACGAACTGCAGGAAGTACGGGTTGATCCCGGCGGCCGCGAGGAGCGTGCGGAAGGTGGGCTCGTGCTCGCGGGGCGAGCACGCCGCGACCACGACGCGCTCGGGGCCCTCCGACCGCAGCCACGTGGCGAGCCCGTCCAGGTTGTCCGCTCCGCAGGCGAGCTCGTCGATCTTCCACGACGGCTGGGCCGGGTGGGAGGCCAGCAAGGCCTGGACCTCCGTCCAGTCGATCTTCTCCGCGATGACGCCGCTGCATGTGCACAGGATGACGGCGGTCTTGGGGTGGCTGCTCATGCGGCCTCCGCTTGAGGTTTCCCCTCTTCTCCAGCCAACCAGGCGCGCACCTCGGCGCAGGCGCGGGGCACGGCGGCCTCGACCGCTGGAGAGAGGGTTTCGCTGAAGGTGTTGAGGTCCCGAGCGACGACCGCGACCAGCAGGATCTCTGCATCCGCCGGCAGGGGGAGGCCCATGGCCCGCCCCAAGGCGAGGGCCTGGGGAAGATCGCAGTCGTGACTGCACGAGGCGTTGTGCGTGGCCCGATCGACGCCGGACACGAGCACCTCGCCCGGAACGCGCCGCTCGTCCGCCAGGGCGTCGACGATGACGGCCCTCGACGCGCCCTTCAGCTCCTCGACGAGGAGCAGGCCACCGGCGTGGGCCTCCACGAGGCGCGCCCCGGGAAGGCCCTGGCGGGCCAGCTCCCGGACGACCCGGGGCCCAACCCCGTCATCGGCGAGAAACGGTGAGCCGAGACCGATCACGACCATGGTCAACCTCGCGTGAGCCGGTCGAGCACGGCCCCGTCGGCGGCGCGGCGCACCGTGAGCTCCAGCGGCGCTTTTCCCAGGGCGTGGGTCGCGCAGGAGCAGCACGGGTCGTAGAGGCGGAAGGCCATCTCGACCCGGTTCAGGATCCCGTCCGAGACCTTGCCGCCGTGAATGAGCCCCTTGGCCGCCTTGGCGATGGACATGCCGATGGGCGCGTTGTTGTTGGTGGTGCCGACGATCAGATTGACCGCGGTCAGGACCCCGTGCTCGTCACAGGCGTAGTGGTGCGTGAGGGTGCCTCGAGGCGCCTCGACCGAGCCGATTCCCACCCCGGCGCGCGGAGCAACCGCCTGCCGGACGTCGGGGTCGCAGAGCTCCGGGTGGTGGGCCAGCTCCTGCATCCGCTCCGCGGCGTAGAGGAGCTCGATGAGCCGGGCCCAGTGGGTGGCGAGGCGGTGGTGCACCGGCCGGTTCCGGCCGCCCGGGCCCTTGCCCCGGCAGCCGAAGGTCTCGTAGAACCGCTCGAACTCCCCGTGTGCCCGGGGCGTCGCCATGCGATCGGCCACGTTGAGCCGCGACAGGGGGGTTGCGTGGTAGACGCCGCTCTCGGGGCCGTCCACAAACCCCTTCCACCCCACCGCCTTCAGGTAGGGGAACTTCAGGTAACTCCACGGCTCCACGTGCTCGGCCACGTGCTCCAGGTAATCCTTCGGCTCGTAGAGGGCGAACTCCGCCCCCTCCGGGTCGACGACGCGGATGCGGCCCTCGTAGAAGTTCGGGGCGAACTCGCCGTCGACCGTGCCCATGGAATACGTCTCGTGCCGGTAGAGATCCGACAGCACGAGGTCCAGGTAGGCGTCGTTGCCCAGCACGATCTTGTGGAAGGCGTCGAGGCTGAAGAGCGCGAAGTCGACGTTCTGCTGCGCGTAGCTCTGCGCCTCGGCCGCGATCTCCGGCGTGACCGCCACGCTCCAGCCGCCGGGCAGTCCGGCGCACAGGTGCACGCCGCGGCCGCCGAGCTTCTTGATCAGCTCGTGGTTGCGCGCCCGGCAGGCGATGACCGCCTGGCCCGCTTCGAGACCCACGGTGCGGATGACGCCGAGGACGTTCCGGTCCTCCTTGGGGGCGTCCGGACCCACGATGAAGTCGGGCCCTCCCAGGCAGTAGAAGTGCGTGGTGTGGTCAGTGACGTAGAAGGCGCTGTAGATCAGCTCTCGCACGCGCGCCGCGGCCGGAAGGCAGGGCGCTCCGAACAGGGCGTCGAGCGCCTTGGCCGCGGCCATGTGGTGGGCTTCCGGGCAGACCCCGCAGATCCGGTTGGTGATGTTGGGCATCTCCTCGGCGTGGCGGCCGACACAGAACGACTCGAAGCCTCGCAGCTCGGGAACCTGGAAGTAGGCGGCCGTCACCTCGCCCCCGTCGTCGAGGAAGATCTCGATCTTGCCGTGCCCTTCGAGGCGGGTAATCGGGTCGATGGTGATCCGCCGGCTCATGATCGCCCCTCCGACTCGCGGTCCGCGACGACGGACGCGGCGAGCGCATAGCGGTAGAAGGTCCCGACCGGGTCGGCCACGCCGGCGAGCGCCTCTCGCACGTGGGCGTGCAGCGCCGCCTCCTCCCTGCCGTTGCCGCCGCCGGGGTCGACCGCGGCAACCACGGCCGCCAGAGCCGCCGCCCCCGGGTCGGCCGTCCGGTCCAACGGGCCGTAGCAGCCGGTGCAGGGCATGTTCGCGGCGGGGCAGAGCGCTCCGCAGCCGCCCCGTGTCGAAGACCCCACGCACGCAAAGCCCTGCTCCACCAGGCACCACCCTGCCTCGGGAAGCGTCTCGAAGGGGCGGACGAGCCGCCCGGTGAGGAGCCCCTTCTTCTCCCTCGAGCAGCCGTCGCAGACCGCCCGCTCCGTGCACCCGAGCTGGCTGCCGGCAGGCGGAAGCGCCTTGCCGCTCGCCACGTGACGGACCACCGCAACGATCTGCTCCGGCTCCGGAGGGCAGCCGGGGATCGAGTAGTCCACGGCGACCGCCTCCGACACGGCGAGGACACGGGCGAGGAACCGGGGCAGCTCCAACTCGCCTTCGGGAACGACGGTCCGGTGTCCGGGGACGATCCTCTCCGGGTTGTCTACGCTGGGCGCAGACAGGAAGGACGCGTCGAGCACGGCGCCGATCCCGTGATGGTTGGCCAACGCCGGAATGCCGCCGGTGGCCGCGCAGGCGCCGAAGGCGACGAAGACCTGGGACTTCTGCCGCAGGAGCTCTGCCATTTCCCGGTTTTCGGTCGTGCGCAGAGCCCCGTTGAACAGCGTGAGGAAGATCGCCTTGTCGGCCAGGGCCTCGATGTCGGCCCGCTTGGTATCCAGCAGGCAGGGGCAGAACATGAAGTCGAAGTGACGATCGACCTCGAGAAGCGCCTCGTGGATGTTGGCCAGCGCGATCTCGCAACCTCCGCAGGAGGCAGCCCAGTACATGGCCAGTTTCGGTTTCGGCTCGCTCATGGGGCGTCCTTATGTTGGCAGGGCGGAAACGGGCTCAGACCGTCAGATGGTCCGCGATCGTGCAGGCCTCGTCGGCCGCGCCGGCGATGGCGATGACCGCTTCGCTCATCGAAGCCGCGGATTGGTTGAGGCCCTGGCACTCCTGCGACAGGCGATCGGTCTGGGAGGCGACGGACGCCAGGGCCTCCTCCTGCTCCCGGACCGAGCCCACGAGAGCCGTCACGGACAGCGAGATGGCCTCCGAGCGTCCGGCCAGATTCGTGGCGTTGGCGATGACCGTCTGGGCCACCCGGGTTCCCTCTTCGATCGTCCGGTTGATGGCCTTGATGCTCGCCGCGACGTTCTTCGTGCTCGCCTCGACCCGCTCGGAGAGCTTGCGCACCTCGTCGGCCACGACCGCGAACCCTCGGCCGGCGTCGCCGGCCCGGGCCGCCTCGATGGCGGCGTTGAGGGCCAGGAGGTTCGTCTGGTCCGCGATGTCCGCGATCACGTCGACCATGCCGCTGATGTCACCGCTCGCCTTCGCGATCGCCTGCATCGCGCCGTCGAGCTGGCGGGCGCCGGCCGCGGTGGCGTCGATCTCGGCGGCGACCGCCTCGATGCCCTTCTTGGCCTGACCCGCCTGCTCCGCCATGGCGCGCCCGTTGGTCGCGAGCTCCAGGATCGCGCTGCTCGACGCGCCAATCGTCTCGTTCTGCCCGAACACCGAGGCTCCGACCTCGGCCACGATGCCGACCGCCGTGGCCACCTGTTCGGCGACGACGATGAGCGAGTTCCTCAGGGGTTCGACGTCGACGGTCGGCGTGGCCACCGTCGCTTCCGCCAACTCCTGCTGCGCCGCGACCTCGGCGTCCCGGGCCGCCTTCGCCTCCCCGGCCGCGCGGACCGCCTGCCACAGGTGCCAGCCGCCCAGGCCGCACGCGGCCAGCAGCGCGACATACCACGGCACATAGAAGGATGCGGCGAGCGATGCCGCTGCGAGGGCAGCGATCCCGGTGGAGGCGCGCAGGGGGGAGACCAGGGTCATCGCGTGTACCATCTTTCGAATCCTCTTCGAAAAGGAGGTTGTGGCCCAAGGCAGAGCCACATCACCGCCGCGACTTTCCGACATGCATAGGATCGGCACCGTGTGAAAAGACTTTAGGAGGATCGTTGCAGGATTGTAGACTCCGACACGTCGGCCGGGCGGCCTCGTTTCCCCCGGGGCCGACAGAATCGTCCGCGCCGGCTTGACCGGCCCCGGGCCCGCATGTTAGACGGTCTGCGAGCGCCCTGCGTCCCCTGCACGTGCGGCCGGGCTCTTGCCCGCCGTGTCACCTTCGAGGGAGGTCCCGATGTCGTACTACCTCAACACGGACGAGATCTTTCAGGTCGGTGTGGAGATCGAGCGCAACGGCAAGGCATTTTACGAGGCGGCGGCGGAGAGGGCCCCGGATCCGGGTGTCCGGGCCCTGTGCCGCGAGCTCGCGGCGTGGGAGACGCGCCACGTGGAGCTCTTCGAGGCCCTGCGGCGTGCGCTGCCCGCGGCGGCCCGCGAGGGCCAGGTCTTCGACCCGAACTCGGAGGAGTCGGGGTACTTGAAGGCGGCGGCCGACACCCACGTGTTCCTGAAGAGCGCCGACGTCGCCGAGCTCGTGGCCAGGTGCCGGACCGGCCGCGAGATCCTGGACCTCGCCATCGGGTTCGAGAAGGACTCGGTCGTCTTCTATGCCGCCATGAAGAACGTCGTGCCCAAGGAGTATGCGGCCGCGAGCATCGACGGGCTCGTGGACGAAGAGCTCAAGCACGTGGCGATCCTCACCGCGGAGCGCGAGAAGGTCGCGGCCTGAGGACGGAGGAACCGTGCGCAGGCAGGGCGGCCGCGTCACCCGCCGCGAGGTCCTGGAGTGGCTCGGCCGGTCGGCCACCCTGGCCCTGGGGGCGGATCTCGTTTCGCTCTCCCGAAGCCTGGCCGGACCCGTGCCCGACGCCGACGACCCGCGGTTCGAGTTCCGGCCGGGTGAGCTCCCCCCCGACCGGCGCGCCGGTTGGCCCGTGCGCACGGTCGACCCCCAGGACCTCTCCGCCCTGCTCGCCCGCTGGCGCCTGGCGATCGACGGCCTCGTGGACCGCCCGCGCACCTACTCCTTCCCAGAGCTTCTGGAGCTTCCGCTCACCGACCAGGTCACGGACTTCCACTGCGTGGAGGGATGGTCGGTCGACGACGTGCCCTGGACCGGAGTCGGGCTGGGGCTCGTACTCGACCGGGCGCGGGTTCGCCCCGGCGCGACCCATGTGAACCTCCACACCGCGGGCGGCAAGTACAACGAGTCGCTGCCCCTGGCGGTGGCCCGGGAGCCCCGGACGCTCCTGGCCTACGGGGCCGTCGGGCGCACCCTGCCGCTCGACCACGGCTTTCCGCTGCGGGCCGTGATCCCGCGCCTTCTCGGGTACAAGAACGCCAAACACGTCGAGCGGATCGAGCTCTCGGACCGGCCCCTGTCGGGGTTCTGGGTCGCGGCCGGGTACCCTTACGGCGGCGAGGTTCCGGCGGCCCGACTTCGGCCCGGGAAGTTCTAGCCTCACCCACCGCGTCGGTCCCCCGTGCGTGGACTCTCACTTGCCAGACGGCGCCGCTTCGACCATTCTTCCGGCCTCGGCTCTCGCGACAACACCCCAGGGAGGCCTATGCGCACCCTTCGACGCGCCGCCCTCGTCGCGGCCTCGCTCCTGGCCGCCTACGCCGTGCTCGGCTTCCTCGCCGCGCCCCTGCTCCTGCGCTCGATGCTCCCGCCCCGGCTCTCCCGGGAGCTGCACCGGCCGGTCGGGATCGAGGCGGTGCAGCTGAACCCCTTCGCCCTGTCCGTGACGTTACGGGGCGTCTCCGTCGGCGACCGCGCATCCGGCCCGCCGCTCCTGTCCTTCGGCGAGCTCTACGCCAACGTCGAAGCCTCCTCCCTCTGGCGCCGCGGACTCGTGGTCCGGGAGATCCGCCTCTCATCGCCGGTCGTGCACCTCGTCCACCTGGGCCAGGGGGTGTACAACGTCTCCGACCTGTTTGCTTCCCGCCCTGGACCCGCACCGAAGGGGAGCGCCCCGCTTCGGTTTTCCCTCGGGAACGTCCAGGTGTCCGGCGGGTCCCTCGACTTCGACGACCGGCCGAAGGGGAAGACCCACACGGTGCGCGCTCTTCGCCTGACCCTGCCGTTTCTCTCGAACTTCCCCGCCTACGTCGAGATCTTCACCCGGCCCATTCTGTCGGCCGAGGTCGACGCCAAGAGCTTCTCCATCGAAGGCGAGTCGAAGCCCTTTGCGTCGTCGCTGGAGACGTCCGTCAGGGTCCGCGTTCAGGACGTGGATCTCCCCTCCTACCTCGCGTATGTGCCCGTGCCGTGGCGCTCCACCCTCTCCTCGGCACGGCTCGATGCCGCCCTTCAGGCGGCCTACGCCCAACACCGGGACCGGGGGCCGACGCTCACGCTGACCGGGGACGCTGCGCTTCGTGACCTCGCGATCGACGACGCCGCCCGCCGCCCGCTCCTTCGGCTGCCGCGCCTCGCCGTTGCCTTCGGCCCCGTGGAGGTCTTCTCGCGTTCCCTGCGCATCGCGAAGGTCTCGGTGGAGGGGCCCGAGCTGGAGGTCGTCCGCGACAAGGCGGGGCGTGGAAACTGGGCTGACCTCGTGTTCGCATCGCCGGAGCCAGCGCAGGGCGGCGCTCCGGAAGAGCCGTCAAAGCCCCTCTCCTACCGAGTGGACGACGTAGCCCTGACCAACGGGCGGATCCGTTTCGCCGACGAAGGCCAGGGGAAGCCCTTCCGCACCGAGATCTCCCCCCTCGCGCTCAGCGTCCGAAACCTCACGGGCGCTCAAGGGGAGCGCGCGATGGTTCGCCTGTCGCTCACCACGGAGAGCGCCGAAACGCTCTCGGCCGACGCGGCGCTCTCTCTTTCGCCGGTCCACGCAGAGGGCCAGCTTGCCTTGGCCGGGCTCCGCGTTGCCAAGTACGCCCCGTATGTGAAGCGCGCGTTCCTGCTCGATCTGGCCGGGGAGCTCGGGGCGTCGACTCACTTCACGGTGGATCGCGGCGGGCCCGAGACGAGCGTACGGCTCGGGGACGCGTCGCTCACCCTCCGCAACCTCACCGCGGCGCGAGCCGGCGAGAAGAGCCCGCTCCTGACCCTGCAGACCTTTGCTCTGGCCGGCACGGCCGTGGACCTGGGGGAGCGAAGCGTCGAGGTGGGAAGCCTCACCGTGGACGGCGGAAACGCCCGGCTGAAGAAGGTCGCCGACAGCACCTGGAACGTCCAGGGCCTCGTGCGGCCGCCGCCCGGCCCGGAGGCCGGCGCACGGCCGGACCCTGAGGCGGCACCGACGCCCGGCAAGCCCTGGAATCTGGCCGTACGGCGCCTCACGGTCCGGAAGGTCGGCGTGTCCCTCGACGACGAGAGCCTGCCCCGGCCCGCCCACGCGGAGGTCTCGAACCTCGGCATCCAGGCCAACGACCTCGCGACCGCCCGGAACCGTCGCGGCCGCATCGAGGTTACGGCCGCGGTGAATCGACGGGGGAAGCTCACGGCGAAGGGCCCTGTCGGCCTCAAACCCCTATCCGCCCAACTCGCCGTGAACCTCACCGGTCTCGACGTGGGGCCCTTCCAGCCCTACTTCGAGCAGCGCCTCAAGGCTGCCGTGACGAGCGGCGCGGTCAGCGCCTCCGGCACCCTCTCGGTCGCACCCGGTCGCAGGAGCGCACCCGCCGTGGCCTTCCGGGGGCAGACCCACGTGGCTCGCTTCGCTGCCTCCGACGCGGCAAGTGGCGAGCCGATGGTCTCCTTCGACTCCCTGGCGCTCACCGGCGTCGACGTGCGGCAGGAACCGCTCGCGCTGCGGGTGCAAGGAATCGCGCTGACCGACTTCGACGGCTTTATCACGTTGGAGCCGGACGGCACCGTCAACTTGAGAAAGGCGCTCGAGACCGAGGGGCCCCCGGCATCGACCGCCGCCGCAGAGGCGCCGGCCGACGTTCACCCGACCGCCGCGCCCCAGGAGCCGGCCCGGATCGAGGTCGAGGCGGTGACGCTGCAGGGCGGGCACGTGCGGTTCACGGACCGCCACATCCAACCCGCCTACTCGGCGGACCTCGAGGAGATCGCTGGCCGGATTACCGGCCTGTCGAGCCTCGAGACGCGCTTCGCCGACGTGGACCTGCGCGGCCGCCTCGACGGGACCGCGCCCCTGACGATCATGGGGAAGATCAACCCCCTCATCCGCGACCCGTTCGTGGACCTCAAGGTGTCGATTCGCGGCGCCGACCTCGGTCCCGCAACCCCTTATTCGGGGCGCTACGCGGGGTACACGATCGAGAAGGGGAAGCTCTTCCTCGACGTGACGTACCACATCGCCCACCGCACGATCGACGCCAAGAACCTGATCGTGCTGGACCAGTTCACCTTCGGCGACAAGGTCGAGAGCCCCGAGGCGACGAGCCTGCCCGTGAAGCTGGGGGTCGCGCTCCTCAAGGACCGGAAGGGGGAGATCCAGCTCGACATCCCGGTGGCGGGGAGCCTCGATGATCCCAAGTTCAGCGTGGCCAGAGTCGTGTGGCGGGCGATCGTGAACTTGCTGACCAAGGCCGTCACCTCCCCCTTCGCGCTTCTCGGCTCGGTCTTCGGCGGAGGAGAGGAACTGGGGAGGGTCGACTTCGCCTCCGCGGAGGCGAAGGTGCCGGCGGCCGCGGCGAAGAAGATCGCGATTCTGGCCAAGGCGCTGCACGAGCGGCCCGCCCTTCGCCTCGACGTCGAAGGGCACGCGGCCCCGGACGTGGACCGCCCAGCCCTGGCCGAGCGCCTCTACCTGCGCCGGCTCAAGGCCCAGAAGGCGAAGGAGCTGGCCACCTCGGGGGCGGACGTAGGAGACCTCGACGCGATCTCCCTCACACCGGAGGAAAAGGTCCGCTACCTCCCAAAGGCATACAAGGTCGCTGAGTTCCCGAAGCCCAAGAACTTCCTCGGGATCGAGAAGACGCTTCCACCCGAGGAGATGGAGAAGCTCCTGCGCAGCCAGACCCGGGCGACCGACGACGACCTCCGCCTCCTGGCGAAGGAGCGGGCGCAGACCGTGCGTGACGCGCTCGTGAAGACCGGGCTCGTGGAAGCCGACCGGGTGTTCGTGCTCACGTCGGCGCTGCCGAAGTCCGGGGAGAAGCCGGGGGCGCCCGGCGTGGAATTCCACCTGCGCTGAAGGCGCGAAAAGACCAAGGGGCGATCGGGACGTCGGGGCAAGCCCCGATCTACGTAGGTGTCTCGGCTAGGAAGAGGCAGCCGCCGCCCGCGCTTCGGAGGTCATGAGGAGGTACCCCTCCATGAAGGCGTCCAGGTCCCCGTCGAGGATCTTCTGGACGTTGCCCTCCTCCAGATCGGTGCGGTGGTCCTTGATCTTCTGGTAGGGCTGGAGCACGTAAGAGCGGATCTGGCTGCCCCAGGCGATGTCCATCTTCTCCGCCTCCCGGGCGTCGCGCTCCTTCTCCCGCTCCTGGCGCTGGGCGTCCTGGAGCTTGGCCCGGAGGATTCTCATGGCGTTGGCTCGGTTCTTGTGCTGGCTGCGCTCGCTCTGGCAGGCGACCACGATGCCGCTCGGCAGGTGGGTGATTCGAACGGCCGACTCGGTGCGGTTGACGTGCTGGCCGCCCGCGCCGCTCGCCCGGTAGACGTCGGTCTTGAGGTCCTTCTCGTCGATCTCGATGGCCCCGTCGTCGGCGACCTCCGGGTAGACGCTCACCGACGCGAAGGACGTGTGGCGGCGTGCCTGGGCGTCGTAGGGGCTGATCCGGACGAGCCGGTGCACGCCCGCCTCGGCCTTGAGGTAGCCGTAGGCGTAGGGCCCGGCCACCGTGACGGTGGCGTTTTTCACGCCGGCCTCGTCGCCGGGCAGCAGGTCCACCACCTCGGCCTCGAGCCGGTGCTTCTCCGACCAGCGCAGGTACATCCGCAAGAGCATCTCCGCCCAGTCCTGCGCCTCGGTCCCCCCGGCGCCGGCGTTGATGGCCACGATCGCGTTGCCCTCGTCGTTGGGTCCCGAGAGCATCTTGTGAAATTCGATTGCCCGAACCCCGTCCTCCACGGCAGACAGCTTCACGTCGGTCTCCCGGCGCAGGCCGGTGTCGTCCTCCTCGGCGAGCAACTCCTCCGCGACCTCGACGTCCTCGAGCGCCGCCCAGAGCCTCTTCCAGGCGTCCACGTCGGCAAACAGGCGGTTGCGCTCCCGGCCGACCTCGGACGCCCGCTCCGGGTCGTCCCAGAAGTCGGGCCGGCCCATCACCGCGTCGAGCTCTCCGGCCCTCTTCTCCTTGCCTGCCAAGTCAAAGAAGCCTCCACAGGTCGTGGAGGCGCTCTTGCAGTTCTTCGATCTTCGGATTCGCCATGGTGTCTGTGCTCGCCGTGGGGCCGGTCGGTCGGCCGGTCGATGGGGCTCGGGTCACCTCCTGCGGTGCGCCGAGCGCGATATGGTACCAAAAACACCTGCGAGAGCCAAGGCGAGGCAGCTCGGTGAAATCCACGGACGGATTCGCCCCTGGGGCGTCTCGCCGGGCTGCGGGTAGGAGAGCGTCACGGCAAAGGCGTCCCGGGTCTGGAGCGCCGTCGCCTGCAGCAGCCGGCCCCGGCCGTCGAAGGCGGCGCTCACCCCGGTGTTCGCCGCGCGCACGAGCGGTAGCCCGGTCTCAGCCGCCCGCCAGGCCGCGAAGGCAAGGTGCTGGTAGGGCCCCGGCGTGCGGCCGAACCACCCGTCGTTCGTCACCACAGCGAGCACCTGGGCCCCCTGCCGGGCGTGCTCCGCCGCCAACCCCGGGAAGATCACTTCGAAGCAGATGAGCGGGCCCAAGGTCGGCAGCGTGGGACGGGCGACCAGGGGTGTCGCACCCGGCCCCGGCGTGAAGTCTCCGACCCCTTCCACGAGTTTGCCCACGAAGGGGAGGAACCGGCCCAGGGGGATGTACTCGCCGAAGGGCACCAGGTGCACCTTGTCGTACCGCCCTGCAACCGCGCCGGTCTCGTCGAGCAGGAACACCGCGTTTCGCCCTTCGAACCGATCCCCGGTGCTCTGGTAGGCGGGCGCGCCGAAGAGGATCGGAAGCCGTTGGTCGCGGGCGAAGCGCTGGAGCTCGGCGCGCAGGGGCCCGGGCTCCTGGAAGAGCACCGGCATAGCCGTCTCGGGCCACACCGCCAGGTCAGGACGCCCATCCGCCTGGATCAGTTTCCGGGTGAGGGAGAGGTAGGTCTGCAGAGTTGCGCGCCGAAACGCGGGGTCCCACTTCTGTGCCTGGTCGATGTCGCCCTGGACCACACCGATGCGTACCTCCCCGGCCCGCGGGGCCGCGGGCCGGGGCAGGGCGAGGAGGATCGCTGCGGCTGGGAGGAGGACCCCCGCGGGCAGGAGGCCGACCCAGGGGAGCCGGTGCCGGCGGAGACCGCCGGACCCGGCCCACGCCAGCACCCCTGCCAGGGACGCCACCACCAGGCGAACGCCGTCGATCCCGATCCAGGGCGCCAGGGCCAGCGCCCCCTCGACGCGCCAGAGCGCCTGCGGAAGGTCCCCCCAGGGAAAACCCGTGAGGGCCACGCCCCTTGCGCCCTCCAGCCCCGTCCAGAGGAGCGGCGCGAGCGCCAGGGCGAGCCCCGAGGACCGGTTCCCCGCGGCCGCCACCGCCGCACCGCACAGGGCCGGGTAGAGCGCGAGGTAGGCGGACAGAACGAGCAAGCAGGCGCCGGCGGCCGACCAGGGTAGCCCGCCATACCGGTGCATGGTGGGCACGACCCACCACACGAGCCCTCCGAAGAACCCCAGACCATAGAGCCAGCCGCGCCACAGGCCCCGCCGAGGGGTCCCCTCGAGACAGCTCACCCAGAGCGGGGCCGGCGCGACGACGGCCAGCAGCCACACCCGTCCCGGCGGGAACGCCAGGAGCGCCACCACGAAGCCCCAGGCGGCGAGGCAGAGCTCCCAGGCGCCCCAGCGGTCACGCCACCGCGACGCGGTTTCTCCCATCGGTCTTCGCCCGGTACAGGGCGGCATCGGCCGCGTGAAGCAGGGCGTCGGCCGTCTCGTGCGTCCCCGGAGGGTGAAACCCCGACACGCCCAGGCTGACCGTGAGGCGGATGCGGTCGCCGTTGGTGAGTGGGAACTCGTCCGCCTCGACCCGCTCCCGCAGCCGCTCGGCGAGGTGCGCCGCGTGCTCGGAGTCGGTGCGTGGCAGCAGGAGAACGAACTCCTCCCCCCCGTACCGGGCCACGAGGTCTTCGCTGCGAATCCCCTCCTTGAGGATCTCCACGATGCGCACGAGGACCCGGTCCCCAACCGGGTGTCCCCAGGTGTCGTTGACGCGCTTGAAGTGGTCGATGTCGAGCATCACGCAGGCCAGCGGCTCCTCGTACCGCTTGGCGCGGGAGAACTCGCTCTTGAGACGCTCCTGGAAGTGGCGGTGATTGTAGGCGCGGGTCAGGCCGTCGGTGACGGAGAGCAGCGTGAGCTCCTTGTTGAGGTCGTCGAGCTGGCGCGCCAGAGCCTCGAGCTGCTGATTCTTCGCCTCGAGCTCGAAGTTCTGCAGGAGCAGCCGTTTCTGCAACGTGCCAATTCTCAGGAGACTCTTCACCCGCGCCACCAGCTCCACCGCCTGGAACGGTTTGGCGATGTAGTCGTCGGCGCCCGCGTCCAGGCCGCGCACCAGGTCCTCCAGCTCTCCCTTGGCCGTGATCATGAGGATCGGGATGTAGTCGCTCTCTCGGCGCAGGGTCTCGCAGACCTCGTACCCGTCCATCTCGGGCATCATCACGTCGAGAACGATCAGGTCGGGCCGTGCCTCGGCAACACGCTCGAGGGCGACGCGCCCGTTCTCGGCCTGGCGGACCCGATACCCCTCCTCCGCCAGGATGTCGGTGACCATGGCGAGAACGATGCGGCTGTCGTCGACGACCAAGATGTCCGACGCCTCCATCAGGCAATCCTTTCCTTAGCGGCCTCGGCCCCCCCGGGCCCCACGATCTCTGCCAGAGTCCGAGGCACCAGACGGGCCGGAACCACACGGCTCGCGGCTCCCAGGTCGATGGCGGCCTTGGGCATGCCGAACACGACACACGACTCTTCGTCCTGCACGACGACCTCACCGCCGGCCCCGCGCACCGCCGCGGCCCCGTTCGCGCCGTCCCGTCCCATGCCCGTGAGCAGGACCGCGACGGCGTAGCTGCCATACTCCCGCGCGAGCGAGGAGAACAGCACGTCCACCGAGGGCCGGCAGGCATTGACCGGCGGCACCTGAGTGAGCACGGCCATGCCGCCGCGCACCTCGAGGTGGTTGCCGTCGGTCGCCAGGTACACCGACCCCTTGACCAGGCGCTCCGACCGCTCCACGATCTTGACCTCCCGGTTCGTCTCCCGCTGGAGCCAGCTCGCGAAGCCGCGGGTGAACCCGAGGCTGATGTGCTGCACGACCAGGATCGGACACGGGAACGCCGGGGGCAACGCCGAGAGGATCGCCTGAACGGTGCGGGGCCCCCCGGTGGATGCGCCGATCCCCACCACCCGGGGCGAGGCGGCGGGCATCCGCAGTTGGGGCGCCTCCATCTCCTCCGCCCCCCAACCCTTGCGCCGCCCCACTCGCGCGTAGAGCTTCACCCGCGCCAGGAGGTCCGCGGCCACCGCGGCGTAGACTCGGGGCGAGGTGACCCCCTCGGGCTTCGCCAGGGCCTCGAAGGCACCGGCCCGCACGGCCCGGAAGGCGCTCTTCACCTCCCCGGGGCTCACGGTCGCGCTCAGGATGATCACCGGCGTCGGCCGCTCCCGCATGATCGCCTCGACCGCCTGCAGCCCATCCATCACCGGCATCTGGATGTCCATCAGCACGACGTCGGGACCCAGCGCCACACACTTCTCCACCGCCTCGGCGCCGTCCTCCGCCTCCTCGATGACCCGAACCTCCGGGTCCGACTCCAGAATCTCGCGGAGGATCCTCCGGACCATCCGAGAGTCGTCGACGATCATCACTCGAATCATGGCTCGCCTCGCGACTCCCCTTCCCCCCCCTTGGTCCTGTCTCTCTCCGCCCCGCCGTCGTCCCGCCCCCTGGTCAGCAGTCCGCGCAGGGTGGCCCCCAGCTCGCGCTGGCTGAACCGATCCTTGCGAAGGTAGGCGTCGGCCCCGGCAGAGAACGCGGCGCGCTGGTCCTCGGTCGCGACCCGGTTGGATACCATTACCAGGGGCAGGTGCGCCAGCGCTTCCGTGGCCCGAATCCGCCGCGCAAGCTCCAGGCCGTCCATGGCTGGCATCTCCACATCGCTCACGACCAGGTCCACGACCTCCCGGCGCAGTCTCTCCCACGCCTCCGCGCCGTCCGAGGCTTGCAGCACCTCGTAGCCCAACCCCTCGAGGATCGTCCGCTCCATGTGGCGCGTCGTCATGGAGTCATCGACCACCAGCACCCGGCTGGTCCGGGGCTCGGCTTCGGCATGGAACCGGCAGGTCGTCTCCAGGCGGTGCCACTGGGGATAAAGGTCCACGACGTTCAAGATGGGTACGGGCTGCTCGTCCGCGAGCAGCGACACGCCCAGCACGTAGGGCACGCCACCCAGATGTTCTCCGAGCCCCTTGAGCACGACCTCCCGTTCCTCGAGCAGCTCGTCGACCTGCAGCGCCATGGTGCGACCCCGGAACTGGAGTACGACGAGCGGAGTCGTCCGCGCGCCGGTGGCCCGGCGCTCTCCGAGCACGCGGGCGAGGCTCACGACGGGAAGGACGTGGTCCCCGTGGACCCAGGTGCCGTCCCGGGCCGCAAGATCGGAGGCCCGAACCCGGAAGCACCCTTCGACGAACAGGGAGGGGAGCCCGCAGTGCATCGATCCCACGCGCACCAGCAACACCGGAACCCGGGAGATCGAGATCGGCAGGTACAGGCGGAAGCGGCTCCCCGCCCCCTTCTCGCTGCGAATCGAGAGGGACCCCTTGAGCTTCTCGAGCTCGGAGCGCACGACGTCGAGCCCGACCCCGCGGCCGGAGATCTCGGTGACCCGCTCTCGAGTCGTGAACCCCGGTTCGCACAGCAGGTACAGGAGCTCGTCGTCGGAGAGGGTCCCCCCCTCGGCCTCGCTCAAGAAGCCGCCCCGCAGGGCCTTGTCCCGGATCGCCCGGGGGTCGAGGCCACGGCCGTCGTCTTCTATCTCGATGACCGCGGCGGTGCCCTTGTGGTACGCACGGATCGTCACGTGGCCCAACGCCGATTTGCCCGCTGCCTTCCGCTCGTCCGGGGGCTCGATCCCGTGGTCCACCGCGTTTCGCACGAGGTGCAGCAGGGGCCCTCGCACCGCCTCGAGCAGGTTCTTGTCCACCTCGGTGAATTTTCCGTCGATCGTAAAGGCGATCTGCTTTCCGAGCTCCTGCCCCAGGTCCCGTACGGTACGCTGAAACTCCTCCAGGACCTCGGCGAGCGGGACCATCCGCAGGTCGAGCACCTGTCCCTGGAGCTCCTCCATGGTCCGGTCGAGGTGATGGAGATCCTCCAGGAAGTCGCCGAACCCGCGGCCGGAGAGCACCGGGACGAGGCGTCGCAGCGCGGCGCGCTCCCTGGGCGTGAACTCGGCTTCGTCCCCTGCCCAGGCGACCCGCTGCAGACCCCGGGCCGCCCGGCGCACCTGGTCGGCGTGGCTCGCGATGCGCGCCTTGCGCAGCGTCAGGTCGTCCATCAGGTTCTGGAGGACGTCGAGGCGCTCCACGCTCACGCGCAGCCGGTCTCCCCCCCCCGCGCGGGCGACCGGCGAGGAACCGGATTCGGGCCCTGCGCCCCCGGTGCCGGGTGCCGGAGCCGAGGGGGCCGAGAGGTCCGGCGGAGACGCCTCCGCGGAGCGCCCCTGCGCCACCAGGTCGAGCACGGCGCGCATGGCGTCGAGCATCCCCAGCAGCCGCGTCACATCGGAGGCATCGAGCCGGGTGCCTCCCTCCGTCCGGTTCTTCAGCAGGTCCTCGAACTCGTGGGCCGCAGTGCTCACCTGGTCGAGGCCCACCATCCGGGCCCCGCCCTTGAGCGTGTGCACGAGCCGCAGGGCGCTCTGCAGCGCCTCGCGGTCCCCCGGTGCAGCTTCCAGAAGCAGGATCCTCTGGTTGAGCTTCGAGAGGATCTCGCCGCCCTCCTCCAGAAACATCGCAAGGTACTTCTGCTGAGCGCTCATCGGGAGGCGAGCCGCCTCTGCGCGCACCGCACCGGACCCTCGGACCGAACGTGGAGCCGCGCCTGCGGCGGCGCCGGAAGGCGGGACCCGGTCAACGGGCTACACCCGGAACTTTCGAGCGTGGCGGTTTTCCTCGGCCAAGTCCTTCAGACGCCGCGCCAGCCCCTTCAAGCCCAGGACCGACTTCTCCACCTGCTCGGCGGATCGGTTGACCTGCACCGCCACGTCGTTAATGTCGGTGATGGTGAGCACGAGCTGCTCTCCCGCTGTGGCCTGCTGCTGCGTCGCGATCGTGATCTCGCGCGCCGACTCCTTGGTCTGCCGGACCAGGGCCAGGATCTCGCCGAGGCTCTCCCCGATCTTGTCCACCCGCGAGGCCCCGGCGAGCACGATCCCGGTGCCGCGCTCGGTCGCCAGGACGGACTCGTTGGTCGAGTCCTGGATCTCTTGGATCAACTCCTTGATCTGGGCCGTGGCCTCCACCGTGCGTTCGGCCAGCCGGCGGATCTCCGAGGCCACCACGCTGAAGCGCTTGCCATGCTCGCCCGCGCCCGCCGCCTCGATGGCAGCGTTGAGGGCCAGCAGGTGCGTCTGCTCGCTGATCTCGTCGATGATCTCCGCGATGCCCCCGACCTTCTGGGACTTCTTCCCGAGCTCCACCATGCCGTCGGCGATGGCCTTGACCTTCTCCTTCACCTCCTGCATGCCTTGCACCGCGTTCTTGACGTCGTCGCCACCCCGCATGCAGGCAGTGAAGGTTTCCTCGGCCACGTGCTCGACGCTCTCCACGTTCGCCGAGATCTCGTTGGATGTGGCGGCGATCTCCTCCGAGGTGGTGGTCGCCTCCTGAACCGCGGAGGCCTGCTCCGCTGCCCCGCTCGATTGCTCCATGGCGATGGCCACGAGCCCCTCGCTCGACCGGTCGAGTTCGTCCACCGCGTTGGCGAGGGCCTCCGCAACGGACTCGGACTCCTGGATACTGTCCCTCAGGTGCGCCCGCAGCGTGTTGACGTGGCCAGCCAGCTGGCCCATTTCGTCCTGGCCGTCCACCGGCACCGGCTGCGACAAGTCACCCTGGGCGATGCGCTGGGTGCCGTCCACCACGCGGAAGAGCGGCCGCAGCACCAGCAGCCGCAGACACAGGGAAAGGACGCCGATGACCAACAGCACCGCCCCGGTCAGGACGCCCCACTGCTGGAGCTCGCCCCGAAAGAGCTGGTCCTCGAAACCCGTGAAGTCGTACTCCATCAGGATCGCTCCCAGGTAGGGCCCGTCCTGGGCGTGCTCGTGGCAGGCGGCCGTGCTGCACGTGCCCTGATTGTGCAGGGGCACGGCCCCCACGAGCGCTCCTTCCCAGCGAGCCTCGATCAGCGACGGCGACTCGGCGCCCCGACGGAGCAGGTCCAGGAGTCGCCGGTCGGTGAGGTGGGTCCCCACCTCGTCGGGGCGCCCGCTGTACCGAACTGTTCCCGTGGCGTCGACGACTCGAAGAAACTCGATCCCCGACGTCTGGACGGCGTTTTGGAGGATCTTCTGTAGATCCCCCATCTTCCCCTCGGACATGGAGAAGAGCAGTGTGTGGTAGACGAACCCCGACAGGCTCCCGCTCATCTGCCGCTGCAGGTCGGTCACGGTGCGCCGATGCTGGCCTGCCGCGTGCCAGGTCGCCACGCCGAGCAGCAGCAGCATCGTCGCCGCCGTGGCCAGGAGGATCTTGAGGGACAGACTCTCGCGCACCTTCTGGATCATGGACCTCTCCTCGCATCCGGCCCGCGCCGGCGCGTCTGCGCCGTCGGTGCCGGCGTCACGCCCGGTCCGCTCCCGGGCGCACCGCGCTCACTCGCAGGTACTGTCGACCGTCGACCACGCGGACCCCGGGGTCGCGGCCCTGCCACTCACCGAGCATCACCCCCTCGGGCGCCAGGGGCCAGGGCGCCTCGCCCCGCAGCAGCCGCGCCTCGTCCAAGAGGACGACGTCGTCGACCCAATCCACCCACAGTGCCGACCGCAGCCCCTCGGAAGCCAGGATCAGGAAGTATCCTCGGCCATCTCCCCGCTCCCCCGGCAACCCGAGAAGAACCGCGGGGTCAGTCGCGGACAGGACCTCGCCGCGGATCCCGGCCACACCGAGCACGTGGGGCGGCACGCCGGGCAACCTCGCCACGCGCGTTCGCCGCACGACGCCCTTGCACAAGGAGGCCTCCACGGCGAAGGTGTGTCCGGCCAACCGGAAGAGAACGTGCGGAACGCCGATCGCCCCTTCGCCGCCGGCGCCGCTGGCCAGACGGTTCCAGTACTCGGCCTTCACTTCCTCGAGCCACTGCTCGAGGCTCCGCTCCGCGTCTGGGCTCATATCGTACTCACGGCGCCGTCGAGCGCTCCGGCCACCAGTTCAAGGAGCGCATCGAGCCCGAGCCCGCCGGTAATCCACGGGTTCGCGCGCGGTCTCTCCTCGAGGATCGCACGGGCCCGGACGAGCTCCTCCGCGAACGCTTCGTGCTTCCCCATCCGGCGCAGGATCCACGCCCGGTTGAAGTGAGCCATGAAGAACTCCGGGTCGACGGCGAGGGCACGGCGGTAGTGACCGAGGGCGTCCACCTCACGGCCCGCCCGCTCCTCAAGCAATCCCAGCAGATAGTGAGTTTCGGCGAGCTCGGGCCCCTTGGTGCGGCCCCTCTCCAGGTGGTGCCGGGCCTCCGTCTCCCTTCCCTCGTTGGCCAGCAGCAGGGCCAGCCCGGTGTGGCCCCGGGCGTCCTCGGGCTCCGCCGCGACGATGGCGGCGAAAGCCTCTCCCGCCCTCGCGAACTCCTCCGCGTCGAGCAGCGCGAGGCCACGTCCATACAGCTCGGCCACCGACGGCCCGGACCGCAGCGCGGGCGCAGTCCGCGGAGCCTCGGCAACCGGGGCCGCCCGCTCCTTGAGATAGAAGAAGCTTCCCAGGCCGCGCACGGGCCTCAAGTTCGGACGGCGAGGATGGAGCGCCTCCGAGGCGCCGAGAAAGAGCCCTCCCCCTTCGGTCAACACGTCTTCGAACACCGCCAAGGCGCGGTCTGCCGCTGCACGACTGAAGTAGATCAACGTGTTTCGGCAGAAGATGGCGTCGAAGGGCCCCCTCTCCCGGGCCCAGGTGCGAAGCTCGGGTCCTCCCAGGTTCAGGACCTCGAAGCTCACCCACCGGCGGACGTCGTCCGCCACGCGGCTGCGACCGCCCGAGACCGGCACCGTGTGTCGGCGCATCAGTGGCGCCGGGAGGTTCCGGAGCGATCGGGTCCCGTACTGGGCTCGCTCAGCCCGAGCGAGGGACGGCCGGTGCAGGTCGGTTCCCACGACCTCCACCTCCCAGCTCGGCTCCAGGCTCTCGATACAGGCCATGGCCAGGGAGAAGGCCTCCTCCCCAGACGCGCACCCGGCCGACCAGAGCCGGACCCGACGAGGCCTCGCCCCCCGGGCCGCGAGCGCCGGAAGGAGCACGGTCTGAAGCGCCTGAAACTGACCCGAGTAGCGCCAAAAGTAGGTTTCTCCAACCGTCATGAGGCCCGCGAGGAGCTCCAGCTCGGCCGCCCCCTCGGCTCGGCGGTCCAGCAGGTCGGCGTAGTCTCGAAGGGTCGGCGTCAGCTGCGCCACCATGCGCGTGCGCAGGGCCTGCACGAACGCCGCCTGCCGGTCGCGGCGGATCTCGAGGCCTGTCGCCCCCTCCAGCTGGGCCGCCAGGCGACGCAGGTCTCTGTCGGCCGGCTCCCGCAGCGAGGTAGGCCAGGAGGAGCAGAAGCGCTGGCGGGCCTTGAGGGCCCGAGCGGCCACGGCAGCGAGGTTGCGGCTGGCGACCGGTTCAGGGAGAGAGGCGAAGGCGGGTCCGGCCGTATGCGCCACCAGGGGCGCTCCGGAGACGAACAACACCGCGGGAGGACAGGGGCGGCGGCGGTCGTAGGCCTCGAGGGAGGCTTCGCAGGACTCCTCCCACCCCTCGGGATCGATCACGAGCAGAGACGTACCGGAACCGAGGGCCGACTCGAGGTCCGTCTCCGGCACGGCGTCGAGCCCCGTCTCTCGCATGTGGCCCGCGAGCTCGGCGGCTCGAGCGGGCCGTCGGGCCACGGCCCGGGCGGGCGGGTCAGGGTTTTGCCTCGGAGTCACCGTTTTCACCGTGCTGTTCCTCGGATGCGATCCTGCGGATCATCAGCTCCTTGACCCGCCTCTTATCGGCATCCTGCACGGTGATCTCGAGCCCCCGGAAGACAAACACCTCTCCGGGTTTCGGAATCCGCCCCAGGGCCTGGAACACGAGGCCCCCGGCGGTCTCAAACTCCCCCTGAACCGCCAGATCCATCCCGAGGTGCTCTTCGAGGGTCTCGATCTCGGTGCGGGCATCCACCGAGAACCCATCCCCCGAGGCCCGGATCTCGGTCACTTCATCATCGTACTCGTCCCAGATGTCGCCCACGATCTGCTCCAGGACGTCCTCCAGGGTCGCGAGCCCGGAAAGCCCCCCGTACTCGTCGACCACGATGGCCAGATGGATCCGGCGGCGACGAAACTCCGACAGGAGGACCCCCAGATTCATGGTCTCGGGGACGAAGAACGCGGGGCGCAGCATCTCGGTCAGCGGGGGGTGGGGCGGAGGTGCGTCCCAGAAGCGCAGCACGTCGCGCGCCGCGACGAACCCCACCACGTGCTCCACATCCTCTTCGTAGAGGGGGATCCGGGAGTGACCCTCCTCGACCATCTTGCGAACCAGCTCGTCGAGCGGCTCCGAGACCTCGAAGCACACCATCTCCGTGCGGGGCACCATCACCTCCCGCACCATGGTCTGGCGGAAGGAGAGAACCGAGAGGAGCATCTCTTCCTGCTCCTCGTTGAGGACGCCCTCCGCCGTCCCCTCCTCGATCAGCTCCTCCATCTCCTTGACCAGGTCCCGATCCTGGCGACCTCGTCCGGACAGCCAGTCGAGCACGGTCTTCCAGGTCGAATTGTCCCTCTCGTTCGCCATCCGTCCCGAGCCCTTCAGAAGATCATCCAGTAGAGCAGGCTGCCCGAGACGACCCCGAGCACGACGCCCGCGACCACCTCGAAACGCGTGTGAATCCCCAGCAGCAGGCGGCTGTGGCTGACCATCAGCGCCAGAACTCCGGTGACGACGCCGATCACCGGATCCCTTCCCCTCAGGGTGAGCACCGAGGCCAGGGCGAACGAAACCGCAGCGTGCCCGGACGGGAACCCGCCGTGCAGGACGCTGCCGGTGCCGAAGAACGACTTGGCGACAACGACCAGGACCAGCGCTGAGAGAGCCACCGCGGCCAGCGCCACCGGCTCCCGCTGGTCCAACACGCCCAGCGCCCGCGCCGCCCCCGGCCCGATGCGCGGGAAGAGCACCACCCACCCCACCGCAGCGGCGGCGAACGCGGCCACGAGCACCGCGCCGGCGGCGACGTCCTTCGCCGTGCGGGCGAGGGGATGAAACTCCGGAGACGCCAGGTCTACCGTGGCCTCCAGTGCCGTGTTGGCCAGTTCGGCGACGAGGACCAGGGCGGCCGCGAGGCACAGGAGCGCGAACTCCGCGGGCGTCACGAAAAAGCGTGGCGCCAGGACCAGGACCGCCAGACATGCGAGGGTGTGCCACCGCATGTGGCGCTGGGACCGGACGGCCTGGAGGACCCCCTCCACGGCGCAGTTGAGCGTCTCGAGCCAGCGCTCAGGCTTCATCGCGAACGAGGCGGTAGAGTTCTTCCTCCCGGGCCTCCATCTCCGCGGCTCGGTGTGCCTGCTCGCCCTCGTGGTCGTATCCGAGCAGGTGTAGGATCCCGTGGAGAACGAGGAACGTGACCTCCTCCTGCACCGGTGTCCCCGCCTCCTCGGCGTCGCGTTGCGCGGTCTCCACGCTGACCACGACGTCGCCCAGGACCTCGGGCTCGAGATCGCCGAACTCCCCTTCTCGCAGGGCGAAGCTCATGACGTTGGTGGGCGTGTCGTCGCCGAGGTACCGGCCGTGCAGGTCCCGGATCGCCACATCGTCGCAGAGCCAGACGGAGAGCTCGGCCTCCTCACATCCCAAGGCGCCTAAGGCTCTCGCCAGCCGCCGCCGCAACGCCTGCTCGTCGATCCCTCCCCCGGTCCAGTCGTTTCGGATCCAAATCTCCATCGAGTTTTCGGTCCTTTTGCGCGGACAACGGGTAGTCGATCCGCTGGTGGTGGATGCCGTTCAAGATCCGGGTGAAGCTGCGCGCGATCTCGTGGAGGTCCTGGAGGGTCAGGGTGCACTCGTCGAGTTGGCCGTCGGTGAAGACGCGGTTGACGATCGTCTGCACGAGCCCCTGGATACGGGCCGGCCGAGGGTCGGGGAGGGTGCGACTGGCGGCTTCGACTGCGTCGGCCAGGAGAACCAGAGCCGCTTCCCGGGATGCGGGCTTGGGCCCCGGGTACCGGTAGTTCGACTCCTGTACTTCGTCGAGGCCCGGCCGCGCCTGCCGACGGGCTTTGCTGTAGAAGTAGTGGATCAGGCTCGTGCCGTGGTGCTGCTGGATGATGTCGGCGATGTCGCGCCCGAGGCGGTGGCGACGCGCCAGATCGACCCCCTCCTTGACGTGGGAGGCGAGGATCAGGCCCGACATGCTCGGGGCGAGCTTGTCGTGGCGGTTGCCTCCCCCCACCTGGTTCTCGATGAAGTAGTCGGGCTTCGACAGCTTGCCGACGTCGTGATAACAGGCTGCCACGGAGGCGAGCAGCGCCCTCGCGCCGATCGCCTCGGCGGCCGACTTTGCCAGGCTTCCGGTGACCAGTGAGTGGTGATAGGTGCCCGGGGCCCGAAGCATCAGGGACCGCAGGAGGGGGTGGTCGAGGCTCGCGAGCTCCATGAGCCGCATATCGGTCGTGTAGGAGAACACGACCTCGGCCAGGGGGATCACCGACAACGCGAAGAATCCGGAGGAGATCCCGCCCAGGAGCGCTCCACCGGCGTTCCACAGAACGGGAGCTCCGAGCGCGTCACTGTCCAGGAGAGCGTAGCCCCAGGTCAGGGCCGCCTGCGAGAGCCCCATCCAGAGCCCGGCTCGCAGGAAGTCCACGCGGCGGCAGGCCCGCGCGACCCGGTGGGCACCCACGAGCCCCCCCACGAGGAAGTAGAAGAAGGCCAGGGCGCTGCGCTCCCACGACAGGGCGGCCAGGGCACAAAAGGGGAGCGCGAAGAGAAGGCTCGTCTCGGAGTTGAGCACGACCCGCACCGCCATCACGGCGGCGCCCATGGGCAGCGCGTAGAGAACGGCCGAACGGGGCAGCGCGGCTACCCGCTCCGAGAGGCCAGAGGCGACGACGAGACCGGCTCGCTCGAGCGCCAGCCAGAGCACCAACACCAGCCCGAGAAATGCGAGATCCCGCGGCGCGAAGCGAAACTTCTTGACGTTGAAGCGCCCGAACTCGTAGACCGCCGCCAGCGACAGGGCGACGACCAGGTACAGCCCGACCCAGCCCGAACCGCCGCGCCCCGAGGCCGCCACCTGGGCATGGGCGCGCAGGCGCTCGGCTTGGCCCGCGCTCACCCGGTCGCCCTCGCGCACGAGCATCTCACCCCGCCGCACCTTGTAAACGACGGACCCGACGCCCTGTCGGACCCGCGCTCGCCGCGCGGCCGTCTCCTCCCCGTTGTATGTCAGATTGGGCCGCAGCAGGGAGGCGGCCACTCGTCCCGCGAGCGCCGCCGTCGCGTCGTCGGCCGCGCTTCGCTCGAGGCGCCGTCGGATCTCGTCGAAGTCCTCGACCGCCTCGGGACCGGCGAGCGACGTCTCCTGGCGGGTCACCAGGTCTCGGACGACCACTCCACGGCGCCCCTCGGCCGTGAGCAGCGTCCGATTGGCCACCACGCCCCGGGTGTAGGGTCCCTGTAGCACCGCACGGACCTCCTCGACCACGGCCGCGCGGGCTGCCGGTGTGGCGAGGAGCCGATCGGCCCGGACCGGCAGGGAGAGCCCGAGGAGGCGCTCGACGGAGCGGCGCGATCCGCCCTCGCCGGGGAGGCGGCGGGCCGAGAGGGGGTCGAGCGCGTCCTGGAGCACCTTGAGGGCTGCGTCCAGGGCAGTGGAGTCGAAGTCGTACACGGAGGGTGCGGCCAGCTCGGCGTCGCGCTGCCGGCGGGCGGTCGCCTCGGCGTCGACCACGAGGAAGTCGGCGGCCGCCTTGACGTCCTCCTGCGCAACGTCGCCCGGACGATACACGACGGCGAGGAAGCGAAACGAATGGCCGACGAGGAAGGTAGATGCGGCCGCGACGAGGAGCAGGACCGCGAGCGGTGGCCAGGGGGAGCGCAGGGGCGCCGCCGACCCGTCGTGCTCCCGGCTCCCCCCCTCCGTGGGCTGCCCTTTTCGGTCCGGCCTGGAAGGTTCGGACATCAATCCTCCGAGAAGTGGCGGGAATATAGGCCAGCCCGCCCGAAGGTGTCAAGTGCCGCAAGAATCCTGGGGAAAAGCGTTGTTGACCGCGGGACTCCTGTGCTAGCGTAGCCCCGCTCTTCCGCCCCCTTGCAAGGTCTTGGAGTTGACCTCAGCCCAGGGGCGCGGTGGCCGGACACAGCCATGCGCGCCGCGGCGCGTGAAGTAGCCCCCCGACCACAGCGCCGTCCGTTCCATAACTCAACGGCAAGTGCCCCACAAGGAGGTCTTCGTGAGCGCTTCCTCCTCCTTCCAAGAAGAGCTCGATACGATCAACCGAGAGCTCCGCAAGTCCTTCCTGAAGCTTCAGTCCCTCTTGGAGAAGAAGCACCGCGCGCTCAAAGAGGCACAGATCCTCGAAGACAAACGCGAGCAGGAGCACCTCGAGAAGGTGATCCGGGACATCGAGAGGGCTCTCCGGGAGATTCGGAGCATCGGGCTGCCGCCCGCCATCGAGCGGGGGTAGGCGGTGGAGGCAGTTCGCTCCCTCCTGGTGATCGCCGGACCGGCCGGCTGGATCCCCGACTCGGGGCGAAGCGGTGGGGCCTACGACCTCGCGGTCTTGCGCGTGGAATCCCTGGCCGAAGCCGAGGCGATTGCGGGGGGACGGTCGTGGGACGTCGTCGCCTTTCAGGCGGAGCGCCTGCGCTCCGCGGGAACCCTCGAAGCCCTGGACGTGCTGCGTCGGGTTGCGCCGGAGGCGACGTTTCTTGCCGTCACGTCCCGGCCCGACATCCAGGAGGCGGTCGACTACCTTAAGCAGGGTGTCTACGAGTACCTCGAGGAGCCCCTCGCTCCCGAGGCATTCCTGCAGTCGCTGGCCGAGGCCATCGAGAACCGGGATGCGTTCCGGGAGATCCTCTCGCTCAATCAGACCCTCGAGAGCCAGAAGCGCCATCTCGAGGAGGAAAAGCGCGAGCTCGAGCGACGCAACAGCGAGCTCGAAGCGATCAGCCGCATGGCCCGAGCGGTGTCGTCCACCCTCGACCTCCAGGAGATCCTCGACCAGCTCGCCGGGCGGCTCCGGGAGACGTTCGCGTACGAGCGGATCGTCATCGGGCTGCTGGACCCGAAGACCTCCTGCGAGGAGGCCCGGGTCGGAGTCGGCATCCCCGACGAGGCACGGGACGCGACCCTTCGGAGCATGCGGTGGCCGCTCCGCGACGCCAAGCGCCACCCATGGCTCAACACGGTGCTCCGCGAGGGCGCGGTGCTTCGGGTGGACGATCCGTCCACCGACCCGCAGACCCGGTCCACGCCGCTGGCGGACGTTCACCGCGGGCCCTTCGCCAAGATTCCCATGGTGGCGCGGGGGCAGATCGTCGGCTCCATCACCGTGGACAACCCGCTGTCTCGGCGACCCGTGGCCGAGGACGAGATGGATGTCCTGCGCATCTTCGCGGACACCGCAGCCATGGCGGTGGAGAACGCTCGGCTCTATCAGACCATGAGGGACCTCTCGGTGCGCGACGAGCTCACCGGGCTCTTCAACCGCCGCCACTTCCTGCAGCAGATCGAGGCCGAGTGCAACCACTCGGAGCGCCACGCGAGCCCCCTGGCGCTTCTCATGCTGGACGTCGATCACTTCAAGCTCTTTAACGACGGCAACGATCACCTGATGGGCGACGAGGCGCTGCGAAAGGTCGCGGCGCTGTTCCTGCGCAACACGCGCGGCATCGACACCGTGGCACGGTACGGCGGCGAGGAGTTCGTCATCATCCTGCCTCGGACCACCAAGCGAAACGCCCACGTGGTCGCCGAAAAACTTCGGCGCTCCGTCGAGCGCGCGACCTTTGAAGGCGAGGAGGCCCTGCCGGGAGCTACGCTGACCGTGAGCGTCGGTATCGCCGGCTATCCTGACGACGCCCAGGGCACTCGCGAGCTCGTCGAGCGAGCCGACTGGGCGCTCTACCAGGCCAAGGCGGAAGGCCGCAACCGCGTACGGACCTGGGAGGCGCCCCTCGAGGCCCAGACCGGATGACGTTCCGGGCGGGCCGATCCTTCCCTCCCCTCGGCCGCTGCCCCTCCTCTCGAGCACCGCTGAGGTCCCCTTCACAGGAGCCATGGACGATGAAGACGAGAATCTCCGCCACGCTGGTTCTGCTCTGCCTCCTCTCGCCGGCCGCCTGGGCTCGGACCCTGGTAATCGCACAGGACGCGACCTGGCCCCCCATGGAGTTCGTCAACGAGAAGAAAGAGATCATCGGCTTCGACACGGACTACATGAAGGCCGTGGCCAAGGAGGCCGGGTTCCAGATCGCCTTCAAGAACGTCGCCTGGGACGGCATCTTCGCAGGGCTCGCGGCGGGCAAGTACGACGCGGTGTGCTCCTCGGTAACGATCACCGACGAACGCAAGAAGGGCATGGACTTCAGCCTGCCCTACTTCAAGGTGCGGCAGGCCCTCGTCGTGCCGAAGACGTCGCAGGCGAAGACCCTGGAAGAGATGACAGGCAAGACCCTCGGCGGTCAGATCGGGACCACCGGGTACTTTGCCATCAAGAAGGTGGCCGGCCTCAACGGCAAGTCCTACGATGAGATCGGTCTGGCCATGGAGGATCTCTACAACGGCCGGATCGACGGTGTGGTCTGCGACGATCCGGTCGCCGCCCAGTATGCGCTCCAGAAGAAGGAGTATGCCGCGAAGCTCAAGATCGCGGCCGTGCTCGAAACCGGCGACGAATACTACGGCGTGGCCGTGAAGAAGGGCAACAAGGCCGTGCTCGACCTCCTCAACAAAGGCATCCAGGGCGTCCAGAAGAAGGGCCTCGACAAAAAGCTCCGCGCCCAGTGGATCGGCCAGTGACCCGATGCCGCTGACGTACGGGGGGGTGGGGCGCCGGACGGCGCCGACGCCTCGGCTGCCTTGACCCCATGTCGGATGTGAGCGGGACTCGGATCGACGTCACCGACGGGGCGTCGATTCCGGTCAAGCGGGACCAGGGCCTGTTCACCGCGTGGCGGATGGCGTTCTTCGGCGCCCTGGCGGTGCTCCTGCTGCTGGTGGTGCTCCAGCCCGATCCGTACCTCCGGATCCTCCGGTTCATCCCCGATGGGATCGTGGTCACCTTCGAGGTGACCATCGCCGCGATCGCCTGTGCCCTCGTCCTGGGCCTGATCACGGGGATTGGACGCATCTCCCGCAACCGCTTCGTCAACACTCTCGCGTCCACCTACGTGGAGATCATTCGGGGCATCCCTCTGCTCGTGCAGCTCTTTTACATCTACTATGCCCTGGGCCGCTTCTTCCAAGTTCCGGACATGGTGGCCGCCGTCATCGCGATGTCGGTGTGCTACGGTGCCTACATGGGCGAGGTGTTCCGGGCAGGGATCGAGTCCATCGACAAGGGACAGACCGAGGCGTCCCGCTCGCTGGGCTTCAGCCGAGGGCAGACGCTCGTGTACGTGGTCCTCCCGCAGGCCTGGCGGACGATCCTGCCGCCCGTGGGCAATGAATTCATCGCCCTGCTCAAGGACACGTCTCTCGTCTCCATCCTGGCCGTGGCCGACATGCTTCGCCGGGGGCGCGAGTTCGCGTCGGAGACGTTCACCTACTTCGAGACCTACACGGTCATCGCGCTGGTGTACCTCCTCATCACGCTGCTCCTCTCCAAGCTCGTGAGCATCATGGAAGACAGGCTGAGCCACTATGCCCGCCGCTGACGCGATCATCCGCATCGACGGGGTGACCAAGTACTTCGGACGGCTGCGTGCCCTCCACCGGGTGTCCCTCTCGATCCAGCGGGGCGAAAAGGTCGTGATCATCGGACCCAGCGGGTCGGGAAAGAGCACGCTGCTTCGGGCCATCAACCGCCTGGAGGAGGTGGATCAGGGGAGCATCGTCGTGGACGGGGTGTCGGTGACCGACCCCGCTACCGACATCAACCGGCTGCGGATGGACCTCGGGATGGTGTTCCAGAACTTCAACCTCTTCCCGCACAAGACGGTCCTCGAGAACGTCACCATGGCCCCGATCAAGCTCCGGAAGACCCCCCGAGAGGAGGCCGATGCCCAGGGGATGGCTCTGCTGCAGCGGGTCAACATCGCCGAGAAGGCCTCGGCGTACCCCGCCCAGCTCTCGGGCGGCCAGAAGCAGCGCGTCGCCATCGCCCGCGCCCTGGCCATGACGCCGAAGGTGATGCTCTTCGACGAGCCCACCTCGGCGCTCGATCCCGAGATGATCGGCGAGGTCCTCGAGGCCATGGTGGGCCTGGCGCGAGACGGAATGACCATGGCCGTGGTGACCCACGAGATGGGGTTCGCCCGGGAGGTCGCCGACCGGGTGGTGTTCATGGACGAGGGGGAGATCCTCGAAGTGGGCACCCCGCAGCACTTCTTTGAGGCGCCGGAGCACGCGCGGGCCCAGCGGTTCCTGAGCCAGATCCTGTAGCAGCGCCGGGCGGCAGGTTCGCACGGCCCAGCGGAGATTCTACGCCCCCTGCCGCCGCACCGCGGACCGTGGGCGTTCGGACGGAAAGTGAAAAGCGGCCACCCTGGATTTCCGCCCTTTCCCGAATTTCTTCGCCGGGAAGGTGAAGACAGATTCGCCGTGTTCTTCAAGACAGCCTCCCAAATTCGGCCAGAAAGTGAAGATTCCAGAAAGGTCAGGATTCCAAGCGTTGCCGCGGATTACGAGCGGGGACTGTTCTCCCGGCGATGGCGCATGCGAGGTCCCAACCAGCATTGATATCAAGGGCTCTTGAAGCATAGTCTGCCGCCAGCAGGTCATCCGAGAGGTAACGGTCGTACTTCTCCTCGATCTTGGTGCCTGAGAGCAGAGCAAGAGTCCGCGCGTCGCTTGGCCCATCCAGGGCAACTTCGGCAAGGCGCTGGCGAACTTCCTCCACAAGCGCCTTTTCTATCCGCAGGATGAGTTGAAACTTCTCTGCCTTGAAACCGATGCAGCGGAGTTGCAGAAGCAGCGTGTTTATGGCGCGATCTCCAGTCCAGCAAAAGAGAAGCGTGTCCTGGCCGGCTTGGACCCCGTGTTCCCGGTCGAGACCGAGTCTCCGAAACTCCTCCCTTCCTTCCGTCAGGAGCCTGGCTGCCGGGCCATCCAAGAAAGGTGGCGCATCCGACGCCGTGTAGACTCGAAACATCTCCTCGCGTACCCGCCCGTGCACGAGCGCGGCGTCTCCTCCAAAGAGAGGAGCCTTCCCCGCTGAGGTACGCTGAAGCTCGATGACCTTCCGACGATCGTCCACGGTGAGAACCTCCCACCGCAGTCCCCCGAAGAGGAGATAAGAACCCGGCGCGACAGGGAACGTGATGGGAAGGGTCCCGAGCGCTCTTGCGCCGCTCACGAGGCGGTACTCCTCCGGAGTCTGGAAGACGGCATAGAAGCTGTAATGGTTGACGATCCTCTCCCCTAGCCCGCCGAGAAGCAATGTCTGGTCGGATGCTTGAACGATCAGATCCACGGTCGCCATGGCCCGCAGGGTGTCGACAAACATCGGCCGATCGACCCCTCGGAAGGGTCCCCGCTCGCAGAGAATTCGCCAAGCCGTGACTGCGGTAGCCCCGCTCCGTTCAGCGATGATCGAGAGGACCTGTTGGATCATGGTTGAGAGGTGAAGCGTCTCGGCCGCAGGGGGCTCGCACCAACGGCCGAGAAGGAGCCGAACCATGGCGATGGACTTCACCAGATCCAGCCGCAGCCGATCGGCCACAGAACTGCTTGGCGTGATCTCCGGTTCTCGGATGTAGATCCGAAGGATTGCGGGATCGCCTCGGCGGCCGGAGCGTCCCATCCGTTGGCGCATGCTCGCAACCGATGGCGGAGCCCCGATCTGCGCGACACTCTTGACGTTCCCCACGTCGATGCCCAGCTCAAGGGTGTTCGTGCAGACGACGGTGGCGGGCAAGCTCTTGTCCTTGAGCCGGGATTCCGCTTCCTCCCGAATCTCCGCCGAGAGGCTGCCGTGGTGCGGCCAGAATTCGTTCGGTACGTGCCTCTCGTCTGAGAGGCGCCGAAGAATGTCTGCGCACAGCTCGACGTCACGGCGACGGTTCGCGAAGACCAGATTGTCGGTACCACGAAGGGTCTTGAAGAGGTGCCCGCAGATGTCTGGGAGGTCCCCACCCTCCTCTTCGCTCGGCGGCAACTCGGCTTCATCTGGGGAACGCGGGGGAGGTGGGGGCGGGGCGGTGATCTGATATCCTCGGATCTGAAGCTTGATCTCCTGCCCTTCGTCGTCCGAGACGATCCGCTTGACCTTCTCGCCGGACCCAGGCCTCAGGAACTCGGCGGCAAGGCGCATGTCCCCAAGCGTCGCGCTGAGGCCGACGCGGGGCACCCTGTGGCCGAGCGAAAGTTCAACGCGAGAAAGAAGCGATTGAAGGTGCCGACCCCGAACCCCTCCGATGAACGAGTGAAGTTCGTCGACGACGATGTGCCGGAGCCCCTGGAAGAGACTCGCGATCTCTCCCCCGTGAATGACAAACAGGGCTTCGAGGGATTCTGGCGTGATGATGAGGATGCCCGAGGGGTTCTTCAAGACGAGCTTCTTTCGTCCCTGGGACACGTCCCCGTGCCAGCGATGCACCGGGATTTCCAACGTCTCGCAAAGCTCTTCGACCCGGGAGAACTGGTCGTTGATGAGCGCCTTGAGAGGGCTTACACAGAGGACGTCGATCCCTTCGGAAGCCTGGTCGACAAGACGAGAGCAGATGGGGAGAAAGGCGGCTTCTGTCTTGCCGCCTGCTGTGGCGGCCGAAAGGATCAAGTCGTCGTCAGACAACAGGATCGCCTGGATCGCCTCCTCCTGGACGGCGTGTAGCTCACTCCACCCTTGCCGCCAGACCCACCGTTGGACCTTTGGGTGGAGGAGATCGAAAGAGTTGGATGACTTTCCGCCCATCGAGGTTCAGATTCGAAGAGAGGTGAGTTCGTCGTCTCCACCCTCGTTGGCGCCGCCGTTGGGTGCTTCTTCCGAGAACTCCAGGTCAGGGGCCTTCTCTTGCTCGATGGCGATGTTTCCGAGCAGTTGCTGCCAGGTGACACCCGGGTTTTGTTCGAGGACGGCCAGGAGATCGAGAAAGGCGCGGATCGTGTTCCGGGGCGTCCGGAAATACGCATCGCCGACTCTCTGCGAACAGTGCGTCATGAACGCGTGGATTCCGTCATCGGGGAGTAGAGTCCGCAGACCATCACCCGAAGCGTGGACGCGTCGGAGTTTGCCGAGGAGCACGAAGATGTCCTCTGGCGTGAGGCTCGACAGCCGAATCAACGGGCCGCTGAGATCCACGAGCCCGTTGACTGCGAAGGTGTTCTCGGCAAGCCGCGACTGGAGCGCCTGATAGCTATAGAGACCGCGACGCGTGTCGGTGACGAACTCGGGGGTTCCTCCGAGGAGAAAACCGAAACTCTCCGATGCCCCTTGGAGGCAGTCGTTGAGGATTCGAAGAATCTGTTCGTAGTTGGCGTTCCGCGCCTGCGTATTCGGCACCTTGTAGAGGTTCACCATCTCGTCGAGGCACACGAGAAGCCCCGAATACCCGGCCAGTCGAACAAAGCGGGACATGAGCTTCAACTGGTCATAGAACGCCGCGTCATCCACATAGCTTCTCACACCGAGGGCCGCTCGCGCGTCGGTCTTGGTGGTGAATTCCCCGCGGAGCCATCGGACAGCATCCGTCTTGAGCTGATCGTTCCCCGTGTCGTGCCCCCTCCAGTAGGCACCAATGACCTCGGCGAAATCATAGCCCCCCACCATTTCGGAGAGATGGTTCAGCCTTTCGGCAATGACCTCGCCCGGACTCTTCCCTGAAACCTTCGCGTCCGTCATCGCCGAGGAAACGAAGCGCTCAACCACGGAGGACAAAGCGTTGCCGTCGGGCTTCGTTCTCGTGGCCATGTTGCGCATGAGTTCGGCGTAGAGAGCCCTCGCCTGTCCGCCTGTCGCCTGGAGTCTTCGATCCGGGGTGAGGTCCGCGTGAATCGTGACGAGCTTCATCTGGAGTGCCACGGACCGGATGAGATAGAGGAAGAAGGTCTTCCCGGCACCGTACTCGCCGATTACGAACCGAATCCCTGAGCCCCCGTCCGCGATCCGTTCGATATCCTTGACGAGCGTCTCCACCTCACGCGCACGCCCTACCTGGATGTGTTGCTGCCCGAGCCGAGGCACCACCCCGGCGCGGAGAGACTGAAGAATGGCGTCACGCTCTTTGGGCCGAATGGCCTCTTCTTTGGTCATGTCAGCATCCCCCTGAGAACTTCGTGGTCGACCTCCACCGGGTCCTCACCCTCGCAAAGCGGCTGGTGGAGCAGTTCATAGGCAGCTTCGTTGACGACTTCGAGAGCGCCGTCCAGCAGGAGCCCGATCGACGAGACGATCGCATCGAGTTCTTCGCGGGCCCAGGAGGTCTTTTCGGCCAAAGCCCGGACGAGCGAGGAATGCGCGGTATCGAGCCCAGCAACCGTGCCCGCCTCCGGAAGAACCGCCGACGCTGTTGCCGGCTCTTCCTCCGCGAAGATCCCCCCGAGCAGGGCAGAGACTGCGGCGGTTTCCGCGAGCTTCTGGTGAACACAGTCCATGTCGAGGGACACCGTCGGTTGCTGCGGTTGCTTCACCTCGATTGGGATGGCATAGCCCGACTCCTGTAGTGTCGCGACCCGGATCGTCACGGGCTCACCCCCGGCCCGTCCACCGCTTAGGGCGGCATGGATCTGCCCGTGCAACGCGCCGGTGTCGAGTCCGATCGCGTCGAAGAGCTTCGTGAGCGTCTTGACCTCGGTAGGGTCCGCACAACCATCCGCGCAGGCAACCGAGACGAGGAAGTTGCCCACCTCGGCTCTTTGGTTCTCGGAGAAGCCTTCGAGGCGCTTCTTTACACCGGAATATCCGGGCTTTGCCTCGAAGAGCCATCTGAGATGGGCCCTGAGGCGAACCTTCTCGGGGTGAGGAAGGCGCAGCCCCGATTCTAGGTACTCCCCCAAGTGTCTCTCTTCATCGGGCGAGATTCGTCCGTCAGCCGCGGATACCATAGCTGCAAGGTGAAGGATCAGCATGGCTGCTGAATACTCCCGCGACGGAGAGTGCAGCCGCTCCGAAGGAAGCCGGAAAGAAACGAGGACGTCGCCGTCGGCGGGTGGTCTCCCACCGAAGCGGACGTCTGGCTCCACACCGAAGCCCCATCGCTCCAAGAGCTGGATGAGTTGTACCGCTTCGTTCTTGGCCATTTTTCCGGGATTTTTGAGTGGCCAGCATCGGAGAAGATCGTTCGCCCGGAGGAATCCGTATCCTTCCCCGCCGATCGCCTGGTTCACCAGTGCTCGAATCTCGTCCTCTTCCTTCCCTGAAGACGTCGAGATCAATACATCGGGAAGGAGAGCCACCGCCGAAATTGACCCCTTGGCGTCTGGATTCCTGCCAAGGTACCGGCTGAAGGAGTCGAGTTCGTCGCAGCACGCGAGTCCTATTTCCCTCAGGCGGTTGATGGGGCCGGAGATGGCCCGGATGTCAGGGACGTCGAGCCCCTTCCGGTAGGTCTCCCCACCCAGCGAAGCTGATGCGGCACGATGCTCGACGGCGAGGACCGTCTTGTTGGTTTTGATGACCAAGCCCTCGCCGAACTTTTCACGGTATCGCGCGCTGAAGAGCGTTTTGAACTCCTCCGGGCAGCGTTGGGCAGGAGTGCGAAGGTACGTCTCAGGATGAAGGGCCATCCAGGCGAAGGCCCACTCCGGGGGGATCGGCTTCCCCTCGGCGACCATCTGTCCCAAGCCGAGGGTGAGGTCGAAGGGCAGCTCGAAGCCGGCTCGCTGACTCGGTGGCGGAGACTCATATCGGCGACCGAGCAGTCCTTTGGTTGCGCGGCAATAGCGCAGGAAGCTCTCCGCGTATCCCACAAAGGAGTGGTTCGAGCCGTAGATCCCAAGCAGCCGTTCAACTTCCTGTAGGATCGCAGGGACCTCCGCGGCCGCTGTCGCCGACTGCTGGGCATCCGACAGGACCCGTCGTTCGAGACCGTAGAAGTAGAGGAAGACGTATCCGGTGTCCGCGCTCGGGGCTCGCCGCCCGTCAGCGAGCCACGAAAGGTACGCCGCACGGGCTGCGGGGGTCGCCTCTGTATAGGATGGCCAGTACGACAAGGCTCGAAGGGTGGGATCGGCCACGCGTCGGTTCACGGCCAGGGCAGGATTGATGAGCGCGGGCTCTGCTCGATAAGCGCTTTGGACCGCCCCAAGCCCTTCGCCCACATAGAGCATGCCGCCTGGGATTGAGAAGCCCGCGACATCAACGGTTCGGCCAGAAGGAACCCATACTGTTTCGGGACTTGCGGCAAATTTCCGGTTGCCTTCCCACCCTCCGGAACTCCAGTCGGGGCCGGATACGGTGATCTTAATCCCGACCCTGTGGATCGTGGGCTCTGGTTCCTCCCTCTCTTCGCGGCGAGTCGACGTCTTCTTCTTCGATGAGGTCTTGGAGGCGATCCAGACAACGAGGCCGATCAGCAGCAGCACGAGGATCAAGGCTTCCATGTGGTGCTCCCAGGAGACCGCCGCCGTCCAAAGCGGCTACGCAGGATGATGCCCCGGAGCATCATGTGTCCCCCCTCTGAGGTAGACGCGACCAATTTCGTCGCTCTGGCGGATATTAGGCCCGGTCGCTTACGGCATCGTGAAAGTCATTTTCGTGCACGATGAGCAGGCGGTGTCCCTGCCTGCGTAGCGCCACGGCCTTTTCCACCTTTCGGCCGTAGCACGCGTATGACCAGCAGGGATTTCCTTCAGAACCGATGACAAGGTAGTCAAGTGACCGTGTCACCGAGTTGGTGGCCCTGGCGCCGAGAGAGGTGACGAGATCTACGAAACCGGCCCTGGTGTATTTCGAGGAAGCCCCCGTGAAGCAGAAGAGCGTTCCATCAAACCGCACTTCAGGGCAGACGGCACATAACCCCAGCGTCGTCGCTCCGGCTTGAACTTGGGGTGAACACGTGATCTGTGCGCCCGCAGGGGCAAACTCGCTGAAAAGGGCGAGGAGCGGGTCATGTTCCCTGCCATCGATCCGTCCGTCGGCAAGTGCTCCGGCGATGAGACTGTCGACTTCGTCATACGGCCAACAGCGTCGCAGGTGTTCGTGATCCCGTAGCCATTCGGAAAGGCCCCGAAGCTCTGCCTCTGTGATTGCCCCGTCCGATGCGATGCCCGCCAGGATTCCGTGAAGTCTCTGCATATCCGCAGTCGCGGCATCGTGGTAGTCCGTCGAACGTAACCGCTCGCAGAGCCAGAGGAGGTCCAGCCGTTCTTCCTCCCCCAATACGCCGTCTGCGAGCGCTTCGGCGAGGACAGGGATGATCTCGTTGAAAGGATGTCGATCTTGGAGGGGTTGATGCTCATCGAGCCAGGCGGCCAGGAATGCAATCTCCTCGTCCGACACACGTCCATCAACTGAAATGCCTTCGACGATGCCCAGGAGAGAATTGACCGCCTTGTCGAAGCGGGATCTTCCCGTGAAGCCGATGTACGCGAGGTGATCTGAATGCATGGCGCACTTCCCCTCCTCGTCGCGGCCCTGCCAGAGAAACAAATGCGTTCGTTCCAGCCGGTCGCCCTACCCTGTGTCCTGTGCACAGCGCATTGGTGGTCTCGTGAGGGCGAAGGGACCCACGGCGCAAACGCCTGCGCCGCCACGCCGTGAGTAAAGGCTGGAATCTCTGAGATCCTACAACAGTAAGGCATGCATCTCAAACTTGGTCGCGAGTTGGCCACGCAGACGAATTCCCCGGGGCATCGTCGCATCCCCAGGAAACCAAACACAGGTGCCCGGCACGGGAAGACCCGGGCCGGGCACCTTCGCCAGCGTGTTGTGAGGCCTCGCGAGGGGGTTGGGTGAAAAAGTCCAGGCGGCACAGGCCGTTTTCACTTTTTCAATTTCCTCCCGAAGATTTTCAGTCACAGACCCCCACCCAAGGTGGGGGCTTGATAACCGGGAGCCGCCCAGGGCGGCGTGGTACACCCGGAGCCGCCCGAGACGGCTGGAAGATTCTTCGGCGGCATCGGCCTCGGGGCGAGTCATCGATATGTCGGC
>JACRMM010000037.1 GCA_016214985.1 Deltaproteobacteria bacterium | reverse complement strand
GCCTTCGTGCCGATCACGCCGCTGTCGGTGAAGTAGCGCGTGCGACAGCGGAACCGGTCCATGCCAGTGATCGCGAACGCCCGCCGCTCCTGCGCCGCGTACGTCTCCTCCGGGATCGAGGCCCCTTTGCCGGTGGGCACCGAGCCGATCTCGTAGACAAACTTGCGGTAGAGACGAAGTCGCTCACCGTCGTCCGCGTCGGTGAAGGAGCGAAGCCCCAGGTCCAGGGAGAGGAAGCCGCTCTCGTTGCCCGTCTGCAGGTGGTAGCCCAGCGACGACCAGCGGTAGTCCTCGGGCCGCTCCACGATGCCGGCGCGCACGGGGTTGAGGTCGACGTACGCCAGAACGTTGATCAGGGTATCGCCGTCCTCGACGAGCACGCTCTTGAACCGCTCGCCCCAGAAGAAGCCGCTGCGCCCGTGGGTGCGGTTGTACCAGCGCGAGAAGCTCTGCTTGAGCTCCTTCACGAACTCCGAGAGGCTCGCCCACTTCTCGCGCAGCAGGGGGATCTGGCCGTCCATCAACTCCGAAGCAGACTCCCGAGCGCGGGAGAGGCGATAGCGAACGCGCATCTCGTCGTCGTCAACGTCTTCGCCGGTGTGCATGCGCACAACCACATGGGCATGACTTCCCATCAGACAAAATCCGAGGACCTCCGTGAAGTAGACGCGAGAGAGGCGCCGGAGGAGTGAGAGGAGGAAGTCCTTCTCCACGTCGCCCATCGAGAAACCGGGCAGGGCCGAACGAGAGATCACATGGTAGGTGGCGGACTCCCCCTGGAGCAGCAGACGCGGGATGCGGGCCATGGCAGCACCTCCGGGCGGAGGGTAGCGGGTGATGGTTCCATTGCCGCCAAAGCTGCCACTGACACGCTTTCCGTCAAGGATAGCTTGTCTGTCCCCAAGACTTTCATTCCAGGCGCCGCCGGCTCTGGTCACCCGTGACGTCGGCGAAATAGCCGGCCCGGTCCACGTAGCGCTTCTCGAACGACGGCGGCAGGGCGGCGATCCGATCGGGGAAGACCTTCTGGACCTGGGCCAGGAAGCGCTCCATCGTCTGGACGAAGAGCCCCAGGCGGCTGAGGTGCACCATGTTCGACGAGACCTGGGTCGAGTCAAGGCGCTGCACATCGGTGCGCAGCCCCAGGGTTTGGATCATGTGGGCGGTGAGGGTGTTGAACGTCTCCTGTGCCGCGGGGTCTCCGGCCACCGCGGCCCGGAAGTAGTACATCGTGCGTTCGGAGAGGGTGACCTGGCCGGAGGCGATGCCCAGCGCATGGTGAACCAGCATGTCGAAGTAAAAGGCCTCGAACATCTGGGAGTCCGTCAGGTTGTGGAGCTCTTTGACGAGGCACAAGCCGACGAGAATCGCGATGGGGAAGTTGGGGCGCCCCTTGCCGTTCGCATACAGATGGGCAAACGCACCCTCTGGAATGTAGTAAAGGATATCATTGCGAAAGACCTCTGCCCATGACTCTCGGAGCTTCTTCTTTATATTGTCAGACATACCGATGGAGACCTGAAACAGTGATTGCTGTGGACTCATTTTATGAAACATCAGTGGCTCCTTACTTGCATACATAAAGCGACAGGAGCCGTAATTATACCAAAGTCAACACTTACGAGACAAGAGCCAATAGCCTTATAATTCCAATGAATGTAATTTATTAGCAATTGACACTTTTTGCAGGACGTTCATCTTTGGCTCCTTACAAATGTCTTGGCATGGCTAACGGGGACGCTCACCGGCTGGCGGAAGCGCGCCAGCGCTGGAGCCAGTCCGCTGTGCAGCGCATGGTTGGGCGGTTGTGTCAATTCAGCGCTTGGCGACCTTCTTCGTAATCTTTACGCGTGCCCAAGGATCGACGCTTCGTTTCATCTCGAACCTCTTCTGAATTCCATCTTCGATCATCTGAACCAGTTGTGCTGACGTGCTAGGGAGGTACGCAAGATCACACAGTATCTCGCCTGTACGATACGAGTCAGGACCGAGGTAGAAATTCACTGTCACACCGTTCTCTCCAAATTCGTTATTTCCTTCGGTTGCTTGCTTCTCAAGAGCAAGCCATTCAAGACGAGTCGGGTTCCTGGGGTCGAGCCATGGAGTCGGGCTGGATGCTGTCGTTTGGCCAAAAGCGTAAACGAACATCCCGGTCAAAACGGCGGCAGCCATGAGAATGAATCGAGACTTTCCGGCCATCGTGTATCCTCCTTTAGCGTTCTCCTCGGTTACGCGCAACGCCCGGCATATGTGGCTAGCGCGAAGCGCCAGTCCAAACCATGCCGTTGTTCGGCCGACTTCAAAAAGGGAGCGAAACAAGCAGCGCAACTCGCTCTCGCTCTCGCTCTGTCATTTCCCGGAATACCTTCTGAGAGAGAGCTAGGATCAGGTGCTTCTCCTTATCGAAGGCGGAGTCGGTGTACCGGTATTCACCGCTTCGGAGCCGGTTGAGAGTAGCCATAATCCATCGCAGAAACTCGGTCGGCATTGCGAGATCGGAAAGGTCCTTCCACCCACAGCTCGTCTTGTACTTCTGCCAATAGAGCTTCTGGAGCTGCTTGTCACATTTTCCCTTGCAGGCGAAGTAGATTTCCTCGACACGCTCAATTCCGGGTTGCTCATCTGGAATGTGTACTTGGGCGACTAGACCTTTGTAATTCTCTCGGTATAAAGCTTCCAGCAAATCCTTGCCACAGACATCACAGGCAATTGGGAGGTATTCGCTGATTAGCTTGTGAAGCGGGCGGATGGTCTTTGACGATTTCGGAAAGTACCTACACAAGATTCTAGAAAATCCAAGTCTTAGCAAGTGCTCTTCTATAAGGCGGTGATCGAATATCTGGTAGTCTCTGATGTCGCCACCAGAGCGGAGCGCGCAAAGGCGGGTATTCAGGCCTGACGATGGGAGGGTCGAGTAGAATCCGAGAAATCCGTCAGCCCGGAAAGCCCGCATCCGTTCAAGAATATTGGGCTCATCCTTGGACTCGTTCACGGCCTTGCCACTTTGCGCGAAATGCTTGCAGCTTACGAGCCAACGGAAGGTGTAGCTATGTAGCTTGCCTACAACAGACTCCAGGGCGAGCAAATCCTTTCCTTGGTCGGGCCCGCGGTCTGGTGGAGACTCGATCGTGAACCCTAGCTCGGAGAGGAAATCCCGTGCAAACAACTCCCAGTCGTCGCTGTCATACCTTATCTCTGTAAAGTCCATCGTTGATCAATGTCCTTATTTGGCCGAACGCTCGGCGTAACCGAGCGTTGGTAAAGTGGGGAAGGGGCCCCGCTTTACCAACGTCCGCGTTCACGCCGTTGTTCGACGATTGGTTGTTCAAGCGTACCGTCACTGTGGAATGAGGATAAGGAAGCAAAGAACATCGCGTCATAGTTCTCGCTGTATTCCTTTACGATGCCCACAATGTCCCAGTGCAGTCGTCTCTTTACAAAGGCGGGGCCACCGCTCACCCCTCCGAGTGCGGTGAGGTCCATATTGTGCGCTTCACCGAAGGACTTCACCCAAAACAGCCTCTCGAACGCGGAGACAAATTGGTAGTCGCTCGCGGAGGAGACTTGCGAACCGCCACTGCTCCAACTGGGGAAATCTATTTCATTGAAAGACATCAGCGTTCTCATTGAACCCGGAAAACCTCCGAAGACAACGTACTCGCCTTGGTGCACCGCCGGGGCTGGCCAGGTCACGGGACGAAAGAACTCAGAACCAATCTTGCCGCCTGCAGTGATCTCTCCAGCCTGCTTCGCGGTGAACTCGATGACGGCGATATCTAGCCTCTCGTCTTCGTCGATGAGCTGAGCAATCGGATCCAAATCAGTACTTCCGACCTGAAAGAGGACGTCGTCAATGCCCTCCCTCGCCTTCCGATATCCATCCAAGACGTGCCAGCACGTTATTCCGCACGGTCCCCGCCCAAAATCGACAAGGCAAATCGTCCCGTTGTTAATCTGGGTAGGCCGGTGCCTTGTGGGGCGCTGACCATAGAAGACAGCTTTCGCGAACAGGAGGGGGAACTTGGCCATCTCCTCGCCCAAGGCTCGGCCCGCCTCTTCCGTAGCCTTTCTCCGAACGTCTTCGTCGTCCATTCAATCTTCCGTCGTCGAACATACAAGTGAGTCGGCAGGCCGAAAGCATATACCCATATATTCAAGCATCTAGGAGGCATATAGGAAGCATCTATCCGGCATATAGGCATATAGACGCATATACCTACTATATGCTCTTGGCCCGTTCCAAATTTCAGCCCCCCCGCCCGACGCCCCGTCAACAGCACACAGCGAGCCGCCGCACGTCGAGGCGTCCCGCGTTCATCTCACGCGGGGGTCGTGGGCACGCTGGTTCCCTATGACGCTTATTCTCAACGCGCCTGTTCCCCAAGACGCCGTACAGAGGCTGGTGCGCGAGAGCGAAGATCTCCAGACGAACCGCGAACAACATTGATGGGCGCAGCCGCCGCGTATTCAGGACCGGATTCCCCTGGGATCGAAGCCCTGGCGGCCCTCGGTCCGGGGCGCACCAACGCAACGTGGCCGCCCCGGCGCTTTCGCGCCGGAGGCGGCCACACGGTCTTGCAGGCGGGAAACGGCTGCCCATCTCTCCCCCCCTCCCAAGGGTTCTGCGCTCTTCTACTCCAAGGCCCCCCCGGCGGTCAACGGGCTTCGCCGACAGCGGCGTCAATGACACCGCGGCCCAGAGGAGGGCACAGAAGAGAGACGGGCTCGTAATCCAATCGTTCTACGAGGTGGGGCGGCAAACAAGAAGAAGGCGGGGCCGAGATGGTCCGGCCGAACAGTTTCGCCCAGCGGTGGCCGGCGGGAGCAGGGTTGGGACCGCGGGCAGGACGGAGCGAAGACGGTCCAGGAGTGCGTAGAGAGGGCGCAGTGCGACCTTTGGGGAACGGAGACGCTCCTACGATTCGCCCGCAAGCGCCAGCAGCCGAGCACGCAGCTCGGGGCTCAAACGATACCCAGTGGCTGCGAGCTCGGCCACCACGAGGCCGACCGCCTCCTGAAGGCCCTTCTTCTTCGCCGCCAACAACACTCCTCCCGTGCCAACCACGGTGAGGCCGCGTCTGCGGGCCACCGCCCGACCTCGCCGGTCGTCGATCAGGAGGAATCGCAGCACCACCTCCTCCGCGAGAACGAGGGCCTCGGCCTCTCCCGCGTCCACCAGACCCGAGAGCCTTGAGAGGCCGGAGGGGTCGCCGATGGACCGCACCTGGAGCCACCCCTCGGCGAGGGCTTGCGCCACGGCCGTTGCCCCTGGCCTGCCACTTCCGACGTCGAGCTCCTCGAGCACCCGAGGCGGGATCAGCAACGCCCCATAGAGCAACCGGAGAAGCGGCAGCCGCCCCACGCGCCCAAGCCCGATCAGCGGCCCCGCGTCGGCGACGACCACGGCGGTCACGACGCGGTGTGCTCCTCTTCGGCAAGCTCGTCGGGCGGGTAGCGCACCGCGTCAATCCCGGCCTGCGCCAAGAGGTCCAGGAACTCCTCCGGTGGGGTTCCGGCAATCTTCGCCGCTGCGGCGAGCCCCACATGCCCCTCTTCGAAGAGCTTCAGGGCGAGGGCTCGGTGCACGCCGTACTCGAGCAGCTGCTCATCGAAGGGCAGGGCCAGCAGCGCCGGTTTGCCGTGCTTGGTAACGAGAACCAACCTCCCCTGCTCCGCGTCTCGGATCAAATCTCCCGTGCGTTCCCGAAGGTCACGGACCGTGAAGACGTCCAAGGCTTCCATGTGAGCACCTCCGATCTTGTGCCATCAATTGATAGCACAACAGGACGTATTCCGCCATGGAACACGCACGGCTGCGCGGAGATGCGGGGCAAGGAGAGGATCCGCCCACCCTTCGGCTCGTTCCTGTCGTCCGATGCACTGAGAGGAGCCGGCGGCGCTACACGGCGGCGTCGTCTCGCGCCGGCTGGGCGGCCGGGCGCGAGTCGCCACCGAGCCTCCCCAGCGAGCAGCCGATCCCCACCACGCACAAGAGCGAGAAGCACACGAATCCCGCACGCATGCTGAGGAGGAACGCTCCTCTCGTCGCGGCCGTCACGGCGCGGTCTTCCATAAAGATCGAGAAGAGCACGGTGATGATCGTCATGCTCGTCATCATGCCCAGCGTCCGCATGCTGGCCGACATCCCGGAGGCCACGCCGAGGTAGCGGGGCGGCACGCTGCCGAGGATGACGCTGGTGTTCGGCGACGAGAACAGGGCAAACCCGACGCCGAGCGACAAGAGGACCGCGACGATCATCCACAGCGGCGTGGCCGCCGAGATGGTGGCGGCGATGGCCAGGCCGACGACGCACAGGGCCATGCCGGCGGTGGCCACGCGGTCGGCCGGCACGCGGTCGGAGAGCCGTCCGAAGGCGGGCGAGAGGAGCGCCTGCGCGGCCGGCTGGATCACGAGGACGAACCCGGCCTGCCGGGCCGTCAGGCCCTTAGCATACTGCAGGTAGAGGCTCAGGAAGAAGGTGACGCCGAAGGTGGCGGCGTAGTTGAGCAGAGCCGCCACGTTGCTCAGGGCGAAGACCCGGTTTCGGCGCAGGAGCCCTACGTCGAGGATGGGATGGGCGATCCGCCCTTCCACGGCGCCGAAGAGCCAGAGACCCGCCAGGCCGGCCGCGAGGAGCGCCCAGCCCCACGCGCTCGTCTCCAGGTTCGCCGCCCCGATCACGAGCAGGAGGAGCGCACCGGCGTAGACGGCGCTCCCCTTCCCGTCGAAGGGCTCTCCCTTCGCCTCGGCCCAGTCGCCCCGGAGCTTCCAGGCGATCAGCGAGAAGATCAGGATCCCCAGGGCGACGACGAGGGCGAAGAGCGAGCGCCAGCCGAACGTCGAGACCAGCGCGCCCCCGATCGGCGGGCCGGCCGAGAGCCCGAGGTAGATGGCGCCCACTTGCAACCCGAGCGCCCGCCCGCGCATCTCCGGGGGAGAAACGGCCACGACGATCGCCGGGCCGGTCGACGCCACCATGGCCCCGCCGATTCCCTGGAGGAATCGAAGGGCGATCACCGCCTCCATGGACCAGGCTCGCGAGAGAAGGCCGCCCATCACAGTGAAGAGCGCGATTCCCCACTGGAAGACCCTGCGACGCCCCCGGATGTCGGCCAGCCGCCCGATGGGGAGCAGGAAGATGGACACCGACGTCATGTAAGCGGTCTCCACCAGGCCCAGCTGGATCGCGCTCGCGCCGAACTCCCGCCCGATGGACGGGAGGGCCACGCCGACGCCCGAGAGCATGAACGGCATCAGGAAGCCGGCGACGTTCACGGCGAAGAGCGTGGTTCCGGGAGAGGTGCGGTCGTCCATGGAGGGGATCCGTTGCTCCTGTCTGGGGGGCAGATCCGGCAAGAGGATAGGGATGCGTGACCAACCGCGGTTCACCCTACCCGCTTCACTCGGGGGGCGGATCCGGCGACGGACGGGAGAGGCGCGGCCGTTGTCCCGGCGAGGGCGGCGTCACCGCCCCTTCTCGGGGCCTTCCTGGGCTCCCAGCGACGCCAGGAGCTCCTCCTTCCGCACCTTGCCCAGGGCCGTCTCGGGGAACGTGCTGCGGAACGTCACGGCCGCGGGCACCTTGTAGCGCGCGAGGCGGTCGCGGCAGAACGCCAGGACCTCCTCCTGGGAGAGCTCCTGGCCGGCCTTGGGGACCACGAAGGCGTGGCCCGTCTCGCCCCACACGTCGTCGGGCACGCCGAGCACCGCCGCCTCCTCGATCTTCGGGTGCTCCCGCAGGATCCGCTCCACCTCGGCCGGGTACACGTTCTCTCCCCCGGAGATGTAGAGGTCTTTCACCCGACCCACGAGGTAGAAGTACCCGTCGGCGTCCACCCGGGCGAGGTCTCCGGTGTACAGGCATCCCCCGCGCAGGGTCTCCTGCGTGCGCTCGGGGTCCTGCCAGTACTCCTTCATCAGGATCGAGCCCTGGACCGCGATCTCCCCCACCTCGCCCGCAGCAACCGAAACGCCCGAGGAGTCGACGACCTTCACCTCGGCGTGGAACACCGGCCTGCCGACCGTGCCCGGCCTCTCGAGGAGGTCCTGGGCCGAGGCCCACAGGAGGATCGAGGTCTCGGTCTGGCCCATGATCTCGCGAAGCGAGAAGCCGGCCTCCCGGCACGCAGCCACGAGCTCCGGCGTGGTCTTCTCCCCGCCAATGGCCGCCACCTGGAGCGAGGCGAGGCTGCCCCGCTCGGCCGGGGGTACGCGCAGCAGGGCCCGGAAGACCGTGGGCACGGCCAGGAGCTTCGTGACCCCCAGCCGCTCGATGTCCCGGTACGTGTGCCCAGGATCGAACCGGGGGTGCAGGACGAGGGTGGCCCCCTTGTAGAGCGCCGGCGAGGCCTGGATGAAGAGCCCCCCCGAGTGGAAGAGGGGGAGCACGACGAGCATCACGTCGTCGGACTGGAGGCTGAAGAAGATGTCGGCGTTCAGGCAGTTGAAGAAGGTCTTCCGGTAGGAGAGCACCGCGCCCTTCGGGCGGCCCGTGGTGCCCGAGGTGTACATGATGACGTGGGGCTCCTCGGGGTCCGACGGGCACAGCGACGAGGTGAGGAACGGCCGCTCGCCGTCAAAGGCCGCGCGGTCGGAGAAGCGCTCAGCATCGGGAAAGGCGGGCGGCAGGGCGGGGGAAAGCCCCGGAGACGCCGCGGAGGGTCCCACCGTGGCCAGCAACAGGGGCGGCCTCGCCCGGCCCAGCTGGAGGGGAGCCAGGGTGGCCGTGAACCGCTCCCCGAAGACCAGCAGGCTCGGTCGGCAGTTGCTCAGAAGGTAGGCGAGCTCGGGACCGGTCAGGCGGTTATTGAGGGGCACGAAGATCGCCCCCAGCCGCGCGCACGCGAGGTAGAGCTCGAGAAACTCGGGACCGTTGTCGAGCAGCACGGCCACCCGGTCCGACTTCTCGACCCCGACCGACTGCAGCCAACAGGCCGTGCGGTCGGCCCGGCGCTTCAGGTCCGCGTAGGAGATCGTCTCCCCTTCGTAGATCACCGCGGCCTTTCTCGGAGCGAGCTCGCTCCAGCGGTCGACCCACCACGCGGCGTTCATGGACCGGATCATGTCGGTGCTCCAAGAGAGAGAGGCAAGCGGTCAGCGGTCAGCGGTCAGCGCTCAGCGCAACCACGAGGGCAGTCTACTTCACCTCCCACCGGAGCTCCCAGCCCCCAGATCGTTAGGCACAGAAAAGGGGCGGCGGGTCGCCCCGCCGCCCCCTGGCAGCATGGAACGAGCGGCCCGGGCTACGGGGCCAGGACGAACTTCCCGTTCTTGACCTCCACCATCACCATGGAGTCGAGTCCCAGGCCGTTGTGGTCCTCCGGCGTCATGTTGTAGGTGCCCGAGACGCCGACGTACCCCTTCGTCGCTTCGATCGCGGCCCGAAGCGCCTTGGGCTCGGTGCCGGCCTTCTTCATGGCGTTCGTGAGGAGCATGAGCGCATCCCAGGCGTAGCCCGAGTGGGTGTTGATGGGGAAGTCCTTCTCGTGCTTGTAGACATCCCGGTAGAGGCGGACGAATTCCTTGATGACCTTCTTCTGCGGGTCCTTGTCCGAGAGCTGGTCCACGGCCATGAGCTTCGTGGCCGGCATCCGGTCGCCCTCCGAGGCCTTTCCCGCCAGCTCGATGTACTTGGGGTCGGGCAGGCCGTGGGACTGGAAGAGGGGGATCTTGAGGCCGAGCTGGGTGCGGTTCTTCGAAACGATGGAGGCGGCCGGGCCGACGGTCCAGCAGACGATGGCGTCGGGCGAGGCGTTCTTCAGGTTCGTCAGCTGGGCCGTCATGTCCGTGTCCTTCGGCCCGAAGGACTCCTTGCCCACGAACGTGATCCCGTACTCGGGGGCGATCTGCTCCAAGGAGCCGAGCCCGTCCTTTCCGAAGGCGTCGGAGCCCGTGAGGAGCGCCACCTTCGTGAGCTTCTTCTCCTTGAGGTACGCCAAAATGGTGCGCACCGCGGTGGTGGCCCTCTGGGGCGCCTTGAAGATGTAGGCGTAGGGCCCGAACTTGCCGCCCGTGATGACCGGGTCGCTGCCGACGGTCATCACGGTCGGGATGCCGGCCTCCTCGATCACGGCCTTGGCGTTCATCCCGACGTCGGTGCGTGTCGGCCCGATGATCGCGTCCACCTTGTCCTGGTAGATGAACTTCTTGGCCACGGTGGCGCCCTTGGTGGGGTCGCTCTGGGTGTCGGCCGTCACGAGCTCGATCATCCGGCCGTTGATGCCGCCGGCCTTGTTGATCTCCGCGACGGCCATCTCGGCCACGAGCTTCGTCGGCGTGCCGATGTTCGCGTTGGTACCCGTGAGATCGAAGAAGGCCCCGATCTTGATGGGCTCGGCGGCCAGGGCGGCGCCGGCGAGGAGGAGGGTTCCTGCTGCGAGTGCGAGCCTTCTCATACTGTGCTCTCCTTTTCACGGGGGTTGGCACTACGACGACACATCCACAGATTTCGCAGATTTCACAGATTTTCAAGCAGGCTGAACCACGAGCGACAGCGATTGCTTGGCAGAGTCAGGAAATCATGTTTTTCATCATCTGCGCAATCTGCGTAATCTGCGGATCGCGTGGGGTTTATGCCCAGGTGCCGATGCCGCATCAGAGAACCGAGTCTTGGATCCGCTTGTCGAACACCCGCTCGCTCGTGCGCTCCGACCGGGGCAGGGAGCCGTACTCTATCACGTCCGCGGCCACGGTCACGAGGAGTTGGGTCTTGATCTGGTACGTCAGCTCCCGGGCCAGCTCCACCGCCCTCGCCGGCTCGACGCCCCGGCCGCGCTCCACGACGAGCCGCAGGAGGTCCCGGCCGGAGGCGTCCCGACGGAGGTGGGCCTGGTACTCGGAGCCCAGCCCGGGAATCTGGGAGAGGATCCCCTCCAGGGTGGACGGATAGATGTTCACCCCCCGGAACTTGAACATGTCGTCGGTGCGGCCCGCGAGCCGGGAGTGACGGGGCAGGATCGACCCGCAGGCGCAGCGGCCCGGGAGGATCCGCGCGAGGTCGCGCGTGCGGTAGCGGATGAGCGGCGACGCCTCCTTGCGCAGCGTGGTGACCACCATCTCGCCCAACTCCCCCTCGGGCACGGGTTGGAGCGTCTCGGCGTCCAGGATCTCCAGGAGGTAGCCGTCGGCCCAGTAGTGGATCCCGTCGTGCTGGGAACACTCGACCCCGCTGCCCGGGCCATAGAGCTCGGTGAGCCCCGGAAGATCGAAGAGCTCCGCGCCGCCGAAGAGATCCGAGATCCGCTGGCGCATGGACGGGGAGCACCGCTCGGAGCCGTAGATCACCTTCTTCACGTTGATCGTGTCGGCGAGGCCCCGGCGGTGGATCTCCTCGGCCATCAGGAGCGCCATGGAGGCCGGGGCGCAGAAGACGGTGGACTGGAGGTCCACGAGGAACTCGCACTGCAGGTCCAGATTCCCCGGCCCGACCGGCACGGCCAGGGCGCCGAGCCGCTCGCAGCCCAGCTGGATTCCCGCGCCGGCGGCCCACAGGCCGTAGCCCACCGCGATCTGAACCCGGTCGAGCGCCGTCACGCCGGCCATCTCGTAGGCACGGGCCACGAAGTACGTCCAGTCCTCCACGTCCTTACGCGAGTAGGCGAGGATCTTGCGCTTGCCGGTGGTGCCGCTGGACGAGTGGACCCGCACGATCCGCTCGAAGGGCACAGCGCGGAGGGGGAACGGATACCCCTCCCGGAGGTCGTCGGCTGTGGTAAAGGGCAGCCGCCCCAGATCCTCCAGGGTTCGGACCGTCTCCGGACCCACGCCGGCCCGGTCCAGGCGCTCCCGGTAGAACGCCGACCCCTCGTAGGCGTGCTTCAGCGTCCACCGGAGCCCCGCCAACTGCTGGGCCGCGAGCGCAGCCTCGCTCTCGACGTCGGGCCGGAAGGTCTTGGGCCGCGCCGACGGCTCGAGGTGGACGTTGGTGAACCCCGTCACCCCGAGCCGGCTCGCCTCGGGCTTGTTCTCCGAGGCCGCCCCCAGGAAGGTCCGGCGCAGCTCCGGATCCACCAGGAGCGCCTCGCTTCGCCCCTTCCCGGAGACGCGTCCGTTGGCCATGAGGTAGGCTCGCGCCGAGGCGCACAGGGCCCGGGCTGCGTTCTGCTCCACCAGGAGGATTGTCATGCCCGCGCGTGTCAGGCGGTGGAGGGAGTCGAAGATCTCGTCCGCAACGAGTGGCGCGAGGCCGAGGGACGGCTCGTCCAAGAGCAGCAGCCGCGGCGCGGCCATGAGGGCCCGACCGATGGCGACCATCTGCTGCTCTCCGCCGGAGAGCGTGCCGGCGGTCTGGCGGTGCCGCTCCTTCAACCGAGGGAACCGCTCGTAGATCTCCTCCAGGCGCCGGGACACCTCCCCGGAGGGCGCGCCGTGGGCCAGGGCGCCGAGTTCCAGGTTTTCCCGGACCTTGAGCCCGGGAAACAATTCCCGCCCTTCCGGACACAGGGCGATGCCCGCGCGCACCCGCCGCTGGACCGACGAGCGCGTCACTTCGGTCCCGTCGAACGAGATCGAGCCCCCGGAGGCGCGCAGGAGCCCCACGACGGCCTTGAGCAGACTCGTCTTGCCCGCGCCGTTGGCTCCGACCAGCGAAACCGTCTCCCCACGGCCCACCGTCAGCGATACGCCGAAGAGAGCCTGGGCCGCGCCGTAGTGGAGCGTGAGCCCCTCCACGCGCAGCAGCGGGCTCGCCGGCGCCGTCTGCCTGGTCGCGGCCGCAGCGGCCATGGACCCGCTCTCTGTTCTCTCGGAGCCGGGGCTCATGCCGTCGCGCTCATGCGGCCCAGATAGGCCTCCAGGACCAGCGGGTTCTCCCGAATCTCCGCCGGCGTCCCCTGGGCGATCAGCCGGCCGCCGTCCAGGACCACCACGTGGTCCGAAACCCCCATGATGAGCTCCATGTCGTGCTCGATCAAAAGCATCGTGCGCCCGGCCACGCGCAGCGAGCGGATGAGGGAGGCCACCTGGGCCGTCTCGTCCGAGTTCAGACCCGCCACCGGCTCGTCGAGCAACGTCAGCACCGGGTCGGAGACGAAGGCGCGGGCCATCTCGAGACGCTTCCAGTCCCCGTAGGAGAGCACCCCGGCCGGCAGGTTGGCCCGGCCCGCCAGCCCCAGGGCGTCGAGCGCCTCCAGGGCCTTGAGGCGAAGCGCCCGCTCCCGGTGGCGCAGCCGCGGCAGCCGCAGCATGGCCAGGACGAGCGACCGGCCGGCCCGCACGGTGAGCCCGCACAGGACGTTGTCGAGCACGGAGAGCCGGTGGAAGATCTTGAGGTTCTGGAAGGTGCGCGCCAGGCCGAGCCGCGCGATCCGGTGCGCGGGCAGGCCTGCGATCTCTCGACCCTCGAAGACCACCGACCCCGAATCCGCCGGCCGCAGCCCCGAGATGCAGTTGACCGCCGTGGTCTTCCCCGCCCCGTTGGGTCCGATCAGGGCCGTGACCTTGCCCCTCGCCACGTCGAAGGAGACGTCCGCGAGGGCGGGCAGGCCCCCGAACCGTTTCGACAGGCCGCGCACCGACAAGACCATCTGCGGCGGGGGCATCAGGTCTGCCCCTCCAGCTGCAGCCGCCGGCGGGCGGCGCGGGTCTTCACGGCGTCCAGGAGGCCGACGACCAGGCCCTGGGGAAGGAAGAGGAGGATGCCCACGAGGATCAGGCCGTGGACGACCTCCTTCCAGTCCTCGAAGAAGCCCAGGAACTCCGGGAGCAGCGTCAGGAAGACGACGCCGAAGAGGGTACCCCAGACGGAGCCCAGGCCGCCCACGACCACCATGGTCACCAGGTCCAGGGAGGCGAAGATGCCGAAGGTCTCAGGGCTCACGAACCGCAGATAGTGGGCGTAGAGGCTCCCCGCCACCGAGGCGAAGACGGCCGAGAGGACGAAGATGCGCACCTTCGAGCGCGCCACGTCCACCCCCAGGCACGCCGCCGCGGCTTCGTCGGCCGCCAGCGACGCCAAGCCGCGTCCCATGCCGCTGCGCACGAGGTTGATGCACAGGGTGAAGGCCAGGAGCGCGGCGGCCCAGGCGAGGTAGTGGAAGCTCCGGTCGGTCGTGAAGGCATAGCCCGCGATGGCCAGGGGCGGAATCCCCGAGAGGCCGCTCGGCCCGCCGGTCACCGCGTCCCACTGGACCATCACGGTGTAGACGACCACGTTGAAGCCCACGGTGGCCATGGCCAGGTAGTGGCTGCGCAGCCGCAGCGTGGGCACGCCCAGCACCCAGGCGACGAGGGCCACCCCCACGGCCACGCCCGCCATCGACGGCCACGCGGGCAGGCCGTACGTCGCCGTGAGGATGGCCGACCCGTAGGCACCCAGACCGAAGAAAGCGGCGTGCCCCAGCGAGATCTGCCCCGCGTACCCCACGAAGAGGTTCAAGCCCAGCACGACGATCACGTGCACGGCGATCAGGCACGAGAGGCCGAGCGTGTAAGGGTTCCCCCAGAGCGACGGCACCGCGGCCAGAATCGTGGCCACGGCACACACGGTGAGGCCGGTTCGATGCCGCAGGAGGAAGTGCCCTGCAGCCTGGCCGCGCGTCAGCACGGTCGATGTCTCCTTCGGGGTTCCGCTCGGCCGGGCGTCACGCCTCCTCCTTCCCGAGGAGCCCCTGGGGCCGGAGGAAGAGCACGGCGAGCAGCACGCCGAAGGCCATCACGTCCTTGTACGAGCTGCTCACGAAGGCGGCAGCCAGGGCCTCGAGGAGCCCCAGAGCCAGCCCCCCCAGGACGGCCCCCGGGAAGGAGCCGAAGCCCCCCAGGATCGCCGCGGCGAACCCCTTCAGGCCGAGCAGGACCCCGACGTCGAAGCTCAAAGTGGTAATGGGCGTGACGAGCACCCCGGCCAGACCGCCCACGGCACCCGCGAGCCCGAAGCTCAGGGCCTTGAGCGAACCCACCCGCAGCCCCACCACCGCGGCGGCCTGGGGATTGTCGGCCACGGCCCGCACCGCGAGGCCGGCCCGGGTCAGGCGGAAGAAGGCCAGGAGCCCCGCGACCGTGGCCGCCGTGAGGCCGAAGATCCAGAGGGCCTGGGGCATCACCGTGGCGCCGAGCACGGTGAACGGCTCCTCTCCTCCCAGGGGCGGCAGGGCCAGCGGGTTCTTGCCCCACAGGAGCTTGATCCCTCCCCGCAGCGCCACCGACGCACCGATCGTCAGGAAGATCAGGATCATCGGGTTCTGGGAGCGCGAAACCCGCAGGGTGACCCTCTCCAGCGCCATGGCCAGGAGGGTCACGCCCGCCACCGAGCCCAGGAGCGCCGCCGGCATGGGCATCCCGAACGCGTGGAGCACGGTGTAGGCCATCATGCCCCCCAGGGTGATGAAGTCTCCCTGGGCGAAGTTCACGATCCCCATGGTGTTGTGGACGACGCCGAAGCCGAGCGCAATGAGCGCGTAGATGGCGCCGCTCGTCAGGCCGGAGAACGCGAACTGGAGCAGGTCGGGCAGGGACGGCATGGGTCCTCTAGGCAGCGCTGGACGCCGGCCGACGCGGCGACGTCATCGGTTGAACCGCAAGAGGATGGCCTCCAGAGCGCTGCCCCCCAGGGCCCTCGCCTTCTCGGAGATCGTGAAGCAGCTCTCCCGCCGGCCTCGCGGATCGATGTCCCCGGCCTTGAGGCCCTCGGTCACCCGAAGCCCGTGGCGCAGGAGCCCGCGCACGACGCCGGGGATCCGGGCCCGGATCTCCCGCCCTTCGACCCGAGCGACCCCCTGGCCCGCCGCGACCGCGTCGCCGAGCTCGGTCAGGGCCTCGAACCGGCCGTCGCAGGGTGCCCGCAGGACCCGCTCGACCGTGAACCCGGCGGTGTCTCCCGGGATGCCGGTGTTGGCCTCGGCGCAGCCCTCGAAGAGGAGCCGACCGAGGTCGTGGCCCCGGTTGGTCTCGACCACGACGTCCACGTCCGCACCGGCCTCGAACCCCGGCCCGAAGCCGACCACGAGCGGCGCCAGGTCGCGGTGGAGGCCGAGGTTTCGCTTGGCGAGCGTGGCGTCGAGGAGCACGTCCGGCGCCCAGGTGCCCAGGCACGAGAGCTCCGGGTCCACGAGGACCGGGATCGCGCCGTCGTCGATCACGCCGTCGAGCTCGGCCGCGCCGCCGACGCGGCGGGCCTCGACGCCCTCGACCCGGCATGTCCCGTCCCACACCGCCTCGCAGAAGCTCACGGCCCGGCGCACCGCAAGGGGCTCGGCGATCTCGGTCAGGGCCACCCGCAGGTGGCTCCGAAACAGTCGGTGGGCGATGCCGGTCGCCTGCTCCCCGGCGCCGCGGACAAGGATCTTCAGGTCGGTGAGGCTCGAGTGGAGGCGCATGCAGGCGGCCTGTCGTCAGGGGTCAGAGGTCTGGCGGGCGTCCTTTTCCCGGAGCGCTTGTAACACGTCTTCGGGCTTCATGGGGAGTCTTCGCAGGCGGATGCCCACGGCGTCGTAGATGGCGTTCGCAATGGCCGGAGCCGTGGGCACGAGGCCCGGCTCGCCGATTCCCTTCGCGCCATACGGCCCCGAGGGGTTGTCGGTCTCGACGATCACCGGCTCTACGGCCACCGCGTCGCGCGCCGTCAGGATCTTGTAGTCTCGGAAGTTGGCATTTCGGAGCCGGCCCTCTTCGTACACCATCTCCTCGGAGAGGGCGTAGCCGATGCCCATGAGCCCGGCACCGTAGATCTGCCCCTTCAGGAGCAACGGGTTGATGGCCTTGCCCACGTCGTGGGCCGCCACGTAGCGCAGCACCTCGATCTTGCCGGTCTCGGTGTCCACCTCCACCTCGATCCCGTGGCAGCCCCAGACGTAGGCGCAGGAGAAGTTGCCCTTGAAGTCGCCCGAGAGGAGCTCGCTCTCGGGCTCGTAGAAGTGCGCCGCCATGAACATGGTGTTGCCCTGGGCGGCGAAGTGGGCCTTGCGCAGGAGCTTCCCGAGGGGCGTGTTCTTCGAGGCGTCCTCCTTGCAGACCAGCATCCCCCCTTGCAGGTCGAGGATCTCCTTGGGCGCCTCGAGCACCTGCTCGGCAAAGGAGAGAATCTGGTCCCGGACGATCCGAGCCGCGCCGAGCGCCGAATTCCCCGCGACGAACGTGGAGCGCGACGCGTGGACCCCCACGTCCCAGGGGCAGACGTCGGTGTCGCCGAGGACGACGTTGACGTTCGCAACCGGAATCCCGAGCGCCTCCGCCACGATCTGGCGCAGCACCGTGTCGAGCCCCTGGCCGATGTCCATGGACCCGCTGAAGACGTCTACCCGGCCCTCGTCGTCGATCTTGAGGAGCGTCCCGCAGCCGTCGGACTTGTAGATCTTGGCGCCGCCGCCGCTGTGCAGGAGGCACGCGAGCCCCACGCCCCGCGCCTTCGCGCCCTGGCTCCGGGAGGGCTTGACCCGGCCCTTCAGCCCCAGGCGACTCCCCACTTCCTCCAGACACTGGGTGTGCCCGCAGCTGTCGAGCCGGAGCCCCTGTGGCGTCACGTCGCCCTGCCGGTTGGCGTTTCGGAGCCGCATCTCGTAGCCGTCGAGGCCCGCCGCCTCGGCCAGCTCGTCGAGGTTCGACTCGATGGCGAAGGTCACCTGGGGCGTACCGTACCCCCGCATGGCCTGGCAATAGGTGTTGTTGGTGTAGACGCAGGTGGCCTGGAACCGGACGTTGGGCACGCGGTAGAGGCTCGTGGAGGGCATCATCATGACAGTCGGCGTAGTGGCACCCCAGGAGGTGTACGCCCCGTTGTCCAGCACCATGGAGATGTCGCGGAACGTGAGCCGCCCCTCGGCGTCGCACCCCTGCCGGATCCTGATCTTCGCGGGCTGGCGCGGCGAGGTGGCGACAAACTCCTCCTCGCGGTCGAAGAGGATCTTCACGGGTCTCTTCGTCCGGTCGGCCAGCAGGATCGCGATGTACTCGAAGGCGTAGGTGTCGAGCTTGGAGCCGAAGCCGCCGCCCACGGCCACGTTCACGACCCGAACGCGGCCCTTGAGGCCCATCTGCTTCATCCCCTCGAGGAAGTCGGTCTTCGCGAGGCTCGGGATCTGGGTGCTCGAGTACATGGTGAGCGCCCCGGTCGTGTCGAAGGCCGCCACGCAGCCGGAGGTCCCCAGGCAGCAGTGCGTGACCCAGCCCACCTCGTACTCCCCTTCGGCCGTGAAGGCCGACGCGGCCTCTCCCTGGGCGAGGTCGCCGCCCTCGATCTTCCAGGGCAGCCGCAGGCGGTTGTCCGTGAGAGGCTTGCCCTTGGCGTCGGCCTCGTGGAGGAGCGGCGCTCCCTCGGCCAGGGCCTCGTCGGCGGAGAACAGCGCCGGCAGGTCCTGGTACTCGACCACGATCCGGGCCAGAGCCTCCTCCGCGGCCTCGAGCGAGGTGGCGGCGACGGCGGCGATCTCGTCGCGGTACTGGCGCACGCGATCCTTCTTCAGGGCCGTGTTGTCCTTGAGGAATCCGAAGCGTACCTCCGGCGTGTTGTAGGCCGTGAGGACCGCCCGGACCCCGGGCACCCGCTCGGCCTCGGAGGTGTCGATGCGGACGAGGCGCGCGTTCGCCCGCTCGGAGTAGAGGATCTTGCCCCAGAGCATCCCGGGGAGCTCCAGGTCGTGGATGTACACGGACCGGCCGGTCACCTTCTCCGCCGCGTCGAACTTGGGAACGCCCTTTCCCACCACCGCGAGCTCGCTCATGGACTCATCTCCTCCGCGGCGGAGCGGACGGCCTCCAGGATCTGGGTGTACCCGGTGCACCGGCAGAGGTTGCCGGCCAGGGCGGTTCGGATCTGGTCCTCGGTGGGCCGCCCCACCTTGTCCAGGAGCGCCTTGGCGGAGAGGACCATGCCCGGCGTGCAGTAGCCGCACTGGACCGCGCCTTTCTCGACGAAGGCCCGCTGGATCGGGTGGAGGGTGCCGTCGGCCGCGGCCACGCCCTCAATGGTCGTCACGCTCTTGCCCTCGACCTCCAGGGCCGGGTACAGGCAGGAGTTCACGGCCACGCCGTCCACCAGCACGGTGCAGGCTCCGCATTCGCCGACCCCGCACCCCTCCTTGGCCCCGGTGAGCCGAAGCCCCTCGCGAAGCACCCGGAGCAGGCTCCACGACGCCTGGGCCCGCACCGAGACCGCGTCTCCGTTGACCGTGAAGTGTACGATCGCTTCCATGGGTTCCTCCAATAGGCTGGGAGGCTGGAATGCTGGGAAGCCAGGATGCTAAAAAAACCGAGAGCGCCCCAACGCCTTAGCGTCCTAGCGTCCTAGCGTCCCAGCGTCCTGGCCTCCTAGCCATTCAACGCTCCCGCTTCCGTCAACACCCGGGGAATCAGCACCCGGATCATCTCTCGTCGGTACCACGCCTTGCCCCGCCAGGAGTCGCGGACCTGTGCCTCCTGGGCGGCGATCTCGGCCGCCTCCCGGACGGCCTCGACGGTGAGCTTGCGGCCCTCGAGGACAGCCTCTGCCTTGGCGATCCGAAGGGGCACCGGTCCGGCGACACCCAGGGCGATCCGGGCGCCGACCACGGTGTCGCCGTCGGCCGCGAGGGTCACCAGCGCGCCCACCCCGAGCAGCGGCAGCTCCATGGCCTTCCGCCGCGTGTGCTTCCAGTACCCCGCAAAGGTCCTGGGCGCGGGCAGGGGAACGCGAATCTCGGTCAGGAGCTCTCCCGGCCGGAGCGCGTTCTTGCCGGGGGCCAGGAAGAAGTCGGCCACCGCCACCTCCCGCGCTCCCAACGAGCTTCGGAGCACGCACCGGGCGTCGTAGAGGAGCAGCGGCACGGCCGAGTCGGCCGAGGGCGCGGCGTTGCAGAGATTTCCTCCGACAGTGCCTACGTTTCGCACCTGCCGGGACCCCACGGCGGAGCAGGCCCGGTGGAGCGCCGGGAGGTGCTCGGCCATCCACGCCGAGTCCTCGACGACCCAGTGGGGCGTCGTGGCTCCCAGCGAGAGGCTCGCTCCGTCCTGCCGCAGACCCGCGAGCCCGGCCACGGCCCGCAGCGACACCAGGGCCCGGGGAACGATCTTCTTCGCGCGCAGGTTCACCCAAACGTCGGTGGCCCCGGCCACCGGCACCGCCTGCTCCCGGCCCTCGTCGAGCAAGGCCAGGGCCTCCTCCAGGGTCTTCGGTCGGTAGTAGTCCAGCTGCGCCATGTCTCCCTCTATCCCCTGTGAGGAGTGGGTCACCGGTTGTCGAACAGCCGTTTCGACTTGCGCTCCGATCGGGCGAGGGCCCCGTAGTCCACGACCTCCACGTCGACTGTGACGAAGATCTGCGCCTTGATCCGGCTGGAGATCTCGGCCGCCAGGGCCGGGTCCCCCGCGGGGGCGCCGCCGTCGGCTCGCTCCACCCGGACGACCATCCGATCGCGGCCCCCCCCCTCGCTCTCCAGGACGACGTTGTACTCGCTCGACACGCCGGGCACGTGCGAGAGGATCGCTTCGATCTGGCTCGGGTAGATGTTGACGGCCCGAAAGATGAACATGTCGTCGCTTCGGCCGAGGATCCGGTCGTGCCGGGGCAGCACCGAGCCGCAGGCGCAGCGGCCCGGCAGGGCCCGGGTCAGGTCGCGGGTCCGGTACCGGACGAGCGGCGAGCCCTCCTTGCGCAGCGTCGTCACCACCATCTCTCCGACCTCGCCCTCCGACACGGGCTCCAGGGTCTCCGGCGAGAGGATCTCCAGGAGGTAGTAGTCGGCCCAGTAGTGGATCCCGTCGTGGTGGATGCAGTCGATCCCCGCGCCCGGGCCGTAGAGCTCGGTCATGCCGGTGATGTCGTAGAGGTGGTCGGCCCCAAGGAGCTCCAGGATCCGGCGGCGCATGGCCGTGCCGCACGGCTCCGAGCCCAGGATCACGGTGCGGACCTTGACCTGGGCGCCGATGCCGCGGCGGCCCACCTCCTCGGCCAGGAGCAGGGCCATGCTGGCCGTGCAGCACAGGACCGTGGTCTCCAGGTCCACCAGCATCTGGCACTGGAGGTCGATGTTGCCCGGGCCCGCGGGGATGGCCATGGCGCCCACGGCCTCGCACCCGGCCTGGAAGCTCAACCCGGCGGTCCACAGGCCGTACCCCACGCAGATCTGCACCCGGTCCTCCGGCCCGACCCCCGCCATCTCGTAGCACCGGGCGAAGAAGTGGGTCCAGTCCTCCACGTCCTTGCGGGTGTAGCAGAGGATCTTCCGAACCCCCGTGGTACCCGAGGAGGAGTGGATCCGGACCAGATCCTGGAAGGGCACGCTGCGAAGCGGGAAGGGGTACCCGTCGCGCAGGTCGGTCGCCGTCGTGAAGGGCAGGCGCCGAAGGTCATCGAGCGAGCGAATGTCCGCCGGCGTGACCTCCGCCTCGTCGAACCGACTCCGGTAGAAGGGGCTCCCTTCGTAGGTGTGCTTCACGGTCCACTGGAGCCCCGCCAGCTGGAGGCGGCGGAGCTCCTCTTCGGTCGTCACGGCAGGCATGAACGTCGGTTGCATGGCGAGACCTCTGGCGTTGGCCGTTTTGGTCGTTTGTCGTCCGCGCGGCGCGTCCGGTGGGCCGGGGGGCTCCTCGGATCTTCACCGCCCCAAACCGGGGGCGGGCGGGCTCCTCGGAGAGCGGCGCAGGCGGCTTTGACGGCGCGGTCGGGGAGGTCGCACCGACGTCGGGCCCCTCGAGAGCCGTTCACCGAGTCTCGGACCTCTGGCGATCCTGCGCAGCCGGAGAGGAGCCCCCCCCTCCTACCTCTTGTCGAAGACCCGTCGCGCGGTGTCCCGGGAGCGGGGCAGCGTCCCGAAGTCCACCACCGAGACCTCGGCCGAGACGAGGATGCGGCTCTTGATCCCATGCTCGATCTCGGCCTCGGTCTTCTCGTCCGTGCGAGGATCTCCGGCGGGGCTCCGCTCCACCCGGACGGTCATGGTATCCTTCCCGAACTTGCGCTCGAGGGTCACGTCGTACTCGCTCGACACCCCCTCCACCCCGGAGAGGATCGCCTCGAGCTGCCCCGGATAGATGCTCACCGCCCGGAACATGAACATGTCGTCGTCGCGGCCGACCAGGCGGTCGTGCCTCGGGAACGTCGACCCGCAGGCGCACGCGCCCGGGACGAGCCGGGTGAGGTCTCGGGTTCGATACCGGATCAGAGGCACGGCCTCCTTGCGAAGCGTCGTCACCACCATCTCGCCGATCTCCCCGTCGCGGACCGGACGCAGGGTGTTCGGGTCCAGGAGCTCCAGGATGTACGCGTCCGCCCAGTAGTGGATCCCCGCGTGGGCGCGGCACTCGATGCCCGTGCCCGGGCCGTAGAGCTCGGTCAGGCCCGCGAGGTCGTGGACGTGCCCCGCGCCCAGGAGCTCCCGGATCCGGCGCCGCATCGCGTCGCTGCAGCGCTCGCCCCCCTGAATCACGGTGCGCACCGCGAGTTGCTCCCGCAGATTTCGCCGCCCCACTTCCTCGGCCAGGAGCAGCACGCCGCTGGCGGTGCCGCAGACGACCGTGGGCCGGAGGTCCGTCAGGAACTGGCACTGGAGGTCCATGTTGCCCGGCCCCACGGGGATCGCCATGGCCCCCACGGCCTCGCAGGCGGCCTGGAACCCCGCGCCGGCCGTCCACAGCCCGAAGCCGGCCGCGATGTGGACCCGGTCACCCCGTCCCACCTCGGCCATCCGGAGGCAGCGGGCGAAGTACTCCGTCCAGTCGGCCAGGTCCTGACGCGTGTACCCGAGGATCTTTCGCCGCCCCGTCGTCCCCGAGGTGGAGTGGACGCGGACGATGTCCTCCACGGGCACGGCCACGAGGGGCAGGGGATACCCCTCTGCCAGGTCCGAGGCGGAGGTGACCGGGAGCCGCTGGAGGTCGTCGAGACTCCGGATGGACTCCGGTGCCACCTTGGCCTTGTCGAGCCGCGCCTGCCAGAACGTGCTCCCCTCGTACGCGTGGCGCACGGTCCACTGGAGCCCGGCCAGCTGCGTGCGTCGAAGCTCGTCGCTTACCTCTCCGAGCACCGCCCGGGCCGTCTTGACCGTCCTGGCGGCCGCGACCTTGCGCACGGCTGCCGGTGTCGTCTTTGCCGCCGCGCGCAAAGGCGCGGCGGCCTTCGGTGTGCTCATGGCCGGCGACGCCGCGCCGTCTCCGCCTCGTCCACCGTCCAGGTGGCGGGGTCGATCGCCACCCCATAGTCGCTCGCCGCCCGCTCGACCGACACCGTGCCGTTTCGCACGTCGCGGAGCACCTTCTCCGCCGGGCGCTTCCTGGGATCGCCCCAGCCCCCGCCGCCGCCGGCCTGCTGGAAGTAGCGCGTGCCCGCAGGCACGTCGGTGACGAGGTCCTTGGTCGTGCAGAGGTAGTCGCGCCCGTCCGGGTAGCGCAAGCGGATGACGTTCAAGGTGCCTTCCCTGCCGCCCAGCGCCCCCCGGGCCGGCTCCACATCGCCGTCGCCGAAGGTGACGAGCTTCACGGCCTCGCCCCCGATCGTGAACTCGGTCTCCACGCCGAGGCCACCCCGCCACTGCCCCGCGCCTGCCGAGTCGCACCAGTACTCGTGCCGGGTCAAGAGGTGGGGCGTCTGCTGCTCGAAGATCTCGTAGTCCTGATCCAGGACCCCGCCCGAGGCGTCGATCATGCCGATGTGGTCGTAGCCGTCGCAACCCTGAATCGCTCCCGAGCCGCCCTTCAGGCCCATGAAACCGATGTCGACGAAGGGATCGCCGCCTTTTCGCGGGTCCTTGCCGGTGGTGAGGCTGCACAGGAGCTCACCCCACTCGGCGGTCACCCGCTCGGGGATCACCGGCGCCAGCGCCCGCATGATGGCGTCGGCGTTGTTGGGGCAGAGGTGGTTGCCGTAGGTCGTGGCCGCCGGGTAGGCGGCGTTGAGGAGCGTGCCCGTGGGGATCGTGATCGTGAGCGGCCGCACCATGCCCTCGTTGTGGGGCATGTAGGGGTTCACCATCTGCAGAAACGTGAGGATGGTGGCCGACGCGCTCGAGGTGAAGGTGCCGTTGACGAACCCCGGGGTCTGGGCGTCGGTGCCGGTGTAGTCGAAGTGGATCTGCCCGTCCTCCACCGTGATGGCCACCCGGATCGTGTACACCGACCCCTGGTTCTTCCCGTCGTAGTACGCCTTGGCCTCGCCCCGGTAGACGCCGTCCGGGATCGAGCGGATCTCCTGGCGCATCATCTTCTCGGTGGCGTCGAAGAGGTACTCCTTGTGAGCCTCGAAGACGTCGCGGCCGTACCGCTCGAGGATTCGCAGCACGCCCCGCTCGCCCACCACGCAGGAGCCGATCTCGGCCCGCATGTCCTCCTCGACGATGTCGAGGCGGATGTTGGCGAAGAGGAGCTCCCAGACATCTTTGCGGAGCTTGCCCTTCTCGTAGACCTTGATCGGCGGGATACGGAGCGCCTCCTGCCAGACCTCGGTGGCCTGGGGGTTGTAGCCCCCCTGCACCGCCCCGCCGATGTCGGCCTGGTGGCCCTTGCAGGCCGCCCACGCCGCGAGCACGCCCTCGTGGAAGATAGGCTTGAAGACCGCGACGTCGTTGTTCTGGTTGCCCATGCTGAAGACGTCGTTGTGGAAGATGACGTCGCCGGGGTAGAGGTCGTCGCCGTAGTACTCCAGAAGGTACTTGCACACCGGCGCCAGGCTGAAGGCGAGGATCGGCAGGTTCTCCGTCTGCTCCAGCATGTTGCCCCGGGCGTCGTAGAGCCCGGTCACGAAGTCCTTGGCCTCGCAGAGGATCGGGGACCGGGTGGTCCGGGTCATCGCGATGCTCATCTCCTCCGTGATGCTCTTCAGGCGCCGCTGGAGGATGGAGACCAGGACCTTGTCGATGGTGATCTGAGCCATTGTTCACTCTCCAAAGAGCGGTCTGACCGGTCGGACTCGTCAGACCCGTCAGACCCGTCAGACCGGGTTTCTACTCCAACACCCGACCCAAGACCTCTTCCTCCCGCTCGGGGACATAGAGGGTGTAAGTTCCCAACCGATCCACGATGACCTTGAACTCGGGCGTCACGAAGGTGGAGGTGTTCACCTGCTCGATGATGCAGGGGCCGGCGAGGCGGTTGCCGAACCGGAGCTTCATGCCGTCGTAGACGTCCACCTCCTCAAAGAGCTTCGGCCCCGGCAGGTAGACGCTTCTTCTCGCCTTCCAGGCCGGCGCGGGGTCCTCGCCCGCGTAGCCTTCCGGGGAGAGGCTCGGCTTCTCGGTCTCGCCCACGGCCGTGAGCCGCATGTTCAGGAGCTCCACCGGCGTCCCCTTGTCCTCCAGGGAGTACCCGTACAGCGCGTCGTGCTGGGGGTGGAACTTGCCCGCGAGGGCAGCCGCGTCTCCGGCCTCCACGTCCTCCCAGGTGATCTCGACGCCCACCTCGTGGTACTGGCGCACGTATCGCAGATCCAGGGTGAGCCGGTAGGAGACGCGGCCCTCGGGGATCCCCTCCGAGGCGAGGATCCTTACGGCCTCGTCGCGCATGTCGCCATAGAGCTCGCGCAAGCGCCCGAAGTCCAGCTGGTCCAGCCGCGCCGGGTACGTCTTGACGAAGTCGTGCTGGAGGTCCGAGCGGAGCATCCCCGCGGCGCAGAAGATCGACGACTCCCGGGGGATGAGGATGACCGGGATGCCGAGCTCCAGCGCGATGCGGCACGCGTGGTTCGGGCCGGCCCCCCCGGCGGTGATCAGGGGGAAGTCGCGAGGGTCGTACCCGTTCTTTACGGCGATCTCGCGGGCCGCCGCGGCCATGGAGACGTTGATGACGTCGTACATGCCGGCCGCGGCCTGGGTCGCGTCGAACCCGAGGGGCCTGCCCACCTTCTCGGCGATCGCCGCCGTGGCCGCCGCGAGGTCCAGCGGGATCTTCCCGCCGGCGAAGTAGTCGGCGTTCAGGTAGCCGAGCACGAGGTCCGCGTCGGAGCACGTGGGCAGCACCCCTCCCCGGCCGTAGCACGCCGGGCCCGGGTCGGCGCCCGCGCTCTGGGGGCCCATGCGCAGGAGCCCCCCCTCGTCGATCCACCCGATGGAGCCGCCGCCGGCGCCGATCGTCACCACGTTGAGCATGGGCAGGCTGATGCGAAGCCGGCTGATGTCGCCCTCCGTGGTGGTGAGGGGCTTCCCGTCCTTCACGAGCGCCACGTCGAAGCTCGTGCCGCCCATGTCGCAGGTGATGCAGTCCCGGTAGCCCTGGCCCTCGGAGAAGGCGAGGCCGGCCACGGGCCCCCCGGCCGGGCCCGAGAGGAGCGTCATGGCGGGTCGGGCCTCGGCGAACTCCGGCGAGATGACGCCGCCGTTGGAGGCCATGATCAAGAGCAGGTTCCCGTAGCGCAGCTCCTGGAGCTTGCGGACCAGGTTTCTGAGGTAGCGCCGCAGCACCGGGCCCACGTAGGCGTTCAAGGCCGTGGTGGACACCCGGTCGTAGAACCGGATGGCCGGAACGACCTCCGTGGAGACCGAGACGAACGTTTCGGGCAGGGCAGCGCGGACCATCGCCGCCACGCGCTCCTCGTGGGCCGGGTTGGCAAACGAGTTCATGAAGCAGACGGCGATCGCCTCCACGCCCTCGGTGCGAAAGAGCTCGAGCCCGTCTCGGACCGAGGCCTCGTCGACCGGCGTGATCTCGCGTCCCGCGTAGTCGAGCCGCTCGACGACGGGGAACCGCAGGTAGCGCTCGACGACCGGCTGGGCGTTCGGGTAGCGGTTGTTGTACTGCTCTTCCCGGATGCCGCGGCGCATCTCCAGGGCGTCGCGCACGCCCCGAGTCGTCAGGAGCCCGGTCTTGGCGCCGCGGTAGGTGAGCGTCGCGTTCGTGGTGACCGTGGTGCCGTGGACGATCGTGGTCACGTTCTTCAGAAACTGCTCGGTCGAGAGCCCCCGGTCCGTGGCCATCTCCTCCATGCCTTGGATCGTAGCAATGGAAGGGTCTTTCGGGGTCGAGAGCACCTTGTAGATGTGGCTCGTCCCATCGTCCTGCGTGAGGAGGAAGTCAGTGAATGTCCCCCCCACGTCGATGCCGATCTTGTAGGACATGGCAACCCTCACGGCTGTCAGCTGTCAGCGATCAGCCAAGAATCCGTCTCGATCTGGCTGAAAGCTGAACGCTGATCGCTGAATGCTAGAAAATGCTCGGCTCCTTGAACTCCCCGAAGACACCCCGGAACACGTCCGACATCTCGCCCACGGTGGCGTAGGCGCGACAGCAGTCGACGAGGAACGGCATGACGTTCTTGCCTTCCCGCGCCCCCTGTTCCAGGGCCTTCAGGCTGGCGGCCGACGCCTTGGAGTCCCGGGTCCGCCGGAGCTCCTGGAGGTCTCGGATCTTCTCCTCGGCCCAGGCCTCGTTGTACTCGTGGAGTTCCACCTCGTGCTCCGCCTCGGTCACGTACTTGTTCACGCCCACCTTGATGAGCTCGCCCCGCTGGAGCGCCGATTCGAACTCGAACGCCTGCCGCGACACCTTGCGCTGGACGTACCCGTCCTTCACGCACTGGAGCATGCCGCCGCGCCGCTCGATGTCCTCCATCTCCTCGCGGATCTTCCCCTCCATCTCCTTCGTCAGCGTCTCGATGAAGTAGGAGCCGGCGAGCGGATCAACCGTGTCGCGCATCCCGACCTCCTCCATGAGGAGCTGGCAGGTGCGCAGCGAGAGTAGCGCGGAGCGCGGCGTGGGGATCGTGAACGCCTCGTCGAAGGAGCACAGCGCCGTGGTCTGGGCGCCGGAGAGGGCCGCGGCCAGCGCGTAGTAGGCGCCCCGCATGATGTTGTTCTCGGGCTCGGCCTTGGTGAGCCCCGAGCCGCCGCCGGCGAAGAGCCCGCGCAGCCAGAGGTTTCGGGGATTTTGGACCCCGTATTTCTCCCTGAGGTTCCAGGCCCAGACCTTGCGGCCCGCCCGAAACTTCGCCACCTGCTCCCAGAGGTTGCCGAAGATGTTCAGGTTGAAGCTGAAGCGGCCGACGAACTGCTCGGGGTGGTAGCCCCGGCGGACCACCTCGTCGATGTAGGCGTTGGCGATGCCGAACGCGTAGGCCATCTCCTGGGCCGGCGTGGCGCCGGACTCCCGGATGTGGTACCCGCAGATGCTCACCGGGTTGGTCTTCGGCATCGCGGTGATCGCGTACTCGATGGTGTCGCCGATGAGCTTCACCGCCGGATCGAGCGCGTAGATCCAGGCGCCGCGACCGATGACCTCTTTCAAGATGTCGTTTTGGGGCGTGGCCGAGATCTTCGTGCGGTCGAAGCCGAGCTTCTCGCCGACGGCCTGGTACATGGCGAGCATGATGGACGCCACCGCGTTGATCGTGAGGCCCGCGCCCACGGTGTGGAGGTCGACGCCGGCGAAGGCGATCTCGAAGTCCCGCAGGCTGTCGACCGCCATGCCCACACGCCCCACCTCGCCCTCGGCCATGGGGTGGTCCGAGTCGTACCCCATCTGCGTCGGGAGGTCGAAGGCGACGTTCAGGCCCGTCTGCCCGTGGGCGATCATGAGCTTGAACCGCTCGTTGCTCTCCCGCGGGGTGCCGAAGCCCGTGTACTGGCGGGTCGTCCACTCGCGCGAGCGGTATCCCTCGGCGAAGATGTTGCGGGTGAAGGGGTACTCGCCGGGCTCCCCGACGTCCTTTGCGTGGTCGAAGCCGATGGCCTCCAGGTCCTCGGGCCCATACTTCGCCTTCACATGGATCCCGGACGACAGGATGACGTCCTGGATCTGGTCCTTCTCGTCCTTGATGTAGCGTGCGACGTCCATTCCCGTCTCCTATGCGACGTTCGCGCGGATGAACTCGATGGTCTCCTGGAGGGGAGTGCCGCCGGGAAAGATCCCCTTGACCCCCAGGGCCCGGAGCGCGTCAAAGTCCCGGCTGGGGATCACGCCCCCGACGAAGACCAGCTTGTCGCCGGCGCCCTTCTCCCGGAGGATCGTCATGAGCTTGCGGCAGATCGGGAGATGCCCCCCGGTCATGATCGACAGGCCGATGAGGTCCACATCCTCCTGGACGGCCGCCGCGACGATCGCCTCGATGCTCTGATGGAGTCCCGTGTAGATGACCTCCATCCCTGCCTCTCTGAGGGCGTGGGCCACTACCTTGGCCCCGCGATCGTGCCCGTCGAGACCGGGCTTCGCGACGAGGACCTTGATCCGCTTGCTCACAGGAACTCCTCTTGTGGCTGGGCGGCTCGGCGGCTGGGCCGCTTGAACCATGATTCATTCGGCCGAGCTGCCTGGCCGCCTCGCTGTCCAGCGTCGTTACCCGTACCGGTACTGCACCCCGTACCCGCCTTTCGGGTACTTCCACGAGAGGGCGTCGTGGCGGCAGGCCACGAGACAGGTGCCGCACTCCAGGCACCCCGCGTGCTCCACCACCATCCGCTGGGCCTCGGCGTTCCACTCGTAGAGAGCCGCCGGGCAGACGCGCTCGCAGTGCCGCTCCGTGCACTTCGCCCGGCAGACCTCGGCGTCGATGGCGATGTGGCTCTCGGCGTCGGCCTTGATCGCATTCTTCGTGAGCTTCGCAGCGACGTCCATGACGGCGTCCTCTTTTCAACCGGTCGGACCCGTCCGACTCGTCCGACCGGTCCGACCTCTCCAGGCAGCCCTACAGCTTTCGCAGCTGGTTGAGCATCTTCAGGTCCCGCCAGTTGAGCACGTTCTTCCGCAGGAACTCCCAGACCTTTCCCGAAATCTTCCCGGGCTTCTCCCGCTCGAGCCGCACGAGACTCTGGACGAGCCGGCACACCTCGGCGGGGTAGCGGGTGAAGAGGGCCGGGTTCTCCAGGAGCCGGGGCATCTCCCGGAACGCCTCCAGGTAGCGCCAGACGAAGCTCTCCTTGAGCCGTTGCGGGTAGGAGCCGAGGCCGGCCGCCGAGTAGTCGCCCTTCTCGCGGGCCTCGAGCACCGCCTGGGCGGCCAGGCGCCCGCTTGCAAGCGCGAACTCCATGCCCCGCACCGTGTAGCCCATGTTGAGCGCGAGGCCCGCGGCGTCGCCGGCCAGCAGAAGACCGTTCTGCACGAGCCGGGGCACGGCGTCGAGCCCCCCCTCGGGGATCAGGTGGGCCGAGTACTCCAGGAGCTCGCCGCCCCGGGCGAGCGCCCGGACCCGCGGGTGATCTTTGAACGCCTCGAAGAGCTCGGGGACCTTCTCCCCGCACCCCTTCTCCACCAGATCCCCCACGCCAACGACGAGCCCGAGCGATAGGGATTCGCGGTTCGTGTAGCAGAACCCGCCCCCCAGGAGCCCCCGGGTCACGCTGCCCACGAAGAGCTCGGCCGCGCCCTCTCCCGGCTCGAGCTGGAAGCGGTCCTCGATCGTGCCCGGGGGCAGCCCGAGGATCTCCTTCACCCCTACGGCCACGGCCCTGGGCGCCGGGCGGTCCGTCACCCCTGCGGCCTTCCCCACGAACGAGAGCACGCCGTCGCAGGCGATGACGGCGTGGGCCGGGATCTCCTCCCCGTCCACGCGGACTCCCGCTACCGCCCCCCCTTCCCAGAGGAGCTCGGCCACGGGCTTCTGCGGGATGACAAGAGCGCCTTTGCCCGTCACCCGCTCGCCGAGCCACGCGTCGAATCGTCCTCTGAGAACCGTGTAGCTCTGGGGCAGCGCGCCGCCGAGGCCCTCGTCCTGGAAGTCGACCCGAAGACTCTTCCCCTCGTCCAGAAGCGTCCACGCCTCGTGCGTCACCGGGCGCTCCAGGGGCGCCTCGGCCCACCACTCCGGGAAGAGGTCCCGCACCGGGTCCACGTAGAGGCGGCCACCCGTGACGTTCTTCGAGCCGGGGCCGTCACCCCGCTCCAGTACGACCACCTCGAGCCCGGCGTCGGCCAGCGTCTCGGCCGCCGCCAGGCCCGCCAGACCGGCCCCGACGACGACCGCGTCCATCTTCATCCAACCACCCTCGTGATCGCCGCGGTCAGGGCCGGCAACACCTGCAGGGCGTCGCCCACGATCCCGTAGTCGGCGTACTGGAAGATCGGGGCCTTGGGGTCGGTGTTGATCGCCACGACGACCTTGGCCGTGTCCATGCCCATGGTGTGGTGCACGGCGCCCGAGACGCCCACGGCGAAGTAGAGGGAGGGAGAGATGGTCTTGCCCGACTTGCCCACCTGGATCGCGTGGTCGGCCCAGCCGGCGTCCACGACGGCGCGGGAGACGCCCACCGCGCCGCCCAGCGCATCCGCCAGGTCCTCGAGCAGCCGCAGGTTCTCCGGCACCTTGAGCCCGCGCCCGCCGGCCACGACCCGCTGGGCCTCCACCAAGTCCACGCGCGTCGACTCCCGCGGCCTCTGCTCCACGAGGTCCACCCGGCTCCCGGCCACCGAGACCTGGACGGTCTCGAAGGCGGTCTCCGCCACTGGAGCCGCGCCCGCGTCGAAGCTGTTGGGCCGGAAAGCCGCAAGGCACAGCCGGTCGCCGCACCGGATCGCCACGTACGCCTTGCCGCCGTAAGCCGGCCGGGTGAGCACCAGCGACGGCCCGTCCAGCTCGAGCGCGAGCGCGTTGGTGAACGCGGCTGCACCCAGGCGGGCCGCGAGCCGCGGCAGGAGGTCTCGGGCCCGCGTCCCCTCGCCGAAGAGGACCAGTCGCGGCGTCTCGTTCAAGAGAAGCCCCGCCAGGGCCTCGGTCCACGCGTCAGCGCTGTAGGGCCCGACCTTCGCGCCCTCGACGGCCATCACCCGGTGCGCCGCGCCCTGGAGCACCGACGCGGAGGTGGCCTCGTCGCCCAACACCACGGCGACGACCGACGCCCCGGCCGAGAGCCTTCGCGCCTGTGACAGAAGCTCCAGGCTCGAGGATCGGTACCCGTTACCCTGTGCTTCGCAGATCACGAAGATCGACATGAGAACCTCGTTCCAAGTTCCAGGTTCCGAGTTCCACGTTCCAAACTCCCGGTCTTTCAACGCGGAACTGGGAACTCGCTCTACAAGACTTTGGCCTCCGCTCGGAGCAATTCGACGAGCCGAGCGGCCGCTACCGCGGGCTCGCCCTCGATCATCTGGACCGGGGGCCGCCGGGCAGGCCCTCGGTACCCTGCCACGACGGGCGCCGGCGCCGCCTCCACGCCCAGCTCCGCGAGGGTCGCCTTGGGCACCTGGGCCTTCATCGCCTTCATGAGCCCCGTCACCTGGGGGACTCGAGGCTCGCAGAGCCCCTTCTCCGCGGTCAGAAGCGCCGGGAGGGGCGCCCGAAGGGTCTCGGTCCCCCGGTCCGTCTCCCGGGAAACGCGGGTCGCGCCGCCCTCCAGTTCCAAGGCGGTGACGCCGACGACGCACGGGATACCGAGCAACTCGGCCACCATGGGCCCCACGAGTCCGGCCTCGTCGTCCGTGGCCTGCCGGCCGGCGAGCACGAGGTCGAAGCCCTCGCGCCGGCAGACGGCCGCCAGCGCGCGAGCCACCGTCAGGGAGTCCGCGCCCTGCAGGCCCGGGTCGTCCACCAGGAAGGCGGTGTCGGCGCCCATGGCCAGGGCCCGGCGCACCGCCTCGAGGCCGGTACCCGCGCCGGCCGAGACGGCGTACACGGTTCCGCCGGCCGCCTGCTTCACCCGAAGCGCCGCTTCCACGGCGATCTCGTCGAAGAAGTTCAGGCAGCGCTTCTTTTCCACCTCCACCGACGCGCCGCCCTCGGCCACCTTCACCAGGGCCTCGAGGTCGGGGACCTCCTTGACGAGAACTGCGATCTTCATGGGCACCTCCCAGCGTCCTAGCCGCCTAACCGCCTAGCCGCCTAGCGTTCTCGTATGATCTCCCGGCCCACGAAGTCCTTGATGATCTCGTGGGTCCCGCCCCCGTACAGGAGGAACCGGGCGTCCCGGAAGTACCGCTGGGGGCCGTACTCCGAGGCGAAGCCGTTGGCGCCGTAGATCCGCGTCACCTCGTCCACGACCTTCAGGCACATCTCGGTGGCGTACATTTTGGCCATGGCCGCCTCCCTCCTGGGGTTCAGGCCCTCGCCGATCATCCAGGCGACCCAATAGACCATGAGGCGGGCGGCCTCCATGTCGGTGGCCATGTCGGCGATCTTCGCCCGGATCAGCTGGTACTCCCCAATGGCCTTGCCGAAGGCCTGACGCTTGCGGGTGTACTCCAGGCCGTCGGCGAAGGCCGTGCGCGCCATCCCGAGCGCCATGGCGCCCGTCATGCACCGCACCTCGTTCAGGATCTCGCCGAGGTACGCGACACCCTTGCCCTCCTCCGCCCCCAGGAGGTTCTCCTCGGGCACAAAGGCATCGTCCAGGACGAGCTCGCCGCACGCGGGCCCCCGGGCACCCAGCTTGTGGAGTTGCTGGCCGGGCTGGAAGCCCGACGTCCCCTTTTCCACGAGGAAGAAGTTCAGGCCCTTCATGCCCTTGGAGGCGTCCGTGGTGGCCAGCACGGTGGCGAAGTCGCAGGAGGGGCCGTTCGTGATCCAGTTCTTGGTGCCCGTGAGGCGCCACCCACCGTCGACCTTCCGGGCCACGGTGCGGGTCGCCGCCAGGTCCGAGCCCGACTGATCCTCGGTGAAGCACATCGTTGCGATCTTCTCGCCCCGGATCGCCGGCAGGAGGCACCGCTCCCTCAGGGCCGGGCTCCCGAAGCGGAACAGGAAGTGGGTGCCCATCAGCATGTTCATGATGACGGCCTGGGCGAAGCCCACCGACCCCCGGGAGAGCTCCTCGTAGAAGAGCATGCAGGTGATCGGGTCAGCGTTCATGCCGCCCAGCTCCTCGGGGTAACGCAGCCCCAGGTAGCCCAGGCCCGTGAACTCCTTCCACAGCTCCGGGGGGATCTCGTCCGTCTGATCGATCCGTTCCACGTGGGGCAGGATCAGGCGGTCGACGGTGTCGGCCACTGCGCTTCGAAAGAACTCCTGTTCTTCGGTCAGGCGAAAGTCCATGGCGGGTACCTGTTATTCGTTGTGGGTGATTCGTTATTGGTTATTGGTTCTTCTTTCTTGGTTATGAGCAGCAACAACCCAGAACCGATCTCCAACAACCCGTCCCTAGATCACTCCCTCGCTCTTCAGGGCCGCCAGATCCCCCTCCCCCAGCCCCAGCGTCTCCCCGTAGATGACCGCGTTGTGCTCGCCGAAGCGCGGGGGGAAGGAGAGGGTCTGGTGGTTCTCCGTGAGATACGAGGTCATGAAGGGCGGCGGTGCCAGGGTGAGCCGGAAGCCGGTCGTCGGATCCGCGGCCCGCAGGAGCTTGGGCTTGACGGCCGGGTCCTCGCACACCTCCAGGACATTCTGGACCTTCGAGATCGGGATGACGGCCTGGCGGAAGATGTCGAGGAGCTCCTGGGTGGCGTAGGCGCGCGTCGCCTCGGCCATCCGCTCGTTCAAGCGCTCCACGTCCGCGATCCGACCCGCGTTGGTGGCGTAGGCGGGATCGTCCAGGCCCTGGAAACCCGGGATCGAGAGCAGGCGCGTCCACTGCACGTCGTTGCCCAGCGCCACGTACACGTAGCTGTCCTTCGTAGGGTAGACGCTCACCGGCGCGAAGAACTCGTGGGTCGCCCCTCGCCGGGTCATGATCTTGCCGAAGCTCTTGGCCATGGTGATGGGCTGGGTGAGCCAGGAGACCGTGGAGTCCATCATGGCCAGGTCGAGGCGTGACCCCTTCCCGGTCACGGAACGCTCGAAGAGTGCCCGCATCAGGAGCCCGTAAGCGTGCTCGCTCGTACCCATGTCCGGCAGCGGGATCCCCGCCACCTGGGGGCTCCCGCCGGCCTCGCCGGTGAGATCCATGAGGCCGCCCCGGGCCTGGAGCACCGGGTCGTAGGCAGCCTCGTTGGAGTCGGGGCCGAAGCCCGTGAGCCCCAACCAGATGAGGTCGGGCTTCACCGCGCGCAGGGTCTCGTACTCGATGCCCAGGGACGCGTAGTTCTTGGGCAGCTGGTTGGTGGCGAACACGTCCACGTTCAGACGGACGATCAGGTCCTGGAGGAGCTGCTGGCCTTTGGGGTTCTTCAGGTTGAGGGTCACCGCCTCCTTCCCGGCGTTGATGGAGAGGAAGTAGCTCCCCATCTCGCTCTCCCCCGGCGCGAAGGGTTCCCCGACCTTGCGGTTCGGGTCGCCCATTTGGGGGTGCTCCAGCCGGATGACCCGCACGCCGTCCTGGGCCAGACGATAGGTGAGGTAGGGGAGCACGGTGGCCTGCTCGAGGCTGAGTAAGGTCAGTCGGCGCAGCGCATTCATGAAGAACCCTCGTTGCGTCGTGCCGGCCCGAGAGACGGCACCCGTGTTTGTTTTTTTGACTCTATCGTTCTACTAAAAACATAACTTCGTTTTGTTTTCTCCACGCGGAGTCTAGCCGCCTCCCTTTCAAGGTGTCAACGGGAAATCTCCCGCCACCCTCACCTGCGTTTCCATTTCGATGTGACCCCGGTTCTCCTGCGTTGACACGCCATTTTCGGTCTGGTAGCGTGCATCTCCGTGAGTCACAGCGTTTGGCTCTTCTGTTTTGAACTTCTAGACGCTGTTTTATTTTGTCATCACGAAGGGACACACGTGCTCCTGCAGGACGACTGGGAGCGCACTGGAGGCGTTGATGCTCCGACTCCCCCCCGTGGCCGTGCTCAGGCCCCGGAGCCTTCCCGAGGCCCTCGCCACCCTCTCCTGCCTCCCGGAGCCGCTCATCCTCGGCGGGGGAACCGACCTCCTCGTTGCCTTGAAACAAGGGCACGGCGCCCGGAGCGGCGGACTCCTCCGCCTCCTCTCCCTCGGGGACCTGCCCCTTGCCGACCTCCGGGAGGAGGAAGGCGGCTGGACCCTCGGGGCCGGGGTCACCCTCTGGGACCTCGAGCGCTGGCACCCCCCGGGCCCCCTGTCCGTGATCTCAGACGCGGCTCGCCAGATTGCCGCGCCGCCGATCCGGAGCCGCGCGACCCTCGGGGGCAACCTCTGCCTCGACACACGCTGCTTCCACTACAACCAGTCGACGTTCTGGCGCTCCAGCCGGCCCGCGTGCTTCAAGGCGGGCGGCGAGGTGTGCCACGTGGCGCCGGGCGGAAACCGGTGCTTCGCCTGTCACCAGGCCGACCTCCCCCCCGTGCTGATCGCCCTGGGCGCGACCGCTTGCCTCCAGAACTCCCAGGCAGCGCGCACCGCACCCGTGGAGGCCCTCTACACGGGGACCGGGAAGACACCCCTGGCCCTCGCCCGAGGAGAACTGGTCACGGCCGTTTCGATCCCCCGGCCTCCGCCCAGGTCCGGGGCGAGCTGGGAAAAGATCCGGATGCGCAAGGGTCTCGACTTCGCGGTCGCGTCCGCCGCGGCCTACGTCGAGACGGCGCCCGACGGCTCCTGCCGCTTGGCCCGCGTGGTCCTGGGAGCCGTCGGTCCGGGCCCGCTGCGCGTCGCCGAGGCGGAGGACGCCGTGAGGGGCCGGCCGCTCGGCGCCGACCTCCTGGAGACGGTCGCGGACGCGGCCCGCCGCACGGCGCGACCCATGAAGAATGGTGATCTGCCCCCCGCCTACCGCCGGCAGGTGGCCGGCGTGGCCGCGAAGCGAGCCGTCGAGAAGGCCTGGCAGCTCGCCTCGGCACCCCGTTGAGGCTGGAGACGACCATGGACGCAGCACGAGAGATGAGCTCGATTCAGCTTCGCGTGAACGGCTCCGATCGGACCCTGACCGTCGACCCCGGCCGAACGCTGCTCGAGGTGCTTCGGGAGGATCTGGGGCTCACGGGAGCCAAGGAGGGGTGCGGCGTGGGCGCCTGCGGCACCTGCACGGTGCTGATCGGCGGCCGGCCCGTGCGCTCGTGTCTGACGCTGGCCTGCGAGGTCCAGGGACAGGAGATTCTCACGATCGAGGGCCTCGCCGACCTGTGGCCCGACCGGGCCGAGGGCGAGCTCCACCCCATCCAGGAAGCCTTCGTGGAGAATCACGGGATCCAGTGCGGCTTCTGCTCGCCGGGAATGATCCTCTCAGCCAAGGCCCTCTTGGACGAGGTGCCGCACCCCACCGACGCCCAGGCACGGGAGGCGATCTCGGGTCAGGCGTGCCGCTGCACGGGGTACACGAAGATCGTCGACTCGATCCTGTCTGCCGCCCATCGTCTGGGGGGGCCCGGACCCACGGAAGAGGTGACCTCGTGAGCGGCTCGATCGGCCGGAGCCTGCCCCGGCGGGACGCCCGCCTGAAGGCCACAGGGGAGGCCCGATACACCGCGGATTTGAGCCTTCCCTTCATGCTTCACGCCGCGGTGCTGCGGAGCCCCTATCCCCACGCCCGGCTCCTGCGGGTCGACACCTCCAAGGCCGAGAGGCTCCCCGGCGTGCGGGCCGCGGTGACGGCGCGGGACGCCTCGGGCGTGAAGTGGGGGGTCTTCCGCTACACCCGCGACCAGGAGTTCCTGGCCCGGGACAAGGTGCGCTACATCGGCGAAGAGATCGCCGCCGTCGCGGCCGACAGCGAGGAGATCGCCCGCCAGGCGCTGTCGTTGATCGAGGTGGACTACGAGATCCTGCCGGCCGTCTTCGATCCCCTCTCCGCGATGGCGGAGGGAGCGCCCGAGCTCCACGAGGGGTCGAAGCGAAACGTCAACATCCACGTGCCGATCCACGTGGGCAACGTCGACGGAGCACTCAAGGAGTGCGACTACGTCCACACGGAGAAGACGAGCTCGGAGGAGGAGAGCTACTTTACGACCGAGCCCTACGCCGCCCTGGTCCACTGCGATCGACAGGGGACCGTGGAGGTGTGGATGCCCAACGCGAGCCCCCACACCAAGGCCAAGGGGCTCGCGAACGCGCTCGAGCTCCCGGTGTCCAAGGTGCGGGTACGCCACGTGTGGGTGGGCGGCGCCTTTGGCGGGCGAAGCGACATGTTTCCCGGGGAGTACATCGCCTCGCTCCTCTCCCGAAAGACCCGCCGGCCCGTGAAGCTCGTCTACACCCGGGAAGAGAACTCCATCGCCATCCGTCAGGGCCACTCGATGGTCGTGGAGACCACCTTCGGCTTCAAGAAGGACGGCACGCTCCACGCCGTCGACGTGACGGCGCACATGGACGGCGGCGCCTACTCCTCGACCGGCCCCATCGCGACGAGCGTGCCGTTCCTTTGCTTCGAGCAGACCTACCGCGTGCCCAACGTCCGATACAACGGCTATCGGGTGTACACGAACAAGGGGATCCGCGGGATGATCCGCACCCACGGCCGGGCCTGGGCGTGCAACGTCGACATGCAGCTCGATCTGGCGGCCGAGGCCCTGGGGCTCGACCCCGTGGAGATCCGGCGCAAGAACGCCCTGAAGGGCGGCGAGACCACGCCGACCCGGAGCTACATCGCCTCCATGGCGAGCCTCGAGACCATCGACGCCGTGGTCGCCGCGAGCCGGTTCCAGGAGAAGTGGAAGAACCTGCCCCCGTGGCACGGCATCGGGATCGGGTGCGTGAGCGTCATGAGCGGCTTCCCCATGGGCATTCGCGGCGGAAGCGCGGCCATCGTGAAGTTCGACGAAGACGGCGGGGTGACCCTGATCTCGGGCGTCGTCGACAACGGGCAGGGCAACGAGAACGTGGTCCTCCAGATCGCGGCCGAGGCCCTGGGGGTCTCGATCGACGAGATCCAGCTCGTGGCCTCCGACACCGAGGTCACGCCGATCGACCAGGGCGCCTACTCCCAGGCCACCACGCTTGTGAGCGGCAACGCCGTGCAGCGGGCCTGCGAGGACGCCAAGCGCCAGATCCTCGAGATCGCGGCCCGGTCCATGGAGGCGAGCGTCGAGGACCTGGAGCTCGACGACGGCAAGGTCTTCGTGAGGGGCTCCCCGGCGCGGGCCGTCCCGCTCGCGAAGGTCATCCGCACGGGCCTCCTGGAGGGCCGAAACGTCGTGGGTCACGGGAGCTTCGGCCCCAACGTCGACCAGACCCGCGAGTGGATTCAAAACCCGACGGGCCAGCTGGCGGCGGCCTTCAGCTACGGCAGCGCCGTGGTGGAGGTGAAGGTGGACCCGGAGACGGGTCTGGTGGAGGTGCTCGACGTGTGGGCCGCCCACGACTGCGGCCGAGCCATCAACCCCAAGGCGGTGGAGGGGCAGATGGAGGCCGGGGTCGCCATGGGGGGACAGGGCGGCATCCTCCTCGAGGCGCTCAAGTGGCACGAGGGCTCGAACCTGAACACCGGGCTCCTCGACTACAAGATCCCGCTCGCGCCCGACATGCCGCCGATCCACAGCCTCCTCGTCGAGCCCCACGACCCGGTCGGCCCCTTCGGGGCGAAGGAGGGGGGGCTCTCCATCTCCATGTGCACGGCGCAGGCCTACACCAACGCCGTCGCGAACGCGATCGGCACGTTCATCCGGGAGTTCCCCCACACGCCGGACCGGGTGCTGGCGGCCATCGAGGCGAAGAGGAGCGCGAGCCACCCATGAAAGCCACGGCCATCGACCACCTGTGCTTCGCCGTGAAGGAACTCGACGCCGCGATGGCGGTGTACCGAGACACCCTGGGCCTCGAGCCCGACGGGGTCTACACCGCCCCCTCGGAGAAGATCCGGGTGGCCCGCTACTACCTGGGCGCCGTGGCCCTGGAGTTGATGGAGCCCACCGACCCCGACAGCGACGTGGGGCGCTTTCTGGAGAAGAAGGGCGAGGGCTTCTTCCTCATCTCCTACCGGGTGGAGGACGCCGCCGAGGGGCTCAAGGAGCTCCACGCCAAGGGGTATCCAACCATCGACCAGGAGCCCCGGCGCCTCATGGGCAACCGGTACGCCTTCGCGGCTCCGCCCAAGGTGATGGGCGGCATCCTCACCGAGATCCTGGACGGTGAGTTCGACAGGCGTTACGGAGAGCGCTAGGAAGCTGGAAGGCTAGACAAGCTTCGGGCTTTCTGCCTTTCCAGCTTTCCAGCTTTCCAGCACCCCAGGGGGTCCCATGCTCTCTTCCATCGACGCGATCACCGAGACCCTGGCGGTCCAGCACTACGTGGCCGACCGGCCACTCGCCACGGTCCTCTTCCTAAGCCAGGCGCTGGGCAAGCCGTTGTTCCTGGAGGGCGAACCCGGGGTCGGCAAGACCGAGCTCGCCGTCGTGCTCGCCCGGGCGCTGGACACGGTCTTCATCCGGCTTCAGTGTTACGAGGGGCTCGACGCCTCCATGGCGCTCTACGAGTGGAACTACCCCCGCCAGATCCTGGAGATCAAGCTGCAGGAGGTGTGCGGCGACCGCGATCGGCTGGCGAAGACCATCTTCGGCGAAGAGTTCCTGATCAAGCGGCCCATCCTCCAGGCCATCCAGCATCCGGGTCCCCGGCCGGCGGTGCTCCTGATCGACGAGCTCGACCGGGCCGACGAGGAGTTCGAGGCGTTCCTCCTGGAGGTTCTGGCGGACTATCAGGTGACCATCCCCGAGATCGGCACGCTCCGGGCCCACGTGAAACCCCTGGTGATCCTGACGTCGAACCGCACCCGCGACGTCCACGACGCCCTGAAGAGGCGCTGCCTCTACCACTGGATCGACTACCCGGTCTTCGAGAAGGAGTACGCGATCGTCCGAAACCGCCTGCCGGCCATCGAGGGCGAGCTCGCGGCCGAGGTGTGCCGGTTCATGGAGCGGGTGCGCACCGAGGACTTCCTCAAGCGGCCGGGCATCGCCGAGACCCTGGACTGGGCCGCGGCGCTGCTGGCCCTGAACCGCCACACCCTGGACGCGGAGGCGGTCGAGGCCACGCTCGGGTGCATCTTCAAGAACCAGCAGGACATCCTGCTCTTCCGCGACGCGGTGTGGGGCGACCACGGCCAGCGCGCGGACTACCTGAAGCAGGTGAAGGAGGCCCTGTGTTGAGGAGGAGCGGGGGGTGACCGACGCCGCTGTCCCCCGGGGGATGGCCGGTCACATCGCCGCCTTCTCCGGCGCGCTTCGGGCGGAGGGCATCCCTTCCCACGCCCGCGCGGTGGTCGACGCCTGCCGCTCCGCTGGCTTGGTGGACCTGGCGGACCGAGAGCAGTTCTACTGGGCGCTTCGCGCCAACTTCGTCACCGATCCGGCACAGTTCCCGGCCTTCGACCGCGTCTTCCTCGCCTTTTGGGAGCAGGGCCCGCCCATCGCCGACCAGACCCCCGCTGCAGAGACTTCCTCCGAGGTCCCCTCCACGGTCTTCTCCGAGGGCGCCGCCGGGGAGACCCGGATCCCCCACCCTCCCGCCTCCGGGGGCGCCAGCTACGACGAGGTTCTCGTCCGCAAGGACCTGCGCTCGCTCGCGCCGGGCGAGGAGCCGCGCCTGATCGAGACCCTGCGCGAGCTCCTCGCCAAGCTGGCCACACGGCCCAGCCGGCGCGAGCGCCCGAGCGTTCACGGCCGCCGGCTGGAGTTTCGACGGATCTTCCGGGAGAATCTGCGCTCCGGCGGAGAAATCCTCCGGCTCGTTCATCGGGAGAAGAAACTCGGCCGGCGGAAACTCGCCTTTCTCGGCGACGTGTCCGGCTCCATGGACGCATACAACCGCTTCTTCTTCCGCCTCGCCTACGGCCTGGCCCGCCTGGAGCCGGGCTCCGAGGTCTACGCGTTCTCCACGCGGCTGTTTCGGCTGACCGGGTTCGTCCGGGGGCACCGCGGCTTCGGTCGTATGGAGAGGGCCCTCGAAGACACGCGAGGCTGGTCCGGGGGGACGAGGATCGGGGAGTGCCTGAAGGAGTTCCACGAGGCGCTTCGCCGCACGGCGCACCTGCGCCAGACGGTCGTCGTGATCCTGAGCGACGGGTGGGATCGGGGGGACCCCCGCCTTCTGCGCCGCGAGATGATCCGCCTCAAGGGGGCGGTCGACCGGGTGTACTGGCTGAACCCCCTGAAGGGGGACCCGGAGTACAAACCGCTGTGCCGGGGCATGGCCGCGGCGCTCCCCTACCTCGACGGCTTTCACGCCGCGCACAACCTGGAGAGCCTCGCCCGGTTCGCCCGGCAGTTGGTCCGGAGACGCTGACCGCCCATCCCGACCGACCCCTGACCCATCGGCCTCACCCGGAAGGGACTCGCGGTCGCCGCTCGGGCGGGGATCCTCGACTCCCTCTGCCGGGCGGTGCCGGAACTCAATCGGGCGGAGCGGCTTCCCAAAAAGGGGATAGGCCAACGAATCAGGCTTGTTGTTATCGACCATCGGCCTCCCTTGACAGGATGAGACCCCTACGGCAAGGTTCTTCCGACCAGCGGGGGTTCACCTTGTACCTTCCAATGCCAGATCTCCAGATATGACCTAAGAAAAAGGAGGCCCCATGAGCGAATCCGACATTAGAATTAGACTCATGAAGGACGACGACTTTGACGCTGTGGTTGCAATTGACGAGAAAGTAACCAGTGCCGCAAGGCCGGAATACTACGAAGTGAAATTTGAAAAGATCCTCAAGTCCACAGACTCTTTGCCCGTGTCGCTCGTGGCAGAGAAAGACGATGGAACAGTCGTAGGGTTTGTAATGGGGGAACTCTACATGGGACAGTATGGTATCTTTCAGGATCAGGCAACCCTGGATACCATCGGTATTGATCCTGATTGCGAGCACAAGGGCATCGGTCAACAACTGATGAATGAATTTGTGGAACATTTCAGCGTTGTCCGGTTAGGTAGTTGCATGGTGCACCGATAAAGCCAAACTATTTCGCCCTGCGGTGTATTTTAACATTGACATAGCCGTTAGTAGGTGGGCGCGAATTTTCGCATATCCTTACACGATAAGGAGGTGCGG
>JACRMM010000059.1 GCA_016214985.1 Deltaproteobacteria bacterium | reverse complement strand
TCCGCGAATATCAGCATGATCTACCGTCGCACAATCGGCCCCGCTCCTACTCATGCCCTGGAGGAGAAGCAACACCAAAACCAAGAAAATCTGGGGAAGGGGCGCTTTTCCTCTATTGACAGTGTCAGCCATATCAGCAGGCTGCTGATCAGCAGCCTGCGGGCGCCCCAGGGAAGGGGCTCCGAATCGCGGAGCTTGAAAAGCGGAGTGATTCGTCAGGGTTCGAAGGGGCCGTCCCCGAGAATCCGAAGCTGAAAAACCCGCGGAAGGGGTTTTTCAGCACCCCCCTTGAGAGGAGCACGCCCATGCGCATCTTCGACGTCCGCGATCACTTCAACCCGAAGTACGGCGAGTACATCATCGGTTCCCGCGAGATCGAGCGCCACAGCGTGTACCTCGTCGTGGGTGAGGTGGCGGCCGGCGAGACGCGGACCCTGGCCCCCGACGGCCACGACGAGATCCTCCTCCTCCTCTCGGGGGAGGCGAGCCTCGAAGGTATCGAGGGCACCCGGTCGCTCGCGCCCCAGGGAGCCGTCTACCTGGAGCCCCAGGAAACCGCGACCCTCCGCGCCATCACCGCGTGCAGGTACGTCGTGGCCGGGGCGCACGCCGCCCACCACGACCACTGAGCCTGTCGGAGGCGGATGCGGCCTTCCGGCGCGTCTCGGAGCAGGTTATGATGACGCGCTACTCCCCCGGCTCGCGGGAGGCCACAGGGCCGCACGACCCCCAGGAGACGCCATGGAGCCTCCCCGGAAGAGGAAGTACACCTGCAAGGAGTACGGGGAGGAGATGCGGTTGCTCGGCCTCAAGCGGCGTCTCGAGCAGGAATCCCTGTCGGAGGTGGAGCGGCGCAGGGTCGAGGAGGAGATCGCGCGGCTCGAGCGGGCCATGGCGATGAGCTGACCTCGGCCCCGGGTATCGCGGGAAGGATTCGGTTGTGGACCAAGCGAGGAAGCGCGTCGACGAGGCGTACCTGAGGCCAACGGCGATCGTGGACAGCGATCATCCGGCCATCGTCGAGTTCGCGAACCGGGCCGCAGGAGATGCCTCCGGCCCGGTCGAGGCGGCCGTCCGGCTCTACGGCGCGGTGCGCGACGGCATCTGGTATGACCCCTACTATCCTTTCTATCGGCCTGAGCACTACCGCGCCAGCCGCGTGCTCGCCAGCGGTCGAGGGTTCTGCGTCTCGAAGGTCTCGGTCCTCTGCGCGGCCGGTCGGGCCTGTGGGATCCCCACGCGCGCGGGTTTTGCCACGGTCCGAAACCACCTCGCGACCCGCCAGTTGCTCGCGTTCCTGGGCTCGGACCTCTTCGTCTACCACGGGTACGCGGAGCTCCACCTGGAGGGCCGGTGGGTCAAGGCCACGCCGGCCTTCAATCGCGAGCTCTGCGCCCGGCACGGCGTGGAGCCCCTGGAATTCGACGGTCGAACGGACTCGGTCTTCCAGGCGTTCAACCGGGAGAACCAGCGGTTCATGGAATATGTGGCCGATCACGGGACATACGCCGACATCCCTGTGGCGGCGATCGTCGCCGCCTGGGAGCAGGCGTACGGGCGGGATCGGGTCCGCTCGTGGATCGAGGCGCTGGAGGCGGCGGGCGGGCCGCCGCGGCGCTTCGACCAGGAAGACGTGGTCACCGGGTAGGGGCCCGATGCCGTTGACGTCCGGAACCGGCGGGGCGGTGGTTAGAGCCGCCTCCGCGCGTGGTTTGATCGTGAACGCCGACGACTTCGGAGCGGACGTGCCCCGAACCGCGGGCATCGCGGAGGCCATCGCGGAAGGGGTGGTCACGAGCGTAAGCCTTCTCGCCAACGGCCCGGCCCTCGCGGACGCCGTCCGCCGGTTGCGCGCGCTCGGTCCGGGTGTCTCCGTTGGGGTCCACCTGAATCTGTCGGAGGGGACTCCCGTGACGGCAGGGCTTCGGCGGCTCGTAGGGCCGGACGACCGGTTCCTGGGGAAACGCGAAGCCCGCCGGCTCCTCCAGCGCTCCGAGGATCGCTCGCTCCAGGAGGAGGTCGAACAGGAGGTGGCCGCTCAGGTGGCGCTCCTTCGGGACCGAGTCGGCCCGCTGCGCCACCTGGACGGCCACCAGCACGTGCACCTCTTTCCGGCGGTCGTGGAAGCCGCGGTGGCGGCCGCCGTTCGGCACGCGATCCCCTGGGTACGGATTCCCGAGGACCCGTGGCCCGCCGAGCGAGTGGCGGACTCCCGCGACGAGGAGATCCGAGCCTTCCTGCGGGGTGCCGGCGACGCGCGGCCGATGGTCCTGGCCGCGGGCCTTCGGGCGACGGATCACTTTCGGGGCCTGTTCCTGCGCCGGCCGCTGACCTCGTCGGACCTGGGTGCCGTCGTGGCCGCCCTTCCCGAGGGCCTGACGGAGCTCATGGTCCATCCGGGCCGGGCCGCCGCATCTCCCGACGAGACCCCGTTTTCCGGGTTCTCGACGCCCGACCGGGAGCTCGAGCTGGAAGCGCTCCGGGGCGCGGAGTTCCGCGCCGCGCTCGGTCGCGCCGGCGTAACCCTGATGCCCTTTCCGGCCTCGGACTGAGGGCGCGTGCGCGTCCTGCTCCTGGCCCCCACCGTCGTCCCCCTGGTGACCGGCAACGCGGTGACCGTGGAGCGTTGGAGGCGCGCGTTGGTGGGCCGAGGGGTGGACGTGCTGACCCTGGGTGCCGCTGGACTCGAGGCCGAGGACCTGGCGGCCGCCGTCCGGCGCTTCCGCCCCGACGTGATCCACGCACACCACCTGTACCGCTCGGGATCGCTGCTGCTCGACTCGCGGGTCGAGGCGGCCCTGGGCGGGGGGCACCGGCCCCTGGTGGCGTCGCCGGCCGGGACGGACCTCTACCTCGACGTGACGGTTCCCGAACGGGCCTGGGTGGTGCACGCCGTCGTGGACCGCGCGGCCGCGCTGGTGGTCCAGGGCCGGGCGACGGCGTGGCAGATGGAGGCGCTCTTTCCCTGGGCCGCGGCGCGCGTGGTTCGCGTGCCGAAATCCTTCGCCTGGTTGGGCAGTGAGCCGTTCGACCTGCGGGCCGCCGCGGGCTGGGGACCCGGCCACTTCGTCTTCTTCCTGCCGGCCGGAGTGCGGCCGGTCAAGCGGAACCTGGAGTGCCTGCGCGGCCTGGCGGGGGTCCGGAGGGCCCGGCCCGCCGTGCGGGCTTTCTTCGCCGGGCCGGTGCTCGATCCGGTTTACGGGGACCGGTTCCGCCGCGAAGTCGAACGGCGGCACGCCTTCGCGGCCTGGATCCCGTCGATTCCCCCGGGTGCCATGAGGGCGGCCTACGAAGGGGCGGACGTCGTGGTCAACGCCTCCTCGGCCGAGGGGCTCTCCAACGCGCTCCTGGAGGCGGCCGCCGCCGGCCGGCCCGTGCTCGCTTCGGACGTGCCCGGAAATCGGGAAGCGGTCCTGGGAGATGGGGCGGAGACTCCATCGGGGCTTCTCTTCGGCCTCGAGGATCGGCGCGCCTTCGCCCGCCAGGCCCTGCGGCTCGTCGACGACGCGACCGTGCGGCGGGCGCTGGGTGAGGCCGGCCTCCGCCGCGCGGCCCGGTGGCCCGGTCCGGAGGCGGAGGCCGAGGGCTTATTTCGAGTGTACGACGCGGTCCTGGCAGCGGGGCCCGACCGCGAACCGGGCGGGAGCCGTCCCGCCCCTGGAGAAAGGGAGCAGCGAGATGCCGATCATCAACGTGGACTGGCTCGAGGGCCGCACGGTGCCGCAGAAGCGGGAGATCGCCCGCCGAATGACCGACGCGGTGGTGGAGGTGACCGGGTGCCCGGCTGAGGCGGTGACGGTGATCTTTACCGATCACCCCGGCCACGACATCGCGAAGGCGGGCAAGCTGATGGCCGACTGACGCGCTTGGGGGGCGCCTCAGGGATCGCTGTTCACGAGCTGGTACTCGTCGGCGAACACGGCGACCGAGCTGGCCGCCGTGGCGAGGACGGCGGGTTCGAGCCGGCCGCTCAACGACGTCCCCACGGTCCCGTGGAGCCACGTCGGGGCCTTGAACCGAAGCCCCGGATCCCGGGTCGGGGAGACCTCCTCCACGAGCGCGAGCTCGACGAAGTGCGAAACGAGCCCCGCGGCGGCCAGGGCGTGGGTGCGCAGCGAGGCGCGCAGGCACGGGCCGGAAGGGGCCACGGTGAAACCTGCCTTCCGGAGGTTCTCCTCCACCGCGGCCTTCAGCTTCTCCGCCGTCAGCCCGGCCCTCTGGGCGTCCGTGTCGGGCTCGTCGACGAGGATGCACAGGGTTCGTCCCAGGCCCTTGAGGGAGGAGGGGTCGCGGGCTTCGGCGCCGGCCCGATCGGGCCGGCCGGAGAGGGCCAGGAGCGCGAGGAGGAGAACGACCGGACTGCGGATGCTCATCGGTGCGCCTCGAGCGGGAAAGGGTTCTTGGCTGGGAAAGTAATCGGACCCCCGGCGGGCTGTCAAACCGTCTGTCGGGGACGGACCATCGAACGGAGGGTCTTAATGCGCCTCACGACGATCTCGACCCTCCTGACCGCGGTCGGTCTGTGCGCCCTCGTCTGCTGCGGGGGCGAGCCGCCCAAGCCCGAGGTCGGCAAGCCCGCCCCGGACTTCACGGTCACGACCCTCGGCGGAGAGGCCGTGCGTCTTCAAGACCTGCGGGGCCGGGTGGTGTTCGTGAACCTCTGGGCCACGTGGTGTCCTCCCTGCCGCGAGGAGATGCCGTCCATGGTGCGGCTCTACCAGGCGATGCGGGGACGCGGGGTCGAGATCGTGGCCGTGTCGGAGGACACCGACCGGGTGGCCCTGGAAAAGTTCGTGAAGAGGTACGGCGTGACGTTCCCCGTGGCTCAGGACGAGAACAAGCGGATCTACGGGCTCTACCGAGCGACCGGGGTGCCCGAGACGCACCTGATCGACCGCGGGGGGGTCCTCCGACATACCCAGCTCGGCCCCTTCGACTGGACGTCGCCCCAGGTCGTGAGCACGGTGGAGTCGCTGCTGAAGCGGTGACCTCGCTCAGTCGAGCCCGAGGAACGGGTAGCGCGAGAGATCCTCCCGCGTCCAGAGGGAGAGACCCGCCCGGCCCCCCACGGTTTCCACGGCCACGATGGCGTCGGGATCGTCGAACGTGATGCGGCCCGGAGCCCCGGCCGCCTCGAGGGCCGCGAGAAGGACCCCGTCGAGGCGCTGCTCCTCCGTCTGGCCGGACATCCGCCGCTTGAACCCGCGGCGGTGCATCCGCACGTGGAACGCTCGGCCGGCCACGGCCGGTGCCCACTTCCGACAGAGGGCGGACGCAACGTGTTCGAACTCCTCGGCGCTGCGGAAGTCGAACGCCTCGCGGGCGGGAACGACGCGGCCCAGGGTGTGGAAGACCTCCGGCTCCTTCTCCGCCGCGGCGCGCAGTCCCTCCAGCAGTGTCTCTTCGTCGTCCACACGGGCGACCAGCACGTTGAAGTAGTCGGTCTTCGCCACCGGGCCCCACGTCTCCAGGATTCGGCGTGCCCGGCGGTATCCCTCGGGCTGCGCGCTCGCCACTACGTTCCAATCCTTCATGGGCGCCTCCTGGCCGGCCGGCTCGACCCAGTGGCCGCCGGTTGGGAGGATACCGTGTCCCGGCTCGACTTCAACCGCCCGGCCGAAACGGGTCCTAAATCGGATATGTTTGGTCTTATTTTCCACCGCTGCCTTGCAACTGCGGTGATCCCGGGTACCCTGTCGGCGCGAGTAGCCCCAAAGGCCCCTGCGCGAACCTTGTCCCCTCACACACCAAAGGAGGTCTTCACCATGCCCTACACTGCCAAGGACTACGCCGGCCTCATCGGAATGGAAGGATTCAGCGAGACCCTCCTCAAGAACCACTTCACCCTCTACCAGGGCTACGTCACGAACACCAACAAGGTCGCCGATCTCCTGGGCGGCCTGGCGGCCGAGGGCAAGACGGCCACGCCCGAGTACGCCGAGCTCAAGCGCCGGTTCGGTTGGGAGTTCAATGGGATGCGCCTGCATGAGGGGTACTTCGAGAACCTGGGCGGCAAGGCCGCCCTCGACCCCGGCGGGAAGCTCGGAAAGGCCCTCGCGGCCGAATTCGGGAGCGTCGAGAAGTGGGAGGCCGACTTCAAGGCCACCGGCGCGCTCAGAGGCATCGGCTGGGTGGTGCTTTACCAGGACGGCGGCCGTCTGTTCAACACGTGGATCAACGAGCACGACGCGGGCCACCTGGCCGGTTGCACGCCGCTCCTCATCCTCGATGTCTTCGAGCACGCTTTCATGATCGACTACGGCCTGAAGCGCGCCGACTACCTCGGTGCCTTCTGGAAGAACGTCCGGTGGGCCGCTGTCGAGGCGCGGCTGAAGTAGGGAGTGTACCGAAGACGATGGACGCGGCGGGCCGCCTCGGGATGACCGGGGCGGCCCGCATACTTTCGCCGGGAGGGAGTCATGGCGGCACGAGTCGTGGTGGTGGGTGCGGGACCCGGCGGCCTCTTCTCTTCTCACCTGCTCGGCCGCGCCGGCCTCGACGTCACCCTCCTGGACATGGGGGACGACCTGGAGGAGCGGCTCGCCAAGCTCGGCGACGCCCGCCCCGGCGCCGGACCCAACTACGTCCAGGGCATGGGGGGCAGCGGCACGTTCTCCGACGGGAAGCTCAACCTGAACCCGGAGATCGGCGGCAACATGCTCGAGTTCGTCTCCCGAGGCGACGCCGACCGGCTGATCGAGCACGTGGACTCCGTCTTCATCGCCCACGGCGCTGACCGGGAGGATGCCCCCTCGCCCCGGGCCCGAGAGCTCGCCCGAAGAGCGATGCGGGCCGGCATCAAGTACGTGCCCATCCGGCAGAAACACATCGGCTCCGACCGCCTGCCGAAGCTGGTCGCGGGCCTCCGGGCCGAGCTTCAGGGCTGTGGGGTCCGGATCCGGGTGCGCACCAAGGCGGAGGACCTGGTCCTCGACGCCGACGCGGTGCGGGGGGTGGTCGTCGAGGCCGACGGCGGCCGGCAGACCCTCGACGCGGACTACGTGGTCCTCGCGCCGGGTCGCGCCGGATCCCGGTGGCTCCTGGATCTCGCGTGCCGCTACGGGATCCCGTACGGGTACGGTCCCCTCGACATCGGGGTGCGCGTGGAGGTGCCCAACGAGGTGATGGAGGACGTCACCGCCGTCAACCGCGACCCCAAGTTCCACGTCCGGACGAGGAAGTACGACGACTTCGTCCGGACCTTCTGCACGAACCCGGGCGGGTACGTCATCACCGAGGACTACGGCCGCTTCGTGTCGGTCAACGGCCACGGCATGAAGGACCGCACCTCGGACAACACCAACTTCGCCCTCCTGGTCCGCCTCCACCTCACCGAGCCGGTGGAGAACACGACGCTCTACGGGGAGAGCCTGTGCCACCTGGCCCACACCATCGGCGGCGGCAAACCGATCCTGCAGCGCATGGGAGACCTGGCCAAGGGGCGGAGGAGCACCTGGGAGCGCCTGGAGAAGAGCTACGTCGCGCCCACCAACCCCGACGTGACCCCGGGCGACATCGGCATGGCGCTGCCCTACCGGGTCGTCGAGGATCTGGTGGAAGGGCTCACCCTGCTCGCGAAGGTCATCCCGGGCGTCGACGAACCCTCCACCCTCCTTTACGCCCCCGAGATCAAATTCAAGTCCGTGCGGATGGACATGACCCCCACCATGGAGACCCGCCAGGTCGCCGGCCTGTTCGCCGTGGGGGATGGGGCCGGGGTGAGCGGGGGGATCGTGACTGCCGCGGTTACAGGGCTGATCGCGGCCCGGGAGATTCTGAGGCGCGAGGGGCTGGCGTGCGAGCTGTCGTGAGGAGGACCTTTGGGTAGAACCTGCGCGCTGGGAGCCGGGCTCGCCGCCACAGAAACCGCTTCAATACCGCCGCTCCGCCTCATCGGTTGTCGCGTTGGCAATTTGGGTGATAGATTGGCAACCAAAGGAGGCTGCCATGGAGACGACGATCGATCGATTTGGACGCGTGCTGATCCCCAAGAAGGTTCGAGACGACCTCGGCCTTCGCCCGGGTACGGCGTTGAAGGTTGAAGAGCTCGGGCGTGCCGTGAGACTTAGTCCGCTCACGGAAGAGACGGTCCTTGCGGACGAGGGTGGGATTCTCGTCTTCACGGGCCGTATCGGCGGCGACGTCGGGGCGACGCTAGTCGACGTGCGGGAGGATCGCCTGGATACGCTGATGGGAGGCTCTCCTCGATGAGGGTTCTCTTCGATACCTCGGTCCTCGTGGCCGCCATGGTCGCCGCGCACCCTGCTCACGGCCGCGCGTCGGCCTGGCTGCGGAAGGCAAGAGCCGGCGAAGTGGAGTTTCTCATCGCGGCTCACACTCTCGCTGAGCTCTTCGCCGTGCTGACTCGACTCCCGACGGTGCCACGGATCTCCCCGGAGGTGGCCTGCCGCCTCGTGGAAGAGAACGTTGCCTCTCGAGCCGGGGTCATTGCCCTGGTCGCCGAGGACTACCGGGCACTCCTCCGTCGCTGGGCGGGTCTGGGCCTGGCGGGCGGGGCGGTGTACGACGGCCTCATCGCCAGGGCTGCGGAAAGGGCGACGGCCGATCGGCTCTTGACACTCAATGTGGACCACTTTCGTCGCGCCTGGCCTGAGGGCGCGTCGATCATTGCCCCACCCTGATCGGCCACCCGTGTTTGTCTCGAGGGATCCCCCGGGGACGTGCAGGCGGGAGAGGTCCTGCGGCGTGCGCAGATCTGCGGGGCGTCCCTCCGGGAGTTCCGAGAGCTCAGCCTCCGTGCTTGCCAGAGCCAGCAGGCCCGGCACCCTCCCAGGCCCGAACTCCGCGAGCAGGTCGATGTCGCTGCGCCGTTCGGCGCCTACGAGCCTGGAACCGAAGAGCGACAGGCGGCGGATGTTGCGGGTATGAGGTTACCCACTGTAGGTCAGAGCCTCGACTACCATGAGAGGGGAAAGAGTATTCGCGGACTGGTCCCAAGAGAGCCTCTCCCGTTGGACCTGTAACGCTCATGCGCACGAGCGTGTCGCATGCCCGCACGGCCACCCGCGGCCGAGGACCCTCGGTATCGCCCGGTGATCAGAGCCTTCCTTCCGGCGTCGGACGATTCCTCGGCACAACGCACGTTCGTGGATCTGCGGGATCGCGGGGTTGTTTCGCTGTTCTGAGGCCGTGTGCACGGAGACCCTTCGGCCCTAGGAGCCTGTCGGACTTGAGAAAACTGGCCCCATAAGATGGAAATGTTCTACATGCACAGAACTCGCGCTTTGCCGGAGAGCCGGTGCCTGCCGTGGGTCAAAGCCCGACCGGGCGGGCGCGGACGGCTTTGGAGC
>JACRMM010000058.1 GCA_016214985.1 Deltaproteobacteria bacterium | reverse complement strand
GTATCAAGCGCGTTCGCGAACTTCGCAACAAGATCGAGAACGAGGCCGCCCAGATGGAGCCCGATGTGCCCGCTCCAGACTCACGACAATTAGACCCGGGTTTGCCCGTGGCCATTGCAATAACCTAACCGGACAACGCTGCTCCGAAGACTGTCATTTCCCAGGAGTCAGCTGAGTAACCACGTTGCTCCCGCCACTCCTCCGTCAACTCCCCCGACGTGGCGGCGGCGAGGACGGCTTGGCGGAAGCGTTTGAGGAGGAGGGGCACGCGGTCGAGGCGTTCGCGGCAGGCGTCTACCCGGGCGAGCAGGGCGTCGAGTTTGTCGGCGATGCGTTTCTGTTCGGGGAGGGGAGCGAGGGGAAACGGCACGGACGCGAAGCGCTCAGCGCCCAAGTGGGCGATGTTGGTCGTCCACTTGCAGATTCGCTGGAATTGTTCGGTGTGGAAATAGGACCGAAAGACGGCCAGCGCGTATTCGGGGAGGCTTGCCTCACTGGCGCGGAAGCGGACCAAGGTGTTCTGAAAACACGCGCCAGGGACTTCGTCCCGAAACATCGCGGGGCGGCCAACCAGCTCGCGGCTCTGGCCTTCGTTGAGAAGGATGTCGCCTCGCCTCAGCGCGAAGCGTTCGAATTCCTCCGGAGTGAAGTTCATCTCCTTGACGTCGGAGGTGTCGATGCGGTTCTCAAAGACGTTGGCGACGCGGAGGTAGGGCCGCATGTGGAGACCGGAATGGTGCTCGGGGGACCTCTGTCGCCCCAGGTTCACCTCCCCGACGTCCTCCACCGACGTCCACTCCCAGCCCGGAGGCAGCCCGCTCACCCCTCCACCTCCCGCCGCGCCATCTCATAGAACTCGTCGAGCTTGGCCTGGAGCAGCGCCTTGTCGGGAAGCCGCGTCTGGTACTCGGCCACCAGGGCCGGGGAGAGGCTGCGGGAGAGGGCGTACTCAACCACATCGTGATCCCGGCTCTTGCACAGGAGCACGCCGATGCTGGGGTTCTCGTCGCCGCCAGGTGTACAGGCCAAGACTCGCACCGCTGGTGCGAGTTTCGAGGGCTGTTCGAATACTCGCAACGGTGTTGCGAGTATTGAGGAAGGGACGGAACTCGACACGAACCGGCACAGACACGGTGAGTCCACGGTCGAAGTAGCCGGGTGAAATACTCTCAACGGCGTCGAGAGTATTGCTCGGTGAGGTTCCATGGTCACACGTCCCTTTCGCGCGACTGACGAGCCCTCTCCCATCTGAGGAGAGGGGCCGGGGGTGAGGGCTGCCTTGGATGCCGACTCCCTCGTGCAGCATCCCCCACACCGCCTCCAGCACTCCCTCCGGGTTCGCCGCCCACTCGCTGTTCCACACCCGAAGCACCCGATACCCCTGGGCGCGCAGCCACGCATCACGCTCCTGGTCGTACTCGCCCGCGTCATGGTGCTGCGACCCGTCCAGTTCCACGACCAGCCCGGCCGCTTGGCATACGAAGTCGACGATGTATCCCCCGATCACCTGCTGGCGCCGGAACTTGAACCCGCCCAGGCGACCGGCTCGAACCCTTTGCCAGAAGGACTGCTCGAAAGGCGTCGCCTCGACCCGAAGGCTCCGCGCGCGGTCTCGCATGGCCTCCGAGATCACGCCTCCACCCCCTCAAGCTCCTCCCCCAACTCCTCCAGAATCCCCCGCAGCTCATCGAACGCCCCCTCGAGCTCGGTCATCGCGTCCCGCGCGAGCACGGCCGGCTCGGGCAGTTCCTCCCCGCCGTTTCCGTCGTCGTCCTTCAGCCATGCGATGTCGAGGCTGTCGCCGCGCTCCGCGATCTGGTCGCGGGTGAACTTCCGGAAGCGGCCCTCCTCACCGGTGTCCTTCCGCTTCTTCAAGCTGGCCGAGCCACCCAGAGGGTCGCCGCCGAAGGCCGCTTCGAACTCGGCGAAGTGGCCGCGGGTCAAGACCGTGCGCTTGCCGAACTGGGGCGTGTTGGCACGGAGGTCGTAGACCCAGACCTCCTTGGTGTTGCCCTTGTCGGTCTCGCCCCGGGTGAAGAAGAGGACGTTCGTCTTCACGCCCTGGGCGTAGAAGATGCCGGTGGGCAGCCGAAGGATCGTGTGGAGGTTGCACTTGTTCATCAGGTCGGCGCGGATCTGCCGGCCCACGTTGCCCTCGAAGAGCACGTTATCGGGCAGCGCCACCGCGGCGCGGCCGCCGGGCTGGAGGCCCCGGTAGATGTGCTGAAGAAAGCAAAACTGCTTGTTGGACGTGGGAAACGTGAAGTCGGTGCGGCTCGGCAGCCCGCCGCCCTTCTTGGTGCCGAAGGGGGGATTCGTCAGGATCAGGGTGGCCTTGGGCAGGGCCTCGCCGTCGGGCGAGAGGGTGTCGCCGTAGTGGATGCCGGAGGCCTGGGGGTCGGACTCGAGCCCGTGGAGCATCAGGTTCATGAGGGCCAGGCGGTGGGTGTCTTGCACGTGCTCCATGCCGTAGAAGGTGTTGCGGTGGTACTTGCGCTGCTGCGCCTCGGTCCACCGGTCGGGGGCGTCGTGCTCCCGCAGGAAGCGGTTGGCGGCGATCAGGAAGCCGCCCGTGCCGGCGGCCGGGTCCTGGATCACGTCCTTCAGCGTCGGCTGCATCACGGCGACCATGGCGTCGATGAGCGGCCGCGGGGTGAAGTACTGGCCGGCGCCGGATTTCTTCTCGTTGGCGTTCTTCTCCAGCAGCCCCTCGTAGAGGTCCCCCAACCCCTCGCGCCGGGCGGTGTACCAGTCGAGCTTGTCGATCTCGGACACCAGGGTGGAGAGGGTGGCCGGTTTCTTGATGAAGGAGCCCGCGTTGGCAAAGATCTCCTTCACGAGCGTCGAGCCGTTGCTGCCCAGGTGGATCAGCAGGATCTTGTAGAACTCCAGCCGGTCCGGCGCCGACTTGGTTTCCAGGTCGTCCCAACGATATCCATTTGGGATGTGCTCTATAATTCCATCTCTCAATTCTCCTGAGTCTTTGTCTTTCTTCTTCCCCATATGTTCCTCAGTGTCGGTCTCTTTGGCCATCTTGAGGAACAGAAGGTAAGTAAGCTCGGTGACGTACTGGTGGTAGGTAACCCCGTCGTCCTTGAGGATGTTGCAGAGGTTCCAGAGCTTGGCGACGATGTCGTGGGTGACGTTGCTCATTCCGTTCCAACCTTCTTTCGCGCCACGGCGATCGCGTCGGCGACGTCCTGTTCTGTGAGATTGAGTTCAGCCAGTCGCGACCGGACGGCATCGGCCGGTTGCAGCGTCGCCGGAGTGAGGATGATCCGGCCGCCCTCGACGCGCACGTCAACCGACTTGGCCGAACCGATCGCGTCCAAGGCGGTTTCCGGCAGGGAAATCCGGTTTCTGGAGTCGATCCTGATCCGCATGTTTGGCTCCCTTCGATCCGAAGGCATCCCCTCCCTTACCTGGAATCGCAGGAGAGCTCAAGCCGCGGGTCGCCAGAGCGAGTCGTTGAAGGCCTCCAGCACCTGCTGGAGTTGGCCCTCGAAGAGGCGGTCGAGTCGAGCGAAGCCGCCGCCTTCGCGGCGGAAGAGGAGATCGGGGTCGTCGAGGGCCTCGCGGTCCACGAGCCAGTTGGCCTTGGTCTGGGCCGCAATCTTCTGGAGCCACTGACGCTGCGGCGTGGTCCAGCTCTTGGAGGCGAGAAGCCGCTGAAGCGCGTGGTCCACCCTCTCTCCGAAGGGCACGAGCGGATCGCCCAGGGCCGCGCGCCGGATGTGGCCAACGATGCCGGCGGCGATCTCCTGGTTGGTCATCTCCCGCCAGGCCGTGGTGAGGTTGGCCTCGGTGAAGCCGGCCCGGTCGAGGGCCAGGGCGAGCTGCCGGAGCTCCTTCCTCGTGAGCTCACGAGGCCGGGTGAGCACGGTCAGGAGCGCGGGAATGTCGTTGGCGTGGCTCCTGAGGAAGGCCGAGAACTCGTCGAGGTAATCCTGGGGCTTCACGGCGTGGCCGTAGCCCCGCTCCACCTCGCGCAGCTGGTCGGGATGCTCGGAGATGAGGAGCGTGGGCCCGTCGCCCTCGCCCTTGCGGTCCAGGAGCTCTCCCAGGGCCGGGTGGGCGATGAACCACGCGGCGACGTCGGCCAGCGGCATCTGCCGGAGCTCGGCCAGGAAGGCCTCGGGCGTCACGCCGGCCACCGCCTCGAAGTCCTGGGCCGCCCTCTCGCTCAGGTGGCGCTTCTTTCGTTGGAACTTGGCCACGAACTGGTCGCGAACGAGCGTCCTCTCCTCGTCGGCCGTCACCTGCCCAAGCTCGCGGACGAGCTGGTCGAACGAGATCTTCGGGTCCACGACCACGGGCTGCATGGCGGTCATGCCCTGGAGGGCGTCGTAGATTCCCACGGCGTCGAAGATCCGGAACGTCTCCTTCCCGAACTCCTCGCACAGGCGCGTGGCGCGGCCGAGCATCTGGTCGAAGAGGATGCGGCTGTTGACCCGGCGCAGGAAGACCAGGTTCCCGATCGGGGGCACGTCTACCCCAGTCGTCAGCAGGTCCACCGTGACCGCGACGTTGGGGTTCCTCTCGTTCTTGAACTGCCGGATGAGCTTCAGGGGCTTGTCGGCGGCGCCGGTGATCTTCAGGACCGCGTCGTCTTCGATGACACCGTACAGGGCCTTGAAGGCATCCTTCAGGAGCTTCACCACCAGGTCGGCGTGGCCGTCGTTGGCGCAGAAGACGAGCGTCTTCAGGCGGGAGGAAGGGTCGAGCTCCCGGGCCAGGACGTCGCACACGACCTGGTTGAAGGGCTGAGTGATGACCTTCCGGTTGAAGCCCTCGATCTCGATCTTGATCTCGTCGGGCGCCGTGACGAGGTCGATCTCGGCGCGGCGGGTGTCGTAGACCATGACCTCGTCGCCGGCGCGCCAGGTGATGCCGCCCTCGGAGAGGTCGGTGCGGATTCGAATCGGCGGTTCGTGGTCCACGAGGTAGCCGTCGATCACGGCCTCTCGGTAGCTGTAGGTGTAGATGGGCTTCCCGAAGATCTGGGTCGTGTGCAGGGCCGGGGTGGCGGTGAGGCCGATCTTCACGCCGTCGAAGTAGTCGAGCACCCGCCGGTACACGGAGATGTAGTCCTCGTAGCTCCGAAAGCCGAGCTCGGTGTCGGAGAGCTCCCGGTCGAGCAGATAGCCGCGGTGGCACTCATCGACGACGATGCAGTCGTACCGGTCGACCGGCGCAGCGTCTTCGCCCTCCCGCGGGTAGAGCGCGCGCTGCACCATGCCCTGGACGGTGGCGATGTGGACCGCGGTGTCGGTGTCGGGCTTCTGCTCCTCCAGCTCCTTGATGCCGAAGATGTCGGCGAAGGTCTGGAGGTTCTCCATGCGGGTGTCTTTGAAGGCGTTGGCAGCCTGCTCACCCAAAGCGGAGCGGTCGACCAGGAAGAGCACCCGCCGAAAACGCTGGGCCTTGAGGAAGCGGTAGATCAGCGCGATGCAGGTCTTGGTCTTGCCGGTGCCGGTGGCCATGGCCACGAGCATCTCGCGGCGCCCCGCTTCGACGCCCGCCTCGACGGCACGAATGGCGTCCTGCTGGTAGGGGCGCAGGTTAAAGCCATAGACGAAGGGCGCGGCGGCAAGCTCCCGGTGGGCCTTCTCCTCGTCCCGTTTGAAGAGCGCCGCGAGCCCTTCGGGCGTGTACCAGCCGTCGAGGGCGTGGGCGAGGTTCTCGGGCCGACGGAGATCGCAGAACCAAGTGCCGCTCTTGGTGGCGAGCTGGCGCAGGAAAGGCCGTGCGTTGGAGGAGAAGACGAAGGGAAGCCGGTAGGCTGCCTCCGGCCCCCAGTTCTCGGGCGACAGCGGGGTTTCGGGCGAGGGCAGGAACCCGCGGCTATACCGCTTGGCCTGCTGCAGGGCCGCCGAGACATCCACGTTCTTGCGCTTGGCCTCGACGGCCGCTACCGGGGTGAGGCCGACGAAGAGGACGTAGTCGGCCGGGCCGGTGGCGGTGGGCCACTCCGCGATCGCCCGGTTCTTGCCCTTCTCGGGCCGGGTGCCGGCGGAGTACCGAAGCAAAGCGGAGTCCGCCTCCCAACCCGCCTGCCGAAGCTGCCGGTCGATGAGCTGGCGTGTCTCGGCCTCGTCGAGGTGCACGGCCTGCGCTGCAGTGTGGGCAGCCGCGGTGAAGGAGGCGATCTCGGCCTTGGGCTGGGCCTCGGCCACAAGCTGGAGCCCGGCGAGCCGTCCCTCCAGCGCCGCCTTCGCCTGCTCCGCCTCGGCCGCGAGCTCTTCCCAGAAGGCCCGCTCGTCTGCCGCTTCTCGGAGCTTGGCCTCGGTCTCGGCCAGCTGCAGCACGGCTTCCTGGTGCGCGGTCTGATAGTCAACCAAGGCGGCGGCCAGGCTCTCGAGCTCCGCCCGCAGCTCCTCGCTCTCGTCTTTGGGCGCGGCCGGCGGGACGAAGGGGCCCGACTTGTAGGAGGGGTTCCTGAAGGTTCGGTGGAACCAGAGACCGAGCTGCCAGCAGAGCTTCAGGGTGCCGAGAGCGGTCCGGTGGTCGCCTGTTCTAGAGGGGGCGTGGCTCGCGGCGTTGCCCGCCCGGCGGACCTCGCCGAAGAGCTGCGCGATCTCGCGGGGCAGGATCCCTTGGTCCTGAAGCCTGCGGAGGAGGTCGTACTGGGCTTCTTCCGGCGAGGTGAAGAGACCGACCCGGGAGGCGACGAGCTGGGCCAGCGTCTCGGCGAACTGCCGGAGCTTGAGGAGGCAGGTATTCGGGTCGTCCGCGAAGTACCTCTCCGCCAACAGCCCCAGGCGCACGAGCTGCTCGTCGTGCTCCTGCAGAACGGCGAAGTTGGTGCGGAAGGCGGCGCACGCCGCCCCGGGCTCGACCTTCAAGTCAACCCCCTGATTGGGACGGATTGGGCCAACGAGCGGCGGCGCCCCGACTCCAACTCAGCCCTCCGCCAAGAAAACACGTGAGCCACCGGAGCGAGTTCCCGCTCGACGGTGGCTCCTGGAACGCCGCAACCTGTGACTCGATCCCATCCTGCCCCCTCGGCCGGTCTTTCGCGCCCGGATTCTACGGCAGACGGTCCGAGGGTGTCCAGGAAGGTCCGGCGACGTCAACCGGTGAGTCCCAGGAAGAGACATCAGTTTGCGCGAGAACCCCCTGGCCGAAAATTCAGAAGGGGAGCCAGGCTCTCCTGACTCCCCTTCCTTGACTTTGGTGCCCAAGGCCGGATTCGAACCGGCACGGGTGTAACCCACTACCCCCTCAAGATAGCGTGTCTACCAATTCCACCACTTGGGCACAGGACTCGTCGTCTACTTCGTGGCCGGCGCCGCCGGAGCGGTGGGCGGCATGGGGGCCGGCTGAGTGGGCGCGGCGGTGCGCGCCGGCGCGTCCTTCATGATCGTGGCCTTATACCTGTGGCTCGCCAAATACGTCAAGCCCAGGGAGGTGAGCATGAAGACGATCGCCGCGCCGGCGGTGAGCTTGCCGAGGAAGGTCGTGGCGCCGGCGCTGCCGAAGACGGTCTGGCTCGACCCTCCGAAGGCGGCGCCCATGTCGGCGCCCTTGCCGTGCTGCAGGAGCACGATGCCCCCCAGGGCGAAGCATACGATGACGTGGACGGTGGTCAGGAAGATGATCATCGGTGCTGGGACTCCACTGCAGTTTGAGGAAAGGTGGACTTATACCCGAAACCGCACGATCGATGCAAACGTTTCCGGCTCCAGGCTCGCTCCGCCCACCAGCGCGCCGTCGACGTCGGGCTGCCCCAGGAGCTCGGCGCTGTTGTACGGTTTGACGCTTCCGCCGTAGAGCAGACGAACCCTGCCGGCTCGTTCGGTTCCTCCGAGGGACCCCAGTACCTGACGCAGGAACGCGTGCACCTCCTGGGCCTGGGCGGCTGTGGCCGTCCGGCCGGTGCCGATGGCCCACACCGGCTCGTACGCGACCGCCACGCGGTCCACGACGTCGGGCCCGAGGGACCCGAGCGCCCCCCGGATCTGCCGCTCGACCACCTCGAAGGCGGCGCCGCGATCCCTCTCCTCCAGGGTCTCGCCGACGCAGACGACGGGCGTGAGGCCGCCGGCCAGGGCCGCGGCTACCTTGCGGCCGACCCCCGCATCGGTCTCGCCGAAGAGCTGGCGGCGCTCGGAGTGGCCGAGGATCACGTAGGCGCAGCCTGCCTCGGCGAGCATGGCCGCCGACACCTCGCCCGTGTACGCTCCCTGCGCCTCCCAGTGCATGTTCTGGCCGGCCAGCCGAAGCGGCGTCCCCACGAGGCGCTGTCCCACCGCGTGGAGCGCGGTGAACGGCGGCGCCACCGCCACCTCCACGCCTTCGACTCCGGCCACCAAAGGCAGCAGGGCGTCCACGAGGCGAAGCGCCTCCCCGACGGTCTTGTGCATCTTCCAGTTGCCGGCCACCAGTGGCGTTCTCATGGCTACTCCAGTGCAGCGATGCCGGGCAAGACCTTGCCCTCGAGGAACTCCAGGGAGGCGCCGCCTCCGGTGGAGACGTGGCCGATGCGGTCGGCCACCCCGGACTTCTTCACGGCCGAGACGCTGTCTCCGCCGCCCACGACCGTGAACCCCGGCGCGGCGGCCACGGCGCGTGCAACCGCGAAGGTCCCCTCGGCGAAAGCGGGCACCTCGAAGACGCCCATGGGGCCGTTCCAGACGACCGTGCGGGCGTCGGCGAGAGCGTTCGCGAAGGCGTCCCGCGTCCGGGGCCCGATGTCGAGGCCCTTCCACCCCTTCGGGATCGCGGTCCCCTCGGTCGTGCGCACCTCGGCGCCCTCCGCGGGCTCCCGGGCGATCACGTGGTCGAGCGGGAGCAGGATCTCGCTCCCGCAAGCCCGAGCCTTCCCGAGCGTCTCGCGGGCCACGTCGATCCGGTCGGCCTCGAGCAGGGAGTCTCCGATCTCGACCCCCTGGGCCGCGAGAAACGTGAACGCCATCCCGCCCCCGACGAGCAGCCGGTCGGCCTTTCCCAGCAGGTTCTCGACCACCGCGATCTTGTCGCTCACCTTCGCCCCGCCGAGTACCGCGGCGAAGGGCTTCTCCGGCGACTCGAGGACCCGGCGCAGCGCCTCGAGCTCCCGCAGGAGCAGGTATCCCGCGGCCTTGTGATCGGGCCGGAAGTAGGCGGCCATCCCGGCCGTGGAGGCGTGCGCCCGATGGGCCGCCCCGAAGGCGTCGTTGACGTAGAGGTCCGCCAGGGCCGCCAGGCGCCCCCCCAAATCCGGGTCGTTCTTCGTCTCCCCGGGCTCGAAGCGGACGTTCTCCAGGAGCAGCACCTCCCCGGGCTCGAGCGCGTTGGCGAGCTCGGCCGCCTTCGGCCCCACGACCTCGGGCGCCTGGAAGACCGAGAAGCCCAGCAGCTCGCCCAGCCTCTCCGCCACCGGGGCGAGGCTGAAGGCCGGGTCGGGGCCGCCCTTGGGCCGCCCCAGGTGACTCGCGAGCACCACGGCTCCCCCCACCTCCAGGATCCGGCGCAGGGTGGGCAGGGCGGCGCGGATCCGGGTGTCGTCCTGAATGACCCCGTTTTTCAGTGGAACGTTGAAGTCCACCCGGACGAAGACCTTGTTTCCCTGCAGCGGAAGCTCATCCATGGAACGGATCGGCATGGCTCTCCTCCTGTCGTGTGACCGGGGAACGCCCGCAGCCGCGAGACGGGACGCGGGCGGGCGGGGCGCTCCGGGTGCCCGCCGCCCGGCGCACAGCGCTCAGCGCACCCCCACCAGCTCCGCCAACTCCACCAGGCGGTTCGAGTACCCCCACTCATTGTCGTACCAGGCGAGCACCTTGACCAGGTTGTCGCCCACCATGCAGGTCTGGGGGCCATCGACCACGGCCGAGAGGGGGCAGCGGACGTAGTCGGCCGACACCAACGGCTCCTCGGTGTAGCCCAGGATGCCCTGGAGGGGCCCCTCCGCCGCCTCGCGCAGGGCTCGGTTGACCTCCTCGACGGTGGCCGGGCGCTCCAGAGACGCCGTGAAATCCGCCAGGGAGACGTCCGGGGTCGGCACCCGCACCGAGACGCCGTCGAGCCGGCCCGCCAGTTCGGGAAGCACGAGCCCCACCGCCCGGGCGGCGCCGGTGCTCGTCGGGATCATGGAGAGGGCCGCAGCCCGGGCGCGCCGCAGGTCGCGGTGGGGCAGGTCGAGCAGGCGCTGATCGTTGGTGTAGGAGTGCACCGTGGTCATGAGCCCCTTGGCGACTCCGAAGCGTTCGTGGAGGACCTTCACCACCGGCGCGAGGCAGTTGGTCGTGCACGAGGCGTTGCTGACCACCCGGTGCCGGGCCGGGTCGAAGAGCTGGTGATTCACGCCCAGGACGACGGTGACGTCGGCGCCGGCCGACGGCGCCGACACGATGACGCGGCGCGCGCCTGCGTCGAGGTGGCAGGCGGCCTGGTCGCGGCGGGTGAACCGCCCGGTGCACTCCAGCACCACGTCGATCCCGAGCTCGCCCCAGGGCAGCGTCCCCGGCTCCTCTGCCCGGAACACGCGGATCTCCTCCCCGTCGATGGCGAGGGCCTCGTCGCGAGGCTCCACCTTCTTCTCGAACCGCCCCATGACCGAGTCGTACTGGAGCAGGTGCGCCAGCGTCTTGGGGTCGGTGAGGTCGTTGACCGCGGCGACGAACAGGCCCCGTCGGCGAAACGCGGCCCGAAAGGCGTTTCGGCCGATGCGACCGAAGCCGTTGATGGCGATGCGGATGGGCATGGCGGCTCCGGGCGGATCCGAGGCGTCGGCTCCCGCCGAGGTCAGATGTAGTACATGAACCGGGCGTCGAGCTTCCGCTCGATGCCCAGGGCCTCGGCGCGCTTGCACAGGTCCTGGATCGTGGTCCGGCGGAAGATCTCGGCGATCTCGCCCCCGATCTCCTTCCAGAGCGGGCTCGCCGGGCACTCGTCGTGCATTTCGCACTGCATTCGGCAGTTCTCCCCCTCGTCGTCGTCCGCCACACAGAAGACGAGCTCGATGGGGCCCTCGGCGCACGTGATGATCTCGTAGAGGGTGATGTCCTTGGGCTCCTTGAGCAGGAAGTAGCCCCCGCGCGGCCCGCGTTTGCTGCCCAGGATCCCGACTTTCTTGAGCTTCTGGAAGATCTGCTCGAGGTAGCGGGGGCTGATCCGCTGGCGCTCCGAGATGTCCTTGATCTGGGCGGGAAGCCCGCCCGCGTGGTAGGCGATGTCAAAGATCGCCCGCACGCCGTACCGACTCTTCGTAGTGAGTTTCATCCACGCCCCTTTGGTCAGATTGCCGACTGGAAAGCAGGAAATTACCATCCCTCGCCGGAGGGGTCAACGGGCCCCATGCCCTGGACTCCGATGCCGCGCTGCTGGGAACTCCGGGTGGCTCGCCCAAGGCGCCCGCAGCCCGCCCCGACCTCGAGGACCCGGACCCTCAGCTCTCGGGTGCTCCCCTCGTGCGAAGGTGCAGCTCCCGTAGCTGCCGCGGGTCCACGGGGGAAGGCGCCTCGGTCATCAGGCAGGTGCCCTTCTGCGTCTTGGGAAAGGCGATCACGTCGCGGATGCTCGCCGCTCCGGTGAGGAACATCAGCAGCCGGTCCAGACCGAAGGCGATGCCCCCGTGGGGCGGGGCACCGAAGGAGAGGGCCTCCAGGAGGAATCCGAACTTGGCCTGCGCCTCCTCGGAACCGATGGCCAGGGCCTCGAAGAGCTGGCGCTGGACCGCCTCGTCGTGGATTCGGATCGAGCCGCCCCCGACCTCGCTCCCGTTCAGGACGAGGTCGTAGGCCTGGGCCAGCACCTCCAGGGGTCGATCGGCCAGCTTCCCCACGTCCTCGGGCCGAGGACTGGTGAAGGGGTGATGCAGCGCCACGTGGCGCTTCTCCTCCGGGTCCCACTCGAGGAGCGGGAAGTCCGTGACCCAGCAGAACGCCCAGCGGCCCTCGGGCACCAGTCCCAGCCGGCGCGCCAGATGCAAACGCAGGCGCGACAGGGAAAGGTTGACCACCTTGATGTCGTCCGCGACGAAGAAGAGGATGTCTCCGGGCTCCGGGGCGAGGGCATCGACGATCCCCCGGCGCGGTTCCTCTCCCAGGAACTTGGCGATCGGCGACTGCCACTCTCCTCCGGGCTGGATCCGGATCCAGGCGAGCCCTTTGGCCCCGAAGGGCGCCACGAAGGCCGTGAGGTCGTCGATCTCCTTGCGGGAGAGCGCCTCTCCGGCCCCCTTGGCGTTGAGCCCTTTGACGCGTCCCCCCGAGGCCGCGACCTGCGCGAAGACCTTGAAGTCCGAGGAGGCGACGGCCCCGGTGACGTCAGCGAGCTCGAGGCCGAAGCGGGTGTCCGGCGCATCTGTCCCGTAGCGCGCCACGGCTTCGGCGTACGGCAGTCGGGGAAAGGGCCGCTCCAACTCGACGCCGAGCGCCTCCCGCCACACCGCCGCCACCATCTCCTCCATGAGGGACTGGATGTCGGCAGGGGTGATGAAGCTCATCTCCACGTCGACCTGCGTGAACTCCGGTTGGCGGTCGGCGCGCAGGTCCTCGTCCCGGAAGCACTTGACGATCTGGTAGTACCGGTCGAAGCCCGCGACCATCAGCAACTGTTTGAAGAGCTGGGGCGACTGCGGCAGTGCATAGAACTGCCCCGCGTTCAGCCGGCTCGGCACGAGGAAGTCCCTTGCCCCCTCGGGCGTGCTTCGGGTCAACACCGGGGTCTCGACCTCGATGAACCCGTGGTCGTCGAAGAACCGTCGGATCGCGGACGCGGCGCGGTGACGCATCCGGAGGTTTCGCTGGAGGCCGGGCCGGCGAAGGTCGAGGTAGCGGTACTTCAGCCGGAGATCCTCCCCCGCGTCGGTGTCGTCCTCCAGGGGGAAGACCGGCGTCTTGGCCCGGTTGAGGATCTTCACCTCGGTCGCCTGCACCTCGACCGCGCCCGTGGGGAGCGAGGGGTTCTCGGTGCCCTCGGGGCGCGGCGCGACTCGCCCGCGCACCGCCACCACGTACTCGCTGCGGATCTGGTGAGCGGTCTCGTGCGCCGCCGGGGAGAGCTCCGGATAGAAGACCACCTGGGTCACTCCCTCCCGGTCCCGGAGGTCCAAGAAGATGAGTCCTCCATGGTCGCGGCGGCGCTGTACCCACCCCATCACGGTGACCTCGACTCCAGCGTCGCCGCGCCGCAGCGCGCCGAGATCGTGGGTGCGCTTCCAGCCGTCCATGCCCTGTGTCACTGGAGCTCCTCCTCAAGAGGGGAGAGAGGGGCGTAGCCGCCTCGCGGTCACGCCCCTGGGTGTCCTTGTCTACGGCGCCGAGCGCCGGGGCTTCTACTGGGCCTTCTTGCCCCCGCCCTGCCCCGCGCGAAGCAGGCTCGCGCTCTGCTCCGACTGGTGCGGGTTGTGGCACGAGAGGCAGTCGGCACGGGAGCGGGTGTGCTGGGTGGCCGTCCCGCGCTCGTGGCAGAGAAGGCACAGCCGGTCCTTCTTGGTCTTGTAGGTGAACTTGCCGGCCTTGGCCGAGGCGCACGGCGGGCCCGCGGGTACGTGGCACGCGATGCATCCCTCGCCGCCGGTGTCCTCGGCCGCCACGGGCCCGTGGAGGAACTTCGAGCCGGTGATCGTCCGGTGGCACCCGCCGGAGGTGCAGTTTCCCGCAGCAGCGTCCGATGCCGCGAGGGCCAACAGGCCGACAGCCGCGGCCACAGTGGCGAGAGCTCGTCTGTTCATGGCGTTCTCGGTCCTCCTCACGAGTCCACACTCGATGCTTCCGTCAGGCGACGCACCACATCTGATACTGCCAGCACCTCCTGGGTGCCTGCGCCGAGATCCTTGAGGGCCGCCGTTCCGGCCGCGACCTCGTCCTCCCCCAGGACCAGGGCGAACCGGGAACCCGCTCGATCCGCCGCACGGAACTGCGCCTTGAAGCTTCGGCTCTCGTAGTCGATGTCGGCGAGAATCCCTCGTCCCAGGAGCTCGCGGCGAAGCACGAGCGCCCGCTCCAGGCCCTCGGCTCCGTGGTGGATCAGGGTCACGAGCGGCCGGGGCCGCGAGGCGGCGTCGGCACCCAGTAGCAGGATCAGGCGCTCGACCCCCAGCCCGAAGCCGAGCGCCGGCACCGCCGGACCGCCGAGGGTCTCCACCAGGCCGTCGTAGCGGCCACCGGCTGCCACCGCGTTCTGGGCCCCAAGGTCCCCCGACAGGAGTTCGAACGTCGTTCGGTTGTAGTAGTCGAGGCCCCGCACCATGCGCGGGTTGACCGCGTGGGGCACGCCCTGGAGGTCGAGCAGCCGTCGGACCCTGGCAAAGTGATCGGCACAGTCCCCGCACAGGTCGTCCAGGAGGCTCGGCACATCGGCCGTGACCTCGCGACAGTGGACGCTCTTGCAGTCGATCACTCGCAGCGGGTTGACCTCCAGACGCCGGCGGCAGTTCTCGCACAGGCCCTCGGCCCTGGGCCGCAGGTGCTCCCGCAGCCGCCCCACGTACCGGCTCCGATCGGGCGCGCACCCCAGAGAGTTCACCTCCAGGGAGACGCGGCCCGACAATCCCAGGTCACCGAAGAAATCCCACAGGAGGCACAGCACGTCGGCGTCGGCGCCCGGCTCGTCCCACCCGAAGCACTCGGCCCCGACCTGGTGAAACTGGCGCAGCCTGCCCTTCTGGGGCCGCTCCCGGCGGAACATCGGACCCATGTAGTAGAGCTTCGCCTTGGGGTCGGTCCGGTGGAGGCCGTTCTCCAGATACGCGCGCACCGCGGACGCCGTGCCCTCGGGCCGCAGCGTCACTGACGTGCCCCCGGTGTCGGCAAAGGTGTACATCTCCTTCTCGACGATGTCCGTCGCTTCGCCGATCGAGCGCGAGAACAACCGCGTCTCCTCGAGCAGCGGCAGACGGATCTCCTCAAACCCGTAGAGCCCGAAGACCCGCCGCGCCGCGGCCTCGATGTGCTGCCAGACGAGCGCCTCGCCCGGAAGGATGTCCCGGAAGCCCTTCAGTTTTCGAATGTCCATGGCTCTATAAAGAAACTCCCGTGCTCCAAGAGCGGCCGGATGCCCCGCCGCTGCATGCGACGATCCCTGGGCGCCTGGGGCATCTCTCGGCCGAACGAAGGGTCCATCGCCGCCGCGCCGTCGCAAGCAACCTGCCAAGACCGCGTCCCGCTCCGCTCTGGGGCATCCGACCGCTCCCGTTTCATTCGTCGGGGTGACCGAAGGTCATGGGCAATTCATTGGGGGCCCGCGGCGTAGACGACGTCGCGGGACGCCTCCTTGCCGCGGTACATGGCTCGGTCCGCCTGGTTGATGAGCTCTTCGCGGCTGCGCGCATCGTCGGGGTACGTGGCCACGCCGATGGAGGCCGTGAGTCGGATGGACTTGCCCTCCCGGGCCAGGAACACGTGCTCCTTGATCGCCTGCCGCACCCGCTCGGCCGCGTCTCGTGCCCCCGGCGCGTCGGTGTTGGGCAGAACCAGGGTGAACTCGTCCCCACCGTACCGGATGACCGTGTCTTCGTCGCGCACCTTGGCCTGCAGGATCCGGCTGACCTCGATCAGCACCTTCCCTCCGGTCAGGTGTCCATGCGCGTCGTTGATCTCCTTGAAGAAGTCCAGGTCGAGGAACAGCATGCTGAACGGCGTGCTCAGGCTGTCGGCCTCTGCGATCCGCTTGTCGAGGACGAGGTCGAGGTAGCGCCCGTTGTAGAGATCGGTGAGGGCGTCCACATACGCCAGGTCGCGCGCGTCCTGGAGGCTCCGCGCCGAGTCGTAGGAGAGGTCCACCTGACGGCCCAGAAACGCCGCGTTGGCGATGTCCTCGGCGGTGAAGCGCGCCCCGTCTCGCAGGAGCACGAAAGCCCCGGCCACGGCGCCCCGATCCCTCACGGGCAGGACCAGCGCCTCGCGGGCGCTGGCCGCGGCGGTGCCCTCCAGGGCCTTCGCCAGCCGGGCACCACCCAGGCATTCGACCCGGGACAGCCCGTGGAACGTCTTCTGGGCTCTGCGGACGAGCGCCTCCCGAACCCCCTGCGCTTCTCCCTCGGCGAAGCCCCGGTCGTGCAGGAGCGTCATGAACCGCAGCGCCGCGTCGGTGAACAGACACAGCCCCGCGGTGCCGCCCACCGCGTGGAGCAGGGCGTCGAGACCGAGTTCGAGCACCCGGGCCGGGTTGTCCACCGACGAGAACGTCCGGGAGACCTCATAGAGTCGCAGTTGCCCCTTGAGCTGGACGTTCTCCTGGTACAGGCGGCGCCGGGCCACGGTGCCCTCTACCACCGCGGCGAGCTGCTCGGCGGCGAAGGGCTTGCGCAGGTAGTCCGCCGCGCCCTGTTTGAGGGCTCGGATCGCCGTGTCCACGGAGGCGTACCCGGTCATGATGACGACATCGACCGAGGGGTTCTGGGCCTTGACCGTCTCCAGGAGCTCCAGCCCCGATCCTTCGGGCATGTAGATGTCGGCGAGCACGAGCGAGGCACCGCCCTCGGCCACCTTCTGGAGGGCCTCCTTCCCGGTCGACGCCGTGCGGACGACGTACCCGAGCCCCCGGAGCACGTCTGCACAGAACGTCCGAAAGAAGGCATCGTCGTCGACAACAAGGATTTCGGGCATGTCCATGGGGCTCGTGCCTGGGACGGCGAAAGGCGCGAACGTACCAGATGGTCTACGGCGTGTCAACGCGTCGCGGCGCCCGCCGAAACGCCGCCCGGGCCCAGCGACGCGCCGAGACAGCCTGCCTCGTAGGTCGTGAGCACGCGGGCGGGCAGCCCGCGCGCCACGGCCAGGAACTCGGGCGCGGGGAGCCCCGGCCGGCCGGCGGCGCTCACCAGCACCACGGACGGCCGGGCGGCATAGAGGAAGCCTTCGTCCAGGGCCGACCGGGAGCCGTGGTGCGGCGCCACGAGCACGTCGCAGCGGGACGCGAACCCGGCGGACAGGAGCCCCTGCTGCCCGTCAGCCTCCAGGTCGCCCGGGAGCAAGGCGACCCGGCCGCCGCAGGTGATCCGAAGCACCAGGCTCCCGTCGTTCTCCCCCGGGCCCGGGCCCGCGAGAGCCTCGAGCCGCGCGCCGGACCCTTCGACGGTTCGTCCCTCCGCTCCTACCCACTCGACCCTCGCCCCGCAGGCGTGCGCGGCGGCGAGCACGGCGCCGTAGCGATCGTCGCCCGCGAAGAACCGGGGCAGCCAGACGAGCCGAGGCCGACCCCGCGCGATCGCCGACGCCAAGCCCAGGACGTGGTCCGGGTGGGGGTGGGTCGACACCGCGAGCCATAACTGCCCGGCCCCGAGGGCCTCGAGCGCCGGCGCCACGACCCTCTCCCCGACATCGGTGGCGCTGCCGGGGAACCCGCCGCCGTCGACCAGCATCCAGCGGTTTCCCGGCAGCCGGAGCACGAGCGCCTGCCCCTGCCCCACGTCCAGGGCCCACAAGCGCGCGTTGGGGTCCCACCGGGCCGCAGCCCACCGAGCCGCCGGCGGCAGGAGCAGGAGCGCCGCAGACAACGCGGCGACCGCCGCGACGGTCCTCCCTCGCGCCGGCCGCTCCAGCGCGACGCCGAGCGCCGCGACGAGGCCCAGCGCGCCGAGCAGGCCCAGGGGCGTCCGCAGGAGGGGGGACGCGAGCGCGGGCGCGCTCGAGGCGAGGCGCTCCTGGGCCGCGAGAAGCCACCCGAGGCCGACCCCGGAGAGCCGCCAGAGCCCCGCGCCGCCGGCCGGCCACGGGCCGTGAAGGACGGTTCCCACGAGCGCCACCGGGAGGCAGAAGAACTCGGTCCAGGGGACGGCCAGAGGGTTCAGCAGAAAGCCCACCAGACTCGCTGCCCCGAAGTGGTACGCGCCCAGGGGAGCCGTCGCGGCCGAGGCCGCGAGGGAGGCGCACCCGAAGCGGGTCGCGCCTCGGGCCGCCGCCGATCCGATCCGGGCCCAGGGACCCCGCAGATCGGCGAGCGGATCCGGCTCGGAAGACGTCCAGGGGAACCGGCCCTCCAGCCGGGGACCCAGCCAGAACAGGCCCGCCAGGGCCGCGATCGAGAGCTGCAGTCCCGGGTCCGAGAGGGCCTGGGGCCACGACACCGCAAGAACGGTCGCGCCGGCCGCGAGGACGGCGAGCGGCGAGGTCGGGCGAGAAAGCCCCTGGGCGACGACCACGAGCGCCGCCATGGCCAGGGCCCGCAGGGTGCTGATCTGGAAGCCGGAGAGCGCCGCGTAGCCGATCAGGGCCGGAAGGACGGCCACGCGGGCGAGGGGCTCGACCGGTACCGCCAGGGCGAGCCGCGGGACACGGACGAGCAGGAAGCGTGCGAGGGGCAGCAGGAGCAGCGCGAGGATCCCCAGATGCAGGCCCGAGATGGCGATCAGGTGGGTCGTTCCCGCGCGGCGGAAGGAGTCCGACGTCTCCGGCGCGATCCCGGACCGGTCGCCGAGCGTCATGGCGGCGAGCACGGCGCCGGCCTGGCCCGGAACCGCAACAGCGACGGCGCGCGCCTGCGCGCGCCGCCAGCGAAGCCAGGGAGGCGCCCCGGGCCCCGGTGCCGCGAACAGGGCCTCGCCGGGCCAGGAGGCCGCCGCGCGGGCGACGACCCCCTTGCGCTCCAAGTACGCCTCGTAGCCCCCGGATCCGGGGTTTCGAAGACTCTCGGCGGGCCGGAGGACGGCCGAGAAGACCACGGCGTCGCCACGGCCGGGAGGCGGGGTCGGCGCGCCGAGCACGTGGAGCACAAGCCGGCCGGCGGCGGGCGACCAGGCCCCCCCGTCGCTGGGGGCCGTGGCCTGCGCGTCCACGAGGAGGCGGGCGCCGTCCGGAGAGCGGGCGGGATCCTCGGCCACTCGCCCGCGCACCCGAAGCGGCGCGCCGAGCGGCAGCGGCGTCCCGCGCCGCTCCCCGGCCGCGAACCACCCGGCCGCGGCGAGCAGCAGGAGGGCCACGGCCCCGACAGCCCGGCACCCGGGCCGGCTCACACCCCGGCCGAGCCCCCACGCGGCAGCAGCGAGCAGGACCACGCCCCAGGCCGGGTGATCCCGTCCGAACACCCCCCCGACCACGGCCAACAGCGCGGCGAAGGGGGTCCCCACGGCGACCGATCACTCGTCGCGGGGGCGGGGGGGCGGCGCCAAGTGTTTGGGCACCAGGGCCTTCGCCTCGCGCCGGAGGTACCGGTCCATCTCCTCGCGGAGCTCGGTCTGGACGAAGTGCACGACCTCGTCGAGGCCGCGCTGGAGCTCCTCGATCCGGGCCCGCATGTCCAGGATCACCTGGACTCCTGCGAGGTTGACCCCCAGGTCGGCGCGCAGCCGCTGCGCACGCCGCAGCGCTTCGATCGCCTCGTCCGAGTACAGGGGGACGCCTTTCTCCTCGTCGGCGGCCGCGATCAGGCCGACCTCCTCGTACACCCGAAGCGTGCGCCGGGAAATTCCCACCGTCTCCAAGACCTCGCGCACCCGGTAGAGCCTGGCAGCAGTCCTCATCGTCGTGCCCTCGCGTTCCCCCCCCTCACAGGCGCCCCTTCAGACCCTCGAGGACCTGACGCACCTCGGGATCGAGGGTCTTCGGAAGATCCACCTGAATCTCCGCGTAGAGGTCGCCCCGGCCGGGCACCCCCTTCCCCTTCAGCCGGAAGCGCTGGCCGTTCTGGGTACCGGAAGGAATCTTCATGCGCACCGGATCGCCGAACGTCGGCACGGTCACCGACCCGCCGAGCAGCGCGTCGAGCAGCGGCACCCCCACGGTGGTGACCACGTCGTCGCCCTGGCGGCGCATCTTCGGATCGGGGCGGACGTGAACCTGGATGTACAGGTCGCCGGCCGGCGCCCCGTCGCTCCCGGCCTCCCCCTTGCCCCCCACGCGCACCCGGGAGCCGGTGTCGACGCCGGGAGGGATCCGCACCCGGAGGCGTTCGGCGTGGGGCGTCGCCCCGCGGCCGCCGCAGGTGGGGCAGGGGGTGCCGGGCAGGCGCCCCGTTCCCCGGCAGCGCGGGCAGGGCTGCTGCAGAGCGATCGGACCCCGTTGGGATTTCACGCGCCCCGTCCCGGCGCACTGGCTGCACGAGCCGCCTCCGGTCCCGGGGCGGTATCCGAGCCCGCCGCAGGCCTCGCAGGAGCTCGCGCGGCGGTAGGAGATCTCCTTCTCCGCGCCGACGACCGCCTCCCGGAAGTCGATCTCCATCTCGTACTCCAGGTCTGCGCCACGCCGAGGACCGGGCCTCCCGCCCGCCTCCTGCCCGAAGAGATCCCCGAAGACGCTGGAGAAGTCGAAGCCCGCGCCGAAGGGGTTGCCCCCCGCGCCGCGGTTGAAGTCCTGCCAGCCTCCCTGCCCGGCTCCAGCCCCGCCCCCCTCGAAGGCGGCGTGACCGACCGCGTCGTACTGCTTGCGCTTGTCGGGATCGGAAAGGACCTCGTTGGCCTGGGAGATTTCCTTGAACCTCTCCTCCGCGGCCTTGTCCCCGGGGTTCACGTCGGGGTGATGTTTGCGGGCGAGCTTGCGGTACGCCTTCTTGATCTCCGCCTCGGTGGCGCTCCGTTTCACTCCCAGCACGTCGTAATAGTCGCGCTTGGCCATTCCCTCCTCACGGTGTCGAGAGGGGCCGAAGAGTACGTTCGGGCACCCGACCTGTCAACGGCGGCGGGCGCCCGCGGCGCGCAGGATCTCGTCGAGCTCCTCTTCCGTGCGCGTTCCCACGTCGTTGAATCGGACCTGCCCCTTCGGGTCGACGACCACGTAGACGGGCACGCACTTCACCTCGTACTTCTGGGACAGCTCGACCTCCACGTCCGCATCGTGGATCTGATGGCCCACCCCTCGGTGCCGGGCCAGCACCGCCTCCACCACGGGGCGCATGTCCTGGCACGCCGGGCAGGTCCGCGACACGAACTCGGCCAGCACGAAGGTGCGCTTCCCCACGGCCTCCGCGATCAGTGGGTCCTTCGGCTCTGCCGCCCGCACCGGAGCGGTCAGACACGCCGTCGCCGCGAGGACACCGAGGGCGCACCCGGCGCCCCGGACGGCGGCGAAGGCCCACCGTCCGATCGGGGAGAGGAGGCAGCACGGAATGTGGGCCATGGGGAGCTCCGGCACAACGTGGGGGACGAAGACGCGAAGGGTACCGGGAACCGGGTCGTCTGGGAAGCGCCTCAGGCGAGTTTCACGGCGTCGCGAGTGGAATCTTTCACGTCGTACATGGCCTTGTCGGCCATGCGGATCAGGGCCAGCTTCGTCTGTGCATCGGCCGGATAGGAGGCGACGCCGAAGCTCGCGGTGATCCGAACCCGGTACCCCTCGTTCACGAGGAAGTAGTGGTCCTTGACGACGCGATGCAGGTTGGTGGCCATGGTGTGTGCGCCGGCCTTCGAGGTGTTGGGCAGCACGACGACGAACTCGTCGCCGCCGTATCGCGCCGCAATGTCGGCCTTGCGGATGTGCTTCTGGATGAGGCGGCCCATCTCGGAGAGAAGGCCGCTCCCGGCCAGGTGCCCGTACGTGTCGTTGACATCCTTGAAATAATCGAGGTCCAGGAAGACCAGGGACAGGTCGGTGCCGTAGCGCCGGGCCCGGTCGATCTCGTAGTCCAGAAACTCCAGCAGGTAGCGGGCATTGTAGAGCCCCGACAGGTCGTCGGTGATGACGAGCTCGCGAACCTTCGCGAAGTAGCGCGCGTTCTCGATCGCGATGGCCGCATAGTCGGCGATGGTCGCGAGGATCTTGAGGTCAGCCTCGTCGAACTGCCCCTCGTCCAGGCTGTTGACCAGTTCCACCACGCCCAGGATCCGGTTCTTGCTCTTGACCGGGACGCAGACGATGGAGCGTGTCCGAAAGTCCACGGCCTCGTCCACCTGCGCGGCAAACCGCTCGTCTTCGCGCGCGTCCGGGATCAGGAGCGGCTCGCCGTGCAGCGCGACCCAGCCGGCGATGCCCTGGCCCTTGCGCAGCCGGATGCCCTTGAGACGTTCTGCGGCGGGAGACACCGCGATCTCGAACGTCAGGTCGCCGGTGGCCTCGTCGAGCAGGAGCAGGGACCAGGTCTCCGGCTTGAGCAGCAGGCTCACCTTCTCCATGATGATGCTGAGGATCTCGCGCAGGTCGAGGGAAGAGGTCAGCGCCTTGCCGATCTCCACCAGTGTCTCGAGCTCCTCGTTGCGCCGTTCGACCAGGGCCAGCAGATCCCCGGACTCTGCTCGGTTCTTCATCCGCGTTCCTGGTGCCCCCGGTTCGTGGGTTCCGCCGCGACCTTGCGTTGCCTATAACTCTTCGGCTAGTATGGCGAAACTTTTGAGGCCCGAGCAAGAAGTCGTTTTCTTCCGCGAGGATGGCCCATGCGGATCGCGTGCAGCCGGTGTGAGACCCGGTACGATCTTCCGGACGAGAAGCTGGACCGGGGGCCGGTCAAGATCCGCTGCTCTCGGTGCAGCCACGTCTTCGTGGTGAAGAGACGGGCAGAGCCGGCAGCGCCGGAGCCCCCGCCCCAGCCCCCGGCCCAGTTCGAGGACTTCGACTTCGCGACCTTCGAGAGTCCGCAGCGCCCGGCGCCTCCGGCTCCCGAAGCCCCGGCCCCGCTCTCCCTCGACGACTTCGACCTCTCCACCTTCGACGCGACGGCTCGCCCACCCACCCCGGAGCCCACAGCGCCGGCTCCGGGTCCGGCGTCGTTCGGAGACTTCGACTTCGGCTCCTTTGAGACCCCGACGACTGCCGGTGCAGAGCCTGCCGCCCCCGGGGAGGAGCCTGAGTCGTCGCTCTTCGACGACGAGCTTCCGGCCTTGGGCGAGCTCGACCTGGGAGAGTTCGACGACGGCGCTGAGGGGTTCGGGGCGGACGAGGACGCGGGCGCGCCCCACGCCCTGCGACCCTACGAGGGCGAGGGAGAGACCGAGAGCGTGAAACCGGAGGACCTCGTCTCGGCCGCGGGGGGAAGCCGCAGGTCGCCCGGCCAGGGTCTGGCCGAGGATGCGCCGCGGTTGGACCTCCAGAAGGGGCCCCGGCGGACGGACGCGGCGGGCCAGCCTTCGCGCGTCGTGGCGAGGGACCGAGGCCGGTCGCCGTTCCTGTGGGCGGTGGCCGTCGTGGCCCTGGGCACCGCGGCCTTCACCGGCTACAACGTGTACCGGTACCCCGACAAGGCCTTCAGCCTCCTGAACCTGAACTGGGTCCGCGAGATCTGGAGGAATCGGGAGACGGAGACGCGGTTCGTTACCGAGGACGTCCGGGGCTACGCGCAGACGCTTCCGGGCGGCCGCCGCGCCTTCCTGATCCGCGGCACCATCGTCAACCACTCGACCACTCCGCAGGGACTCGTGCGCGTCCGGGGCAACCTCTTCGCCGCCGACGGCTCCAAGCTGGCGTCCAGCGAGGTGTACTGCGGCAACGTGCTGAGCGACCAGGAACTCGCCACGCTGCCCCGCGCCAGCATCGAGGCACGCCTGCAAAACCAGGTGGGCGAGGCGCTCTCGAACGTCGACATCGCCCCGGGCGGCAAAGTGCCGTTCATGGTGGTCTTCCTCTCTCCTGCGGCGCGCGTCGAGAAGTTCAACGTGCAGGTCACGGCGTCCCGGGCCGGCTCGGGCGCCTGACGGCGGCGGCCGACGATTCGAAGGCTCGCCTTTCTCTGGCCTTTTGTCCGCGCCCGGGGCAGAGGGTACGCCCTCGGCGCCCTGACGCTCGTCCTGGCCACCGGGTTCCAGCTCGCCTCCCCCCTGGTCCTTCGCCGGGCGGTGGACGGGATCGGGTCGCACGGGGCCGGGCGCCGTTTACTCCTCCAGTCTCTCCTCTTCGTCGCCCTCGCGGCCCTGCAGGCCGCGTGCAAGGTCCAGTCACGGCGGTCCTTCCTCGGCGAGGCGAGGGCCGTCGAGTACGATCTGCGCCGGGCGTACTTTGGAAGGCTCCTGCGGCTTCCTGCGAGCCGGCTCGAGTCCGGCCGCAGGGGCGACCTCGTGAGCCGAGCGATCAACGACGTGCAGGACGTGCGGTTGTTTCTGGGTACCGGCGCCCTCAACTTCCTTCAGACTCTCGTGCTGCTCGTCGCCGCGGTCGCGTTCCTGTGGCGACTCCACCCCGCCCTCACGCTGGCGGCGCTCGCCCCGTTCCCCGTGGTGTCCGCCCTGGTGGGTTGGCTGTCGCCCCGGCTTCATCGCCGGTACCTCGACTCGAATCAGCGGGCCGGAGCGCTCGCCGCCGGCGTCCAAGAGGCCCTCTCCGGCCTGAGGCTCGTCCGGGCGTATGGCCGTGAGGCCTGGCAGCGGGAGCGCTTCGAGGCGGCGAGCGAGGCCCTGCGTCAGGCTGAGGCGGCCGTAGCACGGCTGTCGGGGCTCCTCTTTCCGACCGTCGGCTTCGTGGCGAGCATGGGCCAGGTCGTCGTGCTGGGCTTCGGGGGCGTCCTGGTCGCCCGGGGGGAGCTCACCCTCGGGGGCTTCGTGGCGTTCAATGCGTACCTCGCGATGCTCACGTGGCCCATGGTGGCGCTCGGTTGGACCCTGAGCCTCGTGCAGCGGGGCTCGGCGGCCTTTGGCCGGCTCTGGGAGATCCTTTCGTGCCCCGGGGAGGAGGACGGCACCGCCCCTCTTCCCCCGGCCGGCACCCTGTGTCTGGAGGCCCGAGCACTCCGTTTCCGGTATGGGGAAGCGGCGACAGAGGTCCTGCACGGGGTCGACCTGCGCCTGCCCGAGGGCCAGTGCTGGGGGCTCGTGGGCGCGACCGGCAGCGGGAAGTCCACCCTGGTCTCGCTCTTGGCCCGCCTGAGACCCCCGGGGGCCGGAACCGTGCGGGCCCACGGCGACGAGGCCGCACGGATCCGGTCCGAGTCGCTGCGCCGCCACCTCGCCGTCGTCCCCCAGGAGGGGTTCTTCTTTTCCGAGACCGTCCGCGCCAACGTGCTGCTCGGCCGTCCGCCGGATGACGCGAAGCTCGCCGAGGTGCTCCGGATCTCGGGCCTCGATGAAGAGGTGGCGTCCTTCCCCCGGGGCGCCGAAACGCCCGTGGGCGAGGGAGGCATCACCCTGTCGGGGGGCCAGCGCCAGCGTCTCGCCATCGCCCGAGCCCTGTATGGCGAGCCGGGATGCCTCGTGCTCGACGCCGCCTTCTCGAACCTCGACGCCGCCACCGCGCGGCGCGTGCTCGAGCGCCTCCGGCAGGCGCTGCCGGGGCTCACGCTGCTCGTCGTCTCCCACCGGGGGGCCGATCTGGAGGATGCCGACGGCGTGTTCTTCCTGGAGCAGGGGCGGGTCACGGCGACGGGGCGGCACCGGGAGCTCCTGGAGCGGGTCCCCGGATACCTGCGGCTGTACCGGGAAGAAGAGTTGCGCCGCGAGCTGCGGGAGGCCGGGGTGTGACCGGAGCGTCGGGCGACGGTCGCCCCCGCGAGCGCGACGTGCGGCTCTTGCGGCGGCTGCACCCCTTCGTCCGCCCCCACGCGGCGGCCTTCGCCGGCGCGCTCGGCTTGCTGACGCTCTCGGCCGGGGCGAAGCTCCTCGGCCCCTACGTCCTCAAGCTCGCCATCGACGGCCCCATTGCCGACGGCAACCTCACCGGCCTGGCGGGCCTCGCCGCCGTGTTTCTGGCGGCCGAGTTGGCGGACGGAGCGCTCGAGTCCGCCCAGACCGTGCTGGTTCGGTTGCGGGGCCAGCGAATTCTCGCATCGGTGCGCTCGGCCCTGTTCGCCAAGGCGCAGAGGCTCCCGACCGCCTACCTGGACGTGACCCCCGAGGGCCGCACCCTGGCCCGGATCACCTCCGACGTCGCCGCCCTCTCCGACCTCTTCACCTCCGGCCTCCTGGCCCTCCTGGGCGACCTGGTGCTCCTGACCGGGATCGTGGTCGCCCTGTTCCGCCTCGACCCCTTCCTGGCCCTGGCGGCGTATGCGGTCCTGCCCGCGCTGGTCGCCGTGTCCGAGATCTTCCGGCGTCGCATGCGGTCGGCCTTCCGGCTGGTGCGGGAGAAGACGGCCCGGCTCACGGGCCGGCTTCAAGAGTTCCTGCGCGGCATCGAGGTCCTAAGGCTCCACGCCGCCGAGCCCTGGGCGGAGGCCGAGTTCGACCGTGCCAACGTGGAGTACCGCGACGCGTTCCTGCGTTCGGTCAACCTCTACGCGCTCTTCTTTCCCCTGGTCGAGCTGATCTCGGCGGTCGCGCTCGCGCTCGTGCTGTGGCAGGGGGGCACGGGCGTGGGGGCGGGGCGGCTCACGTTCGGCGCCCTGGTCGCGTTCTTCGAGTACGTCCAGAAGTTCTTCCGGCCGGTGCGCGACCTGTCGGAGAAGTTCAACGTGCTCCAGGCGTCGTTCGCAGCGCTGGAGAGGATCTCCGAGTTCCTGGACCTGCCCGAGGAGTCCGGCGGGGGGAACCGCGCGCGCCCCCTGGAAGGGGACGTCTCCTTCGAGGACGTCTCGTTCTCCTACGACGGCGCGACGCCGGTCTTGCGCCACGCGAGCCTGGCCGCCCGGCCGGGAGAGATCGTCGCGCTCGTGGGACCCACCGGCGCCGGCAAGACGACGCTCGTGCACCTTCTGCTCGGCCTCTACCGACCGGCGGAAGGGCGCATCCGGGTCGACGGGCTCGACCTCTCCGAGTGGGAGCTCGCGCGGCTCCGGGGACGGATCGCACTGGTCGCGCAGGACGTCTTCCTCTTCGACGACACGCTGCTCGAGAACATCCGCCTGGGCCGGCCCTGGGTCGAACGGGAAGCGGCCGAGGCGGCAGCGCGCGCCGTGGGCCTGGGCCCGATCGTTTCCGCCCTGCCGCTGGGGTACGATACGCCGGTCCTGGAGGAAGGGGTGCTCCTCAGCGCCGGCCAGCGCCAGCTCGTGGCCTTTGCCCGAGCCCTGGCCGGCGATCCTCGGATCCTGGTCCTGGACGAGGCCACCTCGGAGGTGGATCAGCAGACCGAGGCCGAGATCGAGAGGGCCCTGGAGACCCTCTTTCAGGGCCGCACGTGTCTGGTCGTCGCCCACCGCCTGTCCACGGTGCGCCGCGCGCACCGGATCGTGGTCCTCAGCCGCGGCCGGGTGGTCGAGCAGGGGACCCACGCCGAGCTCCTGGCGCAGGGAGGCCTCTACCGCAACCTCTACGAGCTCCAGTTCCGTCGACTCTCCGACGACAGGACCGCACCGACCCGACCCAACCCACGGGACTGACGTAGGATTCCCGTCGTCCTCGGCCCCTGGGTCCTCCCTCGACCGCCGCAGCGTCCCTCCGCCGCAGAAACCTCCCTCTCTGCCCAACCTTTTCCCCCTTGTCCCTTGACACCAGGTGGGGCGATTTGTATAGTCACGCCCACTTTATGGGATAAAGTGGGATAGGGTGGGCTAGATGCCCAGGGGGCGGGATGTTCCGGGGTTGCTTCGAGCACACCATCGATGACAAAGGCCGTCTGAGCATCCCGGTCAAGTTCCGGGAGGCCCTCGACACCACCTTCTCTGCGCCCCTGATCGTAACCCAGAAGAAAGACTGCCTGGTCGCCTACCCGATCGACGAGTGGCGCCTGCTGGAGGCAAAGGTCCACGAGATGCCGACGTTCGACCCCACCGTCGAGACGTTTCGCCGCGTCTTCTTGGCTCCAGCCCAGGAGTGCCCCACCGACAAGGCAGGCCGCATCCTCGTGCCCCCCACCCAGCGTACCTTCGCGGGCCTCGAACGCGATGTCGTCCTGGCCGGCATGGGAAAGTGCTTCGAGATCTGGAGCAAGGAGCGCCACGCCGCCATGATGGACGGCGCCGTGGCCAACTTCGACGCGATCGCCCAGGGCATGGGGGCCCTCGGGCTGTGAGCGCGGTCGTCGAGCGAACCGGCACCGGCATCCCGGTGGTCCGCCTCGAGGGAGACCTCGGCGCTGCGGAGGCGGCCGAGGTGGAGACCGCGCTGGGCGTGGCGCTGCGGTCGTCCGGGGGAAGGGTCCTCTTGGACCTCCGCCTCACCGCGCACCTCCACTACCGGATCGCGGGGCTCCTCGCCGCCCGGGCCCGCAGCCGGCGGCGCCTGGGGTTCGTGGGCCCGACCCCTTACGTGCGCCTGATCCTGCGCCTGGTCGGCGCTCTCGAGGGGGAGGTCCGGGAGTACGACGACATGGCCCAGGCCCTCGCCGACGCGGTGGCGTGACGGGCCCCTACCACGTCCCGGTCCTCCTGGAGGAGGTGCTCCGCTTCCTCCCGGCCGACCCAAACGGGGTGTGCGTCGACGGGACGCTCGGGGGCGGCGGCCACGCCCGGGCCCTGGCCGAGCGACTGGGAGCCGGCGGAGTGCTCCTCGGGTTGGACCGGGACCCGGCGGCCCTGGCCGCGTGCCGCGACCTGGAGGCCGCGCACCCCGGCCGCGTGACGCTGGAACAGGCGAGCTTCGACGAGCTGCCGCACGTGCTGCGCCGCCGGCGCCTCGGGCCGGTAAGCGGGCTCCTGCTGGACCTGGGGGTCTCCTCCCATCAGCTGGACGAGGGCGCTCGGGGCTTCAGCTTCCTCCGCGACGGGCCGCTCGACATGCGGATGGGACCGGGCGCGGAGTCCTCCGCCGAGGCACTGGTCAACGGCGCGACGGCCGAGGAGCTCAAACGGATCTTCCGGGAGTTCGGGGAGGAACCCCAGGCCGGTCGCGTCGCGCGAGCGATCGTCGCGGCTCGGGAGCGCCGGCCCCTGCGGACGACCGGCGACCTCGCCCGGACCGTGGAGAAGGCGCTAGGGCGGCGCGGAGGCAAGCACCCGGCCACTCGGGTGTTCCAAGCGCTTCGCATCGCAGTGAACCGGGAGATGGAGGCCCTGGACGGACTCCTGGTATCTCTCCCCGGGCTGCTCTCCCCGGGCGGCCGGGTGGTGGTGATCTCGTACCACAGCCTGGAAGACCGGAGGGTCAAGCAGGCGTTTCGCTCAGCCGAGCCCCACTGCGTGTGCCCCCCCAGGATCCCGCTCTGTACCTGCGGAGAGCCGGGGTGGCTCCGGGTGCTCACGCCCCGGGCGGTCAAGCCCGGAATGGAAGAGCTCGAGAGGAACCCTCGGGCGCGGAGCGCGCATCTGCGCGCCGCCGAGCGCCTGCCCGACGGCGCTCCCTTTTCTGCCAGTCAGGGAGGACAACCATGATCACCGACAGACCCGCTCGCACCCTCGCCACCGCCGTCCCCATGACCTGGCCACGAACCGACCTGCGCCGGCTCGGCCTCCGCGCCACGGTAGCGGTGCTGTGTTTGACGTCGGCACTGCTCCTGACGGCGTCTCGGCTCGAGATCACCCGCCTGCGCTACGAGCTCAGCACGCTCGACCGGCAGCGCCAATCCCTGCTCGCCGACGCGGCCCGCCTTCAGGTCGAGGCGGCGGCCCTGTCCGCGCCGCGCAGGGTCGAGGCCGTGGCCGCTCAGCTCGGCTACGTCTACCCCGACCGCGGCTCGGTGGTCGTCCTGGATGAGTAGGCGCCGACCGGAGCCCGCCGGGGCGCACCGGATCGGGGCAGTGGCCATCGTGGTCCTGTCCCTGTTCGCCGTCTCGGCCCTGAGGGCCGCCCACCTCCAGATCGTCGCCGCGCCGAAGCTCCGGGCGCGCGCCGAGGATCAGAGCCGGCGGCGCCTCAAGCTCCTGTCGGCGCGCGGCACCATCTACGACCGGCACCTCCGGGAGCTCGCGGTCAGCATCCCGGGCGGCAGCGTGTTTGTGGACCCCACCGAGCTGCTCGAGGTGCCCGGGGGTCTCGAGCGCCTGAGCGAGGTCCTGAGCCTCGATCCCAAGGCGGCCGGCCGGCAGCTGGAGCGCGGGGGCCGACGCTTCGCGTGGCTGAAGCGCCGGATCTCGCCGTCGGAGGACGAAGCGCTGCGGGCCCTGAAGCTCCCGGGCGTGGGCGTCGCCCAGGAGGCCCACCGCTTCTATCCCAACCGGACCCTCGCGGCTCAACTCCTGGGGTTCGTCGGCCTGGAGGGCGAGGGCCAGGGGGGGCTCGAGTACCAGTACGAGACGGCGCTCAGGGGCCGCGAGTTCTACGTGGAGGCGGAGCGGGACGCGCGGGGCGGGTTTCTCCTGACCGACGCCCCGGATCCCACCCGTGGCCGCGGCCGCAGCGTGGTCCTCACCATCGACGAGACGATCCAGCACATCGTCGAAGAGGAGCTCTCCCGGGCGGTGGAGTCGAGCGCGTCCAAGGGGGGGTGGGGGATCGCACTGGACCCCGCCACCGGCGAGATCCTGGCGCTCGCCGAGAACCCGGCCTTCAACCCCAACGCGATCTCCTCGAGTCGGATGGAGACCCGGAAGATCCGCGCCACGGCCGACGTGTACGAGCCGGGGAGCACCTTCAAGGCCCTGTTCCTCGGCATCCTGCTCGACCAGCACATCGTACGCCCGATGGATCGGGTGTTCTGCGAGAACGGGGCGTGGACGGTCCACCGCAAGACCATCCACGACCACTCCCCCCACGGCTGGCTCACGGTGGCGGACATCCTCAAGGTCTCGAGCAACATCGGCGTGGCCAAGCTCTCCGAGCGGATCTCCCCCGAGGCCTTCTACGAGGGTCTGCGCCGCTACGGGGTCGGGGAGCCGAGCGGGGTGGACCTGCCGGGTGAGTCGAGGGGGATCCTTCCCCCGGTACGGACCTGGGCCAAGATCACGCCCAAGACCATCTCCTTCGGCCAGGGCGTGTCGGCCACGGCCCTTCAGGTGGCCTCGGCCGTGGGCGCCATCGCCAACCACGGTCAGCGAATGCGGCCTCACGTGGTGGCCGCGGTCTTGGACGAGAACGGGGTCGAGATCCGACGCGTCGCCCCCGAGCCGGTGGCCCGTTCGATCGGGCCCGAAGCGGCCGGCGAGCTCACCCGGATGTTGGAGGCTGTGGTCCAGGGAGAGGGAGGCACCGCCCCTCAGGCCGCGATTCCCGGCTACACGGTGGCCGGCAAGACCGGCACGGCCTGGAAACCCGACCCCAACGGCCGAGGCTATCTGCGCCACTCGATCGTGGCGAGCTTCGTCGGCTTCGTGCCGTCCCAGGCCCCGCGCTTCGTGCTCCTCATGGCCGTGGACGAGCCGAGCAAGGGATCGCTCTACGGCGGCACGATCGCCGGCCCCGCATTTCGGGAGGCGGGCCGCCGGATCCTCGCGTACCTTCAGGTTCCGCCCGAGCCCGGAGCGGCCGTGGCCACGGCGAAGCCGCCGGCACAGGCCGGGCAGGAGGCCGACTGGGCCGTGGCGCCGGTCGCCGAAGAGCTCGCCGCCGGCGCCATGCCGGACCTCCGGGGCCTGACGATGCGGGAGGCCCTGCGGCGGCTGCAGGGCACCGGCGTACCGGTGCGGCTCACGCTCTCCGGCACGGGAGTGGCGGAGAGCCAGGAGCCGGGCCCCGGCACGGCTCTCGTAGCGGGCAACACCTGCCGGATCGTGTTTCGGCCCCTCTTGTGAGGGGTCGGGCGTTCGAACCTTCGTACCCTGACCGAGAGCGGGAACTGCACGTGCGCCTGTCCGAGTTGCTGCGAGAGATCCCCGGCGCAGTGCCCCTGGACCCCGGAGACCCCGAGGTCCGGGGCGTCGAGTGCGATACCCGCGCGCTCGGGCCCGGGCACCTCTTCGCCGCCGTGCGGGGCGTCAAAGCCGACGGCCACGACTTCCTTCCGGCCGCGGCCGCCGCCGGCGCAGTCGCGTGCCTCCTCGAGGAGGAGCGCCCGGCGCCGGGCCTCGTGCGCGTGCGGGTCCCCGACGGCGAGGAGGCCCTGGGTCGGGCGGCCGCGGCCTTCTGGGGGCACCCTTCGGGCCGCCTGAAGCTCGTGGGGATCACGGGCACGAACGGAAAGACGACCGCTGCCTACCTGCTCCAGCACCTCCTCCGGCAGGCGGGTACGGTGACCGGGCGGCTCGGGACCGTGTCCTACGACTTCCCCTCGGGAGAGGAGCCGGCGCCGCTCACCACGCCCGACGCGCCGACGCTCCAACGGGCGCTGGCGCGCATGCTTCGCGACGGCGCCGAGGCGGTGGTCATGGAGGTGAGCTCCCACGCCCTGCACCGAAAGCGCGTGGAGGGGTGCCGGTTCTCGGCCGCGGTGTTCACGAATCTCACCCAGGACCACCTCGACTACCACGGGACGATGGAGGCCTACTTCGAGGCCAAGCAGCTCCTCTTCGACCGGTACCGCGACGGGGCCCCTGCCGTGGTCAACGGGGAAGATCCCTGGGGCCGGCGACTCCTCGAGTCGCTCCCGGCGCCGGCGGTCTCCTTCGGCCTCCAGAGCGGCGATGTGCGGGTCGAGGTGCGAGAGGCCGGCGCCTGGGGCATGAAGGGGACCGTGCACCACCCGGGCGGCGCATGCCCCCTCGAGCTGCCCCTGGCCGGGGAGTTCAACGTCCGAAACGCCGCCGCCGCCCTGGCCACTGCCGCCGCGCTCGACCTCGACGTGGCCTCTGCGGCCGCGGCGCTGGCCCACGCGCCGCAGGTGCCCGGCCGCCTCGAGGCCGTGCCCAACCGCCGGGACGTATCGGTGTACGTGGACTACGCCCACACCCCCGACGCCCTGGACCGGGTGCTGGAGGCCGTGGCGCCCCTGACCCGGGGCCGCCTCCTCTGTCTCTTCGGGTGCGGGGGCGACCGCGACCGGGGCAAGCGCCCCCACATGGCCCGGGCGGCCGCCCGGTGGTGCGACGCCGTCGTCCTCACCGCGGACAACAGCCGCTCGGAGCCCACGGAAGCCATCCTGGACGAGATCGAGGCCGGGATGCCCGCAGACTGGTGCCGGGTAGCGCCCGGGGACGTCGGGCGGGAGCCCTTTACGTACGCCCGTGTGTCGGACCGCTCCGAGGCCATCCGGACCGCGGTCGGAGCGGCGCGGCCCGGGGACACGGTCGTCCTCGCGGGCAAGGGGCACGAGTCGACGCAGACGATCGGTCGCTCCGCCGCCCACTTCGACGACCGGGAAGAGGCCCGGCGGGCGCTGGCCGGCGGGGAGGACGAGGCGTGAGGCTCACCCTGGCCGGCGTGGTGGCCGCCACCGGCGGCACCGTGGCCGAAGGAGCGGGGCTCGGTCCGGACACGGTCTTCTCGGCCGTCTCCACCGACACGCGCACGCTCGCCGCCGGCAGCCTCTTCGTGGCCCTCGTGGGCCCCCGCTTCGACGGCCACGACCACCTCGCCGCCGCGCGGGACCGGGGCGCGGTCGCGGCCGTGGTCCACCGGGAGGCGCCGCCGCTGGACCTGCCCGCCGTGCGGGTGCCCGACACCCTGGTGGCCCTCGGTGCCCTTGGCCGCAGCGTGCGGTGCACGCTCGGGCTGCCCGTGGTCGCCATCACCGGGAGCGTCGGCAAGACGACGACCAAGGAGATGACCTCCGCGATGGTTCGGGCGGCCGGCCGGAAGGTCCTCCAGACGCCCGGAAACTGGAACAACCGGGTGGGGCTGCCCCTGACGCTCCTCGGTGCGGCCGGGGACGAGCAGGTTGCGGTCCTCGAGCTCGGCATCAGCGAGCCCGGGGAGATGGCCCACCTCACGGCGATCTGCGAGCCGGACGTGGCCGTGGTGACCGCGGTGGCCCTGGCCCACACCCAATGGCTCGGCGACCTCGACGGGGTGGCGCGGGAGAAGATGGCCGTCGCCGACGGGCTCCGGCCCAGAGGCACCCTGGTCCTGCCCTTCGGCGATCTCCGGCTCGTTCCGCCCGAGGGCGTCCGCACCGTCACTTTCGGGTGGGATCCGCGGGCCGACCTGTGCGGCGAGGAGCTGCGGCTCCAGGGCGCGCTCGGCTCCCGGTTCCGGGTGGAGGGCCACGAGCTCCGCGTGCCCCTGCCCGGCCGCCACAACGCCGAGAACGCGCTGGCCGCCCTGGCGGCCGCCCGGGCCGTCGGGGTCACCTGGGAGGAGGCCGCCGCGGGCCTCGCCGGCCTCGCCCCGGCCCCGCTGCGCGGAGAGATCCGCGCCGTTGGACGAAACTGCCACGTCCTCGTGGACTGTTACAACGCCAACCCGCGGGCGGTCGAGGCCGCCCTCGAGACCCTGGCGTCCCTCGCCGGGCCGTCCCGTCGACTCGCGGTGCTCGGCGAGATGAAGGAGCTCGGGGCGCTCACGAGGGAGGGCCACGAGCAGGCCGGGCGCGCCGCGGCCACGCACGGGGTCGACGCTCTCTACCTCCTCGGCGAGGCAACGGCCTGGACGCGCGACGCCGCGGTGGCCGCCGGGCTGCCGGAGGCCCGCGTGCGCCGGTACCCGGACCGGGAGGCCCTCGCGCGAGAGGTCGCGCAGGACGTGCGACCCGGGGACTGGGTGCTCGTGAAGGGGAGCCGCGCCATGGGGCTCGAGGCCGTGGCCGACGCGCTGTGCCGGGAGCCCGGGACCACGGATCAAGGACCCGAAGTCGAAGGATAAGGGACTCGATGCTCTACCGACTCCTCTACTCGTTCCACGAGGTCGTGCGGCCCTTCAACGTCTTCCGGTACCTCACGTTCCGGTTGCTCCTGGGCATGCTCACGAGCCTCGTGCTCGCGCTCGTGCTCGGTCCTCCCGTCATCGAGGGTCTTCGGCGGCTGCGGGTCGGTCAGTCGATCCGCGACGACGGACCCCAGACGCACCGCAAGAAGGCGGGCACCCCTACCATGGGCGGGGCGCTGATCCTGCTGGCGCTCGCCATCTCGACCGTGGCCTGGGCCGACCCGGCGAACGTCCAGGGCTGGGTCGTGCTCGGCATCACGCTCGGCTTCGGCGCCGTAGGCTTCGCCGACGACTACCTCAAGGTCACCAAGCGAAACTCCCGGGGCCTGCCGGCCCGAGCCAAGTTCTGGTCGCTGGTGGCCATCGCCGCCGCGGGCTGCGCCGTGCTCTGGAGCCAGCCCAACTTCGACACCCACCTCGCGATCCCCTTCTTCAAGGGCGTCCGACCCGACATCGGCCCCTTCTATCTGCCCTTCGCCGTCTTCGTGATCGTGGGGGCGGCCAACGCCGTCAATCTCACCGACGGCCTCGACGGCCTCGCGATCGGCCCCGTGCTCACGGCGAGCCTCACCTATCTGCTCTTCGCCTACGCCGCGGGCAACTTCATCATCTCCCGGTACCTTCAGATCCCCTTCGTCCCCGGCGCCGGGGAGCTCTCGGTCTTCTGCGCCGCCATTGTCGGCGCGGCCCTGGGCTTCCTCTGGTACAACGCCTACCCGGCCGAGGTGTTCATGGGCGACGTGGGGAGCCTCGCGCTGGGCGGAGCCCTGGGCGCCGTGGCCGTGGTAACCAAGTTCGAGATCGTGCTCGCCCTGGTGGGCGGGGTGTTCGTGGTCGAGACCCTGAGCGTGGTGCTCCAGGTGGTCTCCTACAAGACGCGGCGCAAGAGGATCTTCCGGATGGCGCCGATCCACCATCACTTCGAGCTCAAAGGGTGGGATGAGCCGAAGATCATCGTGCGGTTCTGGATCGTCTCGATCATCCTGGCCCTCCTGGGCCTGGTGACGCTGAAGCTGCGATGAAAACCCCAGACCTCAAGGGCCGCCGGGCCCTGGTGCTCGGCGCGGGAGTGAGCGGCCGCTCGGCGGCGCGCTTCCTGCTCGCGAGGGGCGCCCGCGTGACCGTGCACGACGACGGGCCCCGGGACGCACTCCCCGCCGACGCCCTGGCCCTGGAGCCCGAGGGGGCGACGCTCGCGGCCGGCGGGGCCCGGGTGGATCCGGCGGCCTTCGATCTCGCGATCCTGAGCCCGGGAATCTCGGTCGGGGCGCCCCGGGTGCGGGAGCTCCGGAGCGCGGGGGTTGACGTCGTCGGCGAGCTGGAGCTGGCGTCCTGGTTTCTGGAGGCGCCGATCGTGGCCGTGACCGGCACCAACGGCAAGACAACGGTGACGACGCTTCTCGGACGGATCCTCGAGGCCCAGGGGCGGGCGGTCTTCGTGGGCGGGAACGTGGGCACGCCGCTCGTGGAGGCGGTGGGCGGCGCGTGGGACGTCGTCGTGGCCGAGGTCTCGAGCTTCCAGCTCGAGTCGATCCGGGCGTTCCGGCCCAAGGTCGGCCTCTTTTTGAACCTCACCGACGACCACTTCGATCGCCACGGCGACCTGGCCGGGTACGGCCGCGCGAAGGTGCGACTGTTCGAGAACCAGGGCGCCGGCGACGCGGCGATCGTCAACGCCGACGACCCGGCCGCCTGGGCGGCCTTCCGGGCGGCCGCCCCGGGCTCGGTGCTCCTCCCCTACTCTACCGAGCGCCGGCTCTCGGTGGGCGCCTGGGCGGAAGGGGACGACGCCGTCTTCCTCCTCCCCGGACGAGACGGCGTGCGGGTCCCCCGCGGCGAGCTCCTCCTGGCTGGACGCCACAACCTCGGCAACGCCCTGGCCGCGTGCCTCGCGGCCGCCTGGGTCGGGGCCGACCCCCGGGCCACGTGGGCCGAGGCCCGGACGTTCCGGGGCCTGCCCCACCGGGTGGAGGCCTTCCTCTCGTGGCGCGGGATCCGGTTCGTGGACGACTCCAAGGGGACGAATGTGGACGCCGCCCGGCGCGCGCTCGAGACCGTGGAGCCCCCGGTGGTCTGGGTCGCCGGGGGCGTGGACAAGGGGGGAGACTACGCGCCCCTGGCCGCCTGCCTGCCGGGGCGCGTGCGCCGGGGGGTTCTCGTCGGCGCTTCGGCGGCCCGGATGACCGAGGCGCTCGAGGGAGCGGCCCCCCTGGTCACGGCCGCAGACTGGCCCGAGGCGGTGCGACTCGTCTTCGACGCGGCCCAGCCCGGCGACACGGTCCTCCTTTCGCCGGCCTGCTCGAGCTTCGACTTCTTCACCGGCTACGCGGCGCGCGGCGATGCCTTCCAGAGACTGTGCCGCGACGAGGCCGAGAGGAGGGACCGTGCAGCCGTCTGAGGCGAGGCGCCGACCCGACCTGTGGATCCTCGGCGTGGCCGCGGCCCTGACCTGCCTCGGAGTCGTGCTCGTATACTCGACGTCTTCTCCGCTCACCTTCGGGAAGGTGAACGGCGACGCTTACGGCTACCTGAAGCGCGCCGTCGTTTACGCCTTGCTGGGCCTCGCGGCCTGCACCGGCGCACTGCGCGTGCCGCCCGAGACGGTTCGCAAGCTCGCCTACCCCGGCATCGCCGCCGCGGCGCTTCTCTTGTGCCTGCCGCTCGTGCCGTCCCTGGGCGCGGGCGTCAACGGGGCCCATCGGTGGGTGCGATTCCCGGGGTTCGGCTTCCAGCCCTCCGAGGTCGCCAAGCTCGCCGTGGTGCTGTTCCTGGCCCACAGTCTCGCCAAGCGCGGCGACCGGGTGAAGAGCTTCGCGTACGGGTTCCTGCCCAACATGCTCATCCCCGCCGTGCCGTTGGCGCTGATCCTGGTGGAGCCGGACTTGGGGACCACGGTGCTCCTGGCCGCCGTCGTCGGCGCCATGGCCCTGGCGGGGGGGGTAAGGCTCAAGCACCTCAGCCTCGCCGTGGCCCCGGCCCTGGTACTGGTGGTCGGGCTCGTAGCCTTCGTGCCCTGGAGGCTCCAGCGGGTGCTCGCATTCCTCGACCCCTGGAGCCACGCCCGCGGGGCGGGGTTCCAGCTCGTCCAGAGCCTCCTGGCCTTCGGCAACGGGGGCTTCTGGGGCGTGGGGCTGGGTGCCGGGCGTCAGAAGCTCTACTATCTGCCCGAGGCGCACACTGACTTCATCCTGAGCGTCTGGGCCGAGGAGGGCGGGCTGGTGGGCGTATGGGGCGTCCTGGCAGCCATGGCGTTCCTGGTGGTCCGCGGCTACCGCATCGCGCTGCGCCAGGAAGACGCCTTCCGGCGGCTCCTGGCGACCGGGCTCACCACCTGGATCGGCCTCCAGGCGGGGCTGAATGCGCTGGTGGTGACCGGGTGCCTGCCGACCAAGGGGCTGCCTTTTCCGTTCCTCTCCTATGGCGGGACCGGGCTGATCATCTCGCTGACGGCCGCAGGACTGCTCTCCGGGCTGGCGCGGGAGGCCGTTCCGTGAGGCTCCTCATCGCCGGCGGCGGCACCGGGGGCCACCTGTACCCCGGCATCGCCGTGGCCGAAGAACTGCTCGGCCGCGGCAGCGGGCACAGCGTTCTCTTCGCCGGCACCGAACGCGGCCTCGAGGCGCGGGTGCTCCCGGCGCTGGGGCTCGCGTTCGAGCCCCTTCGGGCCCGGGGGCTCGTGGGGGCGGGGGCCCTCGGCACGGTGCGCGCGCTCTGGGCCCAGGCGCTGGCGCTCGCCGACGCCCGGAGAATCCTCGACGCGTTCCGGCCCGACGCGTGCCTCGGGGTCGGGGGCTACTCGTCCTTCCCCGTGGTCGCCCTCGCGTGGCTTCGGCGCGTGCCCACCGCCATCCAGGAGCAGAACGCCCGGCCCGGGCTGGCCAACCGTGTCCTGGCGCGGGTGGTGCGCCGCGTGTACGCCGGCGACGAGGCCGCGGCAACGCTCTTTCCTGCCGAGAAGGTCCGGGTAACGGGGAACCCGTTGCGCCGCGCGCTCACAGCGGCACTGCCCTACGCCTCTCCCCGACCGAACGAGCCGGCCCGGCTGCTGGTCGTCGGCGGGAGCCAGGGCGCGCGCGCCCTCAATGAAGCCCTGCCGGCGGCGCTGGCCCGCATCTCCCGTCCCCTGGCGGTCGTTCACCAGGCGGGCCGAGGAAACGCGGCCGACGTGTCGGCGCGCTACGGGGACCGGGCAGACGTCTCGGTGGTCGAGTTCATCGACGACATGGCGAGCGCCTACGGCCGGGCGCACCTCGTGATCGCCCGGGCCGGAGCTCTGACGCTCGCCGAGCTCTCCTCCGCCGGCCGGCCCGCGGTGCTGGTGCCGTTCCCCTTCGCTGCGGGGGGCCATCAGGAGGCGAACGCCCGGGCGGCCGAAGGCCGGGGTGCCGCGGTCCTGATCCTGGAGCCGAATCTCACGCCCCAGGGCCTCGCCGAGACGTTGTCGGCGCTCTTAGCGGCCGGGGACCGGCTCACAGCCATGGCTGCCGCAGCGGAGCGCTCGGCCCGCCGCGACGCGGCCGCGGCGATCGTAGACGACTTGTTCCGTTTGGCAGCGGGGCAGCCGGGCAGCCGGGCGGCCTAGGCGCTCCGAAGGAGACTCATGTACCGCAAAGAGCAGCACATCCACTTCGTGGGCATCGGCGGGATCGGGATGAGCGGCATCGCCGAGGTGCTTCTGAACCTGGGGTACCGGGTGAGCGGTTCGGACCTCCGTGCCTCGCCCATCACCGAGCGCCTGGGCGCGCTCGGTGCGCGCATCGGGCTGGGCCACGGAGCTGAGCACCTGGGCGACGCCTCGGTGGTCGTGGTGTCGTCGGCCGTCCGGTCCGACAACCCCGAGGTCGTGGAGGCGCACCGCCGGCTCGTGCCCGTGATCCCCCGGGCCGAGATGCTCGCCGAGCTGATGCGGATGAAGTACGCCGTGGCGGTGGCCGGCGCCCACGGCAAGACCACGACGACCTCGCTCGTCGCCGCGGTCCTCTCCGAGGCGGGTCTCGACCCCACGGTGGTCGTCGGCGGGCGCATCGCCTCCCTGGGCACCAACGCCCGGCTCGGCCAGGGCGAGTTCCTGGTGGCCGAGGCGGACGAGAGCGACGGCAGCTTCCTCCTGCTCGCGCCCACGGTGGCCGTGATCACGAACGTCGACCGCGAGCACATGGAACACTACGGCACCGAGGAGGCCCTGGAGGCCGCCTTCGTGAGCTTCGCCAACAAGGTGCCGTTCTACGGCGCGGTGGTGGCCTGCCTGGACGACCCGAGGGTCCAGGGTCTCCTGCCACGGTTCAAGAAGCGGTCGATCACCTACGGCCTCTCGGCCCAGGCCGAGGTGTCGGCCCGCCACCTGACGCAGGCCCACGGCCGCTCGCGGTTCGAGGTCCTGCTCAAGGGCGAGCCCGCGGGCCAGGTGGAGCTCGGCCTGCCGGGGCAGCACAACGTGCTCAACGCGCTGGCCTCCTTCGCCGTGGGCACCGAGCTCGGCGTCGAGCCCGACGTGATCGGCCGGGCCCTGGCCGGGTTCTCGGGGGTGGATCGGCGCTCCCAGGTCAAGGGCGAGGCACGCGGCGTGCTGGTCGTCGACGACTACGGGCACCACCCCTCCGAGATCCAGGCCGTGCTGAAGGCCTTGCGCGAGTCCTGGGACCGAAGGGTGATCGCGATCTTCCAGCCCCACCGCTTCAGCCGCACCCGCGACCTCTTCGACCGGTTCCTCACCGCCTTCTACTCGGCAGACCTGGTCGTAGTGACCGGGATCTACCCGGCCGGCGAGGCGCCGATCCCGGGTGTATCGGCGGAGATCCTGGCCGAGGGGATGAGGGCGCACGGCCACAAGGCCGTGCGCTACGTGGCCGACGTGGCCGAGATCCCGGCAGCCCTGGAGCCGGAGCTGCGACCCGGCGACCTGGTGGTCACCCTGGGAGCGGGCAACGTGTGGCAGGTCGGCGAGGCGCTCCTCCAGCGCCTCCATGGAGGGTGACCGTGGCCAAGACCGCGATGGACGTCCTTCAGAAGCTCGTTCGGGGCCGGGTGGTCCTCAACGCGCCCATGGCGGAGCTCACGACCATGCGGGTCGGCGGCCCGGCCGACCTTCTCGTCTACCCGGCCGACCGCGACGACCTCACGGCGCTGCTCGGCGTGCTGCGGGAGAGGAGCGTCCCGTACCTTGTCCTGGGCGCGGGCTCGAACCTGGTGGTCCGCGACGGCGGAGTCCGGGGCGCGGCGATCAGCCTCGCCGAGGGCTTCCGCACCGTCGAGCGCCGCGACGGCGCGCAGGATCGCATCACCTTCTGGGCCGACGCCGGGGTTTCCCTGCGCCGGCTCATCCGGTGGACCGTGGACGAGGGGGTCTCCGGGCTCGAGGCCCTGGCCGGCATCCCAGGGACGGTGGGCGGCGCGCTGGCCATGAACGCCGGGGCCTGGGGCGTCGAGATCGGCGAGCGCGTGCTCGAGGTGGAGATCATGACCCCCGAGGGAGACGTTCGGCGGTTGGACCGGGATCGGCTGCGCTTCACGTACCGGCAGCTCGACCTGCCGGCCGGAGCGATCGTGCTCGGGGCTCTGCTCTGGGGCGAGCCGTGCCCGCCCGAGCAGGTGAAGGCCAAGGTGCAGGACCTGCTTCGCCTCCGGCGCGACAAACAGCCGCTCCAGGAGCCCAGCGCCGGAAGCGTCTTCAAGAACCCCCCGTCCGAGTCCGCGGGACGGCTCATCGAGCAGTGCGGCCTGAAGGGCGTGAAGGTCGGTGAGGCCGAGGTATCGCGCATCCACGCGAACTTCATCGTCAACGCCGGCATGGCCACGGCCAGCCAGGTGGTGGCGCTCATGGGCATGATCCAGGAGCGGGTGTACGTGCGGTTCAAGGTGCGGCTCGACCCCGAGGTGCGGATCGTCGGGGACTGGGACAAAGGCAAGCTTCGGATCCAGGAGTGAGCGGATGAGCGAACAGACGAGGGGCCCGGTGGCGGTGCTCCTGGGCGGTCGAAGCGCCGAGCGCGACGTGAGCCTGCGGACCGGGGCCGCCGTGGCCGAGGCGCTGCGCCGGCGGGGCCACACGGTGGTGGAGATCGACGCGCGAGACGACCTCGCTGCCCGCCTCGCCGTGGTCCGGCCGGCGGTGGCGTTCCTCGCCCTCCACGGCCGGTGGGGCGAGGACGGCACGGTCCAGGGGCTCCTGGAGATGGTCGGCATCCCTTATACCGGCTCCGGCGTGCTGGCGAGTGCGCTCGCCATGGACAAAGGCCTCTCCAAGGTGGTGTTTCGGGCCAACGGGGTGCCCACCCCCGACTTCCAGGTCCTGAAGCCCGGCCAGCCCACCTCGGCGATCGCGCTCCCCGTGCCCCTCGTGGCCAAGCCGCTGCGCGAAGGCTCCACCATCGGCATCGCGGTGGCCCGCGTGCCCGAGGAGATCGAAGCGGCCGTGGCCACAGCCCGCGCCTGCGCCGACGAGGTCCTGATAGAGGCGTTCGTGGCCGGCCGCGAAGTGACTCTGGGGGTACTCGACGCAACACCGCTGCCCCTGGTGGAGGTCGTGCCCGAGGGCGGCTTCTACGACTACGCGTCCAAGTACACGCCCGGCCGGACCCGCTACATCTGCCCCGCCGAGCTCGATGAGGGCACCGCGACTCGGGCGTCCCACGCAGGGGCGGCGGCGTACGTGGCGCTAGGGTGCTCGGGTGCCGCCAGAGTCGACGTGCTCCTGGACGAGCAGGGGCGACCCTGGGTGCTGGAGGTCAACACCATCCCGGGGATGACGCCCACGAGCCTGCTCCCCAAGGCCGCCCAGGCCGCGGGGATCGAGTTCGACGAGCTCGTGGAGCGCATTCTGGCGGGCGCGAGCCTGAAGGCGTGAGGCGGCTGTGACGAGGCTGCCCCCGCTCGGCGCGCTCCTCTGGGCCCTGGTGAGCCTCCTGCTCGCCGCCGGTCTGTGGGCAGGCCTGCGGGCGGCACCGGGGCTCTCGCCCTTCGCCGTGCGGGAGGTGCGGGTCCAGGGGACCGAACGCACGCCACCGTCGACGATCGTCGAGGCGGCCCACCTGACGCCGGACACGACCCTCTTCGCCGTCGACGTGCAGGCAGTGCAGCGCCGGGTGGAGGCCCTGCCCTGGGTGAAGCGGGCCCGGATCATCCGCCAGCTCCCGTGGTCGCTCGCCGTCACGGTGGAGGAGTGGGTGCCCGCGTACCTGGTGCGACTCGACCGGCTCTACTACCTCACCCAGGAGGGGCACGTGGTCCGAGCGCCGGTCGACCAGGGTCTCGACTACCCGGTGCTCACCGGCCTGACCTGGTCCGACCTCGAGAGCCCCGGACCGGCTCGGGCGAGCCTCCTGGCGACGCTCGCCTGCGTCGCCCGAAACGTCCCCGTGGGCGAGGTGAGTGAGATCCACGCGGATCCTGCCGACGGGTACACGGTGTACGCCGCCGGCGACTCGGCCCAAGGCATCTACCTCGGCGCGGGGGCCCTGGAGGAGAAGTTCGTGCGGTTGGCGCGGTTGCGCCGGCAGTTGGAGCGCCGGGGACAGACGGCACGGACCGTGAACCTCGCCTACGACGACAAGATCATCGCGCGCGTGGTCAACGCGGCGGGAGAAGGTGGGGATCGATGAAGGGTAGCTCCGAGCTGACGGTCGGTCTGGACATCGGCACCACCAAGATCTGCGCCGTGGTGGGAGAGGTCACCCCCGAGGGGGTGCGCATTCTCGGCTTCGGCACCCACCCCTCGAGCGGGCTGCGCAAGGGGGTGGTGATCAACATCGAGGCCACGGTGCAGTCGATCCGCAAAGCGGTGGAGGAGGCCGAGATCATGGCCGACCGCCGAATCCAGCGCGTGTATGCGGGCATCGCCGGGGGCCACATCAAGGGCTTCAACAGCCACGGCGTGATCGCGCTCAAGGACAAGGAGGTTCGACCCTCCGACGTGCGCCGGGTGATCGAGGCGGCCCGCGCGGTCGCCATCCCCACCGACCGCGAGGTGATCCACACCATCGCGCAGGAGTTCGTCATCGACGACCAGGACGGGATCAAGGAGCCCCTGGGCATGAGCGGCGTGCGCCTGGAGGCCAAGGTCCACATCGTCACGGCCGCGGTCACGAGCGCCCAGAACATCGTCAAGTGCTGCCACAAGGCGGGCCTCGAGGTCGCCGACATCATCCTCGAGCCCCTGGCGAGCGCCGAGGCCGTGCTGACCGAAGACGAGCGCGAGCTCGGCGTCGCCCTGGCCGACCTCGGCGGCGGCACCACCGACATCGCCGTGGTCGCCCAGGGGGCGGTGAAGCACACCTCGGTCCTCTCGCTGGGCGGCAGCCACGTCACGAACGACATCGCGGTGGGCCTGCGCACGCCGACGCCCGAGGCGGAAAAGATCAAGCGCCGTTTCGGCTGCGCGCTCGCGTCGCTCGTGGGCAAGGACGAGACCATCGAGGTGCCGAGCGCCGGCGGCCGCCGGCCTCGGGTGCTGAACCGGCGCATCCTGGCCGAGATCGTCGAGCCCCGGATGGAGGAGATCCTCACCCTCGTGCGCCAGGACCTGCAGAAGGCAGGGGTCGACGTCCTCGCGGCGTCCGGGCTCGTCCTGACCGGGGGAGGTTCGATCCTGGAGGGTACGCCGGAGCTCGCCGAGCAGGTCTTCAACCTGCCGGTGCGCCGGGGAATCCCCCACGACGTGGAGGGCCTCGTCGACGCCCTGCAGGACCCGGCCTACGCCACCGCGGTCGGGCTCGTGCTCTACGGCGCGCGTCAGCGAGAGCGGCGGCCCCAGGACCTGGGGGAATCCGACGGCAACCTCTTCGCCAAGGTGGCTCGACGCATGCGCCAGTGGTTCAAGGAGTTCTTCTGATCGATCTCTTTTTCCTTACCCTTCGCCCCAAGGAGGCACCCGTCATGGCCAAGTTCGACATCGACACCCCGGCCTGCTTCAACGCGCGCATCAAGGTCATCGGCTGCGGAGGCGGAGGCGGCAACGCGCTCAACACGATGATGTCGCTGGGCGTCGGGGGCGTGGACTTCATCGCCGCCAACACCGACGCCCAGGCGCTGCGGTGCAACCTGGCGCCGGTCAAGATCCAGCTCGGCTCGAGCCTCACGCGAGGGCTCGGCGCTGGGGCCGACCCGGGCGTGGGCCGCCAGGCTGCCCTGGAAGACACCTCGGCGGTGGCCGACGTGATCGCCGGCGCCGACATGGTCTTCATCACGGCCGGGATGGGCGGCGGCACGGGCACGGGCGCGAGCCCGATCGTGGCCCGCATCGCCAAGGAGTGCGGTGCCCTCACCGTGGGCGTGGTGACCAAGCCCTTCCAGTTCGAGGGCAAGCGCCGGATGCGCCTCGCCAAGGAGGGGATCGACGAGCTGCGCGAGGCGGTCGACACCCTGATCACCATCCCCAACGACCGGCTGCTCTCCATCGCGGGCAAGAACACCTCGATCATCGAGGCCTTCCGGATGGTGGACGACGTGCTGTGCCGCGCCGTCAAGGGGATCAGCGACCTGATCACCACCTCGGGGATCATCAACGTCGACTTTGCCGACGTGCGCACGATCATGAGCGAGAAGGGAATGGCGCTCATGGGCACCGGCACGCGAAGCGGCGACAACCGCGCCGTGCTCGCCGCCCAGGACGCCGTGTCGAGCCCGCTCCTCGACAACCTCTCGATCGAGGGCGCCCGGGGCGTGCTGATCAACATCACCGGCCCCTCGACCATGACGCTGGCCGAGGTGACCGAGGCCGCGGGCCTCATCCAGGAGACCGCCCACGAGGACGCGAACATCATCTTCGGCCAGGTGATCGACGACGCCATGGGCGATGCCGTGTCGGTCACGGTCATCGCCACCGGCTTCGGCGACGCCAAGGCCGACGCCATGCCGCTGGAGGTCGTCCGCATGGCCAAGGTGGAGGAAGAGGCCGTCGACCGCGACGTGCCCGCCTTCCTGCGCAAGAAGAAGGATCCCTTCGCCGGCCCCTCGATCTCGCGGGTCTCCCGCGTCGTGAACTCCGACATCGAGTTCGACGACGAGTACGACATCCCCACCTTCCTGCGGCGCCAGGCGGACTGACCGGCCCGTCGGGGCGCGGGGTGCGAAGCGAGGCCGCCGTTGAAACCGACGGCGGCCTCGGCCGTTTCAGGCGCGCTCCGGCGGCGAGCGACCTGCCGTGGCGCCCGCCCGATCCCCCGCAACGCCGGCCTCCGCGGCCGCAAGAAGGCGGGGGGATGCGGGTTGACCCCGTGGGAGGCGTGAGCGTACGGGAGCGCGAGGCGTCGGGGAACGGGGGGAGAGATGGGCAGCCGTTTCCTGCCTGCAAGACCGTGTGGCCGCGTCCGCTGCCGAAGCGCCGGGGCGGCCACGTTCTGCTTGTGGGCCCCTCACCAGGAGCCGAGCGGCGCGACCAAGCAGCTCGGCCCCCTGCGCCCCGTCGTTTCGAGTACGTGTCCTCCCACGGATGCTCAATTCAAGAGGAACGTCCCCATAGCGCCCCGGACGCCCCCGCCCCGAGAAGGTGCCCTCCCACGATGCTCACTCCGCAGCATTGCGGGAGCCCTCCCCCTCCGGTCGTCCCACCCCGCGCCTACGCTCAGGAGCGCGGGACGCCGATCACCGCCTTGGTGCGAGCAGGGCGAACAGGGCCCCCTGTGGGTCGAGGCACTGAACGATCCAGCTTCCGCCCGGAACCTCGTGGGGGCCCATGAGGAGCGTGGCACCGGCCTCCTGCGCGCGCGCCAGCGCGGCGGCGATCGCTTCGACGTTGAAGTAGAAGAGCCAGAACGGGGCGGGCGTGTCCGGCATCTTTGTCATCATACCGCCCACCACCGCGCCCCCCTGAGCGAAGGTCTGATACACGCCGAGCGGACCCATGTCGAGAGCGTCGGCCTTGGTCCACCCGAAGAGGCCCGCGTAGAACGCATAGGCCCCGGCCCCATCGCCGGCGTGCAGCTCGTGCCACCCGACATGGCCGGGCGTCCCGGGCGCTTGGGGCGCGGGCCCTTCCTCGCTCTCCCCCTTGAACAGGACGAAGGTGGCGCCGTAGGGATCCGCGACGACCGCGAAGCGGCCGACACCCGGAATGTCCTCGGGAGGACGGTGGACCGTGCCGCCGGCCGCCTTGACGCGATCCCCGTAGGCGTCCACGTCGTCGACGCCGATGTAGCCGGCCCAAGACGGCCGGCCGCCGGCGGCGCACAGCTCGTCAGGGATCTGCAGCAGTCCGCCGATCATCGTCGGGCCGGCGGAGAAGATCGTGTAGGCAGTACCGACCATACCCGCGTCCTTCGCATCCCAGCCGAGGACGCGGCGGTAGAACTTCTCGGCAGCCTTGGTGTCGCTGGTCATCAACTCGTACCAGATGAACTTCCCTGCATTCTCAGTCATCGCCCTTCACTCCTTGCTCGTCGGTCGACGAGCCGTCACCTTCTGATCGCCCTTCCCTTCTGACGAATCACGTTTCCAGCCCTTTCTGTCTCGGATCGTTGGTGTTGGATCCGTCCCCCTTGACTCACTCAAACATGCTGTCCGGCGGGTATGACGTCAAGCAGATGACCGGCCTCGGCGATCGGTCAGGCGTCGCACCTTTCCCTACTTGGACGCTGGACTCCCCTCAAACCGCCGTTTGTCGGCTCCTCCGCTCCGACGGCGTCCCAGGCGCCCGTGCAGTCCGCGTTTGGTCATCCTCAATCAGACCCTTGAGTATCGATCGTCTCTCAAGATCTCGCCCCTCCGGCCGATTGTTTATCTCGACGACGGGGTTTGCTTGAGATCCTGGGAGGATGGACATGCGTCAGAGGTTCCGGCTCGCAGGCGTGCTCGCGTTCTCGTCCCTCGCGCTCGTCTCCGCGTCGGGCGAGGCGCTGGCGATCGCTGCCTTCTCCCGCGAGTACAACACGGAGTGCAGCACCTGCCACAACCCCTATCCCCACCGAAACGAGTTTGGCGAGGCGTTCCGCCTCAACGGATACGTGTGGCCCGGCAGGAAGCCGAACGAGGTGCCGGCCGGCGCGGAGGCTCTGTGGGCGGCGGGCCTGCCCCGGACTCTTCCCGTCTCGGTCACGCTCCAGGCGCAGCTGGCCTATGACCCCGAGGTCGAGGACGATCACCTCGATCCCTCCACTGACGCGTTCCTTCACGTGGGTGGAGTGATCCGCGACCAGATCGGGTTCTTCGCTCACGACCTCCTCGGGAGCGGCAGCGGAGAGATGTTCGGCATCTTGCGCCGCGCGCTCGGTACGCCGGTCAACGTCAAGTATGGGAAGTTCACGCCGCAGACCACCCTCGGGAAGGAGAGCCAGTCGTATACGTTGACGGTGCCGGCTCCGCTCGCGTTCACGGTGCCGGGCGGCAGCGGCCCCCTCGCCGCCCCGCGAAACGCGTTGGAAGTGAACGCGGTGCTCGGATCAAGACTGCTCGTGGCGGCCGGGGCCGCCGACCGAAACCAGCAGGACGCCATGGACTACTACGGCCACATCTCCTGGAAGATCGGGGGCACCGATCTCGAGGGCCGCGAGCCGGATCTGGACCTGGACCGGGAGAGCGTCTGGGACTTCCTGACCCTGACCCTGGGCGCCTACGGGTACCTCGGCCGCATCGAGCAGCCCAACGACACCCGGTACCGGCGCGTGGGGGTCGAGGGCCAGGCGCAGTACCGCTGGTTCACCGCGCTCGTGAGCACGGCCTTCGCCCACGACCAGAACGTGGACGCCGCGGGGCTCGACGTGGACTCGGTCGTGCTCGCGGCGGAGCTCGATTGGTTCCTGGCACCGCGCTACCTCCTGTCGGCCCGGTTCGAGAACGAGGACGTAGGCAACGCAGCCCAGGGCATCACCAAGCGCGTGATCGGGGGAGTGGCCTGGTACCCGATCGAGAACACCTCGGTGCGGCTCGAAGGCCGCTGGGTGCGGACCCAGGCGGAGGAGGACCCCTCGGGCGTGACGGGCGTCCTCCAGATCCAGCTCCATCTGTGAGAACCAAACGATCGGCGGATCCGCTCCGCGAGGCCGGAGGAACGACGATGCGCACTGCTCTCAGACTGGCCGCCTTCGCGGTGGCCACCTCCTCGCTCCTCCTGGCCTGCGGCGGCGGGACGACCGGGGGCGACGAGACTCCGGCCTCCGAGGACCGGATTGATCTCTACGCAAATAGAATCCAGCCCATTCTCGACTCGCGCTGCGGGGGCGCCGCCTGCCACAGCACGGCGCGCGGGGGCTACGTGTTCGAGGGCGCGCCCTACGCCAGCCTCCTCAGCCAGGGAGCGGTGATCCCCCGGGACCCTGCGGGCAGCCCTCTGTACGAGGCCATGGCCGCGGGGCGCATGACGTCCAAAGGCCCCACCCCCGCCGAAATGGCGCTGATCGAGTCGTGGATCCGGGACGGGGCGCCCCAGTACGGGAAGGCCGATGAGCTTCCGGAGCCCGACCCCCCACCCCAGCCGGTCGGCGTGAACGTCTGTGCCGACTACTGCCACGGCGTGCAGCGAGGTGCCTGGCTCGCCGGTCCCCACGGGAATCTAGAAGCCGTGGGGCCGGACCACAAGCCGCTCGACCTGGGGCTCGACGCGGTGGGCTTCCCCAGCTACGGCTACGGGGGGTTGGGCACGGACCCGACCTGCACGACCGACTGCCACGATCCCTTGGGCGACGGGCGGCTCCTGACCTGGGGCCTGACCGGCAACGTCGCGCGGCCCGTGATCGGCTGCGAATCCTGCCACGGAGGGGGAAGCCGCCACGCCAACGCGCCCCTCACCGCTCCACCGAGCGCGCGGCCCGATGCGGCCCGATGCGGGGCGTGCCACAACGACGCCTTCGACCACAACCTGTACCATCCCGAGGCCGACCACATCGTCGAGGACTACCGCGAGTCCCTCCACGCCACGTCGCTCAACGAGCACGTCTACGCCGAGGGCAGCACGACCGACGTGCGGGCCCGGTGCTCCAAGTGCCACACGGACGAGGGGGCGAAGCGGTACCGAGGCGTGTCGGGCGGCCACGACGCCCTCGAGGAGGCACTCCCCGACGCTCTGCCGGCCGTGGCCGGCGCCACGCCGGTCCAGTGCCGAACCTGTCATGACCGCCACGACCCCGGCACGCTGCTCCTGCCCGCGACCGCCGAGGCCTCGGCCGAATACCGCACCTGCACGGCGTGCCACCAGACCGGCGACGCCTACCACGGGGAGCAGAGCGGCTACTCCTGGTCGGGGAGCACTGTGGGCTCGGGCACCTTCGCGGGAGACCGCATCCTCTACGACACGCACCGCGACGACCCGGCCACTCCCGACGTGATCGAAGGGTACGCGGTCGATCCCAAGAGCGAGCGGGCCTGCCGCGCCTGCCACAACGTGCACTCCGCGGACCTCTCGATTCCGCGGCAGTGGGCGCGCTCGGCGCACGGCGGTCGACTGCTCGATGCCAAGGACGAAGCAGCGAAGACGGAGGGGGCGGCAGCCGTCTTCACGGCCGGGGTCACCAAAGCGACCGCCGCGGCCTGGACCAACTATGACTGGGACCACACCTTCAAGAAGGACGGCACGGATGCCGATGCGCTGCCGGACAAGGACCGCGCCGACTGCCAGCGCTGCCACACTGCCACGGGCGTGAAGAACTTCCTCACGGCCCAGGCGTCGACCAACGACGCGGACGCGACGAACGACGTCCGGTACGACCCGGCGGACAACGACTTCTCGCACCTCGCAGGCTGGGCGCTCCACAACGACACCGACGGCGCCACCGCGGCATCGGGACAAAACGAGCTCCTCTACTGCTGGGGGTGTCACCGCGACACAGCCGGAGGCCTGCGAAAGCCCGGCGCCCTCTCGTTCACCTTCACGAACGGCGCGTCGGTGGCCTACCCCGACGTGGCGGGTTCGGGCGTTTGCCTCGCGTGCCACAGCGGTCGGGAGACCGGGGAGAGCATCGAGCGGGACGCAGCCGACTTCGCGGACAAGAGTTTTCTCAACTCCCACTACCTCGCGGCCGGGGGGACGGTCTTCCGGAAGACGGGCTTCGAGTTCTACGGAAGCGACGGCGACCACGGCGCGAAGTACGGGAACGCGTCCTACTTCAAGCACGAGCTCATCGGGAGCGCCGCGGCCCCGGGTACGGGAGAAAACGGCCCCTGCGTCGGCTGCCACATGAGTTCGGCGCAGAGCCACCTCTTCCTGCCCGTCGAGAAGGAGCAGGCGACCGGGCGCATCGCGGGCGTCGCCGCGTCGGTCTGCATCGCCTGCCACGACGGAACCCACGGCCCCGCCTTCGTCGCCGTCGGCGGCGACGAAGCCAAGGTGGCGGCAGCCGCGGAGTTCCTGCAGGGCGAAGCCGAGGCGTACGAGGCCGCCCTCGACGCCCTGAGGGAAGCGCTGGCGAATAAGGGTTACTCCTTCTTCGAAGCGCATCCATACTTCTACATCGGGCCCTACGTCCAGGGGTACGCGGAGGCCAGTGCGGCCCCCCACTGCGCGAGCAACCTGCCGGTGAAGAACTGGAACACCGGGGGTGCGTCGCTCTTCACGTGGGACGCCGCCACGAAGAGCTGCGTGTCGGCCGTCCAGGACGTCGGCGCGCAGGGCACGGGCAAGCGCAACATGGGCGCGGCCTTCAACTACAACCTGCTCAAACACGACCCGGGCGCCTACGCGCACAACCGGCTCTACGCGAAGCGGCTCATCTTCGACTCGATCGACTGGCTCGACAACAACGCGCTCGACGGGGTGGTCGACCTTTCCGGCCACGACGAGGCCTACGAGTACCTGGTCAACAGGAATCCGGACGGGAGCCCCGCAGGTTCCATCGACGCTGCCCCCCGGCCCTAGGGGAACCCCAACGAGCGGGCGTCGACGTGTCCCGTACAACGAGACCCGCACCCAAGATTCCACGGAGGGTATGTCCATGAAACGCACGATCCTGTTGACCGCGTTCCTTGTCGTCGCCGTGTCGGCCGCCCAGGCCGGCCTCAAGGTGATCGGCACCGGCGAGAGAGGCATGAAGCTCGACCCCTCGGGCTTCCCGCCGGACATGAAGAAGCGCTACGAGATCATGGCAGTGAAGTGTGCCAACAGTAGCGCCAACTGCCACGGGCTCGGCCGGGCCGTGGAGTCGATCGTGACGGGCGTCGGCGTGACCAGCAAGGCGCCCTTCGACAAGCAGGCGGCCAAGCAGTACGGGATCAAGATGATGCGCAAGCCCGAGTCGAACATCGACAAGGCCGAGGCGAAGGATATCGTGCAGCTCCTCTACTACCTGATCGACGAAGCGAGGAAGTGACGCCATGGGTATCCTCGGCCGCCTGAACCGGTTGCTCGGTCTGCGCACGAAGCTCTTCATCGCCGGGCTCGGGAGCATCCTCCTCTCGTCGCTCTTCCTGGGCAGCTACGCGCTGAAGAAGGGGGAGGAGGCGATTGTGCTCTCGGTCGAGGCACAGCTGGCACAGGACGCGTCCCGGGCCGCGAGCCGACTCACCGAGGTCCTCGACGACGTGGCCAGCGACCTGTCGATCTGGGCCCAACTCGACGCCGCGCCGATGGCCCTCGACAAGGACGCACCCAAGTTCTTCTCGGACTTCGCCAACGAGGCGGTTCGGAACAAGCCGGTCTACGCGCGGATGGCACTGGTCAAGCCCGACGGGACGATCTGGGCGGTCAATGAACTGGATGCCAAGGGCGCGCAACTGGTTTCGCGCCCGCTCCCCGCCTCGACCCTCGCCGGCGTGGCGTGGCTCAAGAAAGCGCTGGAGGGGCAGGGGGCCACCTTCCACGGCCCCATGGCCGTCCCGGCCCTGGACGCGGTGGCACCCAAGGCCCCTCGGCTGGGAACGACGGCGGCCGTGGCCCACCCGGTGCGCGACCTGATGGACGACGTGGTGGGGCTCTGGGTCAACTTCCTCGACTGGGGCCGAGTCGAGGGCTCCTTCGAGGGACTGGTGACCCGAGACCGGGGCCGGCTCTCGCGCTTCCCGGTGCTGGTGGGGCCCGAGCAGACGCTGCTCGCTGCGGCGCCTTCGGCGCGGCCTTCCCCCGCCGAGCTTGCCTCGATCCTCTCCGCTCTTCCGGCCGGCCGCGCGGTGGCCCGGGTCGAAGAGGGGGCCGGATTCTTCGCGGCCGCGGCACCGGTCACCCCGGCGCGCCTTCCCGGGTTCCCAGCATGGCGGGTCGTCGTGGTCCAGGACCGCGAAACCGCCCTGGCGCCGGTGGCCCGTTTTCGAAACCGGGTCGGCCTCGTCGGGCTCGCCGTCTCGCTGGGGCTTGCCCTTCTCCTGCTCGTGGCCGTGGAGCGAAGCGTTCGGCAGGTCACCGTCCCGCTCCTGGCCCTCGGCGGCGGAATCGAGCGCCTGGGCAGAGGAGACCTGACTGCTCGGGTCGACGTGCCCCCCGATCCGGAGATGGCTCGGCTGGCGCAGGCGTTCAACGGAACGGCCGAGCTCCTGGGCGCGGCGATCGGCGAGATGGACTCGACGTGCCGGGCGGTGCGGGCGTCGAGTGACACGATGACGGGGGCGTTCGAGAACTTCTCCCGCCGGGAGGGCGAGCTCTCGGCCGGCACCAACACCGCGGCGTCGGCCAGCGAGGAGATGGCCACGACGCTCGGCACGATGTCCGCCACCTGCGTGGACGTGGAGCGAATGGCTCGCGAGGCGTGCGAAGCCACGCAGCAGGGGCATCAGCAGGTCGTCGAGACGCGCTCGGCGGTCACCGAGATGGCGGGGGCGGTGGAGGAGGTGCTGCGAACGACCGAGCGGCTCAACGTCAACGTCGACCGCATCCAGGGCATCTCGGGCGCGATCGAGGACATCGCCGATCAGACCAACCTTCTCGCCCTCAACGCGGCCATCGAGGCGGCACGGGCCGGAGAGCACGGACGAGGGTTCGCCGTGGTGGCGTCGGAGGTGAAAAAGCTTGCAGAGCAGTCCGGACGTGCCACGGCCGATATCGTGAAGATGCTGGGCGAGGTCAGGAGGTGTTCGGCGGACGTGGCGCAGCGCATCGCGGAGACCCGCTCCCGGTCCACCGCCGGCGTGGACGCCTCGGATCGGGCGACCGGCGAGCTCGACCGCATCAGGCAAGCGTCGGAGAACACGACGGCCCGGCTGCTCGAGCTCGTCACGGCCATCGAGGAGCAGGGCCGGGCGGCGCCGGAGATCCCGAGGCTGCTCGCGTCGGTCGACCAGGCCCAGATCGAGACGAAGGAGGACCTGCGCGTGGCAGCCGGAGAAGTCGACACCCTCCGCAGTGCCGCCGAACGTTTGGAGGGAATTCTGACCCGATTCAAGCGGGCCTGAGGGAGCGCACGTCCGGAGCAGCGGAGCTCAGCGCTTCTTCGCCCGGACCCCGATCCGCTCAGCCCTGCCGGGGAGGACACACGGCGCGGGCGCCTCCCCCGCAGTTGCGTACCTCCCATCGCCGAATTCCACCGCGATCCACACCCCTCTCCGCACGACCCTGCTGCTGAGTTGCCGAACCGGCCGCGCAGCGCCGGCGGCCCCGCCGCATCGGTGTTCCGGGCCAGGCATCGGTCTGTCGAATTGACAGCGGCACGGCAACTGATAGCTTGTGGACACTGATTATCCATAGTGGTGTTCCGCAGGCGTTGGGAAGGCCTTGCCTTGGCTGATTCGGAGTTGCGACTGGAGCAGATGGTCGCCCGGCTGCGGGAGCGCGGGCACCGGATCACAGCGCAGCGGAGGGCCATTCTCGAGGTCCTGGCACGCAGCGTGGGGCACCCCAGCGCGGAGCAGGTGTTCCGGATCGTCTCCACGGAGTTCCCGAAGACCAGTCTGGCCACGGTCTACAAGACGGTGACCGCTCTGAAGGAGGCGGGAGAGGTGCTCGAACTGGAGTTCAGTCAGGACAGCAATCGGTACGACGGGAACCAACCGTATCCGCACCCCCACGTCCTGTGCGTCACGTGTCACCAGATCGTGGATCTCGACCTGACGAAGCTGGGGGACATGGCGGACGAAGTGACGGGGCAGACCGGGTTTCGGATCCTCACCCACCGGCTGGATTTCTACGGCCTCTGCCCGAAGTGTCAAGAATGACTTGGGGATCCGGGTCCCGGACGACCCGAACAGCCTCACGCCGGGCACCAGCACGCGGTGCTGATGCAGGACATGCACGTGGTAGCTGTGGAAATCCAAGCCTGAACGGAAAGGAGAGCAGCGATGGCTAAAGAGAGCAAGTGTCCGGTGACGGGCGGAGCTGATAAACCCACGGGCAGCCGTGGCACGTCGAACCGGGACTGGTGGCCGAACCAGTTGAACCTCAAGATTCTTCACCAGCATTCTCCCATGAGCAACCCGATGGGCGAGGAGTTCAACTACGCGGAGGAGTTCAAGAAGCTCGACCTGGAGGCCCTGAAGAAGGACCTCTATGCGCTGATGACCGACTCGCAGGACTGGTGGCCGGCTGACTACGGTCACTACGGCGGGCTCTTCATCCGAATGGCGTGGCACAGCGCAGGCACCTACCGCACCGGGGACGGCCGCGGGGGTGCGGGATCCGGCACCCAGCGCCTTGCTCCGCTCAACAGCTGGCCCGACAACGTCAACCTCGACAAGGCGCGCCGTCTGCTCTGGCCGATCAAGCAGAAATACGGCAAGAAGATTTCCTGGGCCGACCTGATGATCCTCGCCGGCAACTGCGCTCTGGAGTCGATGGGCTGTAGGACCTTCGGCTTCGGCGGCGGGCGCGAAGACGTCTGGGAGCCGGAAGAAGACATTTACTGGGGGGCTGAGGACACGTGGCTTGGAGACAAGCGCTACGCCGGTGACCGGGAACTCGAGAATCCTCTCGCCGCCGTCCAGATGGGCCTGATCTACGTGAACCCGGAAGGCCCGAACGGCAACCCGGATCCGGTCGCGTCCGGCCGTGACGTTCGAGAGACCTTCGCACGCATGGCCATGAACGACGAAGAGACCGTCGCGCTCGTCGCCGGCGGGCACACCTTCGGCAAGTGTCATGGCGCGGGCGATCCGGCGCTTGTCGGTCCCGAACCTGAGGGCGCCCCCATCGGGCAGCAGGGTCTTGGCTGGAAGAGCAGCTTCGGCAGCGGCAAAGGCGGCGATGCGATCGGCAGCGGCATCGAGGGCGCCTGGAAGCCGCACCCGACCACATGGGACATGGGCTATCTGAAAGTGCTGTTCAAATACGAGTGGGAGCTGGCCAAGAGCCCGGCCGGCGCGCATCAGTGGCTGGCCAAGGACGTGGCCGAAGAGGACATGGTGGTTGACGCGCACGACCCGTCGAAGAAGCACCGGCCGATGATGACCACGGCGGACCTCTCCCTTCGCTTCGACCCGATCTACGAGCCGATCGCGCGGCGCTACCAGCAGAACCCCGAGAAATTCGCCGATGCCTTCGCCCGCGCCTGGTTCAAGCTGACCCACCGCGACATGGGCCCCCGCTCGCGCTATCTAGGCGCGGAAGTGCCGGAAGAAGAGCTCCTGTGGCAAGACCCCGTCCCCGCGGTCACTCATCCATTGATCGACGAGAAGGACATCGCCCCCCTCAAGGGAAGGATCCTCGCTTCGGGGCTCTCTGTCTCCCAACTGGTCTCGACGGCGTGGGCGTCGGCAGCCACGTTCCGCGGCTCCGACAAGCGCGGCGGGGCGAACGGCGGCCGCATCCGTCTCGCGCCGCAGAAGGATTGGGACGTGAACCAGCCGGCCCAACTGAAGACGGTGCTGCGGGCCCTTGAGGGAATCCAAGAGGAGTTCAACCGCGCGCAGTCGGGCGGGAAGAGGGTTTCGCTCGCTGACTTGATTGTTCTGGGCGGATGCGCAGGGGTCGAGCAAGCGGCCAAGAAGGCTGGTCACGATGTGACCGTTCCCTTCACGCCGGGACGCACGGATGCGTCGCAGGAGCAAACCGACGTGATGTCGTTCGCCGTCCTCGAACCCTTTGCCGACGGGTTCCGTAACTACCTCAAGACCAAGTACTCGGTATCGGCAGAGGAACTGCTGGTGGATCGGGCACAGTTGCTGACGCTGACCGCTCCTGAGATGACGGTTCTCGTTGGCGGCATGCGCGTCTTGAATGCCAACTTCGGACAGTCCCAACACGGCGTCTTCACCGAGCGGCCAGAAACGCTCACCAATGACTTCTTCGTGAACCTGCTCGACATGCGCACCACGTGGGAGGCAGCCTCGGGAGCCGACGACGTGTTCGAGGGCCGTGATCGCGCCACCGGCGAGCTCAAGTGGACCGGCACCCGTGTCGACCTCATCTTCGGTTCCAACTCCCAGCTCCGTGCGGTTGCGGAAGTCTACGGTTGTGAGGACTCTCAGGAGAAGTTCCTGCGCGACTTTGTGGCGGCGTGGACGAAGGTCATGAACCTTGACCGCTTCGATCTCGCCTGATCGCAGCACGAACGTCTTCGAGGGCTTCAAACAGGACGGCAAGAAGACAGTCAGGGAGCGTTCAGGGGCCGGCCTCAGACCGGAGGATCGGGAGCCAATCCTCTTCGTGACGGAGGAGGCGGCGGGGGTCAGAAAAGGAAACCCGGTCACGGAAGGCGCGGGCGCGTGACCGGGTCGCCCGATTCGGGTAAGGTACGCCGGACGGCCATCCCTCCGACCCACCTCTCTCCGCCCTCGAGGCAGCCACTCCGTGTCCACCCGGCCCGCTTCCCTGGATCGACCCTCCGAGCAGGTCCTCGAGCTGCCGGGCCCCGCCGGAGCGGTCGATCTCTCCTGCGCCCTCGTCTACCCGAACCGCCACGGCCTCGGGATGGCGAACCTCGGCTTCCAGGCGGTCTTCGCGCTCCTCTCCGGCCTGCCGGGGAGCCTCTGCCATCGCGCCTTCTCCGACTACCCCCGGACGGTGGAAGCAGGGCGGGCTCTGCGGGACTACGACCTCGTGGCCTTGAGCCTTTCCTTCGAGGGCGACTACCCCGAGGCGCTCCGACTGCTCGCGGCCGGGGGCGTGGCTCTGCGGAGCGAGGCGCGGGGGAGTAGAGACCCTTTCGTATTGGGCGGAGGCGTCGCCGTCACCCTCAACCCCGAGCCTCTGGCTCCCTTTCTCGATGCCGTCTTCTTGGGAGAGGCGGAGGCAGGCCTTCTCCCCCTGCATGCCTTCCTGCGCGACCATCGGGGCCTCCCCAGGCCCGAGCTCCTGGAGGCCCTGGCGGACGCGCGCGTGCCGGGCGTCTACGTCCCGTCGCGCTACGACGTCGCCGAAGCGGACGGCCGAGTCCTCTCGCGCCGGCCCCAGGGGAAGGCTCCCGAGACGGTGGCGCGCCGCTGGGCCGAGTGCCCCTGGGACCCGGCGCGCACCCGCATCTCGACGCCGGACGACGCCTTCCAGGGCGCGTACCTCCTGGAGATCAGCCGCGGCTGCCCCCACGCCTGCCGGTTCTGCGCCGCCGGCCACGCCACCAGGCCCGCGCGGTTCCTCCCCCTCGAGACCCTCGAGCCGTTCCTGCGCCTCGGCGCCCGGGAGGTGGGCCGGCTCGGCCTCGTGGGCGCCGCGGTCTCGGATCACCCCCGCTTCAAGGAGCTGGCCGAGGCCATCCTCGACCTCGGCGCCGGCTTCACCGTGTCCTCCTTCCGAGCCGAGAACCTCGATGAAGAGGTCCTCGCCCTTCTGGCTCGGGGCGGCCTCAAGACCCTGACCGTGGCCCTCGAGGCGGGGTCGGAGCGGTTGCGGCGACGGCTGGGCAAGGAGATCGGGCGCGACGACGTCCTGAGGGCCGCGCGCCTGGCAGCCGGGGCCGGTCTGCACCGCCTGAGGATCTACGCCATGGTCGGCCTTCCGGGCGAGGCGGACGAGGACCTCGGCGCGCTCGCAGAGTTGGCCACGGAGGCGCGCTCTGCCCTGGGCGGGGGAACGGTGACCGTGAGTGCCGCCCCCTTCGTGCCCAAGGCCCACACACCCTTCCAGTGGGAGACCATGGCGCCCGAGCCGCTCCTGCGGTCGAGGATTCGCCTGCTCGAGAAGTTGTTGGGCCGGAGAACGGCGGTGCGGGTCGTGGCGGAGACGCCCAAGTGGTCGCGGGTCCAGGGGCTCCTCGCACGGGGTGGCCGCAGCATCGCCCCGCTCTTGGAACAGGCAGCGGCGACCGGGGAGTGGCGCGCCGTCCTGCGCTCGGCCGAGGCGCGGGCCGTGTTGGACCGGGAGAGGGATGTGGACGAAGCGCTTCCGTGGGACGTGGTGACCGGCGGCCCCAGCACCGAACACCTCCGGCGAGAGCGCGCCGCCTCCTTGAGGGGAGAGCCGCCGGTGCCGTGCCGCCCCGGCCGCTGCTCCGTATGCGGCGTGTGCCCGTTGCCTCAGGGGGCGCCCGACGACACCTCCCGCAGCGTCTGCTCGTAGGGTCCGGGGTCGAGCCCGAGGCGTGCAGCCGCCTCCACCGCGCGCCGTGCCAGGGCCTCGGCCTCGTCCCAACGGCCCTTCGCCCGAACCAGGAGTGCGAGGTTGTTCAAGGGCTCGGGGCGCTCCGGCCCGGTGCCGTGCGCCCTCCGAAAGGCCGCCTCCGCCCGGTCGTCCTGCCCCAGGGCGTGCAGCGCGTTGCCCCACCCGAAGGCCCCGCGCCAGCGGTCCGGCCATCGGTTGAGGAATGCCTCGTACCCGAGCGCCGCCCCCTGCGCCTGGCCCACCTCCTCCAGGTCCGCGAGCGCCGCGAGGATGCCCTCCGGGTCGGCCGCCGCCGGAAGCTCACCGGCCGGCAGGGCCAGGAGGCCCAGGGATCCGCCGCGGTTCCAGGTATGGGAAAAGGCAGTGAGCGAGAACGCTTCGGGCTCCGCATCCCCCCCGAGGACGGTCACGCGGTCCGCAGCGAGGTCGTAACCCACGAGCACCGAGTAGTGCCAGAGAGAGGCCCAGGAGAGGCCCCGGTTCTCCAGGACCAGGGCGGGGTGTCCGGCCGCCACCTCGGCCAGGAGCGCGTCCAGGCGGGGGAGCACCGGGTAGGCGAGGAGACCGCGGCTGCGGATCTCCCGGGCAAGCTCGATCGGCAGCGTGCCGCCGCGGCGCGGGGCATAGACGAAGGGCCCCAGGGTGTCCGGCGTCTCGGGTCGCCCCGCCCAGGAGAGCAGGGAGGCGAGCGCGGCGGGTCCGCAGTGGTCTCTCGTCTGGGCGAAGGCGGGCACGCCGGCCACCTGCGCCCGAGGCGGAAGCCCCTCGCTGCGGAGCTCCCCGAGGCCGGCCGCGCAGGCAGGCAGCCAAAGAAACACAACCGCCACCGCCAGCGCGTCGGCGCAGCAGCGCCGCGCCAGGGCGCTACCTCCTCTTCGTGAAGGGGTAGAAGTGGGTCAGTCCGAGGAGGTCGGTCAGCAGCAGGACGAAGAACACGAGCAGGGCGGCACCGACGATCGTGCCCACCGGATCGCCTCCGGCCGGCAGGGAGTCGAGACGCCCCACTGCCTCGCTCGCCTCCCGGTCGGTGAGCCCGGCCACCCGACGGGCCGCCTCGGCGCGGTCGACTCCCAGGGTCTGAAACGCGCGCACCACATCCTCGCGGTCCAGCAGGGAGACGAGCCGCGCGTGGGGCGCCTCTGCGGCAACTCTCGAGGGGATCCAGCCGGCCGCCGCCGGCCGGGCAGGCAGGGCAAGACACAGGAGCGAAAAGATCACGACAACGGCCGTGAGCTCCTTCCAAGAGCGGGACGAGCGCATCACCAAGCCTCCTCGATAAGGGTTCCGAACGGGGTCGCCAGTCTAGAGCGCCCGCCAGCGCTCTGCAACCCGCAACCTTGACGCGGCAGGGGCCCGAACACTATCGTGTCCGCTGCCCGCATCTCCGAGGAGCGCCGCCGTGCCGACCATCGACGACGTCAAGGCCTTTCTGACCGGGCGGGGCATTGCCGTCTTGGAGTTCGAGGCGCCGACCCCGACCTCGGAGACCGCCGCCCGGGCGGTCGGCTGCTCGCCGGGAGAGATTGCGAAGACGGTGCTCTTCGTCGTGGGCGCCACGCCCGTGGCCGTGGTCACCTCCGGCGACGTGAAGGTGCGCGGGAGCCGCCTCAAGGCGGCGCTCGGGCTCTCCGGCAAGGTCCGCCTGCCCACGCCCGACGAGGTGGAGCGCCACACGGGCTACGCGCCGGGCGGGGTGTGTCCGTTCCTCCTCCCTGCGGCGACCCGCGTCGCCGTCGACGCGAGCCTGCGCCGCTTCCCCGTCGTCTACGCGGCCGGCGGCAACGACCACTCGGCCGTGCCGATCACCGTGGACCGACTTCTCCAGATCACCAATGGCTCGGAGGTCGACGCCTGCGAGCCCCTGATCGTGGCCGGAAAGGGCGTACCCGGTTGAAATCTCCTGACTTGCGCGACCACTGCGGCGCGGTTCGCCCCCGCTCGAACCCGAGGTCCCCATGCTCATCGTGATGGAACACAGTGCCACCCAGGGCCAGGTCGACGCCGTCCTCGAGACCATCCGCGGCCTGGGCCTGACGCCCCAGCCGATCCCCGGCGAGAACCGGGTCGCGATCGGGGTGCTCGGCAACCAGGGGTACGTGGACGAGGCGCCCTTCCGGGATCTGCCCGGCATCCAAGAGCTGATTCACGTGACAAAGCCCTACAAGCTGGTGAGCCGCGACTTCCACCCCGAAGACACGGTCGTCCAGGTCGGCGGCGTGCGGGTGGGCTGGGGGGAGAAGCCGGTCGTCATCGCCGGCCCCTGTGCAGTGGAGAGCCGCGAGCAGGTCCTGGCTGCCGCGCGGGCGGTGAAGGCGGCGGGGGCGCACCTGCTGCGAGGCGGCGCCTTCAAGCCGCGCACCGGGCCCCACGCCTTCCAGGGGCTCGGCTACGAGGGCCTGGAGTACCTGGCCGAGGCCGGCCGCGCCGCGGCTCTTCCGATCGTGACCGAGGTGATGCGCATCGACCAGTTGGAGCGCGTGGCGTCCGTTGCCGACTGCCTGCAGGTCGGCGCCCGGAACATGCAGAACTTCGACCTCCTCAAGGAGGTCGGCCGAGTGGGAAAACCCGTGCTCCTGAAGCGCGGCATGAGCGCGACGCTCGAGGAGTTTCTGGCCGCGGCCGAGTACATCCTGCTCGAAGGCAACTCCCAGGTCATCCTGTGCGAGCGAGGCATCCGCACTTTCGAGCGGGCGCTGCGAAACACGCTCGACCTGGGCGTGGTGCCGTACCTCAAGGGCGCGACGCACCTGCCCGTGATCGTGGACCCGAGCCACGCGCTCGGGCGCCGCGACCTCGTACTCCCCATGGCCAAGGCGGCGCTGGTGGTCGGTGCGGCCGGCGTGATGGTCGAGGTCCACCCCGATCCCGGCCGCGCCCTGTGCGACGGCCCCCAGTCCCTGGACCCGAAAGGGTTCGAACGCCTGATGGCGGAGCTCCGGGCGCTGGCGCCGGTGTAGGCGATACCGAACCGAGGAGCCCGCACCGCCGGAAAGGAGTCCCCGGGCCCAGCGGCAGCTGCCGGAAGGCCAAGGCTTTCCTTACCTCGGGAAGGCGAGGGTCACCGACTCGCCGCCGTCCTTGCGCTTGATGGACACCTCGAGCTCCAGGCTGTCGTTGCGAACGCCGAGCGCCAGCGGGCCCTTCTCCTTGTCCTTCTCGAAGTGGGCGATCTGACGGATCGCGTCGAGGACCGCCCGCCCGATCTCGTCGCCGGGAGTGGGGAGGGTCGCCTTGCGGTACTCGGCCGTCACCGTGACCGCGCCGGCCTCGGACCGGCTGATCTTGATCTTGTCGGCGTTGGAGTTGATCCCATGGAGCACGGCGAGCGCGATCCACTTGAGGGCTGCCTCGGTCGGGTCGGGCTCCTTGGGCACGAGACACATCTCCTTCAGGTAGTCGGTGCCGGCAAAGCAGTCGCACAGCTCCTGGACCTTCAGGTGTAGACTCCGCTTGTCGAGCATGGCTCTCTCTCCTCCTCGTGGGGGTGGGGGAGAAGCCAACCTATCAGCGCCCGGGCGGCGGTCAAGCTGTCGCGAGGAGGTGCCGAAACGTGGCACGAACACGATCAAACTCCAGACACCGCAGGGCCCCGTTGCCCGTGACCGAGGAGGAGTCCGAATGAAGATCACATCCTTCGCCGCGGCGGCCGCGCTGGTAGCCGCTCCCCTGTCGGCCCACGCCCTGCTCGGCACCGAGGTCGGCGTCCGCGGCTCCTACTGGATCCCGCGGCTTACCGGAGAGCTCAGCGTGGCCGGGTCGGGGACGTTCGACCTCCGGGGCGACCTGGAGTTCGACGACGGCGCGGACCAGGGGATCCCCGGCGCCGAGGTGTTCGTCCAGCTGGGCGACCACCACCTGAGCGTCGCCGGTTCCCGTGCCGACTACGGGGGCACGGACGATTCGTCCCTCAAGTACGATCAGCTGGAGGCCACCTACCAGTGGGACCTGATCGACCTGGAGAACTGGATCGCCGGGACCTCCTTCGGGCCGGCGGTGCAGCTGAAGTACCTGGACGGGAAGGCCAAACTGCCGCTGGGCGTCAAGGAGTCGTTCCAGCTGGCCGTGCCCATGATCGGCCTCGGTGCCCACGTGGGCATCCTGGCGGACCTGCTCGAGGCCCGTGCGCGGGGCCTGTGGATCGGGTACCGGGGCAACTCGGCGGTGGACGCCTTCGGCGAGGTGATCTACAGCCCCTTCCCCTTCGTCGACGTGGCCGCCGGGTATCGGTACATCAAGCTCAAGGTGGATGCGAGCGACATGGTGGGATCCAGCGGAGACGTCACCCTCGACGCCACCCAGCAGGGCCCGTACGTGAGCCTGACCTTCAAGGTGGGGCTGTAGCGGCGCCCCGCAGGCGTCGCGGGTCCTACCGGCAGAGCTCGAGGATCGGGCGGCCGTAGCGGGCCAGGAGCCGCGGCCCGAAGCCGGGCACGTCCAGAAGCTCCGCCTCGGTGGCCGGCCGCGCGGCCGCCACGGCCAGGAGCACCCGGTCCGTGAGGATCCGAAACGCGGGCACCCGCCGCCGGCGCGCCTCCTCCAGGCGCCACGCCTTCAGGGCCGCCGCGAGGGCCGCGTCCATAGCCTCGCCCGCCTCCAGCTGCCGTCGGGCACCCGCCTTGGGCCCTGCGCGCCCCTTCGCCGCTCTCTTCTTCTCCCGGCCGGACGGTGGAGCCGGGAGCCGCACCCGGCCCAGAGCCTCCTCGGAGCGCAGGGTCCGCCGCCCCTCGGCGGTGAGCGACGCCCGCCGAAACGCCACGGCCTTCCCCTCCTTGACGAACGAGTCCTCGGTCAGCTGCACGAGCCCGGCGCGGGCGAGCGCGGACAGGAGCACCTCGAAGCGCCGCCGGTCCTCCGTGCCCTCGAACGCGTCCCGGAAGACCCGGCCCACGGCCAGGCGCTCCCCGGAGGCGAGCGCGCCGAGCAGGCGCCGCAGCTGCCCGAGCTCGTCGGCGTCGGGCGCCCCCCCGAGCTGGACGAGGCGCGAGGCCGGCGCGCAGGCGTCGCACTGGCCGCAGGGCTCGCCCGAGTCCTCCTGGTCGCCGAAGTGGCGCACGAGCTGGAGCATGCGGCAGGCGGGGAGCTCGGCGAACCGCGCTACCCGCTCGAGCTGCGCAATCCGGTGCTCCCGCTGGGTCTCGTAGGAGGCCCGCCACCCCTCCCGCCCGCGCCGCACGGTCTCCTCGGGATCGACCACGGCGCCTCCGTGGATCCAGAGCTTGTCGAGCGCGGCGGCAAAGGACTCCTCGTCCAGGCGCGAGCGGGCCCGCAACTCCTCCTTGGGCTGCTTCTCCGCGCCCAGGAGCCCGAACAGGCGGCCGAGCACCGCCGGGTCCGGGTAGTCGCGCTCCAGGAAGAACTCGTGGGTGCGCCGGTCGCCATAGGAGTGGAGCAGGAGCGCCCGCGACGGGGCCCCGTCGCGGCCCGCGCGGCCGATCTCCTGGTAGTACCCCTCGATGCTCGACGGCAGCGCGGCGTGGATCACCGTGCGCACGTCCGCCTTGTCGATCCCCATCCCGAAGGCGATCGTGGCGACGATGGCGTCGAGGCGGCCGGAGAGGAAGGCGGTCTGGACCCGGTCGCGCTCCGCCGCGCCCATGCCGGCGTGGTACGCGGCGGCCCGAAACCGCTCCCCGAGGCGGGCCGCCAGGGCTTCGGCGTGCTTGCGGGTCGGCGCGTAGACGATGGCCGGCCGTCGGCCCGGGTCGGCCAGGGCCTCGAGCACCACGTCGGGCCTGTCCCCCGGCGGCACCTCGGCCGCCTCGACCGCGATGTTCGTGCGCCGGAAGCCGTGGATGAAGCGCTCGGCGCCCCGGATGCCGAGCTGCTCGACGATGTCGTCCTGGACGAGCGGCGTGGCGGTGGCGGTGAGCGCGAGCACCGGCGCGGAGCGGGAGAGGATCGCCGGCAGGCGGTCCTTCAGCATCCGGTAGTCCGGCCGGAAGTCGTGGCCCCACTGGGAGATGCAGTGGGCCTCGTCCACGGCCACGAGGGCGAGCGGCCGCTTGCCGAGCATCTCCGGGAATCCGGGCACTCCCAAACGTTCGGGCGCGATGAAGAGGAAGTCCAGCTCGCCCGCCAGGTAGCGGTGGCACACCTCCCGCGAGCTCAATCGGTCGCGCCCCGAGTGGATGCGCTCGGCGGCCACCCCCACCTCCTGGAGCTTGGCGACCTGGTCCTCCATGAGGGCGATCAGGGGGCTTACCACGAGCGCCGTGCCGCCGCGTGCCAGGGCGGGGAGCTGGTAGCAGAGTGACTTGCCCGACCCGGTGGGCATCACGAGCAGACCGTCCCGCCCGGCGGCGACCGAGCGGCACACCGCCTCCTGGTAGGGGCGGAAGGCCGGGAACCGGAAGACGTCACGCAGGAGATCCAGCAGCGAGCCGGCCCCGGGAGCCGGGGCCGAGGGCGGCCTCGGCGGGTTGCCCGGTAGGGAGCCCGTCCCCGCGGGCGCTTGGACCCGACCCGCGGGCCGCGCGACGGGCGGATCGGCCTGCGGCCCAAGGGCCCCGGGTTCCGGCTCCTGCGCTCGCGGTGACCGCGGCGGACGACGCTCCGCGCCCCCTCGACCGCTTCCCCTTACCCCTTCGACCACCTCGCGCACGTAGGCCTCGATCCCCTCCAGGAAGACCCCCAGATCCCCCTGGCCGCGCTCGATCTCCCGGAGGCGGCGCTCCCACTCGCCCGTCAGGGCCGGGCTCTTCACGCGCTCGTCCACGAGCTCGATCAGCCGGAAGCCCCGCTCCGTGACCCGCAGGGCCTTGCCCTCCCGAGACAGGTAGGCCCGGTCCAGGAGGGTCTCGATGATGGCCGCCCGGGTGGCGGGCGTGCCGAGGCCCCGCTCCTTCATCGCTTCGGATAGCTCCCGGTCCTCCAGCGCCTTGCCCGCGGACTCCATGGCCGTCAGGAGGCTGGCCTCGGTGTGGGGCTTGGGCGGGCGGGTCCTCTTGGCCACGGCCTCCGCTCCGACAACCTGCTGGCGCTGCCCCTCGGAGAGCCCCGGCGGCAGCACCTGGTCCTCGGGCTCCTCCTCGGTTTTTCGCGCTCCCTTCCGGCGCGGCGCGACCACCTCCAGGGCACGCCAGCCCACCTGCTCCACGCTCGCCCCACTGCTGCGGAAGCGATCCGCGGCACCGCGCGAGTCGACCCGGGTGATAACGGTCGCCACCGAGACGACGTGGTCCCCGTGCCAGGCCGAGAGCAGGCGCCGGCACACGAGGTCGTAGATCCGGCCTTCGTCGCTCGCGAGGTCCAGGCCCACCGGCGCGGTGGCCGTGGGGAGCAGCGCATGGTGGTCGGTGACCTTCGCGTCGTCCACAAACCGCCGGCCCAGGGGACGCTCGCCAGTGCCAGGGGCGAGGAGCCCCCGGTAGGGCCCCGAAATCACCCCCACAATTGCGCCGAGCGTACCCGCGACGTCGGTCGAGAGGTGCCGGCTGTCGGTGCGGGGGTAGGAGAGCAGCTTTCGCTTCTCGTAGAGGTCCTGGGCCAGGTCCAGCGTCTTCTTGGCCGTGAACCCGAAGAGGCGGTTGGCGTCGCGCTGGAGCTCGGTCAGGTCGTAGAGGAGCGGCGGGGGGCGGCGCTTGGTCTCGCGCCGGAGCGACTCGAGCACCGCCGCGCCGCCGCGCACCCGCTCGGCGATTCGCTCCGCCTCCTCTCCGTCGGGCGGCAGGCGGGTAGCCTTCTCGTCGTCGCCCCGAAACCACGTGCCCCGATAGGTCTCGGCCGGCGCCTCCTCCTGGCGGTCAACGGCGAACTCCGCGACGACCTCCCGGTAGTCCTCGGGCACGAACTCGGCGATGGCCCGATCCCGCTCCGCCAGAATCGCGAGGGTGGGCGTCTGGACCCGGCCCACCGAGAGCACGGCGCGGCCGTCGGTTCCCTCCCGGTGCCCGAGGGTGTAGGCGCGCGTGAGGTTCATGCCCACGAGCCAGTCGGCGCGGCTCCGACCCCGGGCCGCAGCGGCCAGGGGCTCGAAGTCGGCCCCGGGCCGAAGGCCCTGGAAGGCCTTCTCGATCGCCTCGGGCGTGAGCGACGACAGCCACAGGCGCTGGACGGGCTTGCGGCAGCCGGCCTTCTCGTAGACATAGCGGAAGATGAGCTCGCCTTCGCGGCCGGCGTCAGTGGCCGCCACGACCAGTTCGGTCTCCTTCGCGTTGAGGAGCTTCTTCACGACGGCGAACTGGCCGCGGGTTTTGGGCAGGACATCGAGGGGCCACTCCTTGGGCAGCATCGGGAGCCCGTCCCACCGCCAGCCCTTCCAGGCCGGGTCGATCTCGTGCGGCTCGGCCAGGGCGACCAGGTGTCCGAGGGCCCAGGTCACGACGTACCCCTTGCCGTGGAGGTATCCTTCGGCGCGACCCGCCGCGCCGATTACCCGGGCGAGGTCCCGGGCCACCGAGGGCTTCTCCGCGAGGACGACAATCGACATGAGGGGATTCCTGAACGGTCTCGGGGGCAGGCCGGTGTCACCTTACGCCGGGCCGCCGGGACCGTCAACGCCGAGGCTTGGCGGGTGCCGGTTCGCCAAGTGGGACTGGAGATGGTAGAGAGCGTGGAGGGCAGGGAGGACGTGATGACGCGCAAGAGGAGGTAGGCCCTCTGGGCAATCGGCGTCGCCGCAGCGCTCGCCGCCGGCCTCGCGGGCTGGCGCGCCGGTCGCCTGGTGCGGATCGGGACGGCGTACAAGGCCAAGATCCTGTGCTCGGGCGTGTTCGTCGCGGGCCGGGACGCAGCGGCGGTGGAGGCCGAAGACCTGGCCGCGGACGACCTCGCGCCGGTGCGGTGGCTGCGCGCCCGCGTTAACCCGGCCGACCGATCGGTGACGGCATCGCTCTGCGGGCTCGCCCGGCGCACGGCCCGGTGGCGGCCGGGCGTGGGTTGCGCCCTCGTGCTGGGGGCGGACGAGCGGCCGGCGGCCGGGTCCCCTTCGCCTCCTCCACTTCCCCTCCGGGACGCACCCTGGCCCGATGGGGAGGCCGCGTCGGCGCCCTCCTCGGGGGTCGACCGCCGGGCGCTCGCTCGCGCGCTCGACGAGGCCTTCGCCGAGCCCGACCCGGCGCGGCTGCGGCGCACGCGGGCGGTCGTGGTCGTCCACCGGGGCCGGCTCGTGGCCGAGCGCTACGCGCCCGGGTTCTCCGCCGACACACCACTCGCGGGTTGGTCCCTGGCCAAGGGCGTCACGACCGCCCTCGTGGGGATCGTCGTGGGCCAGGGGCGGCTCTCGACCGCCGACCGCGACCTCCTGCCCGAGTGGCGGGCGCCCGGCGACCAACGGCGCGAGATCTCCCTCGACCATCTGCTTCGGATGACGAGCGGGCTCGCGTGTCGAGACGAGCCCGCCGGCCCCTTCCAGGATGTGTCCCTGATGCTCCTCGGCACCGGCGATGCCGCCGGCTTCGCGCTGAAGAAGCCCCTCGAGGCTTCTCCCGGTGAGCGCTGGCGCTACGCGAGCGGCAACACGAATATCCTGTGCCGTGTCCTGCGCCGCGCCCTGGGCGAGACCTGGTCCCTCACCTTTCCCCACGAGGCACTGTTTCGCCCCCTCGGCATGAGGAGCGCCGTGCTCGAGGCGGACGCCGCCGGGGATTGGGTCGGGTCCTCCTTCGCCTACGCCACGCGCGACTGGGCGCGCCTCGGGCTCCTCTTCCTGGAGGACGGCGTGTGGAACGGCCGGCGCCTGCTGCCCGAGGGCTGGGTCGCCTACTGCGCCGCACCGACCCCGCCCTCGGGCGGCCGCTACGGCGCCCACTGGTGGCTGCGCGCCTCCGAGCGGGACGACGGCCGACGCCTGCCACCCGACGCCTTCTACGGCCGGGGCCACGAGGGCCAGCTCCTGGCGGTCCTCCCCTCCCGCGACCTCGTGGTCGTGCGCCTGGGCGTCACCCGCCGGGACGACGCCTGGGACTCCGAAGCGTTCCTGGCTGCAGTGCTGGGCGCCGTCCCCCCGGGCGGTCGCGGCAGGAAGCAGCCTCCCGGACAGCGCCCTCGTTCAGCCCCGTAAGTCGCAAGGGTCGCCAACAGGAGTTCTGCCGCCGAGTTGCGCGTCTCACCCACTTCTCACGGTCTCCTCACGCGGGTCTCATCCGACTCGTATACGCTCCGCCAACACACGCCGTCCCCCACACGGCGTTTCTCTTTTCCATCGCACAGTGGGCAAACCGGACCGTGTCAAAGCGGTCCTGTTTGCTTTTCAGGGCTCGCACACCGGGCCCAACAAGGCAACGGGAGGCACTCGGACGACGCGCCGGTCCATCACGAAGCCTGGCGGCCTCACCCCTCCGAGTACCTGGCCCTGGGCCGGCCCATGATCGTCGGGTCGCCGCTCCCGGGGCAGAAGGAGCGAAACGAACACCGCCGACTACCTCCTGGAGAGCGGCGCCGGGCCTCACAGCGGCGCATGGCACACGCCCCTGTGCCTCATGGCCCGGGAACCGCCCCCTGCATCCCTCTCCCGACTCCCACCGGACTCCCTCCGACACCTGATGCCCGCCTGTCCTTTTCCGGAGATCAACGATCAGCCGTCCGCTTGGACCGGGCCCCGCGAGGGCGCTAGAGCCGGTGCAGCAGGCTTGACGAATAATAACCAGACTGTTTACTATCGAGGCTCATGATCCGATCGTTCAAGTGCCGCGAAACCGAGAAGATCTTCCGGCGGGAGGTGTCGTGGAAGTTCCCTCGGGATATCCAGGAAAGGGCCTTTGCCCGCCTCAACGCCTTGGATGCCGCAACGCGCCTCGACGATCTTCGCCTTCCGCCGTCCAACCGCCTGGAGGCGCTCAAGGGCGAACGGGTCGGCCAACACAGCTTGCGTATCAACGACCAGTGGCGTCTCTGCTTCGTCTGGCAGGCCGAGGGCACCACCGACGTGGAGATCGTCGATTACCACTGACCGGAGACCACCATGGCCCCAGAACGCCTTCCTCCCGTCCATCCCGGACACTACCTCCGCGAGCTCCTCGACGAGCTCGAGATCTCTCAGTACCGGCTCGCCAAGGCCATCGACGTGCCCGCCATGCGCATCAGCCATATCGTGCACGGGCGCCGGCCGGTGACGGCGGAGATGGCGCTTCGCCTGGGGCTCTACTTTAGCCAGAGCCCACAGTACTGGATGAACCTGCAAGCCCGGTACGACCTCGACACCGCTGCGGACGCCCTGGCCGAGAAACTCTCCCGCGATATCACTCCCCTCAGGGCTGCCTGAGAGCGACGGACCGGGGGCCAGGGGCTAGCAGCGCGGCGCGGGTCTCCCAGCTCCCTCTCGGTCCCTTCCGGGCGGGCGAAGTTACGCAGGGGCGAAAGCGCACGCGGGGGCACGCCCTATCCGGAGACGGCGCCGGCGGCCTGTGGCCCGCATCGGACCCGCCGTCACGGAGCGGCTCCGACGTCGTCCGGCGCGGCACGAAACGAGGACCAGAGGAGAACGCCGCCAACGGTGAGGAACGTGTAGTAGTCGGTCGGCAGCCCCAGCACCCAGTGGCGATGCCAGGGCACGAACGCGGGCGCCAGCCGCGCGACGCCGTAGGCGGGGTTCCAGGCGAACCAGAGAAAGTCCTCCAGGATCCAGAAGATCATGAGGCTGCCCAGGCACCGGGTCTCGAGCCGCCAGGAATACGGCCCCGCGAGCACGCAGGGCAGGTGGAACACGAGGGCCATGAAGGAGAAGACCCAGGCGTGGTAGCCGGTGAGCGGGCGGCCGCCCCAGAAGAGGTCCAAGAGCCAGTGGCCGTGAACCCGCCACGTGGGAAGCGCCGAGGCCCAGCCGTTCGGGCCTTCGATCTGGATCTCCACCTGGGCGAAGCACGCGGCCAGAAGGACGATCCAGGCGAGGAGCAGCGCCGGCCTCCGGAGGCCGGACCAACGGCGGTTCACCCGAGCCCTTCGAGCACCCGGGCGAGCACCGCGCGGGCCGCGTCGGGCCGCCCCAGGGCCTTCGCATTGCGGCTCAACTCGGCGAGCCGCTCGGGCCGGGCGAGGAGATCGCGCACGCGAAACTCGAGGCCGGCGGCGTCGTGGGCCTTGAGCGCGGCGCCGTTCTCCAGGAGGTAGTCGGCGTTTCGCTCCTCCTGCCCCGGGATCGGCGACACGACGACCATCGGAAGGCCCATAGCGAGGCACTCGGAGGTCGTAAGGCCGCCGGGCTTCGTGATCGCGAGGTCGCTCGCGGCCATGACGCGCTCCACCGTGCGGGTGAAACCGAGCGGGGAGAGCCGGCCCGGGTGGAGGGCGGCCAGGGCCTGGAGATCGGCCAGGAGCCGCTCGTTTCGCCCAGCCAGGGCCACGACCTGGAAGTCCCCGGCAAGCCCGAGGAGCCGCTCGGCGAGGGCGTCGAGGCCCCCGATCCCGGCGCCCCCCGACATCATGAGGAGCGTCGTGCGGGCCGGATCGAGCCCGAGCTCGGCCGCGCACTCGACGCGCGACAGGGGCTCGCCGAAGGCCGGCAGGATCGGAATGCCCGTCACGGTCACCGCCGCCCGGTCGATGCCCCGGTCAGCCATCCGCCAGGCGACCTCGTCGCAGGCGGCGAAGTAGCCGCTGAGATGGGGGTGCACCCACAGGGCGTGGATGTCGAAGTCGGTCACCTGCACCCATACGGGCCGGAAGAACTCGCCCTGCCAGATCAGCCGCGAGAGGAGCTGGGCCGGAAGGAAATGCGTGCAGATTACGGCGTCGGGGCGCTCGCGGGCGAGCATCGACGCAAAATGGCGCGTGTTGAGCCGCTCCAGGGCCTCCTGCAGGCGCTGGAGCTTCGAGTCCTTTCGGCGGTGGTCGGTCTTCTCGTAGAGGTATCCCCAGAGCGCCGGGTGATGCTCCACCACGTGCAGGTACGACTCGGCGTAGACCTTTCGGAAGAGGCGGGGCACGAGGTCCATGACGTCCACGTGCACCGCTTCAACCCCCGAGTGCCACCGGTGCGCGGCGGCGCACAGGGCCTCGGCCGCGCGGACGTGGCCGGCCCCGGCCGAGACACTCAGGACGAGGAGCTTTGGTCGGCTTTGCATGGCGGTCCTCTCGACTGGAACAATACGGCTAGTGGAGGGTGGCGTCATCCCCGGGGGGAGGGCCGGGCGGGAACCTTGCCGGAGAGCGGGCAGGCGGCTTCGGCACGATGACTCGGAGAGACGGCGAAGCCCCAATCCACGCAGAAACGCTGACGAGGGGCTCTACGGTTCAGGGATCCCGCCCGCCGGAGGGAAGGTTCCCGCCCCGGCCCTGTGCCGCAAACCCCCACTCCTACCGATCCACCTCCTGCTTGATGCGCTCCACGTCGACCTTCTCCAGGTACGTCACGATGTTCGTCCAGATCGGGTGGAACCCGTATCCCCCGTCTTGGAGTTCGCCGATTGCCTTCTCCCGCGGCCACCCCTGGACCACCATCCGGTACATCGCGACCATCGTGCCCGTGCGGTCGGCGCCGTGGAGGCAGTGGATGAGGTACGGCCCCCGCGCGGGGTCCTTCACGATCCGGAGCACCCGCACGACGTCCTCGTCCTCGATGTGCCACGTCTTCACGCTCAGCTCCTCGTTCAGGAGCTTCGTGCCCGCGATCTCGTCGGCGTCGGAGTGGAAGGCCCGAAGGTTGATGACCGTGCGGATGCCCAGCTTCTCGAGGTTCTTCATCCCCTCGGCCGTGGGCTGGGCGCTGCGGTAGAGGGTCTCGGTCACCTTGTGGAGGTTCGGCGCTCCCTCCAGGGCCAGGGGCTCGGCCCATTCCGGGGGCCGGGAGGCGGCGGTGAGGAGCAATCCCACGACCACGGCACTGAGTAGCTTCTGGATCACGTCGGTCCTCGCTTTCCTCGGTCAAGGAGAGAACTCGCGCGCGCGACGATGTGCCTCGCGCAACGCCCCTCACTCATTGCCTCCTCCTCCCCCTCTGCGGGACGCCTCCCCGCGCGCATCGGCCATCAGGCCGGCGAAGCGGCCTGCCGGGTCTTCCCGCACGGCCTCGCCGTCGTGGAACAGCGCCACGACCTCCAGCGGCCCGCCGTGGAGCGCCTTCGACGCCACGTCGTCGGGGCTCACGGTCGAGCGGCCGAGCGCCTTTGCCGTGGGCCAGTCGATCTCGGAGTGAGAGAGGTAGACGAGCTTGGAACAGAAGATCCGGTCCGTGGTCTCGGCGTCGAAGTTGAAGTCGTAGGACTTCCCCACCTGCCGAAGGGCTCGGATCACGACCTTGGCGAGGTCGTCGCGGCGGATCGGCGGGCCGCGGAGGACCGCCAGGTCGTCGATGTTCAGGAAGTGGTCGAGCGTGTTCAGCTCCACCCCGGAGCGGAGCGCCTCCACGATCCGGCGACCCTCGTGGATCTCTCTCGCGTGCTTCTGGACGAGCGGGTCTCTCCAGATCCCCAGGTCCATGAGCTCCTCCTCGGCACCGACCCAGACCGCCGCGTGGCCCCAGTACCCGGGAATCAGCTTGTCACTGAGCCGAAAGGGCGTCTTCTCCACCAGGATGTCCCCGGCGCGAAGCCGTGCCCTCAAGGCCTCCGCCACGTCGGCGCGGCCGTAGAGCTTTCCCTTTCGGCTCTCGACGAGCCCGATCGTGTTCCCGAAGAGCATGCTGAACAGGTTTACCCCCTCCGACCCGAGGGATGCCAACGTATCGTGCGTCACGGCGCCCAGGAAGTCGAGATTGCGGGCGAGGAGCGTGATGGGCGAGAGCCCCCGGACGGCGTTGTAGGAGGGGCTCTGGGAGATGAGGAGTGCCAGGTAGGCATCCCCCCCGGGGTCTTCCTGGAGGGTGTCCGAGAGGCGTTCCCTCTCGCGCTCCCAGAATCGGATGGCCCGGCGCACTCGCTCCCGGTTCTCCACGCAGTTGTACTGGGCGGTCACCTTGGCGAGCTCGGCGCGGCCGATCTGGTACCCGCTGTCTCGGTGATTGAGGAAGCGTCGGAGCTTCCCGTCCTCCTCGTAGACGGAGATCGCGAGGAGGTAGTTGTCGTAGAGCGTGAGCGCCGCCGAAAGAGAGAGCATCACTCCCTTCAGGCGGGTCTCCCGAGTGAGCCCCAGGGCGGGCAGCGACGCCTCGGCGAGGTCCAACCAGCACTCGTGGGCCTGGGCGATTTCATAGAGCTTCGCCCGCAGCGCCAAGTGGGCGACCACCCCGTTGTTCAGCGTGTCGAGGTCTCGGCCCGAGAGGGGTTTGCCCTCGCGGATCTCCGCCTTGAGGCGGTCGGCGACCCGGATGGTCTCCGCGCGGTAAGCGAGGGATCTCTCCACCAGGGGCTGGAAAGACCGGACCTCCTCGGCCAGACTCTCCCCCACCGCCTGGGGAGTGCCTCCATGCGCCGACGCGAGGTGTTTGCGGCACAGGTCATAGCGCCGCGCCGCTTCGGTGGACGCGCTGGGCACGGGTCCCATCCGGCCTCGCGCCGCGGACACACCCGGCACAACGCAGATCAGGGACGAAAACGCGACGAGAGCCGCCGCCATCATCGACCGGCTGGAATGGGCACCCATGGCACCTCCTCTGGGTTCCACGCGCCGGAGCGCTGGCCCCGGTTCTCAGGGCACGAAGACGTAGGGCGTCCGGTGGAAGAACACCGGCGCCGAGAAGCATTCCGAGTCCCGCCGGTCGAGCATGCCCCCGTACCCCTCGATCCGGTGGCCCCAGTCCCAGACGCCCCGGTCATGCTTGATCGCCCTCGTCACAAGGCCTCCGAGGAAGCCCGGAAGCGCTGCCACCAGGGCCATTGCCACCGTCTAGGCGACCGTGAAGGGCGTGATCCTTCAGGTGGCGTCCAGATGCGCCCGCTGGACACACTCCCGAGCGAGCCGAGTCAACGCCCAATAGGGCAACCGGTATCCCCGCGCCGTCGCCTCGGCGTCGGCCCGCGCCTCCAGCGCCGCCCGGACCGGTGAAAAGAACCGCCGATTCAAGACCACGACCCGGAGCGCCTCTTCCGGGCTCATTCCGTCGGGAACCAAGGGGGGCAGTCCCGCGGCGCCCGCCGCCGCGGAGTAAGCCTTGGCGAGTCGGGCCAGGGGAAGGAGGTACCGAGGGACCTCGAGCCGCAGGCCCGCGTCGGCCCGTTCGAGCAGCGCGTCGAGAGTCGCGTCGTCGTAGCGGGTGGAAAGGAGGGCCTCCGTCCTGCGCCACTCCGCAACGGGGACGAGTTGGTGGTCAAACTCCAGCGCCGCGGGTACGAGCGTGGTGAGGTGGCGCGCGCCCAGCGATGAGAGCCAGGCGCCGAGCCCCGGGGAAGACATGGGGCTCTTGAAGGACCAGAGATCCACCCCCTCGGAGCGATAGGCCTGGTAGGGCACCTCGGAGCAGAAGAGGGCGGAGTCATCCTGCCAGTCCATGGCAAAGTCGTAGGGGATGCGCTCGGCCCGGGCCCGGCGGAGCAAGCGCTCCGCCGCGCGGTGCGGCGCCTGGGGGTCGGGGAGCGCCTCGGGGCGCAGGCGCAGGAGCAGGATGCGCCGCTTCGGGTCGGACAGGTACTCCTCGGCCGGCGTCTGCACGACTCCCCTTTCGATCAGGGACTCGATGACCGTCACTTCGCCGGTAGCGCCATCCACGTGCACCAGGGCCGCGTGGGAGAAGCTGCCGGGGTAGTCGCTGCCTCGGGCGATCAGGGCCGAGGTGGGGGCGGCACCCCTCGAAAGGGCGATATCGCCGCTGTGGACCCGTACGCCGCGGACCTCGGCGTAGGGAGTCTCGAGGGCGGGCGCGCCGAGAAGTTGGAGCCCGGGGAGGCTCTCCGCCCCCCGCTGCACCAGGGCCTCCTCCAAGGCCATCCGCCCGCCTTGGAGAACGCGGTAGGCGCGGCGGAACGTCTCGTCATCCGCGCCCCGGAGGACCCCCCGGACCTCGGAGCGCACGCGCTCGACATAGGCTTGAAACGGCCGGAGCAGCTCGCCGTCAGCCGCCGCCAGCGCCCCCAGGCCGAAGGTCACCCGCTCCGACTCGGCCAGGGCTGCGTTCGGGTCGGAGCGCAACCCTGCCAGGGCGCTCCTGCCCTCGGCCAGGAGAGCCGAGAACCCCGAGGCATTCTCGGCGTGGGACGCGCCTCTCGCGGCCAGAAAGGACCGCTCGAGCTCGGCGAGGGTACGGTCGGCGCCCCATCCGAACGGGGTGTCGGCGGCCGGGGGCACCTTCGGCAGGGGGACGGCGGGCCACAGGAGCCACAGGAGAAGCGGTACCGCGGCCAACCCGAAGGCCCAGCGCGGACCACGACGGCGGAGTCCCCGCGCGCCGGCCACGGCCGTCAGCCCACCCCGGCGGTATCGCAGCAGAGCGGTTCCCGGAGGAGCGCGCCCCCCTGGTGTCCCCGGTCGATCGAACGACTTCGCAACACCACCTCGCGATTCAACAGAGCCTCGCGGAACGCGCGTGAGTCGTAGAGTTCCACGAAGCTCCCTGATTGGACCTTCAGCACCGCACGTCCTCCACCCAGCGCAGCAACTCCGCCCACCGTTTATTTGCCAGGCCCCGGTAGAGCCGCTCGTCCGCAGTGACCACTTCGCATCCGAGGAACGCGGCCAGGGCGAGATACACGCTGTCCTACAAGGTCTGGCCGGCGTTGAGGGCGATGTTCAGGGCGGAGGGCAGGAGCGCTTCGCTTCGGTGCACCGTCTTCGGGACTGCGAGCAGGGCACCGGCGATCCCTTCGGCGACCGCTTTCTCGATCTCGCCAACCCGCACCTTCCTCCAAAGGATGTTCCCGAACTCGGGGAAGAAGAGGTCGGGCACCTGGAGGCGAACGCCCTTCGCCCGTTCGTCGAGGACGCGCGCGGCAGCCTCGCTGTGGACCTCCGGCACGTACCACTTGATCGCCACGCTCGCGTCGACGACGAGCCGCCTCACCGCACGCGATCCTCTGCCTGGGCTTCCGCGCTGTCGGAGTATGGGATCCCCCGAGCCAGCTGGTTCCTGCGGATGCGCTGGGCCGTGGCCGCGGGGTCGGTCGCTCTCCGCCCCTTCGGTCGCCTCCTCCAAGATGAGCCTGACTTCCTGTGCCAGCGACCGCCGGCGCGTCTCCGCTCGTCGCTTCAAGGCCAGTACTGTGTTCTCGTCCAGGTCACGAACCAGAAGCTGGGCCATGGACCGCCTCCTTTACTGAGTGCGATCGCAATGCTATCCGTGCGGGGTGCCGCCGACAAGTCCCCGGACAAGGTGGCCAACCACGAGTTGACGGACACTCTTCGGGAGCTGAGCAGGAGCTGAGGGGCGCGCTTGCAGATGGGCGTTGGCGCGTTGCCCCGAACGCGGGAGACCGTAGCGGGGAGCCGACCGGTTCCGGCGCCTGTGCCCAAGGGGACTCCCTTCCTGTGCCCGGGCGCTGCGGGGCACGAGCCCCAGGACGGCCGCCGCGCCCAGCGCCAGGAGCACCCGATGCGCTCGCGAGGCGACGTACCCCGCGGGGTTCCCTCACTTATTGCCTCCTCCTCTCCCTCCACGGGGCATCTGCCCGCTTGCATCGGCCATCAGTTCGGCGAAGCGGCCCGCCGGGTCTTCCGGCACGGCCTCGCCGTCGTGGAACAGCAACTCCTCCTCGCTCCTTGCGCCGGAGCCGCGAACCCGCTTCTCAGGGCACGAAGAAGTAGCGCGTCAGGTGGAAGAACACCGGCGCCGAGAAGCACACCGAGTCCAGACGGTCGAGCATGCCGCCGTGACCCTCGATCAGGCGGCCCCAGTCCTTGACGCCCCGGTCGCGCTTGATGGCCGACATCACCAGGCCTCCGAGGAAGCCCATGAGCGCGACGACGAGCGCCATCCCCGCCGCCTGCCCCACCGTGAAGGGTGTGATCCACCACAGGGCCGCGCCCAGGGCGGTCGCGCTCACCACCCCGCCCACGAACCCTTCCAGCGTCTTGGACGGCGACAGGAGCGGCGCGATCTTCCTTCGACCGAAGAGCTTGCCCCAAGTGTACTGGAGAACGTCGCTGCCCTGCACGACGAGGATCAGGAAGACGACGAGCAGCGCCGAGCGACTCTGGTAGCCGGGGATCCGGAGGGTCAGGAGCGCCGGCACGTGGGAGATGCAGTAGACGCAGATCATCAGGCCCCACTGGGTCTCGGCCGCTCGTCGCATGAAGTCTCGGGTGTCCTCGGCCGACGCCGAGAGGATCGGGAGAAAGAGGAACGCATACACGGGAAGGAAGACCGAGAAGAGCCCGTACCAGTCCGTGGCGATCAGCGCGTACTGCAGCGGCAGCGCGACGAAGAAGCTCGCGAAGAGCGCCCGGTGATCCCCCCGGCGGGTGGGCGTGAGGGTGAAGAACTCGCGCAGGGCGACGAAGGACACGAAGGCGAAGAGGCCGATCACCGCGCCCTGGCCGGCGAGGAAGGCGGCGCCGACCAAGAGGACCATGACCCACCACGCCTTGATGCGCGAGTTCAGGTTCTCGACGACGGCGCGGGCCGCGCCCTCCCGAAAGCGCCGGTGCAGCGCGTAGCCCACGGCGCTCGCCACGAGCAGCACGCCGCCGACCCCGCCGAAGACGGCGAGGGCCTGCTCGTTGGCGGTCATGGTCTGCACGGTCATGTCCCCCTCAATTCCCGCACGGCCTCGCGCGCCCGGTCGAGAAACGCCCTGCGGTCCTCCCCGGGCTCCACCGCGAGGGGCGCCCCGAACGTGATCGAGCACAGCAGCGGCACGGGCAGCACCTCCCCCTTGGGCATGACCCGGGCCAGATTGTCCATCCACACGGGCACGAGGTCCACCTCTGGCCGCCGCAGCCCCAGGTTGTAGAGACCGCTTTTGAACGGCAGCAGGTCGTCACCCGTGTTTCGCGTGCCCTCGGGGAAGAGGATGAGCGAGGCCCCCTCGTCGAGCGCGGCCACGAGCGGCGCCAGCGGGTCTGCCGTCTGCCCGTCCCCCTGCGCCGGGCCGCGGTCGACGAGCACGCCGCGAAACACCCGGTGGATCAGGTACCGCCGCAGGGCGCCCCGGCTCCAGTAGTCGGCCCCGGCTACCGGGCGGGTGCGCCGGCGCAGCCGCGGCGGAAGGGACGACCAGAGCAGCACGAAGTCGGCGTGGCTCGCGTGGTTGGCGAAGTAGACGCGCTGCCGGTCCAGGGGCGCGCAGCCGACCCACCGCGCCTGCGCGCCCGTCAGGAGCCGCGCGAAGCCGAGGAGGGCGGCGGCGACCAGGCCCTCGATCATCTCGTCCCTGCCGTCGTCGCCAGCGAAGCGCCGAGCCCCACCAGGAGCGCGACGATCTGCAGCGCGCAGAGCAGGAGCTGCCGCCGCCACAGGCCAACGGCGGCCCGGCAACGATCTTCGGCTCCGCGGACCTCGCCCCGGGATCGCAGGTGCCAGTGCTCGAGCAACGCGTCGAATTGGCCCAGCGCCTGGTCGTCAGGTTCGAGAACCGTCAACAGGCGGGCGTCGAGGGACACGCGCAGCGCGGCCCAGCAGTGCGCCACCCACAGGGCCAGGGACGTGGCCAGCCCCGCTGCGGCGGGCACGGAGAGCCTGCCGGTCGTCGACGCGACACCTGCGACGACCGCGGCGGCGTGCCCCGCCTGGGCGGCGACCCGCCCCGATCCGAGCAGCGACGCCGCCACCCTCATCGCCAAGCGCTCCGCTTCTTGCTGCTTCCCGTTCACGACAGCCCCCGCCCGGCCGCCCACTCCCGAAGACGAGCCACGTGGAGGGACGTCAGGACCACGCGGGGCCGCCGGGCGCGCACAAGCTCGACGGCGCGGTCCACGGACGAAGCGCCACCGCTCGCGACGAGCCAGGCCACGACTGCGGCCGCGCTGCGCGAGTAGCCGAGGGCGCAGAACACGAACGTCGGACGGCGGACGGCGAGCCCGTCGATCGCCGCCGCGGCTTCGTCGAACTGCTCCGCCGAGGGAACCACCAGGTCGAGCATCGGCACCGCGCGGTAGGCCCCGTCGCCGGCATCCACCGAAAGCTCGGCCGTGACGTCCACGAGGGAGCGCACCCCCAGGCGCCGCTGTTCGGAGAGAGTCGGCGCGCGACCGAGCCAGACCCCGTCCGAGATCTCGCTCGGTTCCGGATCCCTGCGGGTCCAAAGGCGAGAGTTGACCCGGGCCCCGGCCAGATAGGGCGCGAGCAGCCACCTCACGGCGGGCGGAAGCCGTCCGCCGTGCTTCCTGAACCAGGAGGGGCGGCCGTCCGCGTAGACTCCGCCCACGAGGGCCAGCGCGCCCGAAGGCCAGAGGAGAAGCCAGCCGAGCCCCCCCAGGGCCCAGGCGCCGGCTGCCAGTCCCAAGGCCGCGCCGAGGTACCCCGCGGCGAGCCCAAGCCGAGGTTGCGGCGGCTCGACGCGAGGCGACTCCGATGACGGCGGCCAGGGAAAGAGGACGAGGCACAGCAGACCCACCCAGGCGCCGGTGGGAACGTCGATGAAGTGGTGCTGGTAGGTGGTCAGCACCGAGACGCCGATGAGCGCGAACCACCCGTGCAGGAGCCAACGCCCTGCCGCGGGCAGGTGGAACGCGTAGTGGGCCCAGAGGATGACGAGGAGCCCGATATGAAGGGAGGGCGCCTGGTTGAAGGGTCTGTCGAAGCCCGTCAGCGCGTCGAAGAGCCAGCCGAAGGCGCCGCCCGTGTTCGCTCGCACGAAGGTGAAGCGCAGGGGAAAGAGCAGGAATCCGGCTACCGAGAGCACCTGCGCCGCGAGCAGGCGCCGGACGAGAACGCGAAGCTCGGCGCGGGTCGAGCAGACGAAGAGGGACAGCCCATAGAGGAGGTCGATGGACCAGTACGGCACGATCGTCCAGGGCAGGAAGGGGATGTGCCTCTCCCAGCCGAACACCACCTGTCCGACGTCGCTTCGCAGGCTCGTCAGCCAGTTGGCAACGCCGTAGCTCAGGAAGAAGAAGGGGCCGAGCAGGCAGAGCCACCCCGCGGCCTCTCCCCAGGACCGCGCGCTCGTCGTCGCCACCCCCGGCGGGCGCAGGGCTGCCGCTTCCCCGTTCATCGGCGCACCTAGACCCTCTGCGCCAGCGACACGGTAAAGATGCCCCACTCGTCGACCCGCTCGTCGAGCTTCCGGAAGCCCGCCGCCTCGACCAGCTGATCCATCTCCGGCTGGGTGCGCCGGCGCATCACCCAGGGCCGGCCGCCTCGGTGGCTCGAGAGAGCGCGCGCGATGAACTCCAGCTGCGGATGCCAGGGCTGCCCGGTGTAGACGAGGTACCCACCCGCGTCGATAGCGTCCGCCAGGCCGGCCAGCGATTCGCGCACGGGGGCGTTGTCGGGAAAGAGCTCGTAGAGCCCCGACACCACGCCGAGCGTCGGCCTCGGGTCGAGGGCGGCGAGCGAGGCGCGGTCGAAGGCGTCCCCCTTCTCGAAGCGGGCGATCTGCGCCAGGCCCTTCTCCGCGATGAGTGCCGAGCCCTGGCGCACGTTCAGGTCGCTGTAGTCGCGCAGGAGAATGCTCTCGGGCGCCGACGCGTGTCCCGCCAGTGCGTCCAGGATGTAGCGGCCGTGGCCGGCGGCGATGTCGACGAGGCGCACGGGCCGACCCTCGTCGCTGAGCCGGTCCACGGCCCGAACGATCAGCTGCTCGAGGTGCTCCTTTCGCACCCGGATCCCCCGCCAGCCGACGGAGTTCAGGTAGGCCCGGTCAATCCAGCGGCCCAGGACCGTCTTTCCGGTGGGGTTGTTCCGGTACACGTAGTCCAGGGTGCTGCCGGAGTCGAACCCGGTCGTCCCTCCGATCCGAAGTCCTTCCGAAACCGCCTCCCCTGCGCGCAGGGCAAGCCGCGAGAGCGCGAAGAAGAGGCCCTTCGGAGACCTCGGCGACAGCGGCTGGCGAAGGGCGTCGAATTCGTCCCTCGTGTACCCCTGGCGGTCCGCATCCAAGAGCGACGGGCTCCCCGCGGGTTCTTCGAACCGGCGCAGCAGAAACGAGCGAACCCGCCCGATCGCCTTGGCGCGGTCTCTCTCCCCGAGCGTGTCGTGGTAGAAGCCGGGCAGGAGGTGGCACTCCTTGACAGCCGAGCCGAGGCGGCTGAAGAACTCGTACTGCGGCTCCCGGCGTACCACCCAGTCGTCCTCCGAGATCAGGAGCTGGGTGGGCACCTGGATCGCCTGGGCGTCGGCAACCACTCGATTTGCCGCCTCGTACAGGGCAAGGAGGATCTTCACCGAGATCGCCCGCGTGACGAGGGGGTCGGCATCGAACGAGGCGATCCGCGCTGGGTCGTGGGTGAGGAAGCGCGCCTTGACGTAGGAGTTCACGTCGAAGTCGCCGCGCAGCGCGTGGAGGAGCTTGAGACCCGGCCGGGCGAAAGGCACGTAGAGCTTGACGTCGAAGGCCGGCGAGGCGAGCACCAGGCCGCGGATCTTCGGCGCGTAGTCGTGGACCCAGGCCGCTGCCAGCACCGCGCCCACGCTCTGGGCCACCACGGCGAGGTTCTCCACGCAGATGCCGTGGCCCTCCGACACGTGGCCGACGAAGGCGTCCACGTCCCATACCGACGTCCCGAGGCTAGGGCTGTGACCCCGCCGGCCTGGAGAGCGGCCGTGCCCCCGGGCGTCCCAGGCGAAGAAGGAGACGTCCGGCAGATCGAGCTCGTCCACCAGGTGCTGGAGCCGCCCCGAGTGCTCGTGGCCCCGGTGGAGCAGCACCACCGCCCGGTCGGTCGTCCCGGCGGCCGACGGCCAGTGACGGTAGAAGAGCTGGCTTCCGTCGTGCGTCGTGAAGACGTGTTCTTCGACCTGGCGCGCGACACTCTCGCTACCCGAAGTTGCCATCGTTGACCTCCCGGAGTCCGCTGCGAATGCGGTTGGCGACCGTTGCGGCGAGCGCCGCGGCCATGATGGGAAGAATCCAGCGCTGCCATGGCGAGGGAGACAGCCCGAGCCCGACGGCGAGCCCCAGCGCGCCGAAGGCGAAGGCGCGGTCGCTCTTGCCGAAGGGGCCGTCGTAGCGACGGCTCGCGCCAGCCATCACGGCCACGGTCCCGGTCATCTCGGAGAGGGCAGCGAGCCAGATCACGGCGCCGACCCAGAGTGGCTGGAAGTGCGGCAGGAAGGCGAAGGGCAGGTACAGGGCCGCGTCGGAGACCACGTCGGTGAGCTCGTTCAGGTAGGCGCCGAGGTGCGACTTCTGGCCGAACTCCCGAGCGAGCATGCCGTCGAGGGCGTTCAGCGCCATGCGGACGACGAGGAACGGTGGCAGGAGAAGGAAGGCGGCGCGGGGGAGCGGAACAAACGCGAGCCCGAGCCCGAGGACGACCGACAACGCGCAGGCGCCGAGCGTCACCTGGTTCGCCGTGCCGCCCGCGCGGGCCAGGGCGCCGGCCAGCGGGCGCAGGAGGTTCTGGAACCTGGGTTTCAGCGCATAGATGCTCACGATGGCGTCCTTCAGGCCGCGGGCTGAGTACGCCAGAGGGACCGGCCCTGCGCCCGCGCAGTGTACGGCGATCGAAGGCGAGGCTCCAGTCTTCTCGCGCGAAGGCGGCATCACAGGAGTGGACTTCCCGCCGGGAGACGGCGTTGGCGGCCAGGCAGAGTCCAGCGTTGTAGAGATTCCCGAAGTTGCCGCAAGGATCCAAGGCGCGGGCCCGCGGCCTCGATCTCGGCCGTCACCTCGGCGACCGACCGGCGTGCCGGGACCCAGGGCCGGCTTCACGAACGTGACCTTCACGGGCCGCCCCGCACCGTCCGTGACGATCGCGCGGGAGTGCGGGGACGAAATGCCCCCGGAAGTGGCTCGACCAGCCGCCTCGACGGCTCAGGAGCGCGGGCTTCACGTCGCCCAGGCGCTGGCCGGCGTCGGCGCAGGCGCGAAGGCAGGCCTCGGCGCCACCTCCCGCCACCCGGAAGACCCGGACGGGCCCGAGCTGGCCCAGGGCCCGGCAGTAGCGGTAGTGGTAGTTGGCGCCGAGCGCCGCCTCCAGGTCCGAGGCGACGGCCAGGAGGCTCTGGTCCGCGCCTGGGGACTCCAGGAAGAGCGTGTAGGCCGCTGGGCTCCCCCCGGGCTCGCAGGCCAGCAGCGCAAAGGCCGCGCCGAGCCCCTGGCGGGCCAGCGCGGCGTCGAGGACTTCCCTCACGTGGCCTTCGTCGAGCTTCTCGCCGAACCAGTCCGAGACCTGGTCCTCCTTGCCCAGAAACCGCAGGAGCGGGCACTGGCCGAAATGCCCCACGACCTCGATCCGGTCGCGCAGGCGGTAGCGGTAGAGGCCTCCCCCGGTCGTGAGGACGACGGAGTAGGTCCGGCCGGCCTCGAGCTCGTGGGCGAGCCGCGGCTCGCCGCGCCCCCCCTCGGGCAGGAACTCGAAGAAGTGGGAACGCACCGCCAGGGCGGCGCCCGACCGACCCGGCAGAGGGAAGGAGACGATCCCCTCGGTGGCCACGAGGCCCTTGGGTTGCAGCCTCGCCTGGGGCAGGAGCTCAGCCAGGGCCGCGGCGTAGGTTCGGGAGTTTCCGTCGGCCCAGCAGCTCACGACCCCCAGGCTGGGCCAAAGCGCCGCGTGGAACTCTCCGGGGCTTCTGCCCGCCCCGAAGGCGGCGCGAAGCCGGTCGGCCCGGCGCGGATCGGGCCGAGCGCCCGAAGAGAGCCGGCGGGCGAGGGCCGGGTCCACGGGGACCGGCGCCGAGAAGGTGCCGGCCGCCACGTCCGCGGCCAGCCGCTCCTGCCAGGGGGCCAGGCGCCCGAGGAGAAGCGTGAGGAAGGTGGGGCTCCAGACCGAGACGAGCGCGAGGTGCTCGCACCGCAGCAGAAAGAGCAGCGTCGCGTACCAGAAGGCTTCCAGGTCCGAGAGGAGGCGCACCTCGGCGGGGACGGCCTGCAGGCTGCGGGCCAGGCGGCGGGCAACCGGGCCCAGGTACTCGGCGTCGTCGTCGAAACCGATCGGGACGCCCCCGGGGACGCGGTCGTCTCGTGCGGTGACCGGGCTCAGGGACCAGTAGGCCTGGCCGCCGAGGAGACCCGGGTGCTCGCGGTAGACGTTCGCGACCCACGGCGCCAGCGCCCGCTGGAACTCGGTCTTGAGCCGCGCCGTGTACGGGATGAGCTTCGTGGCCTCGGTCGAGCCGCTCGTGGGCTCCAAGAGCAGCACCGGCTCCCGGGTGAGGACGCCCGGCTCGCCGGCCGCGATGCGGCCCACGGCGTCCCGGTAGTCCTCATAGGTCGACAGCGGCACCCTCTCCCGGTACTCGCAGACCGAGCGGATCCGGGCGAACCCGTGGCGCCGGCCGAAAACGGTGTCGGCGTTTCGAGCGAGGCAGGCACGGAGGAGCCGCTCCTGGGTGTGCGCGACCGCGCCCGTGGCACGGTGGAAGGCCAGGGCCCCGGACAGGCAGGAGAGCGCCCAGAGCCCGTTTGCCGCGGTCGCGCCCGCGTTCATCCCCGCAGCCTCGGCAGGCCCAGGGCACGGCGGCCGGCCGGGGTGACGTTGGCAGCGCAGAGCTCGGTGAGGCAGGCGAGCTCGTCGCCTCGCTCGTGGCCGGGGTTTGCGGCGGCAAAGAAGGCCACGTGGGGGTCCGCGAGGCGCCCAGCGGTGAGGTCCGCCACGCCCCGCCGCAACGGCGCCGGCTCCGCGAAGCTCACGACGCCCCTCGCGGGGTCGTACTCTCCGGAGAACTTGAGACGCCCGAAGGCGTCCAGGAGCCGCTTCGCCTCCGAGGGCGTGGGCCGGTCCCACCGGGGGTAGAACTCCCGGAAGAAGACCGGGAGGAACCGGTAGGTCTTGTATCCGGAGGAGATCAGGAACCAGTAGGCAGGCGTCGGCTCGGCCGAGGCCAGTCCGAACACGTGGCGGGACCAGAGAATCGGCAGCACCCTCTCTCCCCAGAACCCCTGCTGCACGATCGTGTCGCCGGAGTAGTAGGCCACCGCGGGGCGGCCGCCGATGCGCGCCTCGATCCTCTGGATGGTCGAGAACCCCCGAAGTCTGCCCGAGTCGGGGTCTTCCAGGAGAACCACCCACTCCTTCTCGTCCAGATCGCGGTCGAACCGCTGCCGCTCCGCGTTGACGAAGTGTTGGGTCAGGAGCCCCCACATCCCTCGGCGCGTTCCTGAGGGAAGGTCGTGGCGGCGCACCACCCGCCCCTCGAGGCGACTCGATACCAGGGATGGAGGGTCGAGCGCCGGCGGTTCGCCGACCTCGGGCAGCGTCTCACAGCGCCGCAATTTCCACGTGCGCCGCCCGTCCGTCAAGCCGAGCATGAAATCCTCCGTCGTCCCAGGACACCGTGTAGAGGCGGCTTCGGTACTCCACGTGGGGAAGGCTTCGGGTCGTGGACAGGAGGGGATCGCCCTCCATCAGGCCGACCATGACATAGGACAGCCCCCGGTCGCGGGCCCGGCCGAGCACGTGCGCCAAGAGGACCCTCCAGACCGCCGGGTCGTCGCCGTCCACGCACCGAAAGCTCCCGAACCCGGCCCGAAGAGGGCTGCCCACCGGGGGGAGTCGCGGGTAGCCCAAGGGGCCGGAGACCGCGTTGACGAGCGGCCTGGCCCACCGAAGCGCCGTGCCGTAGCCCCGCACAACGGTCTGCTTGTACCCGGACTGGTCCCACAGGCCCAGGACCCCCGCCACCTCCCTGCCGCGGAGCGCGACCGCCAGGTCCTCCAGCCGGAAGCCCCGGGTGACGGGCGAGCCGGGCGCGAAGTCCTCCTCCCGAAAGAGAGGGAAGAACTGCCGCCTTCCTCCGGACTCGGCCAGGAACGAGGTGACGTCCGCGAGGGCGACGTCGTGGCCCCAGCGGACCTCACAGGGGCCTCGGCTCCCGCTTCGCGGCGGCTTCGCCGCCAGCGCGAGGGTGTGGAGGAGCCCGACCGGCCGGTAGCCGGGAATGGGGCCCCGGGCGCGGTCCACCAGCACCCCCAAGGCCTCGGCGTTGTCCTCCACGATGGTGGTCACATACCCTGCGACCGGGCGGTCCTCGTGGAGCGCCCGGAGCTCTCGAAAGGCCCGGGGCACGAGCCACCGGCCCCGGAAGCGCCGGTCCACTCGGAGGTGGCCCAGGTAGCCGACCTCTTCCACCCGGCCGTTGACGAAAAGGGGCCGGCTGGCACGGCAGCCCACGCCGGCGAGGGTACCGGTCGAACGGTGCCGGACGAGCAGCACCTGCCAGAAGGAGCCCAGGGGGCCACAGCCGGCGAAGTAGTCCGGCTCCCGCTCGTAGGAGAGGGTCACCCGGCCGGGCACCGGGTTCTCGACCATCAGGCGCCGGAGGTCCTCGTCGTCCTCGTCGCCTGCCAATCGGAACTCGAACTCGCTCACCCGGCGCTCCCGGCCGGGCGCTCCGGCGCCGCTCCGTCCACCGGGAGGAGCGGCCCCCGGAACCCCTCGTCGCCAAGGGGCAGGCCTCGGCGTTGGAGCACCTCGCGCCGCATCAGGTAGTTGATGCCGAGGAAGCTCGCCCCCATGAAGGGGCTCGCGCAGTTCACCTGAAAGTCCAGGGCCCGGCGCAAGATGGAGCCCACGCCGAAGAAGGCCGAGCGGGCCTCCACGCACCGGTCGGCCACCTCCTGGGCGCTCAGGGCCGACGGGCCCTCCGGGGTGAAGGGGAGCATCCCATAGCGGTAGCCCGGGTCGAGCCACCAGCGGTCGAACAGCAGCCTTCCCTCCCGCTCGAGCCTCCCATAGAGGGGCGTGCCCGGGAAGGGGGTCACGTGGTTGAACGCGGCCAGGTAGAACTTGTGGTGCAGCGCGAACGCCAGCGTCTCCCGGAAGGCCCCCGGGCCTTGGCCGTCGTACCCGAAGAGGAAGGTCGCGTAGAGGCGGATGCGGTGGCGCCGCAGGTTGGCCAGCGCCTCAGCGTAGCCGCCGTTCTGGGCGTTGAAGGTCTTGTTCATCCGGGCGAGCTCGCTCGGCTCCAGGGTCTCGAAGCCGACCAGCAGTCCCTGGCACCCGCTCGCCCGGGCGAGCGCGAGGAACTCCTCGTCGTGAGCGGCGTCGAGGCTGGCCTGGCTCACCCACCGGATCTTCAAGGGCACGAGGGCCGCGAGGAGCTCCTTCGCCCGGTCCAGATCGGCGGCGATGTTGTCGTCCACGAAGAAGACGAGCGGTTTCGCGAGCCCTCGGACCTCGGCCACCACCTCGTCCACGGGCCGCCAGGAGCGCGAGCGGCCGAAGAACGTCTGGACGGCGCAGAACTCGCAGCCGAAGCGGCAGCCCCGGCCGGCCTCTGCCAGCGCCACCGAAAGATAACGCTTGCCGGCGAAGAGGCTGCGGTCCGGCGAAACCCCGGCCAGCGACGGACGGCCCGGGCTTTGGTACAGAGGCTGGAGCCGGCCGCTGCGCGCGTCGTCCACCACCCGGGGCCAGAGCTCCTCGGCCTCGCCCACGACCACGGCCTCGGCGTAGCGCGCCACCTCGTCGGGGACGAGCGTCGCGTGGAAGCCCCCCATGACGACCGGCACGCCGCGCTTGCGGTACTCGGAAGCGATCTGGTAGGCGCGCCGGGCCGTGTAGGTCTCGACGCTCAGCGCCACGAGGTCTGTGGGCTCATCGAAGGGGACGGGCACCATGCGGTCGTCGTGGAACGACAGGTCCACGTCATGCGGGGTCAGCGCCGCCAGGACCGCGGGCGCCAGGGGCTCCATCTGCCAGCTGCGGATGGTAGGCTCCCCCACCCGCCGGCCCAGGCAAGGCTGGACGAGGGTGACCCTCATGGGCGCAACCTTGGCGCCAGGGGCGGTCGGGGGCCTCCCCTCCGGCGAGTCGGGATCTCTCGAGGTCTCGCCCCTGCTGTGCACGATCGGTGGCACCGGGCGGAAGCGGCTCCGTCGGGCTCGCGACCCGAAACGGCCTGCCTCGCGCCCCGGGGAGCCCCCCGACCGCCCCGGGTCTTGGACGGTTCATCGTCACGCCCCTTACGCCCGATCTTCATACCGGCGCCCCGCGGCAGGTATAGAAGCGGTGGAGGTTCCGAGCATAGAAGCGGTAGCCCAGGTTCGCCGGCAGGGAGACCCAGGGCTGGACCCAGGCGCCCAGGAGCCGTTTGGCGATCGACGAGAGGCCGTAGACCTTCTTCCAGGCCCATTCCGTGCCCCGCAACAGCTCCTCCGGGGTCATCCGGGCCGGCCGGAAGACCACGTGCTGGGCGTCGTAGAGGTCCCAGTCCTCGGTGAGGATCCGGCCGTCGGCCTTGAGGCGCCGGAAGAGCGGCGTGCCCGGAAAGGGCGTGACGATCGCGAACCGGGGCAGGTCGATGCGCGCCTCGATGGCGAGCTCCGCGGTCTCGGCGAAGGAGTCTCGGGTGTCGTGGTCGAAGCCGAAGACGAAGCACGCCATGATGGCGATCTTTCGGTCGTGGAACCGGCGCATGGCGTCCCCGTAGTCCCGCGTGGTGTTGAAGAGCTTGCGGGTCTCGGCGAGCGAGGCCTGGGAGAGGGACTCGAACCCGATGAGGAGGCCCCGACACCCGCCCGCTGCGGCCAGGTCCAGGAGTTCGTCGTCGAAGGCGATGTCGATCGTGGAGAGCCCGCCCCAGCGGATCCCGAGCGGCGCCAGGGCGCGGAAGAGCTCCCTGGCGTAGTCGGGGTTGGCCACGAGATTCAGGTCGAGGAAGAGGAGCTTCTTGGGGTTCATCGCCCGGACCTCGGCGAGCACCTCGGCCACCGGCCGCTGCCGGGGCCCGCCCCACGCGGTGGGGACCACGCAGAACTCGCAGTTGTGGTTGCACCCCCGGGTGGCCTCGATCGTGTGGCGGGTGAAGTAGTGGTCGGCCGGGAGGAGGTCGCGCCGGGGGATCGGCACGTTCTCCAGGCGAAAGTCCGGCGCCATGTCGTAGCGGGGCTTCAGGCAGCCCGCCGCGAAGTCGCGCAGGAGCTCGGGCCAGGTCTCCTCCGCGTAGCCCACGACCACCGCGTCCGCGTGGGCCGCGGCCTCGTCGGGCAGGAGCGTCGGGTGCACGCCGCCCAGCACGACCGGGAGGCCGCGCGAGCGGAAGTGGTCGGCGAGCTCGTAGGACCTTGTCGCCGAGCCGGTGATCACGCTGAGGCCCACGAGGTCCGCCTCGAGGTCCAGGGGGATGTCGTCGATCCCCTCCTCGAAGAGCCGAAGCTCTGCTCCCAGCTCCTCGGGCACGAGGGCGGCGAGGGTCGTGAGCGTGAGCGGCATGTACCGGAGCGACTTCTTCCAGATCCCCGAGCCGTGCTTGTAGAGCGGCCCCCGAGGCGAGAGGAGAGCAACGCGGAGCCCGCGGCGAGGGGAAGGCGAAACCGAGTTCATCACAGCGCCTCCTCGTGGGCGGCAAGAGCCCCGCTCCTGCCGGATCGCGAAAGGTCGTCCCGAGAGCTTTCTCTTGTCGCCCGGGCACGTCACACCCAACACCCTCCCCTCATTCGGCGCGAAGCGCGTCCTGGACGCTCCGGCGCAGGCCGGGCAGGCACACCCCGACGCCCACCGCGGCGGTCAGGGCCGTGCACGCCAGGACGGCGAGGGCCAGGGGGCCCGCGCGGAACCTCCAACCAAGTTGGAACCCCCGGGAGAGGGCAGCCCAGCCGGCGACGGCGCCACCGGCGGCTCCCAAGACACCCGCGAAGAGCCCGAGGAGCCCGAACTCGGTCGCGAGGGTCAAGGCAACGAGACGGGGAGGCAATCCCAGCGCCCGCAGCAGCGCCGCCTCCCTTCCCCTCCGGGCCGCTGTGGCCGCCGCGCCGGCCCCGAGGATCGCGAGACCGGCCAGGGCGGTGAAGGCACCGAGGAACTCAACACCGAGACCCACCCGTCTGAGCGCGCGGCCTACCCGGTCCAAGAGGTCGCGGACCTGGAGCAGCGTAACCCCGGGAAAGGCGGCGGCCAGCCGGTCCTGGAACTCCTGCTCCCCGCCGCCCCGGAGACGCGTCTCCACGGCCCTGAAGTCGGGGTCTACCGGGAACGCTCCCGGCTCCGCCGCCAAGAAGAAGTGGAGTCCGAACGCCTTCCACTCCACCCGGCGAAGGCTCGTGACCTTGAGATCGACCCGTCGTCCACCCACATCGAAGGACAGGAGCGACCCCAGCCGCGCCCCCAGGTCCTTGGCGAAGGCCTGTTCCACGCTCACCTCGGGCCGGCCCGAGTCACTCCACAACGTCCCGGCCGCGAGCTCCTGGCCCGGCGGAAGCTGCGAGAAGACGGTGAGCCGCTGCTCCCGGACCAGGGCCCAGCGCCGCTCCGGGTCGTCGCCCACCTCGGCCGCCAGGGCCTCCACGGGTCGGCCGTCCACGGACCGCAACCGGGCGAGGAATACCGGCTGTGACTGCGTTCGGGTGGCTCCTTGCCGTTCCAGAAAGCCCTTTAACGAAGGCCACTCGGATTCCCGGACGTCGAAGAGAAAAGCCGAGGGGGCTCCCCGAGGCAAGTCGGTGCGCAACTGCTCTTGGAGGCCGCCCTGCACGAGGAACACGGCCGTGAGCAAGAGCACCCCGAGCCCGAGCCCCACCACGGTCGCTACCGTATCCGCTCGGCCGCGGGCCACCGAGCGCAGACCGTGGCGTAGCCAGAAGGGGCTTCCTGCGAGACGTGCCGAGAGGCCTCCCACGACCCGGGTAAGAGCCGCCGCGGCCAGCGCCAGGGAACCGACCACCGCGACGACCCCGGCGCCGAAGGCGAGCCCCAGGCGGATCGAGCCCGACTGGAGCCAGGCCGCGGCCAAGAGGCCGAGCCCCACGGTGAGCCCCTGGCCAAGCCGAAGGCCGGCGCCAAGCGGGAGGGGCTCGGCCTGCCGCCGAAGGACCCGAAGAGGCGGAATCCGGCGCAGGTTGAGCAGGGCGGGCAGGCCGAAGAGGAGCGCCGTCGCGACGCCCAGGCCGATCCCCTGTGCCTGGGCCCAGGGCTGCCAGGTCTCAAGGGAGAGGCCCAGCGACACGCGGATCGCGCGGGCCCCCGCCCACTGGACCGCCTGCCCGAGCCCCGCGCCGACGAGCCCTGCCACGAGGGAGAGGGCCACCACCTGGCTGCCGTACAATCTCACCACTGCGGAGGGCCCGAGTCCCAGGCACCGGAGCACGGCCACCGAGTCCAGGCGGCCGGCGAGCCAGGCGCGGAGAATCTGGGAGACCCCCACACCGCCGACCAGGAGGGAGACCAACGCCAGGAGGGACAGGTAGGGGAGCGTCCGACGGAGCGCCCGGCGCAGGTCTGGCTGGGCGTCCTCCCAGGTCTCGATCCGGACCCCCCCGGATTCGGGGAAGAGCCTTCGGAGGCGCTGCGCGGCTTCCCGCACCTGGGCGTTTCGGCCGGTCGGCAGGGCCACAAGGATCCGGTGGCGAAGCCGGGCCGCAGTCGGGGGGAGCCCGGTTCGGGCGAGGCCCGCTGCGGAAAGGAGCACCCTCGGGCCTCGCGTCAGGTCCAGTTCCAGTCGATCCGGCTCGGCGCCCAGGGTGGCGCGAATCGCGAACGACTTGCCTCCGAGGGCAAGGGCGTCACCGACCCGCAGATCCAGCCGGCGAAGCACCTCCGGCGCCACGACGGCCGACGTGTCGTCGAGCAGGCTCGCGAGGGGCGAGGGCGGAGACAGAGTCAGGCGGCCGTACAGCGGATAGGGACCCTCGACCGCCTTGACCGCCACCAGGAGGCTTCGGCCCCGTCGGTCGAGGGTCGTGGCAAGCGCGGGGAGCTCCCAGGTGTCGACGCGTCGAGCCCCGGCCAACGCGTTCACCACCGCCTCGGCTCCGGCTGGAACTACCCGGCGGGCCTCCGCCGCAAGGTCCGCGGCAAGGAGCTCTCGAGCGTCGGACCGAAGCGCACCCTCTAACGACGCCGAGAGCCCGGCCACGGTCACCAGGGCGCCCACCCCGACCGAAAGGCAGGCGACGAAGAAGACGAGTTGGCGCCAGCCGCCTCGCGCCTCCCAGAGAGAGAGACGAAGGTAGGCCGTTGTCCTCACGGCGCGGCTTCGTCGCGGTCGACCCGGCCGGCCCGCAGAGTGACGCACCGGTCGGCTCGCGCGGCCACGGCATCGCTGTGGGTCACCAAGACGAGGGTCGTTCCGAAGCGCTCGCGCAGCGAGGTGAGGAGTTCGAGGATCACTGCCCCGCTCGCCGCGTCCAGGTTCCCGGTGGGCTCGTCGGCGAGGAGGAGGGCAGGTTCGCCCACAAAGGCCCGAGCCACGGCCACGCGCTGCTGCTCGCCCCCCGAGAGCTGGCTCGGGTAGTGATGGAAGCGGTCCGCAAGACCCACCGCAGCCAGGAGCTCGTCGGCCCGCCGCCTCGGAGAGGGGTGCTCGGCGATCTCAAGAGGGAGCTGCACGTTCTCCCGGGCCGTGAGGTTTCCGAGGAGCTGGAACGACTGGAACACGAAGCCGACGCGGTCCCGGCGAATCCGAGCCAGGGCACCCTCCGAGAGGCCCTGGATCGCCTCCCCGAAGAGGAGCACCTCCCCGGACGTCGGCCGCTCGAGGCCCGCGATCAGCGCCAGGAGCGTGGATTTCCCACTCCCGGAGGGGCCGCGGACGGCGGCGAACTCTCCGCGCGCCACAGTGAGGTCCAGCCTGTCGAGCACCCGGATCCAGGAATGGCCGGAGCGAAACTCCTTCGTGACCCCCTTCAGGGCGACGGCGGACGGGCCTCCGGAGGTATCTCTGTCGCGTTCCATCAAGACTTCCCCCAGGGATCGGGTGTCCGCGGATCCGCTGCCGGGGGAACGTACCTCGTTGCACCCGGACGATCCAGGACCATCTGCGACAGCAGGCGTCTGAACGAGCGGCCGGCCCTGACCCTGTGGCACCTCCGCTGCCGATCGCCCAGTGCGCGCGATCCGCGTCGATCAGCGGGCCGGATCGAGGTGGGCGGCGGGCCGAGGCCGCCCCGGTAGCCGAAGCAGCCCCCGGCCCCTCCGAAACACCTCTTCCGGCACACCGAGGGCGCGCTTCAGGGCCAGATCCCGCTCCCAGGGGTTCGCGATCGACTGGATCTCCCGAATTGCCCCGCGGTTCAGTCGATGGAGAAAGAAGAGGGGCGAGACGAGCGCGGTCGCGAGCACCGGCATGTCGGTCCCGTAGACGAGCCTGGCCCGGGCGGTCGGATGGCCGAGCAGCCTCGGCAGGGCGCGCCTCTTGTTCACCTGGGTCAGGCTCGAGATGTCGGCGTAGAGGTTCGGGAACTCCGCGAAGAGGGGGAGGAGGCGCGCGAGGTTGGACTGCCCCGCCGTCCGGCCGGACCCGGCCCCGTGCGCGGCGATCACCGTGACCCCGAGCTCCAGGGGCAGGCGAAGCCGTTGCGGGTCGCCCAGCTCGTTTCGGCCTCGGGTAAAGGAGTGCTCGCTTCCGGTGTGGACGAGGAGCGGGAGCCGGAGCTCCTCGAGCCGGCGGTAGAAAGGAGCGAGGCGCGGATCCGCAGGGTCGATCCCCTGGATCGGCGGGAGCCACTTCAGGAGAACCGCGCCTCCCTCCGCCGCGGCCTCGAGCCGCTCCCGGGCGTCGCGGCGGTAGGGGTTCACGCTGGCCCCGAAGAGCAGGTTCGGATACCGGAGCGTCTCGCGGGCCACGAACTCGTTGGGGACGTAGAGCTCGGTACGGCCGCGGTCGAGCTCGCCGTGCTCGTCCACCGCGCCGTCCAGAGCCAGGACGACCGCGGCCGAGACCTCGTTCGATTCGGCGAGCTGCTCCGAGAGGCGCCGGAGGATCGCTCCGTCGCCCGCCGCGGCCAAGAGCTCCTCGGTGACGCCGAACGCCCGGAGAAACACCCGGTAGCGCCAGTTGCGCTGCAGCCGGTCCGACACGAGGCACCCGCTGCCGCCCGCCCCCACACCCGCGGCGTGGCAGTGGAGGTCGATGATCGGAGCCAACGTCGTGGGCCCTGCCTCTTGGTGCATGGGCTTCCCCTTCGCGAAACGAGACCCTGCGACGAGCGGCCGGGGGCCAACGCCTTCCTCCGGCCCGACGACGCCCCAGGGTGCCACGGAGACGCGTTCCGGCGCCAGCCCGGCAGCTTCCCCAACTTCCGAGTCCCCGAGGCCGGCACCCCCCGCCTGTGGAGAGGCCACGGTACGTTGACGCCGTCGCCAGGCCTGCCCACAATCGCCGCGCAAGAGCATTTCCGCCTCGCGATCGGGGCGAACGCATGAGCCGCCACGTGGACTGGCTTCGGCAGGCCGAGAACGACCTCGAGTGGGCGCGTCACTCGCTGGCGGGGGCTTCTATGTCCAAACCTGCTTCATCGCCCAGCAGGCGGGGGAGAAGGCCCTCGAGGCGCTGTGCTTCTCCAAGGGCTACGACGTCGTGCGGACCCACTCGCTCTTCCAGATCGTCCGGAGCCTGAGCGAGGACGAAGAGCTGGAGCGGTGCGCCCGGGAGCTCGACCTCTATTACGTGTCGGGCCGATACCCTGATGCCTTTCCCGGCGGGGCCCCGTTCGAGATCCTCACCGCCGATCAGGCTCGCAGCGCGGTGACTGCCGCGGAGACTGTCGTGGCTCTCGTCCGGGGACGGATTCTGCCGTGACGAACCGCGCCCCTGTGCTGGAGCGCAGCCGGCCCCGTGTGAGCGTGCTCGACTTCGGGGCTGAGGAGGTCAAGGAGTTCCTGAGAAACTGCCTCGCCCGCAAAGCGGTGGCCGAGGCGTACGTGTTCGGCTCTTTTGCCGCCGGCACGGCCACCCCGTGGTCCGACCTCGACGTTCTCGTGGTCTGCGAGATGGATGCACCCTTCGTGGAGCGGCCGAGAGCTTTTTCGGACCTGCTCGACCTCGGAGTGCCGGTAGATCTCCTCGTCTACACCCCGGTCGAGTTCTCAAAGCTCCGCGAAGAGCGGTCCGGGTTCTGGAAGGAGTTCGAGCGGACGAGGGAACGCCTGCTGTAAACCATTCTCGCTCCGGCGAGGCCGTCCCTTCGGTCTTCCCAAACTGCCCGCCGTCAGGACAGGATCTGGGGCCTGCACCCAACGCCGCGCTGAACGTGGCACACCTAGCCATTCTCGTGGGCGTGAAAATAGGCTATGAAGGACACGAACGTTCGGTCCAGAGAGGGATCGTGCGCCACCGGAAGGGAGGCCCTGGGCCCTTGTCCGGAAGTCAATGCTCGCCTTGGTACGTGCGATGAGAGGCGACGCCTGTTCTGACGTGGGGGACATGGTTTGCACCGAGATCGTTGACGCAACGGTATATGGACCGAGGCGAACGCTCGAGTCCGACTGGGGGACGAACCAATGAAGGCATTGCGTACGAGCGAAGGGCTGAGCAGGACCGCGGGCGAACACGCGGATGACGACGAGGAACCGACCCGCCGCGAGGAACTGATCCGGACCGCCATGGACCTGTTCGCGCGCAACGGGTACAAAGGAACGTCGATCCGCAACACTGCCAAGACCTTGGGAGTGAGCGTCTCGAACATCTATAACTACTTCGAGAACAAAGAAAGACTTTGGTCTGCGGTTCTAGAGTATGCGATCAAGGGTCTGCCTGGGTTGCTAAGAGCTGTCTGGCAACTCGAATTGGATCCGATCGAGCGCTTTCGGCTACTGATCACGACTCATTTAGCCAGGTCGGGGACGCACCAGAAAGAGTCGCAGATGTTTTTTTCATCGACGAGGACCACTTGTCGCAGGAGGCCAACAACAAGAACAGGATCATCCAGACCAAGATCCTCGATATCTATGTCGAGGCTCTGGAGGAAATGCGCCGCGCCGGGTACGTGAACACGCCGGAAGTGAAGATTCTCGCCCTCAGCGTACTCGGCGTCATCAACTGGTATCTGCGCTGGTACCGCGCCGGCGGCCGGCTTCCAGCCGAAGAGGTGCATGAGGTGATCGCTAATTTCGTGCTCCGCGGGGTGCTCGGAAACCATATCCGAAGCTGATGCAGGGAGGCCCCTTCGACCCTTCTTCGACCCGCCGGCGCCTCGGATCGGCACGGAGACGGGTTCCAGCGCCTGCCGTCGGAGGCAGCCACAGCAAGCGTCGGATCGAGATCTCACCGGGGAGGCCGCGACAGGCTCCGGCCTGTCTATCGGAGTGGGCGCCCTCGAACTCAGGGAGCCTTGGTCCCCCCACTGTAACCCTCTCCCGCAAGGCGATTGGCTAGGAGTTCCTCAAGGTCCGGTCGCTCTCGAAAAGCTCCGGCGACCGTTCCCGGATCTCGTCGAGAAACCACAGGGCCGGGCTCTTCGTGGCCGAGGGGACGGGGACGCCGAGGCGGCGGCAGACGAGGTCTCCGACCCGCTCGCTCTGGGCGCGGTAGGTCGTGAACTTGCCGCCGTAGATCGAGACGAGGCCCGGCGTGCCCTCGTCCAAGACCGCCTCGCGGGACACGGCCGAGAGGCTCTTCGGGAACTCGCGCAGATAGAACGGCGACGCGAAGGGGTCCTGCCGCCAAGCGTCCGGCACGACGCGGCGCTTTGCGGCCGGCAGAGTGCCTACGGGCATGGTGCGCACCGCGGCGAAGGCCTCGGCCACGTGCTCCTCGGGGGTGCTGCACCCGAGGAGCGCCCGGGCCACCGTCAGGAGGTAGTCCCGGTCCGCCTCCGGCATCCGCAGGTCCGAGGGGTCCCCGGCCAGGACCGACTCCGTGGTCCCGAGAAGCCATTGGCCGCCCCACGGGAGGAAGAAGACCACCCGGCCGTCGCGGTGCTGGAAGAGCGTGCCGGCGGCGGCGTCCGGGTCGGCCGGGGTCAGCGACGGGCGAAAGAGCAGGTGGCTCCCCACGTTGAGGACCGCGACCACGGCCGGATCGAGGCCCCACCGAAGCAGGTTCGCCGTGCACCAGGCTCCGGCCGCGTTCACCACGGCCCGGGCGGTGAGAGTTTCGCGGCCCTGGGGCCCGGCGAGCTCGACCCGGAACCCGCCGGGCACGGGCGTCACGGCCTCGGCCACGGTGTGCTCGCTCACCGTGGCCCGCAGCCGCTCGGCCGCGGCGGCCACCAGCCGCACCACGGCGTCGTCTCGCATCTGGGCGTCGTGGTAGAGGAACGCTGCGGTCAGGTGGTCGATCGCGGCCGGCGGCAGGTAGGGCGCGAGGGCCCGGATCTCCTCGCCGGAGAGCCGCCGGGCCCTCGGGAGGTTGGACCCACCGGCCAGCGCGTCGTAGAGCCAAAGCCCCAGGCGGAGCTGCCAGGACGGACGGCCCTTCGGCCCGCACGGAAGGACGATGGGCAGCGGCCGCACCACGCCGGGCAGGAGGTCCAGGAGCAGCGTGCGCTCCCGCAGGGCCTCCCGCACGAGGCCCCACTGCCCGGGGTGCTCCAGGTAGCGCAGTCCTCCGTGCAGGAGCTTCGTGCTCCGGCCCGAGGTCGCCGAGGCGAGCCGGCCGTGCTCCACGAGGCGCAGCCCCTTCACCCCCCGCGACGCCAGGTCGTGCAGGACGCCGACCCCCTGGATCCCGCCTCCCACCACGAGCACTTGAAGATCCATCATCGCCTCTCGTCCATGAAGAGCCGTGGTCAGGTTCCAGCTTTATCCCCTGGAGGGGGTGTATCCCGCGGGCCCATGGACGGGCAGGAGCGGGGTCCAGCCTCCTAGCTTCCTAGCTTCCTAGCCGCCCCGCCTCCCATCCGATCCCTCACCCGGATCGCCACATCAGGAAAGTCACAGAACAGCCCGTCCACCCCGAGCGCTAGGAACTGCTCGAGCTCCCGCCCGGGGTCGCCGCCGTAGTCCGGCGCGAGGAAGACGGGCTCGCTGCGAAACGTCCAGACGTGGACCTCGAGGCCGGCCGCGTGCGCGTCGTCGACCAGGGTCGTGGGCCGGAGGAGCCGGCCGTCGGCCCCGGCCGGAACGAGCAGCCGCTTGTGACAGCCGACCGCGTCGGCGTATGCCGCAATCTCCCGAAGCCCCGCGGGAGTCACGAGGTCTCGCGCCGAACGCGGGTCTCCCCGGGCAGCGAGGTCCCACGGCTGCTCCTCCGGCTCTCCCAAGAGCTGCACGAGCGGCAGGCTCGTCCGCCCGCGGAGCCCTCGGAGGTTTCCGGTCTCGAAGGACTGGAGGAACACCGGGACGTCGGCTCCGCCGCACCCGCTCGCCTCCAAGAGTTCCAGCAAGCGCGGCTCCAGAGGCAGTCCGATCGAGGCGAAGTAGGAGGGGTGCTTGGTCTCCGGGTACACGCCGATGGGCCGGCGGAGCCGTCCGCTCTCGCTCCGTGCCAGGTCCACGACCTCCTGGAGCGTCGGGACCCGGTAGAGGCCGTCGCGGCTGTGGCTACGAAACAGCAGCCGCTCGGTCGCGCGAAGCGTCCGGAGCTCCTCCAGGGTGAGGTCCTCCGTGAACCACCCGCTGACCTCCCGGCCGTCGATGGTCTTCGTGGTTCGGCGCTTGGCCAGCTCCCGGTGCGCCGCCACGTCGGTCGTCTCCGAGATCTCGTTCTCGTGGCGCACCACGAGGACCCCATCCCGGGTTGCGACCACGTCCGGCTCGATGAAGTCCGCCCCCTGGGCGATGGCGAGGCCGTAGGCCTCCAGCGTGTGCTCCGGCCGGTACCCGCTCGCGCCCCGGTGGGCGATGACCCGAGGGCGGGGACTCATGGCGCCGGCTCCAGGCGTCCGACGAAATCCAGGACCTTCTCCTGGGTGCCGCCGATGTTCTCGTAGAGGATGCCGTGGCGCGCCGAGGGGACCATCACCAGGGTCTTCCGGGCGGTCCCCAAGCCCTGGTAGATGAGGTCGACGCTCTCGGGGTCCACGGTCGGGTCGTCGTTGGCCTGGACCAGCAGGACCGGGCAACGCACCCGTCTGAGGTGGCCCTCCATCTCCCGAACCAGCTCCTTGAGCTCGTAGAGCGCCTCGACCGGCTTGTGCAGGTAGTTGATCTCCGGGTGCTCGGGCCGGTCGTGGTGGAAGGGGAGAAGCCCGTTGCCAGCGCCGAAGTGCTCCAGCACGACGTTGGCGCCATGGACCATCGGCACGAGGCTCATCCCCTTGTCACGCCAGAGGAGCGGCGCGCACACTGCGGCCACCCCCGCGAGCCCGCGGGGTGCCTCGGCCGCGAGGCGAAGCGCCAGGGATCCGCCGGCCGAAAACCCGACGACGCACACGGCGTCCGCGAAGGCCGCGAGGGTCTCGTAGCCGGCCCACACCGACGCGAGCCACTCCTCCCAGCGGCGCTCGCGAAGATCCCAGGGCGATGTTCCGTGCCCCTTGAGGCGGACGCCCAGGCACGGGTAGCCGAGGGCGGCCAGTCGATCGCCCAGCGGGCGAACCTCGGCCGGCGAGGCCGTGAACCCGTGGACGAGGAGGACCCCGAGCGACTTCGCCCCTTTCTCGGGAAGGAAGAAGAACGGCGCACCGCTCTCGGTGGCCAGCTCGTCGCGGTTGACCGCCTCGTGACGCGGCTTTCGAAACGCCTCCCAGTCCCACCGGTAGGACCGCTCCTGGTCGTCGTAGTGCTGCCGACCGAGGGCGCGGGGCTCGATCCGGGGCGCCGCCGCGATCGCGGCGTCCACCGCCCGGGTGACCGCGGCCAGGGGCTCCACCTCGTTGGCGTAGACGGCCACCAGGTTCTCCAGGCGGATCTCGTCGAAGCCGTGTTCCTGGCGCAGTTTTGCCAAGAACCGGTACCGCCGTCCGGCACTCTCGATGAGTCCCTTGGCCGAGGCGGTCTCCAGGAACTGGAGCCACCAGGAGCAGGGCCCGGAGAGCACGCAAGTGTACGCCTCCGGGTTTCGGAGGCTCCGGTGGAGGTGGACCGTAGGCTCGTGCTGCACGTTCTTGACCGCGAGGTAGAGGATGCGGTGGAAGAGCCCCTCCTCCATCTCGGTCACCGCGCGATCGAGCAGCCGAAAGACGATCCGGGAGGCGAGATGACTCAGGTTCACGGTGACCCGCTCGTACATCTCCACCATGTACCGGTCCCGCGTCCGCAGAGCCTGCTTCCGCGCCCGGGCCGCGTGCCACCGGCCCGCCCACCGATCCCTGCCGGGCGCAGCGCGAAAGAACTCCTCCCAGGAGTCGACGCCCCGGGCCACCCGATCGAGCAGCGCGCGGTCCAGGAAACTCCAGTCCTCGGACGGCCGGATGGGCTCGCCCAGCCGCAGGTCCATGTCGGTGTCGCGCAGCAGGATGTTCCCCTCGATGAGGAGCTCCTCCGACAGGCGGGGGCTCATGCCACGGTTGAGCTGCTCCGCGAGCCGCCGAAGCGGATTTTCGGTGATCCGGATGGGGAAGAAGGTGATGTTGCAGGGCAGGATGACCGTGGGCTTCTCGGCGGCTGCGACCAACTCCTCGGTGCTCGGGAGGCCAAGCCGGCGCACCCAGGAGAGGAGCCGCTCCGCCTGGCCTCGGCGATTGGCGTCGCGCACTGCGGCCTTGAACCCGTCCACGGCCAGTGCGACGACCGCGGCGCCGGTGTGGTGCTTGCGACGCTCGAGCGAGCTACGGGAGAAGATGCTGTAGCGGCCGGCGCGATCCAGCACCCGGCGGTCCTTGACCATCCCGCCCTCGGGGAACAGGACGACCTTGCGGCCCCGCAGGACCTCGGCGGTCAGGAAGGGAAGCAGCCCCTCGTAGTCGGTGGGCACGGCGCCCAGGTTCAGCAGATACCGGGCAAACGTCGGATCTCCCTGGAACAGCTCCTCGGCCGCCACCGACCGGCACAGCGCTCCGGTCTCCCGATGAATCAGATACTGGGGGATGAACGTCTCGAACCGCGCGAAGTGGTTGAAGAGGAAGATGTCACCTTCGGCGACCTGGCCCCGGCGCTCGTGAAGCTTGATGTTGACGCGCAGCACCTTTTCCAGGAGCGCGAGCGCGCGGCCCGTCCACTCGTACGTCTTCCGGTTGATCCGGAGGTTCGCCTGGGTCAGCATGGTGCGCAGTTTCCGGTTCTGAAACCGGGGCGGGGATGCCCCGTCGTCCATCCCCTCTTTTCGGCTCTCTGTGGGCGAAAGGCAAGAGGGCTGTCGGACCAGTGCAACCAAGTTTCGCCGAGCCCCGGGGAAACCGTGCGAGCCGTGTTGAGCAATGCCGGCCAAGCGCGTATCATCGCGGCCGCTCACTCCGGAGACCCCCGCGCTCCCGGCGGGCGGCGCTCCGGGCCGGCGCGCCCTCCCTGCTCCCCACTCTCGATCCGCGACCAGGCCTGGCTCCTGGTTCTTCAGGACGTGCGTTGTCGAAGCCGATCGTTCCCTCGATCCTCCGGGGCCGGCTGCGGCTGTCGGAGTACACCGGCCTTCTGCTGACCGCCGCGGCCGTGGGGCTCTTGGCCGGGCTGGGGAACGTCGCGTACCGGAAGCTCCTGGAGCTCGCCCATCTCCTGCTCTTCGAGGAGTGGGGCAACCTCCTCGGCGTCCGCTCCTACTTCCCCTCGCTGCTGCTCCTTCCGCTCCTGCCCATGACCGGAGCCCTCCTCCTGATGCCCCTGGACGCCTGGTTCCCGGGGGAAATCCGGGGCCCGGGGCTGCCCCGGTTTCTGGAGTCCGTGAACCTCAAGGGGGCCATCTTCCGCGCCCGTTCGATCGTGGCCCACGCAGCAGGCTCCATCCTCACCATCGCGTCGGGGGGCTCGGCCGGCATGGAGTACCCCATCGCCCAGATCGGGGGCGTGATGGGCTCGGTGGTGGGGCAGCGCCTCCGGGTCGGCCACGAGCGCCTGCGTACCTTGGTGGGCTGCGGCGTGGCCGCGGGCATCGCGGGAACCTTCAACGCGCCCATCGCCGGCGTCTTCTTCGCCGAGGAGATCGTGCTCCTGCGCTCCTTCGGCGCATCGAGCTTCACCCCCCTGGTCATCAGCTCGGGAATCGGCGCCCTGGTGGCGCGCACCGTGGAGGGGAACCACCCCGCCTTCTACGTGCCGCACTACATCCTGCGCAGCCCCCGCGAGATCCTCTTCTACGCGGGCCTCGGCCTGCTCGTCGCCGCGGTGGCCGTCCACTTCATCCGGACCTTCTACGCGATCTCGGACTCCTTCGCGGCCTGGCGCATCCCCCCGCGCCTGAAGCCCCTGGCGGGGGCCGCCCTCACCGGCACCGTGGCCCTCTTCCTGCCCCAGGTGATGGGCAACGGGTACGAGCACGTGGAGCACGCGCTCGCCGGCCGATTCGGGGGCTGGGTGCTGCCCCTGCCCGAGGCGTTCCTCTCCGACGACGCTCGGGCCGCCCTGCTGGGACCGCTGGCCGGGTGGGTGCTCCTGGCCCTGGCCCTGGCCAAGATCTATGCGACGGGCTTTACCCTGGGGTCGGGCAACGCCGGCGGAGTGTTCGCCCCGAGCCTCTTCATCGGCGCCATGCTGGGCGGCGCCTATGGGATCCTGGTGAACGCCTACTTCCCCGAGATCGCCTCCAGCCCGGGCACGTACGCGGTCGTGGGGATGGGCGGGTTCCTGGCCGCGGCGGCCCACGCGCCCATGACGGCGATCTTCCTCATCTTCGAGATGACCAGCGAGTACTCGATCATCCTGCCGCTCATGTTCACCTCGGTCATCGGCTACACGGTGTCGCGTCACTTCCAGCGCGAGTCGATCGAGACGCTCGAGCTCGCGCGCCGGGGCATCCACCTGGAAGAGGGCCGCGAGGTGAGCGTGCTCGAGTCGATCCGGGTAGCGGACATCATGAACCCCCGGGTGGAGGTGATCCCCGAGGCCATGCCACTGCGCGGGATCCTGCGGTTCATCCCCTCGTCGCGTCACGTGACCTTTCCCGTGGTCGACCCGGCGGGTAAGCTTTCGGGCATCCTGAGCCTGCAGGACTTTCGGGAAATGGCCTACGAAGAGGGCCTCCAGGACCTCGTGGTCGCGAAGGAGATGGCCACGCCCGACGTCGTCACCGTCTACCCCGACGAGAGCCTGCGCGACGCGCTGTCGAAGATCGGCTTTCGGAACATCGAGCACCTCCCGGTGGTGAGCCGCCAGGACCCCCGGGAGATCCTCGGCATGCTCTCGCGCCGGGACGTGGTCGCCGCCTACAACAAGGCCCTCGTCGAGCACTCCCTGCGGGTGAGGGAGTCCTAGCCGAGCCGTGAGCGTTCAGCCATCCGCTGTCAGGTCAAACCCAAATGGCTTGGGGGGCCGGGCGGGGGCCTTGCCGGAGGCGGGCAGGCGGCCTTGGCACGCGGACCGACGCGGTCGACCCGAGCCGACCTCACCGCGTTCGTTCAGGGTTCGACCTTCGGGGATCCCGACCGCCGGAGGGAAGGCCCCCGCCCGGCCCTGGCGAATGCGGAATGCCCCACCCCACGGAGAGGCCCTCCCATGAACCTCGCTTCGCCCGACGCGCTGCGCCGTTCCCTGAACCCCTCCCAGTGGGAGGCGGTCTCCCACACCCAGGGGCCGCTCCTGATCCTGGCCGGGGCGGGCAGCGGCAAGACGCGCGTGCTCACCTACCGCATCGCCTACCTGGTGGCGCACGCAGGCGTGGACCCGCGCGCGATCCTCGCGGTCACCTTCACGAACAAGGCAGCGCGAGAGATGCGCCACCGGGTCGAGGGCCTGCTCGGAAGCCTCGCCGCCGGGGCCTGGATCGGCACCTTCCACGGGGTGTGCCTGCGGATCCTGCGCGGGCACGCGAACCTCCTCGACGTGGGTCCGGACTTCGGCATCTACGACGCCGACGACCAGAAGAGGCTCTCGGACGCCGTGGTCAAGGAGCTCGGCCTGGATCCGAAGCGGTTTTCGCCCACATCGCTTCTGCACCGCGCGCAGCGCGCCAAGGACGAAGGCCAGGGGCCCGAGGACCTGCCCGCCCCCGGCGCGAACCCGTACGCCCGCGCCCAGAAGGAGTTCTTCACCCGTTACCAGGCGCGGCTCCGGGAGGCGCGGGCCCTCGACTTCGGCGACATCCTCCTGGAGACGCTCCGCCTCTTCCAGGCCCACCCCGAGGTCGGCGACCAGTACCGGCGGCGCTTCGCCCACCTGTTGATCGACGAGTACCAGGACACCAACCGGGTGCAGTACCTCCTGGTCCGAGAGATCTCCCGAGGCCACGGGAACGTGTGCGTGGTGGGCGACGACGACCAGTCCATCTATGGCTGGCGGGGCGCGGACCTGCGAAACATCCTCTCCTTCGAGGAGGAGTTCCCGGGCGCCACGATCGTCAAGCTCGAGCAGAACTACCGGAGCACCCAGGCGATCCTGGACGCCGCGTCGGCCGTGGTGTCGCGCAACGTGGGGCGCCACCCGAAGGTGCTGTGGACCGAACGGGCCGGCGGCGAACCCCTCACCCTGTACGCCGCCCCCACCGAGGAGGAAGAGGCGGCCTGGGTCGCGGAGACGATCCTGGAGCTCCGTCGCCGGGGGCTCGCCTACTCGGACACGGCGATCCTGTACCGGATGCACGCCCTGTCGCGCCCCTTCGAAGAGGCGTTCCTGCGCCGGCGCATCCCCTACGTCGTGTACGGCGGCCTTCGGTTCTACGACCGCAAGGAGATCAAGGACGCGCTGGCCTACCTGCGGCTCGTCCTCAACCCGGACGACCCGGCCGCCTTCCAGCGGATCGTGAACACCCCGGCCCGCGGCATAGGGAAGAGCACCGTCGACCGGATCCTCGAGGAGGCCCGCCGCCGGGGCACCGGCCTGTGGGCCGCCGTCGAGGCATCCGTAGAGGAGGGGCTGCTCCCCACGCGGCAGGCGCGTCCCGTAGCGGCGTTCGCCGCGCTCGTTCGCGGCTGGCGGGAAGCCCTGGGGACCGTTCCCTTGCGGGAGCTGCTCGCGCGGATCGTGGAAGAGGCGGGCTACGTCCAGGCCCTGAAGGGCGAAGGCTCGGAGGAGGCCCTCGACCGGCTCGAGAACCTCGAAGAGCTTCTCAACGCCGCGGAGTCCTTCGAGCGGCACGGAGCCGAGGAGCCCGGAGGCGCGGCGAGCCCGCGGGAGTTCCTGGACCGCTCCGCCCTGGTGAGCGACCAGGACCTCTCGCCCGATCGGGCCGACGTGGTGACCCTGATGACCCTTCACGCGGCCAAGGGGCTGGAGTACTCGGTGGTCTTCCTCACCGGCCTGGAGGAGGGCGTCTTCCCCCACGACCGAAGCTCCCACAGCGACGACGAGCTCGAGGAGGAGCGGCGCCTGTGCTACGTGGGCCTCACCCGCGCCAAGGACCGCCTCTTTCTCACCCGCGCGCGGGTGCGGCGGGTCTACGGCGCCGAGAGCTTCTTTCGCCCGCCGAGCCGTTTTCTCTCCGAGCTGCCCGCGGCGGCAGAGCCGGCGGAGCTCCGCGCCGCCGCCGTGCCCGCGGCTGCCCGGCCGCCGGAGCGGGGAAGCTCGGGCCACTTCTTCCTGCCCGAGCCCGGGGAGGCCGACTACCGCGAAGGCATGCGGGTGCGCCACGCGCGCTACGGCCTCGGGAGCGTCGAACGGGTCGAGGGCCGCGGGCCCTCCGCCAAGGTCCACGTGCGGTTCGCCGACGCCGGAACGAAGAAGTTCATCGCCTCCCTGGCCGGGCTCGAGGTGGAGCTCTGATAGCTCGCCGGACGGGATGGGCCGGCCGGTCCACAGCGAAGCAAGACGCGGCTTCGAAGCAGCCAGCCGGACGTGCGCGGAAAGCCCGGCCCGTCACAAGAAGCCACTTCGGAGGCGTGGAGCGCGAAGGATCGTCTTGCGCACTCAGGGGCCGGCCGGCCAGCCCCGTGCTCGACGAGGGCGACACCGCCGCTGCGGCTCCCTACTGACCGAAGTAGGCGCTGTCGTACACCGGCACCAGGCCTCCTCCCCTCCAGGCGAACACCTTGACTTCGTCTCCCTCCCCGTAGTGGGCCGAGAGCACGAGCTCATCCGCTCCGTCGCCGTCCAGGTCCATGGCCGCGACCAGTTCCGGCCGGTACCGGCGGTCTTCGTCCGCGTCCGCATCGTAGACGACGGCCAGGGGCTGGAGGCGACCGGCTCGCTCACGGCACACCGACCAGGCCGCGTCGAGCTCACCGCTCTTCGGGCCGCTCGCGGCCCAACCCACGAGCCAGAGTGTTTCGGGACGCCCGCGTGCGTCGAGTCGGGCCGAGAACGGCTGCGCGAACGCCTGCGAGAGCTCCGAGGCGAAGCCCGCGTAGCGGGCGCCGAGCACTACGCGGACCTCAGAGGCCTTGAGCAGGTCACAGTAGCGGCCCGGCAGCTTCGTCTCGGCCCGGTCGTAAAGCGTCCAGTCCCCCGAGGGCCGCCGAACGGCCGGAGGAGTCCGGGGTGGCTCCGGGAACGCGAAGACGAGATTCTCCTCCGTGGGCCCTTCGACGGGCGCGCGGTCCCTCGCCACGGCCTCCGACGCGAGGAAGTAGCAGCCCGAGGCCCCCGAGGCGGAGTAGAGGGCGACCAGGTGCGGAAAGGTCACCTGGGACGACCTGCCTCGGAGATCCAGGAGCCACCAGGTCCGGCGCTCGGCCAGCCTCGAGCGCCGCAGGACCGGCGCCCGGTCACGATCCAGGGGCACCGGCGTGAGGTCCGGGGTCTCTGGGGTGCACGCCCCCTCCGACGCCTCGAGCAGCAGCCGATCCTTTTCCTCGCAGAGCTCGTCGAGGGGCGGGACCTCGAGCAGCCGCAGTCCCCGCTCGGAGAATCCCAGCCGCCACGGCGCGGCAGGGCTGCCGGTGGAGTCCGGCCCGGCAGCTCCGGCCAAAGCCCCGACCCCGCCGGCAAGGAGCAGCAGGGCGATCGCCCCTGCGGGGCGCCAGCGGCTCACGCGGCCCCGGTGCCCCGGAGGTCCTCGAGAACCTTCTGGGCGTGGCCGGCAGCCTTCACGTTCGGGTACACCCTCTCGACCGCTCCGTCCGCGTCCACGACCACGGTGGACCGCAGCGCCCCCTGGACCGGTTTGCCGTACATCGTCTTCTCGCCCCAGGCACCGTAGGCCTCCATCACCACGTGGTCCGGGTCGGAGAGCAGAGGAAAGGTGAGCCCGAGCTTGGCCCGGAACTTCGCGTGGCTCGCCACCGAGTCCTTCGACACACCGGCGACCTTCACTCCCAGGGCGCTCAACTGTTCGATGCGGTCCTGGAACTCCAGGGCCTCCGTCGTTCACCCTGGCGTCGCGTCCCGGGCGTAGAAGAAGAGAACGAAGCGGGTGCCCCGGAGGTCTTCGAGGCCCAGGGGCGTGCCGTCGTCGGTCGCAAGACGAAAGTCGGGAGCGGGGGCGCCGGATCGAAGCATCGCGTGACCTCCTCTGGAACGGGAACGGGAACGGGAACGGGAACGGGCGGAACCCTAGCAAGTCGGCGGGCCCGTGACAAGCGGCGGAGTCACGCACGTGAGGCGCGCGGCCTTGGCGCGTCGCGTGGGGGAAGGCGGGGCCGGCTCAGGCCCCTTCGACACTCGGGAAGGACGCGACGGGCCCCCTGCGGATCGTGCCTCGCGGGCAGGAGAACCCCGCCCGGCTTGGCATCGCACGTTCAGCGCTCAAGGGAACGACCCTCTCCGCCGATCCTAAGGGACGACGCTATCCCCGCTCGGCAAGGAGGCTCGCGGTGTCCATCAAGGAACCCCAGGCCCGAGTCACGCCCCAGGAGCCCCACTGCCGCCAGTGCGGCCACTCCGAACTCCTCTGCGTCTCCCGCCCCTGGGGAGAGAGCCGGCTCTGGCTGGCCTACTGCCCGGCCTGCCGCAACGTCCAGGACCAGGCCTCCATCCCCGAGTCGTTCCTGGAGGGACTCCCTCCCCTGGCCGACCGCCACGACCTCCACTGACACCCCCGCCCCCCTCGGGCCCGACGGGACATCCCGGGAGACACCCATGGATCGAGAGACCTTTCACAAGATCTTGACCATCGCCGTGAAGGCCGAGGCGAGCGACATCCACCTGAAGGTGAGCACCCCCATCCTGTTGCGCGTCAACGGGGTCCTGCAGGAGGCGAAGAGCCCGGCGCTCACCGCCGACGACACCCGCGCGATTGCCCAGACGGTGCTCGAGAACTCCCACCCTCCGGTAGTCCTCAACGACGTGCGCGAGTGGGACGGGTCATACTCCCTCAACGGCGTCGGCCGCTTCCGCGTCAACATCTACCGACAGCGCAACACCTATGCGATCATCCTGCGCACGATCCCTTTCGACGTCCCGACCCTCGAGTCTCTCGGGCTTCCCGCGGTGCTTCGGGAGATCGCCGAAGAAGAGCGAGGACTGGTGCTCGTCACCGGCGTGACCGGCAGCGGGAAGACGTCGACGCTGGCCGCGCTCATCGACCACCTCAACGAGCGCCAGCGCTGCCACATCCTCACGATCGAGGACCCGATCGAGTTCATGCACAAGAACAAGAAGAGCTCAGTCTCCCAGCGCGAGATCGGCCTCGATACCGCCAACTTCAACGCAGGGCTGCGGGCCGCGCTCCGCCAGGACCCGGACATTATCCTCGTGGGCGAGATGCGAGACACCGAGACGATCGACATCGCGCTCAAGGCGGCAGAGACCGGTCACCTCGTGTTCAGCACCGTGCACACGACCGACGCGGCGAAGACGGTGGGCCGCCTGATCAGCGTCTTCCCGGCCCAAGAGCAGAACATGGTCCGGATTCGGGTGGCAGAGAACCTCAAGGCCACGATCAGCCAGCGGCTCCTGACCAAGAAGGAGGGAAGAGGGCGCGTGGCGGCGCTCGAGATCCTGCGCATGACGAAGACCATCGAGGAGTGCATCAAGGACCCGATGCGCACTCACGAGATCAAGGACGTGATCGAGGAGGGGCGTGACAACTACGGCACCCAGTCCTTCGACCAGCACCTGACGGATCTGTTCAGTCAGGGGGTGATCGACTTCGAGACCGCGAAGTCGGCGGCGACCAACCCCTCGGACTTCGAACGGGCGATCCTGCTGAACACGGGCGGAAGGATCCCAGGGTAGGACGCGCCGACGCGAGGCCGGAGGGCGGCGCCGAAGCGCCCTGGCGCCTTGGCGTCCTAGCCTCCTACCCCTCCCCGAAGAGCGCTCCGAGCCACTCCTTCCACCCCTTGTGGGACGTCTCGATCGGGCCCCCGCAGGGAATCCCGGCCAGCGCATTGCGGAGACCGGACTTCTGCTCGGTCGTCAGCCCGTGGGGCGTCGAGACCCAGACCTGGAGGTAGAGATTCCCCCTCGATCCCCTCCGGCCCAGCACCGGCAGCCCTTTTCCCTCGATCACCTTCACAACCCCGGACTGGACGCCCTCCTCCAGCTTGATCCGCAGCGGCTCGCCGTCGGGCCCGGCGATCTCGGTCGTGCCCCCCTCCACCGCGTCCATGAGCTCAACCCGAAGCGGGGCGAAGAGATCGGCGCCCCGGCGCTCGAAGACCGAGTGCTCCTCCTCCCGGAGCACGATGAAGAGGTCGCCCGGAACCCCGCCGGCCACCTCTTCGCCTTCACCGCTGACCCGCATCTGCTGGCCGTCTTCGACTCCGGCCGGGATCTGGATCTCCACGACCTTCTCCACCCGCACCGTGCCTTCGCCCGAGCAGTGCAAGCATTTCTCCTTGATCCGCTTGCCGGCGCCTCCGCACTGGGGACAAGGACCCGTGGACTGGAACGTGGCGAAGCCCTGCTTCATCACCCGGGTCACCACGCCGCGGCCCTGACAGCCGGGGCAGGTTTGGATCGCCTCGGCGCTCGCCGCGCCCGTGCCGCCACACTCCGGGCACGGCGCCGGCTTGCGCACCTTGATCTTGCGGGTTGAGCCCTTGGCGACCTCCTCCAGGGTGACCTTGATCTCGTGGGAGAGATCGCGCCCCTTGCGCACCCGCTGGCGCTGCCGGCCCCCGCCGAAGGCGAAGCCTGCGTCGCCGAAGATATCCGCGAAGCTCGCGAAGATGTCTTCGAACCCGCGGAAGCCGTGGTGCACCCCACGCGCCGTGAGCCCCTCTTCGCCGTAGGTGTCGTAAAGCTGGCGCTTCTGGGGGTCGCTCAGGACTTCGTAGGCCTCGGAGCACGCCTTGAACTTCTCCTCGGCGGCCTTGTCGCCGGGATTTCGGTCCGGGTGGTGCTGCAGGGCGGCTTTGCGGTAGCCCTTCTTGACCTCCTCGGCTGAGGCGTCGCGCTTCACGCCGAGGATCGTGTAGTAGTCCTTGCCCATGGGCCCTTCTCCTATCGCAGGAAGGGCCCTTAGATAAGGGTTTGAGGCGAGGGTGTCAAGCGGCGGTTACCGGCGGTTCTTCCGGCGGGCGGCCTTGGCCGCCTTCTTCTTGCGCCTGGCGCGGGCCGCGGCCTCCCTGTCCTTCTGCTGGATGACGCGCGACACCGCGCGCCGCATCGACTTCATCCAGGGAGGCATCTTCGGAGGCGTATCCCGGTGCGCGCGGACACCCAGTTCGATCTCGACGTCCTCCAGGTCCCCCCCGATGGAGATGTCCACGCAGTCGGCGGCAAAGGCGCGGCCGATCGTCGGCAGGGCATCCTTGGCGTCGAGGTCCACGAGGTAGCCGATCAGGAAGCCGTTGAGGGTGGAATCGTCCTCTGCGAACCGTTCCAACTGAGCCGTCAGCGCCGCCACGCATGTGCCTCGAGCCTCGGGCCAGAGGGTCCCGATCCGCTCGAGCCCGTGGCCGGCGGCGACCCGGGCGTACCGGTCTCGTTCGCTCTCTCCAAGAAACTCCGAGAGCACAGGAATCGCCTGCGGGCCGACGAGTCCACCGATGTCCGGGACCTCCTCAAGCAGCCAATCGTCGTGCTCCAGCTCCGCCATGAGGTACAGGAGAGGTCGGACGGCCTCGACAGCCCTTAGTTGACCCAGGGCACGCCAGGCGTGGAGGGGCGCCCACACTTCCGGGCTGTCCCCGTCGGCCCCGTGGAGCCCTGGATCAGTCGCCATGCGGATGAGCTCGGGCACATGCTCCACGTCGAAGCCGAGGCTCCGGTAGTCGTGCCAGTGCTCAACGTCCTGGCGTTTCGCCTCGCCAAGGGCGAGGAGCTGGTGGACGGGCGGTACGTAGGGCGTGGTCATGCGGGTTCCCTCGTGAATGGTCTCCTGGGAGGGTTGGCCGGATCGGGGACCTCGTCGAAGCGCCCTCAGCTCATCACCGAATACACACTGCGCCCCTGCCCGAGATAGGCGTCATAGACGTGCCCGTACACCGCATCGCATTTCGACCGGTAGAGCTCGGTGTCGTAACGGCGGGGGAGGCGGTCGAGCACCTGCTCGATCGTGAGGCGCACGGAGGCCCTCGATTGCTGCCGCTTGCGCCAGTCGAGCACCAACTTCTCGCGCTTGAGGGTGTCGAGGAGGTCCCGCGCGACGGCTTTGACCGCCGCCCGCTCCTTCTCGGCCAACTCGGGCGCCGGCTTCATCAGGAGGTCGAAGACTGCCAGCTCCTCCTTGGAGAGCTGTTCGGCGATGTGGCGCTGGTCCTCGTTGTTGAGGTCCTGGGCCAACTTCATCAGTTGCTGAAAGAGGGTTTCGAGGTTCGCCGAGCCAGCGTTGTAGTCCGCGATCATCTGCTCAAACCGCGCGACGTAATCCATCCGGGTCCGGTTCTCCTGGGCCATCTCGAGGCACTTGCACTCCAGGAGGCGCCGGAGCTTCTCCACGTCGGTCCGTCGCTTCTCGCGAGCAAACCGCTTCGCCAAGGCGTCGAAGTCGATGCGGGAGAGGTCGAGGAACCGGTCGGCGTACCGGCCCGGCGGCTGGCGGATCTCATAGTTCCAGGCGGCGACGGCCCGATCCAGGAGCGCCTCGCCCGCGGCCTTCACGTCGGAGAGGTCGCCCTCGTCCTCTCCGGTCTCGGCCCGGACCTTCTCGGCGAGCACGTGCAGGAGAGCTCGCGCCGGCGCGAACTCGTTGGCGGCCGGGTCTGGCAGGATAGCGGTGAAGAGCCGGTCGATCAGCGAGGCCTGTGCCAGGAAGGTCTGCTTCGTCGCTTCGGAGGCCAGGACAGCCTCCACCGCGTCGTCCAGGAGCTTCAGCTTCTCCAGACCTGTGGCCTGTCGCAGCGCCGGGAGCTCGATGCCGGCACCCGCGCAGAACGCCTCCGCCTCGACGATCTGCCGCCGCAGCTCCGCGACGAGGGCCGCCTTGTCCTGGATCGGGGGCTCTCCCCCGTCGCCCCCCCCGGTCGGCACGTAGATCGCCAGAGCCTTCTGTAGGTTCCGGAAGATGCCCACGTAGTCCACGATCAGGGCGTTTTCTTTGTTCGGGAACACTCGATTCGCCGGCGCCATGGTCTGCATGAGCGTGTGGTTCCGCATGGGTTTATCGAGGTAGATCGTCGAGCAGCAGGGCACGTCGAAGCCCGTGATCCACATGGCGCACACGAACACGAGGCGCAGCGGGTCGTCTGGGTTCTTGAACTTCTCGTCCAGGTCCTCCTTCAGCATTCGCTTGCGGTGGGGGCGGATGTCGAGGCCCTTCTTCTCCAGTTCCTCGACCTCGTTCTGCCCCTGGGACACGACCACCGCCATGTCCGTCTCTTCCAGGTACCGAAGCCTCTCCTCCCGCCTCTCGCGCTCGGCGAGGTCCGCGGCCGTAGAGACGGCCCGGCGGGCCGTCTCTACCTCGGCGACCCAGAAACGCTTCACCTTGTCGTACATCCGCACCGCGGTGGCCTTGTCCACGGAGATCATCATGGCCTTGCCTTGGAACCCGCGGCCCAGGAAGTGGCTCACCACGTCTTTGGCGATCGTCTCCAGGCGCTCGTCCCGGGTGATCAGGTGGTACTCCCGAGCGAACTCCCGCTCGAGCCGCTTCTCCTCCTGGGGCGTGAGCTCGGCCTTTTCGAGGACCTCGGCCATCTTCTCGTTCAAGTCCCGGTCCTTGAGTTGGAGCTCCGGGATCCGGTTCTCATAGAAGAGCCGCACCGTGGCGCCGTCATCGACCGACTGCTGGTGGTCGTAGATGCTCACGTAGTCGCCGAAGACCCCCCGGGTCTTCTCCTCGCCGACGATGAGGGGTGTGCCCGTAAACCCGATGAACGCCGCGTTGGGCAGCGCGTTTCGCATGTTCAGGGCAAAGGTGTCGTACTGGGTCCGGTGGGCCTCGTCGGTGATGACGATGAGGTCGGAACGCGTCGAGAGGACCGGGCAGAGACGGCCCGGCGGGCCGTCTCTGCCCGGGGTCCGGAACTTCTGGATCAGGGTGAAGACGTGACGGTGGTCCTCCTGGAGGAGACGCTGGAGGTCCTTGCCGCTCTGCGCCTGCACGTGGGGCTCCGTCACGGCCCCGCATCGGGCGAAGGTCTTGTAGATCTGCTGGTCCAGGTCGTCCCGGTCCGTCACGACGAGAAAGGTCCAGTTGCCAGGGAGCGTGCGGAGCACCTTCTGGGAGAAGAAGATCATCGAGTAGCTCTTGCCGCTCCCCTGGGTATGCCAGAACACGCCCAGGCGGCCCCGGTTCTCGGCGATCTTCCGGGCCGCTTCCACCGCGGCGTTGGCGCCCAGGTACTGGTGATTCCTCGCCACGAGCTTCGACAGGCCGTCGCGGTCCTCGCGGTAAAGGGTGAAGTTCTCCACCAGGTCGAGGAGCCGGGCGCGGTCGCACGTGCCGCGGATCATCGTGTCCAGAGACACGACGCCGGTCTCCCCCTCACTCGTGATCTTCTTCCAGTCCGCGAAGTGCTCCCACTCCGACGTAAGGGTGCCGAGGCGTCTCTTGCTCCCGTTGGAGAGGAGGACCAGGCCCACGTACCAGAAGAGGTGCGGGATCGTGTGCTTGTAGTCGCTCAGGTTCTTGCGGAAGGCGAGCTCGAGGCGCCGGTGGGCGGCCTTGAGTTCCAGGAACACGAGGGGGATTCCGTTCACGAAGCCGACGAGGTCGGCCCGCCGGTTGTGCAGATCGCCCGCGATCCAGAACTGGGAGGCCAGCAGGAAGTCGTTCTCGTCGGGCCGCTCCCAGTCGATCACCCGCACCGTCACCGTCTCCGGGTCGGTCGAGGCGCCCCGGCGGGGCGTCTCGACCCGGACGCCCTCCTTGAGGAGCGCGTACACCTCCCGATTCGCCTGAACCGGCGCCATCGTGCTCCGGTCCCGAACCAGCTCCTCGACGGCCAGGGTCAGCGCGTCCGCCGGCACCTTGGGGTTCAGCTTCTCCACCGCGCCGCGGAGCCGCCGGACCAGCACCACCTCGCCGCTCGTCTCCCGCCCCAGCGTGCCGTGCTCCCCGAAGGTCTCGCGATAGCAGTTGACGGTGTCCCATCCGAGCTCTCGGAAGAGCTCGATCGCCGGCCGCTCTACCAGCGCGTCTTCGGAGTACTCGCTGCTCAAATCATCCTCCCCCGTTCGTCTCGGACATTGGCGGTGTTGTAGAGACGGCCCGCCGGGCCGTCTCTACCTGCGGCCTCGCGCCGAACCCACGGATACGCCCCACAGGGGCGTCTCCACCACCGGTCACATGTCCAAATTGGCAGGCCTGTCGCGGTCGAGCTCCCACCGAAGCGGGTTCGCGACAATGTACTCCCGGATTCGTGTCAGGTCGTTGTAATTTCGAATGACGTGGTCGTAGTAACGAGGTTGCCAAGCGAAGTCCCCAAGTCCTGCGGCGAAGACTCGTTTCGTGCAGGCGCCCTTGAATTGGCCAACGATGGACCCGAGCGAATTGGCCGTAGAGACGGCCCGCTGGGCCGTCTCGCCCTTCGTCGATGGTGGCACCGTGGAGACACCCCGCCGGGGCGTCTCCACGGTGGGTGCTGCATGGATTACGAGGATGCCGTGAAGATGGTTCGGCATCAGTACCCATTCGTCCAATGCCACCGCCGCGCGTATCTCCGCCGTCTTCCGCCACTCGTCGGCTACGATCCGCCCAATGGGGGAGAGGTCCACCCTGTCATCCATGACATTGCCAAAGTGACAGAGCCTATCGCGCGTGCAGATGGTGACGTAGTACCACCCAGGGCCCGCGTAATCCCAATGAGGGAGCCGCGCCGATTCCACGCGGTACTTCTGCTGGAACTGCACCATTGGGCACCTCCCCGTAGAGATGGTCCGCCGGGCCGTCTCCGCCTTCGTCGGCCGCGGCGTCACGGAGACGCCCCCCGCCTGAGACGCCCCGGCGGGGCGTCTTTACAGAAGAACCCACGGCAGGCCCGACTCGTCTATCCCAACGCCCCCGCGGCAAACAAGGCTCCGAAGTCCATGCCCCCTCCTTCGTAGAGACGCCCCGACGGGGCGTCTCTGGCCGGGTGGCGGTCTCCTCGCACGACGTCGGTGGCCCCCTCCTTGTCCCGCGCGAGGCAGAGGATCTGCGCGGGGTCAGCCAGCGTGAGGAAGACGGGCGAGTGGCTCGCGCACAGCACCTGGCTGTCGTAGGTGCTGGAAAGCGACTGGAAGACCGTCTCCACGGCCTGGGGGTGGATACCGTTCTCCGGCTCCTCGATCAGGTAGATCCGGCCCGGCTCGTCGATGTAGGCGATGAGCGTCAGCGCGAGCAGGCGAAGGGTGCCGTCCGACACGACCCAGGAGGGCGCATCGAGCCCGGTCCGGTAGCGGATGCGAAGGTAGCGGTGTCGGTCCTCGGGCCGCTCCACCGTGTCGATCGTGTCCACGTCGGGCAAGGCGGTCCGCACGTGGGCGAGCCACCGCTCGTAGCGCTCGGGGGCCTGCCGAAGCGTCTCGATCACCCAGGGCAGGTTGGAGCCGTCGGGGAGGAAGTTCCGCGGGCTTCCGGGCTTGGCCGGCCGGCGCATGGCCTCGGAATTCAGGAACACGCGCTGCACGCCTTCGAGCAGGGTCTTCTTCACCCAGGTGGCCACGGGGAAGCGTTCCTCGTCTTCAGGGAGGTTCACCAAGGCAAGGCGTTTGGGCCCGAGGCGAAACGGATTTCTCCAACCCGAGGTCTCGGCCCTGAAGTAGTCGTTTCCGGATGTCGTCTTGGTGACAACCTGCCGCCAGCCCCTCTTAGCACCTTCCGACCAGACCACGTGCTCGGGAGGAGTTGGCGGTGACGGGAAGAGCTCCTGCTGGGCACATTTTGGCTGTGCGGTGCCGTTTTCCCCGACAAGCCAAAGGTTCTCCCCCAGGATGGCGAGTTCAGCTCTTCCGTCGAGTCCAAGCGCTACCTCGTACCGGGCGCGCTCGTACCGCGCCCCCTTCAGCCGCTCGCGGCGCCCCTCGGGGATCTCGAACTCCAGCGCCAGCTCGAACCGGTCGCCCTGCCGCATCCAGAAGAGCGACGTGACGTCGGAAGAGCGGTTGTGGACCGCCTCGTCCACGCCGAGCCGCATGGCGTCGGACAGGATGTCCACCACGTCGAGAAACGTGCTCTTCCCGCTGGCGTTCGGCCCGACCAGAATCTGAAAGGGCGCAAGCTCCTGGTCCACATAGCGTAGGGAGCGATAGCCGAGGGCTTCGATTCTGCGGATCATTGAGGCTCTCCGGTTGCGGGGAGGTTGATCTGGCTACCGTAGAGACGGCCCCTGGGTCGTCTCTACGCTCAACCAACCACTCTCTCTTTGGGGTCTCTTGCGGGAGTCGTCTTGATGGCACGCCACCACTCCGACAAGTGCCCCGACCGAGCACTCTTTCGGAAGTACTCCAACTGCTCTTCGGGCGTCAGCTCCTTGATTTCTTTGTAGATCTCCGCCTGTGCTTCGCGTTTGAACTCCACGCAGTCGAAGGGTTTGCCAGTCTTCGTCGCCGACATCGGACAATACCTCGTTCGGGGACACAATCGTCACGACGATCATTCTCGCCCTCCGGCCACGGAGACGTCGAGACGGGAGACGTCGAGCTCGCCCGAGATCAGCTTGGGCAGGAGGAGGTCGCGGGTGGTGCGAAGGTTGGCGTTCTTCCGGCGCAGGTGATCCCCGAACTCCAGCCACGGCTCGGCAATCTCCTGATAGCGGTCGAGCAAGATTCGGGACGGCCTGAGCACCTGGGCTTGCTCGAAGTCTTGCGCGTTCACCGCCGGGTACGCCGCCCCGGTGGCGTGGTTGGTCAGGTACGTTGCGAAATCGTCTGTGGTCACGGCATGGTACAGGTAGGCGAAAGGAGCATGAGTTGGAGATAAGACTGCGAAGCCCGTCGACACGATGACGTCCGGGTCCGGATTCAGAAGGAGAGCATAGGACTTCCGGTTGGGCCGAACCATGGACCAGAGGATATCCCCGTGACGGACGATTCGGCGTGCCCTGCCCGGCGCCTCCGCGAACTTGTACCTTTGCGCCTCGTTGACTGAACCGGTCGATAAAGAAGCGATGTCGATGTAGGAGATACGGTCGGGCTCGTTCCCTCGCCGGACACTGCTCGCGTTGACCTCAGCCAGGTCCGCGAGTTTCACCACCCCCCACCCCTCAGGAATCTGGCCCAGGGCCGACTCGACCTTCCTCACCTTCTCGTGCCCGGGAAAGCGGAAGTGGACGAACCACTCGCGGTGGAGCGCCTGGGCGATCTCTTCCAGGATTCGGATGCGCCGGGTGTTGTTTTCAATCAGGTCGTCGTAGGCGGAGAGGATGGCAGAGATTCGCTGTTGGACCGGGAGCGGGGGGACGCGGACCGTCACCTCCCCAATCCTCGACGGCGCGGTGTGGCGGATCTTGGATCCGCTGGCCGACGCGCGAATCTGTTGGCGCACGACCTTCGAGTTGAACAGGTAGTAGACAAACCGCCGATCAGTTCTTTGCGCGTCGCGAATCTGCACCAGACCGAGCCGCTGATTGTGAAGATAGAGCCCACTGCGCGGAATGATTGCGGCACTCCCCAACAGTCCCTCGCCCTGTTCTGTCATCGCAACAATTAGATCGCCTTGGCTCAGAACATAGTCTGGCGGAATAGGGCCCGTGTACCATTTCTCTTTATCGACCTTGCTCTTGAACCCGCCCTCCTCGAAGAAGTTTCCAGGCGTCAGGACGATGTGAGTGCCTGCATCAGAGAAGTGCTCACCTTGGAAGGCAAAGCCGTGTTTGATGTCCAGCAGGTCGCCGAGCGTGCAGGCCTTTGGGCGGGGCTTGCCCCGCCGGCCCTGGCCGATGGTGGGGCAAGCCCCACCCTACCAGAGTGCTTCCCGCCGCGATCCTGCCCTTCTCCCGTTGCGGACACTCACTCTACCCCTTCACCCCGAGGTGCTTCTTGATGTGCCTTGCCAGGGTGTCGTCGATCTCGGTGTGCCGAGGCACGGGTTGCTTCTGGCCAGTGGCAGGGTTGAGGTAGACGTCGTGCCGCCCGCCGTGGCGGTGCAAGACGCAGCCGGCCTCCGTGAGTTGACGGATCAACTCGCCCCGTTTCACAGGGCGATTTCCTTGATCCCGTATCCTTCGGGAACGTCTTCCATGACCATCAGGGTGTAGGCGTCCTTGAGGTTCTCCTCGAGCTCTTCGAGCGTCTCTCCCTGGGTCATGATCTCCGGGTACTCGATGAGCTTGCCCAGCCAGAACGTCTCGCTCTTCCAGTAGACCATCGTGAGCTGCTTACTCATGGCGATCTCCTCGTCACGGGATCTTCCTCACGGCTCCTCCCCCAGCAACTGCGCCGCGTTCTCGGCGATCCTCTCCTCCAACTCCCGTCCCTCCGCATTGAGCACTTCCAGCTCCTCGTTCAGCTCCTCCAAGCGCTCGAAGAAGTCGAACTCGTCGGCCTCTGCTCGGCCACACCGACGTAGCGGCCTGGGTTCAGGCTCCAGCCCTGGGCTTCGATCTCGGCCAGAGTGGCCACCTTGCAGAGGCCGGGGACGTCGAGGTATTGACCGTCCGTAGAGACGCCCCGGCGGGGCGTCTCTACCATCTCGGTCGGCGGCATGACGGACGCGCCCCGGTACGCTCGGACGATGCCGGCGATGTGCTCGATCTGCTCAGGTGCAAAGTCACGGTGGGCGCGGTCGAGCTGGCGAAAGAGGTGACGGGCGTCGACGAAGAGCACCTGGCCTTGCCGCGGCGTGGCCGCCTTACCCCGGTCCAGGAACCAGAGGGTGCAGGGCAGAGTCACGGTGTAGAAGAAGTTCGGGCCCACGGCGATCATCACGTCGACAGCGCCGGCCTGAAGGAGCTTCTTTCGGATCTCGAGCTCCGAGCCCCTGGCGTCGGAGGCCGAGTTGGCCATGACGAAGCCGGCGCGGCCCTTCTCGGCCAGGGAGCTATAGAAGAGCTGGATCCAGAGGTAATTGGCGTTGTCGGCGGCCGGCATGCCGAACGGGAAGCGGGCCGTGTTGCTCTTGATCCGGTCCTTGTCCACCTTGTCGACGTTAAAGGGCTGGTTCGCCATCACGAAGTCGAACTTGCCCACGGCCTCGTGGCGGTCCTCGTAGTACGTGTTGCCTTGGAGAATCTCCCCCGAGAGGCCGTGGACGGCCAGGTTCATGGTGCACAGACGGATCGTCTCGACCACCCGCTCCTCGCCGTACACCATGATCTCGGCGCTGGGGTTGGCGCGGTGGTTCTCGACGAACCGGGCGCTCTGGACGAACATGCCGCCTGAGCCGCAGGCAGGATCGAAGATGCGGCCGTGGTAGGGCTCGATCACCTCGACGATGAGCTTCACGAGTGCCGTGGGGGTGAAGAACTCGCCCCCTTTTCGGCCCTCGCTCATGGCGAACTTGCCGAGGAAATACTCGTAGATCTTCCCGAAGGCGTCACCCTCGACGTTGACCGGGATCGAGTTGAAGTTCTTCAGGAGCGCGAAGAGCGTCGCGTTTTCGAGGCGGTTGTATTTCTGGGGCAGCACGCCCCGCAGGTCTTCGTTCTCCCGCTCGATGGCCTTCATGGCCTCGTTGATGGCGCCGCCGAGGTCCTTGCCCTCGGCGAGCTTGAGGAGCTGCGAGAACCGCGCCTCTTCCGGGAGGTAGAGCACGCCCTGGGCCTGGTAGTCGAGCTTTCCCGGGGCGCGCCGCCCCGTTCCCTTCGCGGCCAGCTCCACCTGCGCGAGCGTGAACCGGTGGTCCGCGTGCTTGAGGAAGATGAGCCCCAGGACAGGGGCGGAGTACTGGGGCGCGTTGAGGTTCGAGTTGGCCCGAAGCTCGTCGGCAGCGGACCAAAGGCGCTTTTCGAGGGCCCGGTTCTCCTCGGCCTGCACAGCCTTCAGGGCAGCCGGGCTTGGCGTTGGCGGCGCCTTCGCTCGGCGCCCCTTGCCGGCCCCAGCTACTGTCTTCGGCTCAGAGACTTTCTTCGGAGCCACGGGCGCGCCGCCCAGCACTTTCTTCAAGCGGGCCAGCACCTCTGGGGCCGGTTCGGCCTTCCCGCGTTCCCACAGGGAGACCAGCGGCTGGCTCGCCCCCACGGCGTCCGCCAGCCGCCCCTGCGACCAACCCAGCGCGCCGCGCTGCTCCCGAATCCATGCGCTCAGAACCATCCGACGAAACTCCCTCCCCTCGGGTCGCAACCGTCGAAATCCAGAGGCGACCGACGAACAGGCACGCCGCCGCCGCGGCACTGTAAACCCTAGGCTCTCCGCCTCACAAGAGCTTCCCGGTCTTCAGGCTGAAGGCGCTGCGGGGTGTCACGATGAGGTGGTCGTGGAGGGTGAGGCCAAGCTCGGCGGCCAGCGCTTCGAGGCGGCGAGTGATGGCGTGGTCGTTCTCAGAGGGCGTGGGGTCGCCGCTCGGGTGGTTGTGGACGAGGAGCAGCGCGGTGGCGTTGCTGGCGAAGGCGAGCTTCAAGAGCTCACGGGGGTAGAAGGGCGCCCGGTCGACCGTTCCTTCGATCACCGTGGCGTGGCGGACGAGGCGGTTTCGGTCGTTCAGGCACAGGAGCAGCAGGCACTCGCGCGGGTTCGCGCCGAGCTCGGTCCGGACGAACTCCGCGACGTCCTCCGGCGAGCGGATCGTGACGGCGCGCTCGACCCCCTGCTCCAGGTAGCGGGTCATGGCCGCCCGCAGGGCGACGACGAGCGTCGCCGCCTGGGCCCCGACCCCGTCGACCTCGAGGAGCCGCTCACGGGGCTGGTCGAAGACCGCGGCGAAGGAGCCGAAGCGCTCGATCAGGCGCTTGGCCAGGGGCTTTACGTCGATGCGGGGGATGGCGTAGGAGAGGAGGAGCTCCAGGAGCTCGTAGTCTTCGAAGGCCTCGCGGCCGGCCTTGAGGAGGCGGGCTCGAAGGCGGTCTCGGTGGCCGTGGCGGTGATCGTTGGCAGCTTGAGTCACGGCACGAATCCACGGATTACGCAGATTGCGCAGATTGGGTAGAGGCGAAGGAGCGACTGAGTCACCGGACGGTCCTCAGATTACGCGGATTGCGCCGGTTCGGTGAACACAAAGCGGCGATGTTCGAGGGAGGGGGTGCCGAAGTTGAGGAGGAGGCCGACCGCGTGTCCCGAGGCCTTCAGATAGTTGACGATCTGCGCCTCTTCCAGTCCCGACAGCCGAGCCAGCGCCTTGAGCTCAACGATGACGGACTCGTTGCAGAGGAAGTCGGCCCGATAGCAGGTGTTCAGGCGTTGGCCCTTGAAGTACACGGGCAACTCGACCTCACGGCGAAAGGCGATCGCCCTCCGAGCCAGCTCCAGTGCGAGCGCTTCCTGATACACCGCCTCCAGGAAGCCGCAACCCAGCTCGCGATGCACCTCGATCGCCGCGCCGATGATCGCGTAGGTCCGCGGGTCCCCCCTCTGCCCGGTCGACGCGATCCGCGGTTTCATGGCTCGCCTCCCTGGTCCTCATCTCGAAGATTCGCTGGGTACGAGGGTTTCAGAGAATGGGAAGGGGCGTCGTCAGAGAAGATCCCTCCACAGATGACGCAGATTACACAGATTTCGTGGAAGAAACAGAGCGGAAGGCAGAACGTCTGCCTTCGGCTCTGTTAGTTCTCATCTGCGCAATCTGCGTAATCTGCGGATTCGTCCGGATCCCTCGGTCTTCGGCTCACTTCTTCAGGAAGATCCCCTCCGGGTCGACCACGCGCCGCAGGATGTCGAGATCTTCGGCGGTCGGGGGCTCGGTCTCCACGGCCTCGGAGAGGTCGAGGAGGAAGCCCGTCTCCGCCTGTACGTCCTCGGCCGTGTGGCCGGGATGGTAGCTCGCGAGGTACGGCTCGCGGGAGTCGGGGCGATAGCGGATGACGCCCAGGGTGGTGACGAGGGCCGAGGGGCCGTTGGCCCGAAGGCCGGCTCTCTCCCGAGAGTCGCCGCCCTCGAGCCAGCCGGGGGCCGTCACGTAGTCCACCCGCTCCGGGAAGCGGCGCTTCTCGTGGCGGGCGATGATGACCGTGCGGCCCGAGAGCGCAGCCACATCGGCCGAGCCTCCGCTGCCCGGGAAGCGTACCGCGGGGCGCCGGTACTCGCCGATGGCGGTGGAGTTCAGGTTTCCGTACCGGTCGATCTGCCCTCCCCCGAGGAACCCCACGTCGATCCGACCCCCTTGCAGGAGGTACGTGAACACGTCGAAGAGTCCCGAGGCCTGGGCCGCGCCCACGAGCGTGCGCGAATCGCCCACGCTCATGGGCAGGTGCAGCATCTCCGGGTCGACGCCGCCCGCCTCGAACACGATCGTGCTGTCGGGCGCGTGGCGGCGCTTGGCGAGCATGCCTCCCAACATGGGAAGCCCCGTGCCAGCAAACACGATCTCGCCGTCGCGGATCTCGCGCGCAGCGGCCAGTGCCATGAGCTCGGTCGTCGAGTAGGATGGCTCCGTCATGGAAGAACCCCTCTGTCCGCAGATTACGCAGATTGCGCAGATGGAAACGACAAGATCAGAACGAGGCGTGGTTGCTCTGACGCCAACCCAGGCCTTCCGCCTTCCGACACAATCTGAGAAATCTGCGTAATCTGTGGACCGTGTCCTAGCCTTCGTTCTTTCGCTTGAGCTCCGGATTGTAGCCGAGCCCCGATCGCGCCCGGAGCTGGTCGAGCCTCGCCTCGCCGCCGATGGCCTCGAGGTAGGCCTCGTGGGTCGGTGCACCAAAGACGTAGCGGTCCAGATACTCTTGGAATGTCTCGTCGGACTTCGCGGCGCGCGTGTAGACACCCAGGTGCTCCGGGTCGTAGTCGTAGCAGTTGTGCACGCTGTGAGGGTGCGAGCCGAAGGGCACGTGGACGACCGCGTGGACGGCGAAGGGCGGGATCCGGTTGCGCTCGGGGTCGCGCCGCAGGTCCTCGTCCTCCACGAGCTCCTCGCAGGTCGCGATCACCGTCCTCGCGGCCATGGCCTGTTGGACGTCCAGGAACTCCTGGCCCTCGATCCGAAGCAGCCCCTGGGCGCTCGCCTTCTGGACGTGCAGCAGGCAGACGTCGGTGCGCACCGCGGGCACCAGGGCGACCTTCTCGCCCGTGAAGGGGCAGTCCATGACCGCGGCCTTCTTGGGCGCGGCACGGGGGTCGGCCCGACGGACCTCCGGGTCGAGGCCTTCCATCACCAGGAGATCGGTCCCGAGGAGCGAGCGCGTGGGGAAGAACGACAGCCCCATGGCCCCGGCCGCGAACCGGGCCATCATGGCGGCGTTGGAGTAGTCCTCGAACTCGATGCGGCCCGCCTCGACGAAGCGGCGCCAGTTGACCGCGATCGGCGAGAAGACGCCGTCGGCGAGGTAGGCGCCCTCGAGGCGCCGGACGCACCCTGCGCCGATGAGGAGGTCCAGGTCGCTGCCCGCCGAGTGGCAGTAGACGATCAGGTCCTTCACCCCGGCACGGATCAAGGCCCGGAGCAGCGCCGTAGGGTGGCGCTGGCTGGTGAAGCCGCCCACCGAGATCGAGGCGCCGGAGGGCACCAGCGCCGCGGCCTCCTCCATGGTGATCAGCTTGCTCTTCATGCGCTCCTCTCTCCACTTCCTTCCCATTCCCGCTCACGAACCCGAAAACCCGGAAACCGTGACGGACAACGAAACGCCCGCCCTCCGCCGCTACGTGGGCAGCCGCCCCTCGGCGTCCCATCCCCGCGCCGCGTAGTAGTCGGCGCGCAGGCGGGCGAGCTCGTCTCGCGTGAGCACGTTGCCCTTCTCGGGCAGGGGCTCGTCGAAGAAACGGTCCGGCAGCCAGTCGTCGTCCTTCGTGAGCCCCTCGCGCAGGTTGAATCGCCGGGCTCCGTCGGCGATCGTATCGGCCAGCCGCTTGAGACCTTGCCGATCGAGGTCCTGTCCCGTGGTGAGCCGGATCACGGCGGCGAGCTCCTCCCAAGGGTAGAAGTCGCGGAAGAACCGGCACAGGATGAGCCCGTCGAAGAGGTTCAGCCGGTCCTCGAAGTCCACGAGGAGCGCCGCCTTGCCCTCCACCGCGTCGGGCGCGATCTGGTTGGAGAGCTCGGGCTTGTAGAAGGTCGTCCGCAGGTGGCACGCCCCCCGGTCGCTCGTGGCGTACGCGAGCCCCATGCCCTTGAGGATCCGGGGGTCGTAGCCCGCGGGCTCGAGGCCCTTCACGTGGATGGTCTGGCGCTCCATGCCCCAGGCCCTGCCCGCCTCGACGATGCCCTTCGAGAGCACTTCGCCGAGCCCGCGGCGCGCCGCGATGTCCGCCAGGAGTCCCGCAGCGACGTCGACGTCGCCGTAGGGCACGGCTTCGGAGATCCTGCCCTGGGCCGACGCCTCCATGGCGAAGGCCACGAGGTTGCCGGCGCTGATCGTGTCGATCCCGAGCCGGTCGCATACGTCGTTCAAGTACACGATCTCCTCGATGGAGTCCACGAGGCACAGGCCGCCGAAGGCGTAGATCGTTTCGTATTCGGGCCCCTCCAGCGCGAGGCCCGCGTGGCGCCCCTGTTTGACCGTGGTGAGTTTGCCGCAGGCCATGAAGCAGCGCGCGCAGGCCTTGGGCCTCACGTCGCAGCGACTCTTCATGCTCTCGGCGTTGATCGCCTCGAAGCCCTCCTTGCGGCCCTCGTGCCAGTAGCGGGTGGGGAACGCGCCGAAGGTGTTCAGCAGGTTCACCATGACCGGGGTGCCGAAGTTCTTGTAGGTCTGCGTGGCGGCGTGGTCCTTCTTCTCCGCAAGCATCTTCCTGGCATAGGCTTCGATGCCCCCTGGGTCGGCCAGAGGCCGCTTCGCCTCGCCCCGGTAGACGAGAGCCTTGAGCTTCTTCGAACCCATAACGGCCCCGGCGCCCGTCCGTCCGGCGCAGCGCCAGTAGTCGTTGGCCACGATGGAGAAGGGCACCTGCCGCTCGCCGGCGGGCCCGATGACCAGGGCCGCCGCCTTGGTCACTCCTCCGTAGGCCGCCAATAGGGCATCCTCCGCCGCGTAGGTCTCCTTGCCCCAGAGGTCGGCGGCGTCGTGGAACCGCGCCCCCTCCTCGGAGATCTCCAGATACAGAGGTTCCGCGCCCGCGCCCTTGACGACCACGGCGTCGAAGCCCGAGCGGCTCATCTTCTCGGCCGCCTTCCCCCCGGAGTAACTCTCGGAATAGAAACCGGTCTGGGGGCTCTTGGTGAAGATTCCGTAGCGGCAGGAGCCGGGGATGCGGGTGTCGGTCACCGGACCCACCGCGAAGACGAGGGGGTTCTCCGGGGAGAGCGGGTCGACGCCGGCGGGTGCGTGCTCGAGGAGCAGCCGCGTGGCGAGCCCCTTGCCGCCGAGCGTCTCGGCCAGCACCGCGTCGGAGAGCGCCTCCGCCCGGGAAGTCCGGGCCGTGAGGTCGACGATCAGGATCTTGTTGTAGAAGCCGTGCATGAGGACCTCCGCTAGGAGGCTGGAAAGCTGGGAAGCTAGAAGGCTCGAACGCCGTGGTTTGGCTTTCCAGCTTTCCAGCTTTTCGGCTTTCTAGCCGTCAAAACCCCAGATACGCCTCGCGCACCCCGGGGTCGTTCTCCAGGTCGGTGGAGGTTCCCTCCTTCACGACCCGGCCGTTTTCGATCACGTAGCAGTAGTCCGCGATCTTCAGCGCGTGGTGGGCGTTCTGCTCCACGAGGAAGATCGTGAGGCCGTCCCGGTGGAGCGCTTCGATCGCCTGGAAGATGTCGTGCACGAGGATCGGCGCGAGACCGAGAGAGGGCTCGTCGAACATGACGAGCTGCGGCTCCTGCATGAGGCCGCGGCCGATGGCCACCATCTGCTGCTCGCCGCCCGAGAGGGTCTCCGCGAGTTGGTGGCGGCGCTCGTCGAGGTGGGGGAAGAGGGTGTAGACGCGTTTGAGGTTCTCCCTGCGCCTCGCCTTCGCCCGCTTGAGATAGGATCCCAGGACGAGGTTCTCCTCCACGGTCATCTTCGGAAAGAGCTGGCGACCCTCGGGCACGAGCGTGATGCCCAGGTCGGCCACCTGATGGGCCTTGAGGCCGCTGATGGGCTTGCCGCCGTAGCGCACGGTCCCCCCCTTGAGGGGTTGCAGGCCCGAGATGGCCTTCAGGGTCGTCGTCTTCCCGGCACCATTGGCGCCGAGGAGGCTGACGAGCTTTCCCTGCTCCACCGAGAAGGAGACGTCCCAGAGGGCCTGGCTGTCTCCGTAGCTCAACGCGATCGATTCCACCGACAGGACGCTCATGCCGCCGCCTCCCCGAGGTAGGCCTCGATCACCATGGGGTTGGCCGCCACCTCGGCGGGCTTGCCCTCGGCGATCTTGCTCCCGTAGTTCAGGACCACGATACGGTCGCTGATGTTCATGATCACCCGCATGATGTGCTCCACGATGAGGATCGTCATGCCCTCCTCGCGGATCTTCAGGATCAGCTCGATCGTGCGGTCCGCCTCGGTGGGGTTCAGCCCCGCGACCACCTCGTCCAGGAGCAGCAGATTGGGCTCCAGCGCGAGCGCCTTCGCGATCTCGAGCCGTTTGCGGCCGGCCAGGGTGAGGCCGGAGGCCTGGGCGTGGGCGCGGTCCGCCAGCCCCGTGAACTCGAGCATGTGCCAGGCCTGTCGCGCGGCGTTCTTCCGGTTGGGGTGGCGCAGGAGCGAGGCGATCGTCACGTTGTCGAGCACCGTGAGGCCCGCGAAGGGCTTGACCACCTGGAACGTGCGGCCGACGCCGAGCGCGGCGAGCTTGTAAGGCGGCATCCCGGTCACGTTGACGCTCTCGTACACCACCTCTCCCCGGGTGGGCTTGAGGTAGCCGCTCACCACGTTGAAGAGCGTGGTCTTGCCGGCCCCGTTGGGCCCGATCAGTCCCACGATCTCCTTCGGCTGCACCCAGAAGGAGACGTTGTCGAGAGCCTGGAGTCCCCCGAAGCTCTTGCTGCAGTCGGTCACGCGCAGGATCGGCTCGCTCATGGCACGGCCTCCGTTTCCACCGGGGAGGAGGGACTCTCGGTGGGCTCCGTTCTCCGTTTCCGTCGGCCCACGAACGCCCCCCACAGCCCGTCGGGCAGGAACACCACGCTCACGGCGATGATCCCGCCGAGCACGATGAGGTACAGGACCTCGAAGTTCGACAGCTTGGCCCAGAAGAACATCTTGAAGGCGAAGAGCACCACCGCGCCGATGGCGGGGCCGACGAGCGTCCCAAGGCCCCCGAACACGGCCATCACGACCGCCTGGTCGGTGACGAGGTCACTCAGGACCGATCCCGGATCGATGTAGCTGATCCAGTAGGCGTAGACACCTCCGAGGATCCCCGCGGGCACGGCCGAGAGAACGAAGGACTGGACCTTGATGAGAGTGGGCTTCAGGCCCACGGCCATGGACGCCGCCTCGTCCTCCCGGATGGCCTTGAGCTTCAGACCGAAGGAGGAGCGCTCCAGCAGGATCCAAAGGAGCGCGAACGTCGCCGCCACGACGCCGAGCATCACGTAGAAGAAGAACTGCGGGTTCAGGAACGGCGGGAACCGAAGGCCGTTGGTCCCGCCGGTGATCGGCATGACCAAGGCGAGCTGCTGGATGGCCCGGGCCAGGGCCCAGGTCGCGATCGCGAAGTAGGCGCCCTTCAGGCGAAGGGTCGGGAGCCCGGCCAAGACGGCGAGCACCGCGGCGACCACACCGGCCGCGGGCAGCGTCGTCCAGAAGGGCCACCCGGACCGCAGCATCAGGATCGCCGTGGCGTACGCGCCCACGCCGAAGAAGGCACCGTGCCCGAAGCTCACGTAGCCGGTGTAGCCGCCGATCACGTCCCAGGTGATCGCGAGCCCGATCCAGAGGATGCCCTCCGTGATGATCCGCAGCCAGAACGTGTCGTGGACCACCAGCGGCACGAGGCCCAGGCCCCCGAAGACGAGGAGAAACCAGGTCAGCTGTCGACGAGGCATCGGTCACACTCCCTTGGCGAAGAGCCCGCGAGGCGAAACCAGGAGGATCAAGTACAGGACTCCGAACACCGCCAGGAGCGTATAGCTCGCGTCCAGGTAGACCGGGAAGAAGGCGTTGATGAGGCCCAGGAGGAAGGCGGCCCAGGGCACCCCGGCCAGGTAGCCCATGCCCGCCAGCACGACCACGAAGAACGCGAGGATCGTCTGCTCGGGCCCCATCTGCGTCGTGATCGACGAGATCGCCCCAATCAGCACGCCCGTCATCGCGCTGATCCCCACATAGATCGCGTAGACGAACGAGCTCGTGCGCTTGCCGTTGATCCCCATCAGGGCCGCCGCCTCCTTGTTCTGGGAGAGCGCCCGCACCGCGAGGCCGAAGTCGGTCTTCTTCAGGAGGAAGTGGAGCACGGCCGTGATGACGAGGGCGTACACGAGGCCCGCGAGCCGCACCGCGGGCACGGTGAGGAAGAAGTCTCCGCTCTCGAAAGAGAAGCTCTTGGCGCTGATGGCCGTAGCAATGGACTGCGGGAAGTTGCCCAGCACCGTCTGGGCCGCACCCCGCAGCATCAGCGCGAGACCAAAGGTGAACACGAGGCCCATCAGCACCGGGTTTCCACGCCGGCCGCTCACCACCCGCTGGACGACGGGCTGCAGCAGATAGCCCACGAAGGAGAAGACGGCGAACACCACGGGCAGCAGGATCAGCGGGTCCACGTGGGTCCACTGGCTCAGGTAGAACCCGAGGAACGCCCCGAGCATGATCCACTCACCCACGGCGAAGTCGATGATGTGCATCACCCCGTAGGTCAGGGAGAAGCCGATGGCGATCGTGATGTAGATGCCGCCGATGAGGATTCCGTCCACGAGGGTCTGGGGAAGCAGTGCGATCATGGATGTCTCCGTTGGTCGTCGGGTGCCGTTGACATACGGAATCGGGGCCGTGGCGCGCGGGGCCGATTCCGCGCCGCGCTTCGCTGTCCCTGCCCGCCACGGCCCGGCACCGCGTAGGGCGGGGCTTGCCCCGCCGCGGTGGCTGTGTACGGGGGCCGGCAGGGCGAGCCCCGCCCTATGGTTCCTCGGTGCCGAAGTGCTTCTTCAGGTACGTCCGGAGCTCCCGCTCGAAGTCCGGCTCCCAGCCTCCATGATACACGGTGGTCGTGGCGATCTCGGCCGCGAGCATCGCGGCCTGCACCTTCACCGGAAGGTTCTTGACGCGCGCCCGCAGCCTCGGGTTCGCGCGGAGGAACCGGGGAAGGTGCGCCACCAGGGCCTTCCGGAACAGGGGCTGGCCGCACAGCTCCGGGCGGTCCCGGAAGAACGCGACCAGGCGCTCGTAGTGGCCGTTGATCTCGGCGCTGAGCGCCTCGCTGATCTGCGTGTAGAGGACCCTTCCCTCGCCCGCGCGGTGGCGCCGGAAGATGAGCACCGCCTCCTCCTTGGCCCGCTTCTCCAGGATCTCGAGCACGTCGGCCACGTACTCGTCCTTGTGCTCGAGGAACTCCCGCTCCGTCAGCAGCAGGTTCGCGAGGATCTCGTAGGACGAGGCGATGACCCCGCACTTGTTGGCCGACGCGTCGCGGATGACCACGACGCCGCGCTGCTGGAGCTCCCGGCGGGCGTCGGGGGTGAGGAAGGAGTTGGCGCCCTCCACGATCACGCGGGCCGACGGCGTCCCGTCGGGGGCCAGGAATTCCCGCCAGTTCTCGGCGTCGATCGTCTCCGGGCGCCCCCCGCCCGGGAGGAACAGGTCGGCGGGCACCTCGAAGACGAGCGTCGCATACTCTCGGAAGAAGTCGTCGGCGCTCACCCACTCCTCCACCGGTCCCCGGGGCCCCGCCCCGACCTTCCGGTAGAGATCCCGCAGGCCCTCGCAGCGCCGGTGATGGCGGAAGAGGACGAACCCGCCCGCGTGGAGCCGCTCCGGAGAGAAGCCGTCGATGTCCCGGGCGAAGAGCAGCCGTCCGAGCTCCTCGCGGTCGAGCCCCTCGGGGTCGAAGGCCGCGCCCGCCCCGTCGACCACGAGCCGGATCGAGGCCCCGGGGCAGCGCTCGAGCAGGAGGCGCAGGGCGTTGCCGGCCACGTCGCCGGTGGGGCCGCCCGTGAGCTTCACGGAAAAGGGGTCGCGGCGTACGTCGATCCCGACCTCCCGCATCGCGACCTCCGCGAACGTGAGGACACCCGTGGAGGTGACGCCGTACTGTTTGTGGTTGATCCCCACCCGCTTGCTCGAAATCACGCCGGGGCCGAGCCCATAGCCCCGTTCCACCGAGCGCCGCGCCAGCCACTCGATCGTCGTATCCGGCAGATTCTCGTCCGGTCCCAGCTCGATGGGCTCGTCTTCGCCATAGTAGTCCACGACCCGGGGGTGCGCAGCCGTCCCGCCGTCGGTCACGAAGAGGTCGAAGAAGGCGTTGAAGAACCCGGCCTGCACTTGGAACAACCGCCGTGCCAGGCTCTCAGGGCCCTCGGCACCGCCGGCGTCGAGGACAATCCCCATCTTCGACCCGCCCTCGTAGATGTCCTTGTTCTTCAGATGCTGGGTGTGCGCCAGGACGTAGATTTCGCGAAAGAGGGTGTTCGCGATCGTCGCGTAGTCGTCGCGGCTCTTCGCAATCACCGTCCGGCAGCCGCCGCGGGCGATGTCCGCGAAGCCGATGTGGTAGCCCGCTCCGAAACGGCCGCAGAAGAACGTAACGCGGAAGGGCCGCCGCTCGGGCAGGTCGGCGGTGAACTCGGGCGCCAGCTCGGTCAGGTACGCCGGGTCCAGCCGGAACGCCAGCGCCTGCTTCTCCGGGACGTAGAAGTTCGTCTTGAGGGTGTGGCGAATGAACGACAGGCAGGTCCGGAAGATCGTCCGCCGGAACTCATCGATCAGCCGGTGCCCCGTGTTGTAGGCGTCGACTGTTCGGGACGTCTCGGCCAGGGCCCGGCCGTAGCGCTCAGGGTCTGCCCGCTGCACCGGGTCGAAGCGGAACTCGAACAGCCGCGCGAGCTGCAGCGCGATGTCGGGGTGGGAGTGGAACGCCCGCATGACGTCTTCGAGACCGAACCGGTCCCATTGATTGTGGGCCAGGTTCGTGTGGCAGAAGCCGATGAAGGCGTTGACAAGGGACGCCTGCTCTCCGGTCAGCACGCGGTTTCGCACGAACTCCGTGTAGGTGCGCGTGGCCGTGGAGAGGACCTGCGTGTTGTACAGCTCGGCCTTCAGCGTCTGGAAGAGCTCGGAGCTCCGCTTCACGGGCCTGCCGGCCCGAGTGCCTACGTAGAAGTTCCCGAGCAGATAGGGCCCCTCTTCGGTCGTCACGCGGAGGCAGTAGGCCCGGCGCACGCCGATGTCGAGGCGGTGGAAGATCTCCAGGACCTGCGCCAGGAAGTTCCCCTCCGGCGGGTTGGCCACCGCGAATACGAGCCGCGACTCCTGCCGCTGGGCCATGCCCCTGGCCGGCTCGGTGTCCAGGTACACCCCGTCGCGCCGGCGGGCCTGCTGCAGGGCCCACAGGACCCGAGCGACGCGCTCGGCGGGAGACGTCCGCACGTAGGCAGGGTTGTTTCGCCACAGAAGGTCGAGGCTTCGATCGGTTTCGGCGTGGTCGTACGCCGGGTACAGGCGCCGCAGCGCCTCGGCGACCCCCTTGCGCGTCTCGGCGGCCAGCGACCCGGAAGACTCCTCTGAGTCACGCGGCCCGAACTCGAACCGCAGGACCTCCAGCTCCCGGTCGAGCCCGGGGATGGAGTCGTAGGAATGGGCGAGCTCCGCGTAGGCAATGTCCCGCTCCCGTAGGGACTCCAGGGTCTCGTACACAGACCCGGGGACGTTGAGCCGGGCGAGGATGAGCTTCTGCGGTTCGTCGGCGAGCAGCAACCTCTGGTGGCGGGTCAGGCAGTTGAGCCCGACCGCGAGGTTGACCAAGGCCTCGGTCTCCTCCCTCATGGTGATGAAGAAGTACGGGTGCATGTGATCGCAGAGCCAGTCGAGGCTCTCCACGGCCTTCCCGGACCGATCCCAGAGCGCTCTCTGGAGCTCTTCGTAGACGCTGTTGTCTTGAAGGGCGCTCATGCGGGTTCCGCCTTCGTCGGGAGGAGGTGCGGACCGAGTCCGGCGGAGGGACGGCACACAGGCTACCCCTCCGCCGGGCGGGCCATCAGCGCTTGTCCCAGGGCGTGAGCGGGTACAGGACCTTCGCCTGGGCCATCTCCTTGGGGCCCACGACCACGGTCTTCCCACCCTGGATCTGGATCGCCAGGGGGCTCAGGCCGACGTTCGAGTGATAGAACTCGCCGGCGTTGGCGAACTTGATCCGACCGAAGAAGGTCTGGATATCGAGGCCCTCGAGAGCCTTCAGGAGCTCGTCCTTCTTGGCCTCGGAAAGCGGGGGAGTGGCCTTGATCTTCTGGAGCGCGGCCTGGAAGGCGATGCCGGCCGCCGTGCAGCCCGCCTGCGTGTAGTCGGCCGGGACCTTGTAGGCGTCCATGGCGGCCTTGCCGTAGCTGACCGCGTCCTTCCACAGAATTGCGCCCTTGGTCTGGAGCGAGTCGGTCCACACCGAGGCGCCGAAAACGCCGTCGGCGTCCTTGGCCAGCGCCTCGACGAAAGCCGGCTCCGTGACGCCGTAGTGCATCAGAAGGGCCTTCGGGGTGTAGTTGATCTGCCGCAGGCCCTTGACGATGTTGATCAGCTCCTTGTCGTGCCCGCCGTAGGCGATGAGGTCCGGCTTCATCGCTCTCGCCTTGTTGAGGAGCGGGATGAGGTCCTGGCCCGCGGGGAGGATCTGGAAGTTGACGACCTTGATCTTTGCCTTCTCCGCCGCAGCCTTGAACGCCTCGGCCGTGGCCTTGGAGAACGTGTCGTCCATGCCCAGGATGAAGGCGGTCTGGATCTTGGGGGTGAGGCCGGCCAGGGTATTGACCGGGCCCGCGCCGGTGTAGTTGACCGGAGGGATCGTCCCGAAGGTGTATTTCATCTTGTCGAGCCAGATGAGGGGAGACTCGGCGGAGCCGGTGATCATCGGGATCTTGTACTTCTCGAGCACCGGAGCCGCCGCGCGGGTCGTGCCGGACGCGTACGGCCCCAACACGAAGTCGACCTTCTCCTGGGTGGCCAGGCGCTCGGCCGCCACCGCCGCCTGGGCGGGCTGGGACTGGTCGTCGCCGTAGGAGAGCTCGACCTTGTACTTCTTCCCGCCGATCTCGATACCGCCCTTGGCGTTCACCTCGTTCGCCCAGAGGTCGTAGCCGCGCTTGGTGACGTTGCCGCCCGTAGCCATCTCTCCGGAGAGAGACGTGATGACCCCCACCTTGAAGTAGTTGCGCGCCTGCTGGGCCGACGCCAGGCTCGCCGCGGCAACCACTGCCGCCAGGGCTCCGATCACGATCCGCTTCATGCTTCTCTCCTTCTCGCTCGGTGTGGGCCGCCCCCGGGTCGGAGAGCAGGCCGGTGAACGCGCCGCGGCGCTCGTGAAAACGGTGAACGGCTCGGCCGCCTAGAGATCCCCGGCCACCGCCGCGATCGCCTCTTCGAGGATGTCCAGGCCCTCGGCCAGATCCTCCGGGCCGATGGTGAGCGGCGGGAGGAGCCGGATCACGTTGCTGTACGTTCCGGCTTTTACCAGGAGCAGCCCCTTCTCCAACGCCAGCGCCGCTACCTTCGCAGTCTCGGCCGTCGCGGGCGCCTTGGACTTGCGGTCCGTTACGAGCTCCATGGCCATCATGAGCCCCAGGCCCCGCACGTCACCGATGAGGTCGTATTTCTGCGCCATCGCGTCGAAGCGGGCCTTCACGACCTTGCCCGTCTCCCGGGCGCGCTCGACCAGACGCTCCTCGTCGAGGACCTCGAGGGTGGCCAGGGCGGCGGCGATACAGACCGGGTTTCCGGCGTAGGTGCCGCCGAGGCCGCCCACCTGGGGGGTGTCCATGAGGTCGGCCCTGCCGGTGACGGCGCTCAGAGGGAAGCCGGAGGCCAGCGCCTTGGCCATGGTCATCAAGTCGGGAACGACGTGGGACGCCTCACAGGCGAAGAGGTGGCCGGTCCGCCCGAAACCCGACTGGACCTCGTCGGCGATGAAGAGGATGCCGTGCTCCGCACCGATTTCCTGGACTCTCTTGAGGAAGGCCGGAGGAGCGACAACGAAGCCGCCCTCGCCCTGGACCGGCTCGGCGATGATTGCCGCCACGCTGGTCGGATCGACCTCGTTGATGAAGGCCTGCTTCAGGTTCTCCGCGCACTCGAGCGAGCAGCTCTCGGGGCCGCACGCTCCGAAGGGGCAGCGGTAGCAGTAGGCATAGGGCACCCGGGTCACCTCGGGCGCGAAGGGCCCGAAGCCGTGCTTGTACGGCGAGATCTTGCTCGTCAGGGTCATGGCCAGGAGGGTGCGGCCGTGGAAGGCGTTGTCGAAGCACAGGATGCCGGGGCGGTTCGTATAGGCCCGCGCGACCTTTACGGCGTTCTCCACGGCCTCGGCGCCGCTGTTGGCGAACATGGTCTTCTTTTCGTGGGTCCCCGGCGTGCGTGCGTTGAGCTCCTCGGCCAGGCGCACGTACCCCTCGTAGGGCACAACGTGGAAGCAGGTGTGCACGAAGTCGTCCATCTGGCGCTTGGCCGCCTCGACGATCTTCGGATGGTTGTGGCCCGTAGCCATGACGCCGATACCGGCCGCGAAGTCGATCAGGTCGCGGCCCTCCACGTCCGTGACCCGGGCCCCGCGTGCCCGGGCAGCGAAAAAGGGGGCGGTATTGAAGGGGCCCCTCGGAACCGCCTGTTTTCGCCGGGCCATGAGTTCCTGGTTGCTCTGTGACACGGTTGCACTCCTTCCGGAAAGAGGAAACGAGACGGCGCCGGCACCCTGCGGCGCGCTCCGCCCGCAGTACCGGCCGCGCCTCGTCGGTCCCGGGCCTCGCCGCAGCGATGCCTCCCAGAACTGCAGGCGCCATGCCAAGGGTCGTTCTCTGACGAAACAGAAATAATATCAGTTCGTTACGAAATACTGACGGAACTCTTCCCCGCGGCCCGAAACCGCTGTTTGATTCACCAGAGAATCAAGAACGCGAGCAAGGCCGCGTTTCTTCGCCCCTGGAGGAAGATTCAAGATTGGATCAATGACAGGAAGGGCGAGAGGGGTGTGCCGGGCGGGGATGCGGCGGATGCTGATTCTCTATTGAATCAAAGAGAACCCACGTCAGCCGAGCGGGCGCAGGCCGTGCTTACGAAGCTTTCGAACCACCGTGGGCTGGCTGACACCGAGGTAACCGGCGATCTCCCGGGTCGTCCGACAGCGCTCCGCCGCCTCCTGGAGCAGGGCCCGCTCGCGGTCGGCCAGGGAGGCCGCGAGACCCCCGGCCTCGACCTCCTCGCCCGTCGCAGCGCGCGCACCGCCCTCGGCGAGCTCTCCCAGAAGGTCGCCCTCCGTCATGACGATGGCGTTCTTGACCAGTCCCTCGAGCTCCCGGACGTTTCCGGGGAACGGGTAGGACTGGATCCAGCGGAGCGCGCGGGCCGACAGGCGCTTGTGGGTCCGGTAGATCTCGTTGTACTTGGCCACGAATCGATCGGCGAGGAGCGCGGCGTCACCCTGTCGCTCTTTCAGCGGAGGGATCCGGATCGTGAAGGAGTTGAGTCGGTAGAAGAGGTCGTGGCGAAACTGCTTGCGCCGGACCGACGCCTCGAGGTCCGCGTTGGTGGCGGCGATCACGGTGCAGTCCACGGAGCGGGGCTTGGTGCCGCCGAGGGGCAGGAGCTCGTGGTCGTCGAGGTACTTCAGGAGCTTCGCCTGGATCGCGAGGGGCAGATCGCCGATCTCGTCCAGGAACAGGGTCCCCTCGTGCGCGAGCTCAAAGAGCCCCGCCTTGCCGTGCTCGCGGGCCCCGGTGAACGCCCCCTTCTCGTACCCGAAGAGCTCGGCTTCGAGGAGGTTCTCCGGCAACGCCGCGCAGTTGATGTGGATGAAGGGCTTCGCGGCCCGGGGACCATTCCGGTGGATGAACTTCGCCAGGAGTCCCTTGCCCGTGCCTGACTCACCGAGGAGCAGGATGTTCGAGACGTCGAGGCGCGCGAGCTTCAGCGCGACCCGCAGCACCTGCTTCATCTCCTCGCTGTCGGCCACGACCTCCCCCCGCGCCGTCTCCACGATGGCGCGCTCCGCGAGCTCGTCGCGGAACTTCTCGTTGACGAGCCGGGCCTGTTCGAGCTCCTGGGTCAGCTGGTTGAGCTCGGTGAGGTCCCGGTCGTTCACGACCACGAACGCGATCTTGCCGTCGGGGCCGAAAGCGGGGGTTCCGGTCACGAGCAGGTGCCGCTTGCTCTTCAGGCCGCGCTGCATGAGGCTCACCGGCCGGCCGGTCTCGAGCACCTTCTCCGAGACGGAGAAGTCGAGGAACCCCTGGTCCACGAGCTCGTGCACGCGCCGCCCGATGACGTCCGCAGCCCGGATGTGGTTGAGCTCCTCGGCGGCCCGGTTGAGGTTGAGGATCACGCCCTGGGCGTCGACGATCCACAGGCCATCGTGGGAGGTATCGAAGACGGTCTGGAGCTCCGGGCGCCCGGCAGCCTGGTCGGGGCTCGTCCCGGAGGGCCGGAACAGGAAGACCGCGCCCGTGACGCGCTCGCCCTGGCGCACGGCGGCGACGGTCCCCTCCAGGACCGTGCCCGACGGCGTCTCGGGTCGGGCGGCCACGGTCTCGCCCGAGTCGAGGCACGCGCGCACGGACGGCTCCAGCCCCGGGAGAACGCGGCTCAGGAGCCGGCTCTCCAGCCGGCCGCCGCCGAGGAGGTCGCGGGCCCGGCCGTTGACGCAGGAGATCCGGCCCCGGCCGTCCACGGCCAGCAGGCCCTCGTCGAGAGCGTCCAGAAGGTCTTGGGTCGTGACCGAGGGCATGCGGAGGTTCCCGGCGACGAAGGTGGAAACAGCGGACACACTCAGTGTAGGGGGAAGAGGATCCGCCGGGAAGGGACTTCCCGCGGGACCACACCGATCACCCTTCCACCTCCGCTTTCGCGGCCGGCCACGTCAGGGAGGCGGCCACGGCGCCGCTGATGAGGAACGCGATCACTCCCAGCGAAACCCCGATCGGAACGTCGACGACGCCGCCAAGCAGCATCTTGCCTCCCACGAACCCGAGCACGAGCGACAGCCCCACCTTCAGGAAGCGCAGCCGTCCGAGGGCCCCGGCCAACACGAAGTAGAGGGCGCGCAGACCCAGGATCGCGAAGATGTTCGACGTGTAGACGATGAAGGGGTCGGTCGTGACCGCGAAGACGGCCGGAATGGAGTCCACCGCGAACACGAGGTCGGTGGCCTCCACGGCCACCAACACGGCCAGGAGCGGCGTCGCAAGCCAGCGTCCCCCCTCGTGCACCAGGAAACGGGTGCCCCGATACTCCGGCACGCTCGGCACGAGCCTCCTGAAGAGCCGAAGGATGAGGCTTCGCTCGGGATGAACGTCGTCTTCCCCCTGAAACAGCATCCGCACGCCGGTCACCACGAGCACGGCGCCGAAGACGTACATCACCCAGTGGAACGTCTGGACCAGTGCAGCGCCCAGACCGATGAACCCGGCCCTCATGACGAGGGCGCCCAGGATGCCCCAGAAGAGGACCCGGTGCTGGAAGGACGCCGGGACCCGAAAGTGGGAGAACAGCACGAGGAACACGAAGATGTTGTCCACCGACAGGGCCTTCTCGATCAGGTAGCCCGTCAGGAACTCCAACGCCCGCTCCCGGCCGAACCAGTGGTACACCCCCGCGTTGAAGGCGAGCGCCACGCCGATCCAGACGACGCTCCAGAGCACGGCCTCCTTCATCCTCACCTCGTGGGCGCGGCGGTGGAAGACCGCCAGGTCCAGGGTGAGCAGAAGGGCCACGATCAGGAGGAACCCGGCCCAGAGGCCCGGGGTACCGATACTGTGGATGACCATCAGAGCGTCCCTCCGCGGCGCGGGCTACGTCCGCCCCAGGGTTCGGAGTGGGGCGGTCCGTTTCTCGCCCGGCCGGGGGCCTTCACAGTGTTCACAATCTCACGTCTCCAAAAGAAAAAGACCTTTACCCTCGGCGCGCAATGCGCACTGGGTAAAGGTCTCGCCGGTCCGCCGTTCGTCGCGGTCCCCCGGCCCGGGCCCGAAGGCCGTGTTGACGGGCACGGGAGGTCGACCCTTTTCCGGGCCGAACGCTACTCCCCTTTACGTGGGCCGCATCATAGGGTCCGGTCCGGCGCGTTGTCAACGGCTCGGCGCGCCGCCCTTTCGGCCCGAGGGTCTGGTGGTATCCTCCGCAGGGATTCCCCAGCAACCGACCAGGGCCGCCGTGCCCCTGCGAAAGGAGACCCCATGCTGTTCGTCACCGACTCGAAGAAGGACGTCGACACCGCGGCCCGGGACGTGGAGGAAGCCGTCAAGCGAAACGGCTTCGGCGTGCTCCACGTCTACGACCTCCAGGAAAAGCTGCGGGAGAAAGGGGTCGACCTCCCGCACGCCTGCCGGATCCTGGAGGTGTGCAACCCTAAACAGGCGGCCAAGGTGCTCGCGGCCGACATGGAGGTGAGCCTCGCCCTGCCCTGTCGGATCTCGGTGTACGACGACGGTGGTCAGACGAAGATCGGAACCATCCAACCAACCGCGCTCCTCTCCATCTTCCCCGGTGCCGCCGCGCTCCAACCCGTCGCCGAGGAGGTGGAGCAGGTTCTCGTGAAGATCATCGAGGAGGCGCGCTGAGGCGTCACCCTGGCGTTTGGCGACATCTCGCCCGCTGACGTTGACAAAGCCCCCGCGTTCTTCGCGGGGGCTTTGTCTTTTCCGGCCGACAGGAGGCAGGCTCAGATCTTCGCGAACTCCTTGAGCCACTTCTCCATCTCTCGCACGCTGTCGTAGTTCGCATCGTCCGGGACGATGAACTTGTCCACCATGATCTTCGAGATGATCTCCTTCCCCTTCGGGTCTTCGTGGACCTTGAGGAACGCGTCTCGGAGCTTGGCCTTCACGGCAGGATCCATGGCCTTCGTTACGACGATCGGAGGGATGCCATAAGCCGGAGACTTCTCGAGAATGCGAGTCTCCTTCGTGTACTGAGGATTGGTCTTCGCCGCGTAGTCGAAGATCAGGCTGTCGACGGCTGCGCCGTCAGCCAGCTTCTTCGCAACCGCCTCAATCGATTTGTCATGAGACTTGGTGAACATGATCTCTTTGAAGAATTGCTCGGGCGTCTTGCTGAACCCCTTCCCGATCATGTAGGTGGGTACGATATAGCCCGTATTGGAGTGAGGATCGGTGAACGCGAACTTCTTGCCCCCCAGATCGGACATAGCTTTGGCCAGGCTATCCTTCGGCACGATGATGTAGGCATGGTAGAACGGCTGTCCGTAGGAAACCGGGGCCACCAGGAGCTCGACTCCGAATTCAGCCTTGTCCTTGACGTAGGGGCCGGAGCACACGAAGGCGACGCCGACCTCTTCGTTCTTCAGGAGACCGTCCATCTCCGCATACGTCGGCTTCTGGACGAGCTCAACCTCGAGGCCCACCTTCTCGCCGATGTAGTTCAAGAGATCCTGATAGTACTTGAACGTCTCCTTCGGCGAGATCATCGCGGCCACGCCGATCTTGAGCTTCTCGGCCGCGTGGGCGGCGGTCACCGAGAAGGCGAGGGTTGCGGCCAGGAGCGAGAGGGCGAGCGACCGCTTCTTCATAAGGGTACCTCCTTGCGTGCGGGGGTTGGGTAAGGCCCGCCGGGGCGGGCGGACAACTGGCCTGGGGGGACTACTTCGCCGAGAGCTTGAACTTGGCCACTTCTGTACTCAGCGTGGCAGCGACCTTGGACAGGGAGGCCGCGGCCTGCCGGACGTCGCCGGCGTCCGTGAGGACGTCGTTCGCCACCCCGACGACCGCCTCCATGCTCGTGGCAATCGACTGGAGGATCGCCGACTGCTCTTCGGTGGAGGAGGCGATGACGTTGATCATGTCCACGGCGCCCTTCGAGGAGTCGACGATCCGGCCGAGGGACTCGTCCGCGGTGCGGGAGGCGGCCTGCACCCTCTCCGCCTGCTCCACGGTGTAGTCCATCACATGGACCGCCCCGTCGGTCTCGGTCTGGATCCCCTTCACGGTCTCCTCGATGTCCTTGGTGGCTCGCGTGGCCTTCTCCGCGAGCTTCCGGACCTCGTCGGCGACGACGGCGAATCCCCGGCCGTGCTCGCCGGCCCGCGCCGCCTCGATGGCTGCGTTCAGGGAGAGCAGGTTGATCTGGTCCGCGATGTCGTCGATGACCCCGAGGATCTGGCCGATGTCCTGGGATCGGACGCCGAGCTTGCGGATCGCCCCGGCGGTCTGGTCCACCGAGGCCGAGACGCCGGCCATGGCCTGGGCGCTGACCCCCACCTTCTCCTTGCCCTCGTTGGCTGCCTGAAGGGCGAGCTGTGACGACTCCAGGGACTGTGCGGCCGTTCTCGCGACGTCCGCCAGAGCGCGCGTGATCTCGGCCGAGGACTCGCTCACCTGCTCCAGCTGGCGCTTCTGGTCCGAGGCGCCTCCGACCATCCGATCCGAGGCGCCGGCGGTCGTATGGGCCGCATCGGCCAGCTCGGTGGAGAGGTCTCGGATCCGCGTCAGGATTCCCTTGAGGTTCTCTGCGAGCCGGCTGACGCCCGCAGCCAGCACGCCGATCTCGTCGCCGGAGTCGGCTCCCGTGACCTCGCACGTGAGGTCGCCGGCGGCGATCTGCTCGGTCACGGCGGTCAGCGCGGTGAGGGGCCTCGCGATGCGCAGGGCAGCCCCGAAGGCGACCACGAAGGAGACCAGCAGGGCGAGCCCTCCGGAGAGGAGGAGCACCAGACCGATCGCCCGGTTGGCGCTCGCCGTGGCGTCCATGGGGAGGGCGACCCCGAGCACGGTCCCCTCTCCCGCGTTCTTCAGGAGCACGTAGGCGACGTTGTAGACTTTTCCTTCGACGGAAGCCCGCCGGTGGACCGTGACGCGGGTGCGGCGTGCCTCCTCTGCGCCCGCTTGCGAATCCGAGAAGACCTGCGCCCCCTCGGACGAGGCTCCGAGCGACCCCTTGGGGCCGAAGAAGGCGACGTCGCTGTTCGTCATCGCCGCGAGCTCGCGCGCCAACTCGTGATTGACCCCCGTCGTCCCCGCCTGGGCTTCCCCTGCCTCGGGCGAAGAGTTTCCGGCCTGCGCGTCCTTCGATTCGGCCGAGCCGGCCGGGGTGCCGGCAGAGGCCGCCGCGCCGTCTTTCGCCCCGAGGTCGGCTCCCCCCACGAGGGTCCGAAAGACCCCCACGTGAAGCGCTCCCACGGTGACCCCCTCGTCGCTCATCGGCGTCTTGAACGCCAACAGTGAGGGGTTGGGCGCCAGGGAGGACAGGGTCGCGTTTGCGTCGCCGGGCTTGACCCCGAACTTCCCGTACTCGGCCTTCGGGATGTTCAGCGCCTCGCCGAGGGAGTTGATCACCTTCCCGCTCTTGCCGGTGGCGAACAGGTACGCGATCTGACGGTCCGCTCGCGCCGCCTTCACGATCCCGTCGAGCTTCAGGGTGTCGGAGTAAAGGACCGGTTCGACCGCGATCTTGGCCACGAGCGTCGCGACGCTCTGTCCCTTCTCCCGAATGATCGTCGCGATCATCCGCTGCTGGGTGGCCTGCTTCTCCTCGAAGATCTTCTGCTGGGCCGCCTGCTGCTCCTCCAGGATCCGCCGCTGAGCCCCCTGCTTCTCGGCGAAGATCTTCTGGTCCTTGTCCCTCTTCTCGGAGATGCTTGTGAGCGTCGTCACCAGGTGCTGGACGGTCTTTTCCAGGATCTGGTCCTCAAGCCGCCCCAGCTCCTGGGAGACCTTGAAACGGACGCCGTAGTACATGACGGCGACCGAGAGGACGACCGCCGTCATGGAGGCGGCGATCAGCTTGACCCTCATCCCACGGAAGAATTGCCTCATGGGGTACTCCTAACTTCTGCGCGCAGGACCTGCGCTTGGACCCGGCGGTTCCAGCTGGGGCGTGAAAATTCATATCGGCGTTCCCCGAACAATCTTTAGGAACCGGGAACTCGATTTTCCCGATGCAATCGTAGAACTGCGTTTCTCGTCGTCGTGCCCGTTGGGCCTAAAGGTTTTCGGCACGGGGCCGATCCTCTTCTTGCTTCGTTGGTTCACTCGCCGGGAGGCCATGCGTCGGCCGCCCGGCCCCTCCCGGAGGAGACGACTCATGCGAAAGACCACCGCCCTCCTGCTCGCCCTGGGCCTCCTGGTCGCGACCCGCGCCGTCGCGGGCCCGAACGTGACGCTCTACTTCCCGCCCGCCTGGGACCACCAGACGGAGAAGGCCAACGCCATCGCCTCCAAGCTGAGCGAGGGGTCGGGGGTCGCGATCGCAGCGAAGGTGGCCAAGAGCTACCCGGAGATCCTCGAGGCGTTCGAGTCCAAGGAAGCGTGCCTCGTGTACGTGGGATCCTTCTGCCAGGCCATCATCCAGGCCAAGCACCTCGGCGCCCCGCTCCTTCAGGTGAAGGACGGTAAGGAGTTCTACGGCTCCTGGATGGTCTACCCCAAGGGGCAGGACCCCCAGGCCATCTTGAGGGACAGCCCCGCGGAGGTGGCCTACGCCGTGGCCGCGAGCTCCGGCGAGTCCGGCGCCAAGGCCGCCACCGGCGGCAAGGCGTCAATCGCGGTCGCGTCCCACGACGCTGCGGTTGCTGCGGTGGTGGCCGGGAAAGCCAAGGCGGCGTTCGTCAAGAACTGGTGGTGGAAGAGCCACCAGAAGGAGTTCGCGGACTTCGAGGTGTACGAGGTCCCCGGAGTGTCCGACGTCAAGAACCCCGACAACGTGCTCACCGGGTCCAAGGCGCTGTCTCCGGAAGATCGGGACAAGATCCTCAAGGCGGCGCTGGCCTCGAAAGAGGTGTTCGGCGGCCAGGAGACCGTCCGCTTCGGCGCCACGAGCCTCGAGTTCTCGCTGGACCTGATGAAGCGCGGAGGGATCTCGCCCGTGAACTACCAGTGGTAACCCGTTGACCGTCGCGGGCGGGGGAGGACGACGAGCCGGACCTGTCCCCTCCGCCATCGGACGTTCCGACGCCGCTCCTCGATGAAAGGACACCCAATGAAGACGCTGCGTTCCGGTGTCGTCCTGGCGCTGCTGACCGCTCCCCTGGCGGCCTCCGGCGGGGACAAGGTCACCTGCTTCTTCCAGCCCGCCTGGAAGGACCGCGGGGCGCAGGCCGAAGCGATCTCCTCGGCCCTGAGCCAGCGCTCCGGCGTCTCCGTCACGGCCAGGATCGCGAAGTCCTACCCCGAGATTCTGGAGGCGTTCGAGCATGGGACCCCCTGCCTGGTCTACATCGGGTCCTTCGTCCAGGCGGTCCTGAGGGCCCGGGCGCTGGGAACGCCGATGCTCCAGGGGGTGGACGGCAAGGAGTCCTACGGGGCGGTTCTGCTCTGCCCCAAGGGGAAGAACCCGGAAGAGCTCCTCCGGACCTCCCCGGCCGAGATCGCCTACACGGTGGCAGCGAGCTCCGGCGAGTCAGCGGCCAAGGCGGCCACGCGGGGAAAGGCAAGGCTCGGCGTCGGGAGCCATGGGGTTGCGGCGGCGGCAGTCACAGACGGGAAGGCAGCGGCCGCGTTCGTCAAGAGCTGGTGGTGGAAGGACCACCAGGGGGAGTTCCCGGGGCTCGCGGCCCACGAGCTCCCCGGGATCTCCGAGGCGCGAAACCCCGACAACATCCTGACCGCCTCGAAGGGCGTTGCGCCGGCGGTTCGCGAGAAGCTCTTCCGGGCCGCCCTCGCGTCCGGAAAGGAGTTCGGCGTAAAGACCATGGAGCCCTTCGACGGCGGTAAGCTGGACTTCTCGCTGGACCTGATGAGGCGCGGCGGCATGGACCCGAGGAGCTACCAGTGGCCCCAGCTGTAATATCGCCCCGTCCCGGCGCCCCCGCACCGAAGGCCACAGGTGGACGACGATGAAGCCGCTGCGCCTCAGACACAAGCTCCTGGTCGTCCCCGTGCTGGTCCTCGCCGCGTGCGCCGCGGGGTCGGGCGTGTTCCTCTCCGTCAGCCTGGGGAGCCTCGCCGCGGCCAACGAGCGCGCCCACCTGGCCGGGCTCGCCGGGGTGCTCGAAGGGGCGATGAAGGACCGCACCCGCATGGCCACGACCGCCATGAAGATGATCGTGACGCAGCAGGCTCTCGCCGATGGGCTCTACGGCGTTGCCCACGGGAACACCGCGTTCCTGAAGACCTTCCTGCAGCAGACCCGCGAGCTCGTGGGCGCCGACGACGTCCTCGTCCTCGGCCGAGACGGCCGTGTCGTCCTGCGCTCCGCGGCGGAGGAGCGGGGAGACCTCGCCGACTTTCAGGACCTCCTGAAGCCGGTCTTCGAGCACGGGCTCCTCGCGGACCACGGCCCGGACCTCGACGACGCCGTGCGGACCGAGCTCATCGTCCGAGCCGGAGGTGCCGAGCGGGTCACGGTGGGACCGCTCCTGGACGGGGACTCGATTGCAGGCGCCGTGGCGTTCGTCACGCGACTCGACCAGGCGTTCCTCCTGCGCCAGAAGCAGCACTTCCGCGAGAGCCTCGAGATCTCGGTCGCGTCCCCCGACCGGATCCTCGCCTCGACGCTGCCGGGCCTAACCCTCCCGCAGCGCCTCTCGCCCGAGTCGCTCGACATTACCGAGACGCGCGGCGATCACCGGTATCAACACCTCTTCTCACCCTGGGGCAGTCGAGGCGTGTACATGGGCCTGAGCGCCGACGTCACCGCCACCGCCCGACAGCGCCGCGCGGCCCAGATCGTCGTCGGAGCCGCCTTTGCCGTGGGGCTCGGTCTCATCACGGCGCTTCTCTTCGTCACCGTGCGATCCCTGGTCTCGCCCCTCGGCACGGTGGTCGCCACGCTGTCGGAGATCTCCACGGGCGAAGCGGACCTGACCCGGGCCCTCGAGGTTCGCTCCGGGGACGAGGTGGGGGAGCTCGCCCAGAGCTTCAACCGCTTCGTCGAACGGATGCGAAACACCGTCCGGCGGCTGGGGCAGGTGGCGGGCGACCTGTCCCAGGCCAGCGAGCAGGTGGCGCGCTCACACCGCGAGGTAAACGAGGGGGCGGCCCGCCAGGCCGAGCTCCTGGGCGACTCCGTGGCCGCCCTGCGGGGCATCGATCAGGCCGTCGCGGGCATCGCCCAGAGCACAACCGAGCTCATCGACTCGGCGGTCCAGAGCTCGGCGGCCACTCAGCAGCTCGGGGCCACGAACCAGGCGATCGCCTCCCAGGTGGAGCACCTCTTCGCCACGGTCGACGAGGTCTCCTCGTCAATTGCCCAGATGTCGACCGTGAGTCAGCAGATCACCGCGAGCATGGAGACCCTGGCCTCCTCGGCCGAGGAGACCGCATCCGCCGTGGTCGAGCTCGACGCGAGCGTGAAAGGAATCCAGGAGAACGCCGAGAACACGAGCCGACTCTCCGAAGAGGTGGCGCGCGACGCCGAGAAGGGCAAAGAGGCGGTCGACGCGTCGATCCAGGGCGTTACAGCCCTGAAGGAGCTTTCGGATCGCTCCAATCAGGTGATCGAGAACCTGGGAGGCCGCGCCACGGCCATCGGAAAGATCCTCACCGTGATCGACGAGGTCGCGGACCAGACCGGCCTTCTCGCCCTCAACGCGGCGATCATCGCAGCTCAGGCCGGCGAGCATGGCAAGGGCTTCGCCGTGGTGGCGGCCGAGATCGGAGAGCTCGCCGAGCGCACCGCTGCCTCGACGCAGGAAATCGCCTCGATCATCGAGCACCTCCAGCAGGGGGCGCGGGACGCGGTCGCGGCGATGAGCGCCGGGCGCACGCGAGCGGAGCAGGAGGTGGGGCGGGCCCGCGACGCCGGGGCGGCGCTGGACAAGATCCGGGGAAGCGCCTTCGCTTCCTTGGACCAGGCCCGGAACATCGCCCGGGCCACCCAGGAGCAGGCCAAGGGGAGCCGGCAGATCACGCTCGCGGTGGACCGCATCGCGTCGATGCTCGGCGACGTCGTGAGCGCGACGGCCCAGCACACCGCCGGCACACAGCAGCTCGCGCGCTCCGCGCTGGAGATGAAGGAGACCGCGTCGCTCGTCAACTTCAGCGTCCGGGAGCAGGCCCAGGGAAGCCTCCAGATCGGCCAGAACGTCGATCACATCCGATGCATGGTGGAGCAGATCGGGGAGGCGACGCGCAACCAGACCGAGCGGAGCGGTCAGGTGGTCGAAGCGGTCACCCGCATCCGCACCATCGCCGAGAGCAATGCGGCCCGCACCGCGGAGCTCGAGCAGGTCGTGGAGATCCTCTCCCGCCAGACGACCGCCCTCGAAGAGGAGGTGGGGACCTTCAAGGTGTGACTCACAGGAGCGGTTGGGCGGCTACCCGAGCCGCTTCGAAGTGGTTCAGGTAGAGCCCGGGCAGGGATGGGGCGGCGGCGTCTGCCGAGGCAGAAATCGACGGACGATCAGGGCCAGGAACAGCAGTGCCGCCGCGACGCCCACCGCCGGAGGGAAGAGCTCGCCCCCGCCTGCCATCATCGCACGAGCCGCTCGGCCCGAGAGGGGAAAGAGCGCATCGAGTAGGGCGCCCATTCCAACGGACACCAGGGAGATGGCCGCGAGGTAGCGCAGCGTCGTCCGCCACCCGAGCGCGCCGGACAGCGCGGTAACGGTCGCGGCGTTCGTCGCCGGCCCGGCCAGCAGGAAGACCAGTGCCGCACCCGGGCTCAGGCCTTTGACCAGGAGCGCAGCAGCGATGGGCGTGGACGCGGTGGCGCACAGGTAGAGCGGCACGCCCGCCGCCAGCATCACGAGATACGACAAGGGGCCCGTTCCCAGCGGGCCGGCCAGGAACCCCTCCGGCAGCGACGCCGTGATCACTCCGGCCACGACGAACCCCACGCCCAGCCAGGGCGCGAGGTCGCCCAGGAGGTCGCCGAAGGCGAAGCGGAGCCCGGCGCGCAGTCGGGCGGCTACCGGCGCCGTGGCCGTGGCCTCGTCTGCTCCGCACCCGCAGCCGTGCGGGGCGGCTTCCGCGGCTCCGTCCTCCCCCCCTACGAGGTTCTCCCACACCCCGGCCGCGACCGCGGTGACGAAGGCCGCCAGCGGCCGGAACAGGGCCAGCACCGGACCCAGGAGCGCGAAGGAGAGAACGATCGAATCCGCCCCGGTCTCCGGCGTCGACACGAGGAACGCGAGCACTGCGCCGCGGCTCGCGCCCTTCTTCCGAAGATTCATCGCCGCCGGAAGCACCCCGCAGGAGCACAGGGGCAGAGGGATGCCGAAGAGGGCCGCCTTGATCGGCGACGAGACCCACCCCCGGCCCAGGTGCCGAGCCACGAGGTCGGCCGACACGAAGGCCTGCACGATCCCGGCGACGAGAAAGCCGAACAGCAGGTAGGGCGATGCGTCCGCCAGCGTCTGCCAGGTCGCCGCAACCACCTGTCCCACGTACGTCCACATCATCCGAGCTCTCCTGCACCCCGTTCCGGCGGTCGCCTCACTCGCACCCCCCCAGCAGGCGCCGCTGGAGGTAGCGCAGATCCGCCAGCTCCGGCGGGTGGGTGCTCGCCCAGTTGCTCCGCTGGATCGAATCCAGGGACGCGCGAAGCACCGAAGGGGCTCGCAGGGCGGCCCCGCGGTCCGTGACCGAGGGGTCGACCTCCACGGCCCTCCGGAAGCCGTGCACGGCGGCCGCGTAGGACTGCTCCCGGAACGCCGCCTCCCCGAGAAGGAACCAGGCATAGCCGGGATACGGACCCTTCTCGGTCCGCTCCTGCAGTGACAGGAGCGCCTCCTCCGGCCGGCCGGCGGCCTGGGCCTCGAGGATCGGCCGGTAGCTCTCCGTTACCGCCGCGGGGTCGACCCCGACGCCGGCACAACCACCACCCCGAGGCACCCGCCAGGACACGTGACGGGCCTCCAGCACCGCACCGGTGAGGCATCCAGCGACGGCGACGGCGAACAGCGATCGGAAGCGCTGGGCGCTCATGGCGAACCTCCCGGCACGCGGCGAACCCGGATGGAAACTCACGATCAGAGTAGCAGGTGCGCGCCGCCGCCGGCCAGGAGGATCCCTCGTTTCTCGGCTCAATCACCGTACGGCCAGCCCAGCACCCCACCCTCCAGGTACGTCACGCCCTCGAAACCAAGCCCCTCCAGCGCCCTCTGCCCTTCGTAGCCTCTCGTTCCCTGCTTGCAGAGGAGCACCACTGGGTGGTCCCGCGGGATCTCCCCGGCCCGAGCGCGCAGAGCACCCAGGGGGATGGGCCGGCCGCCGGGGAACGGGAGGGTCCGATGCTCTTCGGGGCTTCGCACGTCCACGAGGCAGCAGGCGCGCTCGGCCGACATCCAGGCTCGGTATTCCGCCGGAGGCAGCCCCCGGGCCACGCCGTCGAGCTTGTTGCGCAGGGTGTTAGCCGCCACGGCCAGGGGATCCATGGGAGGGGAGTAGGGCGGCGCGTACAGCAAATCGAGGTTGGCCACCTGATCCACGGTCATGCCGGTCATGAGCGGCGCGGCCGTCGCATCGACCCTGCGGGCCACGTCTCCGGTGCCAACGCCCTGGACACCCAGCAGCCGCCGGGTGGCGCGGTCGGCGATCAGCTTCAGGAGCACCGCCTCGGCACCCTCCATGAAGTGGGGCTTGTCGGAACCCACGGCGATGGCCGTCTCCACGTCGAACCCGAGGCTTCGCGCCTCGGCCTCGCCCAACCCCATCCGCGCCACGGTCAGGTCGAAGAACCGCATCACGAGCGTGCCCGCGACCCCCGGGAAGGTCTCCGAGGGGCCCAGCACCGCGTTGGTGCCCGCGACTCTCCCTTCGCGGTTGGCGGTGGACCCGAGGGGAACCCAGCAGGGCCGGCCCGAAACGGTGTGGCGCTTCTCGGCACAGTCGCCGGCGGCGTAGATCGCCGGGTCGCTTGTGCGCAGGTGCTCGTCCACGGCGATGGCTCCCGTGGGCCCCAGGACGAGCCCCGACGCCCGGGCGAGCTCGACCTCTGGCCGCACGCCGACGGCCACGAGGACGAGGTCGGCGGGAACCTCCCGGTCAGCGAGGCGCACGGACGAGACCGTGCCCTCGGCGGTCCCGACGAGGGCCTCGACCCGGCTCCCGGTGAGCACGGCCAGACCCCGGCCGCGGGCGTATTTCTCCAGATGGGCCGCAATCTCGGGATCGAGAGCAGGGAGCACCTGGGACGCCATCTCCACCGCGGTGACGTGCCAGCTCCGCACAAGGAGCGCCTCGGCCACCTCGAGCCCAATCAGGCCGGCGCCGACGATCACGGCTCGGGGCTCCCCCTTGGCCCGGGCCTCGGTCGCCTCGGCCGCCGCCCTCAGGAGGCCGGCATTGGTGAACTCCTTGAGCACGAACACGTTGTCCAGGCCGACCCCGGGGATCGGAGGCGTCACGGCCCGGGCCCCGGTCGCCAGGACGAGGCGGTCGTAGGGCAGCAGCCGGGTCTCGCCCGAAGTCCGGTGGCGGTACACGACCTCGCGACTCTCCCGGCGGATCTCGATCGCGTCGGCGCCGGTGAGGAGAGCGATCTCCTTGACCTTGCGAAAGAACCCCTCGTCCCGGACCGCGCCGTTGGCGGTTTGTCGGAGCTCGTCGAGGTCCTCCACCTCCCCGGCCAGGTGATAGGGGAAGCCGCAGGCGCCGTAGGAGGCGTGCTCCCCCCGCTCCAAGATCGTGATCTCCGCTCTTGGGTCGAGACGCCGGGCTCTCGCCGCGGCCTTGGGTCCGGCGGCGACTCCGCCGATGACGACGATGCGCTGGTTCACGGTGCTCCTCCTCGGGTGGACGTTGGGACGGCCCCGTCAGGCCGGTCCGAAGCTCTTGGATGAGGTCGCGGCGAAGAAGTCACAGGGCTGACGAACCGTCTCGCCTCTCGGGACCGCGGGTCAGCCGGCGCCAGGGGCGAAGCGCCCGTCAGCCCGCACCCGCGTCACTGCCTCATGCCTTCCCTCGAGCCACCCGATCCGGTCCGCGGCGCGATGGTCGAACGCGGGGACGAACGGTTTGATGTCGAGCAGGGGGTGCCGTCCACCACGTCGATGCCCTCGACGTCGAGCCGGCACCCGGAGATCCGGACCAGCCGGACCACGGAGATCCCGATGGGGTTGGGTCTCGGCGGAGAACGGGTCGAGAACACCCCGTGCGGCGCAGCGTCCAGGAACGGTTTGACCGTGAGTCGGCAGGGCCCTACCCGGTGAAAGTGGTACAGGAGGTAGAGATGAGAAAACCCGTCGAGGTCGGCGAGACCCTCTCGGTATTCCGGGAAGATCTCCACGGAGCCGGCGACGCCCACGGCGCCTACGGGCTGGATCGGCATCCCCTCCGGCTCCGTATAGGGGGAGTGGACGAGCCCGATCGGGACGTATTGAATCCGTCGCATCCTGCGCCTCCTCGTGCACACGTTCCTCGGTTCCTGCCTCCAGAGGGAGGCACTTCTCTCAGCCCTGGAGCTGGGGTGTGGGGTCTACACGAAGCATACCAACCCCCTCCCAGCACCCGAGTCCCACGGTGGAGGAAACAGCCCAGAGGTCGGCGGCGACGGATCGCCGCCGGTCACGGTGCCACGCGAAAGCCCTCTCCTCGGGTTGCACTGTTCCGTGTGCAACGCTGCAAATGCAACAGTTGCAACAAGAATGGACGCGGACCCTCCCACGCCGGTCGAGTAGAGTGGTCTCGGGAAGGCCATTTCCGCTCTCCGCTCGACCGCGGCACGCCGTTCGCAGTGAGGCCCAGGCATGGCCCGCTCAACACCGCCTCCGAAGGCGACGGTCGTCGCCCTCCCGGTCTATGGAACCCGGGTGCTGCCGCGCTTCGGCATCGCCCGCGAGTTCCTGGTCGCGGAGGTCGACCCCCTGGCGCCGGCCGTCCGCTCCGCGACCCGACACGCCTGGGACCCCTGCGCGGCCCCGAGCCTCCCGGCCTGGCTGCACGGGCTGGGCGCGACCGGGGTCATCTGCGGAGGGATCCACCCCCGTTTCCGGGTAGAACTGGAGACCGCGGACCTGTGGGTGCTGTGGGGGCAGCAGGGCGACGCCGAGGAGGTGGTTCGCCGGTGGGCGCGCGGGGAGGTTTCCACCCGGGGAGATGTCTATGACTGCCTCGGACAACAGCAACGGACCTGCACGAGAAGGAGACTCCCGTGAGAATCGCCGTCACCGCCCGAGGGCCAACGCCCCAGAGCCCTGTGGACGGACGCTTCGGCCGCGCCTACTGGGTGCTGATCCACGACGACTCCTCCGGCACCTGGGACGCCGTAGACAACGCCGACGCCCGAAACGCCGTGCAGGGTGCCGGCGTCCGAGCCGCGCAGGCTCTTGTGGCGCACCGGGTGGACGCGCTTCTGACCGGCGTCACGGGCCCCAAAGCGTTCCGCGCCCTGGAGGCCGCCGGAGTCCACGTCTACCACGGCGCCGAAGGCACCGTCGAAGCGGCCCTCCAGGCCTGGCGCGATGGGCAAGTGACGCGCGCCGCCGCCTCCGACGCGGTGGGCACACCCTGACCCGATCCCCTGCAACCTCGACGACTCAGAGGAGAGGAACCATGAAAGACACCGTCATTGCCGTACCCTCCGAGGCCCCCGGCGGCCTCGACGCCCTGCGCTCCGGCCACTTCGGCCGATGCGACGCCTTCACGCTGGTGGCGGTGAAGGCCGGCCAGGTGGTAGACAGCCGGGTGGTCCCGAACGGCGAACATCAGGAGGGGGGCTGCCTCGTTCCCGTGGAGCTCCTCTTTCGGGAAGGGGCGACCTCGCTGGTGGTCGGCGGCATCGGGGCCCGGCCTCTGCAAGGCTTCCTGGACCGGGGGATCGAGGTGCTCATCGGGGCCGGCGACCGGGTTCGCGACGTCGTGGACGCATACACCACCGGCGCTCTGCGCCCCATCACGGGCGGCGACGTGTGCGGCGCCCACCACCACGGCTAGGTCGCCCGTGGAGGTCTGCGTTGTCAGCGGCAAGGGGGGAACCGGCAGGACGACCGTGAGCGTGGGGCTGGCCGTGGCGCTCGGCGACCTGTCGGCGCCGAACCCGATCGAGCTGATCGACTGCGACGTGGAGGCGCCGAACGACCACCTCTACCTCCGCTGTGCCGACGCCGGGGAGGAGCCGGTGCTCGTGCCGGTCCCCTTCTGGGCGCCCGAGGGCTGCACCGCCTGCGGGGCGTGCGCCCGGGCCTGCGAGTTCTCGGGCCTGACGCTGCTCGGAGACCGCGTCGAGGTGTTTCCCGAGCGCTGCCACAGCTGCGGCGCGTGCACGGCCGCCTGCCCGACCGGGGCGCTGACGGAGGGTGTGCGGCGGGTGGGGGTCGTCCGATCCGCGTCCTCGCCCGGCGTGGCGCTTCGCTGGGGTGAATTGGACGCGGGGGCGACGCGGGCGGCGCCGGTGATCCAAGCCGCTCGGCATGGCCGGCGGCCAGGGAGCCAACGGGTTCTGGACGGCCCCCCGGGGAGCTCGTGTTCGCTGGTGGCCGCGGCCCGGGGAGCCGACATGGCGCTGCTCGTGACCGAACCGACCCCCTTCGGTCTCCACGACCTGGAGCTCGCCTGGCGTGCGGTCACCCTGCTCGGCGTGCCAAGTGCCGTCGTCCTCAACAAGGCGCAGCGTCGGGAGGGGCGGATCCACTCCTTCTGCCGGGCGAGGGGGGTTCCCATCCTGCTCGAGATTCCCCTCGACCGCGACCTCGCGCAGGCCGGCGCCCGCGGGGTCCCCCTGCCGGTCGCCGACCCGGCGTACGGACCGGTCCTTCGAGGACTCTGGTCGTGCCTGGAGACCGTGTTCGCTCCCAGGAGGGCGGTGTGAAGGAGCTCGTGGTCCTGAGCGGCAAGGGGGGGGCGGGGAAGACGACGGTGTCCGCGGCGCTTGCGACCCACTGGGCCTGGCGGGCGGTCCTGGTGGACGCCGACGTGGATGGTGCGAACCTGCACCTGGTCCTTCGGCCCCGCGCAAACCGCGCCACCCGCTTCATGGAGGGGAAACTCCCCCGGTGGGTCTCTGACCGCTGCACCGGATGCGGCGTCTGCACACAGGTGTGCCGCTTCGGAGCCATCGAAGGAGGGCAGGTGGCTCGAATCACCTGCGAAGGGTGTGGACTGTGCGCCCAGAAGTGCCCGCAGGGGGCCCTCCAGATGGTCGAACGGCACAGCGGCGATTGGTTCGTCGGGCGCACCCCGTGCGGTCCGCTCGTCCATGCGAGGCTGAGGCCCGGGGAGGGCAACTCCGGGAAGCTCGTGGCCCTTCTAAAGGAAGAGGCGCGCGGCCTCGCAGCGCGGAGCGGATTGGAGCGCATCCTCTGCGACGGACCGCCTGGCGCGGCGTGTGCGGCCACGGCCTCGCTCGCGGGTGCGGCAGCCGTGCTGACCGTGGCCGACCCAAGCAGCTCGGGCCTCCACGACCTCGGGCGAGTGTTGGACCTGGCGCAGCGTTTCGCCGTGCCGGCCTACACGGCGGTCAATCGCGCCGACCTCGCGCCGGAGCTGTCGGACGCGGTCGATGAGGAGTGCCGGTCCCAGGGCGTCCCGGTTCTGGCGCACATCCCGTTTGACCCGGCCGTCCTGCACTGCGTGGACCGGGGCGTGCCCGTGTCGGCGCAGCCCGATGCGCCGGCGGCCCGAGTGCTCGCGAAGCTCGCCGCCGCGCTCGACGACCTCATGGGCCCGTCGGAATCACACAACGGAGAGGCACGGGGATCCCGGCGGAGCGCGTCGGACCGTCCCCTGATGGCGGGAGCCCCGACGGAGGAGTCGTGATCACTGCCTATGCGACCCGGGAGCCCTTCGATCCGCCGCAGCTCTATGGCGACTTCCTCCTCCGCGAAGACGATCGGAGCGGCACGGTCGTGCTCCATCACGGCCGGGTCAAGCGGCCTGGCGAGCAGGTGCCCGCGTTCCGGTGGGTCGAGCTCGAACCCCGGGTCGCCGACGTCGACACCCGGCTGACAGACCTGGCACAGGCTGCCCAGGAGCGCTACCGTCTCCAGAGCGTCCTCCTCATCCACCGGCTGGGGCGCGTCGAGGCCGGAGGCACGGTTCTGCTCGCGATCGTGTCCGGGTCGACGAGGGATCGGTGCTTCGACGCGTGTCGCTTCCTCGTCGACGAGGTCAAGAAGGAAGAAGTCGTCGGTCTCACCGAGCGCCCTTAGGATTGCTGCACTCCTCTGGAGGAACGTCGCGATGCTTGAGTCTCTCCACGTCACGGTGTTGTGCGAGAACAGCGTCGGCGGCCCCTTTGGGCTCGTCGGGGAGCACGGCTGGGCCGTGTTCGTGGAGAGCCCGGAGCAGTGCTGGCTCTTCGACACCGGGCAGGGGCTCGGGCTGACCTCCAACGCCCAATGCCTCGGCGTGGATCTTCGCCGTCTCGACGGGATCGCGCTGAGCCACGGGCACTACGACCATACCTCGGGTCTTCCGGCCGTCCTGGCGCTCCGGCGGAAGACCGCGGTCTGCGCCCATCCGGACGTCTTCCTCCACCGCTATTGGCACAAAGGGGGCGAGTGCCGCGAGATCGGTCTTCGGTTCGCAAAGGAGTCCCTGGAGGGACTCGGCGCCGAGTTCTCCCTGGCGGCTGCTTTTCGAGAACTCGGCCCTGGCCTCTACCTCACGGGGGAGATCCCGAGGCGAACCGCGTTCGAACCCACGGACCCGACCATGACGCTCAAGGGGGAGACGGGCACCTGGATCCAGGACCCCCTTCGGGACGACCAGGCCCTCGTGGCCGACACCGCCGAGGGGCTGGTCGTGGTGCTGGGGTGTGCCCACGCCGGCCTGATCAACACGCTCCAACACATCCGCGACCGCCTTCCCGGCCGGCCGTTCCACACGGTCGTGGGGGGCACACATCTGGGCTTTGCCGCTCCCGCTCAACTCGACGCCACCCTCGCCGAGCTCGGCCGCTTCGGCGTCGGCCGCCTGGGCGCCTCCCACTGCACTGGCCTCGTCAACGGCGCCAGGCTCCAGACGCACCTCGGGGACCGCTACTTCTTCGCGTCAGTGGGAACTTCGATCACCGTGGGCGGGTGAAGGAGTGCCGGGATGACCCCAAAGCCGTCCGATCCGATGAAAGGAGCTGGCTCCCTGTGAGAGACCTCGATCTCCGGGAAAAGGCCGAATTGCTTCGGCAACTCGCGCACCCCACTCGACTCCAGATCCTGCAGGTGCTCTCCGACGGCGCCCAATGCGTGAACGAGATCCAACGCCTCCTCCAGCTCCCGCAGACCCACGTGTCCCAACACTTGGCCGTCCTGCGCCAGGCGAGAATGGTGGACTACCGCGAGGCCGGAACCCTTCGTTCCTATTACCTGTCGCGCCCGTCGCTTGCGAGGGCACTCCTTCAGGTGCTCTCCGATCGCTATGCCTTGCAGAAACGCAATTCGGGGGCCGTGCCACCGGACGGCCCCCGCGCCGAGGAGGAAACGAACTGTGAGGCCTGGGGGGCCCCCAGGGTCCGACCTGGAGCTGGAGAAACAGGCGCTCACGGAACAGGCACAGAGCCTGCAGTCAGCGCTGGACGCGATCAAGAAGCGGTTGGAGGAACTTCGGTCCGGACCGGCGCGCCGTGCGCGCCGGGATGCTCATGGTCGTCCTCTCGGCGATTGTGAAGACACACGGGGCATGATGATCGCCATCGCCTCCGGCAAGGGCGGAACCGGCAAGACGACGGTTTCGGTGAATCTGGCGCGAGTTTGCCGTTTTCCCGTGCAGCTTCTCGACTGCGACGTCGAAGAGCCCAACGCTCACCTCTTTCTGAAAGGCACGCTTCGCCGGCAAGAGGAGGTCTCGATTCTCACGCCCCGGGTGGACCCAGCCCTCTGCGACGGCTGCGGCGAATGCAGCCGTCTCTGCCAATACCACGCCATCGTGTCGTTCGGCACCCAGCCGCTCCTGTTCCCCGAACTCTGCCACGGCTGCGGAGGGTGTGCCAAAGTCTGCCCTAGGCATGCCATCAGAGACACGGGCCGGCGCATCGGCGTCGTCGAAACCCTGCAATCGGACCACATCGAGCTGCTCCAGGGCCGTCTCGACGTGGGCGTGGCCATGGCGCCGCCGCTCATCCGGGCGGTCAAGGCTCGCCTCGACAACGCAACACCGGCGATCCTCGACGCGCCCCCCGGGACGTCGTGTCCCGTGATCACAACGCTCAACGGAGCGGACTTCGTCGTGCTGGTCACCGAGCCGACGCCTTTCGGCCTCCACGACCTGTCCCTGGCGGTGGAGATGATCGCAGAGCTCGGGATGCGCTTCGGTGTGGTGGTCAACCGCATGGGAATCGGCGACGACCGGGTGCATGGCTTTTGCTTGGAGCGCAACATCCCGCTTCTCCTAGAGATCCCGGACGACCGCCGGATCGCCGAGGCCTATTCCCGGGGAGTGCTCCTGGTGGATGCTCTCCCCGAGTACCGCGTGTGCTTCGAAGACCTTCTGCAGAGGACCCTTGGATCACCGAAGGCCGAGGAGGCGTAGCTCATGCCGACCTACGACTACGAGTGTCAAGCGTGCAGCCGGCGCTTCGAGCGCCGGCAGCCGATCACGGAAGCACCGCTCCGGGAGTGCCCGGAGTGCCGCGGCGAGGTCCACCGACTGGTGAGCGGAGGAACCGGTTTCATCGTCAAAGGGGGCGGCCGCGGCGGACCCCGTGGAGGGGGGTGCTCGCTCGAACAGGGCGGCAGGACCTGTTGCGGGCGAGACGAACGCTGCAGTGCGATGCCCGGCTGCGGGGGTGGCCGGTGAGTGCCAATGCAACGATCGACGAGCTCGTGGTCCTCAGCGGCAAGGGCGGAACGGGGAAGACCAGCATCACGGCGTCGTTCGCCGTGCTCGCCGGCCAGGCAGTGATCGCCGACTGCGACGTGGACGCCGCAGACCTCCACCTCGTCCTGTCTCCCCGAGCCCGGGAGAGGCACGAGTTCTGGAGCGGTCGCGAGGCCGTGATTCGGCAGGCGGACTGTATAGGGTGCGGGGAGTGCCTGGAGAACTGCCGCTTCGGTGCCATCCGGCCGACCTTTTCCGTCGACCCCGTCTCTTGCGAGGGCTGTGGCGTGTGCGTGCGCTTCTGCCCGGCGAACGCGATCGACTTCCCGGAGCGCCGCTGCGGAGAGTGGATGGTATCGGACACCCGCTGCGGGACCCTGGTTCACGCGCGCCTGGGCGTCGCGGCCGAGAACTCGGGCAAGCGGTTTCCACGGTCCGGCGCAAGGCTCGGGCCCTCGCCGAGGAGACCGGCCGTTCGCTCGTCCTCGTGGACGGGCCGCCCGGCATCGGATGCCCCGTCATCGCCTCGCTGACCGGTGCCTCGTCGATGCTCGTGGTCACCGAGCCGACGGTCTCCGGTGAGCACGACCTGGAGCGGGTTCTCGCGCTGGCGCGCCACTTCGAGGTATCGGCAACGGTCTGCGTGAACAAGTGGGACATCAACGCCGAGATGACCGAACGGATCGAGGGTAAGGCGGACCAGGGGGGCGCGCGGGTCGTCGGCCGAATCCGGTACGACAGGGGCGTGACCACCGCTCAGATGCACGGACTCGCCGTCGTGGAGACCGACGCGCCAGCAGCGGAGGACATCCGGCGAATTTGGGACCAACTGGAAGCACGCGGCTCCCTGCCGCGTTGAGGCGACCACGCGTCGCCGAAGCTGGAATCGGGCGGGGGCTCACTCCTGTGCGAGTGGGGGCTACCTGATCCGCAGTCCGCACGCCCCGTGCCGCGAGCTTCCCCTAATCGCGTCCAACGATCGGAGCCCCATGAGACTGCAACGAGTCCTCTGTCGTCTTGTCGCAAGGGGCGTCCGGTATCGTTATCTACAGATCACCGGAAGGCCCGCTCGTCCGGAGGCCTTGAGCATCGAGCTCACCCGAAGGTGCATCGCCCGTTGCGTCATGTGCAACATCTGGAAGGCGCCCCGTGACCTTCCCGAGCGTACGGCCGAGGAATGGCTCGAGCTCTTGGCGTCACCCTATCTGGCCGGCCTGAGAGAACTGGACCTGACGGGTGGCGAACCGTTCCTGCGGGCAGACCTGGTAGAGCTGCTCCTGGGAATTGGCCGACTCCGGGAGCAGCACCTTCGGCGGCTTCGCTCAGTGGCGATCACCACGAACGGGTTCCTCACGAGAAAGATCCTCGACGATGTGCGTGCCGTCATCGGCCCGCTGGCAGAACGCGGAGTCGGGGTTGTCTTTGCCTGTGGGATGGATGCCATCGGAGAGCTCCACGACCGGATCCGGGGATACAGCGACGGATGGACCCAACTGAATGCGACGATCGAAGGGCTCATGAGCGTCCGGGAGACGCATCCGAGCCTGGTCCTCGGCCTAAAGACGACCATCACCCCCCACAACGTGGACGAGCTGGATCGAGTCGCGCACTACGCCGAGCAGAGGAGCCTCTTCACGATCATCTCTCCCTGCATTCTCACGGCTGCACGGTACGACAACATCGAGCACAGAGAGGCTCTCGAGTTCTCCACGGCTGATCGGGAGAAGATCCGTCGCTTCTACCAGGGCCCTCATTTCCGCTGGAGCTATTACAGAGACGAGCTGATCCGATTCTTGGAGGAAGGCCGGATGCGCAAGCCGTGCTCGGCCGCATTCAACTACTACTTCATCCGGAGCACCGGAGAACTGTTCGCCTGTCCCATCATTCCGTCCCCTCTCGGAAACGTAACGGAGACACCGATCGAGGGACTTGCCCGCAGCTCCCGTGCGCGCCGATTCCGACGAGGCGTCGGGCACTTCTCAGAGTGCCGGACCTGCACCGAACCAGGGCTGGAGCGCTATGCCCTTCCCTTTGAAGGCTTTCACTACCTGCGGCTCCGGTTCGAGAAGGGCCGCGAGCAGTTCGTCGCGCTGCATCAGCACTTGGGCCTGGACAAGTACTTCCCGTGAAGATGGGGGCAGCCTGGAGTCCTGCGGGGAGCTCCGGGAGGCGAGGGCAGAATGCGTGGCTCGTCGCCGCGGAGGAGACGCCTATCCTCTCCCGAAGAGCTCCACGGCCTTCTCGGCGACTCGTTGCCCGAAGATCCTCGCCCTCTCTTTCTGGGCGTCGTCACCGTCCTTGATCGCCACCGCCCCGAAGTGCGTGAAGGGTTGACCGCGGCCCGCTCCAGCCGAGTAGACCAGCAGTCCCATCACCAGCAGGTGCGCGACCAGCTCCAGCTCGGCGAAGTCTGCTCCTCCTCCGATGTAGGCTTCCGTTGCAAAGACGCTGCCCAGCTTTCCGGCCAGTTTCAGCCTCGTCGTGCCGATCCACTTCTTCATCTGCCACGAGAAGCTTCCCCGGTGCGTGGGGCACCCCACAACAATTGCCGCCGAGCCTTCGAGGAACCCCTCGTCGATGTCATCGACGCTCATCGTCCGCACGTCGACCCTGCCGTCGAGCCCGGCCCCTTCGGCGATCAGGTCGGCCACCTTCTTCGTGTTCCCGGTCTCGCTGTGGTAGACGATCGAAATCTTCACGTCTCGATACCTCCTGGACACCGTCGTGGGCCATTCACGTGAGCCGACAGCGGAGCGTGGCAGCCCGCTACCCCTCGAGCTTCTCCACGTTCTCTCCGAAGGGCCGGCCGGCGAGGTCCTCTCGGTCGCAGAGGATCAGCTCCGCGGCGATGCGCGCAGCCTCCGTGATGACCTCGCGACAGTGCAGGGCGTGATCCCGGCAGAGCCACTGCTCCTGCCAAGGACCGGCGATTTCGCGGCACAGGGTGCTCCCGAACTTCTCCTTGAACTGATTGGGGAGTTGGTTGAACAACCGGTAGAGCCCAGGCCGGCCGTAGAGCTCCTCCTTGGATTTGGCCGCTACGTCCTTGCGGTCGGCTCCGGCCGGCAAGGCCGTCCTTCCGTGCACGGCGCTGACCGCCATCACGGCTCCAGCCAAGGCCCCGCAGGTATCCCCGTAGAGGCCGATCCCGCCGCCGAAGCCGGTGGCGAGCTTCTTCGCCTCCTCCGGCAGGCCGGTGTCGACCAGGGAGAGCACGGCCTCGGTGATGCACTCGGCACAGTTGTACCCCAGGGAAAAGTTGCCCCGTGCACGCTGGCGGATCTCCTCGATCTTCTCTTCGCGGCTCATCGATCGGCTCCTTTCCTGTTCGGGTTTGGCCAGGTTGCCTGGCCTGTGGTTCAAAGAAACGGCGGCGGCGCGCGTTCGGGACGAGCGTGTTCCGCCACCTGCAAGCCGATCTTACCCGAGCAAGGGGACGCGCCGCGAGCCCCGCGCTTGAACAGGGGCCGCCTCCCGGACTACCCTTGTCCCATGCTCGAAGAACCGTGCCCTCGCGTGGAACACCTGGCCACCATCCTCGACAGCGTCGCCGACGGCGTCTTCACGGTGGACTGCGAGATGCGGGTCACCTCGTTCAACCGCGCGGCCGAGGAGATCACGGGGTTTCCGCGCCGGGAGGCGTTGGGCCAGCCCTGCTGCGAGATCTTCCGGACTGCGGTGTGCTTCACGCAGTGCCCGGTCCGGGAGGCGATCGAAACCGGCCGGTCGGTGCCCCCTCGGGAGATCGACATCCTGGACCGGAGCAACCGTGAGGTCCCCATTTCGGTCAGCGCCGCCGCGCTGCGCGACGACACAGGCGCGCTCCTCGGGGGCGTCGAGACGTTTCGCGACCTCTCCCAGGTCCACGCGCTCAAGCGAGAGGTGGAGGGGAAGCACAGCTTTCGCGAGCTCGTGAGCCGGAGCCCGGCCATGCGGCGCCTCTTCGACGTCATTCCAGAGGTGGCTGCGAGCGAAGCCACGGTGCTCCTCCAGGGTGAGAGCGGCACGGGCAAGGAGCTCTTCGCCCGGGCCCTCCACGACCTGAGCCCGCGCGGCCGAGGACCGCTGGTGGTCGTCAACTGCGGGGCACTGCCCGAGAGCCTTCTCGAGGTGGAGCTCTTCGGCGCCAAGAGGGGCGCGTACACCGGCGCCGTGGAGGACCGCGTCGGCCGGCTCGACCGGGCGAAGGGGGGAACGCTCTTCCTGGACGAGATCGGAGACCTCCCCCTCCCGCTCCAGGTCAAGCTGCTTCGCGTCCTGGAGAACCGCGAGTTCCAGCCCCTGGGCAGCGGCAAAACCCGCGTGGCGGACGTCCGCTTCCTCGCGGCCACCCACCGGGACCTCGACGCCATGGTGCGAGCCGGCACCTTTCGCCAGGATCTCTTCTTCCGCGTCAACGTGGTGCCACTCTCGATCCCGCCTCTCCGGGACCGCCCCGAGGACGTCCCGCTTCTCCTCGACATGGCCCTGGACCGCTTCAGCCGAGTGTCAGCGAAGAGGATCCGGGGGTTCTCTCCCGGCGCCCTCCGCCTGCTCCTGGCCCACCCCTACCCCGGCAATGTCCGAGAGCTCCTGAACCTGGTCGAGCGGGCGGTGATCCTCTGCCGGGGACCCGAGATCCGCCCCGAGCACTTGCCACCGAGCGTCTCCGAACGGGGCTCGGCCGCGCTGCAAGGCCCGGCGCGAAACGTACCGGCCGGCCCCGAGGCCGTGGCCGACGCCCTGGCCCGCCACGGCGGCAACCGCACGCGCGCCGCCCGAGACCTCGGCGTGAACCGTACCACCCTGTGGCGCTGGGAGAAGCAGCGGCAGGCCGTCAAACTCTGACGGCTTCCGGGGTCGCCCCGTGGGCCCGATCGTAGAGGGCCAACAGTTGCTCCAACCACGCCGTCGACACCGCCGGCGCCCGGGTCCCCAGCCACTCGAGCGCGATTCGCGCGCGGCCGATGTCGTCGAACGCGCCCTCGGCCACCTCTCCGCAGGAGTGCTCGTGCTCCCGGGGCGGCTCACCGTCGCCTCGAGATTCGAGCCGCCCCGAGGTCCCGACCCGCAGACCCGTAAACACGTAGCCGGCGTCGACGAGCTTCTTCGCGCCGATCGCCACCTGCTCACACAGCCCGCACCGCACCTCGTCTCGGAAGAACGCCTCCTGCCCCAGGAAGAAGCATGCGTTCCACTCGTCCCGGGTCAGCCAGTCCGCCACCCGAACCGTCTCTTCCGCCGTCGGTCCGCACGTCGTCTCGGGTTGGTCGCTCACGTCATCCTCCCGGTCCTTGTTCTCGGTTCGCTCGATACTCCCCTCCGCCACTCGCCAGCGGCCTGTCTCCGGAGAGTTCGATGCAGGATCCCCCACCGAGGTCACTCCCCAGGCCGCGCAGGTTCGCCGCTCACAGGACCCCCGCGTCGAAGAGCCATCCGACGGGCAGGATCCCGCAGCCCACCCCGCCCAGGAGAACGGCGGTGAGCCCGAAGAGGAGCGCCGGGGCGATCTCGTTCACCCTGGGCGCCCGGTAGATCATCGGATGCCCTTCGCGCCAAGGCGAAGCGGCCTCACAGCGGGAATCCCAGCTGCGGTCCGCCGGCCTCGTGGAGGGTGGCTCGGGCCTGCTCGGCAACCCGAGATACGATCCCCTCCTCGACCGGGGCTTTCCCTTTTTCCGCGCCGAGGTCGGTCACCCTTACGTGACCGAACCCCGAGAACCCGGCGAGCTCGAGGGTCTTTCGGCCGCAGTCCACAGGGCAGCCGTCGATCACTACCACGTGGGAGGCGGAGTGGGTGGCCTTGAGGATTCCCTTCACGCGGCCGGCGATGCCGGCCAAGCAGAACATGCGCCCGACGCCTTCGCACCAGAGCTTGCGGGCGGCTCGGTCGGCGATCTCTCCCACATCCGAGGCCCCGGAGCAGGCGAAGACGAGGCGGGGGGAGACGTCAGGCGGGTTGTATTCCAGCGCGGGCATGGGGGGCTCCTCCTTCTCGTTCAGGCCGGGGCGATCCGGCCTTCGGGGTCTGGCATCGGTGCGTTTGGGCTGCACAAAGCGGGGAACTCCTTCGGGGCGATCTCCCGCGCCAGCGCCCACTCCTCTGGGGTAAGGGCGCCCGGTTCGAGGCGAATTCCCAGGACCCTCTCCAGGCCTCGGGCCAGCGCTTGGGCGACCTCCCCGGCTTCGACGGGCCGGCCGAGGATCTCCCCTATCGACGTTGTCCGGCTCGTGAGCCGAGCGCGCAGGGACTCCGAGGCCGCCGCGCCCAGAAGCTCGGCCCACACCTCCGCCTGGGGTGCCAGGAGCACCGACCCGTGCTGCAGCAGCGACTCTCCGCGCCAGGTCTGGGCACTGCCCACGAACTTGCGGCCCCGGTGGGTGAGATCTCCGCCCGCCGAGCGCAGGAAGCACACCACGAGCCCGACCGTGCCGGTGGCCTCTCGCCCGGGCTCTGCGTCGACCCCGAGCAGCCGCAGGCCCTCTATGAGGCCCTCGCCGAGCCGACGATAGGAGGCTGCCAGGGTGGCGGGAACGCCGTCTGCGGTTCCCGCCACCACGCTGTAGGTGAGGTCGCCCTGGTGGAGCACCGCCCGGCCCCCGGTGGATCGGCGCACCACGGAGAGGCCGAGGCGGCGGCAGGCCTCCACGTTGACGCCGTCGAAGCTCTGAAACCGCCCCAGCGAGATGGCAGGCGGCGCCCACTGATAGAACCGGACCGTGGGGGGGCTCTTCCCCTGGGCATGGAGCCGCAGAAGGGCCTCGTCCACGGCCATGTGGAGAGAGGCCTCCAGGGTGTCCAGCGAGAGGATCCGCCAGGCTTTCATTCAAGTGCTTCGAAGAAGAGCGGCGCCTTGTAGGAGCTCCGCACGAGCGCAGCCGCGGCAACGCTTCGAAAGCCCAGCTCCTTCGCCTTCTCGCGCCACGAAGAGAACTCCTCCGGCTCGACGTAGCGCTCAACCGGCGCGTGGAAGGGCGAGGGCGCCAGGTATTGCCCCAGGGTCAGCAGGTCGCAACGAACGCCGGCGAGATCCGTCAGGGCGGCCTCGACCTCCTCGGCAGTCTCCCCCAAGCCGAGCATGAGGCCGGACTTGGTGGGAAGCCTCCGGTCGAGCTCTTTGGCCCGGCGAAGGAGGCCAAGCGAGCGCTCGTAATCGGCGCCCTGCCGCACCTTCGGGTACAGCCGCGGCACGGTCTCCAAGTTGTGGGCGAGCACGTCGGGGCGAGCGGCCACCAGGGTTGTCAGTGCCTCGTCGGACCCGGCGAAGTCCGGGACCAGCAACTCGACCTTGACCCCGGAGCAGTTCCTGCGAAGGGCTGCGACCACCCGGGCGAAGTGGTCCGCACCGCCAGTGGGCAGGTCGTCGCGAGTCACCGAGGTCACTACCACGTGGTCGAGCCCCAGCTCCGCCACGGCTCGGGCGAGGCGCTCCGGCTCGTCCTCCGCGGGGGGAGCGGGCCTGCCGTGAGCCACCGCGCAGAAGGCGCAGCCACGGGTGCAGACCTCCCCGAGGATAAGGAACGTAGCGGTGCGCACCGAGAAGCACTCCCCGCGGTTGGGGCAGCGGGCGCTTTCGCAGACGGTCGACAGGCCGAGGGCCGTCACCACCCGTTGGGTCGCCTCCACGCGTTCTCGCCCCTCCCCCCGGCGGGCTCGGCGGACCTCTGCCAAGAGCCACGGGGGCGCGGAGGGGGTCACGGAGCGCGTGCCGGCGGCGGAAGGTGGATGGCCTGGCCGTGCAGCGCCTGGGCCACCTCCAAGATCCCCTCGGAGAGGGTTGGGTGGACGTGGAGGGTTTCCAGAAGCGCCCGACTGGGTAGCCCGGCACGCATCGCCACCGCTACCTCGGCGATCAGATCCCCCGCGTGGGGCGCGAGCACCTGGGCTCCCAGAAGCCGATCGGTGTCGGCGTCGGCCACCAGCTTCACGAGCCCCTCCAGCTCTCCGAGGGCCTGGGCCATGCCGATCCCCTTGACCGGGGAACGCGCGACCTTGACCCGGTGCTCCCGCGCCGCCTCCTCCTCGGAGAGGCCCACCGCAGCATACTCGGGCAGGGAGAAGACGCAGCGCGGGATCACCCGCCGTTCCACTGGCCGCTCGAGGCCCAGGGCGTTCTCCGCGGCGCCGATCCCCTCGGCGAAGGCCACGTGGGCGAGCAGCCAGCCCCCCGTGACGTCGCCGGCCCCATAGAGCCCCGCGAGGTTCGTCCGCTGGTGCTCGTCCACCACGAGCCGGCCCCGGTCGAGCAGGACACCGAGCTCCTCCAGGCCGATGCTGTCGGTGTTGAGGCCCCGGCCGACCGCCAGGAGGACGGCGTCGACCTGGAGCTCGGAGCCATCGGAGAGGCTGACCCGCAGGCCCTCCGGCGACTCGGCCGCCGAGGTCACGGTGATTCCACAGAAGACCCGAATCTTGCGCCGCCGGAGAATCTGCAGGAGCTGGGCCGCCATCTCCTCGTCCTCCGAGGAGAGGATCCGGCCCAGGGCTTCGACCACCGTCACCTCGGAGCCGAGTTCCCGATAGAGCGAGGCCATCTCGACGCCAATCGTCCCGCCCCCGACCACGAGGAGGTGCCGGGGCAGCACGGGGGAGAAGAGAAGGTCGTCGGCCCGGAAGACCCGAGGGCTGGGCGGGAAGACCGGGAACTCGGCGGACCGCGAGCCTGTGGCCACCACGATCCGCTCGGCGTCGACGAGGTCAGGCCCCCCGGGTCCCTGCACCTCGATGCGCGTTCGGCCCTTGAGCCGGCCGCGTCCTTCGACGAGATCCACGCGCCGCGCTTGGAAGAGCCGTTCGATGCTCGACCGCAGAGCCCTCACGACCCGGTCCTTCCGGGCGAGGATCGCGGCCAGGTCCGGCACGGCCTCCACGGGCGCGAAGCCGAACTCCCGTGCCCGGCGGAGCGTTCGCCCCACCTCGGCGGAGGCCCGCACGGTCTTGGTGGGGATGCAGCCGCGGTTCAGGCACACGCCCCCCACCTCCCGCTCCTCGACCACCGCAACTCGGGCCCCAAGCTGGGCCGCCCGGATCGCACCCTGGTAGCCGGCGGGTCCGCCCCCCAGAAAGGCGATGTCGTAGCGCTCGCGCATGGCCGCTCCTCCGCTTCGCCGGCGTTCACCGAACCGTGATGGCCGGGTGCACGGAGACGTCGCTCTTCAGGGACTGGCAGATGGTGGAGTACTTGAGGGCTAGATCCAGGGCCCGCCGCACGACGGTCTCGGCCTTACCGGAGACCACGAGCTTCGGGTAGAGGGCCACGGTCTTGAACCAGGAGGTCTTGTCCAGGAACTCCTCCACCTCGGCTACAGCTTCGCACTCGAAGGAGATGAGCTCGATCTTGAAGCGCTCCATCGCCCAGAGGACCATCATGTGGTAGCAGGTGTTGGCCGCCGCCACGAAGGCGTCCTCCGGCGTCAGGACGCCGGGAAGGCCGAACAAGTCCGGAGGGGCCGAGAAGTCGAGCCCCACGCCGTTCTGGCACTCGGTGAAACCCTTGTGTTCGCCCTTCCACTCGACCCGGTTTCCGTACGTCGCCATCGCTGCGCTCCTCTCAAGCGTTCAGGACTTCGTCCACCGCCTTCGCGATCTCCTCGGCCACCGCGTGGGCCGCCGCCCTGTCCGCGTCTTCCAGGTTTCGGCGGCGGGTTGGGACGGCGAGCCCTCGCTCTGCCAGAATCTCGGTGACGACCAGGGCCTTCGCCGGCTTGCCCGAGAGCTTCTCCGTCCCGCGCTGGGCGCAGCGCTTTTCGCAGCCGTCCACGGTGATCGTGGGGAAGGTCGCGGCGAAGCGGCGTTCCTCCTCGCCCCCGGCGATGAAGAGCGGCAGACAGATGGTCACCGTCTCGTGGGGCCGGAGCGCATCGAGGACCTCCCGGCAGGCCAGGCGGGACACCGTGCCTTCGGCAAGCTCTTCGCCACTGCACGAAACGACGCCTACCTTCGTGACGGCGATGTTCAGCATGGGACGCCCTCCTGCGCGAGGCACTCGTCCACCAGTGCTCCGATGTCCGCGGCCGCAAGTGCGGCAAGCTTTCGCCCCGTGTCGTCGAGCTCCGCAACCCCCTCGGGCTTGAGCTCCTTGTGGGCCTTGTAGAAGTCGATGGCTTGGAGATGTCGGGCCGCCTGGGCCCCTTGGGCTTCCAGGCTCTTCTTGGCGCACTCCTTCTGGCAGCCGTCGATGGTAATGACCGGGTTCCCTTTCACCAGGGCCAGCGCCTCGGCGTCCTCCACGACCAGGAGGGGAAGGCAGGTGAGCTCGGTCACGCCCGGGCGCACATGCTCCACGACCTCGTACGCGGTCTCACGGGCGAGAGCCCCGAAGACCTTCCCGATCCCGCTGCACGGCAGCACCACGACTCTCCTGTCGTCGGTGTTCATCGCTTGTTCGCCTCCTCGAGGACCTTCCCCTTCATGACTTCCAGGTAGGAGTCCGCCGCGAGCAGCGCCTCCCCCCGTTCCCCCTCGGCGAGCCGCACCTTGTAGATCCAGCCGGCGCCGTAGGGGTCCTCGTTCAAGAGGAAGGGGCTCGCCTCGAGCTCCGGGTTGACCTCGACGATCGTGCCGGCCACGGGGCAGAGGATCCCGAACGTCGCCTTGATCGTCTCGACCGTCCCGGCCTCCTGGCCCGCAGTCACCGTGACACCGGGCTCCGCCATCTCCAGGAAGGCCACGTCGCCCCGGGCTTTCTGGAGGAAGTCGGCGATCCCAACGACGGCGACGTCGCCCTGGACGTCCGCCCAGAAGTCGTCGCCGCTGTACCGGTAGCCTTCCTTCACGCGAAAGAGGAACTTGTCGTGGCTAAACTCCAGAAATCCTTCCATGACCGACTCCTCCGAAACGGGTTGGGAACGGGGCGGGTCTCCTCCAGGTCATGCGCCGCGCGGAGCTCCCACCGCCTCCACGATCTTCAAGACCTGGATGCTCCCGACGAACGCTTTTCGGCCCACAAAACGCCTGCCTATGCCAGAAACTCCGGCGGGATCTTGAACCCGGCACCCTCGCCCTTCTTCGCGAGTGCGCGGCAGGCGCCGGAGAGGGCCACGTTGTCCCCCTCGGTAACTCCCGAGGTGAAGACCGCCTCGACCGGGTCTTGCGGTCCACCGAGTCGTGCGACCCGGGCGCGGGACGCGTCCAAGAGTTCCTTCGCCCGTCGCCCGGCCTCGGAAAGGGTGGACGGATTCCCGGGCACCTCTGCCATCGCCCAAGCCACCGCCCCGACCACCGCCGGGTCGGGGGGCGTCGTGGCATCGTGGTCCAGATAGATCGTCACGGTCGCATCCATTGCCTTCTGTCCTTGGCCAACGCCAAGTTGCCGCCGGGGATCCTCGGGGGTCCTGCCGGAGCCCCCGAGGATGCGTTCCTCAGGAGCAGCAGGCGGACGGCGCCGTCACGCCTGCACAGCCGCACGCCTGGGACGGGTTCCGCTCTTGATCCCCCCCGGAGGCCTCGGCCTCCGCCTTCTCCGCCGCGACCTTGTTGATCTGTCGGGCGATGCCGAGGGCGACCTGGGCCTGGCGCTCGGTGGCGCCGGATCGCGCGGCGGCCGCCAGGAAGCCGGGGACTCCGGCTCCGCAGTTGGCGGCCAGCGCCGCGGCGGCACAGACCAGGGCCTCGACGCGACCCAGGCCCTCCAGACCCGAGCACCCTGGCATGGGCGCGGCCCGGCCGAGCTCGCGCGCCGCCACCCCCGCCATCCGGCCGGTAGCCCGGCCTCGCACCTCCAGCGCCGCGTCCACTGCGCCACGAAGCTCCTCGTCCGACGCTCCTGCTTCGCGGGCTGCCTTCACGTGGTGGGCAGTGCACGGCTCGCAGCCCGAGGCCACGGACGCGCCGACGGCGATGAGTTCCTTCTCCTTCTGGGTCAGCATGGGGCTCTCCTCTCGCGTTGGGGTTGGGGCGAGGCACCGTGGTCGGTCTCACCACTTTCCCCAAGGACGAGAGGCGACTCGGAAAGGATACTATTCGGGCGGTTCGCCGGCTTCGGCTCGCACACGAAGACGCCGCGCTCGTCACGCGAGAAGGTGCACGCACACTGCAACTCCCTGCGAAGCCGCTGCCGGGCGCGATGGAGCCGGATTTTGACGGCTCCCAGTGTGATCCCGAGCAGGGCGGCCACTTCGGAGGCCGTTCTGCCTTCGACGTCGTGGAGGGCGAGAACCTCTCGGTAGGAGGGGCTCAGCCTCTCCAGGTAGTGCTGCGTGCAGGAGCTCATCTCCTGCCGCTGGATGGTTTCCAGGCCGGAGGGCGCCCGGTCGTCGGCGAGCTCGCTCCCGTCCGCCTCCACCTCGCGCGCGGCACCGCCCTTCCGCTGGCGCAGCCAGTCGAGGCACACCCGCTCCGCGATCCGAAGGAGCCAGCCCAGGGCCGCGTCTGGATCCCGGAGTGTGTCCGCCCGTCGGTGGGCCTTCACAAAGACCTCCTGCGTAAGGTCTGCCGCTTCGGTCGGATCGCGAACGATCCGGAGCACTTGGTCGTAGACCGTTTCACGCTGAGATCGGAAGAGCTCTTCAAGCATGGGCGGCTCCTATGCGTCACCCAATGCGCCGCGGCGCGAGTTCCTCAGCAAAGCATTGCAGCGATCTCCTGGGGCGAGGGAACCTTCCCGGAGACCTTCACCTCGCCGTCGACCACCAGGGCCGGCGTCATCAGGACGCCGTACTTCATGATCTGGGCGAGGTCCTCGACCTTGGAGACGTCCGCGTCCACGCCGACCTTCTGCACCGCCTCCTTCGTCGCCTCGTAGAGCTTGTTGCATTTGGTGCAGCCGGTTCCGAGAATCTCGATCTTCATGGGTTCGCCTCCGGTGGTTGAGATCTCATTCGGAGATCTTCTTGGGCGCTCGTCGATGCCGGCTTTCGCGCCCGGATCACCGCCTCGCCTTCATACCCACCCCCCGGCCCCGAGAAGCGCGCCGACGCCGAGCACGAAGGCCGGATGCCAGTTCTTCCGGATCAGGAGAAGCAGCGAAACCGCCAAGAGACACCAAGCGGCCGGACCCCGGAGAGCTCCGGGCCCCAACGCGAAGGCCGCCCCAGCCACCAGGCCCGCCACCGCCGGAGTGACCCCCGACAGGAAGTCCTTGGCGCGCCGCGCCTCCTTGAACCGGCCGTACCCCTTGCACAGGATCATCATCAGCACCGTGGCTGGTAGGAAGAGCGCTCCAGTGGCCACCAGGGCGCCGACCACGCCCTGCACGTGGTACCCCACAAAGGTCGCCAGGACCGCGATCGGGCCGGGCGTGAGGTTGCTGATGGCCACGCCGTCCAGGAACTGCTGCGAGGTCAGCCAGTGGAGATCGACCACCAGACGCTGGTGGAGGAGGGGGATCAGAACGAAGCCTCCGCCGAAGAAGACGAGGCCCAGCTTGAGAAAGGTGAGGGCTACGGCGCCCAGGGGCGTGGAGACCACTGCCGGCACGGCCATGGGGACGACCGCAGCCGCACTGGGAGCGCCGGCCTTCGGCCCGGGCGACCCCCCGGCGATAGCCTTCTCCGGCGTCCCCCTGCCGCCCCATCGTCCGGTACCCAAGACGAGCCCGAGAACTCCCGCCGCGGTCAGAACGTAGACCGGGCTGATCCTGAGGAAGCTCGCGCCAAAGGCGGCCGCGGCGAGCGCCACGGCCGGGCCGGATCGAAGCGCCTTCTTTCCCATGGACCAGGCCGCCGAGAGGATCAGGGCGATCACCACGGGACCTACGCCGGCAATCGCACTCTGGAGAGCCGGAATGCTGTGAAAGGCAGAGTACAGCCACGAGAGTCCGATGACCAGCAGGACCGACGGAGCCAGGAACGCCGCCGCGCAGAGCACTCCGCCGGTCGGCCCGAAGAGACGGTGTCCGACGAAGAACGAGGTGTTCACCGCAAAGGGGCCAAGCAACTGCCCCAGCCCCACGCCGTGCAGGAACTCCTCCGTACCGAGGAGCTTGCGCTCCTGGACGAGATCCCGCTCCATGAGGGCGATGACGGCCATTCCCCCGCCGAAGCCCATAGCGCCAAGCTTCAGGAGCTCGAGCACGAGCCGCGGAAGAGTCGTCTCCGCATTCGGGCCCGCTGCGGTCAAGGGAACCGCACTCGTGGACATCGTCGGCCGGCTCTACTTCTCGTAGCCCGAGCAGGGCTTGCAGACGGTCTTCCCGGCCTTGAGCCGGGCGTTTCGCTCCACGACCATCTCACCGCACGCGCCGCAGAGGACCGAGTCGAAGGTGTGGAAAGCGTCCACCCAGGCGTGGGGCTCGACTGGGCCGATGCTCAGGAGCATCTCGTCCGGGGCGTTGGAGACCATCTGGACGAGCGGGTCGGAGATCTCGGCCGGCACCTGGGAAGCCGGCATGCCCGAGCTGCGAAGCTCCATGAACTTGGACTGTTTGTTCTTCATCATGGCCTCGGCCTTGGGAACCACGCGAACAGCGCGCTGGGTCTTCTTGTCGATGAGTGTGAGGCCCCACTTGCCGTAATTGAGCTTGCGGATATTGCCCTTGCCGAGCGTGCAGCCTGTGGCCACCTGGACGCCGTCCGCCCAGCAGGTGGCACAGTGGTCCTCGTCGATCTCGATCAGAGCCATGAGCTGGCCGTCTGGGGCGTGATCAACCCCCAGGGCCTTCATGGCCGCGAGGCCAGTGCGAAGCCCCATGGGCATGGCTGGGCATTTGTGTCCGTGGAACTTCTGCCCGAAGGCCAACAGCTCGGGATCCAACATGGGATCCTCCTTCTACGAAGTGCCGCGCAAGGCGGCTGGTTCAAGTGCTGGTGTAAAGGATGTAGACGCCCACCAGGGCGATCAGAACGCCCGCCGCGCGCTTGAAGACGAGGTTCGCGCGGCCGAGGCCCTTCGACGCGATGAGGTGCTTGGCCACACCCATGGAGGTGCCCGCCACGACGATGAGCACACAGTGGCCCACGGCGTAGGTCCAAAGAAGGGCGAGTCCGTAGGGCAGGTTCCCCTTGGAGGCGATGTAGGTGAGGACGACCACCAGGATCGGCGCAGCACAGGGGGCCGAGACGAGCCCGAAGAGCATCCCGAGAGTGACAGCCCCAAGGGCACCGGCGTGCCTGGGCCGATAGCGCGTGAGACGCTCGGGCATGGAGAACGTCCACAGATCCCAGAGGTGCGCCGCCATGGCGAGACAGACCACGGCGATGATCCAGGGCCAGAAGCTCCCCACGTCGCCGAAGAGCCGGCCCAGCGTGATCGCAATCACGCCCATGATCGTGAAGCTGACGGCGAGGCCGAAGACGAAGATCAAAGAGAATCTGAAGGACTTCCTCCACCCCGAGATGCCGTCGTAGCCTCCGACGAACCCGATCACGAGGGGGATCATGGCGAGCACGCAGGGGTTCGAGGCCGTCAGCGCCCCCCCGACGAACACCGCTACGAAGGCGAGCCAGGGGTTCGTGGTGACAAGAGTCTCGGCGTTGTCGAGAAGGCCTTGAATCATATTCCCGGTTCCGTGTGTTCGTGTCGTAGGTCGGGGCTTGCCCCGACACCACATCGAAGCCAAGACGGCGGGGCAAGCCCCGCCCTACAAGAGCTGAAGTTCCTTGAGCTTTTCCTCGATAATCTCGTACCTCATCAGCCCCACGTTTCGAAAGACCTCCCGGCCCTGGGCGTCGAAGATCACGATCGTCGGGATGAGGAGGACCTTGTAGGCCTCGGCGAGAACCTCCTCCTTGCCGATGTGGACGAACCGCGTGAGGAGCCGATCGCCCAGGGTGATCTTGAGCCGGTCCATAACCTTGCCCTGCTCGATGCACTGGCCGCACCGGTTCATGCCGAAGTCCACGACGAACGGCTTCTTCGCCTGGCGGGCCTGCTCGCCCAGCAGATCGGCGGCGTGGCTCCACCCGGACCAACAGAGCGCGAGGGTGACGGTCGCGATCCCAAGCCAAGATTTTCGACGTTTGCCTTCTTGAGCTTCCCAGCCGCCGAGCATTCCAGCCTCCTCGCCGTCACACGTGCCCTTTGCTCACGTCCAGGGCCTTGCTCAGGCTCTGCTCGATGGGTCTCGCGACCTTCTCTTTGAGGAACTGAAGGGCCGCTCTTCCATCCTTGTCCATCAGGATCACCCGCACTTCCCCCCAGTCGGCGTCGCTCAGGCTGACCACGTGAGGCATCGGTCACTTCCTTTCCGGCTCGGCCCATGCGTCGAGTCGCAGAGCGTGTTCCAGGTCCGTAGGCACCCCGACGAAAAGCAGGCCCGAGCGCATCGGGCTAGCGCACGCCGAGCTTCTGCAGGATGGCTTCCACGTCTCCCAGGGCGAAAAAACCCTCGTGGCGGAAGACCTCGTTGCCTTCCGGGTCGAGGAAGATCTGGGTCGGGATCAGGCGAATCCCCCAGTCTCTGGCGATGGAGCGGTTGACCTTCACGTCGTGGAAGGTGACCGCCACCTGCTTGCCGTACCTCTCTCGCACCGCGGCCATGACCGGCTTCATTGCCTCGCAGGGCTTGCAGCCGACACTGCCGAGCTCGAGAAAGGTGACCTTCTGCCCAGGAGCGAGCGGCTTGGATGCGGCCGGCGCCGACGAGGCTGACGTGGCGAACGCCCGGTCGGTGACGTTCTCGACTCCGAGGGTCCACAGGGCCAGAACCCCCACCGCCGAGACCGCCGCGAGAAACCCGATGCCGAGAGCCCTCTTCACGGTTTCTTCTCCTTGGCCGAGAGGTGGCGGGTCCAGGCGCCCAAGAGGTCAGCCTCCGTGAAGAACCCGTCGAACCGGGCGATCTGGATGCCCGTGGGCCCCCGCAGGATGGCCGTGGGGAGCACCAGCGTCCTGTAGGTCTTCGTGGCCTCGGGCACCTTGCTCACGTCGATCACCTGGAGGCTGCACTTCGCGGGCACCGCGCGCAGGAACTTGTCGATCTCCTGCCGTCCCACGGTGCAGCGGTCCAGCGTGCAGCTGCACTCAGCCGTCGTGGTGAGGAAGAGCAGCGTGGGATTGGATGCGGCAGTCGCCGCGATCAGGAGGAAAGCTCCCGCGAGGCCCCAGGCGGTCCGGGCAATACCCTTCAGGGCTCGCTGCTCCATTGGGTTCTCCACTATATGACCAACTGGTAATCATTCCCGACAAAAAAAGGGGCCCTTAGCCCACCGCCTTCAGGCGCTCCCTCGTCTCCCGGCGCATCATCTCGTCAACCAGATCCAGGATCTCGAACACGCGGGTGTCCTTGATCCAGTAGAAGGTCATGGTGCCTTCCTGCCGGGACTCCAAGACGCCGGCTTTTTTCATCAGATTCAGGTGCTTGGAGATGTTCGGCTGATTGCCCCCAATGGCCGGGAAGATGCGGCACACACACTCTTCACCACCTCGAAGGAACTCGAGAATCGCAAGCCGCGTGGGCTGCGCCATGGCCTTGAGGATCTCGGCCCGCCAGGCGAGGGCCTTGGGGTCTTTCGGATCGGTCCGGGTCAGCTTCATGCCTGGATGGTAATGAATGGTGGCGGGCGGTGTCAACGAGAATATGCGCCCAAGCGAATCAAGGCGAGATCAGTCGGGCACAAGAGCGTCCGCGTCATCCGCGGTCTGATGTTCTCGAAATTCGGCCCTTCTCCACAATCCAGAGCCTCCCCACGAGGTTTCGTCGAGAGAGTCCGGAAATCAGCGTCTCGAGAACGCAGGACAGGTCTTCTGGGTTGGGCCGGTGCGGTAGTCGCAGAACGGCCACACCGCGGTGATTCCTGCGTATTTCAGTATGCCCGCCATCGTGTATGCATGGATTGGGTCGGCCGGGGGGATCGTGATGATGCGCTCGCCGTTTGTCATCGTGATGTGCTTTCCCTGTCTGGCGGCTCAGAACCCGGTTCGCTCAAGGGCCCGGACGGCCTTGTGGTGCTCGATGCCCGGGACCCCACCCATGACACGCCCTCACCCAACGTCCACGTAGCGAGCCTCCTCCTCGCGGACCAGGCATTCCGCCGTCGAGAGGTACTCGTGGATGGCGTCCTGGATGTTCTCGAGCGCCTCCTCTTCGGTCTTGCCCTGCGACCAACAGCCGAGAAGACCCGGGCACGACACGGATACCCCTTCCTCTGTGTGGACGAGCCGAACACGGTACCTCATGGGTTTGCCTCTCAAGCCGATTGACCGGCTCGCGCCGGAATTGCTGGGGAAGCGCCGCGGATGCCCCAGAAACCGCACTCCCCTGCGGCGACGCAGGCAGGACGCCACGCAATTACCCGCCGGCCCGCTTCAGATTGAGCTCCAACAGCCTTCCAAGAGCTCGTCATCCGTGAGGTAACTCCAGTACCGGCCTAACCGCTCTGGCGCGTGGAACATGGCCCGAGGGTATTACGACCACTGCCTTGCCAGCACCATCCCGAGGCGCACCGCGAGCAGGCCAAGAAAAAGGCTCCCGAACATGTTGAGGAGAGCCAACGCCCACTCACCGTCTTCCAAGAGGGCGTGGCATTCGAACTCGAACGTGGAAAACGTCGTGTAGGCCCCGAGGAAGCCCACCGCGACGGCGAGGCGGATCTCGTTGCTGTGGGGCAGTGCACGCTGCCCCAGGAGGGTCAGGATCACCCCCAGGAGAAACGACCCGGTCACGTTGATCGCGAAGGTTCCGTAGGGGAAGCCAATGCCCAGGAGCTTTCGGGCGAGGTTCGTGGCGACGAAGCGGGCGTTGGCCCCCAAGAAGCCGCCGAGGCCGACCCAGAGATACGGTAGAAGCAACTTCATCCCCCTGTCTCCTCTTTGGGCCGCGCCGCGTACTTGATCACCTTGACCTTCTCCAGGGTCACCAGCCCCTCCGCCACCATCGCATCCACATGGGGCATGAAGGCGTGGATCTTGTCCTCGGAGTCCACGATCTCGATGACGATGGGAAGGTCTAAGGACAGCGCCTCCCACTTCGTCGTGTGCACCCGGCTGTGTTTTCCGTAGCCCATGATGCCGCGAAGGACGGTGGCGCCGGCCAGGTGAAGCTCCCGGGCCTTGAGCACGATCGCCTCATAGAGGGTCTTGCCGCCGAGCCGGTCGGACTCGCCGACGAAGATGCGAAGAAGCGTTCCTTCCTCCGGGATCGTCATGGCTTCTCCTTTCCGGGGCGGTAAAACACCACGTGGGCGCGTTCCAGGGTGACCACCGCGTTTTCCAAGAGGGGCTCGATCCCCGCCAGGAAGCCGTCGATCTTCTCGGGAGTATCGACGACCTCCACGATCACCTCCCGATCACCCGAGAGGCGCCACGGGCTCTGCTTGAGCAGATGTCCGTTCTGGCCGAAGCCCTCCAGGGCGGCCAGAACGGTCGCCCCGGCGAGGTGCTCAGCGTGGGCCCGTTCCACGATGGCCTCGTAGATCGGCCGATGGTGCCACTTCTGAAACGTGTCGACGAAGATCCGAAGCATGACGTTCTCACCTTGGAGCTTCACGGCGTCACCTCTCCGGAGAAGCGCAGGTGGCAGGTGTCATTCAAGCTCACCAGAGTGAAGTCCCCATCGAGGGCCTCGAACACTTTGATGGCGCAGGTGTCCTGACGGAGGCGCCAGAACCGTTCGTTGCCAAGCCCCAGTATACCCAGGAGGATGAGGCGGTTCACCACCGTGTGGCTCACCAGGACGAGCGTCTCACCCGGATGGCGAGCCACCACCTCCGCCACGGCGGCCAGGGCCCGAGCCCGCACCTCGGCCAGTGTCTCTCCTCCGGGAATCACAGCCTCATGGGGCGCGCCGTACCACGCCTCCGCCTCGACCGGCCAGCGCTCCCTGGCTTCCTCGGGCGCGAGCCCCTGCCACTGGCCGTAGTCGATGTCGGCAAGCCCCCTGTGGAAATCGACGGGCAGCCCGAAGTGCCCTGCAACCGCTTCCGCGGTGCGGGCGGCCCGGGCGAGAACGCTCGAATACACCGCTGCGGGCTTGAATTCGGAGGCGACTCGACGCCCGGTCGCCTCGGCCTGCGCCACGCCGGCCTCGTTCAAGGGCACGTCGAAGAGCCCCCGAAAACGCTCCACCCGGTTCCATTCGGTCTGGCCGTGACGAACCAGGACGATCCGCGTCATTCTCCTCTCCTCCCAACATCGAAGTAGGGTCGCACTTCTCTCGCCAGATCCTCGGGGCGGACCACGCTCACCGGCTGGTGGAGGACGGCCTGGAAGAAGTTCAGGTCGGAAGCATAGTCCCTCGTGTTCAAGAAGGTCCTGGGCGCGATGCGAAACTGCGCCGAGAAGGTCTTCCGGCCTTCTTGCCCGAAGAAGAGCGACGCGTTGAAGCTGTGAATGCCCGCGTCGGAGAAGTAGCGAAAGAGGCAGTTGAGCCCCTCGACCAGGGAAGCCACGTGCTTTCCGGTGAAGTCCCCCAGGCCGAAGACGCCCGGGAAGACGCAGACGAGATCCCCCAGGACGCCAATGGGCGCGAACGAGGCGAGCCAATGGGACCCACCGACTTCGGCCACGTAGCGCTCCCCCCGGCGGGCCTCCTCCCGGAGGAGCTCTGACCAGTAGTCCTTCCCGTGCCGCTGGTCGAACATCAAGCACGCCCGCAGTTCCTCTGTGTAGCGGTTCCCCGGGTGGCCCGTGACGAAGTACTGTTGGTGGGGGTGAATCAAGCCCCCTCCGGAAGGCGGCATGTAATTCCAGGCCATGAGGGCGTGAGCCGGCGCACCAGGAAGCGAGCGGACGACCCTCAGGAACTTGAGCCCAGTGGAGAAGGCATCTTCCAGGATGCCCCCGGTGAAACCCTCCAGCGGGACCACATGCTCATGGGTCATGATCGCCACGGCGCTGAACGCGTCGTAGGGGAACAGGTTGGGCACGAGAAGGGTCTCGCCCGCCACGAGCCTGCCCTCCGGAAGGACGTCCGCGGGAAATCGCGGGGTCGCACGATGCCGGTGCTCAGGGCAAAAAGGGCAGAATCCCTTGACCTCGGCACGTCCGTACGACTCCAGGTCCAGCCTCTGCGGCTGGATCGCGCCGAAGTGCGCGAGATGCACGGACCGCCCGGTCAGCGGGTCGAGACGTACCTGAATTCGTTCGACGGTCGGCTCGAACTCTCGCCGAGGGTCGAGAAACGTGCTGGCGAACTCCGTGGTCTCGAAGTGGATCCCCTCGCTCATCGCCGGCCGGCCGAAAACGGGCTCTCGAAGACCGCCGTCGTTCCGAGCTCGGCCTCGATCTCCAGGAGCCGGTTGTACTTCGCGATTCGTTCGCTGCGGCAGGCCGAGCCCGTCTTGATCTGCCCGCCTCCCATGGCGACGGCGAAGTCGGCAAGGAACGTGTCCTCGGTCTCTCCCGAGCGGTGGGAGACGACGAAGCCCCAGCCGGCCTTCCGGCAGAGGTGGATCGCCTCCAGGGTCTCGGTGACGGTTCCAATCTGGTTGAGCTTGATGAGCACCGCGTTCGTGGCTTTCTCTTGAATCCCCCGCTCGATGAACGTCGTGTTGGTCACGTAGAGGTCGTCTCCGACGATCTGGATCTTCTTGCCGAGGGCCTCGGTCTGCTCCCGGAACCCCTCCCAGTCGTTCTCGGCAAGACCATCCTCGATGGACACGATAGGGTACTTGCCGATCCACTTCTCGTAGAGCGCCGTCATGTCGAAGCTCGACTTCCTTCCCTGGCCCGACTTCGCGAGGTCGTACTCCCCCTCCCGAAAGAACGAGCTGGCGGCGGGATCCATCGCGATGGCGATGTCCTTGCCGGGGCGGTAGCCGGCGGCCTCGATGGCCGCCACGATCACCTCGCATGCCTCCTCGTTGCTCCGGAGGTTGGGCGCGAACCCGCCCTCGTCGCCCACGTTCGTGGCGAGGCTCATTCCCTTGAGGATGCGCTTCAACGCGTGGAAGGTCTCGGCGCCCCAACGCAGGGCCTCCGCAAAGGAGGGGGCTCCTAAGGGCATCACCATGAACTCCTGAAAGTCCACGCTGTTGTCGGCGTGCATGCCGCCGTTCAAGATGTTCATCATGGGAACCGGGAGTCGGACCGCTCCGGGGCCCCCCAGGTATGCATAGAGGGGGATGCTCGCGGCCTTGGCCGCCGCCCGCGCCACCGCCATGGAAGCCCCGAGGAGGGCGTTGGCCCCGAGCTTGCCCTTGTTCCGAGTGCCGTCGAGGTCGATCAGCAGGCGGTCGATCTCGGCCTGGCGCAGGGGGTTCTTGCCGAGGAGCGCCGGCCCAATCGTCTCGTTCACGTGGGCAACCGCCCGGAGCACCCCCTTCCCCCCGTAGCGGTCGCCGTCCCCGTCGCGCAGCTCCACGGCCTCGTGTTCCCCCGTCGAGGCCCCGGACGGGACCGAGCTCGCCGCACGGAGGCCGTTCGACAGGGTAACGAAGACCCGAACCGTGGGATTTCCCCGGGAGTCCAAGATCTCCAGGGCGCGTACCGATGAGATGGACGGGTTCATGGGGTTCCTCCCTGAGAAAGTTGTTGTTGCCTCGCCACACGCCAGACCCGACTCACGCGGGCGTAGCATCCAAACGATCCCGAGACGGCGTCCTCGTCGTGCCGCTCAACGAATCGATCCCCTCTCCGGACACACCGCGACCCAACGCCTCCAACTCGCCGAGCGCGCTGCGGATCTCTCCCTTCCGGTCGCTCGCGCCCGATACCAGGGCTCCGATGCTCGACAGCTCGTTCTCCATGAAGTCCAGCGTCTGGGCCGCGAGCCCCTCCAACGAAGCGCTCACGGCCTCGGCCCACTGGGCCGCCAGCCGGGAAAGATTCTTCTCCGCCTCCCAGGAGACGAGCTTCTCGAAGTGCCGCTGCACCCACGACCGGACGAGGGGCATGGGAATCGCGAACCAGAGGAGGTCCACGTTGGTGTCGAAGGTCTTCCCGATCCGGATGTCGGGTCGCGCGGGTTCGGCGACCTGGGCGTGGAAGCGGGCTCCCTCGAACGAGACGCCGAGGGAGCGCCGGATCTCGTGGGCGAGCCGACCCTGGAACCCTCGCACCGCCCGGTGCGCCTGCGCCAGCGCGTCGTCCAGGAAATGGAGAAGAGACTCCCCGCCACGGCCGGAGGCCCGGGAGAGCTCCTCAGACAGCGCCTCGGCGAGCCAGGACTGAAAGCGACGCGTGGTGTCGGCCAGGTTCCCCTTCCAGGCTGGAGAAGCGTTCTCCAGTCGCCGGCGCAGCGCGATCGTCACTTCGCCGCGATAGGCGTGAAAACGCTCGGACGCAGCGGTGCGCGCCTGGGTCTCCAGGTCTCGGATGAGGACTCGCACCTCTCCCCGCACCGCACCACCTTCCCGGCGCTCGCGGGACAGGGCCTCTCGGAGGTCTCGCCGCGCGGAGTCCTCCGCGGTCGCGGAGACAAGGGCGAGGTCGAGGTACGCCCAGGCCTCGGTGGCGAGGGTCCTCACTTTGTGGCCCACGATCGTCTCGAAGCGCTCCTCCCGGCCGTCGACGAACCGGTCCCTCAGATACTCCCGGAATCGGCTTTGGAGTGGCTCGAACGCTTGCAGGACGGAGAACGGAAGGATAGAGAGGTTTCGGGGCGCCTGGCGGAAGATCTGGTGTCGAACAAATGAAACGATGGCGGCGAGGTCGGGCTCAGAGACGAGATCGGCCTTGGTGAGGATGATCGCCACCTCGGGGGTGTGTCGGGAGACCTCGCAGATCAGATCAAGGTCCTGCTCGGACAGAGGATGGCTCGCGCTCACGGCCACGAGCGCCCCCCCCACATGGGGGAGCCAGTGAAACGAAACCCGAGTGTTGTGGACAAAGGCGCTGCCGAGCCCCGGCGTGTCGACGAAGCGCAGGCCGGCGTATGGAGAGCCGGAAGCTCCACGTCGACAAGCGCAACTTCCTTTGCGTTCTCCGGATTCTCCTGCTCCGTGACGAACTCGGCGAGTCGTGAAAGGGGGACGTCGAAGGACTCCCCGGACAGGCGGCGGACAGTGGCCCGCGGCTGCGGCCCGTACCCGAGCCGCGTCACGACCGCGGTGGCGGGCAGCACGCCTACGGGAAGCACGTCCTGCCCGAGCAGCGCGTTCAGCAGCGAGCTCTTCCCCGCCTTGAACTGCCCGAGTATCGCCAGGTCGACGAGGCCGCCGGCCCGGGCCGACTCGGCCGCCGCGTCGAGGCGCGGGCGAAGAGACTCCAGGGCGAACACAGCGCAGATCCTCCGCAAGGTGTCGAGCTGGGAATCTGTGGCCACTCGGGCCCTCCCCTTGGCGATCGACGGCGGGACTCGGGGCACAAAAAAAACCCACCGGGCGGTGGGTCGGCTCCTGCCTCGCTCCCACCGCGCAGCTTGGCACGCGGCAGGAGTCATCAGCCCGGGCGTGGGCGGTTTCCGAGGGGGACTCCATCCCCTCTTGGATTGTGACCGTCAGGGTAGCTTGGACTCTTCACGGAAGCAAGCCGGGCTTCAACACACCATCCAACGTGTTCTCCCATGACTCTTCCCAATCGTTCGGCAGGCAAATCGCACGGTTCTTCATACTCCTCAAATACCGCTCTGTTCTTCTCGCCATTCTTGGCGGCGAACCTGAGCTTGTGGGCGGCCCAGGAAATCCCCGGCGAACTCCGAGGGCTTGTGCCCTCCCTCGGTCACCAGCCGGACCGCCTCGACCTTGACCTCCCGCGTGTGCGTTCTTCTCTGTTCTCCCAAGACACACTCCCGAGACCACTATCCCTGCTTTTCGGTGTGTCCACCAAATCGGGGGAGGGTCAGGACCAACACATTCTGCTCGAGCAGATGCTCCCTGGAGGCGCTCCGGGGGCCTCGACCGCTGCGGTAAGGAAGGCATGTTGCCGGGCTGCCCGACGGGATGGAGAGGCTGGCACGAGCCTTCGGCCCTCGGGCGATGAAGGGCACAACCCCTTGAGCGGTCGCCCGTCCGGGAGCACACTCGGCAACACGGCCCGAGTGATCCCGCCCGAACCGGTGCAATTGAAGACGCCCACATCCGCGGAGGTATTCGCATGAAACCCTGGACTCTTGCGGTCTGCATCGCCCTGCTGGCTCCTGCCGCGGTTGTCGGCGGCGTGGAGAAGACACCGGCCCCGGCGGCCAAGGCCGGGACCATCCTGGAGGTCTCCACGCTCATGCGCGAGGTCGACAAGCACAAAGGCCCGATCCGCGTCGAGGGCGTGGTGAGCAAAGTCTTCCCGAAGGAGCAGCAACTCGGGCTCATGGACGCCGCGGAGTTCAAGAAGTGCGGCCGCGTCACCTGCGCCGACATGGTTCTGCCCGTGCGCTGGGGCGGCGCCATGCCGGACGTGAAGAGCCTCGTACGGCTGGACGGGGAGATTCGGAAGTCAGGAGAGAAGCTGGAGTTCGTCGCGAAGTCCCTGGAGAAGGTGCCAGGCGAGTGAACCGACTTCCGCGCCTGGCGAAGGAAAGTCTCTTGCCGCTTGGCGTCTTCGCGGCGACCGTCGCCCTTCACTTCGTCTGGCTTGGCCTCTTCCCCGAGCAGGATCCGGCCCAGGCGAGGTGGGCCCTGTTGCCCGACGATCGTACGTGGTTCGGCCGGTATCGTGAGAGCCAGAGCTACTGGCTGAGCTACTCCTACGGGTTGTCCATGGCCTTCGCGTCGGTTTCCTTTCGGCGGTACCTCCGCAACCGCTATTGCTCCGCGGGTCGATTCGCCGTCGGCGGCGCGACGTTCGCCGGGATACTCGCCGTGGCCGGCTGCTACCTGATCGGCTGCTGCGGCTCGCCCATGCTCGTGGTCTGGCTGAACCTCTTCGGCGCTCGGTTCCTTCCGTTCGCAAAACCCCTGTTGGCGGCCCTTACGACCGTCTCGATCGCAGCGGCGTGGGTGTGGATAGCCCGGTGGAATGGGCTTCCCGACCCCGCTGCGGACGCGTCCGCCCGGCAATAGCCCCACCTCAGAAGGTGGAACACCCCGGAGAACCACATGAACCACGTCGGAATCGAGTACACGGAGGATCAACGCTCCCACTGGAGCCGGGTCTACGCCGCCGACGCGGCATTCTTCGGCGAAGGCCCGAGTGAAGTTGCCCGGTCGGCTCTGGCACGCTTTCAGGCGGAGGGGGTCGAGACCGTCTTGGAGCTCGGCTGCGGACAGGGGCGCGACACGTTCTTCTTTGCGCAAAGCGGGCTTCGCGTGACCGCGCTCGACTACTCGCCGACCGCCGTGGAGACGGTGGCCGCGATCGCTCGCGCGGCCGGAGTTTCGTCCCGCGTGACCGCCCGAATCCACGATCTGCGCCAGCCTCTTCCCTTCGCGGACGGCACCTTCGACGGCTGTTTCTCGCACATGCTCCTGTGCATGGAGCTGACGACCGAGGAGATCGCCTTCGCTCTCGGTGAGATCCGAAGAGTGCTCCGGCCCGGGGGGCTGAATCTCTTCTCGGTCCGTAGCACCTTCGACAAACACTACCGCGCGGGGGTCCATCGGGGAGAGGAGATCTACGACGTGGGCGGCTTCGTCGTCCACTTCTTCAGCGAGGAGAAGATCCGACGGCTCGCTTCGGGCTACGACGTCGTCGAGATCTCCAGGGTCGAGGAGGGGAGCCTCCCTCGCGACCTCTTCGTCGTCACCCTGAGAACATCTGCCGCCGCAGGGTTGCACCCGGATCGTTGTATCCAGGAGGAGAGCACGATGGCCGATCCTATGACGAAGTTCCAGGAGTTCTTCGACGCGACCTACGGCACCGACGCGCTCGACCGGAAGACCAAACACCTCGTCGCCCTGGGGGCCTCGCTGGCCGCCGCCTGCGACACCTGAACGGACTTTAGCCTCGCAGGTGCGAGGGAGGCGGGAGCGACGGACGCAGAACTCCAGGACGTCTGCTCCATCGCCATGGCCGTGGGCGCATTCAAGACGAAGCTCTTCTTCGGCAAGCTGTCCGGCATCTCCGGGGCACCTGCGCAGCAACCGCAGGCAGAACCGGCTGCGCCCTCGGCTCCTTCCGGCATCACCTGAGGACGATGACCCACTGCCTCGGCGAGGCAGCAGAGAGAAACGCGGCCCCTGTTTGGCTTGCAGGCCGAGCATGTCCCCGACCCGGCCCCAATGGTCCGCGTCGCCACCCCCGCGCCGGTTTCCCTCGCACGTCCCGCCCCTGAGTTCTTGACGGCCCCCGCCGTCCCCTCGGTCACGAGAACCCACCGAAAAGCCCTTGACACGACGAGCTCGTGAAGGGTACATAAGGGTATCCTAATATCCGTACATGCGGATATCCAGACGTCGCTACGGGAAACGATTCGCGCGGAATGGACTCGAAAGACTTCTACTGCCTGCACTCCGAGCTCTGCAAGACGCTCGCGAACGCGACACGGCAGCACATTCTCGACCTCCTACGCGAGGGAGAGCTGACCGTCGGGGACATCGTGAGCCACATCGGCGGGTCTCAAGCGAACATCTCCCAGCACCTCGCATTGATGCGCGCGAAGGGCATCGTGAACGCCCGCCGCGAAGGCTCCTACGCCTATTACTCCATTGCCAACCGGAAGATCTTCCAGGCGTTCGATCTCATCAGCGAAGTCATGCGGGAGTCGCTGGAGACTCGCAACCGCACGGTCGACGGCGCTGTGGGGCGACCGGCCAATGAGGAAGACAACCGGGACGCGTGATCGTGGGAAACTGGCGCGGCCCTCGGCCTCTGCAGAGGGGGAGAGAAGCGGATCTACGGCCCGCGTGGTGCCGTTATTTGTAACCTTTTTCACGAGGAGATTCCCATGCCCAGCCCCTGGAAACGCGCTCTTGGACTCGCTGTCCCCTGTCTGGTCGTCGGCCTCATGCCGACAGCGTCGCTCGCTACCAACGGCATGAACATGATCGGTTACGGCGCCGTGTCGTCGTCCATGGGCGGCGCATCGTTGGCAGGCGTCGACAATCCCTCGGCCATGAACATCAACCCCGCGGGGCTGTGCGAGTGCTCGAGCCCCGAGCTTGACGGGGGCTTGAGTCTCCTCATGCCGTTCCTCCAACACGAGGACAACCTCGGCAACGACGAGAAGGCAGAGCAGAAGTACTTCCCGCTGCCACTGCTCACGTTCTCGTCGCCGATCAAGGGACTGCCGCTGACCTGGGGGATCGGGCTGTTCGCCCAGGGAGGCATGGGGGCGGAGTACAAAGACCTCAACACGCCCTTCGGCGGGACGGACGACACGTACACGAACGTGATGTTCGCCAAGCTGACGCCCACCCTGGCGTGGCAGGTGGCGCCGTCGTTCCGGCTCGGTGCGAGCCTCAACCTGGGCTATGCGCAGACGGCGCTCAAATTCTTTCCTGACACCTCTGCCTTCATGAACCTGGACGCCGACCCATCGACGTTGGAGGTGCAGTTTCCCGGCATGGAAATGAAGGACATGTGGGCTCTCTCCTACGGAGGGCGTTTCGGGTTCCAGTATCGCTTCGGCGAACTGAGCGTCGGTGGCGCCTACCTGACAGCGACCGATCTCGAGTTCGACCACGGCACGATGACGCTCAACTTCACGAACATGCCCACGGGTCCGAGCACCACCCTGGGCACGAAGGTGAAGTACGACGCCAAGATGACCGGGTTCGACTGGCCCCAGCAGGCGGGCCTGGGAGTGAACTACCGTGTGGCACCGTGGGTTCGGGTCGCAGCCGACGTGAACTGGATCGACTGGTCCAGCGCCGTCAAGACCGTGAAGATCAAAGTGAAAAACCCCGATACGGCGGGTGCGCCCGAGAAGATGACCATACCCTTCGCCATGGACTGGAAGGATCAGTGGGTGTACGCCCTGGGTATCGAGTTCCTCCCCGCTCCGGCCTGGGCCGTGCGGTTCGGGTACAACCACGCCAACTCTCCCGTGCCCGACGACACGCTCACCCCGCTCTTCCCCGCCATCGTGACCGATCATCTGACGGCAGGGTTCGGCTACAAGGCAGGCGACTGGACGTACAACACGGGCGTCGAATACGCCCTGCCGGCCAAACAGACGAACGACAACACCAACCCCAACGAGAACCCGTTCGGGCCCGGCTCCGTGGAAAAACACTCGCAGCTCACGCTCCACGCCCAGGTGGGGCGTGTCTTCTAGACCCGTCTTCGAGGGCCGGCTCCGTCGACGTCGGAAAGCGACGGAGTCGGCTCGCCCTGGGGCGGCCGGGGTCTGCCATGCGTTGTGTGCCTGCCTCCTGCTCGCGGCCTTTGTGGGCTGCGCCCACGCGCCTCCAACCGCCGGAAGCCGGTCCCCGCCGTTCCCTGACCTCGTGATTTCGGACCTCCTCTCGACCGACCCGGTCGGCGCCCTGGGGGTGAAGCCCGCAGAGACGTTCCGGCTCTCCGAGATCCCCGGAGAGGTGCTCCTCGTAGAGTTCTTCAGCTCCCGATGCCCGACCTGCCAGAGGCAGGCACCGCAACTGGAAGGCCTGTTTCGAACGGTCTCCTCCGGGGCACTGGCGGGCCGGGTGCACGTGATCGCGATCGGCGCCGGCGATTCTCGCCGGGACCTTGAGGCTTTTCAGCGGAATCAAGAGGTCTCGTATCCGCTGGTGCCGGACCTCTGGTACGACCTCTACGGCCAACTCGGATCGCTGCCCCGATCTCCGGTGACGCTCTTCCTCCGAAAGCAGGAGGGTGAATGGGTTCGGGTCGACACCTTGCGGGGGCGTGCCGAGTCCTCGGTGCTCTTGGAGCGGACGAAGCAGGTGTTGGAAAGGCAAGGTACGCCGGCCGCGGCTGCGCCAGGGGCCCAAGAGAAGGAGTACGACCCTCCTCTCGGCTTGGATGAAGCCCAACAGCGGGCCAAGGCGCTGGCGTTTCTTTCCGGGATCGACCCGTCGGTGAGGGACGTGAGAGTGGTGGACCTCGGTGGCGGGCGCCCCGTCTACGGCGCACTTCGGGCGGACGGAAAGCCGATAGGGCTCTATGCTCGCATCTCCAGCCGCGAACCGGTCTGCGACGTCTGCCACGCGGTCCACTTTCTGCTCGTGTTCGATGCGGCGGGAATTGTTCGAGGCTTCGCGCCGATCCACGTGTCCAAGGTGGGCAACCATCCGATCTCCCGGGAGGAGGCGGCACATCTCCAGTCCCGGCTGGTCGGGCGCAGCATGGCCGAAGTTCGCTTCGATTCGTCCCTAGACTCTGTAACCGGGGCGACCCTGAGCGCATCTGTAATCTTCGACGAGGCACGAAGGTCCGCAGAGCTTCTCCCTCAGCTGCGACCCCGATGAAGAACACGCACGTCGCAGAACCTCATTGAAACCGCTGTAGTTTACGCCCCGCTCAGGGCCCGCCGCGTGACGGCCGGCCGGAAGAGGGGGAGCCCAGGGCCGGACGGGCCCATCGAGGAGAAGACCATGAGCCACCTCACCGAAACCCAGCGCACCGATCTCGTACGGATGTTCGGCCCCCGAGCCAACTTCGACTCGACCGAGCGGATGCTCTACGGCCACGACATCGGAGACATCCCCAAGCTTGTGAAACCCTTCATTGGAGACACCACCCCCGACGCCATCGTTCAGCCCCAGAGCGAGCAGGAGGTGGTGGAGTTGGTGCGCTGGGCCGCGGCCCACAAGACCGCCCTCACGCCCCGCGGCAAGGCAACCTCCGGGTACGGCGGCGTGGTGCCGACACACCACGGCCTGGTCGTCGACTTCTTCCGCATGAAGTCCGTCGTCGCTGTGGACCCCGAGGGCCTCACGGCCACCGTCGAGCCGGGGATCAGCTGGGAGCAGCTCGACCGCATGCTCACGCCCCAGGGGCTGACGCTTCGCCTGTACCCCTCGAGCTACCCCTCCTCCACGGTGGGCGGCTGGCTGGCCCAGGGGGGTGCCGGGTACGGCAGTTACGAGTACGGCTATTTCCGCGACAGCGTGGTGTCGGCGCGCGCCGTGCTGCCCAGTGGCGAGGTGCGCGAGTTCTCGGGCGCCGACCTGGACCTCGTTTCCGAGGCCGAAGGCATCACCGGGCTGCTGACCCGGGTGACGGTGCGGCTGCAGCCTCTCGAAGCACTGGACGTGGTTGCGGTTTCATGCGCCGCGGCCTCGGACGTGCAACGGCTCCTCCAGGCGCTCGCCGACGCGAAGTTGCCGATCTGGTCGGCGTCATTCATCAACCCCAAGATGGCGGCGATGCGAAACCGCGCCCCTCTGATGAAGGTGGGTAGCCACGCGGTCGGCGAGCGGGTCGTCCTGCCCGAGGCCTACATCCTCACCCTGGCCACCCGGGCTCGGGACGCCGCGGCCGTGCGCGCGGCGCTGCCGAAGCTCACGGCCGACGTCGGGGGAGAGGTTCTCTCCGCGGCCGTGGCCGACCACGAGTGGCAGGAGCGCTTCAACGTCATGGTCATCAAGCGACTCGGGCCGTCGCTGATCCCCTCCGAGGTCGTCGTCCCCCTGGAGAGCTTGGCCGCCTTCCTCGACGAAGTCGGCGAGAAGATCGCGCCGCCGGTCGTGAAGGAGGGGCTGGTCCTGCGCGAGGGTCGCGATGGCAAGCTTGAAGTCGTCATCCTGGGCTTCATCCCGGGCGATCAGCGGAAGCTCTCTTACAACCTCGTCTTCGGCCTCGCGCTCTCGATCATGAAGATCGCCGAGAGCCTCGGCGGACGCGCCTACTCCACGGGGCTCTACTTCGCCCGCAAGGCCGAGGAAGTGCTCGGGGCCGAGCGACTCCGCAAGCTCCAGGCCTTCAAGGAGGCGGTCGACCCGCTGGGGATCCTGAACCCCAAGAAGGTTCTGGACAACGGTATGCTCGGTGCGGCGCTGCAGCTCGCAGCCACCACTGAGCCGATCGTCCGGAGGTCCGGCAATCTGCCCAAGACCGAGGTGGGCGAACGCTTCGCCAAGGACGTGCGCGACATTCCGGCCGACGTGGGCTGGTACGCCTACTCCTGCTCCCAGTGCGGCTACTGCGTCGACACCTGCGAGCAGTTCACGGGCCGCGGCTGGGAGAGCCAGAGCCCGCGGGGCAAGTTCTACTGGCTCCGGGAGTACATGGAGGGCCGCGCCGAGTGGGACCAGAAGATGGTCGACACGTTCCTCGTTTGCACCACCTGCGAGGTCTGCGACCACCGCTGCTCCGAGCACATGCCGGTCGAGCCGTCGTGGATGAAGATGCGAGGGAAGCTCATCAACGAGCAGAAGCGCATGACCTTCCCGCCCTTCGAGATGATGGCGGCGGCGCTCCACGCCGAGGGAAACATCTGGGCCGGGTACCGAAAGGACCGCGCCGCGTGGTTCCCGGAGGACCTCAAGGCCAAGCACGGCCCGGGCGTCGCGGCCAAGAATGTCTACTTCGCCGGCTGCACCGCGAGCTACGTGGAAAACGACATCGCCATCGCGAGCGTTCACCTCCTCGATGCCGCGGGCGTCGAGTTCACGTATGTTGGCGAGAAGGAGAGCTGCTGCGCAACACCGATCCTCGTGGCCGGAAAGTGGGACCTCTTCGCCGAGACCATGAAGAAGAACATCGCCGCGGTGAAGGAGTCCGGCGCCGACACGGTCATTACCTCCTGCCCCGCCTGCGGCCTCATGTGGGCCAAGGTCTATCCCGAGTGGTGCGAGAAGCTGGGAATCGAGTATGGGATCCAGGCCAAGCACTACAGCGAGGTCGTCTCGGAGAAGCTCCGCTCCGGCGAGTTCCGGTTCCCCGAGCCCGAGGCAGGGGCCACACCGTGCAAGGTCGCCTGGCACGACTCCTGCCACGCTGGCCGCGCCCAAGGCATCTACGAGCCGCCCCGGGAGCTCCTCCAGGCGATTCCCGGCGTCGAGCTCGTGGAGATGGACCACAATCGCGAGGAGGGCTACTGCTGTGGCTCGGTGCTCACGCTCATCCACGAGCCCGAGGTGGCGGCCGACCTGGGAAAGCTGCGGCTCGACGAGGCTGTGGCGGTCGGCGCCGACAAACTGGCGGCACTGTGCCCCTGCTGCGAGTTTCAGCTCCGGGTGAGCGTTGACGCGCGCGCCGTCCCGATGGAGGTGGTCGATCTGGCGAGCCTTGCGGCCCGAAGCCTCGGCATCGAGCTGCCGGACCCTCACCACGAGTGCCGCTCCAATTGGGCGGTGTTTGACAAGATGATCACGTTGATGACACCGAAAGGCTTTGCAAGCCTGATGGGCACGATGTGGCCCGAGCTCATGGACGCGATGCCCCTGGGGATGGGCGCCATGATGCGCCAGATGGCGAAGGTGCCGGGCGCTCTGGAGGCCATGAAGCCCCTGTTCCCCGTGCTCTTCCCCCGGCTCCTGCCGCTCATGATGCCCAAGGTGATGCCCATCATGGTCGAGCGGATCCGTACGCTCATCCCCATCATGCCCGACTACATGAGCGAGCAGCTGCCGGACCTCCTGCCCAAGGTCATGGACAACTTGATGCCCCACATGATCGGCGACGTGGTGCCGCTCGTGACCCAGCCCATGATCGACTATCTGAAGGGGGAGGACCGGCGGGCGGCGTAGACCGAGCCTAGGCGCCCGGCCGCGCCCACAACGACCTACGCGCGCCCCTGCCGGTTCCTCCCCGGCAGGGGCGCGGCGCGTCCAGGCGCGGGGAACAGGCGAAGAAAACAGAGCGTGCTCCCTGCGGTAGATGCACGTTCAAGGCTCAGGAATCGGAGGAACAGCCCGTCGCGGGGCGGGGCAGGTCCGGTCGTCCGGGGGACCCTAGGCTCCGTAAACACTCACGGAGGTCGTGTCGAAACAGACGTGGAGCTTGAGCCGCAGGCCAAAGGCGCGAAGCGCGTTTGGGCGATCGCGGACAGAAGATACATGGTATTGGCTGGTGTCGACTTCGCAGAGCGGATCCGGCAGTCGGCCCAAGTTGTCATCGGTGAGGGAGTCGAGAGCCACCGGCTGGCCGAGGAGCAACTCCAGGTCCTTCCCACCCGGTCGTCACCCCCCACGGTCAAGTTCCCTGGCGGCGGTGGGGAAGGTTGCCGAAAACCAACCTCTTTCCGGACGTTCAAGCTTTCGCCGGGTACCGTCGCTTGTATTCTCCAAGCAATGCCCTAGAGTAATCGTGCTCACAGCTAGAGGGCACGTAATTACAAGCTTGTACCATCTTCAGTAACTCCTTCTTAATGGCCTCCATATCTGTTAACCCAAGACCGGCAACGGCCTTCATAATGTTATCCAGGTTCAAGATTCCCACCTGATCACCGTCAAGCAAGGTCAGCTTGCTAACCGCCCGCGCAGCGGCTGCGGGGCAGCAAAATTCTTCCGTCGCCATTATTGCCTCCTCTCACCGTTGTGACAAAATATTTTAGGCAAAATTGCCTCCCTGCTGCACGAGTCGCGCCCAAACAGAGTCAGACCAGGCAATCGAAGTCAACCAAGCGAGACAATCTCCCCGGGGCGTGACCTCGACCCCACGACGGACCGGCGCGCCTGAGCCGGCGGCCCGCAGGCCCCCCCCCTCCTCCCCAGGGTCCTTCACGAGGTGGCCAGCAGGTGGAACCTTGCCGTACGCAGCACCGCCCCCGACCCGGAACGGATGGCCGCATCGGCTGTCTTGTCCAACAAGGCCGTCGTGCCGAGGGAGACGCCGAACCGCTCGGCGCCCAGCGGCAGGCTGAAGCCCAGCGCGCGAACAAGGGCAGCGGGAGCGCGTCCCAGACGACGCGCCCCTGCAAGACGGCTGCGCCGAGCACGATGGCCATGATGCCGCCAATGACCCTCCGGTAGCGGCCCAGGGCGTTCTGTGCCGCCTGCCCCGCGAAACCGGCAGGGCCCCCGGCCCTGCCTCTCGAGATACCGGCCATTGTGAACCGTCTTCACTCCGTTCGAATCTCCCGCTTCAGCTCGTTGATCGACTTCGTCACCTTGATCTGCTTGGGGCACACGCGCGTGCACTCGTAGTGGTTCACGCACCCCCACACGCCGTTGGGGAAGTCGAGCTCTCTAAGCCTCTCGGCCGTGTCGCCGTCGCGCGAGTCGAACACGTACCGGAACGCCCGGACCAGGGCGGCAGGCCCGAGGAAGGCGGCGTTCTCCTGCTCCACCGGGCAGGCCGCAGTGCAGCAGGCGCACAGGATGCAGCGGATCGCCTCGTCAATCCGCTTCTTGGCCGCCGCGTCCTGGAGCCTCTCCCTCTCTGGCGGGTCACCCGGGGCCGAGAGGTAAGGTCGCACGAAGGCGACCTTCTCGAAGAAGGGCTCCAGATCCACGATCAGGTCCCGGAGTACCCGAAAGGTCGGCAGGGGCTCGATCGTCACCTCGGGCCCGGCGACGTCCTTCACCAGCTTCTGGCACGCGAGGGCGCAGCGGCCGTTGATCCGCATGGCGTCCGAGCCGCAGATACCGTGCGCGCACGACATCCGGTAGGCGAGCGTGCCATCCTGCTCCCACCGGATCCGGTTGAGGCAGTCCAGGACCCGTTCGCCGGGCTCCGCGGAGACCAAGTAGGTCTGGAAGCGGGGGGCGGCGTCCCTCTCCGGGTCGAACCGCTGGATCCGAAAGTGCATCTCCATGTCAGTACACCCTCGGCTTGGGGGTGAAGCGCGTCACCGTGACAGGCTTGTAAGACACCTCGATTTCGCCTTCGGCGAGCCGAACCTGGGTGTGCTTGAGCCAGGCGGCGTCGTCCCGCTCCGGGAAGTCCTCGCGGAAGTGAGCCCCGCGGCTCTCCGTGCGCGCCAGCGCCGAGACCACGATCGCCTTGGCGAGCGCCAGGAGCGAATCGAACTCCAGGACTTCCAGGAGGTCGGCATTCCACCGGCTGCCCGGGTCCGCGAGCGAGACCTCGTCACGGCGCACTTCAAGCCCCTCGATCTCCCCCAGGGCTCGGCTGAGGCTCCCCTCGGTCCGAAACACCGAGCACGACTCCATCATCACCTGCTGGAGGTGGCTTCGCAGGGCACCGACCCGCTCGCCGCCCGGGCGGCGCCGCAGCTCGGCGAGCCGGCCGCGCACCGGGGCGGCCGCGTCCGGTTCGGCCGCGGGCCGAGGGAGCGCCGGCAGCTCCTCGCCCATGGTCCGGCCCGCGCGCCGCCCGAACACCACGAGGTCCAGGAGCGAGTTGCACCCCAGCCGATTCGCGCCGTGCACCGACACGCAAGCGCACTCGCCCGCCGCGTACAGGCCGGGCATCGGCTTTCCGTCCGCACCGAGAACGCGCCCGTCCGCGTCCGTAGGGAGCCCGCCCATCATGTAGTGGCAGGTAGGCTGGACGGGGATCGGGTCGACGGACGCGTCGATGCCCAGGTAGGTCATCGCGAAGGACGTGATGTCGAAGAGCTTGGCCGCCAGCGCGTCCTTTCCCAGGTGTGTGAGGTCCAGGTGAACGAAGTCGCGGCCGTCGATCCCTCGGCCCTCCCGAACTTCGGTGAGGATCGCCCTCGACACCACGTCGCGCGGCGCCAGGTCCTTGATGGTGGGCGCGTAGCGCTCCATGAAGCGCTCCCCGTTGCGGTTTCGCAGGATGCCGCCCTCACCGCGGGCCGCCTCGCTGATGAGGATCCCCAGGCCGCAGATGCCGGTCGGGTGGAACTGCACGAACTCCATGTCTTGGAGCGGGACTCCGGCCCGGTACGCCAGGTAGGCACCGTCGCCCGTGTTCGCGAAGCAGTTCGACGTGGTCTTGTAGACCTTCCCGAACCCGCCGGTCGCGAGCAGGGTCGCCCGGCTTCGGAGGACGTGCAGCTCTCCTGTGGCGAGCTCCAGCGCGACGAGCCCTTCGCACCGACCGTGCTGGAGGATCAGGTCGACGACGTGGAACTCGGAGAAGAAGCGGATCCCGTGGCGCAGGGCCTCGCTGTGCAGCGTGTCGAGGATCACCCGGCCGGTGTGGTCCGCGGCGTGGCACGCGCGCTTGATCGCCGCAGCTCCGAACTCCCGGGTGTGCCCGCCGAAGGCCCGCTGCGCGATGGTGCCCGAGGGCGTCCGATCGAAGGGGACGCCCATGTGCTCGAGCTCGTACACGGCCCGGGGGGCATCGCGGGCAAGGACCTCGGCCGCGTCCTGGTCGGTGAGGTAGTCGCCTCCCTTCACCGTGTCGTACATGTGCCACTCCCAGGAGTCGGGCTCCTCGTTCCCCAGGGCCGCCGCGATGCCGCCCTGGGCGGCTCCGGAGTGGGACCGCGTGGGGTAGACCTTGCTCACGACCGCCACGTCGCCGCGACCCGCCAACTCCACGGCCGCGCGGAGGCCGGCGAGCCCGGCTCCGACGATCAACGCATCGCTCTCGAACGTCATGCTCTCGTCCTCCTCTCCGGCCCTGCGGTCGGGCCGCCAGGCGGCGCAGCCGGCCCCAAGACCGGACTCAGGGTACGAGCAGGACGGGGGTCGTCAAGCGGACGAGGCGGGGAGGGCGTCGAGCAGCGGGGAGAGGAAGGCGCCAGCCGGTGCCCGCACGGCCAGGGCCGCACGCGGCGTGAGAGGTGTGGGGTCGGGGTTGATTTCGACCAGCGGGGCCCCGGGGCAGAGGAGATCCGGCAGACCGGCCACGGGGTAGACCACAGCCGACGTCCCGAGCACGAGCAGGAGGTCGGCCGCAGCGACCGCCGCGGCAGCGCGCTCGAGAGCGGCCTGGGGAAGGGCCTCCCCGAACCACACCACCTCGGGCCGCAGCAGCGCGCCGCACGCGGAGCAGCAGGGAAGAGAAGGCAGCGGCACCCCGGCGATCCTCGCCCTCGGCTCCGCACCCCGTGCACCGAAGGCGCCACAGACTACCGTGGAGCTCGACCAGGTTTCGGCTGCCCGCGAGGGTGTGAAGTCCGTCTACGTTCTGGGTCTCGAGGAAGAACGCGGCCTCCCGGACGTCGTACCGAGCGAGCCAGCGGCGGGCGGGATTGGGCGCGGCGCGGGCCACCTGCCCGCGCCGCCAGTCGTACCACTCCCACACCTACCCGGGGCTTCGCCGGAAGGCCTCCGCGGTCGCGAGGTCTTCGGGGCGCCGATCGCGCCACAGCCCCCCGGGGCCTCGAAACGTGGGCACGCCGCTCTCGGCCGAGACCCCGGCTCCCGTGATGGTCACCGGCCTCTTCGCCGCTTCGATCCGCTCGCGGAACCTCGATCGCTCTCGTTCCACGGCTCCTCCCTTCCCGGCCGGTCCCGCCGGGGGCAGCGACCGCGAGGAGTGCGCCTCAGGCCGCGGCCTGCTTTCGCCGGGCTTTTCGCCACCCCTCGTCGTAGAATCGCTGCTCTCGTTCGAGCGCCCACTTCTTCAGGGCTTCGAAGTGCGCCTTCTTGTCGGCGCCCAGGGCCTTCGCGATCTCCTCGCGTTCTTTGCTCCGGAGCATGTTGTCCTCGGGGCTGAAGCCGACCCAGGTCACGTACTCCTCGTCGAAGACCTTCTCGGCCGTCACGGCGTCCGGCGTCATGCTCATCCGCGGGGCGAACGCCTTGAGCACGTCGACATCGAGCTCCAGCACCCACCCGTTGTCCTCCACGAGGGAGGCGCTGTCGGCCGACGCGGTCGCGCTGCACTGCGGACAGTACACCTCGCGCACCGCCGCCTCGTCCAGGACCATCTTTCCAAAAAAAATCTCCGACGTCTTCTGCCCGCACGCGCAGGCCCTTCGATAGCTCTGGCACATGGCAATACCTCCTGGAAGTAGTTCCAGATGAATGATAACTTAATTCATCTCCTTTTGGCAACCCCGCCTTCCGGTTGCGTGGGCGCCTGGAGCCGATAGTCTGCCCCGGCGATCCACACTTCGCCAGGGCAGCTGACCGCGAGGGAGAACGACATGCAGATCACCCGAAAGGCCGCCGCTGCGATGGGGCTGCTCGTGGTCACGGCCGCCGCTGCGGTGGCTCTTCTCATCCGACCGCAGGGGGCGCTGAGGTTTCGGTCGGCACCGGGGGGCGACCTGGATCTCAGCGAAGTCATCCGCGAGCTCGCAGGCGTCCGCGTCGTCTTCGTGGGGGAGTCTCACGACAGCAGGGCCCATCACCGGACGCAGCTCGCCATCCTTCGCGCGCTGCGCGAGGCGGGCGTCCCCGTGGCGCTCGGGCTCGAGATGTTCCGAACGGATGCGCAGCCGGAGCTCGACCGATGGACCGCCGGCACCCTCAGCCGCTCGGAGTTCGTTTCACTGTTCGCCAGCCATTGGGACCTGGGCCTCTGGTCCGTGTACTCGGATCTCTTCGACTACGCGAGGGAGCAGCGCATTCCCCTGGTCGGCCTCAACGTTCCGTCCGAGACGGTGACCCAGGTCGCGCGCCGGGGTTTCGCGTCGCTCAGCGCAGAGCAGCGCCGAGGGCTGGGCACCGTGGAGTGCAACGTGGACCCCCGGTACCAGAAGCTCCTGGCCGCGCTTCTCGGCGTGGAAGAGCGGTCGGGCGCCCATTTCGTCCACTTCTGCGAGGCCCAGCTCGTGTGGGACGTCACCATGGCCCGCGGGCTCGTCCGGTATGCCGAGGTTCACCCGACCCGCACCGTCGTGGTGCTCGCGGGCATCTTCCACGCGTGGAAACACGGCATTCCGGCGCAACTCGCACGCGAGTCGGCTCTCCCCTACCGGGTGTTCCTCCCGCTTCTGAACGAGAACCTGGAGGACTACTCCGTCGCGCTCCAGGACGCCGACTACGTCTGGCAGCTCCAGTGAGGCAACGATGCCGATGCGCGTCGATCTGATGAACGATCCGGAGGCACCATTGATCGAACGCGTCTGTACCGCCTGCTGCGATTACTACAAACCCGGAAAGGCCGAGCCGGAGCGCTGCGGCGGGTTCCGGCGCCTGGCCACCGAACTCACCGCCGGCCGGCTTCGCCCTTCCTGGGAAGCAGCGCTTCAGGACCCTCCGGGCCCTGAGCTCTCGTTCGATCGACTCCTCGACCAGGCCGTCTGCCAGGTATGCCCCTTCCGCGCCGCGGACTGCGACTACCGCGACCCCGACGGACCCGCCGACGCCACCCCGTGCGGGGGGCTGCGTGCCCTGGACCGGCTCTTGGCCCGAGGGCTGCTCCGCGCGGCAGACCTGAGCGTCACCCTGCTGCGCCCTTGACGGCCTTCGATACCCTGCTATGTTTCGGCTTCCATCTCTCTCACCCCAGCCTCGGAGGAGCCTCATGAAGATCCGCAAGGTCGTCAAGGTCGCCCAGGGCCTCTGCAAGTGCAAGCGCTCTTGCTGAGATCCACCCGGAGGGCCGGCAGCTAGCCGGCCCTCCTCTCGTTCCTTCGGCCTCCCGCCACCGTGCTGCCCGGCTCCCCGTTCCTCCGGCTCGCGCCCTGGGCTCACCCCAAGCAGCTCGAGACGCCCTGCCTCTACGACGCCAGGAACGACGACCTCTACGAAGTCAACGACGAGGGGTTTCGCTTCCTTCGGCAGTGCGACGGGTCACGCCGCACCGCTGACCTGGCTCCCGACCCGGAGTTCCTCGGCACCTGCCGGGAGGAAGGCCTCTTGGAGGAGCTCGGGGAGCCGGCGCCCCGGGCCCTTGCGCCGGACGCGGCGGCTCCGACCCCGAGCCTCCGCTACCTGGAGCTGCAGCTGACCTCGCGCTGCAACCTGGCCTGCGCCCACTGCTGCCTGGGCCCCTCCGGAACCGAGGACCTGCCCCTTCCGAGCGCCCTGAGCGCTCTTCAGCAGCTGGAGGAGATGCAAGGCCTGCGGGTATTCCTCACGGGAGGTGAGCCGCTCCTGCACCCGTCCTTCTGGGAGCTCCACGAGCGTCTCGACGGCTTTGCCCTGCGCACGGTCCTCTTGACGAACGGGCACCTGGTGACGCCGGGCGTGGCTCGGCGCCTTCGAGTCCACGAGGTCCAGGTGAGCCTGGACGGCCTCGAGGCCGGCCACGACCTGCTCCGGGGAGCCGGCAGCTACGCGAAGGCTCGCTCCGGGCTGCTGGCCCTTCGGGACGCGGGGATGCCCGTGAGCGTCGCCACCATGGTGCACCGGGGAAACCTCGGTGCCTTCGAGGCGATGGCGCAGGACTTCGAGGAGCTGGGGGTCCGGGAGTGGGGGGTCGACGTTCCGTGCCGGGCCGGTCGGTGGGTCAGCCGCGACGACCTCGCGGTTACGCCGGGGGAAGCGGCGCCGTGCCTCGGCTACGCGTTCGGGGGAAGCTACCACGGGCAGGGGTCGAGGGACGGGTGCGGGCTGCACCTGGCGACCGTCGCGCCCGGCGGTCAGGTGCTTCGCTGCGGCTTCTTCCCCGAGGAACCCCTGGGCTCGCTCCAGGAAGGGCTGCGAGCCGCCTGGGGCCGGCGGAAGGCCTGGCGGCTCGAGGGCAGCCGGTGCGCCGGCTGCGACGTGTTCGGGGAGTGCGGAGGGGGATGCCGGTTTCGAGCCGGGGGAGAGGCGGATCCGGACCCGGTCCTGTGCGCGGCCTACGGGGTGGAGCCGTAAAGAGGCCCGGCGGCTACTCCGACGTCCCCCGGTGGCACTGCTCGCACTCGAGGGCCTTTCGCGCGCCTTTCTTCAGGTGGCACCCCCAGCACCGGCCCACGCCCTCCTTGTGGGCCGCGTCCTCGAACTTCATGCCCGCCTTCGTGTCCTGGGCTCTGTGGCACGAGCCGCACCGGTGGGCGCCTCCGGACGATTTCGGGTGGTGGCACGTATCGCAGCCGTGGCTTTCGGCGTGGCTCGTGTGGTCGAAGACCACCGGCTCCATCTCGCCGAAGTTGGTCACCGTGACGTCCTGTCCGGCCCGCACCCCGGCCGGGCCCAGGACCCAGAGAAGCCCGACGACGGCTGCGAACCGTCTCCCCCACTGGGTTCCGCTGCGCATGACTCTCCTCCACCCGGCGGTTCGGTCTCCTCGGGCCTGTCCGACGGTACTCCGGCTGTTATCCCTCGGTCAACGGGACAGGAGGCGTACGCCGTCTCCGGTGCACGGACGGCGACGCGCCCTACCAGCCGGACGCGGTCGAGACGGTCCCCTTCGCAGCCAGGTAGGCGTAGGCCGCCAGTCCGGCCTTGGCCCCGGCCCCCTCGGCCACCACGATCTGTTTCTCGGGCTCGTCGGTGACGTCGCCGGCCGCGAAGAACCCCGGGACATCCGTGGATTGGTCGCGGTGCACCACGACCTCCCCCAGCTCGTTTCGCCGCACGAGATCGGCCACCGGCCCACTGTTGGGCACCAGGCCGATCTCCAGGAACACGCCGTCGACGAGGAGGTCGGTCGACGGCCCACCGCCCGCCGGCTCGACTCGCACGCCGGAGAGCTTTCCCTCCCCCAGGACCTCCACGACGCGGGTCGCCGGGTGAAGGACCACATGCGGGTGGCGCGAGACCTCGTCCACGAGCACGGGGTCGGCCTGCCAATCGGCGACCACGTTGATCAGGTGGATCTCTCTCGCGTAGTGCACGAGGTCCCGTGCCGCAGTGAAGGCCGAGTTGCCGCCCCCCACCACGGCCACGGCCTTGCCGTGGTAGAGCGGGGCGTCACACGTCGCACAGAAGGCGACCCCGCGGCCCAGAAAGCGCTCCTCTCCGGGCACCAGCAGCCGCCGGTACTGCTTCCCCGCGCAGTAGATCACCGTGCGGCCCCGAACCTCCTCCCCCTCCTCTGTGCGCACCACGAACTCCTGCTCCTGCCGCTCCACGCCCGCGACCCGGGTGCGCAGCCGCTCCGCCACCGAATAGTTCTCCACGTGCGCGCGAAACAGGACCGCCAGGTCGAAGCCGCCCACCGTGGCCGCGCCGAGCCAGTTCTCGATCGCCGCCGTGTCGGCGATCTGGCCGCCCAGCCGGTCGCCCACCAGCGCCACGTCGAGGCCCTTCCGCACCGCGTACACGGCCGCGGCCATCGCCGCCGGGCCCGCGCCGACGATCACGGCATCGTAGAGGTGCCCGGGCTCTACGGGACGGGCGCGGCGCAGCCCCGCGGCCGACCGGACCTCGGCGTCGACCTCCTCGTAGGCCTCGGGCGCCGCGACCTTCAAGATCTCCAGCACCGCATCGGCCGGGGGCAGGGCTCCTTCGAAGGCCCGGCGCCCGTTGACGACCGTGAGCGGTACGCTCCCGACCCCGTACGTATCGGCGACCTCAGGGAACGCCCCGGCGTCGACCATCTCCGCCCGCACGTGGTCGTTCGCCACAGCCAGTTGATGGGCGAGGTGCACCATCCGGGGGCAGTAGGGGCACGCAAGGGTCACGAGCACCTCCAGACGGGTCGGCCGATCGATGCGGCCTATCCACGCCTCGAGCTCCGGGCCGAGGCCCGAGCGGCCCGAGCTGACGACCAGGAGCGCCTCCAGGAGCGACGAGAACTCGTGGCCGGCCGTGAGGCCGTAGAACCGGATCCCGTGGTCCCGGGTGCCGACCACGGCCGTGGCCGGCACCTTGTCGACCCCATAGCGCGAAGCGGCTTCGGGCTCGGCGTCGAGGTCGTGCACCTCCAGCGTCAGTCGATCCGACAGCTGCGCCACGGCCTCGAGCAGGCGCCGTTGCTCCCCGCACCCTGCGGCACCTTCGCGCACGAAGAGGATGAGCCGCACCGGCGCGGGCAGGTTCCGGGCGAGCCGCTCCAGCACTTCCGCCTCGCCGACCACCGCGTCACGCTCCTCCATCGTCGGTCCTTTCCTCGGTATCACGGTCAACCCCAAGGGAGAAGAGTTCGCGGGCGTTTTCCCCGAGCAGCCGGGACAGGTGAGCCTCCGGGAGACCCAGGGACGCCAACCGCCGGAGCTCCCGGTCCCAGGCGTAGGGGAGGTTCGGAAAATCGGTGCCGTACAGGACCCGGTCGGCCCGAAAGCGGGACAGGGGCGGCGGGTGGAGCCCGGGGAGGAAGCCGCCCAGCATCATTGTCGTGTCGAGCCAAAGGGTGTCGAATCGCTCGCAGAGCCTGGCGTAGGCCTCGAACTCGTCGGCGCCCAGGTGCGGGACGCACAGGCGAAGACCCGGGTAGTCCCGCAAGAGCCTCTCGGTCGTCTCGACCGCGCAGGTGCGGTGCGGGTCGCACCGGTACGCCGGACTGCGAGGCTCTCGGCCCAGGTGGGCCACGAGCGGCTTCCCGTGGTCGGCACACGCCCGCGCCACCTCCCGGAGCTCAGGCCCGCCAGGATCGAAGCACTGGACGTGTTGGTGGAGCTTGACGCCGGCCAGCCCGAGGCCGAAGGCCTCTTCGAGGATCCCGGCCGCGCCTTCCTCCCCGGGGAACACGGTGGCCAAGCCGGTGACGCGGGGGTTCTCCCGGCACAGGCCAGCCACGTACCGGTTGAGCTCTCGAGCCAGGCCCGGGCGGTGCGCGTAGTGCAGAAGCACGACATGCTCCACGCCCCGGGCGAGGAGGAACCCGATCCCCTCTTCGGAGGTGAGCCGGTAGCGGATGGGCCAGCCGTGCTCGTCGAACCAGCGGCGCACGGCGGCCATCACCCGGTCGGGGAACACGTGCACGTGGGCGTCGACCACCGTGGGCAGACCCGCGGGAACGGCCGGGCCCTCCTCGTCGTCGAGGGCCGGCAGGCGCGCAGCGAGGGCGCCGTTCCAGGGAAGCGGCCGGCCGTGAGACGGATCGACGGGATCTCGGGGCGGCACGGCGGCTCCTTCCGGGGAGGAGGTGTCGCAAGGCATGGCGCTACCGCGCGTCGGCCCCGACCGGGCCCGTCTCGCTCAGCAGGGCGAGGCGCTGCCTCTTCGGGAGCGCGGCCCACCGCCGCACCGTGGCGTAGAACCGGGGCAGGTCGCCGCTGGCCTCCTGCAGGAGGGCCTGAAAGCGCGGGACGAGCTCCGTATAGGTCGCCGCGGACGCGAGGTGTGCGTTGTTGAGCGGTCGGGCGAACCACGCGTCGTACCCGCCGTACCCTCCCCACCCTTCCCTGAGCGCGCGGTACTCTGCCTGCAGCTGACCGAAGATCGCCGCCTTGCCCCGGCGCTTGGCTTCGTCGTCTTCGCCCGAGGCGTAGAGCTCCGCGAGGCGGCTCCGGCAGCGGGCGAGGAGGCCGCGGAAGTCCTCACGGCGGCCGCCTGCCGCCTGGGAGGCGACGCGCTCCTGCTCCGTCCCGAAGCGCGCGAGCCAGCGCTGCACTCCCTCGAGCTCCACAGCGGTAGCGAAGGACTCGTTCCACACTGTGTCGTCCGCCGCGTAGGCAACTCGATGAGCCAGCTCGTGAAAGATGAGCCGCGCGAGATCGGGCTCCGGGTAGCCGACGAACGTGTTAAGCACCGGGTCGTCGAACCAGCCCAGGGTCGAGTACGTCGCCACACCCCCGACGTACACGTCGTCCCCGGTGGCCTCGAGCCCCGCGGCGAAGGCCCGGGCCTCGGTCTCCGAGAAGTAACCCCGGTAGGTCACGCACCCGGCCACGGGAAAGCACCACTGCCGCGGCGTGAGCGACAGCTCCGGGGTCGCGTGGACATTCCACACCACGTAGGGCCGGCCCAGGTCTGTGTAGGTGCGGAAGCCCGGCCCGTCCGGCAGGCCGAGGTCCCGGGACGCGAACTCGCGGATCCTCGCGACCGCCTGGAGCCGCGCCCGCAGCTCCGGCGACGTCGAAGGATCCTGCACGACCTCGTCGAGGGGCCGCGCCTTGTCGAGCACTTCGGTCTGCCCTCGGGCTGAACGGAGGTAGTACCCGAGGTTGCCGCAGCCGCAGAGGACGGCGACACCGATGAGCGCGACGGGGGCGAGGCGCATCCGGGGCTCAGTCCCCCCGGCCGGTGAGCTTCTTCCAAGTGGGCCGGTCGAGGAAGCTCCCCGGCACGTCGGCCTCCATCTCCTGGAACATCCGATAGGGCACCGCAAAGGAGAAGAGGTTGTCTCCCATCCGAGGCTTGAGCTGGAGCCGGGCGGAGAGGTCCACGAGGCCCATCACGGCCCGTGGGGTCTCGGAACGCCCTTCCCGGTAAGGGTAGAGACCGATCGACTGGCACCCGGCCGCAAAGGGGACAATCACGTTCTCGTTGTACCCCCGGCCGTAGTTGGCCAGGATCACGAGAGCCGACAGCTGGTTGGGGTCAGCGAGGAGGACGACCACCTGGGGCTCTTCCCGTCCCGGGTCCACGGCAGCGAGGGGCTTGAGCACCACGGCCTCGGCCGGGATGTCCGCCACCGGAAGGGACTCCACAAAACGCCGGGCGAGCTCGGGGGTCCTGAAGTATCGCTCGCCGTGGAGGAACTCCTCGAACGCCTCCTCCCGGAGGTGGGGGCGCACCTGTTCGGCGGCAGCGCGTCCCTCCGCACACCCCTCGTTCCCGGACGAGAGGAAGCGACAGAAGCAGTCGACCCCCCCGGGGAACTGTCGGTACTGCTCGCCGAACCCGAAGCCGACGCCGCCCCCGGCGCAACCGAAGGTCTTCCGGTCGCAGGCCGCGACCTTTCCCTCGGCGGCGCTCGCCACGAGCCACATGAGGCATCCCCACCGCCCTTCCTTGAACTGCACCGCCCCCTCGGGCACTCGGTCGGCCCACAGGAGCGCGACCGGGGGGTAGGTGAGGCCCACGGCCTGCGCGATCGTGCTCTCCACCCGCTCCCTCCTCTCGGAGCCTCGCGCCCGTCGCCGCGCCGGTCGGGTCCGGGCGGCCGGCGCAAGGAGCTCTAGTCTACACGGTTACCGGCCCGACGTGGAGGGAGGGAGGGGCCGCGACCCCTAGCCCCGGATCGCCCTGGGCAGGATCATCTGGTGGGCAGGGCAGAACGAGCGTGGGTTCTGGTAGGCAGCACCCGCGAAGGCAACCAGGTAGTCCCGGAGCCGGGGAAGGCCCACCACCTGGTCGACATACCCCTTCTGCGCGCAGCGAAGCGGGCGCGAGTTGCGCTCGATCTTGTCTTTCAACGCGGTCATCCGCTCCATCACGGGAGCAATGCTCCGGCCGGCGTCGCGCTCCTTGACGAGTTGGCGCGCGTAGTGTGCGGCCGCGGCCGTCTCGCCGGGGAGCACGCAGATCTCGGTCACGGGAGTGCCCAGGGTGAGGGCGTTGTGGCCGTTGGCCTGGGGCCCGCCCATCACGTAATGACCGGCCACCGACCCCTTCCGAAGGACGACGCAGAGCATCGGGACGTCGGTCTGCTGGATCGAGTAGACCAGCGCCTGGCCGAGGCCCAGGAGCTCCGCTCGCTCCGCGGCGTCCCCCACGTCGAGCCCCGTGGTGTCCTGGATCCAGGCGATCGGCAGCCGGTCGCGGCCGCACAGGGTCACGAACTCGTTCATCTTGACGAGACCCTGCCGGTAGAGCTTCCCCCCGATCCCGGGGGCGTCGGCGTCCTCCGGATACCCAGGCCGCAACGGTCCCTGACGGTTGGCGACCAGGGCCACCGGAAACCCGTCGACCACCGCGAGTCCGCAGTACACCTCGGGACCATAGCCCGGCCGAAACTCCAGGTGCTCGCTCCCGTCCACGAGCCGCGCCACCACCTCCTCGACCGGGTAGGTCCGCTTCGGGCTGAAGGGGACGATCCGGTCGAGCTCCTCCGGAGGGTAGCGGGGCGGCCGGGGCTCCGTCACCCGGAAGAACCGCGGCGGGTAGGACGGCACCTCCCGAAGGTACTCCCGCACGCCCGACAGGACCTCTTGCTCGGTGTCGTACACGTGGCGAAAGAAGCCCGTGGCGTCGCGGTGGATCTCGACCCCTCCCGGCCGCACCTCTTGGAAGCGGCGTGTCGCCTCGATGAGCGCCTCGCACCCCTCCTCGCCGAAGCTCCCTTTCGGACTCATGCCCGAGGCGATCCCCCACCCACCCACGGCCATGTTCGCGTCCTTGTGGGCGAAGAGAACCGTGGGGCTGATGGCCTGATGGCCCCCGCCCGCCGGATTCGTCCCGTAGATTGCGGCCAGGATCGGGACGCCCCTCTGCTGGAGCTCGGCGTGGCGAAAGAAGGTGGCCCCGTTGCCCCGGCGGTCCGGGTACACGAGCTCCTGGTTGGGGAGGTCGACCCCGGAGCCGTTGACGAGCCAGACGAGCGGAATGTTCAAGCGCTTCGCCAGGTCGGTGACCCGCAGGATGTTCTCGGCTTGCCCAGCCACCCAGGCGCCGGCCAATACCTTGTTGTCGAAGCCGATGATCACCGCCCACCGGCCGGAGATCCGCCCCAACCCGTCGACGACGCCGGTCGTCCCGTAGGGGTTGTCTTTCGGGTTGTAGAGGCTGTGGAGAGGGGACCAGGTGCCGGGGTCCACGAGGAACTCCACCCGCTGCCACACCGTCAGTTGGCCGCGCTCGTTGACCACGGCCTCGGGCAGGCCGGCGGCCTGGACGTTCGCCTCCTCGGCCGCCAGCAGCGCCTCGACCTCCCCGATCTGCCGGGCGTTGTCGGCCGATCCGGAGATTTGCCGCAGCGACAGTGGCTTTCCCAGCGCCTGCATCGTCTCGAAGTACGGTCTCATGGAAGCTCTTGAAGGAGGTGGGCTCGTCGCGGCCCGGTGAGTACCCAACGTGCGGCGGTCAGGTCTTGCACACAAATGGGGCCGGCTCGCCGAAAGACGGGGCGCGAACCGGTGGGCGGGGTGTCTCGAAGAAGTGCCGCGTCAGACCGCCTACCCTTTACAGTCGCGTGGACACCGCTGCCTCGGCGCCGTAGTTGAAGCCGAAAGTGTCCTGGCCGCCCACGAGATTGAAGCCGTAGCCCACGAGCCGATTGCCCCTCCTCCACAGTCCGAGCTTCCACTTGACGCCGAAAAACCAGCCGGTTTCCCAGGCGGGATGCACGCGCTCGTCGTTCTCGTAGAAGGCCTCGACCCCGGCTCGAACGTCCACGAAGAGTCCCGGTGCGGACGTAACGCAACGGCGCTGGCCGAAATAGAGGGTCCAGAAGAGCTCGTCCTGGGTGCGGTTGTTGTGCTCCACGTCGTCGCTGAGAGGCCGGTTGCGGAGCGATTCCACGGGCGCGAGGCTCGCCTCGGCCTCCACCACGAAGCGGGCGGCGTCATCTGCCTGACCGAAGAAGTAGGACAGGGCGGCGCCGGTCTGGCGAATGGACTTCACCGCGCGCCATTTGTGGCGAGTGAGGCGGGTGAAGGCCGAAAACGACCAGGGCTCGGTGAGGGCACCGGCCGCGGCCGTCTCTCCCACGTCGAAGGCATACGTGGCATAGAGGTGATTGACCTCCCGGCCACCCTCCAAGAGCTGGGGCGCCCGGGTGAGCCGAAACGGCCCGAGCCCGAGGCCGAGCTCGTACTCGGCCAGGGCGGTGAACTCCCGTGCCACGTGACCCCCGCCGAGCCGGCACCGGCCAGGAACGAGAGCCGAGGGAGAAACGGCACCGGCACCACGGCCCGGACCCCGGTCGTCTGGGTTAGGTACCACCAGTCACGCTGGGTCTCGTTGAACTCCGTGTCCACCACCGTGAGCCGGGCGTATGGTTCCAGGGCGAGCGAGAGGGGTGCCGGGCCGCCCGTGGACCACGACACCGCCCTCTCCCCATCGAGTTCGACCACGAAGCCGGGAGCGCGGTCCCAATTGGCGTGACGCCGATCATCGGCGTCGAGCTGGCGGCCGTTGGTCCCATCGTACTTGCCGTGGTTGCCGTACCCGTCGGACCCCGTGGTCACCGCGTACTCCTGGGTCAGGCCTGCACGGACGACGGCGTCCACCGCCTCGGCGGCCCGCGGCGCGGCTCCTCCTGGAGGCCCCACATCATGCACGGCCTCTCTGGTTCCTTCCTTTTCCGCTAGCCAAGCCAGGCGGTCCGGCCCCCGAACTTCCTCCCTCCCTTCGCCAAGAAGCGCAGTCGTCTTCCCGGTCGCCTTCGGGCACGGGTCTCGGTGCTTCTCCTCTTACCCGCTGTCTCCGAGCAACCGTCGCGCCGAGTTGCAGATCGCCACCGCGGCCGGGTTCTGGATTCGCCGCTCGACCGAGATCGCGTAGAAGCGCTCGCGAACCTCGTGGACCCTCCCCACCACGTTCACGCCGTACCGGCGGCAGATCTCCTCTTCGACGATGTCCGGAGCGGGAAAGACCCCGTGCCCTTCGGACCCGAAAACCTTTAGGAGGGCGCTGTCTTCGAATTCTCCGACGATGCGGGGGCGAACGCCTACGGCCTCGAACCAGTGGTCAAGCGCCCTGCGAATGGGGAGAGTCTCCAGAGGCAGCAGCATGGGCGCGCCATCGAGAGACTGTGGGAAACCTGCCAGAAACCGCTCTGCGGACTGGGGATGAGCGAAGAACGCCACGCCACATTCGCCGAGGAGATGGGTGAAGGCTCGGATAGGGCTCCCCGGCGGAACCGGTGCGTCGGCCAGCACGAGATCGAGCCCATGGATCGCCAGCTCTGCAAGCAAGCGCTCATGCCGGTCTTCTCGGCACACGAGCCGCACCGGTTCGGGTAGTTGCAGAGCCGGGGACAGGAGCCGCCTCACGACAAGCTTCGAGAGGACGTCGGCCACCCCGACGACGACCCTCAAGGGCTTTCCCGTGGGTCTGTCTTTGACCGCGTCGACCAACTCGCGGCCAAGCGAAAAGATCTCCTCTGCATACCGATAGACGATGCGGCCGGTCTCCGTCAACGCGAGGCGCCTTCCCTCCCGAGCGAAGAGCTTCTCGCCAAGCGCGGCCTCCAGCGCGTGGATCTGGCTGCTGAGGGTCGGGTGTGCGAGTCGAAGGACCCTGCCGGCCGGTGCCAGCCCGCCCTCCCGCGCCACGGCCCAGAAGTAGAAGAGATGGTGATAGTTGAGCCATTCCATTCAGGGCACCATCTGTCGATAAAGACGACATATCAATTCTAAACTTCCGCATTGTAACACTATTGAGCGGGGGGCGACAATGCGGGCCTGAGTCGAGACGCACAGAACACCACCGGAAGGAGACCATCGTCGTGAACAGCCTGAAGACAGCCTTTCTTCTCACCTGCCTTACCCTGCTCCTGGTCGCCATGGGCGGAGCGATTGGCGGCAAGGGCGGCCTCGTGGTGGCGTTTCTTTTCGCCGCCGCAATGAACCTGGGCGCCTACTGGTTCTCGGATCGGATCGTCCTCCAGATGTACCGGGCGCGGGAGGTGACGGAGTCGGAGAGCCCCGCCTTCCACGGCCTCGTACGGCGGCTTGCGGCCGCGGCACGGTTGCCCATGCCGCGAGTGTACGTGATCCCCTCGGAGAGCCCGAACGCGTTCGCGACCGGGCGAAACCCCGAACACGCCGCCGTGGCCGCCACGGAAGGCCTCCTGCGGCTCCTCACGTCCGAGGAGCTCGAAGGGGTGATGGCGCACGAACTGGCGCACGTGCGGAACCGGGACACGCTGATCTCGACCGTCGTGGCGACCCTTGCCGGCGCCATCTCCATGCTTGGCAACATGCTCCAATGGTCGGCTTTGCTCGGCGGTGGGCGGAGCGATGACGAGGAAGGCGGGAGCGCAGCCGGGGGCCTGCTCATGGCCTTTGTCGCTCCGTTCGTGGCCATGCTGATCCAGTTCGCCGTCTCCCGCTCCCGGGAGTACCTGGCGGACGAGACCGGGGCCGCGGTCTGCCGCAAGCCCCTCGCGCTGGCGAGCGCTCTGGCGAAGCTCGAGGCTTACGGCCGACGCCTGCCGATGCCCGAAGCCCAGCCGGCCACCGCGCACCTGTTCATCGTGAACCCTCTCTCCGGAGGATCCTTTTTGAAGCTCTTCTCGACGCACCCACCGATCGAAGAGCGGATCGCCCGCCTTCAGAGGCTTGCGCGCGGGCGAGGCTGACCCGTTTCACCGGGGCGTTCACCTCTTTCCCGCGCTGACTGCGCAGCAAGGACCCACGGATGGAACTGCCTACCATTGGATCGCCCGCGCTCTGGCTCGGGTTTCTCGGCTTCGTCGTTGCCATGCTCGCCCTGGACCTCGGGTTCTTCCACCGAAAGGCGCACGAGGTTCGAATGGGCGAGGCGCTCGCCTGGAGCGTCGTGTGGGTCAGCCTGGCGCTCGTCTTCAACCTCGGCGTCTTCCACTGGTTCGGGGCCGAGCGGGGGCTCGAGTTCCTGACCGGGTACGTGATCGAGAAGGCGCTGTCGGTCGACAACGTCTTCGTCTTCCTGATGCTCTTCTCCTACTTCAAGGTCCCTGCCGCGTACCAACACCGGGTTCTCTTCTGGGGCATCCTGGGCGCGCTCGTCATGCGGGGGGGCTTCATCGCCGCCGGCGCGGCTCTGATCCACTCCTTCCACTGGATCCTCTACGTCTTCGGCGCGATCCTCGTCGTCACCGGGATCAAGATGCTCCTCTCCCGAAACGAGGAAGTCCGACCGGACCGCAACCCGTTGTTCCGGCTCTTTCGCCGGTTCGTACCGGCTGTCACCGAGTACCGGGGGTCCCGGTTCACCGTGGTCGAGAACGGGCGCAGGCTGGCGACGCCGCTGCTCCTCGTGCTCGTCGCCGTGGAGGCAAGCGACCTGGTCTTCGCCGTCGATTCGATTCCCGCCGTGTTCGCGGTCACGCAGGATCCCTTCATCGTGTACACCTCGAACATCTTCGCGATCCTGGGGCTTCGGGCCCTCTATTTCCTGCTCGCGAGCGGGCTGCAGAAACTGCGCTACCTGAAGGTCGGTCTCTCGCTCGTGCTGGGATTCATCGGCACCAAGATGCTCGTCGCCGGGGCCTACAAGGTCCCGGTCGGGGTCTCGCTGGGGGTCGTCGCAGCGCTGATCGGAGGCGCAGTAGTGACCTCGCTGCTCCTCCCGGAAGTGAAGGCCAGCGTCCCGGCCGCGGACGGAGGCGGGCCAGAGCCGTGAGGTGCGGCTGAACTTCGCAAGAGCAGGCTCTAACCCCCATGACAAAGGAGACCACTATGGACTGTCCACGTTGCACCAACCGGATCGAGCTCACGGAGCTCGTCAAGCACGGCGTCACTCTCGATCTGTGTCCCTCCTGCGGCGGCCTTTGGCTCGACAAGGGGGAGCTCTCGAAGATCCTCGGCCAGATGAAGCAGGCAGAGTCCGAGCTCGACCGAGAGTTCGCGGCCGTGCAGCCCCAGACTCACCATCCCCACGGCCACAAGTACAAGAGGCCGAAGACGACCATGGAGAAGCTCTTTGACATCTTCGACTGAATGCCCTGTCGATCCCTCTTCGTCGTCATCCCACGTCGGCGGCGTCCTGTGGGACGCTCGCCGGACCAACTTCGCCGGAGGTCTCTCATGACACCCAGTAGCTTTCTTCGTGGCCTTGTCCCTCTCCTGGTGGTCGGCTTCGTCGCCCTCTCCTTCGACGATGCCGCGGCCCGCGCCGGCCGCGGCCGCTCCTTCGGCAGTCGGGGCACCAGCAGCTACCGGAGTCCGGCCCAGAAGCCCGCTCCCTCCTATGACTCCCGCAGCGCACGGCCAAGTTCGCCGACGTCTCCGGCAAGCCCTCTCGGCGCGAGTCCACCGAGTGGCTTTCTCCGCGGCCTTGCCGGCGGCTTGCTCGGCGGTGTCGTCGGCGGCATGCTGTTCCGAAGCCTTGGCTTTGCCGGGCCCGGCGCCGGGGTCGGCGGCGGCGGCATGGGTCTCTTCGACATCGCGCTGCTTGCCGGGGGCGCCTATCTGCTCTATCGGTTCGTCGCGGCGCGTCGGCGCGCCGCTCCGGCACCGGTCAGCTCCGGCATCTTCGGGATGGGCTCCGACGCGGCCGAGCTTCGGCAGACGTTTCAGGATCCGGAGCGCGGGGGCTCGGTTCCGTCCGCACGCGGGGACGAAGTGGCTGCCGGCCTCTCCCGTGTCCGCCAGTTCGACCCGTCCTTCGACGAAGCGAGGTTCCGAGATGCAGCCCAGGACATCTTCTTTCGGGTCCAGGGGGCCTGGACCCGGCGAGATCTCGCCCCGGTGGAGGCGTTTCTTGGCGACGAGGTGCGCCGGACCCTGCAGGACGACCTGGACGAGTTGAAGGGCCGAGGGGAGGTCAACCGCCTGGAGAATATCGCCGTGCGCGAGGCGGAGATCGTCGAGGCTTGGCAGGACCAGGGGCAGGACATGCTCACATTGCGGCTGCTCGCCAGCCTGCTCGACTACACAACCGACGAAACGGGTAGCGTACAGGCGGGAAGTGATCGCGAGCCGGTCAAGTTCGAGGAGTACTGGACGTTTGCACGGCCAACCGGCGTGGGACCTTGGACGTTGACCGCAATTCAGCAGGCCTGAGCCCCCCAGAGCCCGATGCAGCTTCGGTGGCGGTCCCGCTTCAGAGTGTCAGCGAACGAGGGTCGTCAAGACCACCTCCCCGTCGGGCGCGGTCTCGAGCCTCGCGAAGATCTCCGCCACACGGGCCTCCAGTTCAGCCCGCTCGGGGGAACCCTGCGGGAGACCTTTGGCTTTCTTCGTGAGCACCTTGGACTCGCTGCCGAGGGCCAGCGCCAGCTCCGTCGGCCGGGCCTCCACCGCTCCCCGCACGCCCTCCACCGAGAGCCGGAGCCTCATCTCCTTCCGGTCCTTCACCTCGATGGTCCCGTTGCCGAGGGTGCTCCCGGTGGTCACCTGGATGCCGTCGAGTGGGCAGCCCGTGGCGTAGTAGACGGCTCGGACCTTGCCCTTCGATACCTCGTCGCCCAGGGCCGATCTTGCGGCTGCACCCAGGCGCGCGCCGAGGATCGACCCACCGCAGCGGTGGCCGTGGAAGCGGTGGAGCGCGTCGAAAACACCCGCGTCGGGAGCCGCCGCCGTCAGGGCGGGGAGGAGCAGAAATGGCGCGACCCAAAGAGACAGCAACGAAGAAGTCTTCATGATCCATCTCCTTCGCGCGCGACGCGCGAGCCGTGGTGCCTTGAGTACTGCCCGGGTCCAGAGCCCGTCGTCTGATTCCCCCGGTGGGCGATCCCTCCCTCGCGGACCGCCGTGCCGTATCGACCGCCGGCGGCCACGCTAGGGTCCAACCGTACCCCTAGCGCCGAGACGACGTCGTGTTTCGGTCCCTCCACGACAGGAAACGCGTCAGCGCGCCCTGCGTCGAGCCCAGGAGGGGTCGCGGCGCCGCGACGGCCCCGAGGATGAGCCCCAGCACCACAGTGGCTCCGGCGAGTGGAAGCGCCCCCGCCTTCCAGGCTTCGCCGGCCGCGCTGCCGAGACACAGATAGGCTGCGGTCCAGCACAGGCTCCCCGCGGCACTCCACAAGGCGAACGGCGTGCGACGCATGTGCGAAACGCCGGCCACGAAGGGTACCACGGGTCTCAGGGGGCCTACGAACCGCGCCAAGAACACGCTCTTGCCGCCGTGGCGGGTAAAGAACTGCGTCCCCCGCGACAGATAGGACGCCTTCAGGACCCCCTCCTCCCCTCGGAATAGAGCCGCACCTCTCTTTCCCAGGCCGTAGCTGACCCAGTCTCCCAGGATGGCTCCCGTCGCCGCAACGGCCACCAGTTGGGGCATGGGCACGGCACCGGCTGCCGCCACACCGCCCACCCCAATGAGCAAGGCGGTGCCCGGAATGAGGAGACCGACGAAGGCAAGCGATTCCGCTGCACAGAGCACGGCCGCCGCGGCGTAGACGACCAGGTGCTCCGCGTCGGCACTCAACGTCATCCATTGGGTCCAAATCATCTGGATCTCCTTCCGGGAGCGCAGGTCGATCTACCGGAGAAAGGGAGATTCCTCCCTCGGCGCCCATCCTCGAAGCCGTTTCGGCCTAGGAGAGGCCGACAAACGGAGGAGCGCCGGCGACACCTCGACGGGGACGCCGTGACTTCCGGCCTTTGGTTGTCGATGGTGTACCCGGGGGGGGCTGAGCTATCCGTCGACGTTGCCGTCGGAGCGCCGTTTCTTCCTCCTCGACATCAGCAGCGCTACGACCATCACGACCACGGGGCTCAAGAGAACGAGCAACTCAGACGTCTTCGGTATCATGAACATGGCGGCACTCCTATCAAATGGGCGAGTCTGTATGCGTTCCAAGGGCTGATACCTGTGAAAAGGAAATGGCGAACGGTTCCGGGGCCACGTGGCCCGAACTCCCGGAAGCCATGTGGGAAGCTACGAACTTGGTCTTCCCGTGATCGCCTCCGTGAGCTTCTTGAACTTCCCCGCCAAACGCTGCACGAAGAACTGATACTCGATCTGGTTGTGAGCGAGCTTCGCCATCTCCCGGTCCACGTCGACCGCGTTCCCTTCCCGACGAGGTTGGGCACCCGCGAGCACCACGACGTCCGGGCCCCCACCGGCGGGGAGGACCCGGAGAGGTGTCGCTCGTCGGTCTTCGCCGCGGCGAGCGAAGGGGCTCCTTGGGCCCGCCGGAGGGCCGCGGCGAAGGAGACGTCCACGGCCTTGTAGCCGGAGGTATCGACGTTGGCCACGTTCGAGGAGATCGCGGCGTGGCGTCGGTGCCGGGCATTCAGGCCGGCAGAGAGGTGCGAGATCGAGCGGTCAAGTGCGGCGAAGACTCCCATCGGTGTCCCTCCAAGCCGGCAACTGACACGACTTTCCGCCAACGGCCCTTACCCGTGGCGGCCGTTCCAGAGCGACGTCGCGAAAGACTGGAGGGCTTCCAGCACGCCCTTCAGGCCATGCTCTCGGACGAACTCCAGGGCGGGGCCCGCGAGCGAGATCATCACCATGGTGAGCCACGCGCCGACGGCCAGAGATGCGAGCCCCAAGAGAACGAGGCCCCCCAGGAGGACGGGGTTCCGGAATACCTTTCTCGCCGCGTGCAGAACGACGGAAAGGAGCAGCCGGTGGCCTTCGGCCTTCACGAGGCGCCTCGGGTGCCTTGGAAGGTTGTGGCGCAGCAATTTCACGACTTCGTTGAGCATCTGAGTCCTCCTCCGAGAAAGGCAGCCGGAGTCACGCATGGCGGACCAAATCCCCCCCTCCGTCCCTCTCGAGGGCCGCAAGACCGGCGTCCTCGAGCACTTTGCCCGCCACAGGTCCCGGAGCGATCCGTTGTCCTCCACGACGAGGAGTGTGCGTCGTAGGCCGACCAGCGGCCCAACTCCCCGGGGGGCTCGTGTTCCCGCTGCGGTCACCCATAGCTGTGCAGCCCGGAGAGCACGAAGTTCACGCCCCAGTAGGTGAAGAGGACGGCGGCAAAACCCACGGCCGAGAGCCACGCCAGCCGAGGGCCCTTCCACCCTGCCGTAAATCGGGCATGGAGGTAGGCTGCGTAGACGAGCCAGGTAATGAGCGACCACGTCTCCTTGGGGTCCCAGCTCCAGTAGGTTCCCCACGCGTAGTTCGCCCAGATCGCGCCCGTGAGGATGCCGAGCGTGAGGAACGGGAAGCCTACCGCAATCGCCCGGTAGGAGACGTCGTCGAGAAACTTGCCGGCGGGAAGGACGCCTTGCGGCCCTCCCCTCTTTGCCAGGAAGCCGACGCTGGTCGCGAAGGCAATGGCGAACGCCGCGTACCCGATGAAGCAGGTGACCACGTGGGCCGTGAGCCAGTTGGACTGAAGCGCAGGCACGAGCGGCTGCAACTCGGAGGAGATCCGGGGATTGAGCGACACCGCGGCTATGGACAGGAATCCCAAGGGCGTGATCAGCGCTCCCAGGGCGCGCGTGCCCAGCCGCCACTCGAAGAGCAGGTGGAGCAGGATGATTCCCCAGGCGAAGAACACCATGGACTCGTACATGTTCGAAAGCGGCACGTAGCCGTAGCCCGCCTTGAAGCTTTCGAGCCATCGCACGCCGAAGGCCGCGGTGTTGACGAGAAAGCCGCCCAGGCACGACGCCGTGGCCGCAAGGCCCAGCGGCCGGCTCCGGTGGGCGCCCAGGTGGACCGCATACAACACGCTGGCCAGCAGATAGAGCACCATGGCCGTGTTGAAGAGGTTCACGTTCATCGTCTCTTCTCCCTCACATAGCGGCCGACGAGCCGGTCGCGCCCTAGGGAGCGGCGGCCCGCAGAGCGCGGAGGAACTCCTCGAACTCTGCTTCGAAATGCTCGCGACGGCATGTTGAAGGGCAACTCGAAAGTCTTGCCTGCTCGCAGTTCCGCCGCGTCGACGACCGCTCCTTCACGGATCTCGACGAACCCCTTGAAGCCGAGGCGAGCGCCGACGAGCCCTCCCAAGAGGAAGAGGACGAGGCTCGTGTGACAGGCGTAGGCGTCCAGCCGACCCCACGAACCGCGCTGGACGAGCCACGTGACGGCGTCCTCCTCCCGGCGGACCTGCGCCCTCTCGAACCTTGCCGCGAGCACTGCGTCCAGTGCTTCGGGCGGGCCGAGCGTCAACCAAGAGTCGCTGAGCCGTTTCGTCAGCAACTCTTCCGCCGCAGGAACTGCCGGCATCTTATGAAACGCAGGGCGGTCGGCAGCCGCGTCGCCGAACACACGAGAGTGTTGAGCAGCAGGAGCATCTAAAGGACCTCGAACCACCAGGAGCGGTAGAGGTCCGTCATGCCGAGAGCCTGAAGCAGACGGGCGTCGACGGGCCCAAAGGACTGGGGGTAGGCCTCGGGGTCGGGGTCTGCCTGTTGCTCGATTACGGTGCCGAAGGCACTCGTGCCAGCGAGGGCGAAGAACAGGAACAGTGCGAGCTTGAGCGACGCCAGGGCACTCGCCGCTCGCGCCCAGGAAGCCTTGCGATCATCCACCACGATGGGATCTCCCTCTTCCGTTCGTATGCCAGGCCGACTCGGGGCCAGCCGGCTCCCCCCAAGGGAGGGCGGCACCCAAGGTCGACGCAAACCCTCTTACTCGACCGCCGAAGGCGGTCGAGAGCTACGGGGTACGTCCTGACGTCAGACGGAGAGGGGAACGGGCTGAGGAACTTCGGCGGTCCGGTCTGAGGGGGAAGGGGCCAAGGAGGTGTAAAGACGGGCAGTGGTTTCCTCGGTTACTCGGTGGGGAGCACAGGTGAGCTCGTCGTGCTCGCCGCAGTCGTCACACGGACTCTGGCAGCCGTCGTTCGGTACACTGTGAGTCCCAGGGAACGTGTCCGAGGCGTCGTCCTGGGCGGTCACCGAACGTGCTCCCCCCCCAAGGGCGTTGGAGGGCCCGTACACGCACTCCCCGACCAGAGCGAGCACCACGAACAGCAGCGGCCACCACGGCTTCATCAACGATTGCACCTGTGGGTGAGTGGATCCTGCCCAGACTATAAGGTACTCACCTCGAAAAGGTCAAATTAGACTTCTCTTAGACTCCCGATTCCGCAGCGACGTGCGCACATGAATCCAAGAAACGCAGACAGGACGACTCATTGCATTGGAAGCGCGAAAATGCCGTGTGACTGGGTGATCAGGCCAGAGAGAAAACCGGAGGGGGTGTCGATCTTCAGTTGTTTCATCCCGTAAGGCCCCCAGTCTCCCGTATCCGGCGATCATTCACTCAGCGTCCTTCTCCTACGTCTTTTCAACGTGGGTTGGTTGGCGCTAACCTCACGCTACCGGACGTTCACCATGCCCTCTTCTCCGCCCCCTCACCGGTGGTGCACTCTTGATGTGAATCTACCTCCCGATGGGCGGCGGCGCAGCCGAGGGTGAAGGTGGAGCCGCGTACCAGCGCGAGGCTGCACACGAACTTTCCCATCGTCGCTTCTCCTTCGCCTGGAAGGTTCAAACGGCGGGGGCGCCCCGTTCTCCCGTGCTGATCCGAACCGCCTCGAGCACCTCGCTGACGTAGATCTTTCCGTCTCCCTTCAAGCCCGTGTGGGCGTTCTCTTGAATGAGGGCGACGATGCCGTCCGCCATGTCGTCCCGGCAGAAGAGCTCGAGTCGTACGTGGGGCACGTACTCGACCTGGTCCTCTACGATCCGGCGGGGCTCCCCTCGGGCCCGGCCGCGGCCGAACCCCTGCACCTTGCCGACGCTCAGGCCGGTGAGGCCTTCGAGCCCGTGCAGGGCCATGGCCACCCGGGAGAGCATATGAGGCTTGATGTATGCCTTGATCTCTTTCATGGATTCCTCTTTTCCGTTTGGGTGAAGTCGGGCAGGGCCGCAAGCCCCGCCCGAGTCTCTCTACGCGGCGATGCCGTCCGTTTCTCCGCTCTCAGCGCTGTCACTGTCCGACTCCCGAGTCTCCCGGCGCTCCTCGAGCCACTCGTAGACCGTGGGCAGGACGATGAGCGTGAGCAGCGTCGACGTGATGAGCCCCCCCATGACCACGACCGCAAGGGGCTTCTGGATGTCGGCCCCCGACCCGGTGGCGTAGAGCATGGGCAGGTGGCCGATGAAGCTCGCCAGCGCCGTCATGAGGAGCGGCCGAAAGCGCAGGTTGCAGCCCGTGTGGACCGTCTCGTCCACGCTCTTGCCCTCGGCCCGGAGCTGGCGGAAGAAGGCAATCAGCACCACGCCGTTTTGGACCGCGATGCCCAGTAGCACGATGAAGGCCACGGCCGCCGAGATCGAGAGCGGCATGCCGTAGGCCCAGATGGCGAGGATGCCTCCGACCAGGGCGAAGGGGAGGTTCAGGATCACCAGGAGCGAGTCCCGAAGCGAGCCCAGGGCCAGGTAGAGGAGGATCAGGATCAGGAGCAGCGCCAGCGGCACCACGATGGAGAGCCGCTGCATGGCCCGCTGCTGGTTCTCGAACTGCCCGCCATACTCCAGGAAGTAGCCGGCCGGGAGCTCTCCTTCGAGGCCCGCGAGGCGTTCCTGTGCCTCGGCGACGAACCCGCCGAGGTCGCGGCCGCGGATGTTGACCTCCGCCGCCACCCGGCGCATCCCCTTCTCACGGCTGATCTGCGCCGGGCCCTCGACCGTCGAGAGCGTCGCGAGGCGGCCGAGGGGAACCCGCTCGCCCGCCGCACCCCGGATCATGAGCCGCTCCAGGGCGGCGAGGTCGGAGCGGTCGGCCGCGGGCAGCCGCACGATCGTGGCGATGCGCATCTGCCCGTCCACCACCCGGGTGGCCTCGCTGCCGGCCACGGCCGTCTCGATCACCTCGTTCACGTCGGCGACGTTGATGCCGTAGCGGGCGAGTTCGTCGCGATCGAGGGTCACCTCCACCTGCTCCATCCCCGACACCTGCTCCACACGAGCGTCCTGGGCTCCGCGGATCCCCGCAAGGGTTCCGGCGATGCGGTCGCCGAAGCCCTTGAGCACCTCCAGATCCGGTCCGTAGACCTTGACCGCCAGGTCGCTCTTCACGCCCGAGATGAGCTCATTCACCCGCAGGTTGATGGGCTGGGAGAACGAGAGGCGCACGCCGGGAATGGCCGAGAGCTGCTTCTGTATGGCCTCGACCAAGGCCGGCTTGTCCTTGGCCGACGTCCACTCCTTCCGGGGCTTGAGCATGATGAAGACGTCGGTCTGCTCCGGCCCCATGGGGTCCTCGGAGATCTCGGCCCGGCCGGTCTTGCTCACCACGGCCGTCACCTCGGGGAACTTCTCGCGCAGCCTCTTCTCCATGTAGGTGCTGACGCTGACCGACCCCTCCAGGGACGCGTTGGGCAGCCGCACGACGTTGACGGCGATCGCGCCCTCGTCAAGGGTCGGGATGAACTCCGTGCCGATCCGCTTGGCGGCCCAGCCTGCGACCACCAGCGTCGACAGCGAGAGGGCGAGGGTGAGGGCCCGCCACGTCCGAGCACCGGAAAGGACACGAAGATAGCCGCGGTGGAAGGCCTTCACGAACCGGAACTCTTCCTCCGGAGCCTGCTTCAGGAACATCTCGGAGAGGACCGGGACGATCGTGAGCGCGACGACCAGGGAGGCGAGGACGGCGATGATCATCGTGGCCGCGAGCGGCGCGAACATCTTCCCCTCGATCCCTTGCAGGCTGAAGAGCGGCACGAGCACGATGCCGATGATCAGGATGGAGAAGGCCACGGGGCGCGCCACCTCCCAGACCGCCTCGACCGTGATCTGGCGGCGCAGGCTCCGGTCGTGCCGCTCCCCGAAGTGGCGGCGGACGTTCTCCACAATCACGATGGAGGCGTCCACGACCATGCCGACCGAGAACGCCAGCCCGCCGAGGCTCATGAGGTTCGAGGTGAGGCCGGCCCACCCCATGATCAGGAAGGTCGCCAGAAAGGTGAGCGGCAGCGACGCCACCACGATGAGCGCGGTGCGAAACTCCGCGAGGAAGACGAACAGGACCAGGATGACGAAGATCCCGCCCTCGAGGAGCGCGTCGGTCACGGTCTTGACGCACGCCTCGATCAGGGTTGTCCGGTCGTAAAACACGTTGAGCCGGGCCCCCTCGGGCAGGCTCTTCTGGATCCGCGGCACCGCCGCCTTGACGCGGGAGACGACGTCCTTGGAGTTCTCGCCGCGCAGCATGATCACCATGCCGGCCACGGCCTCTCCCTTCCCGTCCCGCGTCACGGCGCCCTGACGGGGTTGGGGCCCCACGACCACGTCCGCTACGTCGCCGACGTGCACCGAGACCCCGTCCTGGGCCTTGAGCACGATGCGGCCGATGTCCTCCGCGCCGGCGAGTTGGCCGAGGCCCCGGACGTAGGTCTGCTCCCACCCTCGCACGATGAAGCCGCCGGCCGCGTTGGCGTTGTTTCGTTCCACGGCCTCCACCACCTCGCGCAGCGATAGGTCGTACTTCAGGAGGGCGTCCGGCCGCACTAGGACCTGATACTGCTTCACGAACCCGCCGAAGCTGTTCACCTCGTTGACCCCGGGGATCGGCCGCAGCTGAGGGGTGACGATGAAGTCCTGGATGGTGCGAAGCTCCATCGCCGAGAGGGTCTCGCTCTCGAGCGTGTACTGGAAGATCTCCCCGAGGCCCGTCGAGATGGGGCCCAGCTCGGGCTCGGCGAAGGAGGGCAGGCTCTCCTTGGCGGCCTGCACCCGTTCGAAGACCTGCTGGCGGGCGAAGTAGATGTCGGTGGCGTCCTCGAAGGCGACGATCACCTGGGACAGGCCGGGCTTCGAGAGGGAGCGCACCTGGGTGACCCGGGGCACGCCCCCCATCTGCTGCTCGATGGGGTAGGTGACCTGTTGCTCCACGTCGGCGGCCGAGAGTCCGGGGGCCTCGGTCAGGACCATGACCTGGACGTTGGTGACGTCGGGGAAGGCATCGATGGGCAGGCGCGTCCAGGCGAGCGCCCCGGCGACCGCCAGCAGGCCCGTGGCGGCGAGCACGAGCCACCGGCGGCGAAGAAGAAACTCGATGAGAAGGTGCATGGCGTCTCCCTAATCCGCGCAGCCGGCGCCCATCTTCTTGCGAAGGACGTCGGACTTGAGGAGGAAGGAGCCGTCGGCGATGATGGTCTGCCCCAGCGTGAGGCCCTCTCGGATCTCGACCACGTCGCCGGACCTCTCGCCGAGGGTCACGGGACGGCGGACCCAGTAGTCGCCGTCCACGTGCACGAACACAAAGGGGCGCCCCTCGTCGGCGAGAACCGCGACCTTGGGTACCGCCAGGACGTTCTTCCCCCCGGGGAGGAGGAGCTGGACCTTCACGAACATCCCGGGCCGAAGGCTTCCCACCGGGTTGGACAGGACGACCCGCGCCTTGGCGGTGCGGGTCGCTTCGCTGACCGTGCCGGAGACGATATCCACCTTGCCCCGGTACGTTCGACCGTCCGGCCCTTGAACCTCGGCGACCGGTCTTCCGCCGGCACGCGCGAGCACGGCCAGGTCGGCCTCCCGGAGGTTCGCCCACACCCACACCTCCGACAGGTCGGACACGACGAAGAGGTCCTTGCCCGCGTCGACATACTCGCCGCTGTTCGCGTGCCCTTCGAGGACCGTGCCGCTGCGGGGCGCGCGCACCACAAGGAGACCCCGCGGGTCGGCGCCGGGCCTGCCGAGGTCGTTGACCTCACCGGCGGAGAGACCGAACCGGAGCAGGCGCGAGCGGGCGTTGGTCGCCTCGATCTCCGCCTCGGTGCGCCTCGCCTCCGCCTCCTGGACGTCGACCTCCGCGGAGATCTTCTTCGCAAAGAGCGTGGCTTCCCGATCCGCGGTCTTGCGGGCGTGGGCCAGGGCGGCGATTCCCTTCAGGTACTCCGCCTTGGCATCGGCCACGTCGTGGCTGTCGAGCTCGAACAAGACGTCGCCCGCGGCCACGAAGCGGCCGATTCCGGCGAGCGTCCTCTTCACGACGCCGCCCAGCGGGCTCGTCACGTGGATCGTCCTCCCCTCGCTCAGCTGCACTTCGCCGGTGAGCGGATGGGCCTCGGAGAAGCTGCGCGTCTGCACCTTGGTCGCTGAGACGACCCCGGGCTTGCCCTTGGCGGAGATCAGCTCCGACGACAGTTTGACCGCGCCCAACTCGTACCGGCACTCGTCGCAGGTGTAGTGGAGGATGTCGTGCTCGCACGTGCCGGCCCACAGCTCCTCCACGGAGCGGTCGAGGTCGGACACCTCGGCGCCGTGCTCGCCGCCTTCCTCCTCGTGACCCTCGCCGTGTCCGTCCTCGGCGGTGCCTTCTCCCTCCTTGGGCTGCTCCTTCTCGACGGCCGGCGCGGCGGCCACGGGGACGTTGGCCGTCTGCTTTCGTCCGAGGTAGATGCCTCCCCCGGCGGCGAGGGCGGCGACCGCCACCAGGATCAAACCAAAACGAAGCGTAGTCTTTCGGTCCATGAGGTTTCTCCTAGTTCTTCCGGTCAGGGGAGGCGGCCGCCTGGGCCGGCTCTCCCACGAGGCGTTCCACGTCGACCTGGGACAGGTTGAGGGACACGAGGGCATCGAGGTGCTGGAGCCTGGCTTCGATCAGGGCCTGGCCCGCGTCGAGGACGTCCAGATAGGGGAACTTCCCGAGCCGGTAGCCCTCGTTGACCGTCTCGAACGCTTCTCGGGCGCCCGCCAGGGTCTCCTCGCGCAGGATCCGGGCCTCCCGGGTGCTGGAGGCCAGGGACGCCAGGCTCTGCGCCAGCTGCGAGCGGGCGCGGGCCTCGGCGCCCCGCCGTTCCGCGACCACCTTGGTGAGCGCGGCCTCGGACTCCTGAATGGCGCCCTGGTTCTTGTGAAAGAGGGGAAGGGGGACCGATAGCCCCAGGGTGACCACGCCTGCCTTGTCTTCGCGCACATAACTGAGGCCTCCGGAGACCGTCAGGTCCGAGAGGGCGAGCGAACGCTCGACCGTCAGCGCGGCGGAACGCTGCGCCTTCTCCTCATCCCAGCGCGTGAGGTCCGGATTGGCGGCCAGACGTTTCGTCGAGAGGGCTGCGTCGAGCAGGGGGAGGTCCTCGCGGAGTTCCCCTCTCGCCTGGGAGAAACCGGGCGAGGGGTCCCCCATGGCGGCGGACAGGCCGAGGCGCGCTTCTTCGAGCTGGCGCCGAGCACGTTCCACCTCGGCGCTCGCCGCCGAGAGGGTGACCCTCGCGCGAGTGGCCTCGATCGGCGACGTAGCCCCGGCCGCGACCCGGTCGGCGACGGTCGTCGCGAGCTTGGCGGCGAGCTCGTGGGCTTCCCTCTGAAGCTCCAGCCGCATCTGTGCTCCCAAGAGCGAGACGTACGCGCGCTTCACCTCGGCCGAAATGTCGAGCCGCACGCGCGCGTAGTCCGCTTGGAGCACGCCGATGGCTGCAGTAGCGTGAGCGACCCGCGCCTGGCGTTTGCCTCCCATCTCGAGGGGCTGCGAGTACGTCACGCTGGTCTCGTCCTCCAGGTTGGCGATCTCGAACCCGAGCTCCGGGTTGGGCCGAAGCGACGCCTGCAGCACCCTCCCCTGAGAGGCTCGCAGGTCGGATGCGAAGGCTTCGATCTCCGGGCGGCTGCCCAGGGCTTTCTCCAAGGCTTGCGGCAGGGTGATCAGGGGAGGTTCTGCGTTGGACTGAAGCGGGGTCCAGAGCCCAAGGCCCCACAGCGCCGCCGACAGGGCGAAGAACCCCCGTAGTCGGCGGTTTGACGACTGTAGATGGAACATGGAGTGCCTCCGCGGCGGCCGCGCGGCCGCCGTTCGAGTGGTGTAGGGGACGGGTGTGGCCTGCCGTGGCGCCGGATACGCAGACGAGAGAGACGACCTCGACGGCGTAGCCGCGAACGCGTTGGGTTACACCGGTCCTTGGGGACGATGTCGCGAGAGCCGAGGGGAAACGAGGGTCAGGCGGTCAGGCAGGCGGGCGGAAGATCTCGGAGGAAAGGACGCGGTCGAAGAACGCAACGGGGGACGGAACGGTCTCTTCGCACGGCAGAGAAGCCGAAGCCGTGGCCGTGGAAAGAATTCCCAGACACAGGTAACAGGTGGCCCCGCCGCAGTTCGCCCCGGAGCTCTCCCCTTCGGACCCCTCGTCCGGCGGGGTCGCGTCGGAATTTCGCGCACCGTGTTCCGAACCCGCCGCGCAGGCGCTCTGTCCGGGGCAGCAACGCGGTTCCTGCCGGCAGTGTCCGTGCTGCGCGTGGCCGTGGGTAGCCGAGAACAGGATGCCGACGGCCAGCAAGAGACAGAGGATTCTTCGAAAGGGCGACCAGTGGCGATGCATCAGGGTTTCTTTGCATGCTCCGGAGGACGATGGATCTCGCCGTCGGATTGACTGGGGGCGAAGGATGCTTGTAGTCGACGACATTTGTCAAGAAGTGGCCTGCTCCCGCGACGCAGGGGGCCTCTCGGGCGCCTCACTGGGAGGCCGAGACGATCACCAGGGTTGCCTCGGGCGCAGACGCCAACGCCTTGAGGATCTCCTCCATCCGTTCCCCCGCACGCTGCCTCTCCGGCGACCGCTGGGGCAGCCCTTTGGCCGTCTTGGAGAGATCCTTGAACACCCGCGCCTGTTCCGCCGCCTCGGGCGTGAGCGTCGCCTCGACCGAGCCCGGAACGCCGTCCACCGAGAGGACGAGCCGCCTCTCCTCTTTCCCCTTCGCCTCAATGGTGCCGTTGCCGAGGGTGCAGCCGGTCGTCATCTGGATCCCGTCCAAAGGACAGGCGGCAGCGTAGTACACGGCCCGAAGCTTCCCCTTGCCCACTTTGTCGCCCAACGCGGCCTTGGCGGCGAACCCCATGCGCGCGCCGAGGAGGGACCCGGCGCAGCGGTGCCCGTGGAACCGCGCGAGCGCGTCATAGAGAGAGGCATCGGGTCCGGGAGCCGACCCAGTCCAACCCGCCAGGGCGAATCCCAGCACGCACAGAACGAAACCGGCCGACAGGAGTGCCTTCTTCATCGATTTCTCCTTGGGTAGTGTGAGCGCCTCGTCCGTGGTGCAAGCTTGCCGTCCGGGTCGGTCGCCGGCGGGAGAATGGGCCCGCCGCTGCGGGATCTCAGCTTCGCGTCAGGGGAGCGCTCGAACGCGAGACAAGCAGGTGGTTTGAGCAACCGATCTCTCCTCTAGCGCGAGAAGGAAGGGCAACGACGCAGCGTCAACAGAGGACACGCCGGGCGCCCAGTGGGCGAACCTACGAGGGGTTCGCGGGCCTTCTACGCCCGACTCCCTGACGGATCGGTATCGTCGGAGTGTGCGTGGGTGCCGCCTGTCTTCGGGACGAAGCTCGCCCTGAAGGGTTAGTTAGCAAAGCGGCGGTGGAGGCTGTCATGCCACCGGGGGGCGAAAGACCTCGGATTGGTATGAAGAGAGGAGAGGTGCAGTGTCTGGGGCTCCTCCCCCTCCTTCGCGTTGAGCCCGTTGCTGCCGCCCGAGCCGCAGTGACGGGTGTGGCGTCTCGGAACGGCCCCCCTGGGCTGACGAGGCGGCGCCGCCCCGTCAGCCCTCATGCCGACCCGATCAGCGCATCATGCCGCCACCCATCGCCCCTCCCCCCGTCACGGTACCGCCAGAACCGCCCCCCTGCATCGGCCCCGGCAACGGCCAACCCACCGGCCCCCCCATACCTGTGCCGGCGCCCATGCGGCCGAAACCCATCATGTACCCATACCCCGTCAGATCGTTCACGCCGTCCCCGTTGGCATCCGCGAAGACATCGTTGACGTCGTCGTGGTTTGCGTCGACCCAGCCGAAGCCCTGTCGGTACGGCAGGCCCGTGACGTCGTCGATCCCGTCGCCGTTCGCGTCCACGTGGGTGCCGAGGAAGCCGCCACAATAGGGAATCCCGGCGTGGGCGCCAAGCATCTCGTCCCGGTCGATGATCCCGTCGCCGTTGACGTCCATGAAGAGGTCATTCACGCCATCGTGGTTCAGGTCCATCCAGCCAAAGCCGTGGCCGTAAGGCATGCCGGTCACGTCGTCGATGCCGTCGCCATTGGCGTCCACGAAGAAATCGTTGACGCCGTCGCCGTCGAGGTCCAACCACCCTGGCATCGCCATGTACGGCGTCTCGGTCACGTCATTGATCCCGTCCCCGTTGGCATCCACGAACCGGTCGTTGATGCCATCTCCGTTGGAGTCGACGTAGCCGAAGGGCTGACGGTAGGGCATCCCGTTGATATCGTTGATGCCGTCCCCGTTCGCGTCCACGAAGGCGTCGTTGACGCCGTCGTGGTTTGCGTCCATCCAGCCGAAGCCACGCCCGTAGGGCATTCCGGTGAGGTCGTTGCGCCCGTCTCCGTTTGCGTCCTGGAAGCGATCGTTGGTGCCGTCGTGGTTTGCGTCCACGATCCCCAGGTCCATGAAGTAGGCGTACCCGGCATACGGCCGCCCGGCGTCACAGATTCCATCGCCATTGGCATCGACGAAGAGATCGTTGACACCGTCGCCGTCCGCATCGACGAACCCGAAGCGGTAGCCGTCAAACCCGGTGTGGGCCGGGCCGGCGCCGCTCGCCAAGGTCACAGTGCCTAGGTTCAGGCCCTTCCCGTCCTGCATCCGGAAGGGGAGTTCCACGGGGTCTTGGCCTGGGATGTGAAGAAACAGGGAGTGGTCCCCATCCGTCACGCCGGTGAGGTCGAAGCGCCCGCCGGCACGCACAGGTTGGCTCGCCGGATCGGCGTCCAGGGTCCAGTACGCATCTGCAGGCGCGCCGGCCGGGGTGCTCGATGCCGCGCCTGCAGCATCGGTCGTCGCGACTGCGCCAGTGACGATGCGGGTCGCGGGGGGGCGAAGGTCCGCCGTGGAGGAGGTCGGGCCAGGATTGTCGCCGCCTCCGCCTCCACCCCCGCCGCAGGCCGAGAGGAGGAAGGCCCCCGCCGCGAAGATGCCGGCGGCGAGCAGGAGGCGGTGAAGACTGGTTCGGTTCATACGGTACTCCTTCCAGGGTTGGCCGGGACAAGGCGCCCGGCATTCCTTCTCAGGTCGACAACCGACATACAACCCAACTGGGGTGCTGAAGTTCATGGGCACCCCCACCCCCGGCTTCCGTCCCAGCGGTTTGTGGCGTAGCAAGCAAGCTCAGTGCCAATCACAGAAATTGGCAAGCCAGCCCGGCAATGCCGAGGGATCCGGCCCCCTCGGCAGCTTGGCAGGGCCTTCGTCGTGCAGCCGTCTTGTGCAAAGTGTGTGCAGTTGGTGCACCGAGTTGCACAGGTAGCTCGAAGCTTCGCTTCGAGCGCCGCGACGTTCTTACCCGGGCCCGCACATCGACCGCGTTCCCACGGAGTCGTCGGCCGCGCAGGAGCACGCTCGCCACGACGATCGCGAGCGTGATGAGCGGATTCCGTCGGTTCCCTCGTCCATGTCGTCCCGTGCCCTCAAAGGTGTCTCCTGCGGCTGACCCAGCCGCCCCAGGAGCTTCAGGCCGCCCCGGAACAGGACTGCGGCGCAGGCCTTCCAAAGCGCTGGAAGGGACGCACGAACAGGGCGAGGAGGAGAACGGCGCAGATCGTGCCCACGCCCCGCGGAAAGAAGTCGCTCGCCGCGGCCACGGAGGCCACTGTCCCAAAGCCTCCTTCGGTCCAGAGGGCGTCGAGCAGGGCGCCCATGCTGACCGAAACGGTGGCGATGGCGAGGAGATAGCGCACTGTGGTTCGGCCGCCGAGCATCCCCGTCAAGGCAGTGATCGAGGTCGCGTTGGTTGCGGGGCCGGCCAGCAGGAAGACCAGCGCGGCGCCGGGGCTCAACCCCTTGGCCAGGAGCGCGGCCGCCACGGGGGTCGAGGCCGTGGCGCAGATGTAGAGGGGGACGCCCACCGTCAGCATGACGAGGTACGAAAGCCACCCGCCGCCCAGATTCCGCTCGACGAACCCCTCCGGCACCGCCGCCGTGATGAGACCCGCGACCAGCAAACCGAGACCCAGCCAGGGGGCGAGGTCTCCGAGGAGGTCACCGAACGCATACCGAAGTCCCTCCCTGACTCTCCGGGTGATCGGCACCGCCATGGGCGGGCTCTGCGCGCAGCCGCAGGCCGGGGTGGGCTCTTCCGCGATTTCCTTGCCCGAAGAGAAGTTCTCCAACACTCCCGCGACGACGGCTGTCGCAAACGCGGCCAGGGGGCGGAAGACCGTCATCACCGGCCCCAGGAGCGCCCAGGAGAGGGCGATGGAGTCCACACCGGTCTCGGGCGTGGAGACGAGGAAGGAGAGGACCGCCCCGCGGCTCGCGCCCTTCCTTCTCAGGTTCACTGCCGCAGGGAGCACTCCACAGGAGCAGAGTGGAAGGGGGATCCCGAAAAGGGCGGCCTTCACCACGGAGGAGATCCTGCCCTTCCCCAGATGCCTCACCACGGCCTCGGCGGAGAGGAGGCCGTGGAGCAAACCGGCCACGAGGAAGCCGAAGAGGAGGTAGGGAGCTGACTCCACCGTTGTGGCCCAGGCCTCCGCGAGCACGCGCAGCACGAACGCGAGAGCGGTCACGGCCGGCGCTCCTCCACGTGCCGGAGCCCCTCCTCGAAGAGGCTTCGCACGTGGTCGTCGTCCAGGCTGTAGAAGATCATCTTCCCGTCACGCCGGGGCCGCACCAACCGGTGGGTGCGCAGCAGCCGAAGCTGGTGGGACACGGCGCTCACCGAAAGACCCGAGAGGTCGGCCAGGTCGCATACGCAGAGCTCCGCGCTCGCCAGGGCGAGCAGGATCCGGACCCGGGTGGGATCGCCCAGGACCTTGAACGTCGCGGCCAGATCCTGGACAGGAGAGGCGGCCAATGCCCGCCGTGCGGTCGCCAGGGCCTCGGGATGAAGAACGGTTTCGCTGCAGACATCCATTTGGCCTCCGCTCATTTGCAGATATGCGCAAACGATAAAGGATCCCCGCCGGGGAGTCAACGGGCGGCGAGTGTCCCCGATCACGGCCCTGGCCATGGCCGCCTTCGCGTCTGTCATCGTCTTCGCCGCTGGAGCCCTCATGAACGGGGCCTTCAAATCGGGGGGCGAGATGCCGCAGGTACCGTCCATCTTGAGCATGGCTGCCTCTGGGCAGGGAGGCGACGCGATGACGCCGGCAGAGGGGATCGACGAAGCACTGGAGCTTCTGCGGGAGGTGCTGGAAGAGGGAGCCTCCGGAGGGAAACCCAGTGTCGTGGCATCGGGAAAGACGGTCTACCGCGGGATGGGAATCGAGCAGGTCCTCGTTCAGAATTCGAGCGGCACCGTCAACAGGCGGGCCGCGAGGAGCGCTGTGGCGAAAACGTCGGAGGGCGGATCGGAGAAGAGCGCTCTCGTCGTCGGACGAACGCACCGGTGATCAGAAGCGGGTGAGACCCGCCCGAGAGGGAGGGTCTCACTCCAGGTACCCGAATCCCAGGGAAACGGCGGGACCGCGAGTGATCCCGCCGTTTCCCTGCTTACCCGGTCTACTTCCTTCCAGACTAGAACGTGACCGTGGCGTTGAGCTCGAACAGGCCGTAGTTGCGGTCGCCGAAGTAGTCGAGGCTCTTGACCGCCTCGCCCGGCTTCGCGATGCCCGCTACGGCTCCGAGGTAGAGATTCGCGGTCGCCTGCCAGTCGGCGTACACGTTGATCTCGTCCGCGAAGTGGCGCCCACGGACACTGTCGTCTCCGTAATAGTGGGCTTCGTCCAGGAAGAAGCGGTAGAGCTGGACGCCCACGCCCAGGCTCTCGGCGGGCTTGACCTTGAGCACGAGCTGGTGGGCCCTTTCGTTGGTGTTGCCCATCAGGTACTCACCCACGATCTCGCCCTGGAACCAGGTTCCCCACCCACGGCCGAAGCCATAGAACAGCGGATCGAATGCCTCGGAGTCGTCTGTGCTCGGATCGTCGCCGCTGAACTGGCTGTACCGGTAAGAGAGCGTCGGGGCCCACGGAAGCGTCGCCAGGGTGTATCCCACCTCGCCGTACCAGGCCGCGGCCTTCAGGTCCGCGTCGGTGCCCCGCTCCAGCGCGCCCTCGGCCGAGACGAACAGGTTCTCGACCGGCGTCCCCTGGAACCGCAGGTCGTAGATCCTCATCCCCTCGCGAAAGTCATAGCCCTGCTTCGCGTCCTTCACCTTCAGGAACATCCCCGCCAGCGTTCCGATCTTCTCGATGGGGTACTCGACGTTCACTCCCCAGGCCTTGGTGGTGCCGCTGTCGGCGTCGCTCACCAGAAAAAAGAGGTCGCCCCTCACCGGCGAGGTGTTGATCCGCGCCACTGCGGCCCGGTGGAACGTGGACTTCGGCCCAAGCCAATACGCGCCTTCCTCAGGACCCGAGCCGTTGCCGTCCCAGACGAGGAAGCCGTCGCCCAGCTGGAAGTTCTGCTGGCCGAAGGAGAGGTCCAAGACGTTCTCGCCGCCGGGGATGAGCTTGCCCGACCGCCAGCCTGCGAAGAGCTGATCCTGGTCCACGTTCGAGGGGTTCTCGTCGTTGAAGTCGATGGCGTCGGGCCCGCCCCAGGTCTTGGTGCCGAGCATGGCCCAGCCGCCGTAGACCGTCCCGGCTGCGCCCGTGTCGAAGGAGGCGGTAAGGCCCGGCTTCAGGAAGCCCTCGGCCCAGTCGACGTTGTCCTCCCCATTGCTCGGGAGGCCCCCGCCGAAGTTGAGGTGGCTCGTGTCCACGTACCCGAAGGCACCCGTGAAGGTGAAGCCCAGCTTCAGCCCGTCCTTGTCGAGCAGGCTGACCTCAGCCTGGGCCGTGGCCGCAGACAGGGCGACGACCGCGAGCCCCAATGTGGCCCAGTGAAAAACCCGAGTTCCGATGCGTCCTTTCATCTGGCCTCCTTCACGAAGCAGTGGGCGGTTTCCCGCAAAGAACAGGATCCACAGGATTGATCCCCTCGTTCCGCGAACCGGCTCGCAACCCGGACCCGGCTCGCGCGCTAGTCTTCCCTTTCCGGGGCCCTTCTTGCAAGGAATTTTCCTCTCACGAAAACGACTCACTCCCCCTTGTCGGTCCGAAGCACGGCCACGAATGCCTCCTGGGGGATCTCCACCGTGCCCACGAGCTTCATCTTCTTCTTCCCCTCCTTCTGCTTCTCCAAGAGCTTCCGCTTCCGGGTGATGTCGCCGCCGTAGCACTTGGCGGTGACGTCTTTGCGCAGCGGCTGGATGTTGGTGCGGGCGATGATCGTGCCGCCGATCGCACCCTGGATCGCGACCTTGAAGAGATGCCGGGGAATCGACTCCGCGAGCTGTTCGCAGTAGTGGAGCGCGCGCTGCCGCGCCTTTTCGCGGAACACGAGGTACGCCAGGGCGTCCACCTTCTCGGCGTTGACGAGGATGTCCACCTTCACGATGTCGCTCGGCCGGTAGTCGAGCTCCTCGTAATCAAAGGAGCCGTAGCCTCGGGTGAGGGTCTTGAGCTTGTCGTAGAAGTCGAAGAGCACCTCGTTCAGGGGCATCTCGCTCACCACCTCGAGCCGGCCCTGGGCCAAGTAGTTCATCGAGAGCTTCGAGGCCCGGTGCTCGCGGCACAGCTCCATCACAGCACCGAGGTAGGCCTCGGGAACGAGGATCGAGGCGCGGATGTACGGCTCGGCCACCCCCTTGATCTCGGTGGGGTTCGGCCAGTAGGTGGGGTTGTCCACATCCACCTCCTTGCCGTCCGTGAGGGTGACCTTGTAGAGCACCGAGGGCGCCGAGAGGATGAGGCTCATCCCGAACTCGCGCTGGAGCCGCTCCTGCACCACGTCGAGGTGCAGCAGGCCCAGGAACCCGCAGCGGTACCCGAACCCGAGGGCTGCCGAGGAGTCCTTCTGGTACACGAGCGCCGGGTCGTTCAGCGAGAGCTTCTCGAGCGCACGCGTCAGCTCTTCGTACTCGTCGGTGGTCATGGGGTAGAGCGACGAAAACACCACGGGCTTTGCCGGCTTGTACCCGGGGATCGGCTCGGCCGCGGGCCCGGCCACGTCGGTGAGCGTGTCGCCGGTCTCGATGTCGCGAATCGCCTTGATCCCCGCAATCACGTAGCCCACGGCGCCGGCCGCGAGCTCGGTGCCCTTTCGTCGGCCGAGGCGGTTCAGGCCCACCTCCTCCACCTCGAAGTCCTTGCTGGTGTGCATGAGCCGGATCTTTTGACCGGGCCTCAGCCGGCCGTCCTTCACGCGCACCAGGAGCACCACGCCCCGGTAGGTGTCGTAATAGGCGTCGAAGATCAGGGCCTTGAGCGGTGCCTCGGGGTCGCCCTGGGGCGGCGGCAGCCGCTCCACGATCGCCTCGAGCACCTCGTCGATCCCGACCCCCTTGCGCGCCGAGATGGGGATCGCGTCGAGGCCGTCGAGGCCCAGGTCCTTGTCGATCTCCTCCCGAACGCGCTCCACGTCGGCCGAGGGCAGGTCGATCTTGTTGATCACCGGCACGAGCGTGAGGTCGTACTCCAGCGCCAGGTAGAGGTTCGCCACGGTCTGGGCCTCGACGCCCTGGCTCGCGTCGACGACCATCAGCGCGCCGTCGCAGGCCATGAGCGAGCGGCGCACCTCGTGGGAGAAGTCCACATGGCCGGGGGTGTCGATGAGGTTCAGGAGGTAGTCGCGGCCGTTTCGCGCGCGATAGTTCAGCGTGATGGCGTTGGACTTGATCGTGATGCCCCGCTCCTGCTCGATGTCCATGGTGTCGAGGAGCTGGTCGTGGAACACGCGCGCCTCCACCGCGCCGCAGGCCTGGATGAGCCGGTCGGCCAGGGTGGATTTGCCGTGGTCGATGTGGGCGATGATGCAGAAGTTTCGGATCGTTTCCATGGGAATCAGCGGTCCATCGTCTGGGGGTCGTCGGGGAAGGCGCCGCGAGGCCTCCCTTTACCCCAGGTCCGGAGAGGACCGCAAGCGCGCAGTGGGACCCTTCCTCCGGCAAGCCCGGCGAGCGTCGGCCCGCGGGGGGAGCTCAGGAGCCCGGTGCCCGGGCCTCGAGGTCAAGCAGGGCCTGCTTTCGGGCGAGCCCGCCGCTGTACCCCGTGAGCCGCCCGCCCCGCCCGACGACGCGGTGGCAGGGGATGAGGATCGCGATCGGGTTGGCGCCGTTGGCCGCGCCCACGGCGCGCGCCGCCTTCGGCCGGCCGACGCGGGCCGCGAGCCCGGCGTAGGTCTCCGTGCACCCGAAGGGGATCGTGCGGAGCGCTCGCCACACCTCTTGCTGGAACCCGGTGCCCTGCGGCACGAGCCGGACGTCGAAGTGCCGGCGCAGCCCGGCGAAATACTCGTCGAGCTGACGTCGAAGGCCGTCGAAGGCGCCGCGGTCCTCTCGCCAGCCGGCCGGCACCTCCCACGGCTCGGCGTCGGCCAGGTGCAGGTGCCGGAGCCCCCCGTCGTCTCCGGCCAGCCGCAGCCGGCCGATCGGGCTGTCGCAATACCCGTAGGTCATGGTCGTCTTTTCCTCTCCCCGCTCTTGGTCCGGCCGTCGCCGTGGGCCTGCCACAGGTACAGCGCCGCATAGGCGCGCCAGGGGCGCCACCTCTCCGCGCGGGCGGCGAGCTCCCGCGCCGTCGGCCGTTCTTCGCCCCAGGCCTCGGACTTCAGGAGACCCAGGTCCGAGGCGGGAAACGCGTCCGGCTCGCCGAAGGCGCGCAGGGCAATGTACTCCGCGGTCCAACTCCCGATGCCCGGCAGGGCGACGAGACGACCCACGAGCTCGTCCGGGCCCCGATCGGCCGAGAGCCCGAGGGCACCCGAGGCCACGGCGGCCGCGAAGGTTTGCAGGGCCTCGGCTCGCTTGCCCGGCACGCCCAGGCTCGAGAGGTCGCCTTCGGCGATCGCCTCGGGGGTAGGGAACAGGCGGTCCGGTCCACCGTCCGGCGCTCCCATCAGGTTGTCTCCGAGCCGGGCCACCAGGCGGGCGGTGACCGTTACCGCAGCGGCCACCGTCACCTGTTGCCCCAGAATCGCGCGCACGGCCTGCTCGAAGGGGTCAAAGGCCGACGGAAGGCGCAAGCCAGGCCAGCGCGCCACGAGCGGCGCGAGCACCGGATCGACGCCGAGGTGACCGGCGATCGCCGACGGCTCGGCGTCGAGATCGAACATCCGGCGCACGCGCGCCACCAGCGAGGGCAGCGCGCCGGTCACCGCGGACGGGCTCAGGCCGAGCTCGATCGCCGCCTCCCCCGGAACGGGCCGCACCGAAAGCCAGCCGCTCGTCGAGCCGAGACGAAAGGTCCGGACGTAGTGGTCCTCGCGGACCTGCTCCACGCCGGGCAGGGCGCGCCGCGCGAAGTGGGCACGCATCGGGTCCCACTCCAAGGGAGAGCGGCAGGTCAGGCGCAGACGGACGCCCTCGTCGCCCGCGGTCGGCGTCCGCCGCAGGGACTGAGGGGGGCGGCCATACGTCTCCCGAACCGCGTCGTTGAACCGCCGCAGGCTCCGGTATCCCGACGCCTCCGCCACGGCGGTCATGGACAGCGCCGTCTCGTCCAGGAGCTGCTTGGCGAGGTGCAGGCGCCGCGTCGCCGCAACGACGGCCGGCGAGGCGCCGACCTGGGTCAGGAAGAGCTTGCGGAGGTAGCGTTCACCGACGCCGAGGCGCGCCGCCAAGTCGGTGACGGAGGCCCGGTCTAGGGCACCTTCCGCGATCAGGCGCAGCGCTCTCGCGACCGTCGCCCCGGTACCGCGCCAGGCTGGAGTTCCCGGCGCGGCCTCCGGCCGGCACCGCAGGCACGGGCGATAGCCCGCGGCCCGGGCCGCGGCGGCGGTCGGATAGAACTGCACGTGCTCGGCGTTCAGCGGCTGTACCGGACACACCGGCCGACAATAGATCCGCGTGCTCGGCACTGCGACGAAGAAGCGGCCGTCGAAGCGCGCGTCCCGGGCCTGGCGGGCTCGCTCGCACGCGGCGGGGTCGAGGGGGAGATCGGCGGGAGTTCCTCGCGTGTCCATGCGGTTACGATACGGCAACTCCTCCACGCTGTCTCGCCGGATCCGGCCCTGATGCCCGCCCGATTCCTCAGCGCTGCCGTCGGGGGGAATCGGCTCGGATACACTGCAGCCTCATGGACGACGCGCCGGTTTGGGCGCGCTGTCTGGCCTGGTTCGACCGCTACCCCGAGCGCTGACCATCGCGCCGTCTCCGGACGCCGCCCGCCCCGAAGGGCGGCACCGGTACGATCTGGAAACCCGCCGGTCCCTCTTCCGTCGGCGCCGAGGCATCCGGGTGGCGCAGCGGGCGTCACGGATACCGGCTGCTGTTGGCACTGCACTTGCGTGGTCCGCGCACACGCCCACCGGTCATCCCTCGTGGAAGGCAGCGTGCCATGAACCCGGTCCGAGCCCGGAAAACCTCCCTTGCCTCCCGTCTCCTCCTGTCGTCGATGCTGCTGTTGGCCGCTCGTGCTTCCGTCGGCGCCGGCCAGAACCTCGCCGCGCCCCACCTGGACCTGACGGTCGTGGGCGTCGACCGGGCGACCTTCCGGTGCCCGGAACCCAGCTCGCCCCTCGATCGACCGGGCGAAGCCGTAGTCTTCGTTCCCCAGGACGGCGACGGCCCGGTTTCGGTTCTCCTGGACTGGGCCGCGGCGAGCCGCCCCGGGTCCCGGCCGGCCGGCCGAATCCAGGTCTCCGACGCCTGCTCCGAGGGACTCGTCCACGAACGCACCGGCAGGGCCGACCCGGCCGTGGCTCGGCTGCCTCTTCGGGCCGAGGGCTACGCCGTGTACGCCGTCGCCACTCCCGGAGTGCCCGAGTCCGCCGTGCTGGTGCCCGACGCGCCCTCCGTTCTTGACGCCGACGGCAGCACGCTCGTGTTTCTCGGCTTCGTCTCCCCCCACGGCGCACGCAGCGCGGACGGCCTGCTGCTCTCCGAGGCGGCGCGGTCCGCCGAGGCGGACGGCCGGGGACGAACCGACCTGGCACCCCTGCTCGAGTGGACGGGCAGCGTGTGCTACCCTCCGGCCGAGGCGGGCGGCCGCTGCGCGGCCGCCGGAGACCCCGCCTGCGTCGCCGAACCCCTCTGCTGCGCCGACGCGGACTCCGACGGCGTCCCGGAGTGGTGCCATCCGCTAGCGAGCCCCGAGGCCCGTGCTGGGCTCGACGGCCCGCTCACGTGCCCCGAGGCCGCCCCGGGCGAACCCGCGACGGCCCCCGTGGTCGCGCTCTGCCGACCGCACCGTTTCGAGGCTCTCTGCCTCGTCCCGGAGCTGGCAGGAAGGCTGTGCTCCGTGGGTGCCGACGGGTCGTTCACGATGCGCGTTCGCCTCTACCCGGCGCCGACACCGCCCTGACCGGCTAGATCAGCGGCCCCCCTCGCCTGGGACCGTCGGGAAGCCGGCCTCCTTCCACTGTGCGATCCCTCTCGACAGATGCACCACGTCGTGAAACCCCAGCTCGTCGAGCACCGCGAGCGCCTTTCGGCTCCGGTTCCCCGAGCGGCAGTAGACGAGATACGTCTTGCCCCGGTCAAGGTTCGCCAGCTCCTGCCGGAACGTCGGCGCGAGGAAGTCGACCATCACGGCTCCTGCGATCCTCCCCTCACCGAACTCCTTCGGCGTCCGTAGATCGAGGACCGCGAAGTCGGCCTTGCCCTGCCGGGCCTCGATCAACGTTGCGGCCTCCGCCGCCCCCACATCCCGGGACGCACCGGCCGCCGACCCGACCGAGAGCAGAAACGCGGAAAACGCCCCCGCGACCCACGCGAGGCGCCGTCCCCAGTGACATTCTCTCTGTTCCATGACATCCAACTCCCTTCCTGTTGTGGAACGCTCCAGTTCAATGAAGTGCAGCGAGCATTCTGCGGGCACCCCTTGCGCGTCCTCCAGCCCAAGATGAGTCTTGCCAGGGGAAACGCCAGCCGACCCAGCGGACCCCGGTAATCCGGGCAGTGACGATACGCCCCAGGAGCCTGTCGGACTTTCGGGAGCGCCCTCCCCAGGGGCACCCGCGAATGTCGCTGGGGTGAACCGGGAGGCGTTCGCGGTTGCCCAAGTAAAATTGCCATGTTTGGCTATTATAGGTCGCAGCTAGTGCTAGTATTGG
>JACRMM010000057.1 GCA_016214985.1 Deltaproteobacteria bacterium | reverse complement strand
GCTCCAAAGCCGTCCGCGCCCGCCCGGTCGGGCTTTGACCCACGGCAGGCACCGGCTCTCCGGCAAAGCGCGAGTTCTGTGCATGTAGAACATTTCCATCTTATGGGGCCAGTTTTCTCAAGTCCGACAGGCTCCTAGGGCGCCGGCTTGTCCTTGTCGGCGAAAACGTCGCCGAAGTCGAGGTCGAGCAGTCCCTCGTCGCCGCCCTCGGAGGTCTCCGAACGGGACGCGGAGTCGTCGTAGCTCGTCGGCTCGACCATGTCGGCGAAGGACTGATCGAAGTTGAGATCCTCGAGCAGCGCAGCATCGCCGTCCGGCGCCGGCGGCGATGCGCCGAGCGCAGAGAAGTTGGTGGCCGTCGCCGCACCCGCGTATCCGACGGCCGAGGGCTCCTCGGGCGCCGGGGCCGAAGGTGCGGCTCGAGGCGCCCGCTCGTCGGGCGAAACCGAGATGACCTGGAGCAGGGTGCGGACGTCTCTCAGGTCCGCTCCACACTTCTTGCAGGAATCAAGGTATTCGAAGCTCGTGTAGCTGCACTTGGGGCACTTCATGGTCTGCCTCCTCGAAGGAGTGGCGAAGCTATCACGGATCCCCCGGGGCAACAAGATCGCCCCAGCGGGCGAGGACCCACACGAGCGCCGCCACGCCAGCCGTCTCGGCGCGCAGGAGCCGGGGCCCGAGGCTCAGGGGGAGAAACGCGGCGCGCTGGAGCGCCTCCACCTCCTCGGGGCTCCACCCGCCCTCCGGTCCCACGGCCACTGTCACGTGCGCCGGGCGGCCGGCCAGGGCCGGCGGCGGCGCGGTAGAGCGCTCGAGGCACACCAAGCGGACCTCGGCCGCAGCCGGTGCGCCAAGCCCGGAGAGGAAGGCATCGAGGTCCTGCGCCTCGGCGACGTCCGGCACGACACCCCGCTCGCACTGCTTGGCCGCGGCCAGGGCGATCGCGGTCCATCGGGCACGCCGGTCCTGGGCCTTCCCGGCCGCGGGAGTGACGACCGTGTACCGCGAGCGCAGCGGCGCGAAGTGCGACACGCCGAGCTCGGTTCCCTTCTCCAGGAGCCACGTCCACCGGTCGCCTTTGGGGAGGCTCTGGGCGAGGCGGAGCTCGAGGGACGGCTCGTGCGACGGCAGCGGCTCTAGCGCCTCGACCCGCGCCGCGTCGGGCGCTCCGCCGGCCGCAAGCCTGCCCTGCCACCGCCGGCCCCGGCCGTCGAAGAGTTTCACCCGGTCTCCCGGCCGCGTGCGCACCACCCGCAGAAGGTGATGGGCCTCCGCGCCCGTCAGGACAGCGGAGCGGGCGTCCGGCGCCAGGCCGCCGGGGTCGAGCAGGAACTGCGGCATGGCCTCTCCTTTCGGCAAAGTGGTTCCGGAACTTGAGTGCGCCCGATCCCGGTTGCACCCCCCGGGGCCCTTTGCTAGCATCCTACGACCCTCACTCCGGCCTTGACACAACACGAGAGACTCGAGACAGGACGCGGCATGGCCCCCTCCGGAAGCAGGCGCGTGGTTTTGGGAACTGCGGGGCACATCGACCACGGGAAGACCTCCCTGGTCCGGGCCCTGACAGGGATCGACACCGACCGCCTGAAGGAGGAGAAGGAGCGCGGGATCACCATCGAACTGGGGTTCGCCCACCTCAAGCTGCCGGGGGGCGTGGACCTCGCCATCGTGGATGTGCCGGGTCACGAGCGGTTTGTCAAGACCATGGTGGCCGGAGCGACGGGAATCGACGCGGTTCTGCTGGTGGTCGCCGCGGACGAGGGGGCGATGCCCCAGACCCGCGAGCACCTCGACATCTGCTCGCTGCTGCGGGTCAAGAGCGGCCTCGTGGCGCTGACCAAGGCCGATCTAGTGGACGAGGGGTTCTTGGAGCTCGCCCGGGAGGATGTGGCGAGCCTGACGCGGGGAACCTTCCTCGAAGGGGCGCCGGTAGTGGCGGTGTCCTCGACCACCGGGCAGGGCCTGCCGGAGCTTCTGTCCCGTGTCGATGAGATCGCGGCGTCGGTGCCCCAGAAGAGCGCGCAGGGCACGTTTCGCCTGCCCGTCGACCGGGTGTTCACGATGCGCGGCTTCGGCACCGTGGTCACCGGCACCCTGGTCTCGGGCTCGGTGCGCAGGGACGACGAGGTGGAGGTGCTGCCACGGGGCCTCCGGGCCAAGGTCAGGGGCATCCAGGTCCACGGCGAGGCCGTGGAGAAGGCCCTCGCCGGCCAGCGCGCGGCGTTGAACCTCGCGGGGCCCGGTGTGGAGGACCTCGACCGCGGGAACACGGTCGCTCACCCCGACACGCTGGTGGCCACCCGCATGATCGACGCCCGCCTGGAGCTTCTGCCCTCGGCCGGCCGGCTCCTCGCGGACCGGGGACGGTGCCGCCTCCACGTGGGGACCCAGGAGGCCAAGGTCCTCGTGGCGCTCTTGAACCGCGAGTCGGTGCCGCCGGGGGAGGGCGCCTACGTGCAGCTTCGGTCCCCGGAGTGGCTCGTCGTCTGCCCGGGGGATCGGTTCGTCCTTCGCGCGCTGTCGCCGGCCCGCACGATCGGCGGCGGTGTCGTCCTCGACCATCACCCTGCTCGCCACAAGGGGCGGCGCGAGGACGCCTGGCGGGATCTGGAGGCGCTCGATCGAGGCGATCCGCCGGGCCGCGTCGAGATCTACCTGCGAAAGCGCGGGGCCGCGGGGCTCGACCCGATCGAGGCCCAGGGAGCCCTGGGCCTCTCGCTGGAGGAGACGCGCAACCTCCTGCAGGGGGCCGTGCGGCAGGACCGCGCCCTGGTTGCCGACCGGCGGACACAGCGCCACGTCCACGCCGAGGTGGTGGCAGCCCTGGAGGAGCAGGCGCTCACGCTCCTGGGCCGGTTCCACGCCGAGAACCCTCTGAAGAAGGGGCTCGGCGTCGAGGAGCTGCGCCGGAAGTTTCCCGAGTACCTTCCGGCGCGGTTCGTGGAGTTCGTGCTCGGCCGGCTGGCGGAGGCGAAGCGGGTCGTCCTGGAAGGTGAAGTTGTGCGCCGCAGCGACTTCGCCTTGCGTCTGAGCGCCGACGACGAGGACCTGCGGAGGCGGGTGCAGAGCGTCGTCGGGGCGAGGGGTTACGAGGCGCCGACCCTTGAGGACGTGGCTGCGGCGGCCGGGGAGGACCCAAAGGCGCTCGCTCCGGTGCTGGAGTACCTCGTCGGGCAGGGCGTGTTGGTGCGCACGAAGGAGGGGTTCTTCTTCGAGGCGAGCCGGCTGGAAGAGTTCAGCCGGGAGGTCGTCGCGCTCCTGCGCGACAAGCCGGAGATCGGCGTGGCCGACGTGAAGGACCTCACGGGGACGACGCGCAAGTACACGATCCCGCTCCTGGAGTATCTGGATGGCAAGAAGGTGACGATGCGGCGCGGCGACGTGCGGGTGGCCGGGCCTCGGGGCCGGAGCTGATGGGCGCCGCGGCGTGGCGGGTCTGCCGCTACCGGGAACGCACGAACACCGGCCGGCACAACGCGGCGGAGAGGATCGGCGGCCGGGCGTTTCCGGAAGGGCTCGACGTCGGCGATGCGGCGCTGCCGACCACCGGGCGCATCTCCTCGGAGATCCTGGTGGAGGTGGCCAGGATGGGGGTGCCGGTGCTGGGTTCTCGCTCGGCACCGACGGCCCCGGCGCTTCGGCTCGCGGAGGAGCCGGGGGTGACCGCGGTCGGCTGCATGCGAAGCGGACGGTTCAACGTGTACACCTACCCGGGTCGCGTCCAGGGGGCGCTGCCCGTGGAGACAGGAGCGGGGCATGGATAGCGAAGAGAGGGAGAAACACCGCGAACGCCTCCTGACCCTGCGGAAGGAGCTCGCCGGGGACGTCTCGACTCTGCGCGCCGAAGGGCTGGCGTTGGGCACCGACGGGACGCAGGACATGGCCGACGAGGCGGCCAACACCTATGCGCGCCAGATGCTGCTCGGCATGAGCGAGCGGGAGCGCGCGATGCTGCGCGAGATCGATGCCGCGCTGGATCGGCTCGACGACGGGAGCTTCGGGAGCTGCGAGGAGTGCGGAGACCCGATCGGGGAGGCGCGGCTGCGCGTCGTTCCCCACGCGACCCTGTGCGTGGAGTGCAAGGCCGACCGGGAGGCGCTGGCGCTCACCGGCCAGAGCGGGCGCTGAGGGGCAGCGGTGGCACGGAAGTGGTGGTACGTCGCCCTCCTCGCAGGACTCGTCGCCTTCGGGTTCCTGTTCACGGTCAACCCCCACCTGGTGAGCTTCCGGCTCTACCCCGGCGCCGCTCCGATGCAGACCAGTCTCGGCCTGGTGCTGTTTCTCACCTTCCTGACCGGCTTCGTCGCGGCCTTCCTCACTGGAGTGGTCCGGGAAGCCGGGTTCAGCCTGCGGTTCTGGACGCACCGCCGGGCCGAGGCCCGGCGGGAGCAGGGGCGCCGGCTGTTCGCCGAGGGGCGCGGGCAGGTGGTGGAGGGCAAAGCAAAGGCCGCGGGCAAGGTGCTCCGGCGCGCCTACCGGCGGCTCCCCGGGGACCCCGGGGTGGCGCTCGAGCTCGCGAGGGCCGAGCGGGCCCAGGGCAGAGGGGAGGCCGCGGAGCGGCGGTTGAAGGCCCTGATCGAGGACCAGCCGAATAACCCGGAGGCGTTCGCCGTCCTGCTCGAGTTGTACCGAGACCGGGGAGACCGCGACGCGCAGGCCGATGTACTGTCCCGATGGCTTCAGGTGGACCCGGATCACCTGCCGTCCTTGCAGGCGCTCCGCGACCTTTACCGGGAGCGGGAGAGCTGGGGCGAGGCCGTGCGGGTGCAGGAGAAAGTGCTGGCCCGCACCGTGGGGCGCCACGAGCGGGAGGACGAACGCCGCTCCCTCTCGAAGCTCGTTTTGAGCGGCGCGCGCGGCGCACCGCCCGCCCAGGCGAGCGAGCAGCTGCGGCGGGTCCTCGACGAGGACCAGAGCTTCGGCGCCGCCTACGGTGCCCTGGGCGACACGCTGGCCGCCCAGGGAGACGAGCGCGAAGCGGTTCGGGTGTGGCTCAAGGGGTACGGGGCGACAGGCGAGCGGGCGCTCCTCCTGAAGGCCGAGGAGGCCAGGGTCCGGCAGGGTTCGGCGGACGAGATGCTGACGCTCTACCGAAAGCTCGGCAAGAGGGACAAGGCGCTGACGCTCCTCCGCGTGAGACTGCTCTTGTCCCTTCACCGGGCGGAGGAGGCGTTGGAGCTCGTGGAGCGGGCCGAGGCTTCGATCGCGCGGGCCCCCGCGGCCCGGTGGCTCGCCGGCGAGGCGCTGTTCCAGCTTCGCTCTTACGACGGCGCGGCGCGAGCGTTCCGGGAGAGCGTTCGGGCCGAGGAGGGGGCGCCGCCGGTGGACTTCACCTGCGAGGCGTGCGGCCGCTCGGAGCGGTCGTGGGTCTACGAGTGCCCCGGTTGCCGGGCCGTGGGCACCCTTCACCTCGACCTGGGCGACCCCGCGGCGGTGGCATGAGAGGGCGAATGTGAGCCGGGTGGCGCTGGTCGTGCTCGACGGGTGGGGGCAGCGGACGGAGACGGCGGCGAACGCCGTGGCCCAGGCTCGCACACCGCGGCTGACGGCGCTGCGACGCGAGTTTTCGGCGACGACCCTCGGAGCCTCGGGGCTGGACGTGGGCCTGCCGCCGGGCCAGATGGGTAACTCGGAGGTCGGCCACCTGAACCTCGGCGCCGGCCGCGTGGTCTACCAGGACTACACCCGGATCAACCTGGCCATCGAGAACGGGAGCTTCTACGACAACCCCGCCCTGACCGAGGCGTGCCGCCGCTCGGTCGAAGCGGGCGGGGCGCTGCACCTGATGGGCCTCGTCTCGGACGGGGGGGTGCACAGCCACCAGAGGCACCTGTACGCGCTCTTGGAGCTCGCCCGGCGACAGGGGGCCGGTCGTGTCTACGTGCACGCGTTCCTGGACGGCCGCGATACGCCGCCCCAGAGCGGGCTCGGGTACCTGGAGGCCTTGGAGGCGGAGATGGCCCGGCTCGGCGTCGGAGCGGTCGCGACGGTGATGGGCCGGTTCTACGCCATGGACCGCGACACTCGCTGGGACCGCGTGGAGAAGGCCTTCCGGGCGCTCAGCCAGGGGCAGGGAATTCCGGCCGGGTCGGCGCGAGAGGCGGTGGAGGCTGCCTACGCCGAGGGCCAGACCGACGAGTTCGTGGTGCCCCGGGTGATTCGGGCGCCCGGCGGGGGGCCGGTGGCGGCGCTGGCCGACGGCGACGCGCTCGTCTTCTTCAACTTCCGCTCGGATCGGGCGCGGGAGATCACCCGGGCGTTCACGCAGCGGAACTTCTCCGCCTTCGACGTGGCCGGCCGCCCGGCCCTCTCTGCCTACGTCACCTTCACCCAGTACGACGAGACCTTCGACCTGCCCATGGCGTTCCCGCCCGAGCGCCTCGTCCACCTCTTCGGCGAGGTCGTTTCCGCGGCGGGCCTCCGTCAGCTGCGGATCGCCGAGACCGAGAAGTACGCGCACGTGACCTTCTTCTTCAACGGCGGGGAAGAGACCTCCTACCCCGGGGAGGAGCGGATCCTCGTGCCGAGCCCGCGGGAGGTCGCGACCTACGACTTGAAGCCCGAGATGAGCGCCATGGGCGTCGCCGACCGGCTCGTGGCCGAGATCGGGGGGGGCCGCTTCGACGCCATCGTAGTGAACTTCGCAAACCTCGACATGGTGGGGCACACGGGGATCCTGGAGGCGACGGTCCGGGCCGTGGAGACCGTGGACGGGTGCGTAGGCCGGGTGGTCGATGCCCTGCGCGCCCGCGGCTATGCGGCGATCGTCACGGCCGATCACGGCAACGCCGAGGAGATGTGGGACCCCGGGACCGGGCAGCCCCACACTGCCCACACGACGAACCGGGTGCCGTGCCTCCTCGTGGACGACCGGCGCAGGGGCGCGCGGCTGCGCGGGGATGGCATCCTCGCCGACGTGGCGCCGACGCTCTTGGAGCTCCTGGGCCTGACCCAGCCCGCGGAGATGTCGGGACGAACGCTGCTGCTGCCCTGACCGGAGTCGCCCGCGCAGGGCTTCGCGTCCTGCGGCTTGGCGCCGAGGGCCTCGTCCAGGTCCTTCTCCCGCCCCTGTGCCCTGCCTGCCGCCGCCGGCCGCCGGCCCTCCCCTCCCCCTTTTGTGCGTCCTGCGGCCGGGGTCTGGAGCCCCTCGTCGAGCCCTTCTGCCCCGCCTGCGGCGCGCCCTTCTCCGGCGAGGGCCCTTCGCATCCCTGCCCCCGGTGTCTCCGGGATCCTCCCCCCTTCGCGGAGCTTCGCGCGTGGGGCCTCTACCGGGGGCCTCTCCTGGAGGCGATCCACCGCTTCAAGTACCGCCGCGACCTTGCGTACCGGGGAACGCTCGAGCAGCTCATCGCCGACGCCTACGAGCGGGAGGTTGCCGGGCGCCGCTTCTCGGCCGTGGTGCCGGTGCCCTGTGACTCCGGGGCGCTGCGGCGCCGGGGCTTCGACCTGCCGGCGCTCCTGGCCCGCCGGGTCGCGCGCCAAGCCCACCTCCCCTGGCGGCCCCGGGCCCTGAGGAAGGTTCGGACCACCCCGGATCTAGTGGGGCTCGGGGCGGACGAGAGGGCGCGGGCCGTGAAGGGAGCCTTCGCGGCTGGAGAGACGCTTGGGGGTGACGTGCTGCTGGTCGACGACGTGGCGACCTCCACGGCCACGGCGCGGGCGTGTGCCCAGGCGTGCCTCGACGGCGGCGCGGAGGGGGTGTGGGTCCTCGTGCTCGCGCGCACGCCCCTGGAAGCGGCGCGAACGTGACGGGCGAGCGGGAACGAGCCGGGGTGCCTTTGGCCACGGCCGTCGACGTACCGCGCGAACCGGGGAGATCTCCGCCCGGCTCCGGGCCCGCTGTCCCGTTGGCGAAACGATCAACCCGTCCCCCTTGCCCCTGACCAGGCCGTGCTCCCATCGGTCCACAGGGTGGGGTACCGGTTCGAGCCGGCGGGAGGGGGAGGACTCACGCCCCGAACCGGGCCACCTCGGAAGGCAGGCGCCCGGTGGTCTCCCGAAACGTCTTGATGAACTGGGAGAGGGACGAGTAGCCCACTGCCGCGGCGGCCTCGGTAACCGAGAGCTTCCTCGCCGCCATGAGCTCCCGTGCCACGGCGATCCGGTTCTTCGTCAGGACTTCTTTGGGTGACAGGCCGAACTCCGCGGCGAAACGTCTCGTCAGCGAGCGCACGCTCAGGGCGGAGGCACGTGCCACATCCTCCATGGAGACGTGCTCGCCGAGGTGCTCTCTCATGAAGCGGACGGCGGCGCGGAGCCGGGCGTCCTTGGCCTGCCCCTCCAGGTGGTCCATGCAGGGGAAGGACCTCGCCTCCGCGAGCTGCTCGCCGAGCACCCGCACAAAGGTGTTCACCAGCGCCGGGGCGGCCTCCGTCATCGGGTGAAGGAGCAGGAAGAAGAGCATCTCCCGGAGCACGGGGCTCGCCGTGGGCGCGGCGGGCCCGTTGGCCCCGCCGCCCGCTTGCGCCCAGGTGTCGGGCCGGACGAGGCGATCACCCGCTCTCCGTCGCGGATCGTTCCAACGGAGCCGCGCGCTGAAGCGATGCGAACCGTTCGAACGCGCTACTCGTAGCTGGCATGGAGTGGGAGGTGAACGTCTTCTATGGGAAGGAGTAGCGACCAACCATGGCTTCGAGTCATGCGTCAGCCCTCCGCGGGGGGCCACGACGCATCGACCGTGGGCGCGCAGGCCGGGTGTCTGAGCTCCGAAATCACCACATCCCGGCGCGCAAGGGCGCCCGACTGGACCCGATCGGGGCACCGCGGCACGGGCGGGGGCCCGCGCGAGCAGGGGTTTCGAGGTAGTCGGCTCCCAGGAAGGGACGAAAGCGCCCCGGTCTGGGACACGACCGCAGCAACACGGGAGAAGTCCATCGGCCCGCTGGGTCTCAGCGGTTGACGGCGCGGATCTTCGGGGGTAGGGTCCGCGCCGGGCGCGAGATCCGCGCCCTCCCCGAGGAGGTACCGCCGTCAGGACGGACGCGGCGCCACTCCAACTTCATTCTGAGAGGAGACTCCCCCATGAAGAAGGCGCTCGCTGCGTTGACCCTCACCGCGTGCCTCCTCGGCGCAACGGCCAGCCAGGCCGAGCTCCGTATGGAGGTGATCTTCAAGGACACCGCTTACGGGGCGTTGACCGGGGCCTTGGTGGGTGGCGCCGCGATGGTGTTCACGAGCAAGCCCGGAGACCACTGGATGTACCTCGCCTACGGAGGAGCTGCCGGCGCCATCGCTGGGGCGTTGTACGGTGTCTACGAGTCGACGACCGCGGTGGCCGAGTACGATCAGGGCACGTTGTACCTGGCCATGCCGACGATCCGCACGGTGCGCGAAGGCCCCCGGGGCTTCACATCCTCTGCGGACCTCCTCAGAGTCGACTTCTGACGGAGGGCACCCGGCCGCCGATTCTCTCCACCGCGCGGTCTGCAGGGGCCGAGTCTCAATTCCACTTCTTGTTGGGCGGCGCGAAGGAGTACCGGCCCGCGCCGAGCAGCGCCACGGCGAGGCCCGAGGCGAAGTAGAAGAACTGCAACTCCAGACTCCACCCCCCCGCCGACGTGAGGGTGAAGAACTGGCTCGTGTGAACGAGGAGCACCGCGACGATCATGTTCCCCGCGACGAGAAGGCCGGTGAGGCGCACGTACACCCCCAAGAGCAGGAGGAGCGGGGCCACCACTTCCCCGATGTAGACGCCGTAGGCAGCGATGCCAGGGACCCCGTGGCTCGCGAGCATGTCCCGAATCGGGGAGATCCCATAAGCGAGTTTGTGAGCGCCGTGGAACAGGATGAGCCCGGCGAGCGTGACCCTCACGAGCAGCTTCCCCGCGTCCTCTGTCGTTCTCTTCATCGTATGCTCCTGCCTCCTGGATTCTCGAAGGGCCGCGTCCAGAAGAAACCCTATCGGGCGATCGGCAAACTGTCAACGCGCGGCCGACCCGACGTCCCCCACCTGCCCTTTGACGCCGGGGCCCCAGAATTCGAGTCTCTGCAAACTTCCCCTGAGTTGCGAAACGCAGTTTTGGTGGGGCGCCGTGAGCCAGTTCTGATTGCACTACTCTTTCGCGGCATCGTCTGGCTGCAACAGATAGAGAAATAGAATGGCATTCTGCGACGCTGTCTCACGAATGAATCAACTGGTCGTTCGGCAAGTATCACGAGAACTGGATGCGAGATCCCCCTTTACTGGGGAGTGGGCGAGTCTTAGAATCCGCGCTTTCTTGTTGTGACAACGATCACACGAAAGGGAGGACTTTGATGAAACTGCGGAAACACCAAAACACTGCGCTGTGCGCAAGCCTGCTGGTGGCCGGAACGTTGACTGTGGGATGCATGAAAACCTCCACGCGCGAAGCACAGGCGCCGGCGACGCCGGCTCCTGTGGTGGCCGCCCGAACGGAGCAGCCTGCCGCCGGAGGAGCCCGCGACGATACCGACCCGGTCACGCGGATCGCCTACAAGACCAGCGTTCCGCGGGATAAGGTGCAGGAGATCCTGGATCTCTATGTGATGTCCTCGAAGGCGAATGGTTCAGGGCGCGACGTCTACAATATTGCCCTGCTCGCCAGCCAGAGGACGGGCATTCCGACCGAAGACGTGGGGTCCGTGATCCTCGCCTACCGGAGCTTGTTCGAAAGCACCGCGATCCAGGCGTCCCAGCCGGCCAAACCGGAGGCGCCGAAGGGCTGAGGCCGTCGCAGGACGGTAGACGCCCGGCCCGTCGCTTCGGGGGGACCTTGGAAGCGCGCGGGCCCGCGGTTCTCGTCCGGCAGTGAGGACTTCAGCGGGCCGGGTGATCCGGAACCCAGAACGCCGAACGGGCGGCCGGAACAAGCGGTCGCCCGTTCGGCAGGCGTGCGACGGAGTGTGCGGAGGGTCCCAGCTACTGGGTCAGCGCGCCCCACGTCGTTTCGATGGTCTTCGTCGGTATCTGGTTGTTGCCGTTGAGGTACAGCCCGAGCGTGATGTTGCCTCCTCCGGTGGCGGTGAGCAGGAGCGACGAGTCGTCGGAGTCGACCTGACCAGGGCTGCCCACGGCGTTGCAGGGCGCGAGACCCACGTTGGGGCGGCCGTCGAAGCTCAGGAGCCAGAGCGACCCGCCGACCGGCTCACCCCCGTCGCCGGCGCTGGCGTCGAACGTCATGAAGTTGTCGCCGAAATAGGTTCCGACCTGCATGATCTTCCCCGCGACGTTCGCGATGCCTCGCACCAGTATTTCCTCGGTGTCGTCCATGGGCGAGAACTTGTGGGACACGTCGAAGCATCCGAACTTCTGCTCCTTCCCGTTCAGCGTCTGCGTGAGGACGTCGCTCCGGCTCTTCCCGCCGTACGTCACGGTGTACTGGTACACGGGGTCCACCCCGAGGGCCACCTGCATCGGGAAGCTTCCCCCGATGGTCTCGGTCTCGGGCTTGCCGTCCACGGTGTCGGCGATGTCAAGGTCCAGAACCACGTCCGCGGCGAGCGACGGGGCGACCGATGTGAACGTGAACTCCGCGCTGCCGGTCGCCTTGCTTCCCTCACCGGTCATGTCGCAGTTGGTCAGCGTCAAGGTGAGAGCGTCCCCTGCCGATATCTCCGAGTTGTTGTCGGTGTCATCCCACGTCATCATGGACGAGCCGCTCCAGCACATCTCCATGTCCATGGGGTCACTCATGCGGCTGGCAGAGAGGCGCTTCGCGGCCGCGGATGGAACGGCGTCCACCATGACCAGGGCGAAGCGGCCCACCGCGGGGAAGAAGTCCACCAGGCTCGTCCCGGTGGCCGCTGCGGTCTCCATGTTGGCGTCGTTGAATTTGAACCCGGACACGTCGCCGCCCCCATCGCCCCCACCCCCTCCGCTCCCTCCGCAAGAGGCACCGAGGACTCCCGCGAGCAGGATCGCGGAGCCGACTTTGAGTACTCGCCGCGCATTCATGAACCTCCTCCTCTCCCCGGCCCAACGGCCGGACGAACCACACCCCCTCGAACTCATTGGGCAGCAGACGAAAGCATCCGCCGCATGGCCACGCAAAGGCTGAGCGCAAGCCAACCCCAGGGTTTGCCGTTGTCAAGGAGCCAGGACGTTCCACGCACGTGCCCCGCCCCGTTGGCGGCAGGCGCCGGAGAAAGAGTGGGACAGACGAGCACCGCCAGGGAGCGCAGGGGACGAGACGGATCTCTTTCAGCGATGGTGGTAGCGGTTCCTACGGAAGGCGGGGATTCTAGGGGAGAGACGTGTCCTACATCACACCCCAGGTACCCCGGTCGCTTCGGCCACTTCGAGTGCCAGGATCTCCTGGGTCGCCTCGCCGGCCCCGGATCCCTGGGGCAGGGGGGCCAGCCGTGCTCGGGAGAAGGGGGTGATCTCGCTGTCGCGGATCAAGGCGCGGACCATCGTCACGTACAACTCTCCCAGCTCGGAGTATGGATGCAGTGCGCCCGCCAGACGAAGCGAGTCCAACGGAGCTCCCGCCTTCCGCATCGCCGCCCGGATCTTTCGGAACTCCCGGTACGCCCAGAACCGGTTGAGGTTATGGACATACGCCTCCACACCCTCGCGGAGCGTCTGAAACCGGGCGTACCACAGGCCGTCGGGCCCGGGACGCGCTGCGGACCCTCCCGAAGGCCGCGGTGCGCACTGGCCGAAGAGGCTGTTGTCCTCCCGCGCCAGACGTGAGGCACCCCACCCGGACTCGACCGCTGCCTGGGCCAGGGCGAGCCGGACAGGCACCTCGTCCACGTGATCCAAGAGGAGCTTGCAGGCGGCGGCGGGATCTCCCGCGGCGAGCAGCGCGCCAGCCTCCGGCACACCGTAGCGGCCGCTGGCTTCGTCCAGGACTCCGCTCTCGTTCTCCGACAGCGTCGAGCTGCCCCGAAGCCGGGCTGCGATCGCCACAATCTTTCGACGGTCGGCCGCGATGTCCCGGTTGACCGCCAAGAGGTGGGGGGCGATCGCCCGAAGGAAGGTCCTCTTCCGGGTCTCCGGATCGAGGAGTCCCATGTCGCTCGGCAGCGCAACCGGGGCGATCCCGGGAACAGTGCCGGCCGGCCCGGCCTCCTGCCAGGCCTCGTCGAGGACCCGCGCGAGGTCGACCGCGCGGCTCGTTCGAAAGAGGACGATCGGCTCCGGGTCCGCCTTCTTGGTCTGAGACACCGGGCGCGCGGCGGCGTTCGGCCGAGGTACGTTCCAGGGCGCGCCCCAGAGGGCGCCCAGCATGCCGACGGCTCCGAGCGCCGCGGGGAGGAATCGCACCCCTCTGCCGCAGCCGGCCGTCGCATCCAGATTCTCCATGATTCGACCCTCCTCAGGGACGCGGTCCGCCGGCCGAGCTCGAGGAAGGCTCCTCCTGGAGCCCCTCCGAAGCGCCTGCCGGCAGCCGGTGTGCGTGGGGGAGCGCCCTCGGCGAGTCGTCGAGGGGCGGCGTTGGCCCGGATTCGTCTGCGGGGCAATGAGAAGCCGCCTCCGGCGCTCCTGGACCCAGGGGACAGCGCCGTGGCCCCGTTTCAATAGAAGTGGGGGACCTCTTCACGGGCGTCAGCCGAGCTCCTTGGGGATCGTCTCTCCCCGCACGAGGTCTTCGTAAGTTTCCCTCTTGCGGACGACCCACCAGCGGTCGCCCTGAACGAGCACCTCGGGCACCCGGGTGCGGGAGTTGTAGTTGGAGCCCATGATGAAGCCGTAGGCACCGGCGCTCATGACGGCGAAGAGGTCGCCGGGCTGCAGGTCTGCGAGCCGCCGGTCCTTGGCGAGGAAGTCGGTGGACTCGCAGATGGGGCCGACGAGGTCGGCGGTAATCGTCTCCGGCGCCTGGACGAGGGGCCGGATGTCGTGGAACGAGCCGTAGAGGCTCGGGCGCACGAGATCGTTCATGGCGGCGTCACAGATCAGGAATCGCTTCTCCTCGCCCTCCTTCGTGTAGAGGACGCGGGAAACGAGCACCCCCGCGTTGCCCGCGATCACGCGGCCCGGTTCGGTGACGAGCGTGCAGCCGAGGTCACCCACGGCGTCGATGACCGCTCTTCCGTACTCCGACGGCAACGGCGGCGTCTCGTCGGAGTACGGGATACCGAGCCCTCCGCCGATGTCAAGGTAGCGGATGTCGAAGCCCTCGGAGCGAAGGGTGTGCACCAGTTCCTTGAGCTTCGCCAGGGCATCGACGAACGGCGAGAGCTGGGTGATCTGGCTGCCGATGTGGCAGTCCACGCCCACGACCCTCACGCTCGAGAGCGTCCGCGCCTCCCGGTACTCCACGAGCGCCCGGTCGATGGCGATCCCGAACTTGTTCTTCTTCAGCCCCGTGGAGATATAGGGATGGGTCATGGGATCCACGTCGGGGTTGATCCGGAGCGAGATATGGGCGATCTCGCCCACCTCCTCGGCGACCCGGTTGATCGTGACCGCCTCCAGAGGGCTCTCCACGTTGAACATCAGGATCCCCGCCTGAAGGGCGTAGCGGATCTCGTCTTCCCGCTTCCCCACGCCGGAGTACACGATCTTCTTCGGATCGGCGCCGGCCTTCAGGGCCCGGTAGAGCTCGCCGCCAGAGACGATGTCGGCGCCTGCTCCCCGACCGAACAACGTGGAGAGGATCGCCAGGTTGGAGTTGACCTTTACGGAGAAGCACACGAGGTGGTCGACGGGAGCAAAGGCCTTCTGAAATGCACTGAGGTGGCTGGTGAGCGTCTGATGGCTGTAACAGTAGAAGGGTGTGCCCACCTCGGCGGCCAGGCTCGAAAGGGGGACCTGCTCGCAATGGAGCGCGCCATCGACATAGTGGAACTGGTGCATGGATTGCCTCGCAGAAAGTCGGTCAGGGTTCCGGCGTGCGATCGAGCGGCAGCTCGACGGTGAAGGTGCTCCCGCCCGGGCCGCAGGACGTCAACTCCAGGGCTCCCCCCATTCGCTCGAGGGCCTGTCGGGCGAGGGTGAGCCCGATGCCCAGACCCGTCGCCTCGCGGGTGTCGCCGAACTCGACTTGGTGAAAGGCCTCGAAGATTCGGTCGCGGTGTTCGGCGGGGATCCCGGGGCCGGTGTCGGCCACAGTGAACCGCAATACGGCGCCTAGGCGCTTTACCCCCAGGTACACGGTTCCGTCGCGGGTGAACTTGACGGCGTTCTCGACCAGGTGCCCGACCGCGAGCTCGAGGCCCTCCTCGTCCCCCACGACCGTGGGCAGATCCGAGTCGACCTCCGCCTCGAACCGCAGTCCCTTGGTCTCAGCGGCGAAGCGGCCTCTCTCCACCAGCCGCGCGGCGACCCCGCTTGCCTCGAAGGGCCGCGGAGCGAACACGCCCGCGGCTGCCATCTTGGCCGACGCGATCATGCGGTCGATCATCGTCACCAAGCGGCCCCCGTGGTCCCGGATCTTGCGAAGGCTTCCCGCCTGCTCGTCGCTCAGAGGGCCTTCGATTCCGTCGAGGAGCAGGTCGGCGTACCCCAACACCGAGTTGAGCGGCGTGTGCAGCTCGTGGGAGATCCGCGACAGGAACTCCTCCTTGAGGCGGGCCGCCTCCTGGGCGCGATCGAACTCTCGGGTCAGCTCCCGGTTTCGGGTCTCCAGCTCCGAGGCCATCCGGCGCAGCGACTCGTTCACCTCGAGGAGCCTGCGCTGAGCCGTGTCGAAGTAAGCGTCGAGAGCGAGCTCCATGTCGAGGTAGATGACCTTCTCCAGGGCACCCATCCACGCCACGATCGTTCCAGCCGGAAACCCCTGCTCCACGAGGAGCTCGCGGGTGAGATCCTGGAATTTCCGGTAGGCGCCGGTGTACCACAGCGGTTCGAGCCCCACCCGTTCGTGGATGAAGCCGATCTTCAGGCGGTCTTCAAAGTACCCCCGGTCGTACTCGCCGGACAGCAGCAGCTTGAAGTACCCCTCCTGTGCGTCCTTGAGATGGTCTCGGACCCGGCCCCGGTCCAAGAGGTCGCGGGTCTCGGGGCGCGCGAGGAGGAACTCGTACCACCGGTCGATGACCACGCTTACGCGCGGCAGAAGCACCTCAGCGAGCTCCGCTAGCCGCCGCCGGGTTTCGGTGTCGACCTCGAGGAACTCCAGGCGGGAGGTTCGCGCGACGTCGTCCAGGTTCAGCCGTGCGGCGAGCCCTTCACCCGCCACCGGGGCTGTCCCTCCGTCCCGGCCGGCCCTCCTCCCGGAGCGCAACTTCTTCGCCCACGAGGTAGGACCGTTTCTCCCTTTGGCTCGGAAGCCAACCCTCCACGGGCATCGTTCCCCTCTCACTCCAAGCCCGGCCTGTGCCGGGACGCGGGCACTCTCCGGGCTGGTGCCCGTCGGTTCCCGGGTGCGCCTTCATCTCGAGAGAGGGAGTGTGGTCGGAGAGAGAGGCTGCGAGGAAAGCCCCACCGCGCCGAGGGCGCAGCGCAGGCGCGCCGGGAGCGGCTCATAATAGTGGACGCCCTCAGTTGGTGTCAAGGAAGCGGCCGGAGTCACTCCCTCACGAGCCGCTCCTCGTAGATGTACTCGGTGAGGCGCCGCTCGACCTCGCCCGGATCCACACGCAGCCGGGCGACGCCGGACTCCAGGGCGGCCCGCGCCACGGCTCCCGCGACCCGCGGAGGCACGGAGAAGTCCATGGCCGCGGGGATGATCTTTCGGGCCGACAGCTCGGCATCCGGCACGGCGCTCGCGATCGCCTGCGCCGCCGCGAGCTTCATCCCCTCGTCGATCCGACGTGCCCGGACGTCCAGGGCGCCCCGGAAGATGCCGGGAAAGGCGAGGCAGTTGTTGACCTGGTTGGGGAAGTCGCTGCGACCGGTCGCGACGATCAGCGCCCCGGCCTCACTGGCCTCGTCCGGGAGGATCTCGGGTACCGGGTTGGCGAGGGCGAACACGATCGGGTCGGCCGCCATGGAGCGGACCATGGCCGGACTGACCGTGCCGGCCGAGGACAGGCCGAGAAAGATGTCGGCTCCGGCGATCACGTCGGCCAGCTTTCCCTTGCGGCCGTCGGGGTTGGTCCGGGCGGCGATGTCTGCCTTGTAGCGGTTCATTCCCGCCTTGCGGCCGCGGTAAAGAGCGCCCGTGCGGTCGCAGACGACCACGTCGCGGGCGCCGGCGTCCACCAGGAGCCGCGTGACAGCCAGTGCGGCAGCCCCGGCTCCGTTGACCACGACCCGCGACCCCGCCAGGTCGCCGCCGCGGATCCGGAGCGCGTTCATGAGGCCCGCGAGGACGACCACGGCGGTACCGTGCTGGTCGTCGTGGAAGACCGGGATGTCCAGGAGCTCCCGCAGCCGGTCCTCGACCTCGAAACAGCGGGGGGCGGCGATGTCCTCCAGATTGATGCCCCCGAAGACCGGGGCGAGGCGCACCACGGCGTCCACGAGGGCGTCGACCTCCTGGGTCGCAAGGCAGAGAGGATACGCCTCGACGCCCCCGAAGGTCTTGAAGAGCATGGCCTTCCCCTCCATCACGGGCAAGGCCGCCCAGGGCCCGATGTTGCCGAATCCCAGCACCGCGGAGCCGTCCGACACCACGGCCACCAGGTTGTTCTTCGCGGTATAGTCGTACGCGCAGGCGGGGTCGGCCATGATCTCCTGGGCGGGTGCAACGGCGGCCGTGGGGGAGTACAGCTCCCCGAAGATGTGGTTGTCGCGCACCGGGATCTTGGCCTCGACGGCCACACAGCCCCGGTATTTCCGGTGGAGCTCCAGGGACTCGGCCTCGACGCCGGTGCCCCGCTGGATGCGCGCCTGGGGCGAGGACTCGTACCACGCGCCTTCGCCCTCGTAGAGGTACCGGCTGAGCCGCGTGCTCACCGTCCCGGGAACGAGGCAGAGGGTCGAAAGGCCCGACTCACAGGCGGCCAGAGCGACGGCCTCGGCGATCGCGGGCCCCACGGTGACGTCGAGCGGGTCGGGCAGGATGCGAAGCGGGGTGAGCTCACGATCCGGGACCTTACCAGCCAGGGCCTGCACGGCCGCGTTGAACATGTAGTTATTGATGTCTCCTGTGCGGGCATCGAGGCAGCCGCGCATGAACGCGGGAGCCACGGTGGAGGCACGGACCTGGTTCGGATAGATGCTCGTCCCCGTGGCGTAGATGGCAGCGCCGCCGGCCTCGGCCTCCTCGGGGCCGATCTCGGGCACCGGCAGGGCCAGGGCGAAGACGATCGCGCCGTCGGCCATGGACCGCACCATGTCGCGACTGACGCAGTCGGCGGCAGACAGTCCGATGAGGACGTCCGCGCCCCGGACCACCTCTTCCAGGGTTCCGTGGAGCCGGTCGGGGTTGGTGAAGCGAGCCATGAGTGCCTTGGCCCAGTTCATGTTTTCCATGCGGTAGGGGTGCAAGGCACCCTTGGTGTCGCACAGGACGATGTTGCGGGCGCCGAGCTTGAGGAGGCGCCGCGCCGTGCCGGTCCCCGACGCTCCGGCGCCGTTGATCACGATCTTCACCGATGCGAGCTGCTTCTTGACCAGCTTCAGCGCGTTGAGCAGCGCGGCCCCGACCGCGATCCCGGTGGCGTGTTGGTCGCTGTCGAGGATGGGGATCGGGAGGCACCGCCGCAGGCGGAACTCGACCGAAAAGCACTTGGGCGCCGTCACATCGGTGAGGACGACACCGCCGAAGGTGGGCGTGATGAGCCGCACGAGCTCGGTGATGGCATCGGCCTCCTTCACGTCCAGCACCAGCGGAAACGCGTCGATGTTGGCAAAGGTCTTGAACAGGACGCTTCGGGCTTCGAGCATGGGGATCGCGGCGGCGGCCGGAACGTCGCCCATGCTGTAGAGCGCGGACCCGTCCGTGACCAGGGCGATGTTGTCGCCCCTGCAGGTGAGGTCGAAGGAGACGGCGTCGTTGTCCGCAATGGCCAGGCAGCACGCGCCGACGCCGGGCGTGTACAGGCGCGAGAGCACGGACGTGTCGCGAATCGGCATCTTCGAGCGGACGCCGATGAGACCGCGATACTTCTTTCGGTAGTAGAGGCTTGGGGGAAGAGCGTGGAGGTCGCTGTCAGGCATCGGAGTCGTCTCCTGATCGGGGGAAGCGGCGCAGGATTGCTGGACGATGTTGTTAGCAAGCGCTGTGCCCGAGAGCTCTCCACCGGGTGGGTGGCGGGCCTTGCTTGTCGATTGCCGCCCTGCGCGGTAGCATCGCACCGGCGCTGCGGCCGTCCAGCGGCGGTCAGACTTCGAGCTCCGGAGGGAGGTACGACGATGCGCAGCGGACCAAAGGCAATCCAGCGGGGCCGGCGAGGCGTTCTGGCCGTTGCCGCACTCCTCCTCGCCGCCTGCGCGGTCAATCCGGTGACGCATCGGTCCGAGTTCTCCCTGATGAGTGAGGCCCAGGAGGTGCGGGAGGGAGAGGAGGCGTATCCCCTCTACACCCAGATGTCCGAGGGAGTCTTCCAGGATCAGGCGCTGCAAGTCTACGTTCAGTCCGTGGGGGAGAGGCTCGCCCGGGCGAGTCACCGGCCGAACCTGGACTACCGGTACAACGTCGTCAACTCATCGGAGATCAACGCCTACGCTTTGCCGGGAGGCAAGATCTCGATCACGAGGGGGCTGCTCGCCCGAATGCGCAACGAGGCCGAGCTCGCCGCGGTGCTGGGTCACGAGACCGGCCACGTCACGGCCCGCCACCAGGCGGCCGGCTACACCCGCCAGGTGTTGACGGGTCTCTTGACCACCGTCGGCGTGGCGGCGCTGGAAACCGCGAACGTGCGCGGTGCCGATGTGTTGGCACAGGGAGGGCTGCTCGCCGCCAACCTCGTGCTCACGAAGTACAGCCGGGACCAGGAGCGCCAGGCCGACGACCTGGGCATGGACTACATGACGCGCGCCGGATACAACCCGGAGGGCATGGTGGAGACCATGCGGATTCTGCTCGAGAGCCAGCAGCGGGAGCCCTCCGCGGTGGAGGCGATGTTTCAGAGTCACCCCCTCTCTTCGGAGCGTCTCGCGACGGCCGAGGCGCGAATCCCTGCGCAGGATCGGGCACTGCTGACCCCCGAGGCCCTGAAGGTTGCGCCGTTCCAGGCGGCGACCGCCCATCTGCGCGCGGTCGCCCCGGCGTATGCGAAGATGGACGAGGGCCGCAAGCTCCTGGGGGAGAAGAAGGAGGCCGAGGCGCTCCAGCTCTTGGAGGCCGCGACCGTGCTGGCCCCGGACCAGGCCCTGCTGTGGGTGTATCGCGCGGCCGGGGAGGTGAAGGCCGGCAAGACGGAGGCGGCACTGTCCTCCGCGGACCGGGCGGTCACGCTCTACCCCGACCTCTTCCAGGCCCGGTTCACCGCCGGGGTCGCGGCCTACGAGGCGAAGAAGTACGCCGAAAGCATCAACGAGCTCAGTGCCGCCGACAAGCTCGTGCCCGGGCAGCCCCAGGTGGCATTCTTTCTCGGTCGGGGCTACGAGGCCGAAGGCGAGCGCGAGAACGCGGCCCGGCAGTATGCGGGCGTGGTCCAGAAGGTCCAGAAGGGGCCCATGGCCGAGTACTCATACAGCAGGCTTGTCGCGTGGGGGTACGCGAAGCCACCGGTCGACCAGAAACAGTAGGGTGCTGAACCCCTCAAAGGTAGAACTCGCCCTCGAAGACGGTCGTGGCCGGACCGGTCATGGTGACTCGCCCGGAACTCTCATCCCAGAGGATCCGGAGCGCTCCGCCATCGAGGTGCACCGTCACGTCCCGCTTGGTCCGTCCGGTCCAGTGGGACGCTACGGCTGCCGCGCACGCGCCCGTGCCGCACGCCATGGTCACGCCCGATCCGCGTTCCCAGACCCGCATGCGGACGGCGTCGGGGCCGAGCACCTGGACGAACTCCACGTTCACGCGCCGCGGGAAGAAGGGGTGCCGCTCCACCTCCGGTCCCACCCGCTCGACGGGATAGCTCTCCGCCTCGTCCACGAAGAGGACCGCGTGGGGGTTGCCCATGGAAACGCACGTGACCTTCACCGCCCCCTGCCGAAGGGGGAGCGGGTGCTCTTGAACCGGGCCGTCCGCGTCCACGGGGATCTTCCGGCCGTCGAACACGGGCTCGCCCATGTCGACCTCGATCAGATCGCCGCGGATTCGCAGCACCATGATCCCCGCCAGGGTCTCCACCCGGATCTCTTCGGCGGCGGTGATGCCCTTGTCGCGCAAGTACTTGGCGAAGCAGCGGATCCCGTTGCCACACATCTCGACCCGGCTGCCGTCCGCGTTGTGGATGTCCATGCGAAAATCGGCCACCGTGGAAGGGTAGAGCAGGAGCACCTGGTCGCATCCCACGCCCAGACGCCGGTCTGCGACCCGGCGGGAGAGAGCCTCCCAGTCGCCCCACTGCGTCGTGCGACAGTCCGCGACCACGAAGTCGTTCCCAAGGCCGTGCATCTTGGTGAAGGGCAGCTTCATGGCGCCTCCGAGGGCGGGCAGCCGGCGTCAGGCTTGAGTGGCTGGAAGCCGGGTGATACAGTCGGACCTCACCCTCTGCGAGGTTCCCATGGATGAGCCGATCCGAGACGCCGACGCGGCCCGCCGACTGGCCCGGACCATTGTAAGCGACATCGCCGCTTACAACCAAGCAGCGGTGGAGCGGGGGCTGTCCAAGGACGACCTTTTCCTGTCTCTGGCTCCCCAGATCGAAGAGGGGCGGGGGCACTACGAGTCTCGCGTCGACGCGGAACTGTTGCCGCGGGGGTTCTTCGAGAAAGCCCTGGTCGACTTCCTGGTCAAACCCTTCGGCTACGTCTCTTCGCCGATCTGGTAGCCCGTGAGGGACGACGTCGTTCGCGAGGTGGTGGCCGAGGCACCCGCCGGCAGAATCGATCGGTACCTCGCCGGTCTTCCACTTTCGCTCTCCCGCGCCCAGGTCCAACGCCTCCTCGCCGACGGAAGAGTCCGGGTGGACGGAAAGCCCGTGCGGGCGTCCCACCGGCTGAAGGGCGGCGAGGCGATTCGCCTCGAGATCCCTCCACCCAGGCCGGCGCACGCGGAGGCCGAAGACCTTCCGGTCGAGCTGCTCTACGAGGACCCCTGGCTCGCCGTGGTCTCGAAGCCTCGCGGCCTCGTGGTGCACCCCGCACCAGGCCATCCGTCGGGAACCCTCGTGAACGCACTGCTCCACCGCTGCCGCGACCTCTCGGGCGTGGGAGGGGTGCTGCGGCCCGGAATCGTCCACCGGCTCGACAAGGATACGTCGGGGCTCCTCGTCGTCGCCAAGGACGACCAGACCCACAGAGACCTCCAGGGGCAGTTTCAGGGCCGATCCGTGACCAAGGTATACCTGGCCGTCGTGGTCGGGCGCCTCTCCGGCGAGGGGTTGATTGACCGGCCCGTGGGGCGTCATCCCACGCACCGAAAGAAGATGGCGGTCGACGTGCCGCGGGGGCGACCCGCCGTGACCCGATGGCGTGTCCTGCAGCCGTTGACTGGGGCCACCCTCGTGGAGGTGCGGATCGAGACCGGACGCACTCACCAGATCCGGGTCCATCTGGCGGCTGCCGGACACGCGGTCGCCGGTGACCCGTTGTACGGCGGCGTGTCGTCCTCCCGGGGGATCTCGGACCCGCTTGCCCGGCGCCGGCTGTCCGCAGAGCGGGTCCAGGTGCTGCACGCGTGGAGGCTGGGCTTCCGCCACCCTCGAACGGGAGAGGCGCTGGCCTTCGAGGCACCGGTACCGGAGGAGATGGCGCGTCTGATCGAGGATCTGGGGGGGATGGTGCCGCGCCCCTGAGCGTAGGTCGGCACCATGGGCCTCCTACCAGATCTTCGTCAGCTCCGCGGTGAAGTGGCCTACGATCACCTTGCTCTGAAGCTTCACGGGCCGCCGCCACGAATCGTCGGTGAGCCAGACGAGGATGCGGGCCCCTGGGCTCTTCTTGAAGATGCCGCCGATCCCCTCGATCCGAGGCTCGACGAGAACGGTCTGGAACGAGCCGGCCGGCGTCTCGACGGTTTCGCGGCCTAGTACCGTGACCGTGCCGGTGATGAGCTTGGAGCCGTCGGTGACGTCGAGCGAAACGGGTCGGTCGTCGACCACGGGCCGGGTCCGGTACCAGTAGAAGCACGAGAGCGGGTCTTGGACGCCGGGGGGAACGTTGAGGGTGCGCCGGGCCTCGCCGTCTTTGAAGAAGCGAGCCGTTCCGGCCCCTGGGTCGAAGAGGACCTCGTCCTCCCGCGCCCGTCCCCAGCCCTCCTTCGCTTTCTTGTAGTACCGAAGGACGCGGTGCTCGGCCGCGAGCACGGTGGACTCTACGAGGTCCTGGACGGGATAGATGCGGTCGAGCAGGGGAAGAGTCTGGGCGCGCGCCCGAAAACGCAGGCGCCCCCCCGTGTCCGGCAGGACTTCGAGGTACGCGGTGCCCGCGGGTATGACGCCCCAGCGGATGCGGAACTCCAGCCTCTCTCCGACCAGCCGCGCCAGATCCGGGGGCGGGGCGAGCGCGAGGGCGGGGGCGGCGAGGACGAGCCAGAGGAGAGCGAGGGTTCGATGGACCATACACCAAGGATACCGGAACGGCGTGACGGGAGGAACCCGCTCGATGTGTTCGCCTCGTCTGAGCTGCTGGGCCGCGTACCCGGGTTGTTGCACGGCTTCACCCTTCGCGCCGCGGGGGACTTCGCCCACCCGGAAGACCGGGTGCGCCTCGAGGAAGAACTGGCAGGAGCCCGTCGGCTGCGGCTCCTCCGGCAGGTACATGGGGTGGCGGTGGCCGGGCCCGACGATCCGGAGGCGGAACCCGAGGGCGATGCCTGGGCGGGGCGTCCGCCCCCGGGCGTGCTCTTGGGCGTGCGCACCGCGGACTGCCTCCCGGTCCTCTTTTGCCATCCTGCCTCCCGTACCCTCGGGCTCGCCCATGCGGGGTGGAGGGGGGCCGTGGGCGGAATCGCGGCGGCGACGCTAAAGGCCATGGGGGTTCGGGCCGATGAAGTGCTGGTAGCTCTGGGACCGTCCATCGGCCCCTGCTGTTATGAGGTCGGCGCGGATGTGGCCGAGGCGGTCGGCTGCGACTCGCCGAGCCTTCGGCCCGAAGGGTCAAGAAAATTTCGATTCGACCTACCGGGGTTTGTGGCCGACCAGCTCTTGGCCGTGGGCGTAGCTGCCTCGAACCTGGAGCACGTCAACCTGTGCACGGCGTGCCGCCCCGACCTCCTCTTCTCCTACCGACGGGAGGGGCGCACGGGGCGCCTGTGCGCGTTCCTCGGGTGGAGCGAGGCGCTGTGAAGCGGGTGCGGCTGGTCGGACTCACCGGCGGCATCGCGACGGGAAAGAGCACCGCCGCGAGGTTTTTCGCGGACGCCGGGGTGGTCGTCGTCGATGCGGACCAACTCGCCCGCCGTGTCGTGGAGCCTGGGAGGCCGGCGCTTCGAGATCTCAGCGAGGCGTTCGGCAGCCGGATCCTGCGGCCCGACGGGTCCCTGGACCGGGAAGCCCTGGCGGCGGTCGTCTTTCGCGACGCGGCGGCTCGTAGCCGGCTCAACGCGATCGTCCACCCGCGCGTGGCCGAGGAAGCGGATCGGGTGATCGGGGAAATTCGGGCTTCGGATGCGGACGCCCTGGTGGTCTATGACGTTCCGCTTCTCTTCGAGTGCAGCATGGAGGGACGATTCGACGAGGTGGTGGTCGTCTATGTGCCGCGCACCGTGCAGGTTTCTCGGCTGGAGGCCCGAGACGGGCTTTCTCCGGAGCAGGCGGAGGCGCGACTCGCCGCGCAGCTCGACATCGAGGAAAAGGCGCGGCGGGGAGACCGGGTCCTCGACAACCGCGGCTCCCGGGAGGATCTTCGGCGCCAAGTGGAGACGTTGCTTCGACGGTGGAGGAAGGGGAACGGGGAAAATCCTTGTTGACAAGATAGGGCGCCAGCGTTTATCTAAGGCTCCTGTCGGAATCAGAACCCAGCTCGCCCCCCTGAAAATCCTCATCGCCAAGCTGTCAGGCCCCCCGAGAGGCCTTTTCGACACACTTCTTACGAGATGACTACGGGCAGAGCGAGCGCTCTGCGAAGAGGCGGAGCGCCGGCTCTTATCGGAAGCGACCCCCGAAACGCTGGAGATTCTTCCCCTGGCTGCATCCCTTCACTGACAAACCGCCGACCTACCTCAGATCCCACATGCGATCCGTGCCGCGACGGTCCAACCTCAAATCCCACGACGGGAGCGCAACGCCCATGCACCTGCAAGAACTCAAGAGAAAGTCCATCAACGAGCTGACCGAAATGGCCGAAGTTCTCAACATCGAGGGCGCCACGCGGCTGCGCAAGCAGGACCTGATCTTTGCGCTGCTCAAGGCCCAGACCGAGCAGAACGGGAGCATCTTCGGCGAAGGGGTGCTGGAGCTCCTGCCCGATGGGTTCGGGTTCCTGCGGTCACCGGATTACAGCTACCTGCCGGGGCCGGACGACATCTACGTGTCGCCGAGCCAGATCCGGCGGTTCAACCTGCGCACCGGCGACACGGTGAGCGGCCAGATCCGGCCACCGAAGGACTCAGAGCGCTACTTCGCGCTGCTCAAGGTGGACAGCATCAACGGGGATACGCCGGAAAAGACGCGCACCCGGATGCTGTTCGACAACCTCACGCCGATCTACCCGAACGAGCGCCTGAAGCTTGAGTACGAGCCGACGCTCTACTCAATGCGGGTCGTGGACTTCATCGCCCCGATCGGCAAGGGGCAGCGGGGCCTGATCGTGGCCCCCCCTCGGACCGGCAAGACGGTGCTCCTGCAGCAGATCGCGAACTCTGTCACGACGAATCACCCCGAAGTGCTCCTCATCGTGCTGCTCATCGACGAGCGGCCCGAGGAGGTGACCGACATGCAGCGTTCGGTTCGGGGCGAGGTGGTGTCGTCGACTTTCGACGAGCAGGCCCAGCGCCACGTCCAGGTGGCCGAGATGGTTATCGAAAAGGCCAAGCGCTACGTGGAGCACGGCAAGGACGTTGTGATCCTGCTGGACTCGATCACTCGGCTCGCCCGCGCTTACAACACCGTGGTCCCCCACTCGGGCAAGATCCTCTCCGGCGGCGTGGACTCCAACGCGCTCCACAAGCCCAAGCGGTTCTTCGGCGCGGCGCGCAACATCGAAGAGGGGGGGAGCCTGACGATCATCGCGACCGCGCTCATCGATACGGGCAGCCGTATGGACGAGGTGATCTTCGAGGAGTTTAAGGGCACGGGCAACATGGAGCTGCACCTCGACCGAAAGCTCGCCGACAAGCGCGTCTTCCCTGCTTTGGACATGCAGCGCTCTGGAACGCGGAAAGAAGACCTGCTCTACACTCCCATGGAGCTCAACCGCGTCTGGGTGTTGCGCAAGGTGCTCTCGCCCTTGAACCCGGTCGATGCCATGGAGTTCCTGCTCGACCGGATGAAGGGGACCAAGACGAATCTGGAGTTCCTCGATTCCATGAGCGAGTAACCGAACGGATCGGCCCCGGCGTTGGCGGCTCGGGCTCACACCCCCCGTTCGGTGCCGGGCCAGAGGATCCGGTGCAGCTGCACCTGGAGCCGAACGTCGAGACGGTCCTCGAGCAACCACTCGGCGAGTTCTTGCGCGTCGAGTTCTCCCCACACCGGCGACAGGCTGACGCGCAGGCGCCCCAGGACCCCCCAATCGCGCAGCACGCGGCGCGCCCAGACGTAGTCGTCCCGGCTTCGCACGACCACCTTTACCTCATCGCTCGACTTGAGTGCGCGTAGATTCTCCCACCGGTTCCAGCCTCCCATGCCCGAGCCCGGGGTCTTGAGGTCCAGCACGATGTGGACCTGAGGGGGGACCTCTTCTACCGGGAGGCTTCCGTTCGTCTCCAGAAGCACCCGAAAACCAGCCCCTGCGAGCCTCCACAGGAGATCCGGCGTGCCCGCCTGGAGCAGCGGCTCGCCGCCGGTTACCTCCACGGTCGCAAGCCCCTTCCCCCTCACGGTGTCGAGCACCGCGGCCGTCTCCATCTCCTCTCCGCCCTCTCGGGCGTACCGGGTGTCGCAGTAGGCGCAGTCCAGGTTGCACCCCGCCAGCCGCACGAACGTGCAGGGGTACCCGGCCCAGTGGGACTCTCCTTGAATGCTGGCGAAGATCTCGCAGACCCGAAGACTTGGCATGGCAGCGAGGCTATCATGCGAGGACCCGGGGGAGCAAAGGCGGCGGTTCTCCGCACGTCGGACCGGGCGCCCGACGCCGCTTTACCGCGTCATTCTCCCGTGGTAGCTAAAGGCCCTGGAGGTGCTCATGAGGGATTTCGGAGAGCTCGAGCAAGTGCTCGACGAGGTGTTCGGTCCCTATGATGTGACCGAAGAGGTCGTCGAGGCGATCCGCGTGCTCCTGGACAACCGCTATGAGGGTCTGATCGTGGTGGACCGGGAAGGACGAGTGGTGTTCATGAACCGGGAAAACGAGCGGTTCCTGAGCCTTGCCCGGGGGGGCGCCAAGGGCCGCCCCATCGAGGAGCTGGTGCCGTCCAGCCGACTTCACGTCGTCTGCAAGACGGGCCGCGCCGAGGTGGCGCACCTGCAGGAGATCCAGGGCAAGGCCAAGGTCGTGGCGCGAATCCCGTTGAAGAAAGGGGCTCGCGTGGTGGGCGCCATGGGGAGCGTGATGTTTCAGGGGCTCGACGAGGTCACGCGGCTCGTGCGCCGGTTGCGGGTCCTGGAGGATCGCGTCGCCGACTATGAGAAGAAGCTCAAGACGCGGGCGAGCGAGCATCGGTACACGTTCGACGAGATCCTGGGTGGTGGGCAGAAGTTGCAGGATACGGTCGCCCTGGCCCGCCGGGTCGCGGCATCGGACGCCACGGTCGTCCTGATCGGTGAGACCGGGACCGGAAAGGAGCTCTTCGCCCACGCGATCCATACGGAGAGCCCGCGGGCAGGCGGTCCCTTCATCCGCCTCAACTGTGCCGCCATCCCGCGCGAGCTGGCCGAGTCAGAGCTCTTCGGGTACGCGCCGGGCGCGTTCTCCGGCGCGAGCCGAGGCGGCAAACCCGGCAAGTTCGAACAGGCCGACGGCGGTACGATCTTCCTGGACGAGATCGGCGAGCTCCCCCTGGACATCCAGGCGAAGCTCCTCCGGGTGCTCCAGGAGAAGGAGGTCGAGCGGGTCGGCGGTACCGCGCCCCGGCGGGTGGACTTCCGCCTGGTCGCGGCGAGCAACGTGGATCTGAAGGAGCTCACTGAGGACGGCCGCTTCCGCCTCGATCTCTACTTTCGGCTGAGCAAGATGGTCCTCTCCGTGCCCTCCCTGCGGGAGCATCCGGAGGACATCGCGCTCTATGCCTCCCACTTCCTCGAGAGCCACGCGAGCAGCCGTGGCGCAGGGCCGCGAGAGCTCGACGACGAGGTGCTCCGCGTCCTCCGCTCCTACTCCTGGCCCGGAAACGTGCGCGAGCTCGTGAACGTGGTGGAGCGGGCGGCCTGGAACGCGACCGGGCCCCGGATCCGGGTTGAGGATCTTCCGCCGATCGTCCTGTCGACGGACGCCAGACCGGACGTGCCGTCCGGGTCGACGCTGCTTCGCGACGCGGTGGAGAGGGCCGAGAAGCAGCTCATCGAGCGCGTGCTCGCCATGACCGGCCACAACAAGAGCCGCGCGTGCCGACTCCTCGACATCCACCGGACCACCCTGTATGAGAAACTCGCTCGCTACAAGATCGAGGTGCCCGCCCGGTGAGCGCGGCGTCGCTGGTCTGACCCTGTAGGGCAAGCGCATCATGCCCGGATTTTCCTACACATCACCGGTGGTGGCCTGGGAAGGCGGTTTGGGGGGCACACCGCCCACTCCATTGTAGGAGAGTCCCTACACACGGCGGGAAGGGCACGCGGAAGCCGTCGGCCACGTCTGCACGAGGGCCGGCCCGGCGAGGGTTTCGGCCGCCCCGGGGGCGACGGCACGGCGGTTGCTGTTATCCCAGTGTGCCGCGAGGGGCACCCGGATCTAGCGTGAAGAACCTTATCCTCAAGGAGTTGATCATGATCTTCGAGCTGACCCCCGAACAGAAGATGGTGCAGGAGCAGGCGAAGCGGTTTGCCGAAAACGAGATCAAGCCGTTCGTCGAGCAGGAGGAAGAGCAGCACGCCTTTCCGTTGGAACGCGTCAAGAAGATGGCCGATCTGGGCTTCTTCGGGTGCGGCGTCGCCGAGGAGTACGGCGGCAACGGCATGGGTTTCATGGAAAGCGTGCTCCTGGCGGAGCAGATTGCCAAGGTGAGCCCCTCCTGGCGCCTGCCGTTCAACATGCAGAACCTGGGGCCTGCCCTTACGGTGCAGGAGTTCGGCACGGAGGAGCAGAAACAGACGCACATCCCGAAGTGGGTGGCCGCGGACAGCGTGGGCTTCTTCGCGATCACCGAGCCCAACAGCGGCTCGGACGTGGCGGGCATGAAGACCACCGCCAAGGACTGCGGGGATCATTGGGAGATCAACGGCCAGAAGACGTGGATTTCGAACGCCCACGTGGGCGACGTCGGGCTCGTGTACGCGTACACCGACCGCGCAGCCAAGTACAAAGGGATGACCTGCTTCCTGGTGGACCTGAAGAAGACCGAGGGCGTCACAACACGGCCGATCGAGACGAAGCTCGGTCTTCACTGCGCTCCCACGGGCGAGGTGCTGTTCGATGATGCCAAGGTCCCGAAAGACGCGGTGCTGGGCCAGGTGGGTGACGGGTTCCGGATCTGTATGTGGCAACTCAACAACACCCGGCTCGGCTGCGCCGCCGGGGCGCTCGGCTGCGCCGGCGGGGTGCTCGACCTCGCGATCCAGTATGCGAACGAGCGCACGCAGTTCGGCCAGCCCATCGGGAAGTTCCAGCTGATCCAGGCTTCCATCGCCGAGATGATGGCCGAGCACCACGCGGCCCAGCTCCTCGTGTACCGGGCCGCCTACCTCAAGGACCAGAAAGCGCCGAACCAGCTCGAGACGTCGATCGCCAAGTTCTACGCGGCCGAGGCCGCGGTACACGCCACCAACGAGACCATGAAGATCTACGGCTCCTGGGGCTTCTCGACCGAGTACCCGGTCGAACGCTACTTCCGAGATGCCAAGAGCTTCCAGGTCGTAGAGGGGACCTCCAACATCCAGAAGACGATCATCGCCGGGATCGCGTTGGGGCACGCGGCGAATCGCTAGAAGCTTTCGTTCGGCCGGTCTGCGGACCGGGAAACCGGGGCCACCCTGAGGGGTGGCCCTTCTCTTGCATTATCTGCCGACCGTTTGGTTGGTAGAATCTGCGGCTGCCGTGCTCGGCGGCCCGCGGGGGGCGGGGGCACGGCGGAGCACTGCCGCGACGGTGGATATTGTGCGCGGCGGGGTGAAACCTCACCGGAGGAACCGCAACGATGGACCGCAGCCGATGGTCCCACGTGGGGACCGTCTTGAAGATGAACGCCCTCGCCTGCCCTGGAAAGCTGGGTTGGCAGGACAAACATCGGGAGTTCACCTTCGGCCAGTGGAACGAGCGGGCGTGCCGAGTCGCCCACGGCCTCGCGCGCCTGGGTGCCCGGAAAGGCGATCGGTTCGCCGTGCTCGCGCACAACTGCGGCGAGTGGATGGACCTCTACGCCGGCTCTGCCAAGGGGGGGCAGATCGTCGTGCCCCTCTTGTTTCGGCTGGCCGGCCCGGAGATCGAGTTCATCCTCGGCGACAGTGAGTGCCGGGTGCTGGTGGTCGAGGAGCCGTTCGTGGCGCTGGTCGAGAGCCTGCGGCCCCGGCTGTCGGTTCCCGCGGGCGGGTACGTGTACCTGGGCGAGGGTCCTCCCCCGCCGGGGTACGTGGCATATGAGACGTGGCTTGCGGAGGGCAGTGCGCGGGAGCCGGACGTCGACGTCGACGGAGCCGACCCGTGGACGCTCCTGTACACCTCGGGCACCACGGGACGACCCAAGGGGGTCGTACGGACCCACGAGAGCTTCATGGCTCAGTACGCACTGGACGTGGCGAACATGGGGGTGTTGCCGACGGACAAGGCGCTGCTCGTCATGCCCATGTGCCACGTCAACTCGATCTTCTACTCGTTTCCCTACACTCTCGTGACGGCGCCCGTGTTCGTGTACAACGTGGTGAGCTTCGATCCCGAGGACCTGCTGCGGACGATCGAGCGTTACCGGATCACGTTCACGTCGCTCGTGCCGACGCACTACGTGATGCTCCTCGCGCTGCCGGAGGCCCTGAAGTCGTCGATCGATGTCTCGTCGATTCGCCAGCTCCTCATCTCCTCTGCGCCGGCTCGAAAGGAGCTGAAGCGGGCCATCATGGGGTTCTTCACCAACGCCGAGCTGTGGGAAGCCTACGGCTCGACCGAGGGCGGCCTGGTCACGCTCTTGCGGCCCGAGGACCAGTTTCGGAAGCTGGGCTCCATTGGGAGAGAGATCTTCGGCGTGGACCGGATTCTGCTGCTCGACGATCAGCGGCAGTCGGTCGCCGACGGCGAGGTCGGAGAGCTCTTCTATCGCACGCCGATGCTCTTCAAGGAGTACTGGAACGATCCCGAGAAGACCCGCGAGGCTTTCTTCGGGGCGTGGTCGTCGGCCGGAGACATGGCTCGGCGGGACGAGGACGGGTACTACTACCTCGTGGACCGCAAGGCCAACATGATCATCACGGGCGGAGAGAACGTCTACCCTTCCGAGGTGGAGGACGTGCTCGCCGCGCACCCGGCCGTGGCGGAGGTCGCCGTGATCGGGGTACCAGACGAGAAGTGGGGGGAATCGATCCAAGCCGTCGTGGTTCTCCGCGACGGGGAGAGGCCGACCCGGCGGCTCGAGAAGGAGCTGATCGAGCTCTGCACCGGGCGCCTCGCGGGCTTCAAGAAGCCGAGGAAGGTGGTCTTCCTCTGCCAGGACGAGATGCCGCGGACGGGCACGGGGAAGGTCCTCCACCGGGTGCTGAGGGAGCGGTTGGGAGAGTAGGGAGTGGACGCGGCCGAGCGATCGCTGAACACGGACACGAGGTGACCATGAACATCGCCGAGGCGTTGGACCGAAACAAGATATTCTTTCCGGACCGAGACGCGATCGTCTACGGTCGGAAGACCTGGAGCTACCAGAGGTTCTGGGAGGACGCGAACCGCGCAGCCAACGCCCTGGTGAGTCTCGGGGTCCGCAGGGGCGACAAGGTATGCCTCTTCCTGACCAACGGCCCCGAGTTCCTCCTCGCGTACTATGCGTGTCAGAAGCTCGGCGCCGTGTGCGTCTCCATCTCGAGCATGAGCAAGGCCGACGAAGTCGACTACATGGCCAACGACTGTGAGGGCGGCGTGCTCGTCACCGAGGCCGCGCTGCTCTCCGAGGTGCCGGCGCGGGACCGGATCCCCGGCGTCCGAACCGTGGTCAGCATCGACGACGGCGCCGCGGATCGGAGCTGGGCCGAGCTGCTCGCAACGGCATCGCCGGAGTTTCCCACGATCGCCGCGACGCGAGACGATGGGGCGGCCATCATCTACACCTCCGGAACGACCGGAAAACCCAAGGGGGTGGTGCTTACCCACGGCAACGTCGTCTCGAACACCAACGCGACCAAGTACATGACTGGGATGCGGGGGGACGACCGGGTTTTGTGTTTCCTGCCCGTCTACCACTCCTTTGCGCAGAATTTCATCTTCAATGCGGTGGTTCAGGCCAGCTGCACGCTCGTGTTGCACAAGAAGTTCGAGATGGAGCCGATCCTGAAGAGCCTTCGCGATAATCGCATCACGAACTGGTACGCGGTTCCGCCGGTCTACATCCTGCTCCTCAATCACCCGGACGCGTCTGCCGTGGACGAGGCGCTGCGAACCGTCCGGTACTGCTTCTCCGCAGCGGCCACCATGCCCGGCGAGGTGGCACGGCGGTGGAAGGACCGGTTCGGGCTCGACGTCAATGAGGGTTACGGCCTGACGGAGACCACGCCGTTTGCGTCGTACAATCACGAATTCCGGCACAAGGAGGGCTCGGTCGGCACGGCGATCATGAACGTGGAGATCGCGATCATGGACCCCGCTGGCAGTGAAGTGCCGAGGGGAGAGGCCGGCGAGATCTGGATCCGGGGACCAAACGTCATGAAGGAGTATTACCGCAAGCCGGAAGCGACCCTCGAGACGATCGTCGACGGCTATTTGCGCTCGGGCGACATAGGGTACATGGACGAAGAGGGGTACCTGTTCATCGTCGACCGGCTGAAAGACATGATCAACGCCGCGGGACTGAAGATCTGGCCGCGGGAGGTGGAAGAGGTGATCTACACCCACCCGAATGTCCGGGAGTGCGCGGTTATCGGGGTGCCCCACGAGGTCTACGGAGAGTCGGTCAAGGCGGTGATCGCGCTGCGGCAGCCCGGGACCGGGGCCGAGGAGATCATCGAGCTGTGCAAGAAACACCTGGCCGACTACAAGGCGCCCCGGATCGTGGAGTTCGTGGCGGAGTTGCCGAAGAACCCCACGGGGAAGATCCTCAAGCGCGAGCTCAGGGCTCGGGAGCAGACGAGGGCATAGCCGGCTGGAGACGCTGCCCGGGCGCCCTACACAACGACGGCGGGGCAGGCCCCGCCCTACGACGCGAGGAGAGACGATGTTCAGCAAAGCGTTCATCCCCTATCGGGGCTACTACTCCACCCCCTTCTCCAAGTGGCAGATGACGCTCGCCAACGAGCACTCGCTCGTCCTCGGCGCAGCCACGGCATCGCGGTGGATGGCAGGCCGGAGCATCGACCCGAAGAGTTTCGACTATCTGTACCTTGGCTACACCATCCACCAGCGGCAGGCGTTCTACGGTGCCCCCTGGGTGGCGGCGCTGATCGGGGCCGAGGGCACGGCGGGCTGCAACGTGAGCCAGGCCTGCTCCACCTCGACCACCTGCCTCTACTACGCGGCGGCCGGCGTGGAGAACGGGCTCTTCCAGACGACCCTGACGCTCGCGACCGACCGGTGCTCGAACGGACCCCACGTCGTCTGGCCCAACCCGAGCGGCCCCGGCGGGGAGGTGATCCACGAGAACTGGCTGATGGACAACTTCGGCCACGACCCTGTGGCCAAGAACGCGATGATCCAGACCGCGGAGAACGTGGCCAAGGAAGCCGGGCTCACGAAGCAGCAGGCCGACGAGCTTACGGCTCGCCGCTACGCGCAGTACGCGGACGCGCTGAAGAACGACCGGGAGTTCCAGAAGCGGTACTTCTTCCCGGTGGAGGTGAAGCTCAGCAAGAAGAAGACGGTCATGCTCGCCGAGGACGAGGGGCTCACCGCGACGACGGCGGACACCTTGGCCGGACTTGGACCGGTGCTGCCCGGCGGCATCCACAGCTTCGGGGCGCAGACCCACCCGGCCGACGGCAACGCCTCGGTGATCGTCGCGACGCGCGACCGGGCCCGAGAGCTTTCGGCCGATCCGGGCGTGGAGATCCAGCTCGTCTCCTACGGGTATTCCCGGGCGGCCAAGGGGTTCATGCCCCAGGCTCCGGTGCCGGCGGCCCGGATGGCACTGGAGAGGGCGGGGATCGGGATCGGCGACGTCGCCGCGATCAAGACGCACAACCCCTTCATCGCGAACGACCTCTACATGGCGAAGGAGCTCGGCATCGACCCCAACGGCTTCAACAACTACGGAAGCCCGCTGGTCTTCGGCCATCCGCAGGGACCCACCGGTGCCCGCTGCGTGATCGAGCTGATCGAGGAGCTCGCGTTGAAGGGCGGGGGGTACGGTCTATTCACGGGCTGCGCGGCCGGGGACACGGGCGCGGCGCTCGTGGTGAAGGTGGAGTAAAGCCAGCCCTCAGCGGTCAGCTGTCGGCCAGGGCCAGGCCCCAGGGAAGAATCGGTTGTCTTCACCGGGGGCGTTTCGTAGAGTTCGGCTTTCGATCTTCGGGGTTCAAGCTGACGGCTGGGAGCTGACTGCTGACGGCTGACGTCCCGCAAAGGAGCGCAAATGACCAAAGAGATCCTCTCAGGCAACGAAGCCATCGCCCGAGGCGCGTGGGAGGCTGGTGTCACGTACGCCGCAGCCTACCCGGGCACGCCCTCCACGGAGATCTTGGAGAGTCTGGGCAAGGACTACCGCGACATCTACTCGCAGTGGTCGCCGAACGAGAAGGTCGCCCTGGAGACCGCTGTGGGCGCCTCCCTCGCGGGGGCCCGGGCACTGGCCTGCATGAAGCATGTCGGCGTCAACGTGGCGGCCGACCCGCTCTTCACCGCGATCTACACCGGAGTCAACGGCGGGCTCGTGCTCGTCACGGCCGACGACCCGAACCTCCACTCGAGCCAGAACGAGCAGGACAATCGCAACTACGCCAAGTTCGCGAAGCTGCCCCTGATCGAGCCCTCCGATTCGCAGGAGGCCAAGGACTTCCTGAAGGCCGCGTTTGATCTCTCGGAGCAGTTCGACACCCCGGTGCTCTTCCGGACCACGACGCGTGTGAACCACTCCAAGTCGGTCGTGGAGCTCGGCGAGAGGGTCGAGAGGCCGAAGCCCCAGGGCATCGCGCGAGACACCAAGAAGTACACGATGCTCCCAGGGTTCGCCCGGCCGAAGCACCCGAAGATCGAAGAGCGGCTCCAGCGAATCAAGGAGTATGGCGTCGAGTCTCCGCTCAACCGGGTGGAGATGGGAGACACCCGGGTCGGGATCGTCACGTCGGGGATCTCCTACCAGTACGCCAAGGAAGCGCTCCCAGGGGCAAGCTTCCTGAAGCTCGGATTGACCTACCCCCTTCCGGAGGCGCTCGTCCGCGACTTCGCGCAGCACGTGGACCAGGTGATCGTGGTGGAGGAGCTCGATCCCTTCCTGGAGGAGCAGATTCGCCTCCTTGGCATCGAGGTGGCCCACGGCAAGGACCTCTTCCCCATCGTCGGAGAGCTCGAGCCGAGCGTCGTGGCTCAAGAACTTACAGGCGCCGCGGCCAACATGCTCGCGGCAGCCGAGGGGCTCCCGATCCGTCCGCCGGTGCTGTGCCCGGGCTGCTCGCATCGAGGCGTGTTCACGGTCCTGCGCAAGCTCAAGGTGTTCGTCTCCGGCGACATCGGGTGCTACACCCTGGGGGCCCTGCCGCCGCTGGAGGCGATGCACGCGTGCCTGTGCATGGGCGGCTCCATCCCCATGGCTCACGGCATCTCGAAGGTCGTGGCCGACTCCGGAGATCTGAAGGACAGGGTCGTGGCCGTGATCGGCGACTCCACGTTCTTCCACTCCGGTGTCACGGGGCTGATCGACCTGATCTGGAACGGCGGCACCTCGGTCGTGATCATCCAAGACAACCGCATCACCGGGATGACCGGGGGACAGGAGAACCCGGGCACGGGCCACACCCTCTCGGGGGGCGAGAGCCCCCAGATCGACATGGAGCGGCTCGTGCTGGCGCTCGGCGTGAAGCCCGCGAACGTGCGGGTCGTGAGCGCCTACGACCTCAAGGAGGTCGAGGCCGTGCTGCGGGAGGAACTGGGCAAGCCCGAGCCGTCGGTGGTCATCACCAAGGATCCGTGTGTGCTCCAGTACAAGGTGAAGAAACCTGCCCTGACCGTCGACCCGGAGGTGTGCACGGCGTGCAAGCAGTGCCTTCGCGTCGGTTGCATCGCGCTCTCCCTGGAGGGGGAGGGCGATGCGGCCCACGCGGTCATCGACCCCAACTTCTGCGTCGGGTGCACCGTGTGCGCGCAGGTTTGCAAGTTCGATGCAATCGGGGCCCCGAAAGGCGCAGCATGAACAGGACACTGTTCCCATTCGGCACGCCGTATTCGGCACCCAGCGCGACTTCCAAGGGGAGGCTCCCATGAAGACGATCAACATTCTCCTGAGCGGCGTCGGCGGCCAGGGCGTCATCCTCGCCAGCAAGATCCTCTCCGAGGCGGCGCTTCTCCAGGGGCTCGACATCAAGCAGAGCGAGGTGCACGGCATGAGTCAGCGGGGCGGGAGCGTGGTGTCCCACGTCCGCATTGGCGACGTCGTCCACTCTCCGCTGGTTCCCGAGGGGCAGTGCGACCTCCTCGCGGGCTTCGAGCCGCTCGAGGCGTTGCGGTTCGCCCACCAGGTGAAGCCCGAAGGCTTCCTGGTCTACAGCACCGATCGGATCAACCCCTCCACGGTCTCGGCCGGACTCGCCGAGTACCCGGCGGACCTGGAAGCACGGCTCGGCGCGTTTCCGTGCACGAAGACCGCGGTGCCTGCGGGCGAGCTTGCCGAGCGGGCGGGGAACCGGCGGGCGGCCAATGTCGTCCTCGTGGGCGCTCTGGCCGACCGCCTCGGCTTTCCAGACGAGGTGTGGCAGAGGGCCCTGGAGGCGAGCGTGCCGGCGAAGGTGCTGAGACTCAATCAGGAAGCCTTCCGCCTGGGCCGCGAGGCGGGGGGGTAGCCCCCTCTTCCGCCTCCGGGGTGTTTCCCATACCGCCGTTTGAATCAACCCGGAAAAATGGAACGAAGGAGATCGGCGCCGGGGCGATTTCGCTTGGCCGCCATACCAAACGTGTGGTAGGTTAGCAACGCCGTTTTATTCCATGAGGCGAACGCACCGGCGCGACAGCGTTCGTCGGGACACCGCGCCAGAAGGAGTGAAGCCCATGAAGTGCTGGAAACCCCTGTTGTCCCTGGCCGTCGTGGTGGGTGTCAGCGCCGCCGTCGGAGTTGGCGTCGCGCAGCAAAAGGCGAACCCTCTCGACGCGTGGAAACCGAAGTTCGACCCCTCCACCGCGAAATACGTGATGAAGGTGTCGGCCGTCTCCCACCCGGCTATCGAAGGGTTCGCGGTTGGATACCGGATTCGGGACGAGCTCTGGAAGAGGACCAACGGACAGATCTACTACGATTACTACCCCCTGTCGCAGCTGGGGGGCGAGGTGGAGGTCTTGAACCAGCTCACGATGGGCGCTGTCCAGGGGATGCTCTGTTCGTCGGTGGTGGCCCCGAAGATCGGCCCCCGCATGGGCATCATGAACCTCCCGTTCCTCATCAATACCTTTGACAAGCTCGACAAGTTCACGAAGGACCGCGCCCTCTTCGACCATATGCTGGCCGGCGCGGAGGACAAGGGTGTGCTTGCCTTCGATGTGACGGGCTATGGATCCTACGGGTGGGGATCCACCAAACCGATCCGGACGATCGCAGACGCGAAGCCCCTGAAGTTCCGGATCGCCGAGGCCGACGTCAACCAGAGCATCTACAAGGCGTGGGGTTTCAACGTCGTTCCGATGCCTTGGCCGGACGTCCATATTGCCCTGAAGCAGGGCGTCATCGACGCGTTGGATCACGCGCCGATGGTCTGCAGCATCACGAAGAAGTTCGAGGTGGCCAAGTACTTCACCCAGGTCGACTACGCGCAGGGGCTGCTCATCCACATGGTCAACAAGGCGTGGTTCAACAGCCTGCCGAAGGACCTGCAAAAGACGCTCGTCGAGGTCATCCACGAGGAGTGCGCGAAGACCCGAGATCTCACAAGGAAGCAGGAAGCAACGGAGATCGAGAAGGCCAAGGCGTCGGGGGTACAGTTCTTCCAACTCTCCGATCAAGACATGGCGACCCTGAAAAAACAGAGCGAGGTCGTGTTCCGGGAGTGGGACGACAAGATCGGGATCGACTACCTGAAGAAGGTGGAAAAGGCCATGGGCTACAAGTAATCAAGGATTGGACGGGCGGGGGCTCGGAGCCCCCGCCCGTCTTTTTTTTGGAGGATCCGACCATGTTTCGGACGACTCTGTATTATTTGGACAAGGTGCTCTCTTTCTTCGAGGAATGGACGCTGTTCTTAACGGTCTTCGCCGCCTTGATCGGTCTCTTCGTGACCGTAGTGACCCGGTACACGATCACCTACACCATGACCTGGCCCGAGGAGTTCGTCCGCCAGGTCATCATGTACACGACTTTCATTGGCTGTTCGGTCGCAGTAAAGAACCGGGCGTTGATCCGGATCGATGCGCTGCCGAACCTGATCAAGCCGCTCGCCAAGCCCCTTGACTTCGTCAACCATGCCGGTGTGGCTGCCTTCTCCATCTTCGTGACGTACTACGGGATCAAGCTCCTGAAGATGCAGATCATGACGGGCCAGGTGACGACCGTCATGAAGATTCCCCAGTCTATCCTCTATGGTGTTCTCCCGCTCATGGGGGTCTTGATGTTCCTCCGGCTCGTCCAGGTCGTGTTCGAGGACATTACTGGGAAGCCCGTCAGCCCGAAGTAGCCTGGAGTCCGAAAACGTTCGCTCTGCCAGTGGAGAGTCGCCGTCATGGACAAGTCTATCCTCTACGTAATCCTGATCTTCTTCGGGCTGCTCGGGCTCACGATTCCGGTCTACATGTCGTTGTTCGCGGCAGGGATTGTGGGCATGGCCTTCTTTGCCCAGACCCAGATGCCCTTCGAAATCCAGTCGATGCTGCTGGTCGAGGGTTTCTACAAGGCTATGGACAACTTCGCTCTGGTCGTCGTCCTCTTCTTCGTGCTGTGCGGAAACATCATGACGGCCGGCTCCATCGTGAAGAAGCTGATCAACTTCGCAAAGGCGGTGGTCGGTTTCTTCCCGGGAGGGCTCGCCATGGCCGGTGTGGTCGCCTGCGGCCTCTTCGGCGCGATCTCCGGGTCCACTGTCGCGACGGTGGTGGCGATCGGTGGGTTTATGATCCCGGCTCTTATCGCTGACGGCTACGACGAGAGCTTCTCGGTTGGGCTCATGACCTCGGCACCGATCCTCGGCATCATCATCCCTCCCAGCATCTCGATGATGCTTTACGCCGCAGTGACGAACGATTCGTTGGCCGCTCTCTTCATGACCGGTTACGTTCCGGGGTTCCTGCTCATCGTTTCTTTCTGCCTTTACGCCTACATCGTGGCAAGACGAGGTGGGATGGTGATGAGAGCCAGACCGTCTTGGGCGGAATTCTGGGCAACCGTCAAGGACAGCATCTGGGCCATCCTTCTCCCGGTGATCATCTTCGTCGGGATCTACTCGGGCGTCTTCACAGCCAACGAGGCGGCTGTCATTGCTTCCGTATACGCCTTCATCGTGGAGATCTTCATCCACAAGAACCTGTCCTTCGGTCAAGCAAAGAAGGTCATTGTCTCGTCAGCCGTCCAATCCGCGACGCTCCTGATCATCGTCTCAGGAGCGACGGTGTTCGGCAAGTACCTTGCGGTGGAACGTCTGCCGGAATTGATTGCAGAGACGGTTACTGCCAGCATTACGAACAAATGGGTTTTTCTTGGAATTGTGAATCTCTTTCTGCTTGTGGTCGGAATGTTCATGGACGTCGTCTCGGCCACGATCATCATTACTCCGATTCTCTTGCCACTTCTGGCGCGGTTCGGGATCAACACACTTCACTTCGGGCTCCTCATGACAGTCAACCTGGGCATCGGCTACATCACGCCGCCGGTCGGCGTGAGCCTCTACATCGCCATGACGCTGGCAAAGAAGGACCTCATCTTCGTCGTCCGGTCGATCCTTCCCTTCCTGGCGCTCCAGATCGCCGTGCTCGCCATCCTCGTCTACTGGCCGGACCTGATCCTGTTCCTCCCGAAGCTGTTCTACCCGGAGGCAGTGCAGGCGGGCTTCATGTCCGGCCTTGGCACTGGCGGGGGTATGTGACCGGCCGGATCGGCTGAACGGCTATCTGCTCAAAGAGAGGAGACGAGATGCGCATTTTAGTTGCCACCGATGGTTCCGAGTTCAGTCGCAAGACGGCGGAGTTCGTCGTTCGAATGGGCAGAGTGCTGGAGCTCGAGATCGAGCTCACTCAGGTCGTGGACATGCACCGGGTGGAGTACAAGATGTTGTCCGACCTCTACGTGGACATGATCCGCGAGGGGGCCAAGGACGCCGCCGAGAGGATCCTCCAGCGCGAAGTCGCGTTCTATGAGGAACAGGGGATGACGGTGTCGCCTCGGGTCCTCTTCGGATCCCCCGGCCCGGCCCTGTGTGACGCCGTGGCGTCCGACGACTTCGGCTTGCTGGTGCTCGGCCGCAAGGGCCAGGGGGGCGACATCCAGGACCTGCTCTTCGGATCGGTTTCCAACTACACCGTCCACCATGCGAAGAAGCCCGTCCTGGTCGTCAAAGGCCGCGGTCCCTTCGCACAGGGGGAGGAAGCCAAACGGCCTCTGCGAGCGCTGATCGCGATGGACGGCTCGGTTGGCGCGAAGGACTGCCTGAAGCTCGCTTCGGAGCTCCGACCGGCCGAGGGGCTCGAGGTGTCTCTCCTGGCGGTCATCGACCCCGAGCGCCCCGGATTCTCGTACCTCACGCCCCCTATGCGGTACGAGGCCTTGGCGACTCTGCATCGGGACGCCGAGGCCATGCTGCGGCAGGCCTGCGAGGTGCTTCGAGAGGCCGGGCACACGGTCTCCACGAGGGTCGAGGAGGGAACGCCCGCCAAGACCATCTGCCGGGTCTACCGAGAGGACGAGTTCGAGATCGTCCTGATGGGGCGAAAGGGGGTCGGCCAGCTCGACGACGCGATCTTCGGCTCGGTCTCGACCCACGTGCTCCACCACTGTCCCGGCCACGTGCTCCTCGTGCCCTGAGACGGCATTCGCAAACACAGTTTTCTGCAGGTCTTAGCGGACAATCGGCCACTCGAAGAGAGCCCTTCTTTTTTCCGACCGATGAAAGAAACGTCGTTTTGGACTTGCCGGCCCGGGGCCGAAGAGGGTATGGTAGCATCGCGCGTCGGAAACCAAGAGACGTGGCAACTCCTCCCTCGGGGCCTTCGGGCCCCTCTTTTTTTCTTCACCGACGTGCACGCACCTTGGGCAGTGTGCTAGAGTCGTGAAAATTCACCGTCCCAAGGGCCCCTCAGCATGCCGGATCTTTCCCCGATGCCCCCGACGCGCGGCGCCCGCCTTCCTGGCGCGGTGTGGAGTGCCCTGGTGCGCTTCGCGGAGGCGGTGGGGTCGCGGGGCTCGCGAGAAGAGGTGCTCCAGGCCGGCCTGCGGGAGTTGCTCGCCGCCTGGAAGGGCACGGGCGCGACGGTCTATCGCTTCGAGGAGCCGCGCGACCGGCTCGCCGTGTTGGCGACGGTGGGCAGTGTCCCGGGCGCCGAGGATGGGTTCCTAGGGGCCGATGCCAAACGGGATGAGATCCGGGCGGCGCAGACCGGTGGGACGATCGTCGCGCAAGGTGCCCAACCCGGGGCGTCTGTGCCCCTTCTCAGCGGGGGACGGGTCGTAGGCGTGCTGTGGATGGGCCGACGGCCCGCGGCCGCGCCCTTTGCGGCCGGAGAGCTCCAGGCCCTCGGGCTGATCGGTGCCCAGCTCGGGATGCTCCTGGAGACCTGGAGACTCGAAGACGAAAATCGCGGGCAGGGCGAGCAGTTGCTTGCCCTGCGGCGCCTGGGTCGACAGATGACCTCGACCCTGGACATCGCCAGACTCCTGCGAATGGTCGTCGAGGAGGCTCGACAGCTGACCGCGGCCGACGGCGCGCTGTTGTACCTCTTGGACGCCCGCGCCGAGCGCCTGGCGCTCGAGGCCTGGGCCGGTGAGGCTCCGCCGCCCGACCGGGCGGTCGTGGCACTGGGGTATGGAATTCCCGGTTGGGTCGCCAGTCAGGGGAAGGCGCTCCGGGTCGCTGACCGCGGGTCCGGGCTCCAGGGAGCCGGTCTCGAGACCCGCCGCAGTCATCTGGCCGTTCCGCTCCTCAGCGAGGGGCGGGTGGTGGGGGTTCTGACCGTCAGCGGAGCGCGAGAAGAGGCGTTCGACCCGTCCCACGAGGAGTTGCTCGGAATCTTCGCGGCTCAGGCGGCGAAGGCGATCGAAGCGGCGCGGTTCTTCGAGCGGGTCAGGCGGGAGAGGGATCTGCGCGACCGGATCCTGGGTGGCACTCCGAACGCGGTGGTCGCACTGGACGCCGAACGGCGCGTGGTGTGGCGAAACCAAGCCGCCGCGAAGCTGCTGGTTCTGGGAGACGAAGCGCTGGGTGACCCCATCGAGCGCTATCTGTCGGCACCCATGTTCCTGGAAGCACTCCGCCGTGTATTGAGCGAGCAGTCGAGCCTGGAGAGCCTCGAGGTCTCGCTGGGCGCCGGGGCACTCGCGAGGCAGTTGCTCGTCAACGTGTTCCCGCTCCCCGCCGACGAGGAGAGGGGCGCCACCCTGATCCTCCAGGACCTCACCGAGCGCCGGCGGCTCGACGAGAAGGTCAACCGCATGGCGCGGCTCGCCTCCATCGGCCAGCTGGCGGCCGGCATCGCACACGAGATCCGAAACCCCCTTACCGGTGTCGGGATCAGCCTCGACGTTCTGAGAGAGGGGGAACATCTCTCGGACGACGGTCTGAGCCTGCTGGACGACATCGGCCGCGAGATCGACCGGTTGGAAGCCCTGATCCGCGGCCTTCTCGACTTTGCCCGGCCTCAGCCGGCGCAGAAGCGGCCGATGCGGGTCGCCAAGGCTCTGGAGTGGCACCGCACGTTCGCGGAACAGTGCGGAAAGAAAGACGTCTCCTTCCAGCTCGACCTTCGGGAGAATCCCAAGATCGAGGGCGATCCAGAGAAACTGAAGCAGCTTTTCTTGAACCTCGCCCTCAATGCCCTGGAGGCCACGGGGGGCGGAGGGCGGGTGCGCATCGCCGCGGAGCTCGTCCACACCGAGTTTGGCTGGTGCGCGCGTGTGACCGTGGAGGATACGGGCCGAGGCATGGATGCGGAGACGGCTGCCCAGGCGTTCAACCCCTTTTTCACCACCAAGAGCGACGGTACCGGGCTGGGGCTCGCCATCGCCCACAGCATCGCGGAGCAGCACGGCGGCCGAATCGACGTCGAGTCCGCTCCGGGCGTGGGGACGCGGTTCCTGGTAGATCTTCCGTCGCTCGAGCGCGGGGAGGAGTAGATGTCGCAGCGCATCCTGATCGTGGATGACGAGGCTCTGATCCGGCGGTCGCTGGCTCAGATCCTCTCCCAGAAGGGCTACGACGCCCAGACCGCCGCCAGTGCGGCCGAGGCTCGACGCGTCTTTCCTGGCGGCGACTTCGCCCTCGTCCTCCTGGACTTGCGCCTTCCCGACGCCTCGGGCATCGACCTCCTGCGGGAGTTCAAGGCGGCCCGGCCCGAACTCCTGGTCATCATGATGACCGCGTACGGAAGCGTCGAGACGGCCGTGGAGGCCATGCGACTGGGCGCCTATGATTACGTAAACAAACCCTTCAAGTCCCGCGAGATCGAGGTGATCGTCAAGCTGGCCCTGGAGGCCGACAGCCTCAAGCGGGAGGTCCGGGTCTTGCGGCAGGAGGCTTCCCTACCGTTCGGTCTTGACCACCTCGTCGGGGAGGACCCGGCCACGCAGAAGGTCATCGCGATGATCCGGAAGGTGGCCCAGAATCCGGACGTCACCGTCCTGATCGAGGGCGAGAGCGGCACGGGCAAAGAAGTCGTGGCCCGGGCCATCCACGCCGAGAGCGGTCGACGGGACCGGCCCTTCGTGGGGATCAACTGCGCCGCCATCCCCGGCCAGCTCTTGGAGAGCGAGCTCTTCGGCCATGAGAAGGGGGCTTTCACTGACGCAAAGAACCGCAAGCCCGGACTGATGGAGCGCGCCCAGGGCGGGACCCTCTTCCTCGACGAGATCGGGGACATGGATGTGGCGCTGCAGGCGAAGCTGCTCCGCGTCCTCGAGGAGCGATCGATCCGGCGGGTCGGCGGCGTGGAACAGTTGGCGGTGGACGTGCGGGTCGTGGCAGCGACGAATCAGAACCTCGACGACCGGATCCGCGCCGGCCGGTTCCGAGAAGATCTCTACTACCGACTCAAGCTCATCGGACTCCACCTGCCGCCCCTCCGGGAGCGCCGGGCGGACATCCTTCCCCTGGCGCGCTACTTCCTGCGGGGCGCCAATGAGAAGTTTCACAAGGACGTCCGGGGGTTCACGCACGAATGCGAAGCTCTTCTCCTGGACTACCCGTGGCCGGGGAACATCCGGGAGCTCAAGAACACCGTGGAGCGGATCCTGATTCTCGAGGAGCCCCAGTGGATCGCGCCCGAGCACCTTCCCCCGGAGATCCTGCGCCGTCGATCCCGGGACGAAGAGCGGGCGTGGATTCCCCAGGAGCCTGAGATTCTGCGTGGAGTGCCGTACGAGGAGGTGCTCGACGGCGTGGGGCGTTACCTGATCCGGGAGGCCCTTCGGCTCGCGGGCGGAAACAAGGCGCAGGCTGCCCGTCTTCTGTCCATGGACCGGGGCACTTTGCGCTATCAGATCAAGCGCCTGGGCTTCGACGACAGCGAATGAGCACAGAGCCCCATGCCCCGAGCGCAGCCGATCGAAAGGGCTGCCGCAGGGCCGAGAATCCGCCCGACCTGGGTGCACCGGACGCGGTTCTGGAGGTCGTCTTCGGCTGCCGGGCGGAAGACGTGGCCGAGGATGTGATCGTCACGCCGTTCGTGCCGCTCAAGTCCTTCCGCCGGCACCTGGGAGAAGCGCCCCGAGAGCTCTCGCCGCCCTTCTTCTACACGGGCGTCACGGGGCGCTTTGCCGGGCGCCCGGTGACGGTGATCCTCACCGGCGTCGGGCCCGGCCCCGTCGGAGATGGTATGAGCTTCCTCTCGCTCACGCCCGCGCGAAGGGTCCTCTTCGTGGGCGCAGTAGGGGGGCTCTCTCCGGATTTTTCGATCGGGGACTGGTTCCTTCCGACCGAAGCCGCCGACGGCGAGGGGTACTCGCGCTACCGGGACCTCGGCTTCGAGAGAGTGGTGAGGGAGGCGCGAACCGTCTCCTGTACCGGCGGGATGGAGGCGGACCTGGCGGCCTTGCTCCGGCACCGCGGGCTTCCGGTTCGCGAAGGGCGCGTCTTCACCATCGGCGCCGTGGCGTTCGAGTGCCGAAACAACCTCGAGCTCCTGGCCCGCTGCGGCTTCGATGCGCTCGAGATGGAGCTCTCGGCCTTCTACTCTGCCGCCGCTCACCACGGCCTGCGCGCGGCGGCATTGACCTACGTGAGCGACCTGCCGCTGAGCCGGTCACTGTGGGAGCCGAAGACCGCGGAGGAGGAGGAGATCCTCCAGGGGGTCTGGAGGGCTCTGCCTCGCCTGGCGCTGGAGTTCCTCTCGGAAACCCCGTGACGCGCCAGGACCTACCGCGGCCGCTCGCAGACCGCCAGCAGCCCGATGCGGGGCACTTCGAACGTGTCGCGGAGCCGGAGGCCCGTCCGCGGGAGCTCGCCCCGCAGGTCCGTCCCGTGGAAGCGGTCCTCGGTGGGGTGGAGGAGGAAGTGCTTCGTCAGCGCGTTCTGGTAGAGGGAAGGGTAGAGCTCCTCGAGGCAGTAGAGGCCGCCGGGCTTGAGTACCCGCGCGACCTCGCGCAGGGCACCGCGCCAGTCGGGGATGTGGTGGAGCACGCCGAAGCCGAACACGACGTCGAACGCCTCGTCGCGGTGAGGCAGGCGAACGGCGTCCGCCACGGTGAGCGTCGCCCTTGCCAGCGCCGCCGGGTCCATGTAAACCTCGGCCCGCCGCAGCATTTCGAGATCCAGATCCGTAGCGTGGAGCTCGCGAGGTCGAAACTCCCGCAGCAACAGCTCGGCCCCCGCGCCCCGGCCGCAGCCGATCTCGAGGACTCGCAGGCCTTCCGGTACCCGCGCTCGCTGCTTGAACCACCTGACCTCGAACCCCTGCTGCACGACGCGCAGCGGGTTGTTGACGGCGAGCCGCTCGCCCCAGTTCAGCTTCACGGGCCGCTCACTTCTTCTTGTACACGTTCAGGCCCACCTTGGCGTCCTCGCGCCCCGGAACCGATGCGTTGCCCTCGGTGGACGCGATGATGATCGTCTTGCCGGAGGACGATGGCCCGAAGTCCTTCGTCAGGTCCACCTTAATGATCAGGGTGCTGCCTTCGACGGTCATCTCGACGTTCTTCATCGATGGTCCTCCTCAGTGGTCTCGACGGGTCGCCGCCGACATGCGGCCGATCCGTCCGTTGCGCCTTCGTCCTTGTCTGGAGTGCCCTGGTCGTGCTTGGGCCGGAAATCGGGGTGTAGAGTGGGATCGGCCCTCCGTTCTGGAAGCAGGTGGAGGAGAACGCGCTGACGAACCATCTCGGCCTGCACCCCACCGAGGCCTCCGGGGCGCAGGAGAAGGACACCGGTCCGGCCGAGGTACGTGGCGACCCGCCGATAGGTGAGGAGGGAAAGGTGATCGCTGAGCGTCGCCATGGAGATGCCTCCGATCAGAAGGGGAGCCCCGGCTCGGGTGCGCCATGATAGCGCGGAGGGCGGGCGCTTGCCTACCGCAAGGGGCGCCGTTCACCCCCCGCACGGAAGCGGGTATCATGCGGCTCCATGCGGCGCACGGCGATTGGAATCTTCGACTCGGGAGTGGGAGGCCTCTCGGTGCTTCGGGAGGTGCGGCGGCTTCTGCCCGGCGAGGACCTCGTCTACTTCGCGGATCAGGCGAACGTCCCGTACGGACATCGGCCCCTGAAGCAGGTTCGGCACTTCTCTGAGGAGATCACCCGGTTCCTGGCGGCCCGTGGCGCGAAGGCCGTGGTGGTTGCGTGCAACACCGCGTCGGGCGCAGCGCTCTACCACCTGCGCGAGGTGTTTCCCGCGGTCCCCTTCGTAGGGCTCGAGCCCGCGGTCAAGCCGGCGGCCCAGCGCAGCCGAGCGAAGGTGATCGGGGTGATCGCGACCGAGGGCACGTTTCAGGGGGAGCTGTTCAGCCGTGTGGTCGAGCGGTTCGCGGGAGACGTTCGGGTCCTCACCGCGGCGTGCCCCGGTCTCGTGGAGCTGATCGAAGCGGGGGCGGTGGACTCCCCCGCCACCCGGTCGCTGCTGGAGCGCTGTCTCGCACCACTTCTGGCCGAGGGGATCGACTCGCTGGTCCTCGGGTGCACGCACTATCCCTTCGCGCGCGCGGCCATCGAGTCGATCGCAGGTCCTCGCGTGTGCGTGGTGGACCCGGCCCCTGCTGTGGCCCTTCAGGTGGAGCGGGTGCTCGCGGAGCGCCGCCTGCTCGGCCACCAGGAGCAACCGGGTCGCGTGGCGTACTGGACGAGTGGGGAGCCCGCCCAGTTGCGGCGCGCTCTCGCCGCCCTGCTGGGGGAGGACGCGCCGGTGGCCCCGGCTTCCTGGGTAAACGGGCGACTCTCCGCGGCCGGGTGGAACAACGGCTCTTAGAGAGCCTCGTCGCCCTTCTCGCCGGTGCGGATGCGGATGGTCTCCTCGACCGGGAGGACGAAGATCTTCCCGTCGCCGATCTTGCCTGTCTTCGCTGCGGCCAGAATGGCCTCGACCGTTCGGGCGGCCAGGGAGTCGGGGACGACCAGTTCGATCTTGACCTTGGGGACGAAGTCGACGGTGTACTCGGCGCCCCGATAGTGCTCGGTGTGCCCTTTCTGCCGGCCGAACCCCTTGACCTCAATCGCGGTCATTCCCTGGATTCCCGCCTCCCTCAGCGAGTCCTTCACGTCGTCGAGCTTGAAGGGCTTGATGATGGCTTCGATCTTCTTCACGGGGATCCCTCCTTCTTCGCGAGTGGCGCCGCGGCACGTCACCCCGGCGGCGTAGTTCGAGTGTATTCGCTTTCTCCCGGCCCGGCCACCTCCGACGCCGCGGCCACGGACGCGAGCAGAGCGCGGACCTTGGCGTCGCCCTCGACGCGGCCGCCGAAGATGTCTCGCAGGTGGAAGACGTCCTGAGCCATGGGCCCCACCGTGGTGACCAGGGCATAGGTTACGGTCAGACCGTGGTGCTCGAACGCGCGGGCCAGGTCTCGGATGAGCCCCTGACGATCGCGACACCGCACCTCGAGCACGCTGTGGTAGGGGTCGTCCCCGTCGCGCATCCGGATCTTCTGTTCGACCGGGATCGCGTCGGTCCTCGGATCCCGCAAGGCGGAGCGCCGGGGCCGGAAGGCCGGGACCTCGCCGGTGAGGCTGCCGGTGAGGTGCCGCGCGACCTCTTCGGCACCCGGGGGGGTCTTGGAGTGGGCGGCTCGGATCCAGAGGTGGACGCTGCCATCGGCCCAGGTGTGGACCTGGAAGGAGAGGATGTCGAACCGAAGACCCGCGAGTGCCCCTGTGACGGCAGAGAGCAGCCGGGGCGTCGCGTGGGCAACCCCGAGGATCTCCGCCAGGCCTCCGGCGTGCAGGTCCACCTTCCAGGCGGCCGGCCGGTCGCCGAGCTCCTGCGCGAGTTGGAGCAGGTGGCCGAGAAGATCCGGGGGAATCTGTGCGGCTTCCCGAGGCGGGACCCGAGAATCCTTCGCCGCGCCGATCGGGGCCCGTGCTGCGGTCGGCGTTTCTGCAGAGGCCCGCGCATAGAGGGTAAGCAGAAGGTCCCGCTTCCAGTCGCTCCAGACCCCGGACCATCCTTTGGGGTTCGTCGCCTTCAGATCGGCGTAGGCAAGAACCACGAGCTCCTCGAGCCCCGCGGGGGGCGCCGACGCCCTCCGGGCCTCCGCCCAGGAGGCCGGGCTCTCCAGGTCCCTGCCAAAGGCGATGGAGGGGATAGCGCGGTGTTGGCGCACGAGGGCCGCAACCGCGTCGGCCTCCTCCTCGTCGAATCCCAGGCGAAGCGCGAGGCTTGTCGCCGGCGCGATGCCCGCCTCGGCGTGCCCCTCGCCGGTTTCCTCGCTCTGTCCCTTTCCCAGGTCGTGGCACAAGGCGGCGAGGCGGGCTACCGGAGGCCGCGCAACCGCACCCGCGATCCTCGTCAGGTGAGGTTCTTCCTTTTCCAGGAGTCCCAGCCACAGGTCCTCGAAGACGGCGAGGGTCTCGATGCAGTGAACCCCGGTGGTGAACGCGTGGCGGGCGTCGTAATGGACCTGGTGGGCCACCGCTTCGACCTCGGGGGCCACGAGCGACAGGCGCCCCAGCCGGTGAATTTCGTGGAGCAGCGGCGCCAGGGGCACGCGGGAGCGGAGCGTCCCCGCCACGGCCTCGACGAGTGCCCCGCCCACGACGCCCGCCTCTCCGCGGATGACGGCATGGCGCAGCGGGGGCGGCATGGGGTCGCCGCTGCGGGCCCATGCGGCCAACGCTTGAGCGAGGCGTTGGCCGCGGGGAGCGGCATCCGAGAGCGGACGGCGGAGAAGGCGCGGGGCCAACGCCTCCCGGGCCGCCGGTGCGAGCTCTTCCCAGGCCGAGAGCACGGCGTGGCTGGCGCGGTGAAGGGCAGCGAAGAAGTCTTCGACCGGAGCCCCTGGAAACACCTGCTGCGCCACCTCCCGATGGAGGTCAAAGGTGAGGTGGTCCGTCTTGCGGCCCGCCACGGCATGCAGGGCGTTTCGAGCTCGGATCAGGAAGTCATAGCCCTCCTGTGCGCCTGCTGCGTTCTCCGTCTCGGCTGCGACCGTCCCCGGTGTTTGGCCGAGACAGGTGAGGATCCATCGAGCGGCTTGGAAGTCCCGAAGACCGCCCTTGCCTTCCTTGATGTGGGGCTCCAGGAGGTGCGAGACTTCGCCGAAGCGCTCCCTGCGGCCGGCTACCTCCGTGAGGATACGTCCCACCCAGCGGCGCATCTCGCGGCTGCCGCCGGGGCGGATGCCGGCCTTGCGCCGGGCGTCTTCGAGCAACGAGGCGTCTCCCAGGAGGAGCCTTGCGTCGAGCAGCGCTGTGGCGGCAGCCAGATCTTCTGTGGCGAGGCGTGCGCACTCCCGCGGTGTCCTCAGCCCGTGTCCTACGTCGAAGCCCAGGTCCCAAAGGGGGTAGAGCACAGCTTCCACTGAGTTCCGGGGCGCGTCACTGCGAGCCGAGAGGAACAGTAGGTCGATGTCGCTTCGGGGTGACAACTCTCCGCGGCCGTAACCGCCAAGGGCGATGAGGGCACGGCCCGGCACGTCCCATTGTGCCGCCCTCCCAAGGGCGGAGACCGTCCCGTCCACGACCGCCAGGTAATCGGCGGAGCGGAGTCGGCCTTCACCGAGGGCCCGCCGAGCCTGCGCGATCTGCTCTTTGGCGACCGCGGGGTCGAAAGGGAGGGCGGCGCGGTTCACAGCGAGTAGCCGACCTCGCCGTGCTGGGTCTGATCGAGGCCCGTGAGTTCATCGGCCGGCTCCACCCGAAGGCCGATCGTCTTATCCAGGATCTTGACGAGTCCGAAAGTGACGGCGAACGCGTAACCGGCCGAAACGGCGGCGCCGAGCACCTGAATGCCCAGCTGCCCCACGTTCCCGGTCAACACGCTCTGGGCACCGACCGTGGCGAACACGCCTGTGAGAATCGCTCCGAGGGTGCCGCCGACCCCGTGTACCCCGACCACGTCAAGAGCGTCGTCGTAGCCGAGCTTCCCCTTGAGACACACGGCCTGGAAGCAGATCACCCCCGCTGCCAAGCCCACCAGGGCAGCCCAGGCCGGCGTGATGAACCCTGCTCCCGGGGTGATGGCGACCAACCCTGCCACGCATCCCGACGCGGCGCCGAGGGCGCTGGGTTTGCCGAAGCGTCGCTTCTCGGCGAGCAGCCAGCCGATAAGCCCCGCTGCCGAGGCCACGTGACTCGAGGTGAACGCCAGCGCAGCGACTCCGTTCGCTGCCAGGGCGCTGCCCGCGTTGAAGCCGAACCAACCGAACCACAGAAGCCCGGCGCCAAAGAGCGTGAGGGTTAGATTGTGGGGGACGAAAGCCTCCTGCGGGTAGCCGCGGCGTTTCCCGAGGACCAGGATCGCGGCGAGCGCTGAGGCTCCCGATGAGATGTGGACGACGGTACCGCCCGCGAAGTCGAGGCATCCGAGCTTCAACAGCCAACCGCCGTCGCCCCAGACCCAGTGTGCCAGGGGATCATAGACGAGCACCGACCAGAGAAACACGAGGAGCGTGTATGCGCCGAACTTGATCCGCTCGACGACCGCGCCGCTGATCAAGGCGGGCGTGATCACCGCAAACATCCCCTGGAACAGGGCGAAAGCCAGGGTGGGGATCGTCCCTTTGAGGCTTTCGGGCGAGATTCCGACCAAGAAGAGCTGATCGAGTCCGCCGAGAAGGGGGTGTCCGCCGCCGCCGAACGACAGCGTGTACCCGAAGGCCATCCACTGGATTCCGACCACGCCCATACAGATGAAACTCATCATGAGGGTGGACAGGACGTTCTTGCTCCGCACCATGCCCGCATAGAAGAGTGCCAGGCCGGGCACCATCAGAAGCACCAGAGCCGACGAGGCGAGGACCCAGGCCGTGTCGCCTGCATTCAGCGCCGCATCGGCGGCGAAGGCAGGTCCGGTGAACAGCGCGGAGAGGACCGTGGCGACCAGCAAGCGGTATTTTAGCATCGAGACCCTCCCACTCAGGATGTCAGCGGCAACGGTACCGCCCTAGCAAGGCCGGTGCCCAAGCGACAAGTTCCTGACATTCCTGTGAAGCGACGGCACGAGGGAGGGGAGCGGCAACAAAAATGTCGTCTTCCCGGCCGGCCACGGCGCCGAGAACGACGAAATCGTTGCGAGCGAAGGGGATCGAGGCGACTCGGGGTGACAAATGGAAAGGGGGAGTTCGGCGCTGCTCTCCGGGGGGGCAAAGAGCGTTGCGGTTCCGAACTCCCCCAACTGGTCTGGGAGGAGCAAACTGTGGGAGGACTATGAATCGAAGGCGACTCGATGTCAAGGGCATGTGTCGAAAAAAGTCGGAGCCGTGAGCGACCGCGGGGGCACCGCCTCCCCTCCACTGGCGACGGGGGCATCACCCCCCTGGGGCTGCAATTTCAAACGCCGGGTAACATTTCAGTCTCATGGTGCACAGGCGAACGTCGCCAGGGCGCGTTCTGCCGCAGAAGAGGCCAATTCTCGGCCAAGAACGGTCGGGAGATCGTTTGAAATTTGTCTCCTTCGTTTGGGGGTCTCTGGCAGGAGGAGATCTGATTTCCACTCAAGAACGTTCGAGAGAAAAACCTTGACTCTCTGTTTTCGATTCTTTACCGTCGGCGCCGTTTCAGTCTTACTAAATCTTTATTTAGCCCTCTTTAAGGGTTCTCGTCTCGGCTGCAGGACCTCCCATGAAGAAACAGCTGCTGGAAAAACTCAACCTCGGCAGGCGTATCAAGGAGCTCCGCCGGCAGAAGGGTCTGACCCTCAAGGACCTCGCGGAGCGGACCGCCCTCAGCTCGGCCATGGTCTCTCAGGTGGAGAACAACATCGTTGCGCCTTCGATCGCCACCCTCTGGATCTTCGCCGAAGCCCTGGGGGTGAAGATCGGCTACTTCTTCCAAGAGGACGGGGACGCCGCCGCGGACTACGTGGTCACACGCGTGGGGAGCGAACCCCGGGTCCAGCGAAACGAACTTCCACACATGCTTCCCTACAAGGATCTCGCTCACGGGTTGGACGAGCGGGCGATGAGCCCGTTCCTAATTGATTGCGACGACCCGTGTGAATTTTCGATCAAGGAAATGACGTACGCGGGAGAGGAATTCCTCTTCGTCCTCAAGGGAAGGTTGGCCGTGGAGTATGGGAAGCAACAGTTCGAGCTGGGCGCAGGCGACAGCATGTACTACAACGCCCAGGTCCCGCACCGAATCCGCGTGATGGAGGGGGCCCGAGTCCTTGCGGTCCTCTACGAAGAGAACAAGCACTGACGTCGGTCACCGAACCACAACTTGCTTCGAGGAGAAGGCCATGAGCCCACGCGACGCCGTCATCGTCTCTGCCTGCCGCACCCCCATCGGGGGTTACCTCGGGACCCTCGGCAACTTCGCGGCCCCTGACCTGGGAGGCTTCGCGGTCCGGGAGGCTGTGCGAAGGGCCGGAGTGGATCCCGAGGCGGTGACCGAGTGCATCATGGGCAACGTCCTCCAGGCGGGTGTGGGCCAGAACCCGGCGCGTCAGGCGGCCCTGAAGGGGGGGCTCTCCTCCCGCGTCAATGCGTTCACCCTCAACATGGTGTGCGGGTCGGGCCTGAAGGCCGTCATGCTCGCCGCCCAAGCGATCGCGCTGGGCCAAGCCGACGTCGCGGTCGCGGGGGGAATGGAGAGCATGTCCACGGCTCCCCACCTGCAAAAGAACCTTCGCAACGGTGTCCGCATGGGGCACTTCCAGACGATCGACGCCATGATCCACGACGGCCTGTGGTGTGCGTTCAACGACGTGCACATGGGCAACCTGGCCGAGTACACGGCCGAGAAGGCCGGCTTGACGCGCGTGCAGCTCGACGAGTTCGCTGCGGCGAGCCAGCAGAAAGCGGCCAGGGCCATCGCGAGTGGAGCCTTCAGGGCCGAGATCGTCCCCGTGCAGATCCCGAGCAAGAAGGGCGACCCCGTCGTGTTTGACACCGATGAGCCGGTCAAGGCGCAGACCACCACCGAGAGCCTCGCGAAGTTGCGCGCCGCCTTCCAGAAGGACGGCATTGTCACGGCCGGGAACGCGCCTGGGCTCACCGATGGCGCGAGCGCCGTGGTCGTGACCTCCCGAGAGTACGCCGCGGCCAAGGGACTGCCCGTCCTCGCGACGATCAAGGAGTACGGAGCGGCGCACCGCGACCCCAAGGATGTCTTCTTCGCTCCCATCGATGCGGTGCGCAAGGTGATGGGGCTGGGCGGCTACTCGATCGGGGACTTCGACCTCATCGAGGCCAACGAGGCTTTCGCCGCCCAGTGCCTCGCCGATGGCAGCGAGCTCGGCTGGGATTGGACTCGGGTCAACGTCAACGGCGGCGCGATCGCCCTGGGTCACCCCATTGGGGCCAGCGGCGCCCGGGTGCTCACGACCCTGCTCTACGCCATGCAAGCGCGCGGGCTCAAGCGGGGCTTGGCGACCCTGTGCCTCGGCGGCGGCGGTGCCGTGGCGATGGTGGTGGAACGGTAGCGCGCCCGAGGGAGGAACGACCGAAGGCCGGAATTGGGGCCCCTGAGGGGATTCGAAGCGCGGGATCGACAGTATTGGCATCGGATTGCATTGCGTTGAAAGGAGGACACCGTGGACATCAAGAAGGTGGGAGTCATCGGCGCAGGAACGATGGGGCACGGAATCGCCCAGGTGTTTGCCACCTCCGGGTACGAGGTGGTGCTGCAAGACATCGCGAACGAGTTCGTGGCGAAGGGGATCGCAGCCATCGAGAAGAATCTCGACCGGCTGGTTTCCAAGGACAAGATGACCGCAGTCGCCAAGGCCACTTCCCTGGCACGGATCCGAGGGACGACCCAGCTGGCTGAGTTCGCGGACGTCGACGTGGTGGTCGAGGCCGCGACCGAGAATCTGCCGGTGAAGCTCAAGATCTTCGAGGACCTCGACCGCCTCTGCAAGTCGTCGGCGATCCTCGCCTCGAACACGTCCTCCATCGCCATCACGAAGATCGGCAAGGTCACCAAGCGCGCCGATAAGGTGATCGGCATGCACTTCATGAATCCCGTACCGGTCATGAAGCTTGTCGAGATCATCCGCGGCCTCCAGACCTCGGATGAGGTCTTCGCCGTCATCGAAGACCTCTCCAAGAAGCTCGCCAAGGTGCCGGTCACCGTCAACGACAGCCCGGGGTTCGTCTCGAACCGCATCCTCATGCCCATGATCAACGAGGCTGTCTTCACGCTCTACGAGGGCATCGCCTCGCCGAAAGATATCGACACCGTCATGAAGCTCGGTATGAACCATCCTATGGGACCGCTCGAGCTCGCAGACCTGATTGGGCTTGATGTGTGCCTCTACATCATGGAGGTGTTGTACGAGGGGTTCGGCGACTCCAAGTACCGGCCCTGCCCGCTTCTCAAGAAGATGGTGGACGCCGGTAACCTGGGTCGAAAGACCGGCAAGGGCTTCTACGACTACTCCGCGTAAGGGGAGGTGAACCGTGTCCTTTGAGAATATCGTCCTCGAGATGCCCGAACCGGGCATCTATCTCCTGACGGTCAACCGGCCCAAAGCCTTGAACGCCCTGAATCCGGCGACCCTCGGCGAGATCGGGCAGGCCGTCGCTCAGGTCGCCGCCGACGGGGCCGCGCGCGTGCTGCTGGTCACGGGAGCCGGAGACAAGGCCTTTGTGGCTGGGGCCGACATCAGCGCCATGCAGAGCTTCACCGCGGTCGAGGCCAAGGAGTTCTCCCTCCAGGGGCTTCGCGTTCTGCGGTCTCTGGAGAACCTCCGTGTCCCGGTGATCGCGGTCGTCAACGGGTACTGCCTCGGCGGCGGGTGCGAGCTCGCCATGAGCTGCGACTGGATCCTGGCGAGCGACCGGGCGCTCTTCGGGCAGCCGGAGGTGAATCTGGGCGTGACACCGGGCTTCGGAGGCACCCAGCGCCTGACTCGCCTCGTGGGCCGCGCCCTCGCCCTGGAGCTGGTGACCACCGCCCGCAACCTCAAAGCTGACGAGGCGCTGGCCGCCGGGCTCGTCACCCGTGTGTTCCCGGCGGAGAGCCTCCGAGAGGAGGCTTTCAAGATGGCCCGAGTCGTTGCGTCCAAGGGACCCGTGGCGGTCCGGCTTGCCAAGGAGACGATCCAGCGCGGCCAGGATCTGGACCTGGACAACGCCTGTGTGCTAGAAAGCGACGCGTTTGCGCTTTGCTTCACGACGGCGGATCAGAAGGAAGGGATGACGGCGTTCCTGGAGAAGCGCAAGGCCAACTTCGAGGGGAAATAGAACCAACCTCTTGCCTGGTCCGGACCCCGAAGTCGTGCCCCCTCACGGGGTGCCCTTACCGATTGGGAGGATTCCATGGACTTTGAGCTCGACGACATCCAGAAGATGGTGCGCGACACGGCCCGCAAGTTCGCCAAGGAAGAGGTTGCTCCCCTGGCGGCTGAGATGGACAAGACCGCCAAGTTCCGCATGGAGCTCGTGAACAAGATGGCCGAGCTCGGCTTCCTGGGCGTGGCCTTCCCCGAGGAGTACGGCGGCGGTGGCATGGACTACCGCTGCTACGCCATCATCATCGAGGAGCTCTCGGCCGTGTGCGCCTCGACCGGCGTCGTCGTCTCGGCCCACTCCAGCCTGTGTTGCGACCCGATCTTCAAGAGCGGCACCGAGGAGCAGAAGAAGAAGTTCCTCGTGCCCTTGGCGTCGGGCAAGATGCTCGGCTGCCTCGGCCTCACCGAGACCCAGGCCGGCACGGACGCGGGCAACCAGAAGACGACCGCCGTCCTCGACGGCAACGAATGGGTTCTCAACGGGTCGAAGATCTTCATCACGAACGGGGGCCCGGCGGGTGTCGCCGTGGTGATCGCGGCCACGGACAAATCCGCGGCCCACAAGGGCCTCTCCGCCTTCATCGTGCCGGCCGACACCAAGGGCTACAAGGTGGCGAAGGAGGAGCACAAGCTCGGGATCCGCGCTTCGTCTACGGCGGAGCTTGTCTTCGACGAGTGTCGGATCCCGAAGGAGAACCTCCTCGGCAAACCCGGCGACGGATTCAAGATCGCGCTTCAGACCCTGGACGGCGGTCGCATTGGCATCGCCGCGCAGGCACTGGGGATCGCGCGGGGTGCCATGGACCACGCGGTGGCCTATGCCAAGGAGCGGGTCCAGTTCGGGCAGGCGATCTCGAACTTCCAGGCGATCCAGTGGAAGCTCGCCGACATGGCCACGGAGATCGACGCGGCAAGGCTCCTGGTGTGGCGCGCCGCCTGGATGAAGGACATGGGGTTCAAGAACTATGGCAAGGAGTCTGCGATGGCGAAGCTCTTCGCCTCGGACGTGGCGATGAAGGCCACCCGGGAGGCGATCCAGGTCTTCGGCGGCTACGGATACATCGACGAGTACCCCGTCGAGCGGTTCTACCGCGACGCCAAGATCACCGAGATCTACGAGGGCACCAGCGAGGTGCAGAAGATCGTCATCTCGCGAGCGGTACTGCAGGATTGATCGCCGGCCGCCCTGCATGAGGCCGGCGACCAGCGACGAGGGACCCGAACCTTCCACGATTTCCAAGAGAGGAGAATGGCAATGAAGATCATGGTACCCGTGCGGCGGGTCCCGAACCCGGACGTGAAGGTCCGCCTGAAGAAGGATGGGACGGGGATCGAGACCGAGGGCGTCAACTTTCTGATCAACCCCTTCGACGAGTACGCCATCGAGGAGTCGGTGCGGATCACGGAGAAGGGAGGGGGCGAGGTGTTCCTGGTATCGATCGGGACCGCCGCCAACGAGGAGACGCTTCGGGCCGGGCTGGCGCTGGGTGCGCACCGGGCCTACCTGGTCACGGTGGACGGGAGCCTCGACAGCGCCGCGGTCGCCGACGTCCTGGCCGCGGTCTACAACCAGGAGAAGCCCGACCTGGTGATCGCGGGCAAGCAGTCGGTTGACACGGACAACAACCAAGCGGCTCAGATGCTCGCCGCCAAGGTCGGTGTCCCCCAGGCGTGTTTTGCCTACAAGGTCGAGCTCGAGGGAACCAAGGCCTCGGTGCAGCGGGAGATCGACGGCGGCCTGGAGACCAAGGAGGTGGAGCTTCCCTGCGTCATCACTGCGGACCTGCGGCTCAACCAACCCCGGTACGCGAGCCTTCCGGCGATCATGAAGGCGAAGAAGAAGGAAGTGAAGAAGGTCACCCCCGCCGACCTTGGCGTGGATCCCAAGAGCTGCACACGGGTGCTGGGCCTGTCCCAACCGCCCCCGCGCAAGGCGGGCCAGAAGGTGGCCAGCGTTGACGAGCTCGTCGAGAAGCTCAAAAACGAGGCCAAGGTGATCTGAGAGTCGGAAGCCAGGATGTTGGGACGCCAGGACGCTGACAGCTGAGCGCTGATCGCTAAAGGAGAACAATCATGTCGATCCTCGTTATCGCGGAACTTCGGGAGGGGGACGTCCGTCACGCCACCTACCCGGCCATCACCGCGGCGCGGCAGCTCGCCGACGTCGCCAAGACCGACTACGACCTTCTCGTGCTCGGCACCGGCGCGAAGGCCGGAGCGGAGAAGATCAAGGACTTCGGGGCGAAGAATGTCTACTGGAGCGAGGCGCCTGCGGTGGCCGCGTACACGGCGGAGGGTCACGCCGCGGCGGCCGCGGCCCTGATCCGGGAGAAGGGGTATACGGCCGCGCTCTCTCCGGCCACGACCACGGGCAAGGACCTCGTGCCCCGGCTCGCGGGGCTGCTGGGCGCGGGAATGGTCAGCGACGTCGTGTGCTTCGACGCCGGCCCCACCTACGTTCGCCCCATGTACGCAGGCAATGCCCTGGCGAAGGTGGTGGTGGACACTCCGGTAGCCTTGCTCACCGTGCGCGAGACGGCGTTCGACGCGGCGGCGCCGGGCGGGCCTGCCGCTGCGGTGGCGGAGCTTTCGGTGACCGTGGATCCGGCGAGCCTGAAGTCGAAGTTCGTGGGCTACCAGCTCTCCAAGTCCGGGCGGCCCGAGCTCACCGAGGCGAAGGCGATCGTGTCGGCCGGCCGTGGGATGAAGGACGCCTCGGGCATCGCCCTGGTCGAGCAGCTCGCGGACCTGTTGGGTGCCGCGATGGGGGCGAGCCGGGCGGTGGTCGACGAGGGGCTGGTCCCGAACGACCTGCAGGTGGGCCAGACGGGGAAGATCGTGGCCCCGGATCTCTACATCGCCTGCGGCATCTCCGGGGCGATCCAACACGTCGCGGGAATGAAGGACGCCAAGACGATCGTCGCGATCAACAAGGACGAGGAGGCGCCGATCTTCGAGGTGGCTGACTACGGCCTGGTCGACGACGTCTTCAAGGCGCTGCCCAAGCTCATCGAGAAGATCAAGGAAGCCAAGGCCTGAAGGCTCGCTGTGCGGCTCCCCTCGCCCTGTCGGGCGAGGGGAGCTCGACGTCCCGGCGGTCGCGGTCTCGAGGTGTTTGCAGGCCGATTCGCCCCTGCGTTGTCCGAGAAGTGGGGTGGCAGCGGGGCGGCTTCGGGCAGGGCCGACGGTACGCAGCGCGATGCGGCAGTCGGATTTCAGGTGGGGGCCGCGCCGCGCGCCGTCGGCGCGACAGTTATTTGTGGACAGCGCCTGAGCGCGGACAGCCGGACGTTGTCCGGAAGGGACGCACATGGTGAACGCATTGGATTTCAGCCTCATTCTCCTGGTCGTGGCGTCGATCGCCGTCGGCACCTGGCGAAAGGTCCGCCGGATCGGCTTGGGGCTCCCTGAGGACCGCTCCGGCAACACCCGAGAGCGCCTCGGGGCGCTCTGGAGGGCTGTGGTCGGCCACGAACGCATCCTCCAGGAGCGCCCCGAGGGGCTCCACCACCTCTGCCTCTTTGCCGCCTTCGCCGTCATGGTGCTGGCGGTCCTCGCGGTCCAGGTCGTGTTCGAGCTTCCCCGGCCGGCGGCGGCGGTGCTGACTCTGCTGCTCAACGGGGTTGGGCTGCTGGGCTTCTACGGGACCCTTCGGCTGTTCGTGCGCCGCTACGTCGCGCGGCCCGACCGGCTCGACAACAAGCCTGAGGATCTGTGGGGACACGCGCTGCTTCTGCTCATCTTCCTGACGGGGTTTCTCACCGAAGCGAGCCGCGTGGCGGCCGTGGGCGGCATCCGGCACCCCTGGCTGGCGAGCGGCTTTCTCGTCGCGTTCCCGGCCGACCTCTTCGGGGGCGCCGCACCGTCCCTCGTTCCCGTCCTCTGGCGCACGCACCTGTACCTGGTGCTGTTCGCGCTCGCGACGCTCCCCTTCGGCCGGCTCTCCCACGTGCTCTTCTCCACGGTCAACGTCTTCCTCCAGTCCCTCAAGCCCAAGGGCGCGTTCCAGCCCATCGACCTGGAGAACTCCGAAGTCTTCGGCGTAGGGCAGGTGGAGCGGTTCACCTGGAAACAGCTCCTGGACCTGGAGGCCTGCGTGCGCTGCGGCCGATGCCAGGCCCGGTGCCCTGCGTTCAACACGGGCAAGAGCCTCAATCCGAAAAAGGTGATTCAGGACCTGAAGGCCCATTGGGTGGCAAAGGCACCCTTCCTGGCCCGGGGCAAGGGCGAAGAGTTCGAGACTCTGATGATCGACGGGGACGGGGTCACCCAGGATGACCTCTGGGCCTGCACCACCTGCCGCCACTGCATGGAGGCGTGCCCGGTGATGATCGAGCACGTGGACAAGATCGTCGACATGCGGCGCCACCAGGTGCTCACCGAGGGCGTGATGCCCCAGGAGCTGGTGACCGTCAACAAGAACCTGGAGAACAACTTTAACCCCTGGGGGGTGGGCTGGTCCGCGCGCAACGACTGGACCAAGCGCCGGGGCGTGGACGTGAGGGTCCTGACCGAGGAGGAGAGCCCCGAGTTCGAGGTGCTGCTGTGGGTAGGCTGCGCCGGCAGCTACGATGACCGCTACCAGCGGGTGATGGCCTCCTTCTGCCGGATCCTGGACGCTGCGGGCGTCTCCTACGGCGTGCTCGGCACTCAGGAGAAGTGCTGCGGCGACCCCGCCCGATCCAGCGGAAACGAGTACCTGTACCAGACGCTCGTGGCGGAGAACATCGCGGCCATGGACGCCATCGGCGTGAAGAAGATCGTCGCCACCTGCCCCCATTGTCTGAAGACCCTCTCCAAGGAGTATCCCCAGTTCGGTGGGAACTACCAGGTCGTCCACCACTCCGAATTCCTCGTCGGGCTCTTGGCCCAGGGCCGGATCAAGGCGAGCCGGCCGCTCCCGACCACGGTCACACTCCACGACTCCTGTTATCTGTCCCGCTACGCGGGGCTGGTCGACGAGCCCCGAGACTTGCTGGGCGCGGTCCAGGGGCTGGAGCTCGTGGAGATGCAGCGCTGCCGCGAAGAGAACTTCTGCTGCGGCGCCGGCGGCGGCCGGATGTGGATGGAGGAACACGGGACTCGCATCAACAACGTCCGCGCCGAGGAGGCTCTGTCCACCGGTGCGGCGGTGATCGGGTCGGCCTGCCCCTTCTGCCTCACCATGCTCTCCGACGGCGTGAAGGCGCACAAGCGGGAGGAGGACGTACAGGTCCTCGATATCGCCGAGATCCTCGAAAAGGCCATGGCTGTCCAGCCGGTGCGGGAGAAGACGCCATGAAGCAAACCGTCGCCCACCTCTTCGTGGCCCTCCTCCTCGCCGTGGCAGGCCCCACGGCCGCCGCGGAGCCGGCCGTGACCCCGGCGCCGGCTGCCTCTGCCGGAGTCCCGGCCGCGCCCCTCGTGTCGGCGGTGGCCCAGGGCTTCCTCCCCCCGCGGGAGAAGATCGAGAAGCCGTACACCAACGACAAGTGCCTGAAGAACTGCCACGAGCAGCCGAACTTCGGGGCCGGTGCCCGCTCGGGGATCCTCAGGGACCTGCACGTCGACCCGAAGGCGTTCCTCTTGTCGATCCACGGGCAGAAGGGCGTGGAGTGCATCGACTGCCACGCGGACTCGGACCCGAACTTCCACCCACGGGCTGGTCTGAGAAGGGTGGACTGCCGGGCCTGCCACGCGGCAAAGCCGCCGCCGGACGCCTTCCCCGCGGATGCGTTGAGGAAGCTCCAGGCCAAGGGCATCAAACCGCCGCCCAAGGAGAGCCAGAAGGGCGAAGGGTGGATGAAGACCGGCCACGCGAAGGCCTGGCTCGCGAAGGACCCGGCGGCGTCCTCCTGCGCCAGCTGCCACACGGCGCATTACCAGCGGCCGGCGAAGGATCCCCTTTCCACGGTCAACCGGGCCAACCTTCCGAACACCTGCGGCCTGTGTCACGTGGACCAGGTGCGGTCCTATGACGTCGGGGGGATGCTGGCCCGGTTTCGGTTGGCCGGCCACGGCAAGGGCGACCTCTCCGACCGCTACGAGGTCGGCCAGTGCTTGTCGTGCCACCAGGGCGAAGCCGCCCACGGTGAGGACACCGTCACGAAGCAGACGTGCCCCAGGTGCCACCGGGTGCCGCCGAAGGAGGAGCGGGAGAAGGCCACTGTGGTCCTGTCCTCCCTGCACGCCCGGCCGCTGGCTTCGGACCAGCCTCTCGCCGAAGTGCTGCGGGTGGCGTACCTGCTGCTGGTCTGGGGTGGCGCGGCCGGTGTGGTTCTGCTCGCGTTGTTCATGGGTTTCTCGACCCTCTACCGCTCCAAGGACGGCTGAGGGCCGGGAAAGGAAAGGGCCAGATGGCTGAGCCGCGTTACGCATTTCTGATCGACCTTCGCAAGTGCATCGGCTGCCGCGCCTGCCAGGTCGCGTGCAAGGCCGAGAACGACGTGCCCCTGGGCGTCTACCGCACCTGGGTGAAAGAGGTGGAGAAGGGCCGGTACCCCAAGGTGCGGCGTCACTTCACCCCCATCCTGTGCAACCAGTGCGAGAAGCCTGCGTGCACGACGGTGTGCCCGGTGATCGCCACGTACAGCATGCCCAACGGCATCGTCTACATCGACCCCCACCGGTGCATCGGCTGCGGGTACTGCATGGCCGCCTGTCCGTACGCCGTGCGCTACATCCACCCGGTCCGCAAGGTGGCGGAGAAGTGCGACTGGTGCTGGCCCCGGGTGAGGGACGGGTACGGACCACCGGCCTGCGTATCCGCCTGCCCGACCGGCGTCATGACCTTCGGCGACGCGAATGATCCGGAGAGCGAGATCTCCCGGCTCCTGGCCCGGGAGGCCACCGTGCCGCTGAAGCCCGAATCGGGCAACCGGCCTCAGGTGTTCTATATCGGCCTCGACGATGAGGCCGCGCGCCTGGTCGCGGAAGGCGGGGAGGAGTAGCTGTGGAAATGAACCTTCTCTACACCGTGCCCCACGGGGAGGCGTTCGGCCTCGCCATCGCCATCTACTTCTACCTGACGGGCCTCTCCGCCGGGTCATTCATCATCTCGACGCTCGCGTACGGGTTTGGCTTCGAGAAGTTCAAGCCGCTCGGCAAGGTCGGCGTCGTCATCGCGACCCTACTGCTGGTCGCGGCCCCCATGTTCCTGCTGGTGCATGCGGGCCGGCCGCTCCGGGCCTGGCATCTGTTCGTCTACCTCAACGCCACGAGCCCGATCTCCTGGGGATCGTTCCTCCTGACGATCTACCCGATCAACTGCGTCATCTACGGATTCTTCATGTTCCGCGGCAACAAGAAGCTCACCAAGCTCTTCGGGCGGATCGGAATCCCCCTGGCGCTCATGGTCCACGGGTACACGGGCTTCATTTTGAGCTTCGCCAAGGCCCACGCCCTGTGGCGCACGAGCATGATGCCGATTCTGTTCCTCACCTCGGCGATGGTCTCTGGGCTGGCGATGATGATGCTGGTCACGATCATCAAGGACAGGTTCTTCAGCGACGACGGCAAGGTGAACACGGACCTCCTGGGCGGCCTGGGAACCATGATGCTCTGGTTCATCGTGTTCGACCTCTTCCTGTCCTTCAGCGACCTCTCGATTCACTACTTCGGTGAGCGCGAATCGATGGAGACGGCACAACTGTTCTTCTCCGGTGCCTTTGCGCCGCTCTTCCTCGGCGTCGAGACCCTGGTCGGCAAGGTCATTCCGCTGGTGCTGGTCTCGACCAACCGCTCGCGCAGCATCGCCGTCTACGGGTTTGCCTCGGTCCTCGTGATGATCGGGATCTTCACCATGCGCTGCAACATGGTGCTGGGCGGCGAGTTCATCCCGCTCCTGTAGCAGCCGACCGAGGGCGAACTCGTCCCCGTACCCGGAGGGTGCCATGTCCGGTTTGAACAGAAGACAGTTCCTCGCGGTCGGTGCTCTCGGCACGGCCGGCGTCGCCTTGGAGCATCGGGCCCGGGTGCTCACCGCGCCGGAGAAGCCCTGGAACGCGGCCACCGGCCGGGCCCTCCACAAGTATCGGGACGGTATCGCCACGGGCTGCACGCTGTGCGGGGCCGGCTGCGCAATGAAGGTCTTTCGGGACGGTGACCGAGCCGTGCAGATCGGCCCCAACGCGGAGGCCGGAGCGCTCTCGATCCTGTGCGCTCGCGCTTACGAGGCGTTGGAGCAGACCTACGACCCGGAGCGGCTCCTCAAACCCCTTCGCCGCAAGGGGCGGCGGGGGGAGGGGAAGTGGGAGGAGATCGCATGGCCCCAGGCCCTCGAGCTCCTGGCCACGGCGTTTGGGGGGCCTCCCGGGAGCGCGTGCGCGGATGTCGGGCGGCCCGATCCCCTCGCCGGGCCCATCTTGGACGCCCTGGGTGTGCGCTGCGTGATCGAGGACGGCGCGTCCCGGCAGTGGGCCGCCCGGCAGGCCCAGAAGGCGGTCTACGGCGCCCCCCTGGGTCGGCCCGACCTGTCGAAGGCCCGCACGATCCTGCTGCTCGGTTCGCGCCCCCTCGACGACAGCGCAGAGTTCGCGCCCCTGGCTCGCGACCTCGTGGCGGCGCGCACGCGCGGTGCGACGATCGTCGCGCTGGACGCATACCAAGGGGTGACCGGAAGCCTCGCCACGGAGTGGCTCCCGGTGCGTCCCGGGACCGAGGCCCTGGTGGCGCTGGGCCTGGTCCGGGTGGCGTTGTCGCAGGGCTGGTTCGCAGGGGACGCGCTGGGCAAGCTTGTGTCGACGCCCGTGGAGGCGATGACCGAGGCCCTCCTCCCCTACAAGCTGGAGCTCGTGGAGTCTGCGGCCGGCATTCCGATCCTGACCCTCTTGCGCCTGGCCAAGCGGCTGGCCTCGGAGGGCCCCACGCTGGTGCTTGTCGACGGCGCCGGGTCGCGCCAGGCGCGTTCCCTGGAGGCCGCCGCTGCGGTCTTGAATTGCCTCGGGGGAAACCCAGAGGCAGCGGGACTTCGACTGGGGCATCGGCCGTCCTACGTGCCGCACCTCGAGCCCACGCATCCCAGGGCCCGGGTCATCAAGGATATCCTGGCCGGCGATCAGCGGGCGGACCTGTACTTCGCCTACCGTTCCAACCCCCTCTACCGGGTGGCGCGCAGCGACTCGGTGCGGCGCGCGTTCGGAGAGGAGGACCGGGTCAAGCTCCTCGTGTGTCTCGATACCCAGATGACCGAGACCGCCGAGATGGCGGACCTGGTCCTGCCCGCGGCCTCGGATCTGGAGCTCTGGAATCTCCTCGGCGGATACACTCCGGAGGGCAAGGCCTGGGCCGTGCTGCAGCAGCCGGTGACGCGGCGGCTTCCGGAGGGCGCCCACCTGACCGATCCCAAGGTTCCCGTGGAGCGGCTCTTCGACACTCCGTCGGCCGGTCCCCTCGGCGAGGCCCGACAGCTCGGCGACGTCCTGCTCGGCGTCCTGGCGGCGGGTCGGCACTCCGCGCAGGCCAGGTTCCCCTACGCTGATTGCGGGGCGTTCGTGCGGCGACTCGCCGACACGACGCCCGCGCTGGGCGGGTTCGCGGAGCTGACTCGGGCCGGGTTCCGGCTGGGCGGAGAAGACGGGTACCCATGGGCCGCCCGGAGGGGCTTTCCGGCCAAGGGAGGGCGCATCGACGCCGGCGGGAAGCTCGTGCACGAGGTTCCGTCCGAGCTTCGATCCCTGGGGACCGACGCCTTCGCGCTGGTGGTGCTGCGGTACCCCGAGCTCGCTGCGGCCTATGCGAACTCCCGCTGGGGTCGCGAGATCCGCCACGAGAACCCGGTGCTGATGAACGCGGCCGTGGCCCGCAAGATGGGGCTTCGAATGGGCGATCGGGTGACCATCCGCACCCAGGTGGCGCACGCCGAGGCGCGGGTGATCCCGATCGAGGGCATTCATCCCCAGGCCGTGGCGCTGGCGGACGACTTCGGGCACTGGGCCGGCGGTGTGGCGGCCACCGCACAGGCGAAAGGCACCGGAGAGGTACCCGTGGCGCGGCTCGTCAAGCGAAAGGACTTTCTTTCCAACCCCCTGGGCATCGCGAGGCAACGGACGGCGCCGGGGGAGGTGCCCTGGTGGCAGCACTTCGGACCCGGCGTCTCGGTGTGGGCCCTGAGCCCATTCACCTCCGACGATCTCGGGGCCCAGGCGTGGAAGGAGATCCGGGTCACGATCCGCCCGGCCTGAACAGACCGTAGGGAAGGAGCAGACGAACATGGGTTTTCTGTGGAAGCGCCTCTCCGATATGAGCTTCGGCGGCATCGTGGGCTTCGTCGCGGTCGTGCTCGTGGCGGGGGTGTCCCTCTTCGCCTGGGGTGCCCGGTGGGTCAACACCGCTCCGAAACAGTGCGCCTCGTGCCATCCGGAGCTCACGGCCATGTGGAAGCGCAGCCACGGCCATCCGTCCGGTCAGGTCACCTGCCACGAGTGCCACGCCGAGCACCAGCAGGCCCCGGTCGGCCCGAACCTGGCGGCCTACGCGCGCGACGCCTTCATCCCCGAGAAGTACCTCTCCACGGACCGGAGGATCGAGGCACGGTGCGAGAGCTGCCACAAGGACATGCGCAAGGCGGACAAGGAGAAGCGCCAGATCATCAAGATCAACCACAAGGTGCACCTTTCACCCCTCGCCGATGCGCGGGGTACGGTGGTGACCCTGACCTGCCTCGCCTGCCACCGCTCGATCGCCCACGACAAGGCGCAGCTCGAAACCAACCGGCCTCGCATGGCGGGCTGCTTCGCGGGCGAGTGCCACCGCAAGGATCGCAACAAGGACAACTGCCTGCGGTGCCACTACCAACAACTGGTTGAACCGGAGCCAAAAATGCTTTAACTTACGCTGAACGATCCCCGACCACAGGGTCGGGGATCGGTGTTTCTGGGTTCGCCGTCCGTTCGGTTGGTAGCGCCGATGCGGGGAAGGAGCGGGAATGGAGTTCGAGTTCACCGAAGAACAGCGGATGATTCAGGACACGGTTCGGCGGTTTGCGGAGAAGGAGATCGGGCCCCTCGCTGCCGAGGTCGACCGGACCGAGCGCTTCCCGAAAGAGACTCTGAAGAAGATGGCGGAGTTGGGACTCATGAGCCTCCTCGTGCCCGAAGAGGCCGGGGGCACCAGCATGGGAGCGGTGGCGTACTCCCTCGTGCTCCAAGAGATCGGCAGGGCCTGCGCGAGCCACGCGGTGATCACCTCGGTGACCAACATGGTGTGCGAAGGCATCTACCGTTTCGGCACGCCGGCCCAGAAGGCCCGGTGCATCCCGAAGATCGCCTCCGGCGAGTATCCCGCGGCCGCGTTCGCCCTGACCGAGCCCGGTGCCGGCTCCGACGCCGGAAGCCTTCGGGCCACGGCCGAGCGCCGGGGCGACGAGTACGTGCTGAACGGCACGAAGATCTTCATCACCTCCGGCACGTACGCCGGGGTTATGATGGTGGCGGCGAAGACGAACCGGGAGGCGGGGAGCAAGGGAATCAGCGTCTTCCTGGTGGAGCAGGGAACGCCTGGCCTGAAGGTGGGCCGCAAGGAGGAGAAGCTCGGCCAGCGCGGCTCCGACACGGTGGAGATTATCCTGGAGGAGTGCCGGGTGCCCGTCGAGAATCTGCTCGGCAACGAGGGCGACGGCTTTCGGATCATGCTCGCGAGCCTGGGCGGCGGACGCGTGGGCATCGCCTCCAACTCCTGCGGGCTCGGCCGCGCCGCGTTCGAGGCGGCCCGCGTCTACGCCAGGGAACGCAAGCAGTTCGGCCGTCCCATCGCCGACTTCCAGGCCATTCAGTTCAAGATCGCCGACATGGCGACCCAGCTCGACGCCGCGACCCTGCTCACGCTTCGCGCCGCAGACCTCAAGGAGAAGGGGCTGCCCTGCAACAAGGAGGCGAGCATGGCGAAGCTGATCGCCTCCGAGACAGCGCAACGGATCTGCCGCGAGGCGATCCAGATCCACGGCGGGTACGGCTACGTGAACGAGTATCCGGTGGAGCGTTACCTGCGCGACGCCATGGTCTTGACCCTCTACGAGGGCACCAGCGAGGTCCAGCGCATCGTCATCGCGCGCGACGTCCTGGCGGCCTAGGGCGCCGAGGACCATCCCTTCCCGGATCGATTCCCTCTCCCTGGCGGGTCTTCCCCGCCCCACGAGGAGGCTCTTCCATGGCAGAGAACAAGAACCTCGACCAGATCCGGCAAGGCATCGCCCGCTACGACGCGGGCGTCGAGAAGTCCCTCGCCCGGGCGAAAGAGCTTGTCCCCGAGTTCCTCAGCCTCTCAGACGTCCCCATCCGGCGCCTGTATACCCCGGCCGATGTGCCGGAGTTCGAGTACGGAAAGGACCTCGGGTTCCCGGGAGAGTATCCCTTTACCCGCGGCGTGCAGAACACCATGTACCGCGGCCGGCTCTGGACCATGCGGCAGTTCTCGGGCTTCGGGACCGCGGAGGAAACCAACGAGCGCTACAAGTATCTGCTCCGGAACGGCCAGACTGGCCTGTCCGTGGCCTTCCACTACCCGACCCTGAAGGGCGTCAACTCCGACCACCCGCTGGCCCGCGGCGAGGTGGGCAAGTGCGGCGTGGCCATCGACAGCCTGCGCGACATGGAGATCCTCTTCGACGGAATCCCGCTCGGAGAGGTCACGACCTCGATGACCGTCAACCACCCGGCACCGGCGCTCCTCGCCATGTACCTCACCGTGGCGGAGAAGCAGGGCGTGACGTGGGACCAGGTGGGCGGCACGGTCCAGAACGACCCCCTGAAGGAGTTCTTCGCCCAGAAGTCGTTCATCTGGCCGCCCAAGGAGAGCGTGAAGCTCCTGGTCGACACCATGGAGTTCTGTGCGAAGAGCGTGCCCAAGTGGCACCCGGTTTCGATTTCCGGGTACCACATCCGAGAGGCCGGCTCGACCGCGCAGCAGGAGCTCGCGTTTACCCTCGCCGACGGTATTGCATACGTGCAGGCGGCCGTGGAGCGGGGCCTCGACGTCGACCACTTTGCCCCGCATTTGTCTTTCTTCTTCGACGCCCACGTGGACTTCTTCGAGGAGATCGCGAAGTTCCGAGCCGCGCGCCGGCTGTGGGCCAAGATCATGAAAGAGCGCTTCGGTGCCAAGGACCCGAAGAGCCTGTGGCTGCGGTTCCATACCCAGACCGCCGGTTGTAGCCTCGCGGCCCAGCAGCCCCTGAATAACATCGCCCGAACGGGGTTCCAGGCTCTCTCGGCGATACTGGGCGGCACGCAGAGCCTGCACACGAACTCCTTCGACGAAGCCGAGGCGCTTCCCACCGAAGAGGCCGTCACGGTGGCGCTGCGCACCCAACAGATCCTGGCGCACGAGACCGGGGTCGCCAACACCATCGATCCCCTGGCCGGTTCCTACTTCGTCGAGGCCTTCACCGACGAGATGCAGCGGGCGGCGGAGGAGTACATCCGAAAGATCGACGACCTCGGCGGCATGGTCGCCGCGGTCGAGGCCGGCTACCCCCAGAGCGAGATCATCCGCGCCTCCATGGACTACCAGCGGGGCGTGGAGAAGGGGGACAAGGTGATCGTCGGCGTCAACAAGTTCGTCACCGAGGAGGCCCACGGGCTCAAACTCCTCAAGATCGACAACAGCGCAGAGAAGAACCAGCTGCGGCGGATCCTCGAGACCAAGCAGAATCGCGACAACGCTCGGGTCGAGAAGACCCTCGACCGGATCCGAGACGTGGCGCGCTCGGGCGACAACCTCCTGCCGCCGATCCTCGAAGCGGTGCGGGAGTATGCGCTCCTGGGCGAGATCTGCGGCGCGATCGTGGACGTCTTCGGCGCGTACCAGGACCCGGCGATTTTCTGAGGGCTGGGCCCCTGCGCAGACGGCGCCTCCGTGCGCCGCGCGGGGCTCCCCCGTCCGGGGGGAGAGGCTGGGAGGCTAGGAAGCTGGAAGGCTGACCGCATCGCGGGCGACCGCCCGCTCTTTGGAGGAACAATGAAGAAGGTTCGCATCCTCATCGCCAAGCCCGGCCTCGACGGCCACGACCGCGGGGCCAAGATCATCGCCAAGTATCTGCAGGAGGCCGGCTACGAGGTGGTGTACACGGGCCTCCACCAGAGCCCGGAGCAGATCGTTAGCGCCGCGCTCCAGGAGGCCGTGGACGGGATCGGCATCTCGGTCTTGTCCGGGTCGCACAGCTACGTGTTCCCCGAAGTTATGCGCCTGCTGAAGGAGAAGGGGCTCGACGATGTCGTGGTCTTCGGCGGCGGCACGATTCCCGAGGACGAGATCCCCGAGTTGACCGCGGCCGGCGTCAGGGCCCTGTTCCGGCCCGGCACGCCCCTCGAAGAGTGCCTCCGGTTCATCAGAGAGAACATCGGGTGAACGGTCGGTGGCCCTCGGTTCGCGACGCCCGGGCGCTGCGGGCCGGGCTGTCCTCGGCCGGGGACGAAGGACGTGGGATCAGGGGCGAGAGGGTAGACGAATGAGCCGCTACGCAGAGAAAGCCCTCCAGGGCAATCAACTCGCCGGAGCGCGACTGATCCGGCTCCTGGAGGAGGGAGACCCGGAGGGCATCGAGGGGCTGAAGATCCTCTATCCCCACACGGGCAAGGCCTACGTGCTGGGGATCACGGGGCCCCCCGGTGCCGGGAAGTCGACCCTGGTCGACCGGATCATCGGCGAGTTCCGTGGCCGGGGGATGAAGGTCGGCGTCATCGCCATCGATCCCTCGAGTCCCTTTACCGGTGGGGCGATTCTGGGAGACCGGATCCGCATGCAGCGTCACGCCACCGACGACGGGGTCTTCGTCCGGTCGATGGCCACCCGCGGCCATCTCGGAGGCCTCTCCAAGGCCACGGGCGAGGCGGCCCTGGTGCTCGACGCCATGGGCTACGATGTCATCCTCATCGAGACCGTCGGCGTGGGTCAGGACGAGGTCGAGGTCGTGGACCTCGCCCACACGACAGCGGTCGTGAGCCTGCCCGGCATGGGCGACGACATCCAGGCCATGAAGGCGGGGATCCTCGAGATCGGCGAGGTCTTCATCGTCAACAAGGCCGACAAGCCCGGCGCCGATGAGGTGGTCAAGCAGCTCACCGTTATGCTCGAGATGCGCCACTACAAGCCCGGGGACTGGCGGCCGAGGGTCCTTCGGACCGTCGCGGTCAACAGCGAAGGCATCTCGGAGCTCGTGGAGGCCTTCCTCGCGCACCGGCAGCACCTGCAAGAATCCGGCACACTGGCCGACCGGAAGGAGAAGCGAGAGCTCCACTTCTTCCGGGAGCTCGTCAAGGAGATGGCCTACGAGCGAATCTTCGGCGCCTTGGGCGGTAACGGGGTCCTGGCCGCCCTGCTCGAGGACCTGAAGGCCCGCAAGATCGATCCTTACAGCGCCGCGGAAAAGCTCGTCGGGGGGCTCTCCTGCCACCTCTGAGCTCCTGACGAGACGAGCACCCGACGCCCCGGACGGCCCCGAGCCCTGCGGGGCGTCGCCGTCTTCGGGCCGGGTGTTCGCGGATCGGACGTGGAACGGCGGACGACCGCAACGGACGGGCGAACACCTTGAGGGGGGAAGGGATGGAAGCGGGCGCAGCGTGCCTGATCTGCCGACCCGCTCCTCTGCCGAGCGGAGCGGAAAGCGAGATGGAAGCCAGCCCTCCGGGCTTTCCCAAGCGACCGTTCTCTTCGCTGCCGCGGCCCTGGCATCCTAAGTACTCTGCGGAAGAGCCGATCGAGGGGAGAGCGAGAGCGCCCGCAGGGAGCTCATGGGCTTCGCGCGCGAGGGGTGTTGAGTTCGGGCGGGGAGAACCAGAATGAAGAACGCTGTTCTCTCCATCACGCCCGCAGCAAGGTGAACTGGCCCGCCCGGAGGCAGCGCCGGAACCCTTCCTCAAAGCTCAGTCACGGTGCTATCTCGGCAGCGCACTACTCCACCGTCACGCTCTTGGCCAGGTTTCGCGGCTGATCCACGTCCGTGCCCTTCAGAACCGCCACGTGGTACGCCAGGAGCTGCAGGGGCACGGACGTGACAATGGGGAGGAGTTCCTCGGCGAAGGCGGGCACGGTCAGCACGCTTTCGGCGAAGTCCGCGACCCTTTCGTCGCCCGCGGTTGCGAGCGCGATGATGCGCCCCTCGCGGGCCTTCACCTCCATCACGTTGGAGAGGATCTTCTCGTAGGAGGAGCCCTGGGGCAGGAGGGAGATGACTGGGAGCTCGTCGTCCACGAGCGCGATGGGGCCGTGCTTCATCTCCCCGGCCGCGTACCCCTCGGCATGAATGTAGCTGATCTCCTTGAGCTTTAGCGCTCCCTCGAGGGCAATCGGGTACTGGAGACCGCGGCCCAGGAAGAGGGCGCTGCGGGCGTTGACGATGCTTCGGGCGACCTCCTCGACGTGGCCGTCGAGCTTCAAGACCTCCTCCACGGCGCCGGGCAGGCTGCGCAGGAGGTCGATCTTCTCGGCGAGCGCCTCGCGGCTCAAGGTGCCCCGCTCGGCCGCCAGGTAGAGGGCCAGGAGGTAGAGGGTTACGAGCTGGGTCGTGAAGGCCTTGGTCGAGGCCACGCCGATCTCGGGGCCGGCGTGGGTGTACAGCACCGCGTCCGAGGCTCGTGCGATGCTCGACCCGAGCGCGTTGCAGATGGAGAAGATGGGCGCTCCGTGGCGCCGCCCCTCGGCCAGGGCGGCCAGCGTGTCGGCGGTCTCCCCGGACTGGCTGATGAGCAGCAGGCCGGTGTCGGACGAGAGGATCGGCTCGCGGTAGCGGTACTCGCTCGCCAGGTCGACCTGCACCGGGACCCGGGCGATCTGCTCGATCCAGTACTTGCCCACGAGCCCGGCGTGGTAGCTCGTGCCGCAGGCCACGATGTGGAGGCCGCGGATCGTCCGGGCGATCGAGTCGGCCGCGGCGCCCCCGTCCAGGTGGATCGAGCCGCCGGCCGCCGAGAGCCGCCCCGAGAGGGTGTCGGCGATGGCGCGGGGCTGCTCGAAGATCTCCTTGAGCATGAAGTGCTTGTAGCCACCCTTTTCCGCCATGGCCGGCGACCACTGGATCACCTGGATCGGCCGGAGAACCGGTGTGCCGGCGAGGTCGGTGATTCGCACGGAGCCGGGCTCGAGCACGACCACGTCGCCGTCTTCGAGGAACTGGAAGCGGCGGGTGTGGGACAGGAGCGCGGGGATGTCGCTCGCCACGAAGTTCCCGTCCTCGCCCAGCCCCACGACGAGTGGGCTCGCCTTGCGGGCGGCGATTACCCGGCGAGGCTCCCGCAGGGAGACGACCGCGACCGCATAGGAGCCGTGGACACGAGACAGGGCTTCGCGCACCGCGCGCTCCAGGTCGGCCCCCTCTCTCAGGAACCGAGCGATCAGATGAGGGATCACTTCGGTGTCGGTCTCGGAGGAGAACGCGTGACCCGCGGCCGTGAGCTCGGCGCGCAGGGTCAAGTAGTTCTCGATGATCCCGTTGTGCACGACCACGACGTCGTCCACGCGGTGGGGGTGCGCGTTCTCTTCGCTGGGGCGACCATGGGTGGCCCAGCGGGTGTGGCCCACGCCCGCGGTGCCCCGCAGCTCGACCCCCTGAAGACGCTCCTCGAGCCGGCTGAGCTTGCCCACGCTGCGGACCACCTCGATCCGGTCCCCCTCGATGATCGCCACGCCCGCCGAGTCGTAGCCGCGGTACTCCAGCCGGCGAAGGCCCTCGATGAGGATCGGGGCGCAGCGCTCCGATCCGATATACCCCACGATTCCGCACATGATGTCGTCCCCTGTTTGGTGTCAGTCGCTTCTGCAGGTCGAGTCGAGAAGAGTCTTTCGCTTCCCAGCTTCCTAGCTTCCCAGCTTCCTAGCCGCTTTTCTCGCGCTCCACTCGGCGACGTTGCGCTGTCGAGCGCGCCCGACGCCGAGCGCTCCCTCCGGCACGTCCTGGGTCACGGTGGAGCCGGCGGCCACGGTGGCCCCGGCGCCGACCGTCACCGGCGCAACGAGGCTCGTGTTGGAGCCGATGAAAGCGCCGTCGCCGATTACGGTGCGGTGCTTGGCGGCCCCGTCGTAGTTGCACGTGATCGTCCCGGCCCCGACGTTGACCTTCTCGCCGATCTCCGTGTCGCCGAGATACGTGAGGTGACTGGCCTTGCTCCCGCGTCCGAGGCGGCTCTTCTTCATCTCCACGAAATTCCCCACGCGGGAAGCCTCCCCGAGTTCTGCCCCCGGCCGAAGGTGCGCGAACGGTCCGACCTCCGCGCCGGCGCCCACCGTGGCCCCGGAGAAGACGCAGTAGGGCTTGATGTGGGCCCCCGGTCCAATCCGGGAGTCGGTGACGACCACGCCCTGCTCCACGAGGGCTCCGGCGTCCACGCGCGTGGCGCCGGCGAGGCGACAGGCGGGTCCGATCGTCACGTCCGGGGCCAGGACCACGCCGGGCTCGATCCAGGTGGTCGCCGGATCCTCCAGGGTCACGCCGGCCTCCATCCACTCTTCGTTGATGCGACGGCGTAGCGCTCCGGCCGCCTCCGCCAGGTGTGTCCGGGAGTTGATCCCCATCACCTCGGTCGGATCCCCCAGGAGGAGGCTTCCCGCGCGGTCTTCCGCCGCCGCCGCGGCGACCACGTCGGTCAAGTAGTATTCGCCCTGGCTGTTGGCCGGCGAGAGCCCCGCCAGGACGCCCCAGAGCCACGGCAGCTCGACGGCGTAGGTACCGGTGTTGACCTCGCGCACCGCCTTCTCCGCTTCTGAGGCGTCCCGCTCCTCGACGATGCGCGCCAGCCGCTCGGCGCGGTCGCGCACCAAGCGGCCGTAGCCCCGGGGGTCGGGCGGCACCATGGAGAGGACCGTGGCCAGCGCGCCCGTTCGGTGGTGGGCGTCCAGAAGAGCGGTGAGGGTCTCCGGCCGCAACAGGGGCACGTCGCCGCACAGGAGCACCGCCGTGCCCGAAAAGCCCTGAAGTGCCGACCGGGCACAGAGGGCCGCGTGCCCGGTGCCGCGCTGCTCGGCCTGCAGCGCGAAGAGGACGTCGGGCGCGCCCAGGGCCTTCTCCACCTCCTCCGCCTGGTGCCCCACCACGGCGACGATCCTCCCGATCCCCGCCTGCCGGCAAGCGTCCAGAGGGTAGGAGAGGAGGGGGCGGCCCAGGAGGGGGTGGAGCACCTTGGCCACGGCGGATTTCATGCGCGTGCCCTTGCCGGCGGCGAGGACCACGGCGGCGACGTCGTTCATTCATTCCTCCGAAAACGCGGTCGGCAGTCAGCGCTCAGCGGTCATTCAGGCCACAAGAACACGGCGAAACGGCGCTTCACCGGACCGGACTGCCGCCAGCCGCGAAACACGCCATTATACGCCCGGCCGGGCCCCGTTCAACGAGGGCGCGGGATCACGGTGGCGACAGCGTGAGGCTCGGGCCCTGCGCGTGGATCTCCACGCGGAAGGCACCCAGGAAGTTCAGGCCCAAGAGGCCGTCGGCCCCCTCGATGGCGTCGTGGATCACCACCCGCAGCGGACCGACCCGCCGGCCGCCGACCTCGATCGTGTCGACCTCCGCCCAACCGGCCTCGACCTGGCCGTTGGCGGTCCGAAGCACCGCCGGTGGCACGCGCCGCACGGTCAGGCCGAGCCGATCGGCGAGGCGTGGAGACAGGAGCGTCGTCGAGGCCCCCGTGTCGAGGAGCAGCCGCGCCGTCTCCCGACCGTTAATCGATGCCGCGACCACGTATCCGCCGTCCAGGCGCTCCAGGGCAACCCGGGGAGTAGACGCCGGGGCGGGCGCGGGTCGGGCCGGCGCGTCCGGGAGCTTGTCCGAGCGGGTCTGAATCTGGCTTCGGTACCGCGACGGGACGTTCTGAAGGCTGTCGGTGAAGTGGACGCTTCCGGCGTCGTCGGTCCACCGGTAGATCTCTCCCGCGACCGGCGCCGCCAGTGCCAGGCACAGGGTCAGCGCCAGTGGCAGCGCCCGCACAGCTCGCTGCCTGCGACCCGCAGGCGTTTGGGGTTGAGGTTCTGGCCCGCGTGGGCCTCGTGGCAGGTGGTGCACGTGACCTCTGAGCCCTTTCCCAGCGGAAGGGCTTCGTCCGGGTGGATCTTCGCCGACGGTACCCGTAAATGATCGGCACCGGCCGGGTGGGGCTTTACGTCATGGCACTGCAGGCACACCATCTTCGGGCTCGCCACCAGCGCTGCGCTCACCTTTTCGCCCGAGAGCGGCCGCGACTCGTGGCACCGCACGCAGAGGTTGGGGTCTTCGACGTGGGGGTTCGTCTTGTAGAACTCCTGGCGGTCGTGGCAGATCCAGCACAGGTCGTTCCTCAGGGAGACCCGGTCGTAGTGCCGCACGGTCATGCGCTGATGGCCCGAGGCGCAGTTGTTGTCGTGACAGGTGTAGCAGGTGATACCACCCTTGGGGCCGAGGGGTACCTTCAGCGGGGACGCGTCCATGCGCTCGCGAATCGCTGGCGGAGGCGCGAGTCCTGTGGGGTGGTGGCTCTTGTCGGTCAGGTGGCACGAGATACACAGCATGTTCACGTCGCCGCGGTAGCGCAGGGCGAAGCCCGGCGCACGGATCTCCGACGCGAGGGAGGTCGTGTGGCACCCCTTGCAAGCGAAGTAGGAGTCCACGTGGGTGGTCTCCTGCCGGCCCCGCTCGAAGTGCCGGGCGAACTCCGAGCGGATGAAGTGCGTCGTGTCGGTGGTGCCGTGGGGGTTGTGGCACGTCACGCACGACCACGATCCATCGGGGAGGAGCGGAAGCCCCTTGGGCAGGGAAAGGGTAGGGTCGATGTTGCGCGGGTGGTCTTTGGCGACGACGTTGTGGCAGAAGTCGCACAGCTTGACGATGTCCATCCGGGCGGTTCCTTTGACGCCGGTCGCCTTGTCGGGGACGGACGCATGGCAGAACGCACATCGGTTGACGCCCCGCGTGGCGTCGTGAGGGCTCGTGCGCGCGAGCCGTTGACCGTGGCAGGCGGAGCAGAAGGCCCGGCGGTCGGTGGTCGCTTCGGGCCCCACGCCGCGGACGAAGAGCGCCTCCTTCTTCCCGCCGTGGAGCCGGTGACAGGTGCGGCAGAGGAGCTTTCCGTCATTGCCCAGCGCAAAACCCTCGGGCAGCGCCATGGAGGGCGCGACCGCGACAGGGTGAATGTTGGCTTTGGCCTCGTGACACTGGTCGCAGTCGGCCGTGTTCGGCCCGGTGTGGCAGTCGCCACAGACGAGGTCCGCGTGGGATCCGGTCACCGGCGGGGGATCTTCCGCAGCGCAGACGGCCGCGGCGAGGCACAGCCCGAGAGCGAGCCAGAGCCTCACGGCGCGCCCCCCAGGCTCTGGATCGCGCGGACGAGGTCTTGACGCTGCTTCTCCGGCGCGTCGGGAAACACCCGCAGATTCTCCTTCAGCAGTTCCACCGCCCGGTCTTGTTTTCCTCGGGTGGTCAGGAGCTTCGCCAGGTCCACCCGCACGCCGTAGGTGAGCGGGTGTTTCGGGTCGAGGGCGAGGATCTCCGACAGCACCGCCATCGCCTCGTCGATCTTGCCCACCTTGAGCAGCAGGCTCGCTTCGAGCCTGCGGCCGGGCAGGTACCGCGGTGCGAACTCCTTGAGTGACGCCACGCCCTCGAAGGCCGCCTCTATGTTCCATGCCCGGGCGTTGGCCACGGCTTCGTTGTACACCGCGAGCCGAGTGAAGACGCTTCTCAGGTTGAACCGCGCCTCGGGGTAGTCGGGCTTGATCTCGATGGCCTTCCGAAAGGACTCGACGGCCTTGTCGTACTGCTCCTGATAGTAGAACGCGATACCGATCGCATTGTGGACGTTCTCGAGGTTCGAGAAGTCGGGGTAGAGCGAGAGGAACTCCTGCAGTGCGGCGAGCGCTCGTGCGTATTCCCCCCCCTTGAGGAACAGGATCCCCTCGAAGTAGTACGCCTGCAGGAGCGGCTTCTCGGCGACGGAGGGCGGCCGCTCTCGGAGGAGTTTGATCAGGCGCTCGTACGCCTGGGTCGCTTCCTCGTAGTTTCGGACGTCCTGTTCGAAGATCTCCTGGTAGATTCGAGCGAGCGCGAGGGTAGGGAAGGGGTAGGTGGGGTCCGCGGCCTCGGATCGATGGAAGAGGGCGATGGCGGTGTCCTGGCTGCCGGCCCGAAAGGCCCGCAGCCCGTCCTTGTAAAGGCTCTTCGCGTCCTCGGCCCCAGCGCACACCGGTACGATGAGCAGCGCTGCGGCGAACGCGCTCCCGGCCAGGCCCAGACGGTGTCGGCGAAACGAAACGTGCCCCATGCCCCCCAACCCCTCCGCTGAGCGCAGCCGAGGAAAGTGAGGGAGTGATTCTAGTTCACGAGACGATCCGCCGACAACTCACAAACGCCCCCCCCGAAATCACGTACCGAGGGAGGGGCGGTCGCCGTGTCGGCTGATCCTTGCGGTCTCGGCCGTCTGGTGTCATCCTTGACGCCCTCCGGCCCGGGGCCCCGGCCGGCTAGACACCCGCGAAGGAGGGATCGACATGAAGAAGCACCAGTGCAGCATCTGCGGCTACATTTACGACCCGGCCAAGGGCGACCCGGATCACGACATCACGCCGGGGACCGCGTTCGAAGACCTCCCGGACGACTGGACCTGCCCGGACTGTGGTGCGGAAAAGAGCATGTTCGAGCCGATGTGACCACGATGGAGCCCGTTGAGATCGTACCCGGCATCCAGTGGGTGGGTGTGCTCGACCCGCAGCTGCGCGTATTCGACGTCGTGATGCGTGCCGAGCACGGCACCACCTACAACTCGTACCTGGTGAGCGGCCGCGATCGGATCGCGCTCGTCGACGCCAACAAGGGCCGGTACGGCCGCGAATTCGTGGACATTGTCCGCCGAGCCGTGGATCCGGCGCGCATCGACTACCTCGTTCTCAACCATCTCGAGCCGGACCACTCGGGTGCCGCGGCGGCACTCCTGGAGGCTGCGCCTCAAGCGCGGGTCGTGGTGACGCGGCCGGGGAAGGCCCTGCTTTCCCAGGTTCTCAACCGCGATGTGGATCCGATCGTAGCGGCGGACGGCGACACCCTCGATCTCGGAGGCAAGACGCTTCGATTCCTGGTCGCCCCCTACCTCCACTGGCCCGATACCATGTTCACCTACGTGCCGGAGGACGGCGCCCTCTTCCCCTGCGACTTCCTGGGTGCCCACTACTGCGACGACCGGCTCTTCGACGACCGCGTCGAGAACTATGACTACGCGTTCCGGTACTACTTCCACGTGATCATGCGGCCCTTCAAGGAGCATGTGCGCAAGGGGCTCGCGAAGCTCGAAGGGCTGCCCCTGAACGTAGTGTGTCCGAGCCACGGCCCCATCCTGCGCTCGAGCGTCGACCGCTGCCTGGCGCGCTACCGGGAGTGGAGCGCAGAGCCGCCGGCCCGAGACCGGAAGCGACTGCTCGTGTTCTACGCCAGCGCCTACGGCAACACCGAGAAACTGGCCCAGGCGATGGTCCGGGGTGCCGAGGCGGCCGGGGCCGAGGCGGCCCTGTTCGACCTCCTCGGGGTGGACCTCCACGCGATCCTCGACGACATCGAACTCTCCAACGGGATCGCGGTCGGCTCCTGCACGATCAACGGCGATGCGCTGGAGCATGCCTGGGCGCTCCTGAGCTCGCTCGCGACCCTCAAGATGAAGGACAAGGTGGGAGCGGCCTTCGGCTCCTACGGATGGAGCGGCGAGGGACCCAAGATGCTCGCCGACCGGTTGCGAGGTCTCAAGCTCAAGGTTCCGGAGGATCCGCTGCGCGTGCAGCTCGTCCCCACCGAGGCCGACCTGGCGGCGGCCGAGGAGTACGGGAAGAGGCTCGCCGGCGCCCTGTGAGAGCCGCTCGCCGCCGCGATCTGCGGCCACCGCCGGCAGCGCGCGGGGAGGCGGCCATGGGGCCGGCCTCCCCGTGTCCGTAGACGAGACGGTCATGCCCGATGCTCCGGCCACTCTGCACCTGCTCGCCCCGGCCAAGGTGAACCTCTTTCTGGAGGTGCTCGGACGTCGGCCCGACGGGTATCACGAGCTCAGGATGTTCCTGGTGCCCGTCAGCTTGTTCGACGAGCTCGTCTTGGAGTGCCTCGAGGAGCCCGGCCGGATCGAGGTCGTGAGCACCGGGAACGCTCACGTGGAGTCCGGTGAGCGGAACCTGTGCTACCGGGCGGCGCGCTTCTATTTTGAACGTGCGGCCTTGGCCGGGGGCATCCGGATCGGCGTGGCCAAGCGCATCCCCGTGGGCGCCGGGTTGGGGGGGGGATCGAGCGACGCCGCAACCACCCTGCTGGGGCTCGAGGCGCTCTTCGGAGTGCCTCTGTCGCCGCAGGATCGCCGCGACGCCGCCTTTCATGTCGGCGCCGACGTTCCATTCTTCCTCGCGCGCGCGGCGGCCTGGGTGGAGGGGGTGGGGGAGATCGTTCGACCGATTCCGCCCTTCGCCCCGCTGTGGCTCGTCATCGTCCACCCGGGGGTTTTTCTTTCGACGGCCGCTGTCTTTTCGCGCTTCACTATGGGGTTGACAACCCCAGGGCAGCCCCCTAGGATAAGCCACCTTCGTTTCCAGGGGTTTGTCGAGAGCCTCCGCAACGACCTGGAGCCCGCCGCGCGGTCCCTGGAGCCCCTCGTGGGCGATGCCCTGGAATCGCTGATGGCCGCCGGATCTCCGGGGGTTCTCATGTCCGGATCGGGTTCCGCCGCCTTCGGCCTCTTCCCAGACGAGGAGAGAGCGCAGGAGGCGGCGTCTTGCGTGGCGAAGCGTTCGGAGGCGGCGGGTTGGCGGATCGAGGTCGTCCACACCCTGGCGCCCGGCAGCTCCCCCGCTTACGCCTAGAAGCCTGCACTGGGGCGTCGACAAGCGGTAAGTCACTGGATTTTGATTCCAGCAATCGGAGGTTCGAATCCTCCCGCCCCAGCCAACGCTCGCACGATGAGCCCTGGTCCCCCGGAGCCGCCGCCATCCCATGAACAACGTCCGCATTTTCACCGGTAATGCGAATCGTCCCCTGTCCGAGGCCATCTGCGGCCATCTGGGCCTTCCCCTGGGACAGGCCGTCGTCAAGCGGTTCAGCGACGGCGAGATCAGTTGTGACATCCAGGAGAGCGTCCGGGGATGGGACGTCTTCGTGGTGCAGTCGACCTGTCCTCCGGTCAACGACCACGTGATGGAGCTGCTGGTGATGATGGACGCCCTGAAGCGGGCGAGCGCCAACTCCATCTCCGCGGTGATCCCCTACTACGGCTATGCGCGGCAGGACCGGAAGGTGAACCCGCGGGTGCCGATCACGTCAAAGCTCATCGCCGACCTGATCACCGTAGCCGGGGCCGACCGGGTCCTTACCGTGGACCTGCACGCCGGCCAGATCCAGGGGTTCTTCAACATTCCCGTCGACAACCTCTTCGCCGCGCCCGTGCTCCTCGACGACCTGCGCCGCCGCTTCGCCGCCGATCACCTGGTCGTGGTGAGCCCGGACGCGGGGGGTGTGGAACGCGCTCGTGCGTTTGCCAAGCGCCTCGACGCCGGGCTTGCGATCATCGACAAACGCCGCGAGAAGGCCAACGTTTGCGAGGTGATGCACATCATCGGCGACGTGGCTGACCGCGATGCGATCCTCCTGGATGACATGGTCGACACCGCGGGCACCTTGGCCAACGCGGCGAGGGCGCTTCGCGAAAACGGCGCCCGGCGCGTGTACGCGGCGTGCACGCACCCGGTGCTCTCCGGGCCGGCCGTGGATCGCCTGATGGAAGCGCCCCTGGAAGAGCTGATCGCCACCGACACGGTTCCCTTGAGCCCGGCGGCCAGCGCATGCGGGAAGATTCGTGTGCTCTCCGTGGCCCCGCTCCTGGCCGAGGCGATCCGCCGCATTACCGAGTGCGGGTCGGTGAGCTCCCTGTTCGTCTGAGATTCGTCACGGTTTGAAGCCGATGAAAGCAGAAAGGACGTTGCCATGCACACCGAAGTAGAGTTTTCGCTGGAAACCAAGGTCGCCTCGGGGAAGGGCGCGGCCCGGAAGAACCGGGCCGCCGGCAGGGTCCCGGGCGTCGTCTATGGGCCTGGGCTGGATGCCCAGATGGTGACCTTCCGCGAGCAGGACCTGGTGAAGGCACTCTCGACGCCCGCGGCCCGCAACGTCTTCCTGCGGGTGCGCTCCCCCGGGTCTGTGCTCGACGGCACTCGCGTGATCGTCAAGGATCTGCAGGTTCACCCGGTCGAGCGGTCGTTCCTCCACGCCGACTTCTACAAGCCCGACCCCACCAAGGTGATCCACGCCACGGTCCCGGTGCGCCTCGTCGGCATGGCGATCGGCGTCAAGCTGGGCGGAATCCTCCAGGTGGCTCGGCGCGACCTTCTGGTCGCGTGCCTCGTAGACGACCTGCCCGAGGCCATCGAGGTGGACGTGACCGAGCTGTCGCCCGGGCATTCGATCCACGTGGTCGACGTGGTCGCCCCCGAGGGCGTGCGCATCCTGGCCGAACCCAAGCTCACCATTTGCGCGGTGATTGGGGCCGGGTACCAGGAAGAGGCCACGGAGGAGGCGGAGGGCGCGGCGGCCGGCTAGAGGTGCACCCTGTCCACCCTGCTGGTCGTGGGGCTCGGCAATCCGGGCCCTGAGTATGCCCAGACGCGCCATAACCTGGGGTTTCGGGTCGTGCAGACGCTGGCCGACCGCCGCGGCGGAAGTCCCTGGCGGCCGATGGGTCACAGCCTGGTTTGCGAGGCCGCGCTGGGCGCGGCCTCGCAGCGGCCCGCCGTGCTCGCCCTCCCTCAGACCTACATGAACCGAAGCGGCCTCGCTGTGCGCGAGCTGATGGAGCGGTGCTCGGTGCCGTCGGTGTCGCTCGTGGTAGTGCACGACGATCTCGACCTGCCCTTCGGCGCCCTGCGCGTGCGCGCTGCGGGCGGCCACGGCGGCCACAACGGTCTCCGGTCGATCGTGGAGGCGCTCGGTACCGGGGAGTTTGCTCGGGTCAAGGTCGGCATCGGGCGCCCCAGGGAGAGGGGCGAGGTGGTGGACTACGTCCTCTCGCCGTTCGACCCTGCCGAGGCGGTCCTCGTTCCGCCTCTCTTGGAGGGGGTTGTCGACGCGGTGGAGGCGCTGGCCGTCGAGGGGCCGCTGATCGCCATGAACCGCTTCAACGGCTGAGGCGCTTCGGCCGGAGCGGCCTTCCGTCCCCCGACGCATCTTCTGTCACGCACCCCAGCCGGCTGGGCGCTGGAGCCCCGCTGTCGGAGGAGCACCCGTGGCCGGATTCGGGTACGGCAGCTGGTTGGCCCCCTCAGTGGCGGCCTGCGCCCTGGGCGCCGCGGGCGTCCTTTATGGGGTGCTCTGGGCCCGGCCGGCCGGAAATGCCGCCATGGCGGCCAACACCAGGGAACAGGCTGCCGGCGCTGAGGCGTTCCTACGCGAGGTGGTTCGGTTCCTGTTGCCGGCCGGAGCCGTGGTCTTCGTGCTGGTCGCCTGGCAGCTGGGCCCCGGTTCGGGCGGAGCGTTCGCCGTCGGCGCGCTTCTGGCCGCTCTGGCCGCCGCGACCGGGGCCCGCGCCGCGACCCAGACGGGTAGCCGGGTCGCCCAGGCCGCTCGGGAGCTGGGAGGGCCCAAGGCGCGTTCCACCGCGCACGCGGGTGCCGCTGTGTCGGGTGTCGCTGTGGCGGCACTCGCGCTGCTTGGCGCCAGCGTCACCCACCTGGTTCTCTCCTCGCCCGGCTCGGCCCAGGAGCTGGCAGGATTTGCGCTGGGCACGGCCTGTGTAGCCCTGCTGACGAGGGCCGGCGGCGTGCTCGCCAAGGCCGCGGACCGCGCGGCCGATCTGCTCGTCCGATTGGGCGAGCCCCTGTGGGCGCCCGGGGGCGCCGATCCCGCGGCCGGCCTCTCCCTCACCGGAGAGATCGCGGCTGACACGGCCGCAGCCGGGGCCGACCTCTTCGACTCGGCGGCCGGAGCGCTCGTCGCGGCGGCGATCGTAGGGGCAGCAGGGCTGTCCGTGCCCGGTGGCGCCCGTCCCGCGCTCGCTGCCTTTCCGTTTCTTCTCGCCGCCCTCGGTCTCCTCGCGTCCCTGGCCGCGTGTGCTGTTCTCTTGGTCGCCCCCGGCGTCGCGGGACCGAGGAGCGTTCGGCTGGTCTCGGTGCTGCCCGTCGTCACCCTGGTTGTCGGCTCCTTCGGCCTTGCGGCCCTGCTCGGTCTGCCGCCCGCTGCCGCTGTCGCGGCCGCTCTCGGCGCGGCCGTAAGCCCTGCGCTGGGCGCCGCGACGTCGTACTACGCCTCCCGAAGGCGCGCGTCGCGATTCGCGGAGAGCGCTCAGCTCGGATCGGCGGACATCGTGCTCGCCGGCCTTGCCGCCGGGCTGGAGGGGGCCGTCGCGTCGGTCGTTCTTCTGGGGCTCGCCCTGCTGGCCGCAACCTCCGCCGCTGGTCTCTACGGTGCTGCGGTGTGTGCGGTGGGTCTGGTCTCCTGTGCCGGGCTCGCCGGAAGCCTCGCTGCCTTCGCCCCCATCGCGTCCCTGGCCCGGCGCATCGCGGCGGCCGCGGCGTTGGGGAGCGACGTCCGGGAGATGGCTGAGGCGCTCCACGGGGAGGGCGTGATCCACGCCGCCCGACGTCGCGGCTTCGCCGCCGGGGCGGCAGCGCTCTCGGGGGTGGCGCTCTTCTGCGGGTACCTGGTCCTTGCGGGGCTAGGTTCGGTGGACCTCGGGCACCCGAGGACCTTGATCGGGCTCCTGATCGGCGCTGCCCTGCCGTTCCTGATCGCCGCCACGGCCCTCAATGGGGTTGGAGAAGTGGCTTTCGAGCTCGTGGCGCAGGGACGACGGCTCGCTCGGGAGGCGGGGACGGGCGGCGACTGGACGCGGAGGTGGGCGGGGGAGGCCTCCCGAGCCGCGGTGGGGCGCACGGGCCTTCCTTCGCTCACGGCGCTTGGAGTGCCCCTCGCGCTTGGGATGGGGCTCGGGGCCGAGGCGCTCGGCGGGGCGCTCGCTGGTGCGATCGCTTCCGGGACGCTCCTTTCCTTCCTGCTCGCGGATGCCGGCGATGTCTGGCGCGGCGGGCGCCGCTGGATCGAGTCCGGAGCCCTGGGCGGCGAGGGCTCCCTGGCTCACCGAGCGGCGATCGTGGGCGACGCCGTGGGCGAGCCCCTGAAGGACGCCGCCGGCCCCGCCGTCCAGGTCTTCCTGAAGGCCCTGGCAGCCGCGAGCCTCGCCGCCGCTCCGCTCCTCCCCCACCTCTGATCGAAGCGGCCGCCCGCCGGCGCGCGCTCGAAACCTCCTGCGGCGAGCCGTGGGCGTGGATCAGAGGTTGCGCGTGGGCTCGGGCGGACGCGTGCTCCGAAGTAGGGCGAGGCGATCACGCGATCGGGCGTCGCCCGGGTCGAGCCGCTGTGCCTCGGCGTACCAGGCTTCGGCGGCCTGGAGCTCGCCGTCCAGCAGGCACAGGCTCCCGAGGTCCCGGTCGATGCGGGCCCGCAGGCTCGATGTCAGATCGGGCACCCGGCGGGCCTCCGCGAGCAGGGCTCGCGCCGAGCTGCGCAGGGCCTCGTCCCGGGGATCCTGGGACAGGCGCAAGGACGCGAGGTCGACGAGCAGGGCAGCAAAGGGGTCCCCGCTCACCCCTCGGGCGCCCCGCAGCAGGCGCACGGCGCGATTCAGGAGGTCGGCCGCCTCGGCGCGGCGTCCGGCCGAACCTGCCGCCCGTCCCTGACGGCCCAGGGCAGCCGCTTCACCGGCGATCCGTAAACCCTCGGCGTGCGCGCGCTCCCTTTCACGGCCTCGCAACCACGACGCTGCACCGACGCTGGTCACGACCACCAGCAGACCAGCGGTCATCCAGCGCCACCACGATCGGCTCGGCACCTTCCCTCCTCGAGACCCGTCGGTGTAACAGTAGGCTCGAATCCTACGGGCTCCGCCCCTGAAGTGTCAACGCCCCCGGGGTCTGTCCGGCCCGACGCCGCACCGGTCCGGGAGCGATGGATGCAACGCCGGATCAACGTTCTTGGCATCGATGGCCCCGCGAGATCCGGTGCCGGGTCTTTCCTCGGATCTTCTTTTGAGATATGGTTTGATGCTGCGGGGCCCGGGGCCCCCGCGAAGGGGAGGCGGTGCATGGGCAAGCGAAAGATCCTGGCCGTGGACGACGAACCGAACATCCTGCTGTCGCTGGAGTTCATCCTGGAGGAGGAGGGGTACGACGTCTACACGGCGCGGGACGGAGACGAGGCGCTGGAGGTGGCGGCCTCGGCGCGGCCGGACCTGATCCTTCTCGACGTGGCCATGCCGCGCAAGGATGGCTACGAGGTGTGCCGGCGCCTGCGCGAGAGCCCGGGGATGAAGGACGTGAAGGTTGTGATGCTGACGGCCAAAGGACAGCCCCTCGAGAAGAAGAAAGGCGTGGAGGTCGGGGCGGATCTCTACGTCACCAAGCCCTTCGGCGCGGCAGAGCTCCTGGAGAAGATCCGAACGGTCCTGGGCCCATGAGCCGCGTGGGAGCGACGGGCACGCCTCCGCGGCGCAGCCTGAGGGTGCGCCTGGGGGCGCTCTGCGCCGGGCTCGGTGTCGCCCCCTTTGCCCTGGCCTTGACGCTGCTCTACCCGGCGGCCCGCACCGAGGTCGAGGAGATGCGCGGCCAGGCGCTCGCGCGCGACGCGGCGCGCCTGTCGCGCCAGATCCGGGCCCAGGTGGTGAGCGGTGGACTGTGGGTGGGGAGGCTCGCGGCCACGCCGGATGTGCGTCGTTATCTCGCCGGCACCGGTCCCTACCCCGAGGGCGCGGTCGCCGCGGCCCGTCACCTGCTCCCAGGGGTTCGGCGGCTGGAGGTCTTGCGGCCCGGAGAGCGTCCTGGGCCTGCCGACGTACCCCGCGGCGACGAACTGTCCTACGCTGTCCAGGTGCCTGCGCGGCAGGATGCGCTGGGCACGATCCAGGTCGCCCTTGATCTCGATGCCGTTCGCGCCCTCGTCGAAGCCGCGCAGAAGGGGGAGGCGTCGCATGCCGTCCTCCTCAATGCGGCGGGGCAGCGCCTCGCCGGCCCGGTCAACGTCCCCCTCCCTTCCGCGCCCTCGCTTGCGGGGCTCGTCGCCAACGGTTCGTTCTCGTTCGAGGTCGAAGAGGAGATCTTCCTGGCCGGCTACGCCCGGGTCTCGCCCGGTGTCGCCGGCGCGGCGGCTCCGGCGGGGTGGGCCGTCGTGATGGTGGAGCCGGCCGCGGAAGCCCTGGGGCCTCTGCACACGGAGACGCGCCGGATCGCCCTCTTTTTCGCTGGATTTGCTGCCCTCGCGGCAGTTCTGTCGTGGCGTCTGGCGGGGCGCTTTCTCCAGCCCCTCCAGCAGCTGAGCCACGGCGCCGAGATCGTCTCGCGCATCCACCTCGGCCACCGCCTCGACGTGCGCACGGGAGACGAGTTCCAGGCGCTCGCCGAGCAGTTCAACCGGATGGCGGAGAGCCTCCAGGGCGCCTACGACGAGCTGGAGGGGCGGGTGCGCGAGACCACCCTGCACCTGCGCGAGGAGCGAAACCGGCTGGCCGCGGTTCTGCGGACCATGGCTGAGGGCGTGGTCATGGCCAACGAGGCGGGAGAGGTCGTGCTGATCACCCCTCGGGCGCGCCTCGCCCTGGGCGCCGGTGCCTCCTCCGGCGTGGGGGTGCCGTTGGCGGGTCTCCTCCCGCGCGATCGGCTGGAGTTCCACCTGCGCCGCCTGCGGCAGGCCTGGGACGAGGGACGAGAGATCGTGGAGGCGGTGGTGTTCCCGCTCCCGGAAGGACGGCTGATCCGGGGCCTCCTCTCGGCGGTGCCCGGACCAGCAGGGGAGCGGTCGGGCTTCCTCTTCGTCTTCCGCGACCTCAGCGCGCGCGCAGAAGAGGGGGAGCAGCGGGAGACCGTGTTGCGTGAGCTCCCCGAGCTGCTGAAGGGACCGGCCGCCACCCTTCGCTCGCTCGCCGAGGTGCTCGAGAACCGCCCCTCGATGGACGAAGCCCGGCGCCGGGAGTTTCTGGCCGCCCTGCAGGAGGAGGCGCGGCGGCTCAGCGAGCGCCTCCGCGTCGCCGAGCAGGCGGCGAACCTCACCGAGAGCGATCGCTGGCCCGCCTCCCCTGCTGACCCGGTCGCGTTGCTCCGGGAAGCGGCTGCGTCCCTGCCCGCGGGCGCTGTGTCTGTGGAGGAGAGCGCGGAACCTCTGCCTCAGGTCCGGGTGGAGACCTTCTTCTGGGTGTCGGGTCTGGCGAGCGTGTTGCGGTGGCTGGGAGGGCCGGTGACGGCGCGGGTCGCCCTGGAGGAGGAGGCCGTGGTCACCACTCTTCGGGTCGAGGGCGCGGGGCCGGCGGATCCCTCGGAGTTGCCCGAGTTGACGGTGGTGTCCCCTGGGGAGGAGCCGGTGGCCCTGGGCGAGGCGGTGCGGCGCAACCGCGGCGAGCTCTGGACGCGTCGGTCGGGCCAGGGGTTCGAGGTGCGCCTCGCGCTGGTAGCTGCGGCGCGCAGCGGCCGGGTCGAGGCCCCCGGCATTGCCGACGCGCAGCCGGAGTTCTACGACTTCGATCTCTTCCTGCCGCGGTTGGGCGCGGAGCGCGGCGAGCTCCTCTCCGCTCCTCTCGCCGAGCTCGAGTACGTGGTCTTCGACACCGAGACCACGGGCCTCAACCCCTCGGAAGGCGACGAGATCGTGAGCCTGAGCGGAGTGCGGATCCGGCGGGGCAAGGTGGTAGCGGCCGACACCTTCCACACGCTGGTGAACCCCGGCCGCCCGGTCCCCCCAGAGTCCACGTCCTTCCACGGCCTCGACGATGTGGCCGTGCAGGGCGCGCCGACCATGGCGTACGTCCTTCCCGAATTCAAGAACTACGTGGGCGAGGCCGTGCTCGTGGCCCACAACGCCGCCTTCGACAAGAAGTTTCTGGACCTGGCCGCGGCGCGACACCGGCTCTCCCTCGTGGACAACCCGATCCTCGACACCCTGTTCCTCTCCTACGGCGTCCATCCGGAGTTCGAGGGACACAACCTCGACGCCATCGCAGCCCGCCTCGGGGTGGAGATCCGCGGGCGCCACACCTCGCTCGGTGACTCGAAGGTCACGGCCGAGATCTTCCTGAAGCTCCTGCCGCTCCTCGCCGCCCGCAGTGTCGTAACCCTCGCCGACGCGAAGTCCTTCTGCGACCGGATGCTCCTCCTGCGCTGGCAGACCTCGCGGTTCTGACCCGATGGAACCCGCAGCGTCTCGTCTGGCGGCTCTCTTCGTCCTCGGCCTCCTGGTCTTCTTCTCGCCGATCGTCATCGCCGTCAACCGGCCGGTGGGCATCTTCGGTTTTCCGCTCTTTCCGCTGTACCTCTTCGCCTGTTGGTCGGCGCTGATCCTCCTTGCGTGGTGGATCGCCCGGAGGGGAAGGCCTTGAGCCGCACGGTCGCGGCCGCCCTGCTGAGCTTCGCGTACGTGTGCGCCCTGTTCGCCCTGGCGTACTGGACCGATCGAGCCCGGCGCAGGGGCCGGAGCTACGTGGACAACCCGTGGGTATACAGCCTCTCCCTCGCGGTCTACTGCACGTCCTGGACGTTCTACGGGAGCGTGGGCCGCGCGGCCGCGCAGGGCCCGGGTTTCCTTCCCATCTATGTGGGCCCTACTCTCGTCTTCTTCCTGGCCCCGACCGTTCTTCGGCGGCTTTCGTCGTTCTGCCGCGCGGAGGGCGTGACGAGCCTCGCCGACCTCCTAGAGGCCCTCTACGGCAAGAAACAGGCTCTTGGCACCCTTGCCACCGTCTTGCTGGTCGTGGGCGTCACCCCCTACGTCGCGCTCCAGCTCAAAGCGGTCGGGTACTCCTTCGAGCTCCTGACCGGCCTGTCTCCCCTGGGTCAGCAGGCCGTCCTGGGTGACGCGGCGTTCTGGGCGGCGCTTCTCCTCGCGCTCTTCTCTGCGCTCTTCGGGGCGCGCACCCTCGTGGCTTCGGAGCGCCACGAGGGGATGGTCGCCGCGGTGGCGTTCGAGAGCGCCGTGAAGCTCGTCGGGTTTCTCCTCCTGGGGGCGTGGGTGACCTGGAGCGTCGGGGGAGGGCTGGGCCGAGTCTTCTCTCGCGCCCTTGCGAGACCCGACCTCTCCGCCCTGTTCACGCTGAGCAGTGCTTCGGGCACGACGCCGTCCCAGTGGGCGACCGTGAGCGTCCTCGCCGCCGCGGCCGTGGTGCTGCTCCCTCGGCAGTTCCACATGCTGGTGGTCGAAAACGTCCGGGAAGAGCACCTGCTCCCGGCCTCGTGGGCGTTTCCGGGATACCTGCTCCTGATCAACCTCCTCGTCTTTCCGGTCGCGCTGGTCGGCCTGCTGGAAGCCACATCGGGTTCGCCCGACTTCTTTCTCATCTCCCTGCCCCTGTTCCGGGGACACACCCTTCTCGCCTTCCTCGCGTACCTCGGCGGCTTCTCCGCCGCCACGAGCATGGTGATCGTCGAGTCGGTGGCGCTCTCGACCATGATCCTCCACCATCTCGTCTCTCCCCTGGTGCTCCGCCGGTGGAGCGAGCGGGACCTCTCCCGCCCTCTGCTCCACGCCAAGCGGTTCTTCATCCTGGTCGTCGTCATGCTCGGGTACGGGTTCAAGCGCTGGATCGGGGAGTCCCACACCCTGGTGAACATCGGGTTGCTCTCTTTTTCCGCCGTCACCCAGTTCGCCCCGGCCGTGCTGCTGGGGCTCTATTGGAAGAGGGCGAGCCGGGCGGGAGCCCTCGCAGGCTTGTCCGCCGGCGCCGCGGTGTGGGCCTACACGCTCCTCTTGCCGAGTTTCGTGGAGTCGGGGTGGGTGGGAGCCGAGATTCTGGCCCGGGGGCCCTGGGGGATCTCGCTGCTCAAGCCCAGGGCGCTGTTCGGCCTTGCGGGGTTCGACCCCTGGACGCACTCCCTGGTATGGAGCGCCGTCTTCAACGTCGGTCTGTTCGTCGCTGTGAGCCTTCTTCGGCCCGGCCGGCCGTCGGGTGAGTTTGTCTCCCCGTTTCGAACCGCGTGGATCGCCCGGTCCGACCTGGCGACGCTGCTGACGCGCTTCGTGGGAGCCGGCAAGGCCCGGGAGGTGCTCGCTGCCGTTCCCGAGCGGGCCTCTCCCCAGGTCTTGATCGAGGCGGCGGAGCGCTGCCTGACCGGAGCGCTCGGCACGACGGCCGCGCGGACGATCCTCGAGAGCGTGCTGGCGTGGCCTCGGGAGCGGGCGGTCGAGATCCTCGACGTGTTCGGCGGGGTCACCCGCACGCTCGCGGAGAGCCGCGACACCCTGGAGCGCCGGCTGCGAGAGCTCTCGGTGCTCCACGAGGCGAGCAACGCCCTGTCCCAGAGCCTGGACACGGACAAGCTCCTCAGCGACGTGCTGCACCTGATCCAGCGGCAGTTCGGTTTCGAACACCTGGCGGTGCGCCTGCTCGACCCGCGCGGGGTCCTGGGGATCCGCAGTCGCGTCGGGCTGACCGCCGATTACGTTGCGCTCTCGGGCGCCCCTCCGTCGCGCGACACCTATTTCGGCCAGTGTTTCCTCGACGCGAAACCCGTGGTCGTGGGCGATGCCCGGAACATCCAGGAGACCCGCTTCTTGCGCCTGCTGGCCGAGGACGTTCCGGTCACCGCGTTCATCCACGTCCCTATGATCCACGAGGGGCGGGCCGTCGGTGTGCTGACCGCCTACGCGACCCGGGGGCCGATGCACTTCACCGACGAGTTCGTCGACCTCTTCGCGGTGCTGGCCAATCAGCTCGCTCTGGCTGTGGTCAACGCACAGCTCTACGGGGAGGTTCAGGCATACAGCCAAGCGATGGAGGCCAAAGTGCGGCGCAGGACGGCCGAGCTCGAGCAGGCGAACGAGCGGCTTCGGGAGCTCGACCGGCTCAAGTCCGACTTTCTCTCCACCGTGAGCCACGAGCTGCGCACACCCTTGACATCGATCCGCTCCTTCTCGGAGATCCTGCTCCGCTACGATGTGACCGACCTCGAGAAGCGCCGCAAGTTCATCCAGATCATCCATGATGAGGCGGAGCGGCTCACGCGCATGATCAACCAACTGCTCGACCTCTCGAAGATCGAGGCGGGCCGCATGGAGTTCCACATCGAGGCGGTGGACCTCGGCCGTGCCTTCGCCCAGGCGCTCGACCTGGCGCGGCCGCTGTTCACCGGCAAGGACGCGTCGGCCGGTGCGGAGGTCGAGGCGGGCCTCCCGCCGGCCCTGGCCGACCGGGACCGACTGCAGCAGGTGCTGGCCAACCTGCTGTCGAACGCGGCCAAGTTTTCGCCGCCCTGCGGCGAGGTGCGGCTTCTCGCCCGGCGCCGGGGCGCCTTCGCCGTGGTGACCGTGGCGGACGAGGGGCCCGGCATCCCGCGCGAGCGTCTCGGTGAGGTCTTCGAGCGCTACATCCAGATCCGGGATCCAGGCAAGGACCACCCCCTCGGCACCGGCCTCGGGCTCACGATCTGCCGGGAAATTGTGGAGCGGCTTGGCGGGCAGATCTGGGTCGAGAGCGAGGAAGGTCGGGGAACGACGTTCTGCTTCACGCTGCCGCTCGGTGAGACGGGGACCGCATAGGGGCCGGAGCCGGTCGCGGGGCGGGCTCCGAGAGAAGGAGACCGAGATGCGACGACGTTGGGCGGCGTGGGCCGGAGTCCTTGTCGCGCTCCTGTGCGGCTGCCTGCCTCGGGCCACGGTGCCCCTGCGCACGGTCTCCTTCCCGGCCGCCGCGGCGCGGGCGCCCGGCGCCTTGGTGGTCTTCCTGCCGGGGCGTGGCAGCGAGGCCGAGAGCTTCGAGCGGGAGGGCTTCGTCGCAGCGGCGCGCGACGCGGGGGCAACCGCGGACCTGATGGCGGTGGACGCCCACCTCGGGTACTACAGCCGCGGCGTCCTCGCCGAGAGGCTCCACGAGGACGTGATCGCCCCGGCGCGGGCCGCGGGCTACGAGGCGATCTGGCTCGTGGGCATCTCCATGGGCGGCACCGGGGCCCTGTGGTACGACGTGGCGTACCCGGGCGACGTAGCCAGGGTGGTCGTCCTGGCGCCCTACCTCGGAGAACCAGACCTGGTCTGGGAGATTGCCGCCGCGGGCGGCGTGCGGCCCTGGAACCCGGGGCCGGTTCCGGAGGGGGATCACTTCAGGCGCCTGTGGACACTGTTCAAGGCGTACGAGAGCTCGGAGCGGACTCGCGGCCGCCTGTTTCTCGGGTACGGCCGCGGGGATCGTTTCGCGCCCGCCGATGACCTCCTCGCTCGGCTCCTGCCCCCGGACCAGGTCTTCACGGCGGAAGGCGACCACGACTGGGAGACGTGGAGGGGGCTGTGGCGCTCGATCCTGCGCGCGGGCGCGGGCCCTTGACGGTCTCCGGGCGGTGTGTCAGCATCGCCCGCTCGCAAACGGTCCCGGGGGCAGAAACGACGGCAGGAGAGGAGGGCTCTTGGGTCCAGCAACCGCAGTGATCCTGCTCGGGCACGGCAGCCGGCGCGCCGAGGCCAACCAGGGACTCCACGACGCCGCGCGCGACCTGAGGGCCGTGCTCGGCGGAGCCTGGGTCGAGGTGGCGTTCCTCCAGCTGGCCGCGCCGACGCTGGCCGACGCCGTCGCAGACTGCGTGCACGCGGGCGCAGACCGCATCGTGGTGGAGCCGTTCTTCCTTTACGCGGGGGCCCACGTCCTCGACGACATCCCGCGGGCGCTCGAGGCCCTGCGCCGAGACTACACCCACGTGGAGCTCCTCCAGGCGCCGCCCCTGGGGATCCACCCGAAGCTCGCCGAGATCGCAGCCGAGAGGCTCAAGGAGGTACTGTCATGATAGGTCCCTGGGGCTACGACCTCATCCCCGAGGAGATCGAGAAGAAGAGCTTCGACATCATCCGAGGGCTGGTGGACCTCACGGGGCTCTCGCCGGCCGAGGCTGCGGTGGTCCAGCGCGTGGTCCACGCCACCGGCGACCCAGCGTTCGCCCCGATCCTGGCGTGGAGCCCCGGGGCGGTGGCCGCGGGCGCCGAAGCCCTGGCCGCCGGCACCCCAATCGTCACCGACGTCGAGATGGTCCGGGCCGGGGTGAGCAAGGTGCGCGCCGGCCGCTTCGGCGTCGAGGTCACCTGCCACCTCTCGGACCCAACGGTCGCCGAAGAGGCCCGGACGCGGGGTGTGACCCGGTCGATCGTGGCCGTGGAGAGGGCCGCGGCCGCTTACCCCGGTGCGGTCTTCGCCTTCGGCAACGCCCCCACGGCGCTCTTCCGGCTTCTGGAGCTGATCGACGAAGGCGTGGCGCGGCCGGCCCTGGTCGTGGGTGTGGTCGTCGGCTTCGTCGGCGCGGCCGAGTCCAAGGAGGCGCTCATGGCGCGCGGCGACGTGCCGTGGCTCTCCTGCCGGGGGAACAAGGGCGGGAGCAACGTGGCAGCCGCGAGCGTCAACGCCCTCCTCAAGGCCGCGGCCGGAGAGGTCTGAGGGCGGTGGCGTCGGGCCGGAAGCTGCGCTCGGGGTACACCACCGGCGCCTGCGCGGCGGCCGCAGCCAAGGGCGCGGCGCTCCTGCTCCTCGGCCGCGAGCCGGCGGCGGCGGTGCTTCGGCTGCCCTGGGGAGATCCGCAGGCGCGGGAGGTGGCGTTCCCGCTCGTCGGTTGTGCGGCCGGAGAGGGCTGGGCCTCCTGTGGTGTGGTGAAGGACGCCGGGGACGATCCGGACGCGACCGACGGCCTCGAGATCCGTGCCGCGGTCGCCTGGAGCGCCCGAGACGCCGCGGCGGCTTCGATCGAGATCGACGGTGGGGAAGGCGTGGGGCGGGTGACCAAGCCCGGCCTCGCCGCCCCCGTCGGCGGCGCCGCGATCAACCCGGTGCCCCGGGCGATGATCGAGACATCGGTACAGGAGGCCCTGGCCGAGGCGGGAGTTTCGGTGCCGCCGGCCCTACGGGTCGTCGTGACCGTGCCCCGGGGCGGGGAGGTGGCCCGCAAGACCCTCAACGCCCGGCTCGGGATCGAGGGGGGCCTGTCGATCCTCGGAACCACCGGGATCGTGATCCCCATGTCGACCGACGCCTGGCGGGCCACGATCGACGCCTGCCTCGACGTGGCCCGGGCGACCGGAGTCTCCTCGGCGGTGCTCGCCCACGGCCGGTCGAGTGAGGCCGCGGCGCGCCGGCTCTTCCCGGAGCTGTCGCCCGAGGCCTTCGTTCTCATGGGAGACCACGTCGGGTACGCCTTGGAGGCCGCAGCCCGACGCGGGCTCGGGGTCGTCCTCGCGGGGCAGTTCGCCAAGTTCTGCAAGGTGGCGGCGGGCCACTTCGCGACCCACGTGAAGGACTCGACCCTCGACCCCACGGTCCTGTCGCGGCTGCTGGGGGAGGCGGGGTTCCCGCCGGCCGAGGCCGAGGCCGCGCTGGGCGCCAACACGGCCCGAGAGGTGTTCGAGCGGCTGCGCGCCGGCGGTGATCGCGGGGTGTTCGCCGCCCTGACCGCCGAGGTGGCCCGCCGCGCCTCGGCGCGCCTCGGGGGCCGCGTCCCTCTCGAGGCGCTCCTCTTCGGCTACCAGAAGGAGTGCCTGGCGCGCGTCTCACTGCCGGCCTCCGGGCCGCCCGGGGGCCCTGCATGACCCCGCGCGTCCACGTGATCGGCGTCCCGCCGGGCGCCACGGAGATCACCGCCGACGCCCGAGAGGCCGCCCTGGGCGCCCGGTTCCTCGTGGGTGCCGCCCGCCACCTGGCGCTCGTGCCCGACTTCGGCGGCGAGGTCTGGCCCGTGGAGGCGAGGGTCCTGGCCGCGGTGGACCGCGTGGCGGCAGACCCGGCCCTCACGGCCGCCTTTCTGGCCTCCGGGGACCCGGGCTTCTTCGGCATCGGGGCCACTCTCCTGCGGCGGCTTCCGCGTGACCAGGTGCGGCTCTGGCCCGCCGTCACGTCCCTCCAGCTTGCCTTTGCCCGGGCCGGAGAAGCCTGGAGCGAGGCCCGGTTCGCGAGCCTCCACGGCCGGCCCCTGGAGGCGCTCGCGCCGCTCCTGGGCGCGTCGAAGATCGGGCTCCTGACCGACGAGACCCACGGCCCGGCGGCGGTGGCCCGGCTGCTCCTGGCGTCCGGGTGGGACGATATCGAAATCGTGGTGGCCGAGGACGTGGGTCTCCCCTCGGAGAGGATTACCCGCGGCGCGCCCGCAGACTTCATGGAATGGACGGGCTCGGCCCTCAACGTCGTGCTGCTCCTGCGCTCCGGGCCCGACCCGCGGCCGCTCGGGCCCGGTCTTCGGGAGGAGGCGTTCTCCCACGGGAGGGGTCTCATCACCAAGGCCGAGGTTCGGACGTCGGTGCTCGCCCAGCTCCGCCTGCCTCGCGAGGGCGTGCTCTGGGACGTGGGGGCGGGCTCCGGCTCGGTGGCCGTGGAGGCGTGCCTCCTGGCGCCCGGGCTCCGGGCCTACGCCGTGGAGAAGACGGCCGAGGGCCAGGGCCACCTGGCCGAGAACCGCCGCCGCTTCCGGGTCGCGGGCCTCGTGCCGGTGGCCGGCGAGGCGCCCGAGGCGCTGGCCGGCCTGCCCTCGCCGGACGCGGTGTTCGTGGGCGGCAGCGGCGGCCGGCTCGCCGAGGTCCTCGACGCGTGCTGGCCGCAGCTCCGGCCAGGGGGAGCCATGGTCGTCGCGGCCGTGCTGGTGGAGACCCTGGCCGAGGCGCTGGCCTGGGGCCGCGCCGCGGGCATCGATCCCGATCTCACCGAGATCCGCGCCGCGCGCTCGCGCGCGGTCGCCGGCAAGCACTTGATGGATCCCCAGAACCCTGTGACCCTCATCCGGCTCCCCAAACCCGCCGAAGTTACCGAGGACTCCCGTGACGACCCCTGACGATCCTGGTCAGCATCCCGAACCCATGGTCCGGAACGGGGAACCGGCAACCGTGGTGTTCGTCGGCGCCGGGCCCGGCGATCCGAACCTCATCACCGTGGCAGGGCGCGACGCGCTGGCCGTTGCCGACGTCGTCCTCTACGCGGGGAGCCTCGTGAACCCGGAGCTCCTGCGGTGGGCGCGGCCCGGGGCCCGCGTCCACGACACCGCCTCCATGGATCTCGAGGAGACCACGGCCGTGTGCCTCGAGGCGGCGCGCCGGGGCGAGTCGGTCGTGCGCCTGCACACGGGCGACCCGGCGCTGTACGGGGCGATTCAGGAGCAGATGGTGCCGCTCGAGGTCGCCGGGGTGTGCTGTCGCGTGATCCCGGGCGTGAGCTCGGCGTTCGCCTCGGCGGCGTTCCTGGGGACCCAGCTCACGTTGCCCGACGTGTCCCAGACCGTGATCTTCACCCGGCTGGCCGGCCGCACGCCCGTGCCCGAGGCCGAGAGCCTCGAGCGGCTGGCTTCGACCGGCGCGACCCTGTGCGTCTTCCTCTCGGTGGACCGGATCGGCGAGGTCGTCGAGGCGTGCCGGCGCGGCGGGCTCGGGCCCGAGACCCCGGCCGCCGTGGTTCACCGCGCGTCCTGGCCCGACGAGAGCGCGGTCACCGGCACCCTGGCGGACATCGCGGCCCGGACTGCCGCCGCCGGGATCGACCGCCAGGCCATGATCCTGATTGGCGAGGCGCTGCGCCCGCGCCTGGCGGGCTGGGACGGGTTCGAGCGGTCGCGGCTCTACGCGCCGGAGTTCTCCCACGGGTTTCGCCGGGGCCGGGGGTGAAGGGGCCGCTCCACGCCGTCTCCCTCACGCGGGACGGCGCGGCCCTGGCCCTGCGCTTGGCCCGGGCCCTGCCCGGGACCCGGGCGTACGCCCCGAGCCGGTTCGCCGCCGAGGGGCCCGAGGGGGTCCAAGCGTTCGACGAACCGGTCGCCGCCTTGATCGCCCGCCTGTGGCCGGGGGCGGGGGGGTTCCTGTTCGTCATGGCGGCCGGCATCGCCGTGCGCTCCGTGGCCCCTCTGCTCCGGGACAAGGCCGAGGACCCCGCGGTCGTCGTCCTCGATCAGGCCGGTCGCTTCGCGGTGCCGATCCTGTCCGGGCACCTGGGCGGTGCCAACGGCCTCGCGCGCGAGGCCGCCCGGGTCCTGGGCGGGACGCCGGTGATCACGACGGCCACGGACGTCGCCGAAAGGCCCGCGATCGAGGTCTGGGCCCGGGAGAACGGCTTTCGGCTCGGCAACCGAAGGGGGGTCGTGGCCGTCAACGCTGCCTGGGCGAGCGGCGACCCGGTCGGCCTCGTCTACGACCGCGAGGCGGTGGGTGCGGAGGCCTTCGCCTCCATGGCACCGCACCTGGCGCTCGTCACGGACGACCTGGGCGAGGCGCGCTCCTTCGAGGGGGCGCTCGTCCTCGTCACGCACCGGGATCTCGGGCCGCTTCGGCCGGCGCTTACACTCCGGCCGCCGTGCCTGTACCTGGGCGTGGGGTGCCGCAAGGCCGCGGATCCGGAGACGGTTCTTCGGGGTGTCCGGGCGGCGCTGGCGGCCCGGGGGCTCTCGGCGCTGTCGGCCGCCGTGGTCGCAAGCGTGGACGAAAAGGCTGGGGAGCCGGCCCTCCACGAGTTGGCGCGGTCCCTCGGGGTGCCGTTTCGGACGTTTCCGGCGGCCGCCCTGGCGCCGGTGGCGGTTCCGACCCCTTCGGCGCGCGTCGAGCGCGCCGTGGGCACGGCGAGCGTGTCGGAGGCCGCGGCGCTCCTCGCCTCGGGCGGGGGCCGCCTGCTCGTGGCGAAGATCGCCGACCGGACCTGGACCCTGGCGGTGGCGCTGCGGCCTGCCTTTCCCTCTTCTCGGTCGACGGAGTCGTGATGCTCTTCCTCATCGGTATGGGGCCCGGCGGACGGGCGCACATGACGCAGCGGGCACTCGAGGCGCTGGCGGCCTCCGACGTGATCGTGGGGTACTCGCTCTACATCGAGCTCCTGGGCGACCTGGTGGCCGGCAAGGAGGTCGTGTCCACCGGCATGACCCAAGAGATCGAGCGGTGTCGGGCCGCCGTGGACCTCGCGGTCCAGGGGCGCGCGGTTTCGGTCGTCAGTACCGGTGACCCGGGCGTGTACGGCATGGCGGGGCTGACCCTGGAACTCCTGGCCGAGGCCGACCCCCAGGGCCGCGTCCCGGTCGAGGTCGTCCCCGGGGTCTCCGCGGTCCACGCGGCGGCGAGCCGCCTGGGCGCGCCCCTCATGACCGACTTTGCGGTCGTGAGCCTCTCGGACCTCCTCACGCCTTGGGAGACGATCCGAGCCCGGCTCGCCGCGGCGGCCTCGGCGGATTTCGTCGTGGCCCTCTACAACCCCCGCAGCCGCAAGCGCCGGCGCCACCTCGAAGAGGCCTGCGAGATCCTGCTCGAGCACCGGCCGGCCGAGACCCCGGCCGGGGTGGTGCGAAACGCGTTGCGACGCGGCGAGGAGGTGCTCCTGACCACCCTCGCCCAGGTCCCCTCCGCGCCCGTGGACATGATGAGCGTGGTGATCGTGGGCAACCGCAGCACCCGACGCCTCGGGGGCTGGATCGTGACGCCCCGGGGGTACCCGCTGTCCGAGGAGTGAGCTCAGTCCGCTGCCCTGTCCGGGACTGCCCCGGCAACCGGAGTCGCGTATGTCGAAGAAGGTCGTTGTCACCGTGCTGGGCCAGGACCGGGTGGGCATCGTGGCGGCCATCGCCACCGCGCTCGCTGAGAACCAGGTGAATATCGAGGACATCAACCAGAAGATCCTGGGCGGGTCGATCTTCGCCATGACCATGCTCACCGACCTGGCGAACTGCCCCCTCGACCTCGCCGAGCTCTCCCGCCGCCTCGAGGCCGTGGGCGAGGAGCTGGGCCTGAAGGTCATGACCCAGGACGCCGAGGTCTTCCGGTACATGCACCGGGTGTAGGAAGTACCCGTGGGCGCGCAAGTCCCTCCTGCCCTCGAACTCAATGGTGGACGCGGGGTGTGCACCCGCCGAAGTCCTGCTTCTTCTCACCGGCCGGCGGCCCCTGCCAAGTTCAACCGGAGATCTTCAGCCAACGAGGCGTACGGCAAGTTCATTGACACCCGTACGTGGGGCCGCTAGCCTGGGGGGAGACGTGGTGCTCTCCGGGAGGTGCCCCATGACCGTCACCGCATCGAAACTAAGAGAGAACATTTACCGGCTCTTGGACCAGGTCTTGGATACGGGTGTCCCCCTCGAGGTTGAGCGGCGGGGGCGGGTCCTTCGGATCGTGCCGGCGGGGCCGCAAGAGAAGCTCTCTCACCTGGTGCGGCGCGACGCGTTCCTGCGGTGCGACCCAGACGAGATCGTGCACGTGGACTGGTCCGGGGAGTGGCAGCCGTGATCTACCTGGACACCCACGCCGCGGCATGGCTCTATGCCGGCCTCGCGGAGCGGTTTGCACCCTCGGTGCGCGAGCTCTTGGAGCGGGAGGATCTCTTCGTGTCGCCGATGGTGGAGCTGGAGCTCCAGTACCTCCACGAGATCGGCCGCCTCGGCGAGGGCGGGCGAACCGTGGTGGCGGGGCTGGGGGCGCTGGTCGGCCTCCGCGTCTGCGACCGGCCGTTCGGCCAGGTCGTGGCCAAGGCGCTTGAGCTGACCTGGACCCGAGACCCCTTTGACCGGCTGATCGTGGCACAGGCTGCCGTGACGGATGCCCTGCTCGTCACCAAGGACCGGGGCATCCGGGAGCACTACGTCCGGGCGGTTTGGGAGGACGTGTAGGGGCCCGGCAGAACACGTCTCTGGCAGAGCCCGTCCGCCGCGGCGTGGACCTCCTCCTGGATTCCCCCGGAGGACGATCCGGCGCTGAAATTGGTCGGCCTCGGGCGCTCGGGCCGGTCGGACCTCTCGGCCGAGCAGGATCGGCACCTGGTGCGGACAACGAGGCGCTGATGGCCGCGGAGCTCTTCGTGGATACGGGGCCCTGGGTGGCCCTCGCAGACGAGGACGACCGCTACCACGCCCGCGCAGCAAGCGCCTTTTCTCGACTCCTGACGGAGTACCAGCGCCTCGTGACCACGAACCTGGTCGCAGCCGAGTGCTACCTCCTCCTGCGTCTGGGGCTGGGCCACGGTCCGGCCGTGGCCTTCTTGGATCACCTGCGCGCCAGCCCGCGGATCGAGCGCGCTGCGCCACTGCGAACCTGGACGATGAAGCGGAGGGGATCCTGCGCCGCGACCGGGACCAGGGCTTCAGCTATACCGACGCCGTGAGCTTCGCGCTGATGCGCCAGCGGGGAATCACGACTGCCTTCGCCTTCGATTCGCACTTCGCCACCGCTGGGTTCGTGTGCGTCCCTCCAGCCTCCTGAGGGGGCGAATCCAGCGCAGAATCGCCGCGAAGAAACGCAATGAGCGCAACGGAACGGCTTCCCAACCATCCGGAAATTCCGAACGGTTCAGCGCGAAGGCCCGCGGGACGTGGAACAGGTCGTCGACCACTACAACCTCGACAGGATCCTCGGCGTCGGCTACTGGGTCTGATCCGACTGCGTCCCGCAGTTCCTCTTCCGGCAAGGACGGGATGGTGGAGGGGCCCACGCAGCCGATGCGCCGCCGCTGATCCTCTCCCTCCCCCGCGCTGTCTTCGCCACTACCCGCCGAGGTCCCCATGCGCTTCAGCAGTGAAGAGATCCTCGAAACCATCGGCATGATCGCCGATGACAAGCTCGACATCCGCACCGTGACGCTCGGCGTGTCGCTGTGGGAATGCTCCGACCCGGACGCGGCGGCGTGCGCCCGGAAGATCCGGGAGAAGATCCTGGCGCGGGCCGAGGGGCTCACGAAGGAGGCGGCCGCGCTGGAGGCGGCCTACGGCATTCCCATCGTGAATACACGGATCAGTCTCACGCCGCTGGCCCTGGTGGTGCCGAGCCGGGAACCCGAGGCGTTCCTGGAGGTGGCCCGCGGGGTCGACGCCGCGGCGGCCGAGGTGGGCGTGAACTTCGTGGGCGGGTTCTCGGCGCTCGTGCACAAGGGGGCCACGGAGGTGGACCGGGCGCTCCTGGCCGCCATCCCCGAGGCCCTGTCGACGACCGAACGGCTGTGCGCGTCGGTGTCGCTGGCCTCGGTGCGGGCCGGGATCAACATGGACGCGTGCCGGCAGCTGGGAGGGATCCTCCGGGAGACCGCCCGGCGTACCGCGGACCGCGACGGCCTGGGGTGCGCGAAGCTCGTGGTGTTCGCCAACCCGGTGGAGGACAACCCCTTCATGGCCGGGGCCTTCTTCGGCCCGGGAGAGCCCGAATCGGCGGTGCTGGTGGGGGTCTCGGGCCCCGGCGCCGTGCGCCGGGCACTGGAGGCGTTGGACCCGGCGGCGGACCTTGGCCAGGTCGCGGAGGCGATCAAGAAGGCGGCCTTCAAGATCACCCGCATGGGCGAGCTGGTGGGGCGCGAGATGGCCCGGCGGCTCGGCGTGGAGTTCGGGATCCTCGACCTCTCCCTCGCACCGACCCCGGCCGAGGGCGACAGCGTGGGACAGATCCTGGAAGTCATGGGGCTCGGCCGCCCCGGCGCGCCGGGCTCGACTGCGGCCCTCCTGCTCTTGAACGACGCGGTGAAGAAGGGAGGGGCCTTCGCCTCGTCGGCCGTGGGCGGCCTCTCCGGCGCCTTCATTCCGGTCAGTGAGGACTCGGCCATGATCCGGGCGGCGGCCGAGGGGGTTCTGACCCTCGAGAAGCTCGAGGCCATGACCGCTGTGTGCTCCGTGGGCCTGGACATGATCGCCGTGCCGGGGGACACCTCGGCCGAGACCCTGGCCGCCATCATCGCCGACGAGATGGCCATCGGCGTGGCGAACAACAAGACCACGGCCGTGCGGATCATCCCGGCGCCCGGTAAGGTGGCGGGCGACGTGGTGCGGTTCGGTGGGCTTCTGGGCGAGGCGCCGGTGATGCCTGTGAATCGAGTCTCCTGTGCGCGTTTCATCGGTCGGGGCGGCCGGATCCCGGCGCCGATCCAAGGGCTGAGGAACTGAGGGGGAGGCTCTCTCTCGGCGATCGGCCTCCTACCTCTTTCCGGCCAACCCCAGGTATGCGTCCAGCCGCCGGCGCTCGTCGCCCGTGAGGTCTTCGTCGGCGAGCCGGTAGGTCTGTCCCGGAGCCGGCAGCGGAACGGTGGCGCTCGCCAGCGCTCGATCGAGACCGCCGCACTCGACGGGCGAAAACGGGATCGACGCCATCCTCTCGCACCAGCCCACGAGGTCGCCGGCCACCTGGCTCCGGATCTGGACCCGGGCGTCCGAAGGCAAGGACAGCGTCGTGATCCGGTACTCTCCCTGCGCCCGCTCGATCCGCACGCGCCCTGTCAGTCGGTTCGTCTGATCCGGCAGCAGGAGCTGGTCCTGGAAGTCCTGACCGAGCCTGCCGACCGAAACCCGGGCCTCGAGGCGCCCGCGGCCCTGGAATCGGACCCACAGCTCGGCGTCGTGGGTCCCGTCGCCCCGAGGGACGAGCCGCAACCGGTGGCGCGAGAGCGCGACGTCCTGGTGAGGGGACGAGAGGTCGATCCGCAGCGGGCCCGACTCGACCGGGGCCGCGCCCCCGGCGAGATCGCGGTAGGATCGGTTGAGCCGCGTGAACTCGAACTCCTGGGGCACCCGGCTGGGCAGGGGCCCCTTGGCGCCCAGGAGAAGCGGCAGGAGGAAGAGGATCGGCCAGGAGCGGGCGGGGAGGGACCTCACGCGCCGCCCTTCCCCAACTCCTCCCACAGCCAGGCGCTCGCGCGGACGCCCGCGCGGAAGTCGTCCAGGTTCAGCTTCTCGTCGGGGCCGTGGGCGCGGTCGTCGGGTCGCCCGAAGCCCAAGAGCACGACCGGAGCGCCGAACATCCTGCCGAACGTCTCCACGACCGGGATCGACCCGCCCTCGCGGATCAAGACCGGCACCGCGCCGAAGGCCCGCTCCACCGCTCGACGTGTGGCGGCCACTGCAGGCACGTCCACCGGCGTCAGCACCGGCCGGGCGCCGTGGAGGCGGCGGACCTCCACGGTGCAGCCGGGCGGACAGAGCGCGCGCAGCCGGTCCTCCAAGAGCTCGGCCACCCGATCGGGGTCCTGATCGGGTACCAGCCGACACGAGAGCTTCACGCCGGCTTTGGACGGCAGCACGGTTTTCGCGCCTTCTCCCGAGTAGCCAGACCACAAGCCGTTGACGTCGAGGGTGGGCCGAGCCCACACCCGCTCCAGGGTCGAGTAGCCCGCCTCGCCCCAGAGGGCGTCGACGCCCAGGCCGCGGCGGTAGGCCGCCTCGTCAAAGGGAAGCCGCCCGAAGGCCTCTCGCTCCCACGCTTCCAGGGGACGAACGTCGTCGTAGAAGCCGGGGATCGCCACCCGCCCGGCGTCGTCGTGCAGCGCGGCGATCATGGCCGCCAAGGCGTTCGCGGGATTCCGCACCGCGCCGCCGAAGGAGCCGGAGTGGAGGTCGTGGTCGGGCCCGGTGAGGATTGCCTCCAGGTAGGCGAGACCCCGGAGGCCGTAGGTCAGCGCCGGCACGCCGGCGGCGAACTGGCTCGAGTCGCTCACCACCACGGCGTCGCAGGTGAGGCGCTCGCGGTTCGCCTCCAGGAACGGCTCCAGGTGGACGCTCCCCGACTCCTCCTCTCCCTCGATCAGGAAGACGAGGTTCACCGGCAGTCGGCGGCGCGCCTTGAGATGCGCTGCCGCACCGGCCAGGTGGCAGAGGAGTTGCCCCTTGTCGTCGCTTGCGCCGCGGCCGCAGACGTTGCCGTCGCGGACGACCGGCTCGAAGGGCAGCGACGTCCAGGCGTCCAGGGGCTCGGCGGGCTGCACGTCGTAGTGGCCGTAGACGAGCACCGTTGGCGCCCCCTTGGCACCGCGCCACTCGGCCACGACCGCGAGATGTCCCCCCGTGGGGTGCGCGCCCGCCGCAAACCCGGCCTCTCGAAAGCGGTCCGCGAGCCACATCGCGCACCGCTTCACCTCGCCGGCGAGAGCAGGATCGGTGCTCACCGAGGGGATTCGGAGGAACTCGAAGAGGGTGGAAAGCGTGGCCTCCTCCTGGGAGGCGATCTGGGAGAGAATGTCGTCCATGGGCACCGACTCCTGTAAGGAAAGTGCTCGCCGCGGCGCGAGAGCGGGTCTCCGCGAGCAACGTTACGCCGCCAGGTTTGCCACTCGGGCTCCCAGGGTCTCCCGAAAAGCCCTGGGGTCGAGGAACACGATGAGCCCGCGGTGGCCCCCGTTGATCCCCACCGTCTCGAAGGCGAGCAGGGGAGCGTGCAGCCACACGGCCAGCGCCTTTCGGGTGCCGAAGGGGCTGATGCCGCCGACGTGGTAGCCCGTGAGCTTCTCCGCCTCCTCGGGGGTCGTCATCCGCGCCGACTTCACGCCCGCCTCCCGGGCCAGTGCCTTGAGGGACAGCTCCACCCCGGCCGGCAAGAGACACAGGGCGTGGCTCCCGTCCGAGAGCGCCACCACGAGGGTCTTGATCATGGCCTCCGGGGGCCAGCCCAGCGCTTCCGCCGCGTAGTCGGCGCCCTTGACCTTGAAGTCGTACTCCCGCACCTCATAGGGAATCTTCTTCTGCTTGAGGAACCTTTGGGCGTTGGTCGTGGCCATGTGTTCCACTACCGCAGAACCGGGCCGCAGCGCGCAGCCCCGTGAACGGGCCGTCTCGCCGAGGCAGGTGCCGCGGCGCAGGCAAGGACCCAGATCGGGCACGGGGGGCCTGCCTCACGTCGAACGCCCCGGGGGAAGACTTCCTTCGCGGGCCACGAGAAGCCAGGCCGCGAACTCGGTCGCCCCGCTCGTTCCCTCCGCCGGCGCCCAGTCCGCGAAGTCTTTGTCGGAGGGTGGAACGTAGGGGCCGGGTTTCAGCTCGAGGAGGACAGTGCCCGGCGCGAGACTCGCGACCGCGTGCCACGAGCCCTCCCCCACCTCAACGGCCAGCAGCGGCCCCCGGGCGCAGATCTCCGCCCTCTCCCCCACCCGGCCGGTCTCGTCGAAGCAGAGCACGGCGGCTCCTCCCGCCAGAGCCAGAAACAGCTCCCAGCGCTCCGGCCCGTGCCGATGGGGCCGCACGTAGGTCCCCGGCTCCATGGCGTTGAGGAACCGCTGAACCGGGTCCTCGAGGCACGGGTGGAGGTTGTGGGTGGCCCTGCCCCGGGAAGAGGAGGCAGCTCGGGCACTGAGCGTCTGCAACATCCGGAGATCGACGAGGTTCATGCCGGCTCCGTGGGCGTGCGAGGGAAGCACCTCGGGGATGAGGCCCGTCAGTTCGGGCCCGAGGGGACGGGGAGCACCCCTCGGGCGCTCTGCGTCGGAGCGGTAGATTGTAGCCCGAGTCGCCACCGGGAGGAAACGGCCGCGAGGACCCTCGCGTCGCTCAACTTCTGGGAGCTGCGGTCGATGGATAGTCACGCGGTGGGGCCGCACCACCCACGGAATCACGCCGGGGTTCTCGGGCCCGCCCAGGAGAAGGAGAAGCCATGTCGGTACAGGGCATAAGGGCCGTCCCGCGCGCCGTGGCCCGGTTTCGCGTCGACTACGCCCACGAAGGCAACTACCTGATCTCGTGCAGCCGCAACATCTCGGCCGACGGCATGTTCGTCTCCACCGAAGCTCCGGCGCCCGTGGGCACGGTGCTCCAGCTCGTGTTCACCGTCGGCCTCCTTCACGAGGTGGCCGTGGCAGCGCAGGTCGTCTGGGTCGGAGCCGCGGATGGCCCTTCGGAGCCAGGCATGGGGTTGCGCTTTCTCGACCCGCCGGAGACTCTTCGGGAGGCGCTCTTGGAGTTGGTCCACAGGATCGCGATTCTGGACCAGGACGTGGCGCCCGCCGCGTGCCCGGTGGAACCACGAGGAACCCCGTCACTTCCAGTGGGCTTTGGGGTGCGGCGCAAGGGGCGCCTGCCGAGCTAGCCGTCGCCCTTCAGAAAGAGCTTCAGCCCCGTGCGCGGCTGCGATAGTCTCATCGCCATGAACGCATTCGTTGACTCGAAGGGTGCAGCGTGACCCCCACCGGCGAGCGCCCCGGCGGGCGTCCCCCGGACTCCGCGGGTGCGGGAGAGCGGGGCGATCCGTCGGTCCTCCTGCGGCTCGCCGACGCGCGCATGCCCTACGGCCGCTATGAGGGGAGGCGTCTGCTCGACCTTCCGGAGCCGTACCTCGTGTGGCTTTCCCGACGCGGCTTCCCCCGAGGGCCTCTGGGAGAGCTCCTGGGTCTCGCCTACGAGATCAAGACAAACGGTCTGGAATCCCTCCTGACGCCGCTGCGAAAGGGTCCGCGGTAGCGCTCTCCCCTATCTCCGCGAACCGCCAAGGGTGCGCCGCAGCACTGCGTCTTCCTCGACCCTCCACGACCGGTCGATCTCGGAGGGGGCCAAGCCGCCGTAATCCTTGCGCCAGGACTCCAGGGCTTCCGCGGAGATACCATAGGCCTTGCACACATCCAGAGCGGATTTGCCCGCCTTCAGTTCCCAGAGAATGTGGGCAATGCCCTCGCCACCACCTCTCGTGCTCATCGATGCCCTCCGTGTACGGAAAAGAGGCCCCGAGCCATCAGTTTCCTCCTATACAACATTTGTTCCTATGGTACAAGTGCTTCCGTCCGGCAGGCCGCGAGTGTAAGCTCCAGGGTGGCTCTCGCCTCAGCGCTGCCACGGCCGAGGCGACTCGGGCGGCGCTGAGGCAGCGGGCGGACCTCCCGCACGCGTCTTGAGAAGGAAAGGAGGGCTGATGTCGGCAAGACGATCGGGGATCGAAGCGGCCCTGGCCGGGGACGTTCAGCCGGGCGTCGTGCTCAGAGCAACGCGGACGTGATAAGAGGCACCGCCGGCGCCGTGCGGCAGCGCGGCGCGGTCACCGATTGGTTACGCGCCGGCGATCCACCGGTGTTCCACCCGACCGCCGCAGTAGAACAGGAGCTGCTCGGTGAGGCGCTGCAGCGTCGACTCCACCTGTGAGCGCGGGGTATTCCGGTTCCCCTGGACCAGGAAGAGGCAGTCGCGCGTCCCCTCGGCGAGCTTGGTCTTCTCGGCCTGCCGGAACTCGAGCCGGCACAGGACTTCGCCGGTCCCGTCGACGTAGCAGTACTCCCCCGACCCGACGGGCTCCGGCCCGGCGCCGCCCATGGGGAAGAACCGCTCCGAGCCCTCGGTCAGGCGGAGCGTCACGTCGCCTTCGATCTTCGCCACGTCGTGGGCTCCGAGCGAGAGCCGAGTCTCCAGAGAGACCGCGTTGTACACGTCGACGACCGGGTTGATCGCCGGAACAACACCCCGCCGGAGGAAGAGCCGCGCGAGCGCCTCCGCAGAAGACGGGAAGCGACGGTTCGAGCGGCCGACGGCATCGTGGAGATCCCGGAAACCCCGCAACACCGGGTCGGAGGCGACGAGCGCCTCGGTGAGCTCGCCCCGAAGTCGTTCGGCCAGTCTGCGGCGGTACTCGTCGAACGCCGAGTGATAGGACCGGTTGTCGAGCCCGCTCACGACCGCGCACGCGCCGCGGACCCCGAGCGCCAGAACCTCGTCCGTGATGGAGAAGCGAAGTGGCCTCATTGGATGCGCAGTCTCCTTCCGAAGGGAGGGATCTACCGGGCCCGGTGCCCGCAGCGGCCAGGGGGTCCACCATGAAGGGCCCCGGCCCCGAGATCGACGCTCTGCTCCGGGACATTCCCGCGCTGCAAGGGCTGCCCCCCGAGGCGCTCGCAGAGCTCCAGAACGCGGTGGAGCGGGTGTCGGTTTCGGCCGGGACGTACCTGTTTCGACAGGGCGAAGCACAGCCCGAGCGAGTCTTCTACCTCTCGACCGCCACGGCGGAGGTCCTGTCGGGTCCCCCGGAGAAGGAGCGGGCGCTCAGCGTGGCAAAGCCCGGCCAGCTGATGGGCTTCCTCTCCATGTTCACCCACGAGCCGTCGCCCGTGTCGGTTCGCGTCGTCGGGCCCGGAGAGGTGATCACCTTTCCCCCCTCGGTGCTGAAGGACCTGACCGACCGCTACCCCTCCGTTGGTCAGGTCCTTGCGGCCACCATGGCCGAGCGCCTCCAAGACGTGCTCCGCGACGTCCTGGCCCACGGGCGGCGGTCCGGCCTCGGCCACGTCGAGACCTTCCCCTTCCGCCGGCGGGTGTGCGACGCCATGGCTCCCGCCGCGCTCACCCTTTCCGGCGAGGCGACGGTGGGCCACGCCGCGAACGCCATGCGCGAGGCCGGCGCTGGTGCCGTGATCGTGGAGGACCAGGGCCGGCCCGTGGGGATCGTCACCGAGAGGGATCTGGTCCTGCGGGTGCTCGCCAACAACCTGGACCCCAAGGACGTGCTCCTGCAGGAGATCATGAGCACGCCCATCTACTCGGTGCCGTCGGACGCCTACCTCTACAAGGCCATGGGGTTCATGCGGACCCACAAGGTGCTGTTCCTCCCCGTGGTCGACGACGGCCGCCTCGTCGGGCTCCTGTCCATCCGCGACGTCCTGGCCCACAGCTCTCGGGAGACGCTCTCCCTGGTGGAGCGGATCGAGAAGGCCGGCGACATCGCCGCGCTCTCGGAGGTCCACGACCGCAGCCAGCAGATCTGCCTGTCTCTCCTGGAGGACAACGTCCCCGCGACCGAGGTCAGCCAGATCCTTTCCTCGGTGAACCGGGACCTGCACCGGCAGGCCCTCGAGATCTGCTTGCGCCAGATGGAGGCGCAGGGGAAGGGCCCGCCTCCGCTCCCCTTCTGCCTCATCGCCATGGGGAGCCACGGCCGCGCCGAGAATCACTTTGCCACGGACCAGGACCACGGGATGATCCTCGCCGATGCGCCCTCGGAACGCCGCGCCGGAGCCGAAGCCTACTTCACGGACCTGGGGGCGCGGTTCACCGACGCCATGACCCGGATCGGCTTTCCGCGATGTGAAGGTGGCGTGATGAGCGAAAACCGGTCGTGGAGGCGACCGCTGGCCGAGTGGAAACAGGCGGTGACCTCCTGGTTCTCGGAGAGCGACCCCGTGGCCATCCGGCAGACGACCGTCTTCTACGACTTTGTGCCCCTGTGGGGCGACGTCTCCCTAGCCGCCCGGCTCCGGGCGTTCGTCACGGAGGGCGTCCAGGGAAATCACAAGCTCATCCGGAGCCTCTTCGAGGACGCCGCGCATCACAAGGTTCCGCTGACCTTCTTCAAGGGCTTCATCACCGAGAGGTCGGGGCCGCACAAGGGACAGCTCGACCTCAAGGAGTCGGGCGTGCGGTTCGTGGTCGAGTGCGCCCGCCTGCTCGCACTGCTCAACGGAATCACAGCCCTCTCCACGGTCGAGCGGATCGAAGAGCTCGAGCACAGAGGCGTCGTGCCGACGGAAGAGAGCCGTCTCATCCGCGGCGCCTACCAGTGTTTCCTGCGCCTCCTGTTCGCGGCGCAGGCGGAGGCGCTCAAGGCCGGTGCAGAACCTTGCGCCTACGTCTCTCCCGCGGCGCTCCCGGTCGAGGAGCGCTACCTGCTCCGCCTCGCGCTCGAAGCCACGACGCGCCTGCAGACCGTGGTTCATGCCGCCGTTCACACGCCGTTCGTCGCCGGGCTTCAGCTGGGGTCGCAGACTTGACGCGGCCAAACGGTCACCTGGGCCGCCCGACCCAGTATGCCCGGTCTCGCTGAACGGAGCCGATGCGCCTCCACGTTCTCTCCGACCTGCACCTCGAGTACCGGCGCCCTCTGGACCTCCCGCGGGTGGACGCCGACGTGGTCGTGCTTGCCGGTGACGTGGACGTCGGGACGGAGGGCGTCAGGTGGGCGGCGCGCACATTCGCCAGACCCGTGATCTACGTACCCGGCAACCACGAGTTCTACACCCATGACGTCGACACCGCACTGTCGCGGTTGCGGGCCGAGGGGAGGCGCTCCGGACACGTTCACGTGCTTGCCAACGACACCTGGACCTACCAGGGCGTCCGCTTCGTCGGGACGACGCTCTGGACCGATTTCGCCCTGTTCGGCCCCGAGCGGGCAACTCTCGCCATGAATCACTGTCAGCGGTCGATGAGGGACTTCCAGGTGATTCGCCAGGGGTGGCGGAGGCTCACGCCCGAAGGCTGGGCGCGCCTGCACGCCGAGAACCTGCGATGGCTCTCCGCGACCCTCTCCGACCCTCACCACGGCCCCACCGTCGTCGTGACCCACCACCTTCCGTCCCGCCGCTCGGTCGTCAGGGAGTACCGCACCGCGCTCCTCTCGGCCGCCTTCGCCAGCGACCTCGACGGCCTGATCGGGCAGAACCGTGCCCGCCTGTGGATCCACGGCCACACCCACCGGTCGTTGCGCTACCGGCTCAAGGGCACCGAAGTCGTGTGCAACCCCAGAGGCTATCCGCTCCTCACCGGGCAGTGGGAGAACCCGGCGTTCGAAGCGGACCTCGTCGTCACCCTGTAACTAAAACATAGGTAAGCCCCCGGCTTTGCCGGGGGACCCCAAAAGTTTGACAGATCCGGGAATAGTGGGGAAACCTCCGACCTGTGAGCCGCTCAAAGCACACAGAGAAGGAGGTCCCCCATGAGAGAATACCAGACG
>JACRMM010000054.1 GCA_016214985.1 Deltaproteobacteria bacterium | reverse complement strand
GCCCCGCACGGTGCGTCAGGCACCTCTCAGATGCCCCTCGAACGCCGAGCACGAAGCCAATGTGTAGTGCCAAGGCCCCTCTGCGCCTTCTCAACTAGCTGATATCACCCAACTTCTCGCAGGGCACTGTAGAAGATGGGTATGGAAGCATTAGCCCCAAAACTATGGCCGGCGACAATGATGTGCTTTGCCCCTTTCTTCCGAAGAATCTCCACCGATGCTTCAATCTCCGAAAGGGCCCTTGGGTAATCGGCGTCGTACATCCTTTTTAGTCCCCAAGGCATGATGGGCGTAATTACCTTGAAGCCCTCGGCTCTTAGCGCTGTTGCAAGAAACTGGATGGGAGGGGCGGCTGGACCTGTCCATTTCCCATGCATGAGAACAATGCCGACATCGGATTCACCGGGCTTGGCGTCGGGAGACAGAGCCAGAACCAGAGCAACTACTGCGATCAAAATTCTACAAAGCGCATGCATTTTGTCCTCCAAGGGACCGAGTAGGCCGGGGGCGGTTGCCCGCCCCGGCCCCTCTAAGAACCGTACGTGAACGTTTCCATTCATACGGCTCAAGCACTCACAAAGGACTCCTGGAGAGCCCCGGTGACGCCGCGCCGAACGAGGAGGGTGGATTCCCGTTGACACAGCCGTGATCGCCCGCAGTTCCGCCTAGCTGCCACGGGCCGGGTAGCGCTTTTTCCCGGCTTTTCGCTCTGCGAACTATCCGTCGTACTTCGGGTCGAAGGGGTTGGCTTCCCCAAGGACCTTGATGTGCCGTACGATCGAGACGCTCGTGGTCCGAATGAGCCGATGGAGACGCTGCCCCCGCTTCGTCTTCACCCGCACGACGAACCATCCTCTATCCCCCAGTGACCAGTAGGCCTTCCACCGCCACCGGGGGCCTTTGTTCGGATGTCGCCGCTTCGTCCACTTCCGCAAAGCGCGGAAGAGCCAGTTGTCGAGGGCCACCGGACTTTGACACCTCTCCGGCCTTAATTTCCTCATAACATATTGAATTTACATAGAAAGGTTGTTTTGTGGTCGGCAGTGTGTAGCGTATAAATATGTAGATACATGGTTCTATTCGGCGATGGAATGTGGTATCGTGTAGGGCATGTATGTCCGCCTCCACCGCCAAAAGCAGCGCGGCAAGGTTTACACGTCCGTCCAGGTATGCGAGAGCTACCGGGACCCGGGGAAGGCCAAGGCTCCGCGCAGTCGCGTCCTGGTGAATCTCGGTCCTCTGGAGAAGCTCGGGGCAGACACCCTGCGCAACCTGGCCGATGGGTTCGCTCGTGCGGCCGGCGGACCGGCAGTGTCTGCGTCTGCGAGGGCGATGCCCACGGCCTTGCTCTCAGCCCGCGACTTCGGCCACGTGTACGCCGTGGGGAGCGTCTGGGACCGACTCGGCCTGTCTGAGGCACTGGCAGAGGCGGGGATCAACGGCGAGGCAGCGTTTCGCGCAGCCGAGTTGATCCGCCTTCTGGTGGTCAACCGCCTGTGCGAGCCACGGAGCAAGTGGGCGCTGCTCGACTGGATGGACAGCGTCTATGGTGGCGGGCAGGACAAACCCTCCTACCACCACCTGCTGCGAGCGATGGACCGGCTGATCGACGTCAAGGTGGCGGCGGAGCCGAGGATCGCGAAGAAGCTCCTGGGGAAGGCGGAGGCCGTCGATCTCGTCTTCTACGACATCACATCGACGTACTTCGAGGGGGATCGCTCTCTGGGGGACGGCGACATGCGCCGGTTCGGCTACAGCCGGGACGGGCGAAGCGACAGGCGCCAAGTGGTCATCGGGATGGTGGTGACGCAGGAGGGGATCCCTCTCTTGCACCATGTTTTTGCCGGCAACACGGTGGACAAGGCGACGGTGACCGAGGTGGTTCGGGACCTCAAGGAGCGCTTCCGGCTCCGGCGCGTGGTGTTCGTGGGGGACAGGGGCATGCTCTCCGACGGCAACCTCGAAACGCTGCTCGCCGAAGGGGTGGGGTTCATCGTAGCTCACCCGTTGCGTCGCAACGCCCATGCCCGAGAGGTGATCGGGGCGCTCTACTCGACGTTCGATCGCAAGGGGCAAGACGAGCAGTTCTTCGAGGATGTCAGGGAGGAGGTGCGCTTCGTCGTCGCCTACTCACCCCAGATGGCCCGTGAGGTTCGTGAGGTTCGGCATCGACGGCTCAAGGAGATCGACGGGTGGATCACAGAGCAACTGCGCAAACTCCGCTCCCCCGGCGCGCGGGGACGCAAGCCCACGGCGCAGGGGACCTATGACCGCATTCGCGATCACCTGCGAGATCGGGGTCTGCTCGGGTTCTACGACGTGACGCTCTCCCAGGGGGCGGTGGAGGTCGCCAAAGACCGAAAGGCGCTCCTGTGGGAGGCGAAGATCGACGGCGTGCTCCTCTTGGAGACCACCGACACGGTCCTCTCGCCCGAGGAGGTCGTCCGGCGCTACAAGGAACTGGCTGAAATCGAACGCGGATGGCGGTGTCTGAAGAGCACGCTCCTCGTGCGACCGGTGTTCCACTGGACCGAACACCGCATTCGTGCGCACGTCTTCGTCTGCGTGATCGCCCTTCAGGTCGAACGATGGATGCGCCGAAAGCTCCGCCCCCTCGACACATCAGTGCCCCGGGCGATCGAATCGCTGCGGCGGATCAAGGCCGGGGAACTGGAGACCGACGGCAAGGCGCTCGTTGTCCCGACGCGGCCCACGAAAGATCAGGCCGCCCTGCTGCACGCCCTGGGCGTACCACCGATCCCCGCGACTCTGTGAGGATTCATGTTGTAGTGTAAAATCGCCCCCCTTCCAAATCTCAACTTACTGAAACAACGAGGTTTATGCTCCGTGAGGTGTCAAAGTTCGGGGGCCACGAAGGTGTCCGCGCTCGCCACGGGGGAGCCTCGGGTACGCTGGTTCCTTATGACGCTTATTCCCAGCGCGCCTGTTCCCCATGACGCCGTACAGAGGCTCGTCTGCAAGAGTGAAGATCTCCAGACGAACCGCGAACAACATTGATGGGCGCAGCCGCCGCGTGTTCAGGACCGGATTCCCCTGGGAGCGAAGCCCTGGCCGCCCTCGGTCCGGGGCGCGCAAACGAAACGTGGCCGCCCCGGCGCTTTCGCGCCGACTGCGGCCACACGGTCTTGCAGGCAGGAAACGGCTTCCCATCGCTCCCCCCTTCCCCAGGGTCTTGGGCTCTTCTACTCCATGGCTCCCCGCGCGGTCAACCGCCTTCACCGCCGCCGCGGGCGGCCTTCGAGCGCGCGTGTTTCTTGGTGTATCCCCGGAACGACCGGTCTGCGGCGGTGGCGCGCCCCGTGCCTCCCCACGCCGGCCTCGGATGGACCGCGCCCGTTTCCGCCGACCCTCCGGGCGCCCTTACCCCAGGCAAGAATAGGGATAGCGCCAGCGGGCGCCACGGTTGCGCCCTGCCGGCGGCGCTGTCAACAGCCGTTCGGCGTCGTCGGCGCGCAGACCGCGCGGGAGCGGAGGTAGGCAGCTACGTCATCTGTGGAGAAACTCGGGCCGGTTGGAGGCTACTCGAACGTCAGCACCAGCTTCTTGCCGAGAGCGGCCGCCGCCTTTTCGAGCTGCTTCAAGCTAGGCCAGTGGCGGGGATCTTCGAGCCGTTTTGCCGCGGGCCACGAGGTGTCGAGGGCTCGCGCGAGGTCAGCCAGAGACCGCTCTCCCCGCGCCTGGCGGATAAGGAGCGCAGCTTGGGTCTTCGCGTCGGGTGCGATACGGTGGGCGCCCTCTAGGTTGTCCGAGGGCTCGGGAACGGGTTGATCGTTGTCGAGCCGTCAATCCAGCATGGCAGTGAGCACCTCTGCGGCGTTGAAGAGCGCAGCGTCTTCGCTTTCTCCCTCGGTGAAGGTGTCGGGCAGGTCGGGAAACTCGACGAAGTACCCGCCGCCCTCTTGGGGCCGAAGCAAAGCCGGGAAGTGAACGTTCATGGGCACACCTCGCTACCCCTTGAGTCGGACACCGGTCTGGCGCTGGATGGCGGCCAGCAGATCGGGGCCCAGGTCTTTCTTGCTGTGAATCGGCACGGGCACAGCCTTGTTGTCTTTGACCATGACGTGGTGGCTCCCTCTCACACGGTCGAGGGTCCACCCGGCGGCTCTGCGCTTGGCAAGCACGTCGTGTCCGGTCATCGGGACGATGATGGATCAATGTTGATAGAGATCCAAGCGGGACGCGGCCGCCACGCGGGCAGCTGCCCGAACGCGTTCAGCCTCCCTCGGGGAAGAAGACCCGTGGAGATTGCCGACCAACGGACGGACAGACCCGTTCCGCGAGCCGGACCCCCTCAGGGCCGCGTGATCTTCCACGCGCCCGAGCGGTAGTCGGCGCGCAGGCCTCGCGAGCGGAGGTAGGCGGCCATCTCTTCGGTGGCCGCGTTTCGTCGGCCCGAGAAGGCGAGGAACCGGGCGACGCCCTTCAGGAGGTTCGACTCGTCGCCGCCCGCGCGGCGAAGGCGCTGGAAGGCCTCCCAGGCGAGCCGCTGGGAGGGGTCGGAGGAGAGGATGTCGACGAGGATGCGGTTTCGTTCGTCGACGGGGCCGACTCCGTCGCTCGCCGCCACGGCGAACAGCCGCAGGCTCTCGGAGTCCTCGGCCTCGAAGAGCACGTCGCGCACCTCGGCCCAGTCGAGCTTGCGCCAGGCCTTCAGGGCCTCCAGGGCGCGCAGCCGGACCTCGACGGGCTGGTTGGGCCCCGTGCACCCCTGGACGTACGCCACGATGTCGGGAGGCACGTCCCGGAACTCCAGCCGGGCGAGGCTCTTCAGGGCCTCGGCCTGCACCGCCGTGGAGCTCGCGCCGAGCGCCTGCTGGAGGAAGTAGAGGTGCCCCTGGCGCGTCCAACCCCGGACCGCCCGAAGGGCTTCGACCCGCACCTGCGGGTCCGGGTCCTCGGCCGCGAGCCGCAGCGCCTCGCTCTCCAGAGTCCGCTCTCGCGCCTGCCCCACGCACCGGAGCGCCGCCCCTCGTAGCTCGGGGGAGGCGTCGCCGAGGGTTCGTAGGAGCCGGAGCCGATCAGCCTGGGAAAGAGGAAGCGGCCGGCGCGAGAAGAGGGCAAAGAGGGCGCGGCCCCGCACGACCGGAGGCGCCGCCGCGTCGGCCGCCAGCGCTCCGAGCCCCGCCTCGTTCCCGGCGGCGGTGAGGCCGTGCAGCCGAAGCTCGGCGGCCGCGCGGGCTCCGGGCTCCGTCGCCGTGGCCGGTGCCGGAACCGCGGCGGCGAGGAGCACCCAGGACACCGCGAGGAGGACGCCCTTCACGACGGCCTCACATCGTCGGGAAGAAGACGAAGGGGTAGGTGACGGTGATCGGCTTCTTCGCCACGGGCGGGAAGGTCCACTTGCGGATCCGCTCCAGCACGGCCTTCTCCAGCTCCGGCGCGTTCAACGTGGAATCCACCACGCGGCACTCGGCCACCGCGCCCGTCGGGGCGATGGTGAGGCTCACCGTGAGTTTGCCCTCGAGGTCCGGGTTCTTCCTCAGCTCCTTGTTGTAGAGGTAGCGGATGCCGCCCAGGTACGTGGCCACGGTGCGGTTGATGGCCGCGGTGGCCTCCTTGAGCGACAGGGCGTCGGGAGCGACGTCGGTTTCCTTCGCCTGGACCGCCACGTCCTTTCGCTCCTCGAGCTGCGGAGCCCTGGCGGGGGCCGACGCGACCTGCCTCGCCGCCTCGTCGATGCCGCGGGCGAGACCCCGTCCGCCGCCACTGCCACCCCCGCCTCCGCCACCCCCGCCCCCCCCGGGTCCGCCCCACCCGCCGCCGGTGCCCCCTCCGCCGCCTGCCCCAGGCGTTCCGGGAGCCATCCGCAGCCCGCCAACACGGTCGAGCACCTGGTCGAGGTCCGCTCCCCCGCCTCCGCCTCCGCCCCGGAACACGGCGCCTCCGACCCGCGCTCGGGACGCACCGCCGCGCCCGCCGAGCACGCCCAGGAGCCCCTTTCCCGACACGGACTGTCGAAGCGCCTCGGTGTGGCCCACGGGGCCTGCCCAGCCGGGTCCGCCCCCTGGGCCTCCGGCGCCGCCGCCCCCTCCGACGCCACCGCCAGCACCACCACCGCCTCCCGAACCGTCCCCCCCGCCCCCGGAACCGCCGCCGCTTCCTGCGCCGCCGCCCCCCTGCCCACCCCCACCGCCGCCGCCTTCGCCGCCAGCCGCCCGTTCACCGTCCGACGCGACGGTCGGGGCGCTTTCCGCGCGGGACGCGGGCAGCCGCGCTGCGGGCTTCGCCTCTCCGCGCTTCGCCGGCGCCTCCCGGGCGCCCATGGCGTCGGTGAGTTGGGGCCTCTCGGCCTGGGCACGAGCCCGCTCGGCGGCCGCGACGCGGCGTTCTGCCTCGATCTTTTGCAGGATCTCCTGGCGCACCTTCGTCTGGGCCTGGGGCGCCTCGTAGATGAGCTTCGCGAACTGCTGGGCCGTCTCGGCTGTCTCGAGCTCCTTGGGGTAGGGCCGGGTCACGAGGATTCCCACCGAGAGCGTCAGTACCCCGTAGATGCTCCAGGCGATGACCGCGAAGGGCCGGTCGCGCCGCTGCAGGAGGTCGCGCCGGAATCGGGCGGGTACGGGCGTGATCGGGACCCGGTGGGTCGGCGGGCCGGGGAGTAGACGGCGGCGGAAGCGCTTGTCCAGGGGCTTCGCAGGCCGCCGGGAGTCGGACGCCGGAGCCGCTCCGAGCTCAAAGGAGACGGTGAGGCCGCGGTACTCCACGCGCCCGGTCATGGCGGCGGTGACGTCCACGCCTCGCCAGGGACCGAAACCGCGTACCAGCCCCCAGGGCTCGAGCTGGTCCAGGGAGAGCCGGGTACCGGCCGCCTGCAGCTCGCCGCGCATCCCCTCCTTGAGGAGGAGCCTCGGGCCCCTCAGGCTCGTCCGAAACAGGACCTCGGCGCCCCGCACACCCTCGACGGGGTACGAGAGGTCGGCGCCCGGGGCACTCCCCCACCGCACCGTGCCGATGGCCGATCCCACCTCCGCGAGCACCTCGCCCCTGCGTTCGACCACGACCCGCAGGCAACCGGCCGCCCCCGCCGGGCGCAGGGCGGTCCGCAGGCGATCCAGTGCCCGTAGCAGCGGGCCCATCACTCGCTCCTCTGGACCACGGCCATGGACTGGTTCACGTACTCCGCCTGGCCGGCAGTGTAGATGATCTTCTTCAGGAGGCGAAACGGCACCTGGCGGTCGGATTGGATGATCACTTCGCCCGTGAACACGACGTTGGGGTTCGCGGCCGACACCCGCTTGAGGCGGTCGGCCTGGGTCTTCAGGGCGGCGAAGAGGGGCTGGACGAGCAGGTCGTCCGCCTTCTCGTAGGGCGCCAGGTCGGGCACGAGAAGCTCACCGTCCACGAACAGGCGCTGGCGGTTGAGCGCCACCGTCACCGCGGGGCTGAGCTCGGCCCGGGCTGAGGAGACTGGAAGCTTGATCGACTCCACGATCTGCATGATGAACCCCGTGGAGTACGTCTTCAGCAGGAAGATCAGGAGAATCGTGAAGACATCTACCAGGGACGTGATCTGGAGGACCATCTCCTTGGAGCGTTCCCGGCGGTGCTTCTTGCGTTTTGTGGGCGCAAACGGCATGGAGAGGCCCCTAGTCCACGGTCTCGACGCGGTCGGCCATGGCGATGGACGGGAAGTACGGCCGGCACTCGTCCATGGCGTGGATGATGTCTTCGTAGAGGATGCGGTCCCCGATCAGGAGGACGATGGCGCTCTGGGAAGGGGCTCGCTGTTTGGCCTCGCGGATCGTCTGGCCCAGGATCGCGAAGTCGTATGCCCCGGAGGGGAGCTTGGGGATCCGCGAGAGAATCCGGTCGCCGGAGCCGAGCGTAAAGCCCCGGTCGCTCAGGGCGAGCGTCAGCGTCCCGGCCTCGGCGGGCGCCTGCCCCACGTAGCGCACCTCGTCGGTGCTGGGCAGGTTCACCTCCTGCCCGGCCGTCCTCACGAAGGCGGCGCCCTGGAGCATGATCGGGATCAGCACGCACAGGAGGCTGATCACCGGGATCAGCTCGAGCTCGAACTCCTTCTTCCGGTGATGGCGCCTCCTGGACGGGCGCATCCCCGCCACGTCACTTCTCTCCGCGCAGCGCGTTGAGGAGGTTGATGAGCTTCACGGAGTACTCGTCGACCTCGTCGACGATGTGCGTCGTCTTGGTCTGGAGCACCGTGTAGATGACCATGCATGGGATCGCGACGACGAGCCCGAACGCCGTGCAGTTCATGGCCTCGGAGATACCCTTGAAGAGGAGCGCCCCTTTCTGGGTCGGGTCCGCATAGGCCACGGCCTTGAACGAGCGGATGAGCCCTGTCACGGTGCCGATGAGGCCCATCAGCGTCGAGACGTTCGCGATCATCGACAGGTAGTGGGTCCGCTTCTCCACCTCGGGGAGGAGCTCCAGGGTGGCCTCGTCCATGGCGTTCTGGATGGCTCGCTCCCCGCGGGGCGCCGCTTCGATTCCCGCCTTGAGCACCTGCATGAGCGGGGCACCCCCGCACAGCTCGCTCGCGGCGCGCAGGTTGTGCTGCTCGAGGAGCTTCTTGAGCTCGGCAAAGAACTTCCCGCCGTCGACGTTGAAGCGTCCCATGAGAAAGTAGGCGCGCTCCACGGTCACCGCGATGGCGAACCCCATGCCGATGGCGATGGGGTACATGAAGAAGCCGCCATCCTGAAAGGCTCGAATCAGGGAGCTGAACATCGGTGGACACCTCCGAGTGTGCGACTCCGGAGCTCACTCCGGATCAAGGTTGGTTCGGTTCGCCCCGGTGAACCCGCTCCTCGAAGGGGCCGGGCAGGAGCGGCTCCGCGATCTCGTCGCGGTAGTTCTTGGAGAGCGGTGACAAGTCCATGCGCGCCTCCCGCCGCGGGATGATGTAGAACACCTCGGGGCGCTCCACCTCGCCCCGGATCTCGACCTCCTTCATCTGCACCGCCAGCGGCTCGGCCGCTGAGGGAGCTTCCGACGGCGGCGGCGGCGGTGCGGGGACCGCCGCCGAGGGCGCCTGCTGCGCGCCGGCGGCCAGGGCCGCCGAGACCAGCACCGCGTACACCAGGGCGGCGGCGCGCCTCACGGCGTCCCTCCTCCGGCCGCGAGCCGGGCGGCCGCCTTGCGCCAGCGCTCCACCTCGGCGTCGCCGGGCCGCACGGCGAGGTAGCGGTCGTAATACGGCAGGGCGTCTGCGGGCCGGCCCAGGTACTTCTCGTTCACGATCCCCAAATCCTTGAGGGCCGGGGCGCACTCCGGGTCCGCCGCGAGGGCCTTTTCGAGGACCTCCCGGGCACCCCGGTAGTCTCCCTGTACCTTGCGGGCGAGCCCCAGGTTGGCCCAGGCTTCGGGTGCGCCGGGTCGTGCGGAGGCCGCGGCGGCAAAGAGCGCCTCGGCCTCCGCGGGCTTGCCCTGGCCGAGCCACAGCACCCCGAGGTTCACCGAGGCCGCGTAGTCACCGGGCCGCAGCGACAGGGCCTTGCGGTACGCCTCCTCGGCGGGTGCCGCGAGGCCCCGGGCCCGCTGCGCGTCGCCGAGCAGCGTCCAGGCGGCCGGCGCAGCTTCGGCGTTTCGCGTCGCCAGGAGCGCCGCGTCCGCCGCGCCCCCGAGGTCTCCGGCCAGGAGCCGCACGCGCGCCAGGAACACGGCGTAGCGCTCGGCCACGGGCGTGCCCCACGTCGCCTCGAGGTGCGGACGCGCCTTGCCGGGCTCGTCCTGCGCGAGGAAGATCCAGCCCAGCACGCCGCGGAGCTCCGGGTTGCCGGCATCGCGCTCGGCGCAGGAGGAGAGGAACGTCTCCGCTTCCCGACCCCGGCCCTCCCGCACTGCGAGCGTCGCGTAGCGGCACACCGCGGCGGGCGGCGGCGGCGCCTGGCCGGCCAGCACGCGCAGATCGGCGAGCGCTCGCCGCGGGTCGCCGAGGACCTCCATGGCACTCGCGCGAAGCGCGCGCGGATCGACACCGGGCCGCATCACGGCCTGCAGACGCGCGGTCGAGACCCGCAGGGCCGGGTTCCCCGGGCCGTGGGTCGGCGCCTCCCACGTCGCGACGAGGGACCGGAGGCGCTCCACCGATCGGTCGTGCTCGGCCTGGGAGTAATGCCCCGCAAGAGGGGGCAGCGGCACGGGCGACGAGGCAGCCGGCGGCAGGGGTCGCGCAGGGGTCCGAGGCGCCGCGGGCGCTGCGGTCGGGGAAGGCGAGGTCCGGATCGCCGGGGCCGCACATCCGAGGGCGAGGGCGAGCGCGAGGGCCAGGATCCCGCCCGCCAGGGGCCAAAGGCGGCTCATTGCACCCCCTCCCCCGGGCGCGGCGGTGCCGGCAGGACCCAGGCGGCGGCCGGCTCCTCGGCGCGCTGGTACGCCCAGGGCAGCAGCGCCTCCAGCCGCTCGAACATCCGGTCCACCCACTCCGTGTGCACCCCCGACGCGACCGCCGAGGCAATGCCCTTGCGGTAATAGGAGACCGAGGTCTCCTCCAGCGGCGCCGCCTTCTCCTCAAGCAGGAAGTCGTACTGCTCCCGCTCCTCGGCCGTGAGCTCGGGGGGACGCTCCGAGCCGAGCAGGCTCTCCTTCATGTCCTCGAAGGCGCGGCCCGCGCGGTAGAGGGACGCCGTCAGCGTCTCGGCGAAGGGCAGGCTCGCTGCGCGGGCGAGGTAGCCCAGGGCCTCGTCCAGGAGCGCCTCCTTGCGGCCGAGCGACTGCTCCAGGTCGCCCTTGAGCTCCACGCCCCGAAACCCCTCAAGGGTGAGGTCCCCCAGGGCCAAGGCCGCCTGGGCGCGGTAGGTGGCGCGGTCACCCTCGGCCGGAGCCTCCCAGGCCGCGGCGAAGCGCTCGCGCGCCTCGGCGGGCCGCTCCAGGGTCCGCAGCGCCGTGCCCTCCCGGAAGAGAGCCTCCCCCCTGCGGAGGTCTCCCGGCAGGCGCGACGAGAACTCCCCGAAGAGCCGCGCGGCCGTCGCCAGGTCCCCGCCCTTTTCGGCGGCAAGCCCCGCCCGATAGAGGGCGTCGGCCGCGCCCTCCGCCCGCGGATCCGTTCGGTAGAGATCCTCGTAGTTGCGCGCCGCCTGCCGCCAGTCGCCCAGGGACGAGAGGAGCTGCGCCGACACCTCGAGCGCGTTTCGGGCGTACGCCGAGCCCCGGTAGGTGTGCGCCAGCCGACCATAGACCTCGGCCGCCTCCGCGGGCCGGTTCAGGGCGCGCAGGTTCTCGGCCGCCCGGTTCAGGGCCACCTGGGCGACCTCGCTCGCCGGAAACTCGTCGGCCAACCGGAAGAAGTGCCGGTTCGCGGCGTCCCGGTCGCCGGCCCCTTCCGCCTCCTCCCCCTGTTTGAACACGCTGAAGGTCAGGAGCTTGTCGGCGCGCTCCGCCACCTCAGGGCTCGGCCGCGCAGCCAGGGCGCGGCGGGCGGCCGCCTCTGCCTCGCCGAAGCTCCCCTCGCGGAAATGGCAGCGGGCGATCCGCTCCAGCGCCTCGAGGGCGAAGGGGCTCCCTCCGTGCTCCCGGACGACCCGGCCGAATACCGCGCGGGCGTCGGCGAAGCGCTCCGCCGTGAGACACAGCTCGCCCTCGGCGAAGAGAATCTGGGGCACGAGGGGCGACGAGGGGTTCAGGGCCGCATACTGCTCGTGAGCCTCCAGCAGGGGGCCGAGCGTCGCCGGGTCACGGTCGAACAGGGTCTGGAGCACCTCGATCCGCCGGTAGCTCGCCTCCTCCCGGTGCGCCGATCGCGTGGGGTGGGTCGCCACAGCCTGGTACCGGGCCTGGGCGTCGGCGAGGCGGTCCGCCTCCTTGAGGGCCTGGGCGTGGGAGTAAGAGAGCTCGTAGCCCTCCTCCGAGTCGCCGCCGAAGAGGGCCAGGTAGCGCTCGTAGAGCTCGATCGCCTTCGAGAGGCTCCCCTGGCCCCGCTGGGCCTGGCTGTGGCGGTACAGCGCCGCCAGTCGGAGCCCCTCCTCGACCAACCGGTCCCGGGCGGCCCCGAGGGGCCCCGCACCGTTGGCCGCGTCCCACGGGGTCCCCGCGCCGTAACGGCCGAGCCACGACTCGCGCCGATCGTTCGCACCCTCCAGATCCCGCCGGATCAGGAGCGCCCCCAAGAGCCCCTTCTCCATGTCGAGGCACTCGGCCGAGAGGGGATACGCTCGGATGCCCGCGGCGTAGGCCCGGGCCGCGTCCTCGTAGCGGCTCGCCTCGGCGTACTGGTCTCCCACGGTGCGGTAGAGTCGGTCGCCGAAGCTCCCGGCCCGGCCGGCGGCCGCCAGGTACCGGCCGACGCCCTCTACTCCTCCCCACTCCAAGAACGACCGCGCCATCACCTCCAGGGTCTCTCGGCGCAGGTCGTCGGACGCCCCCCGCTCCTGCTCGAGCACCCCCGAAAAGGCCTCCACCGCCTTCGCGTAGTCGTCGAGGTTGTAGAAGGACCAACCGAGCTTGTAGAGGGCCTTGTCTACGTACTCCGGGTTTCCGCGGTCGACCACCGCCCGGTAGTGGGGGATGGCCTCGGCCACGGCGCCTCCGTCGAAGGCCGCTTCCCCCAACCGCATGTGGATCTCGTCGGCGTACGGCGTCGTGGGATCGCGCTCGAGCACCTGTTCGTAGGCCCAGGCGGACAGTGCGCTCTTCCCCTCCTCCGCGTACAGGTACCCGAGGTTGTAGAAGGCCGTGAGGGCCTGGCTCGACGAGGGGTAGGCGTCGACCAGACGGCGGTAGTACACGATGGAGGCGGGGTACCGCACTGCGCCCTCGCCTCCTGCGACACCCCGGCCCTCGCCACCGGTCTCGTAGGAGGCGCGCGCCTCCGCCTCCTCCTTCCGGTAGGCGAGCTCCGCCAGCCGGAGCAGGATCTCGGGCTTTCGCGCCTCGGGCGTGCCGGGCAGGCCGAGCAGCCCTTCGTAGCGCTGCTGCAGATCAACAACCCCCTCGGGCGCCGGTTGAGCTGCCACGGACGACGCCTTCTGGCGCTCCTGGAGCACCTTGAGCCGCGCGGCCACGCGCTCCGCCGCCTCCTCCAGGCTCGAAGCGGTCGGCTTCGGCGCCTCGGCCGGCCGCGGCCGTGGCCGAGGCCGGGGTGCCGGGGCGGCGGCGGGGGCCGCCGTCACCGTGGGCGGGGCCGCCGGGGCCTTCACCGGGGGCGGCGGAGCACCGGCACAGCCGATCAGGAGCACGGTCGCCCCCAGCATCCGCGCAACGCCCGTCACGGCGCCGCCCCCGCCGGCGGAGCCCGGCCCTTCTCCTCCCACAGCTGGAGCGCCTCGGTCTCGTCGAGGGCGTAGGCATCGGCCCTCAGGCGCAACGTCTCCCCCCTCTGCGCCCAGGCGCGCCGGGCCTCGGCCTCCTGCGCCCCCTGCACCTCGACCGAGAGCGCTTCGATCGACCGCGCCAGGGCCGCCCGCCGCGCCTCGAGACCCTGAAACGCCGTTCCCCTCCCCCGGAGCCCTTCGCGCTCCCTCGCGAGCCGGTCTCGCCCCGCGGCGAGCGCACCGTCGAGCGCGGCCACGTCGGCCTGCCGGCCGGCGATGGCGCGGCGGAGCTCCTCCTCCCGCGTCTGGACCCGGCCCTTGAGGGCCTGGAGAAAGACGAGCTGGGACCCGGACAGGTTCGCCTGGGCGCGATTCAGACGCGCCCACAGGACCTGTCCCCGCTTTTGCTGGTCCGCGGCGGCCCGCTGCCACGTCGACGACGCACCGAGCCGCTCGAACACAGCCTCCAGCGTCGCGAGCTCGCGCAGCACGCGCTCCTGCCGGGCCATCGCGGCGTCCAGCCGCGGCCGCTCCGCCCGAGGAAAGAGGGCCGGCGCGCCGATCGCGTCCAGGTAGCTCTCGAGGTTCGCCCCCAGGTCCATCACCTCTGCCGCCAGGGCGCCGCCCCGCTCCCTCAGGGCGCGGAGCCGCTCCTCCAAGGCGGCGAGGCGGCCGGCCCGCACGTCGGCGGCCGCCGTGAGGCCACGCACCCCCGACGCGACGCGCTCCACCCGCTCGCGGGCCGAACCGACGCCCTGCACCAGGCGGGCCCAGCGTTCCGGAGCGGCGCCGGCGTCCTCCGGGAGAACCTCGCCGGCCGCCCGTGAGGCGGCCTCGCGCGCCTGGCCGTAGAATCGGGCCGCCTCATCGTAGAACCCGAGCCGCTGATAGGCGCGGCCCTGGGCCCAGAGGTCCTCGTGGCGCTTCGAGGGATCGAGCTCGGCCGCCCCCTCGAACGACGCCAGGGCCCGGGGGGACTCGCCACGCTCCAACGAGCACCAGGCCGAGCCTCGAAGCGCGTCGGCGTACCAGAGGCTCTTCTTCCCTACGCGGTCGAACTGAGCCGCGGCGAGGTCAAACAGGCGACGTCGATCGGCGCCGGAGAGGCCGGAGAGGCCGGCGCCCGCCTGGTAGAGGATGCGGCCGCGCGTCAGTCGGCACCGGTCGGCCAGCGCGGCCGCCACGGCAGGGTCGGGGTGAGAGGCCGCCGCATCCACGGCCCGGCCCAGGATCTCCACCGCGTCCAAGACTCGCGCTTCGGCATGAGCCACCAGGGCCAGGGTGTAGAGCGCGTAGGTCTGATACGCGCCGGGCCCGACCTTCTCCAGGTGCGGACGGGCCTTCGACGCCTCGCCGACGAGATAGAGGCTCTCCCCGAGCTGGTAGCGCAGGCGGCTTTCGTCCTGGAACCGCTCGCTGCGCGCCCCGGGGGCCAGCGCAGCCACCTCTGCGTAGCGGCCGGCCGCGAAGAGACGGTCCACCGCCGCCTCCAGGGCCGGGGCCCCGAAGGCCCCCTCGGTGCGCGCCAACTCCCCCAGGATCTCCAGGGCTGGGGTCGGCAGGTCGAGCTCCAATAGGGCCCGCGCCAGGAAGAAGCGCTCCGCGCGGTCGGGCTGGGGCGTTGCGCCAAGCCGATCGGCGGCACGCTCCCAGCGGCCGAGCAGGGCTTCGGATACCCCGGCACGCGCCGGGAACCCGGCCCAGCACGGAACCGCGACCGAGAGAACGGCCAGCAGCAGGCCTATTCGGCGCGCCATTCGACTCCCGCGGCGCCGGCAGTGGCGACCCAGGACGACACCTTTCCCCTCTCGGCCTTCAAGGGCGCGGGCGCGAGCGGCTCACCCCCCAGGGGCGCCAGGGACACCGGGTGCTCGCCGGCGGGAACCCTCAGCTCGATCAGCTCCAAGGGCAGGCCTCGCGTCAGCACGTCGGCCTCGGCGGCCGACAGAGGCCGCGAGACGACCACCTTCCCGTCCACGGAGAGGGAGACCCCCTTCTCCTTGAAGGCCGGGGCCGGTCCGTCCAGGAAGAGCACGAGGCGCCCGGTCTCCCCCTCGACGACCTCTTGGATCAGTTGCTCGAGCTCCCGGCGGATGTCTTGGACCTCCTTCGCGATCTCCTCCAGCCGCCCCTCGTAGTCCCGGACGGCGCCGCTGCCGGGTTCCGCCGCAAGGGCGCCGTTGCTCCCGAGAAGCAACGCCAGAACGAGCCCCATCCACCTCCCCATCCTACTCTCCCTTCCACGAAAGGATCGGCCAGCGCACCTCCACGGCGCGCCCCGAGAGGTGCCTCGGGCCCAGCACCCGCCGACGCTCTCGCAGCGGATCGCCGGGGTACTCCACCGTGTACAGCCAAGCGCGCGTGCCGTCGCCGCCCAGGTCGCTGTAGCAGTGGGCCTCGAGTTCCAGGGCCTCGACCCCGCGCGCCTCCAGGGCGCTCGCCGGCTGCCCGCCGTCGCCGTCGAAGAGCAGCCGCGCGCCCGGCACGGCCGTGCGCGAAAACGCGGCGTCCGGGTCTTGAGGGTCGGTGTGGCGGTCCGCAGACCACCCGTGGAGGTCCAGGTCGGCCTGACCCGCCTCCCACACGAGGACGGCAAGGAGGTCGGGCGGGTCACCCTCGCCCTCTGGGAGGGGGAGCACGGGTCCCACGGTCAGCTGCCCGGAGCGGTCCAGACCCTGCACGTAGGCGCGGCCCGCCGAGGGCATCAGCACGACATCGGTCTCGAAGCGGCCCTCCGGCCCCGGTTCCACCGGGTACGGGATGCCTTCCGCCCACACCACGGCGTCGGTCCAGCCCGAGGGGAACTTGCCCCGCAGGTGAGCGACCCACGCCTCCCGGCCCTCGAGCTGGACCGAGAGGCGTGGCTCTTCCCGGGCCAGAGGCTGGTCGGACCGGGCGACCTGCGGTCCTCCTTCGGGGAAGGCGACCCCCAAGGCGACCCGCGTTGCCCTCGGCGGGCACGCGACCGACACCAGGACGCGGGCCACGTCGGCCCCCCAGACGGCGTCCCCGTCCGCCCCGGAGACGGCCCACAGGGCGTCGGTGCCGCCCGGCTCCCAGAACCCCCACAGGCGGCCCATGGCGGCCCCGGTGCCGACCGGCTCCAAGAGCGTCACGCGCTCCGCCGCCGGAGCCGGAGTGGGCCCAGCCCACGGAAAGACAACGACGCCCGGGCGGCTCGCGCCCTCCTCCCCCTCGCTCGCGCACGCGAAGCGCGAAAGGTCGGCGCCCAGCTCCCGGGCGAGCCGGCGGGACGCCTCCGCGGCGTACTGGAGCCCCAGGGAACGGTTCAGGCTCCGCGGCCCCACCGGGTCGGTGTGCCCGACGAGGAGGACCGCCCCTCCCTTCGCCAGGTGGGCCCGCAGGCGGGTGAGGAGGTCGCCGGGCCATCGGCCCGTGAGCGCCTGCTCCACCGAGACGGCACCCAGCGCGGCCGGCTGGCCGGCCGGGAGCCGATCCAACACCTCCGGACCGCCGCGAAACGCGGACGGCCCGGCGCCGGCCCACACCGGGGCGACGAGGACGACCAGAAGAGCGAGCACGCGAGAGGGGTGCCGCAAGAACGAGCCTCCAAGTGCCTTTTTGGGCATAGTGACGAAGTGCGGATGTTACCGTTTCCCCACACCGGGGCGCAATGCCGAGTCGGCGGTGGCCGACCCCGAGCGAGCCCGATGGGGCAACGCCTAGGATCGACCGCGAGGGCTCCGGACTTGACGCCGGCCCGTCATCGTCCGTCGGGATCGAAGCGAGTCCCGAGTAGGCAGCGACTGCCGTGGACGGGGGAGGGATAGCGCCGGCAGAGCTCCGGCTTGGTGTCGTGAATCCCGCACAGGGCCCGATCGGGGCCGCTTCGGCTGAGGAAGGGGCAGGCCGGCTCGCGCAGCCCGGTCTCGGGGTCGGTCCAGAGCTCCCCGCCGGACCCCACCCGGGCCAGGAGGTCGCGCCTCCCCTGGGCCCGCCACCGCTCGAGGTCCTCCGGGCAGGCCGAGAGGGCCTCCGCGAACACCTCGCAGCACACCCCGCAGGCGCGGCAGCCCCTCCGGCTCCGAGGCGCCTTCCGCGCCCAGAGCTGCCGCCAGAGTTTGCCGATCCGGATCCTCCGGCTCCGATTCCGCTTCAAGCCGCCGACCCTCCGAGCGTTTCGCGCTCCCTCCAAACCCGTGGCGCAGGAACCGCACCCGGAGCCCTCCGCCCCGATCCCAACCTTGCCGCGGCGGCCGGGCTCGGGGTACATTCGCCCCACGCCTTCCTGCCCTCGGTGACGCCGCTTGGACGAGACCGCCGCAACCCCTCCCTGGACACGCGCTGCCTTCGCCTACGCCGGGGTGACTGTGGCGGCCCTCGCCGCTCTGGCACGGCTCGAGGGTCCGCTGCGCGCCTTCCGGGCGCCCCACGCGGGCTCGCTGCTGACAGGCCGCGACCCGATCCAGGGGATCCTGTGGGGCGTCGCCGCCGGGGTCGCGATCGCGGCGGCGGGCCAGGGGCTGACCCGCTGGACCCCCTGGGGCCGACGGCTCACGCAGCTGCTGACGCAGACCCTCGGCCCCCTGCACCCGGCCGACGCGGTGCTGCTCGCGGCGCTCAGTGGCCTGGGCGAAGAGCTCGTGTTCCGGGGCCTGGCCCTCCCCTATCTGGGCCTGGTCGGCTCGTCGGCTCTCTTCGGCCTCGCCCATTGGGTGCCCCGACGGGGTCTCTGGCCCTGGGCCCTCTGGGCGGCCGCCGCCGGCCTGGTCCTGGGCCGGCTGGCCCAGGCAACCGGTGGTCTGGCCGCGCCGGCGAGCGCGCACATCGTGATCAACGCCGTAGGGTTGATTCTCATGGCCGGCGAGGCCTCGGCGGACCCGCCGTGATCGTCTCCGCGAGCCGCCGCACCGACGTGCCGGCGCTGTACCCGGAGTGGCTCGCGGGCCGGCTCGCCGCAGGCTTCGCGGCCGTGCCCCACCCCTTCGATCCCCGCCGGTTGCGCCGCGTCGACCTCCGGCCCGCGCCCGAAGGGGAACTGGAAGCGCTCGTCCTGTGGACGCGAAACCCCTCCACCCTGCTCGCTGCCCTGCCGGAGTGGGAGGCGCGAGGAGTGCGCACGCTGTGGCTCGTCACGATCACCGGGTACCCGCGGGCCCTGGAGCCCGCCGCGCCCTCCACCGAGGCGGCGGTCGCCGCGGTCCGGGCGCTCGCCCGGCGCGTCGGGCCGGATCGGGTGGCGTGGCGCTACGATCCGGTCTTGGTGTGCCCGGCGGCCGGCCTCGACGGGGCGTGGCATCGCCGCAACATCCGGCGCCTCGCCGCCGCGCTCGACGGATCGACCCGGCGGTGCATTGTGAGCTTATACGACGACTACGCCAAGGCCCGGCGGCGGCTCGCCGCCGCCGGGTTCGTGGCGCCGCTGGCCTTGGACGGTGCCGACGCGCGCGCGCTCGAAGAAACGCTGCGCCTCGCGGCCGACCTGGCGGCCGAAACCGAGGCCCTCGGCATCCGGATGCAGTCGTGCTGCGAGGAGCTGGTGGGGGCCGCCATCGGGCCCGGCGCCTGTATCGACGCCGCGCTCCTGGCGCAGGTATGGGGGCTGTCGGCGGCCCGGGGAAGAGATCCCGGGCAGCGCCCGGCCTGCCGCTGTGCGCCGTCAGTGGATCTGGGTGTCTACGATACCTGCGTCCACGGTTGTCTCTACTGCTACGCGACCGGCTCGCCGGCTCGGGCGGCGGCGCGCCGGGCGGCGCACGAGCCGACATCGGAGAGGCTCTCCTGACGCCCGTCCCCCCCGGGAACCCGACCGGTCCGGGCTCCCCCAACACCGGCCCAAGGCCGAGGACTCTTATGGACACCCACGTGCAGCCCCGCGACGTCATCCTCGTCCACATCGACGGCAAACCCGCCTTCTACGGCCGCGTCGAGGAGATCCTCTTCGATGCCAAGAAGGGCTGGCGCCGCTTTCGCTTCCAGGTGCTGACCCTCCCGCCCCAGGAGATGGTCTGGACCCTGGAGCCGGTGCAGATCGACGGGGAACCCTTCACCATGGGCGGGACCCCCGTGCAGATCGAGCGGCTCGCCGACCCGGTTCCCGCCGAGGCGCCGGCTGACCCGGCGCCCCGGCCGCCGGGAAAGGTGATCGTGTTCCCGCCCCGCAAGGGAGACTGACCCGCTACCCCCACCCCCCAGGGAGGAGCCGATCGTGCCCAATCACTGGCCTGTCGTCGAGTCCGTCGTCGAGCGCGACTTCCGCATCTTCACCCTGCGCCGCGACAGGGCGGTGAGCCCACGCACGGGCGCGGCCCACGACTTCTACGTGCTGGAGACGCGCGATTGGGTCAACGTGATCCCAATCACGCCCGAGGGTGACGTCGTCATGGTGCACCAGTTCCGGCACGGGGTTCGGCAGGTAACCTTGGAGATCCCGGGGGGCATCGTGGATCACGAGGCGGAGGACCCCGCGGACGCGGCGGCCCGGGAGCTTCTGGAGGAGACCGGGTACCGGGCCGCCGAGATCCTGCACCTGGGCACGGTGCAGGCGCAGCCCGCGCTGCAGAACAACTACTGCCACACCTATCTGGCCCTGGGGGCCCTCGAGGTCGCGGCCCCGACCCCGGACCCCGGTGAGGATCTCCGGGTGGAGAAGTTCCCTCTGGCCGACGTGCCCCGTCGCATCCGCGCGGGCGAGATCGCCCACGGCCTGGTCCTCGCGGCGTTCTACTGGTACGAGCTGTGGCGGAGGGAAAAGGGCTGAGCGGGGGAGCCGCCCCCACGAGGACGGGTTAGTACCCCAACGACACATCCGCAGATTTCACGGATTGGAACCAACAAGAGAAACAGCGGAACGCACTTCTGTCCATCTTCGCCCTCTGAGGAATCTGTGGATCATCCGCATTGGTCCTGAAGAGTCGCTGTCGTAGCAGCGCGAGCCCCGGTCAGAGGGCCAGGGAGGTCAGGATCGGGCGCCGGAGGCGGCTTCGGCGCCGTCTGCCCGGCGCCGATCTCTCCTCGGTCGGATTTCGGCTGGGGTGGGGCTACGTCATCACGGCATCGAGGTCGGCGAACTGGACCTCGAGCTGTCTCAGCGCGCCGCGCATGCGCACGGCGTTCTTCTCCACCGCCGGGATGCCCCGGCCCGCGGCCTGGAGCGCGTCCAGGTCCCGCGCCAGCGCCACCAGCGCCAGGGTGATCGTGTGAATCGCCTCGGCGTCGCTCACGGGTGTGCCTCCTTTCTGCGGTCGTGGAACCGCCGGGCCTTCAGCGCGTAGCGCGGCAGCGTCCCGAACGCCAGCCGCTCCAGGTCGAAGTTGAGCTGCGTCTTCCAGCGAAGCGCCGACAAGAGCCGCTTCACCAGGTCCTCTTGCTCCGCCTCCCCCTGCCCCCGCGGCATCTCCAGGCGCAGCCCGATCGTGTCCAGGTCGCCCTTCTTGTCCACGATGATCTCGAACTCCCCGTCGATCTCCGGGAACGACCGCACCACCTCCTCCACCGCGATCGGCGAGAAGAGCACCCCCTTGACCTTCGTGATGTGGTCCACCCGCCCGTGCACGCCCCCGTCCAGGATCCGCCAGGTTCGCCCGCACCCGCACCCCCGAGGTGACCACATCGACACGTCCTTGGTGTCGAACCGGATGCACGGCTGCGCCTGCCGGTCGAACGAGGTGATGACGATGCGCCCCGGCACCCCCGCCTCTGTCACGACCTCGTCGGAGTCCAGCGCCAGAAGCTCCACCAGGAACATCCCCTCGTTGACGTGAAGCCCCCCGGGCCGGTGCCGGCACTCGAAGCTCCACGCCCCCACTTCCGTGGCGCCCACGTGGTCGTGCACCGGACAGCCCCAGATCTCCTCCATCCGCTTCTTCGTGCTCGGGATCAGCGCCCCCGGCTCCCCGGCGCACAGCACCCGCTGGATCCCGAACTCCCGGGGATCCAACCCGAGCTCGGCCCTCGCCGTGTCGGCCATGCCCAGCACGTAGGTGGGAGTAGCCATGAACGCCGTGACCTTCAGCTCCTTCATTTTCATGAGCCGCTCGGTCGTGCCCAGCACCCCTCCCGGCACCACCTCGCACCCGATCTTCTCGCAGGCGTAGTGGCCGGCCCAGTAGGCCACGAAGATGTTGTAGCCGAAGGGCAGAAACACCCGGTCCGAGGGACGAAACCCCTGGGCCCACAGGATCGTGGCCCAGCACTCGCTCCACCACTCCCAGTCGGCCCAGGTGTCGGGCTGGTAGACCGGGGTGCCGGTGGTGCCGCTGGTCTGGTGGAAGACCGTGACGTCGTCGAGTGGCACGCACAAGGTGTCGCCGTAGGGGAACGGCTCGGTGTCCTGGCACCGGTAGTCGTGCTTGGTGAGAAGGGGAACCCGGGTCACGTCGTCCCAGGTGCGCAGGTGCTCGGGCCGAAAACCGGCCGCGTCGAAGGTGCGCCGGTAGAGCCGGCTCTTCTCGTAGCCCCAGGCCACGACCCGCTGGAGCTTTCGCAGCTGCAGCGCCCGCAACCGCTCGTGGTCCAGCGTCTCCAGGGTCGCGTTCCAGTACTCGGTCTCTGCGCCCATGCCGATCTCCGCTCCGGTCGTACGTTCCAGCATCCCAATCGGCGAGAAACCGTTGGATGCTCTCAGAATTCCCCTTGCCAGGTCCTCTAGTAACGATCGGCTCGTCGATCCAGCGCTCCCAATAAGACGCTTGGTGCCCCTCTTAGCTACAGACTGGACCAACGAATAAAGCTGAACTTCATTATAGGAACCTCCGAAACGAGGTTCCAATCGTATCTACTGATAGCATCTGCAACTTGAGCTTATAGGACAGCCACTAGTACAACGGGCGAGCCAGAGAGCGGCACCGCGGGGCGGAGGCCGATCACTCTGCCGGGGTCAGGTCGCGGGTGAGGGCTCCGAGGCCCAGGGCCTCGAGGGTCTCCAGCCGCGGCACACCCTCGGCGTCGTACCCCAGCGCGCGGTAGTACTCGTCGAGGAGGGTGTCGAGCGAGCTCACCCGCTGCCCGGTGGACGGCCCCGCGTCGAGCAGGGGCTCCCGGAACATCCGCCTCGGCAGCGTGTCGTCCGCGCGGCCGAAGCCCTCGCGCACGTTGAAGCACCGCTCCAGGCAGACGACGCGCTCCCCGATCGTGCGGAGCTCCTCCGGGGACCCGAGCGCCTCGATCCCGGTCGCGGCCACGAGGAACGCGGCGTAGTCCTTCAGGGAGAGGCCGGAGTTCCCGAAGGAGCAGGCGATCAGGGAGTCTTCCAGGGCCTGTTCCTTCTGCACCTGGGCGATCGCCTCGCCTTTTCCGGTCTCTGTGTGCGGGTCGACCTTCCCGGCGAGCTCGTCGCGGGGGCGACCGTACATGTGACTCCCCCCGATGTTCGAGGTCGCCATGCTCAGGGCATACCCCTTCACCGACCGCGGCTCGTAGCCCGGAAGCTCCAGCCCCTTCACGTGCATGGCGATGTCCGGCGCGTCTCCCCCGCAGCGCTGCCCGGCCCTCTTCACGCCCTGGCTCAGGAGGTCGCCCACCCCATCGCGCTTCGCGATCCGCTCGAGCAGCCACAGGGCGGCCTCCTGGTTGCCCCAGGTGAGCTCTACGCCGCCCGTGTCGCTCGGCCCGAGCACACCCCGCTCGTAGAGCTCGAAGGCAAAGGACGCACACACGCCGGCGCTGATCGTGTCCAGGCCGTAGTAGTCGCAGGCCGCGTTGGCGTCGACGATGAACTGCCGGTCCGCGATCCCCAGACCCGGGCCGAGGGAGAACACCGACTCGTACTCCGGCCCGTCGATCCTCGTGCCTGCGTACGGGCCGCGCACGACGGAGCGCATCCCGCCGCACCGCGTCATGCACGCGTGGCAGCCCGACGTCGCCTCCTTGGTCTCGAGGAACGCGTTGCCGGAGATCTCCTGGAGGTTCTCGATGCTCCCCTCCCGGAAGTTCCGCATCGGCAGGATGCCCTTCTGTGCCAGCACCGTGGTGATGTAGGGCGTTCCCACCGTGTTCATCGTCTTTCGCCGGGGGTTCTCCTTGAGCATCTCGATCTGGGCCCGGGCGAGCTCGTCGAACCTCGCGGCGTCGTGGGCGACGACCTTGGCGCGCGGCGCGTGGATCGAGATCGCCTTGAGGTTCTTCGAGCCCATCACCGTCCCCACCCCGCCCCGGGACGCGGTCCGCTCGCCCGACGCAATCACCGCGTAGAGGACGCCGCGCTCACCGGCCAGCCCGATGCAGGCCGACTCGGTCTGGGGGCCGTGACGCTCCTTGAGCCGAGCCTGAACGGCGCGCGGGTCCTGCCCGAGGAGGTCGCGGGCATCCAGGAAGTGGACGCCGTGCTCGTCGATGTGGACGTGGCAGGCGTCGGGGGCCCGGCCCTCCAGGACGATCAGGTCGTAGCCGGCCGACTTCATCCAGACGCCGAAGTTCCCGCCCGTGATCGAGCGCATGATCGTGCCGGTCAGCGGGCTCTTGGTCATGACCGCCCACTTGGAGAAACCTTGGAGCTTGGTGCCCCCGAGGAGCCCGATGCCGAAGATCAGCTTGTTCTCGGGCGAGAGGGGATCGACGCCCGGCCGCAGCTCGTCATAGAGGTATCGGACACCGAGACCGCGGGCGGACAGGTACTCGCGAGTGTACGACGCGGGGATCTCCTCGTCCCGGTGCGTGCCGGTCGTGAGATCGATCCTGAGGAGCTTGCCCGTCATCGTCGCCATCGTTCCGTCTCCGTCCCTCTCCGCGGCCTCCGGGCCGACCTCGACCGCCTTACCCTCCGGCCACCAGCACCAGCAGCGTGACCTCGTCTCCGTCCACCAGGGCATCGTCCATCCGCTCCCGCCCGACCCACCCGCCGTTGCGAAGGACCTGGACGCTCTCGTCGATCTCCCCGTCACGTCGCAGGATGCGTGTGCCCACGGCGTCCGCGTGGGTCCTCTGGAGCCACACCACGAGGTCGCCGATCGTGCCCTCGCCGCGCTCCACCGCCACGGCGTCCCCCCCGAGCCGTGCCGCGAGGTCGGGGAAGCCGGCGAGCGTCAGCCGGATCGTCACCCCGCCACCCCATGCCATCGACGTAGCAGATCACGGGCCGCCGGGCAGGGCCGACTCCGCACGGCGCGATGCGACGTTCGAAGCTCTGGAAGTGGCCGCGCCGTGCTCCGCTGTCCCCGCCCGCCGTCCCTCGGGCCTACCGTCAACGCCATTACCCCGCCGACGCCTTCGCGGCCGCGGCCAGCTCGCACCGTCTCGCGGCGAGCTCTTCGAGGGCGATCCGCTTCGCCGTCTCCGTGAAGAACCAGCGGTCCACCCTCTCCTCCAGCCACCTCAGGTGCTCGTCCGGGTCGAGCCCGAACCGTCCGCAGTCGATCGGGAACCCCTCGCCCGAGAGGCGGAAGAGCTTGTCGGCGTCCTTGACCAGGGCATCGCTCGGGCCCAGGGACTCGAGCCGGGTGTCGTGACCGGCCACGATCTCGGCCACCTCCCCGACGAGGGTCTCGGGGCAGCCGAGCGTTCGCAGGATCTCCGCCGCCATGGCCGCCCCTTCCCGCTCGTGCACCCGGGTCAGCTCCGGGTCGGTGGGGCTCGGCCCGAAGGCGCTGAGCTGACGGTCCTCCGGCACTCTCGACCAGCCCACATCGTGGAGCAGGATCGCCGGCCGCACCACGTCGGGGTCTCCCGTTTCCTCGGCCAGCAGTCGCAGCGCGAATCCGTGCGAAATCACGGTGTGGGCCTCGTTGTGTCGCGTCCGGAGGTAGGGTCTCGCGCGCTCGAAGACCTCCCGGTCGAACGCCGTCGCCCCCTGCGTCAGTCTCCGAACCTCGCCGGTGCCCATCGCGCTCGCCCCGTCCGCCCCTCAGAATCCCTTCATCATTTCCTGCATGAAGTAAGGGATGTCGATCCGGCCCGTTGGCGCGAGGATGCGGCTGTGGTAGTCCGTCACGTACGTCGTCTTGAGCTTCCGCACCACCCGGCGAAAGTCGTCGGTGTCGATGGCCCGGGCGATGTCCACGATGCTGCGCGCCGACGACTCCGAGACGATGTAGGGCCCCGTCCCGACGACCACTCGCCAACCGGCCACGACCGGTACGCCCAGCCTCTCCATGGTCGGCAGGTGGTCCTCCACGACGAACCGCGTGTACTCCTCCTCCATGCCTGGAATAATGTTCCAGTACTGATTGAACTTCCAGATCCCGGTTTGGATCTTGTAATCGCCCATAGGAACGCGGCCCGTCGGAGCTAGAATCTTGCTGTGGTACTTGGTAACATACCCCATGAGACGATTCGTGACGTCTTGATATTCATCGGTAGACAAGGCATGATCGAGCTGTTGCAGGTCCTTCGTCAATCCAACAGCAATGATCCTTGGCCCCATACCTACGGCCACGTAGTACCCTCCAACCAGATGGATGCCGAGCCTCTCCAATGTCGGGTTGTACTGAGTCATGACGAAGTCCGAATAGGCATTCTGCTTACCCGGCTCCACATCCCAATGCTGAGTGAATAGCACAGTCATCTTCTCCTCCTTCGTTCGCATAGTGTCACGAGCTACTGTGCCGCAGGCCTTCCGACGTATACGACGACGAGCCTACCACGGGTCGCCCGGTCACCACGACGAACAAAGCGCTAGAAGATCCTCAGGAGAATCGGTTCGGAACTGGCCGTGACCTCGTAGGCCTCGAGCCGCGGGGGTTCCGCGAAGTACGTCGTGAACCGGCCCAGGATCCGCTCGTAGTCGCCGCTCTTCTCGTAGGCGTCGAGGTCGGCCTTCGTGTCCCAGGCCGTCACCGAGATCCCCTCGTTGGGCCGGTCGAGTCGCTCGAGGAGGTGCACGAAGCGGTTGCCCTTGTGCCCCTTGTGGGCCGGGATCACCTCGCCGTTGTAAAGATCCCTCAGGGAATTCATGGAATCGGGCCTGGTCTTGAAGAACGTGAGTCGCAGATACATGGCCTGCTCCTTTGAGAGCCGATGCTCACAACTTGAAGAGCCTCGCCATCTGATCGACCAGGTAGTCGACGTCGGCGTCCTTCTTCTTGGGCGTGAACTTCGCCGCCCGGGCCTGGACCCAGAACACGTTGTTCGGGAACGGCAGGTCCTTGTCGATGACCCACTCCATGTCCTGGGGAACCCCAAAGTGTCCCTCTACGTTCTGCGCGATCCGAACAATCTCCAGGATCTCGGGGTCCTCGAGACACGGGAGGTCCCGCAGTTCGAGCGGAACTTCGCCCTTCATCGTCCCCCGGCCGTTGAAGACCACCCACTTGTTCTTGTGCGCGATCTTCTTCTCGATGGCGCGGCTCGCCTTCTCGACGATGAAGTTGTCGGGGGTGATGTCGCCGCTCACGACGCTTTCGCCCAACCCCCAGTTGCCCTCGATGACCACCCGATCCACGTCGGCGGTGGTGGGGATCACCGTGAGCACGACGCCGGCGCTCCTGGCGTTGACCATCTTGATCACCGCCACGCCAATGGGCGCCTGGTCCACGGGCATACCCTTCTCGAGGCGGAAGGCGATGGCCCGTGTGGTGAAGGTGCTTTCCCAGACCTCCACGACCCGCCGGATGACGTCCTGCTCACCCTGGACGTTGAGGTACGTCTCCATCTGGCCCGGCATGCTGACCGCCCCGCTCGAGCGCACGGCCACCGAGAGGTCCGGCCGGCCGCAGCGCTCGCAGAGGACGCGGTAGTTGCGCGCAATCTCCTCGGCGATCGCCTCGGGGACCGGCGTCTCGCGGATCATCTGCTGGGTCGTCCGGCCTGCCTGCATCTGCTTCGCGACACTGTGCCGCAACTCCGGGCCGAGGGTCGTGAAGTAGGCCTGGATCTTGTCCCGGAGCCCCGTCAGCTCCATGAACTTCTGGTAGCCGTCCACCGTGATGGCGAAGCCGGGCGGGATCTTCATGCCGAGCTTGGTCATCTCGCCGAGATTCGCGCACTTCTTGCCGACGAGGTCGTTGTGCCCCTGGTTGAGCTCTTCGAGCCAGTAGATCCACTTGTCTGCCATGGTCTCCATCTCCTGCGCCCCCCACCGCCGACCGCCCCCGCGGCGGGTGAGGCCCCTCGTCTGCAGCGCCCCCCCTTCCCTCCCGCCGGTCGGCGCGAGGGAGAGGGGGAGCACCGGCCCGTTCACTTGTTGAGGATGTAGAGGGCGCCCATGTTGGCGTCCACGCGGATCCTGTCGCCGGTCTTGATCTTCTGCGTTCCGACGAACACGTTCATCAGCACCGGGATGCCGTACTCGCGGCCGACGATCGCCGCGTGGGAGAGGGACGCCCCGCGGTCCACCACGACCCCTCCGATGAAGGAGAACACCGGCGTCCAGCTCGGCGAGGTCGTCGCCGCGACCAGGATGTCGCCCGGCTGCACCTCCGAGAGTTGGTCCTCGGTGAGGATCACCCGGGCGATCCCCTCCGCGACGCCCGGCGAGCCGCAGATCCCCTGGAGGTCGGCCTTGAGCTCGGGCCTCGCGACCGGCATGGAGCCCACGACGACCTTCAGCGCGATGGGGTCGTTGGACCGGACCAGGACGCCCATGGCCTGGTCCATGTCGAAGCCGTCCTTGAGGATCACCGGCGGGTTCGGCGTCTTGCACCACTCCTGCCACTCGGCCCGACGGCGGTCCACGACGGCACGGAGGTTGAACTGGTCCGGCGTCAGCCCGGCCTTGCGCACCTCGTCGGGCATGAGGAAGAAGATGTCCTCGGCGTCGGCGATGGTGCCGCACTGGGCGAAGCGCCGGCCCATGCCGAGGGCCGAGCGGCGCATCATGGCGTGGGCGTAGAGGTCCAGGTAATGGTCGTGCTCCTCGCTGAACACGCCCGACTTCTGCGCGAGCCGCATGAGCGTCGTGAACCAGGGTTTCTGCTCCGCTCCGATCTTCGAGAGCACCTGTTCTTCGGCTTCCGCGCGCTCCTTGGTCAGCTTGGCGCGCTCGTGGTCGAGGTTGAAGTCCCCGCCCTTGACCAGGAACTGCTTGACGCTCATGAGCGCCGGCGCCGGATCTTCGATCCAGGTAGGCAGGTTCATCTCCGACATGCGCTGCATGCGCCAGCCGTCCTCGTTCAGGAACTCACGGAAGGCCACCATGAACTCCCGGCCCTTCGGGTCGGCCTCGAGCTTGGAGGCGATGTCCTTGGGCTCGCTCTGCAGGAACAGGGTCGCGAGCCCCATCTCGTCGGCTTCCCTGGAGAACTCCCAGATCCGCTTGTCCACTTGGAGGACCTTGTTGTCGAAACCGGTGATGAGCTTGTGGAAGAGCGGGTTCGTGTCGTCGATCCCCACGAGCTCGCGGCACATGTTCTCGAACAGGATGTAGGCCGTGTAGGTGCCGTACATCATGTACATGTGGACTTCCCACATGCGGCGGCAGACGTTGATGGTCTGCTCGAAGTTGTCGAGGAGCTCGATGCTCGTGGCCGTGGCTACGTCGAGCTTCTTCAGGTCCTCGTAACGGCCCAGCATCTCGACGACGAATCCCCTCCACAGTCCGTCGTAGTCGGTGACGAATGGTCGGATCGCCTCGCGGAACCGCTTCTCGCGCTCGAGCTTCTCTTCTTCGCTCTTTACGAGGAGCAGGGTGAGGTAGCCGCCGCCCCGGTGGAAGCGCCAGTCCCACCCCTTGACCGTGGGCAGAGAGAGCTTCTCGGCACCGTACTGCATGCCGTGGCGGCAGAAGTTGATCCAGAACCAGCCGAACATCGGCGTCCACGGGGGCACCGAGTGCGTTCCGTCGAGGAACCAGGCGGGGGACTGCTCGAGGTCGGCCTTCTCGTCGAACTCGAAGCCGGGAACTACGTCGTACACCTTCATCGGTGGCCTCCTTGGGTGCGGGTGGGGTTCACAAGAGGGACCGGTCGTCTCGACCGGCAAAGCGGTTGGGTAGGGACTCCGGCGGGCAGGCGCTCACCGCCGGGCTCGCGGCGTCTGGGGTGGTGTGGTCCCGGGCGCCGAGCATCCGGAGCAGCTCGGCGACCGCGATCTCGGCGAACTCCACCGTGTTGAGCGCGAGGTCGAGCTCGCGCAGGTCCACCCCACCGTCGAGCCGGTCCTTCAGGCACCGGGTGAACGCCGCATCGGCGTCGAAGTCGCACAGGGGCATCCCCTCCTCGCTCAGGGACGACCAGCCCCGGGTCGGGATCAGGACGCACGTAGCGCCGCGGCCCCGGTTGAGCTTTGCGGCGACGAGGTCCGCGATCTGGACCAGCTCCTCGGCGGTCGTCCTCACCTGAACCCGCTGGGCGTCCGGGACGAAGCGCTTCCGCTTCAAGAGCTGCCGCGTCACCCAGAGGGGGTCTTCCCGGTCTCCGCGCTCCACGGGACCGCAGCTGAGCATGTCGAACCCGCAGGGCGTCACCACCTGCGGGATGCCGGCGCGTCCTGCCGCCTCCAGCCGATCGGGGCCGGCGCCGCGGTTGCCTCCCAGGACCTCTTCCGCCAAGCCCGCCGGCACCACGTCGAGGACGCCGTCGATGAGGCCTTGCTGGATCAGCCCTTCCATGGCCCGGTCCCCGATCCCCTGGGCGTGGAACGGGACCACCTCGACCCCCGCCGCAGCCAGGAGGCCGGCGGCGTGGCGGCAGCAGGTCTCCGAGAACTTGAACTCCGTCAGTGCCACTCGGGGCCGTGAGCGGTCCGCGGAGAAAAGGTCCAGGTCTCCGGACGACGCGCCCACCATGCCGCACACGGCTCCGGCCGCCCGCGACAGGACCGAGGCCAAGAGCGGGTTCAGGCCAGCGATGTCCACGACCGAGTGGATCATCGTGATATCCTTGGTTCCGAAGTAGCTTCCTGCGTATGCCGGCACGGCGGCCATACTGGACACCATGACCTTCGGCACGCCGAAGGGCAGGACGCCCATCACCGTGGTCGCCAGCCCGGTGTTGCTCGCGCCCCCGATGGAGATGATCCCGTCGAGGCGTCCGGCGTCGAAGAGCCGCCGGACCACGGCGGAAGCGCCCCGGATCATGGTCTCGGTGACCGCGCGCGTGTCCCTGGACTTGCGGATCTCCCGGATGTCGGCTCCCGCGGCCGTTGCCACCTCGGCGGAGGAGATGTCGGTGGGGATGGTCGGGTCGGCGCCGAGGGAGGCATCGATGCACAGGGTGAGGCACTCGAGCCCGTGGATCCGGTCTCGCAGGAAACCGAGCTCGGCGCCCTTGGTATCGAAGGAACCCAGAATCGCGATGCGCTTCGCCATGGATCGACCTCGCCCGACAGGACCTCAGGGTGGCACGGGGTGACGAGCCAATCAAACCAAAACTTCGTTTGACCGGCAACTCACTTAAGTTCATGGCTCCATGACATTTGGTTGTACAATGGCGGTCAATTCTGCTGTATAGTCCCGTTGATATTAGGATTTTCCTTCGGAAACCGCGCCCAGAGCCTTTCACCAAATCACGTTTGGTGATTTGGCAATTTCACTGATCTCCAATAACCCTCGCTTATGGGGTGAGCGTGCGCGTCGACCTGAACCTCAAGCAGATCAAGGTCTTCTACTTCGTCGCCCGACACCTGAGCTTCACACAGGCCGCAAAGGAGCTCTTCATCACGCAGCCGGCGGTCACGAAGCAGGTGGAGGGCCTCGAGCAGCACTGCGAGACGCGGCTGTTCGTGAGGGACCGGCACGGATTGTCACTGACGGAGGCCGGACAGATCCTGTACTCCTACACCGAACAGATCATGCGACTCGCCTCGGAGGCCGAACAGGCCGTTTCAAACCTCAAGCACAACCCCCACGGCGTGCTTCGGGTGGGAACGACGAAGACCTTCGCGCGCTACCTCATGCCCCCCTACATGCTGCGCTTCCACGAGGCCTTTCCCAAGATCCGGATCCAGCTCGACGAGGGAAGCTCCCAGGAGATGGCAGCAAGCGTGCTCCACGGCCACAACGATCTCGCGGTGGTGGGACGCGTGCCCTATGACGTCGGGATCGAGCCGCTCCCCTTTCCGGGTCGTGAGTCGGACCGCCTGGTCGTGGTGGTCGCCCCGGCGCACCGCCTCGCCGGCGCGAAGAGCGTCACCCTGGCGGATATCCGAGACGAGCCGCTGCTGCTTCGGGAGAAAGGCTCCGGCGTGCGCCGCCTGGTGCTCGAGCGGTTCGAGCAGATGGGGATCCGCCCGAACATCCTCCTCGAGGCGGGAAACGTCGACTTCGCCAAGGAGCTCATCCGTCGGGGAGCCGGGATCGGGATCCTGGGGTTGATGAGCATCGAAGAAGAGCTTCAGGACGGCTCGCTGGCGGCCGTCCCCCTCGATTCCGAGGGGTTCGTCATCCACATTGACCTGCTGCTCCCCCGGGAGGGGTACCGGCCGGTGGCCGCTCGGTCGTTCCTGGAGTTCCTCTTGGGGCCGGCTCGGCCCGCGGAACCCTGAGCCGATGCGGTTTCCTCGGATTCACCTCGATCAGCTCTTGACGTTCCGCGTCGTGGCCACCGAGAGGAGCTTCACCGCCGCGGCCGACATGCTGTCCATCAGCCAGCCGGCCGTGACGATGCAGATCCGGGCCCTGGAGGAGACGTACGGCATCAAGCTGATTCACGTGAAGAAAAAGAAGGTCCACCTGACCGCCGAGGGCGAGCGGCTCCTGTCCCACGCGGAGGAGATCTACCGCGCGGCCCTGCGGGCCGAGGACCTCCTCACGCAGCACGGGCGCGCGCGCACGCTTCGCATCGGCCTCGCGGGCGCCCTCGCCGTCTACGTGTCACCGGTCATCAACGTCTTCGGCGAGCTCTACCCGTCGGTTCGGGTCGTCGTTCGGGAGGGGTTGTCGCTGAAGCTCCTCGAGGAGCTCCGCGACTTCCAGCACGACCTGTGCTTCGTCGCCGCGCTCGAAGAGCCCGCCAAGGACCTGGAGGCCTTCCCTCTCCGGCACCCGGAGCCCATGATGCTCGTGGCCGCCCGCACCAGCCCTCTCGTCGAACGCGCCGAGGTCACCTGGAGCGATCTCGACGGGTGCCCGCTGATCCTCCACGGCGAAGGCTCCGTCGCGAGAAAGCTCATCTTGGAGGAGTTCCAGCGGCGAGGCCTGACGCCGAACATCTCCGCCGAGGTGGACAACATCGCCTACCTCAAGCAGCTGATCGAGCGCCGCGGCGGCGTGGCGCTCATGTTCTCCCCCAACGTCGAGGAGGAAGTGGCGCAGCACAAGCTGGAGGTCCTGAACTGGAAGGGGGGAGACCTGCGGCTCGGGATCGACGTGGTGGTTCGGCGAGAGGAGGAGCCGTCCCCCGCGCGCTCGGCGTTCCTGGGAGTGATGAAGAAGCATTTCGGCGGTAACTTCGATTACGGCCCGTAGGCCGAGGACCGCCCTGCGAGACCCCCGTGCTCCGGGAGCGTCCGAGGCTTACCAGCGGCCCCAGAGCTCGCGCAGAGTCCGGATCGGCGTCTCCCCCGGGGCTGACCTCACCCCGTTGCGGTCGAGCAGTGCCGCTTCGATGCCGAGGGCCCGGGGCCCGGCCAGGTCCCACTCCGGATGATCCCCGACGAACAGGCTGTCGGCCGCCTCGACCCCGAGCCGCTCCAGCGTGAACGTGAAGATTCGTTCAGAGGGCTTGCGCCACCCGACGTCCGAACAGAAGACGACCGCGTCGACGAGCGGCTCGACGCCCAGGCGCTCCGCCTCCTCGTGGCAGAGCCCGGCGGGGCAGCCCCAGGGCGCGTTGGACACGACCGCCACCTTGACTCCCCTGGCTCGCAAATCCCGGAGCGTGGGGCGAGTATCCTCGTAGCAGCGCCCCAGGGCAAAGATCGGCGCCATGAACGCCCGGCACAGAGCAGTCACGGTCTCGGGAGAGAGGCTTGGCGGGTCGAGGTGGAAGATGCGGAGAAGGCGCCCCTCGAGGGGCCGGACGCAGTGGTCGGGGGCTTCCACATTCTCCTCGTGGACGGTCCGCCAGAGGGTGTCTTCGGGAACCGGGGGAAGGCCCAGGCCCTCGACAAGAGCCCGCGCCTTCCCGATGCAGAGGGGGAGGAGCTCCGGGTAGGCGCAGCTCTCGTAGTACTCGGCCAGCGTGTTGCCGAGGTCGAACAGGACCGCCTTCTTCATTCCAACTCCTTGCGCGGCGAGTCCGCGTCCCCTCGCCCTGGGAGGACGGGACGCGCACCTGCAAGCCGTCCTACCCCGGGATGGGAGGCACGGTCTTTCCGTCCTGGCCGAAGCTCTGCACCTTGTAGACCCTGCACTGGAACGTGCGCAGCGGCCAGGAGCCGAGCGCCTCGTCGCAGGTGCTCTCGTCGCCCGAGGTGCACACGTTGATGTTCGAGATCCACACCCCGTGGAGCCAGGGCTCCTCGGCGGGCATCTCCGGGTACCACCAGCCGTGCTGGGCGTGCACGACGCGTCGGTCGACCCCTTCGAACACCTGCACCTTCTGCATGACGCGGCCGTGCTGGGTCTCGATCCACACCCAGTCGTCGTCGGCCACGCCGACCTCCGCCGCCGTGTCCGGGTGGATCTGCATCGTGGCCCAAGGATAGTACTTCCGGAGCGTCTCCACCTGGCGGTGCTCGGAGTGGAAGAACGGGTGGAACCGGCCGCCGGTGATCAGGATCAGGGGGTACTGATCGGAGAGCTCCGGGGTCCGCGTCGGGCTCTCCGGCGGCTCCTTGTAGGACGGCAGGGGATCGTAGCCGAGGGTCTCCATCACCGTGGACCAGAGCTCGATCTTCCCGGTCGGGGTGCCGAAGCCGGTCTTCTCGTACTTCCGGTACTCGTAGGTCTCGGGCGCCCACTTGCCCTTCTCCACGAGGTCCTGAAACGTCATGCCCATGGGCTTCAGGCGATAGTCGTAGGTCTCCTCGAGGCTCTCCCAGGGCCAGTGCTCGGCCTGGCCGAGCCGCATCCCGAGACCCCGCCAGAAGTCGAAGTCGGTCCGGCGGTCGTACTTGCCCGGGATGGACGGCGGGAGCGCCGCCTCGCCCGCACGAAGCACGGGCGTGGTGTTGTGGTAGTTCCAGAGGTGCGGCCTCTCGAGCCACGACGCGCTCGGCAGCACGTAGTCGGCCAGAGCCGCGCTCGGCGTCATGAAGTAATCGGTGACCACATAGAGGTCGAGGCTCTTCAGGGCCTTGTAGACGAGCTTCGTGTCCGGGATCGTGACCATGGGGTTCGAGGCCACGGTGATGAGCGCCCGGACCGGATAGGGGTCGCTCGTGGCGATGGCCTTGTAGACCGACGGAGCCGTGGCGATGTGGTTGTAGCCGAACATGTCGCAGCGCTTGCCCCAGACCCGCTCCACGTTGCTCTGGATCAGCTCGTAGCCGGGCGAGGTGTACAGGCGAAACTGCTTGCCGAGCACCTTAGCACGCTGCTCCGCCGAGAGGGCCCCCGCCATCTCCATCTCGAGCTCGGTGACGAAAGGCGCCGGGCCCATCAGCTCCTCGCCGCCGGGCACGTCCACGTTGCCGACGATGGCCGAGAGGATGTGTCGGGCCGCGATCGGGCTGTAGGAGTTGGGCTGGTGGGCGACGCCCATCCCCTCCATGGCGCACGAGGGCGTCTCGGTCGCGAACATCCGCGCGGCGGCGCGGATCTGCTCCTCCGGGACCCAGGTGATCTCGGAGACCTTTCGGAGCGGATACTGCCGGGCGCGCTCCGCCAGCTCGTCGAAGCCGTGGCACCACTTCGTCACGAACTCCCTGTCGTAGAGGCCTTCCCGGATGATGACGTCGATCATCCCCAGCAGCAGAGCCGCATCGGTCCCAGGCCGCACCTGGAGCCACAGATCGGCCTCCTCGGCCGACTCGCAGCGCCGGGGGTCGATCACGATGAGCTTGGTGCCGTTCTCCTTGGCCTTGAGGATGCCCTCCCAGATGGTCTGGTGGGTGTGAGGCGGGTTTCGGCCGATGAGCATCACGCACTTGGTGTTCGCGAGCTTCTCGGTGTTCATCCAGTAGGGCCACCACCCGAAGAGCGCGGTGGCCACGACCGCAGAGTTGCCGTGGCAGATCTGGGCCTGACCGCACTGGTTGGGGCTGCCGAAGAGGTTCAGGAAGCGCATCGTGAACTCTTCGTGGGTCCGGCTGGTGCCCCGGGACACCGCGAGGGTCTCGGCGCCGTGGCGACCTTTGAGATCGGCGAGCTTCGAGGCGATCTCGTTCAATGCCTCGTCCCAGGTGATCCGCTGCCACCGGTTCTGCCCCTTGTCGCCAATCCGCTTGAGCGGATACGTGAGGCGGTCGGGGTGGTAGAAGCGCTCGAGGTCCGGGCAGTACTTTCGGGGGCACGCCTTGATCGGCGAGCCCTGGATCCGCACGAGGCGGTTGTCCTCGACTTCGACCCGAAGCCGGCACCGCGGCTTGCACCAGAAACACAGCGAGTGCTTGATCTCTTTCCCCATCGCTACCGCCTCCCGGCGCTTCGCGCCTGCTGGGACGCCGCGGGACCCTGTGCCCCCAGGGGCCCGCGTGCCTCGAAGTGTCGTCGACACCGCCCACGGGAGCCATCGTAGCCGAGAACGCACGAGCCCCCATCCAACATTTCTTATGAGTTCATAAGGCAGGGACAACGCCGCGAGCGCCTCGGCCCGCCTCCGCGTCGCCCTCCGAGAGAGGAGGAACCTCGGGCGCTCGGGACGCCGCCTCGACCACGCCCTGGAGGCGCGTCGTGACGGGCGGCTCCCCGCGGAACTGGCTCACGTACAGGCGGTAGTAGGCTCCGGCGGCAGCGCAGAGCTCTTCGTGGGTGCCCTGCTCGACGATCCGTCCCCGCTCGATCACCACCACCCGGTCCGCGTTCGCGATGGTCGAGAGTCGGTGAGCGATGACGAAGCTCGTGCGCCCCTTCATGAGGGCGTCGAGCGCCTCTTGGAGCTGGACCTCGGTGCGGGTGTCGACCGAGCTCGTGGCCTCGTCCAGGATGAGGATCGCGGGGTCGGCGAGGAGCGCGCGGGCGATGGTCAAGAGCTGACGCTGGCCGCCGGAGAGGCTCGCACCCCCTTCGGAGAGGACCGTGTCGTAGCCGCGGGGGAGGCGGCGGATGAACCCGTCGGCCCGAGCCAGGCGGGCGGCGGCCAGGACCTCGTCGTCGGTGGCGTCGAGGCGACCGTAGCGGATGTTCTCCAACACGGTCTCGGCGAACAGAAAGGACTGCTGGAGCACGACCCCGAGCTGCCGCCGCAGGCTGTCCCGGGTCAGGGTGCGGAGGTCGGCGCCGTCGATCCGGATCGACCCCTCCTCCAGGTCGTAGAAGCGGGAGAGGAGGTTCACCAGGGTCGTCTTGCCCGCCCCTGTGGGCCCCACGAAGGCGACCCGCTCCCCCGGCGGGACGCGCAGGCAGACGTCCTGCAGCACCGGGAGGCCGGGAACGTAGGCGAACGTGACGTGTTCGAACTCCACCGCGCCGACCACCCGGGTGAGCTCCGGCGCGCCGGGCAGATCGCCCCGGTCGGGGGCGGCGTCGAGGACCTCGAAGATCCGCTCCGCCCCGGCCAGGGCGCCCTGGATCTGGTTGTACAGGTCCCCCAGCTGCCGCAGGGGCTCGGCGAAGCGCCGGGAGTAGGAGATGAACGCAGTGAGCGTGCCGACCGTGATCAGGCCCCGGATCGCCATCCACCCGCCGAGGCCCCCGAGGACGGCCACGTTGGCGTTGGCCAGGATCCCCATCATCGGCATGGCCAGCAGGGCGAGCGCCATCGCCTTCGTGCCGGTGGACCGGGCCTTCTCGTTCGCCCGCTCGAAGTGGGAGAGCACCCCCTCTTCCTGCCCGTAGGCCAGCACCACCCGCTGGGCGCTGAAGGTCTCCTCGAGCACGGCGTTGAGCGCCCCGAGATCGGCCTGGTAGGCCCGGAACGCCGTGCGCGTGCCGCGGCCCACGGCGCCCACCAGACCGACCATGGCCGCGAGGACGACCAGGGACGCCAGGGCGAGCCAGAGGTTCAGCGCGAACAGGATGACGAGGATGCCGGCGACCGACAGGGCGCCCGTGGAGAGTTGAGAGACGTTGTCGGTGAGGACGCGGCTCAGGGCGTCCGTATCGTTCGTGAGGCGGCCCATGAGGTCCCCCTGGGACCGGCCGTCGAAGTAGCGCAGCGGAAGGACCTGGAGGTGGCCGAAGAGGTCGGCCCGGAGGACCCGCATGACCCGCTGGGCGAGCGCGGCGACGAGGACCCCCTGGGCGAGCTGGGCGAGCGCGGAGAGGCTGTAGGCGGCCAGCATGAGGAGCGACTGGCGGGCCAGGCCCTCCGGGTTCCGGCCGATCAGTTGGTCGATGGCCCGGCCCAGGAAGTAGGGGGCGGCCAGGGCTACGCCGGTGCCGAGGGACGCCACCAGGCCGACCACGGCGAGGGCGCCCCGATGGGGCCGCAGGTAGGTCGCCAGGCGCCGCAGCGCGCCCCGCGCGTCCTTCGCCCGCTCCACCGGGCGGCCGTGTCCCGGCCGGCCGCCGGGCCCGAGGAGGACGCCCGTGGGGGCGGGCGGCGAGCCACGCTCCTCCCGGCTAGCCACAGCGGGCTTCCGCCGCGGTCGGGCGCGCTTCGGACGCGCCGAGCTGGGAGCGGCAGATATCGCGGTAGGTGTCGCTCTCGTCGAGGAGCTCCCGGTGGGACCCCGAGGCCACGACCCTCCCCTGATCCAGGACGAGGATCCGGTCGGCCAGGAGCACGGTGCTGATCCGCTGGGCGACGACGATCCTCGTCGTGGAGCCCTGCGACTCGGCGAGGAGCCGGTCGAGGGCGTCCTGCAGCCGGACCTCGGTCTCGACATCCAGGGCGCTCGTGGAGTCGTCCAGGATCAGGACCTTGGGCTGCACCAGCAACGCCCGTGCGATGGCGATGCGCTGGCGCTGGCCCCCGGAGAGCGTCACGCCGCGCTGGCCGACCACCGTGTCGTACCCCTCGGGCAGCTCCTCGACGAACTCGTGCACTTGAGCCGCCCGGGCCGCGGCGAACACTGCTTCGTCCGTGGCATCCAGACGGCCGTAACGGATGTTGTCGCGGACACTCCTTCGGAACAGGACCGCCTCCTGGAGCGCGACGGCGATCTGGCCGCGGAGGAAGCGGAGATCGAGCTCCCTCACGTCGACGCCGTCGAAGGTGACCCGGCCGGCCGTGGGGTCGTAGAAGCGGGGAACGAGGTGGATCAGCGTCGACTTCCCGGACCCCGTCGCGCCGACGACGGCCACCGTCTCCCCGGGCTCGGCCACGAAGGAGACGTCGGAGAGCACGGGCTCGCCTTCGGTGCCCGCGTATCGGAACGAGACCGCCTCGAAGGCAACCCGCCCCCGGGGGGCCGAGAGGCGGCGGGCGCCGGCCGCCTGACGCACCTCCGGCTCGGCGTCCAGGACCTCCAGGATACGGCTCGCCGAAGCGTCTGCGGCGGCCACGGGCCCGATCATGCCCGCGAGCATCAGCAGCGGGAAGAGCGCGAAAGCGAGGTAGTTGATCGCCGCCACCACCTCTCCCACCGTCATCCCCCCCGAAAGCGCTGTCTTCCCACCAATCCAGACCGCGCCCACGATGGCCAGGTTGGCCGCGAGGAGCATCGTTGGGAGGAACACCGCCATGAGCGAGGCCACCCGGGTCGCCCGGGTCATCAACTCCTCGTTGGCTTCTCCGAAACGGGCCGCCTCGTGTTCGGCCCGGACGAAGGCCTTGACGACCCGCACCCCCGCGAGATTCTCTTGGAGAACGGTGTTCAACCGGTCGAGCCCCTGCTGGACCCGCAGGTAGAGGGGCCGGGCCTTGCGGCCGAAGAACCAGACGAGCACGGCGATCAGGGGCACGAAGGCCGCCATCAGGAGGGCGAGCCGCTGGCTGGTGAGGACCAGCAGGACCACCGCCCCGAGCACCCAGATCGGGCCCCGCGTGAGGATGCGAAGGGACAGCAGGACGATCATCTGGACCGCGTTGACGTCGCTCGTGGCGCGCACGATGAGCCGGCCGGTCTTCAGGCGGTCCAGGTTCCCGAAGGAGAAAGACTGCACCTTGCGGACCAGGGCGGCCCGCAGGTCGGCGCCGAACCCGACGGCGGCGCTGACCGAGAGGGAGTTGTTGGCCAGGGCGAAGACCGCGGAGAGGAGCGAGGCGACGAACATCACCAGCGCCGTCTCCGTGACGACGCGCAGGTCCCTCGCACCGATCCCCTGGTCGATGATCCGCTGTGTAAGCCGGGGGATGAGGAGGTCCGCGCCGACCATGGCGACGAGGAGGAGCAAGGCGACGATCGACCGGCCCCGGTACGGACGCAGGAAGACGTAGAGGCGCCGAAGCGACTTCACGGCGCCTCCCCCCGCACGCTGCGGCCCGCCTCGGCCGCCGACCACGCGCCGTCCGGGCCTCCTCCTCCCGTTTCAGACAGGTGGCGGCGCACCTTCAGGAGCGATTCGCGCAGGACACGGCGCTCGTCGCCGGACAACGCCGAGCTCAGCTCCTCGTCGAGCTCCAGGAGGGCCGCCCGGACCTCCCGCTGTGGAGCCCTCGCCTTGCCGGTGAGGTACACCCGGACGACCCGCTGATCCGCCTCGTCGCGCCGCCGCTCGATCCAGCCCTCCCGTTCCATGCGCTGCAGGGCGCTGGTCGCCGTTGCGGGGGAGACGTGCAGCGCCTGCGCGAGCTCGTTCTGGGCGAGCCCGTCCTCCTGCCAGAGCTGGAAGAGGATGTGCGCCTGGGCCCGTTGCAGCCCGATCGCCTCCATCCTCACGCGCATGCGACCACCCACGAGGCGCGCGACCTGTGCCAGCAAATGCCCGAGCGTCGGCTCCGTGGGGTCGCACTGAGGGTCAGACATGGCGGGTCCCCTTCCCTTCGCCATCAAATGGTTAGGAAACTAACCTTTACCACACCCGCCGGGCCGGGAGCAACGGGCAGGGTTGCGCCCGGGCGTCCCTTCCCGGCATTGCCGCCTCGCTTTCGCGCGGGCGGCTCCGAGCCCCTACCCTCCAATCGCTCCTTGAGCCGCGGCGCCAAACATGCCAAATTGAGACGCCGGTTGAAAGGCGCCCCCGGGCGCGGCGACTCTTCGGAGGGCACGGAAGCGGATGGAAGCGGACGCAGACCGGCACGCACTTGCGGATCGAATCGACGCCCTCGCGGAGGAGCTCGGAGCGCTGAGCCGGAGGGTTGCCGGGCTCGAGGCACGGCTCGAGGCGGGCGCCGTCGCTCCGCCGGCTGCCCAGGAGCCTGACCCGGCCCGAATCGAGGCCGCGGAGTCGCCCGCGGAACCTCCCCCCTGGGGCACCACCACCACGCTCCTGTCCCGCTCCGCGTTCGTCTGCCTCCTCCTCGTGGCGGCGCTGATTCTCCGGACCTTATCCGAGAGCGGGGTGATCGGGGTCCAGGTGGGCTCCCTGCTCGGCATCGGCTACGCAGCCGCGCTGATGGCGGCGAGCGGGCTGTTGTACGGCCGCAGGAGCCCCCTGGCGCCCATCCTCGCCGTCAGCGGGACGGCCCTCCTGTGCACCGTGGTTCTCGAGACCAACGCCCGGCTGGGGGTCGTCTCTACCCCCACCGGCTACGGACTGCTGATCCTGGCGGGTGCGGCCATGGCAGGGGTGAACCTGCGCCACGACGTCGCCCTCCCCGGGTGCGTCGCCACGGCGGCGGTGGTGGTCTCGGGGCTGCTCCTGGGGCTTCCGGGGCCCAACATCCAGTTCCTCGCCCTGCTCGTGTTGGTCTCCAACGCGACAGCGTACGCGGTGGCCCGTCGTCCGGGGTACGGGTGGCTCCGGATCTTCGTCTTGTTGGCCACCGTGGCGGTGTGGGCCACCTGGGCGAGGGAGCTGCGCTACGATTTTCTCGCCGGACGCGGCTCGCCGGCCTCCCTTCCGTGGTTCCTCCCCCTGCTCTTCGCCACCGCCGCCGTCTACCTGGCCAGCGCCTACCGCGGAGCCAGCCAGCCCGGCGCGAAGCGGATCGGGGTGCTCGATGCCGCGCTGCCCTCGGTGACCGTGATGTGGGCGTTTCCGGCTGCCCTGGAGGCCGTGGGTTCTCCCCGGGGCCCGTCGGCCTCCTTCGGCCTTGCCGGCGGGTTCGCCTCCCTGGCGTACTTCGCTCTCGCTCTGCAGCTGTCCCGCGGCGGGAAGCCGGGCACGCCGGGGACCGGCGCCTTCGCCTTCGGCGGCGCGCTCCTCCTGGCCGTCTCCCTGCCCCTCGCCTTGGACAACCCCCTCCTCGCGCTGTCACTGCTCTCCGGCGCGGCCCTGGGCCTGGGAATCCTCTCCGGGCGTTGGGAGAGCGGAGCCGTCCGCCTGACCGCCTACCTCCTCCAGGCCTACGTATCCGCCGCTGCGGCAGTCTCGATCTCCCTCCCGGACGACCCCGGGCTCCAGGTATTCCTGACGGCGGCAGTGTCTGGCATCGCCTTCGGTCACTACCGATGGGCCCGCACCCACCCGCCGCCGGGGCCCTCGGCGTTCTTCTCCCGAGCCGACCCGACGGACCGCACCGCCGTCGTGCTGCTCCTCAGCACCCTCGTCGCGGGTTTCCTCGCACTCCTCCCGGGGGTCCACCGGCTCGTCCAGGCCGTGTCGACCGACCCGGAGAACGCCTTCGGCTGCGCCCAGTCCATCCTCCTCAACGGGAGCGCGCTGGCCTTGATCCTGGCCGCCTACCGCAGCCGCAGCACCGAGATCCGGGCCGTGGCGATCCTCGTCCTCGCCCTGGGGGCCGCGAAGGTCTTCCTGATCGACCTCTTCGCCGCCCGCGGGATTCCCCTGGTCTTGAGCGTCTCGTCCTTCGGCGCCGCGGCCGCGCTGGGCTCGCTCGTCCTTCGGCGCTGGCAGCGCTGCGAGCCAGCCTGACGCCCGATTCCGTCGACATCAAAGGAGAGCTGTCGAAGACGCAAAATCCCAAGGTGAACAGCGCTCTGCTCCTGAACGAAAGAGAGAATCGGAAACCACCGGTGGAAGACGCCCCGGCCGACCACCGCGAATCGGCTGGACACTCAAAGCGCGAGCAACGTGCCCGTGGTCCCCCAAGAAAAGATGGGGCGCCCCCTCCAGGAGAGCACCCCAGTCGAAGGAATCCTCGGCTCGAGCGGGAGCCGGGCGCCTCTTACGTCTTGCCCTTCTCGTCCGCGTCGTCGGCACCACTGGTCAAGGCTTGGGGACGCGGATTTCTTTGACGTTTCGTGATGGGCCGTCTCATGAACCAGTACGGGCAACAATGTCCCCTCGAAGGACGTCCCCCCGGAGGACCCCCTCTCTCTGTCCAGAAGAGAGCGTCGGGAACCACGCAGGGGACGCCCCGGCTTCGCCGCACCAACCCGCCCGATACATCAGTACGAAAACTTCGTCCCCACGGTTCCTGATTCGATTCTGGACGGAAGAGAGCGTCGTACCCCACCTGGGAGACACCCCTCGATCTGCTGAAAGTCATCATCCCCGGTGCGACTTCTGGCCTCTGGGAACCGCTCCTCAAGAGCTTCTGCAACCGCGCCGATAAAGTACGGGCATCAAGGGGCGGGGCGCACGGGCGCGGGAATTTACAATGATCCGCGACTCTCGCTTGCCTCGGCTCTCCGCGCGGGGGAATGCCATGCCAGGGGACGGAATCGGCTACGAGGACCTGCTGTCGTTTCTCGCCGTCGAACTGGGCGAGGATCTCACGGAACTGAAGCGGACCCTCTTGAGCGGGTCGACCGCGCCCCAGGATGCGGTCGGACTTCTCGAGGAAAGGGGACTCTTCCGTACGGAGTTTCGGCTCGCTGCTCCCGTTCGCGACGCGTCCGACGGGGCGTCACTTCTCGCCAGAGACGTCGTCCTCAGCCCCTCCTATCTGAAGGCTCTCATCTCCCGACAGGTGAAGTGCTGGGAGCACCCCCTCGGACCCATCCGCTTCAGCCCCAGCGAACCGACCCTCGAGCACTTCCGGACCCAGATTCGCACGCGGTTCACGGCCCTCGTCCGAAAGACCCAGACAAACCGCAACGAGGGACCCAAGCGGATCTTCGACCTGGTCGCCGCTTCGTCCGAATTGCGGTGCGTTCAGCACTGCTTCGACGAAATCCTGGAGTCGCTCCTCGCCCGAGAACGCGCACCCGAGGTCTTTCTCCCGGTCCTGCCGAGACCAGGGGGCTTATCTGCCCTCGAACGCAGCATCGAAGCCGCCTTTCTCGCGATGGCGGTGTCGGTCATCTGCCTCGGACCAGCCGAGATGCCGGCGCAGAAGGAGCGCGTGAGGCCGGTGGGGCTGGCTGCGCTCTTGCAGGATCTAGGCATCATCACGGACCCCTCGGGAGACTCCAAAGGTCACCCTGCGCGCTCCGCTCGACTCGCCGCGGATCTGGGCGCAGACCCTGTGGTGGTCCGCGCGGTGGAGCATCACCATCGCGTGTGCGATGAGTCGGGGCGGCCCGCGCTCTGCGCTCCGGAGTCCCTCTCGGCACCGGAGAGGGTGCTGACGGCCGTCAACGTGTTTCTCGACTTCATGGGCGGCGCCTTCAGCGGAAGCTGTTTCGAAGCCATCAAGGCCATCACCCACCTTGCGGAACAGAAGTACGTCGACTCCTCCGCGGTTCGCGCTCTCGCCCGGCTGTACCTGCCCAAAATCAGGGCGATCATCCTCGAACGAGCCTCCCTCATCGCGAAGAGTTGCCCTAGACCCCAGGGATCTCCGATCCTTTGGCCGATCACGGGCGACAAGGTCCCCACCGTCTTTCTGTGTCAGCTGGAAGAGTGCGAGCATAAGACGGACCAGATCACGTGCGTGGCAAAGAGCGTACCGTTCTTATTGGACGGCCACCCTCTCGTTACCGTGGCCAAAGGCGACTATTTCACCTGTCCGCGCCTGACAGGCTCCCTGAGAAACTTGTACGACATGATCCAAGCGCAGGCTCGACGCACCACCTAAGCCACCGGCAAGACCGACGTGCGGAACGTGGAAGCGGAACCGTACCGTGTTGGTGTCACACAGGGAGCTTTCCGCGGTGGCGGGCTTCGCGCAACGGCACCGGACGGAGCATCGAAGCATCCAGAGTGAGGAAACGATGACGACCCCCCTGTCTTCTCCGCGCGTCCTCTTCGTCGACGATGAGAAAGCCATCCTCAAGATGTTAGGGGTGGCGTTCTCGCGCGAGCCGTGGGACATCGGGTTTGCGTCCTCGGGCCAGGAGGCACTCGCCAAGTTCGACGCTGAGGGGCCCTACGACGTCGTCGTATCGGACCAGAAGATGCCGGGGATGACCGGCGTGGAGTTGCTCCGCATCCTGCGGCGCAGATCCCCTTTGACCGCGAGAATCATCCTCTCCGGGTATGCCGAAGTCGAAAGCATTCTCGACGCCGTCAATGAAGGCTTTGTCTACAAGTTCCTGATCAAGACCTCCAAGCTCTCGGTGATTCAACACACGATTCGCGAGGTCGTGGAGGCCGCCCAGTTGCGTCGGGAGAATCATCGGCTCGTCGCGGAGCTGGAGGCCCAACAAGCAGAGGTGTCGGCGGCCGAGGCCCTCGCGGCGGAGCTCGACTCCTCCGACTTCGCGTGGCTCGGTGTCGACCTGGCTCGGTCTGCCCTCGACGCCATGCCGGCAGGCGTGGTCGTCCTGGGGAAGGACGACCGGGTGCTCCTGGTCAACGCGGAGGCGTGTCGTCTTCTCGGCGCCGGGTCGTCGTCGGACCTGCTGGGGAGGGTTTGCGACCCCCGGGAGCTCTCCGATCGGGCCGATCTGCTCATGAGACAGGCTTCCATCGAAACCCCCTCCGGCTGGTCAGGTACCGTCCACGTGCTGTGGACGGGCCGATGAGGAAGAACGCGCCGTGACGGTTCGCCGCAAGAGACTCGCGATCCTCGGTTTCACCCTGGTCGCCCAGATCATCTTCCTCTACGTCATCTCAAGGAACGTAGTGCAGGGCGGCTTCAGAAAAGTCGAGAGAGACTTGCTCGAAAGCTTCGGAAAGGTAGAAGAGCTGGACGCCACCAAGAACGTCCAGAGAGTCTTGGGAGCCCTCAACAACAGCGTAGAGAACCTGAATCTTCAATTAGCGGATTGGGCGCAATGGGACGACACGTGCCAATTCGTTGTGGACCAGAACGAAGCCTACCGGAAATCCAACCTTCAAGACAATGGGCTCGCTGCCGTAAGAATCAATCTTATCGTAATCGCCAATCGCGACGGCAGAATCGTATTCTCAGCGGCATTCGACAGTGCGGCTGGCAAGTCTATTCCAATCTCCGAGCATCTAAGACCATACCTGTCTCCGAACGGAATTCTCCTCAAGCACGAGAGTCCCCGGAGTGCGCGGGCTGGCCTGATGATGCTCCCCGACCGGCCGATCCTGCTCGCCTCAAGGCCCATCGTCCAGAGCGACGGAGCCGGGCCTGTCCGTGGCTCGATGGTCTTCGGGCGCTTCCTGGACAACGCAGAATTCCATCAGCTCTCCGCGATCATCCATCTGACCATTGCGCGGCAACGGGCGGACGAGAAGAACCTGCCGGAGGATTTTCGCCAGGCCGCCGGGGCTCTCTCCGCGAAGACCCCGATCGCGGTTCGGGCGGTGGACGAGAAGGTCATCGCCGGCTACACAGCGGTGAAGGATCTCTTGGGAAGGCCGGCGCTGTTGCTGCGCGTCGAGTCTCCTCGGACGGTCCACAGCCACGGGAAGGCAGCCCAGCGCGCCATACAAGAGCACGGGAAGACGATCCAGCTTTCTCTCGTCTTCTCCATTCTCTCGACGGGCCTGCTTCTGGGAGGTGCGATCCTCTTCGGCGAACGCGAGCTCGGGATTGCCGCGGCGCGGCTGAGCGCGAACTGCCTTGCCTTGGAACAGGAAGTCGAGAGGCGCAAGACGGTGGAGGACCGGCTCATCGAGTCGAAGGAGGAGTGGGAGGAGACCTTCGACACGATCGATCAGGTCATCACGGTGCACGACCGCCAGTCGACCATCCTCCAGGCCAACAAGACCGCCTCGGAGAAGATGTTCGGTCTCCCGCAGGAGGAGATCGTCGGGCGCAAGTGCTACCAGATCTACCACGGCACCGACTCCCCGCCGGAGGGGTGTCCCAGCTGCCAGACGCTGAAGACCGGCCGGGCCGCGGTGTTCGAGAGGCAGGAGCCCCATCTGCGCAAGCACCTGGAGCTTCAGTGCCTGCCCCGGCTCGACAAGGCTGGCCAGATCATCGGACTCGTTCACATCGTCCGGGACGTCACGGCCAGCAAGAAAGCGATGGAGGAGCACGAGAGGCTGCAGTCGCAGCTCATCCAGGCGCAGAAGATGCAGACCGTGGGCCGACTGGCTGGCGGCGTCGCCCACGACTTCAACAACCTCCTCTGCGTGATCAACGGGTTCGCCGACCTGGCCCTTGAGGAGGCGGAGGAGGGGAGCCCCCTGCGGGAGACCCTGACGACGATCCGAGAAACCGGCGAGAGGGCGACGGACCTCACGCGCCAGCTGCTGGCCTTCAGCCGGACGCAGGTTCTCGAGGTCAAGTGCGTCGACGTGAACGCCATCCTTCGGGGACTCCGCAAGATGCTGGGCCGGATGATCGGGGAGGACGTGGTCGTCCAGATCAAGGCGGACGCGCGGTTGCGCTCCGTGCTGGCGGACGCGAGGCAACTGGAGCAGGTGGTGATGAACCTGGCAGTCAATGCGAGGGACGCCATGCCGGCGGGAGGTACCCTCACCCTCGAGACCCGCCAGCTGACCCTGGTCGACGAGGAGATGGGCGAAGGCTTGCGACTTTCGGGCGAGTATGTGCGCCTGTCGGTGCGGGACACCGGCACTGGGATGAGCCCGGAGGTACAAAACCACCTCTTCGAGCCCTTCTTCACGACGAAGGAGTCAGGGAAAGGGACCGGCCTCGGGCTTGCGACCGTCTACGGCATCGTCCGGCAGCACAACGGATACATCCTGGTCGAGAGTCGGCCGGGCGAAGGCTCCGCGCTCCACGTGTACCTTCCGGCTGTGACGGTGACGGAGTCCGCGCAAGAGGCGGTGCGGCAGCCGGAGGCGCTATCACGAGGCGGCGAAACGCTGCTGGTGGCCGAAGACGACCCCACGGTTCGCGAGCTTATCGGGCGAATCTTGGCACCGTTGGGCTACAATCTCATCCTCGCCGCGTCGGGGCCAGACGCGTTGTCGAGGAGCGCCGAGTTCGGGGGCGAGATCGCCCTTCTGCTCTCCGACGTCGTCATGCCGGGGATGGACGGTCCACAACTCGCCGACGAACTTCGCGCCCGACACCCTCGCCTCAAGGTGATCTTCATGTCCGGCTACGCGGAGGATATCCTCGGTCCGCGGATCCTCTCGGAGCCCGGCATTGTATTGCTCCAGAAGCCGCTGCCCCCCCGAAAGCTTTCCTCTAAGGTTCGCGAGGTCTTGGACGGATAGCAGGCCGCTCTTGTGCAAGAGCTCGAAGCCCGGCTAGCGCCCGCAAGAGGCGCGGACGATGCCGGCCCGGGGGTGAAGAGGGAAAGGCGCTGCGCCGAGCAGAGGGGGGCGCGCAGGCTTCCCGGCATCGGGAGCGGTGTTACTGAATTTCAAAGCAACGGCCCCTCGGCTCCCCCACGACCCTGTTCATTTGTAACTAATATAACCCACTTCATTCAAGTAGTTCAGAAATTCTATTCTTTCCCTCGCATATTGTATCACAACAGCCCAAGGATCCTTTTGTTTCGTAGACACGAGCAAATCCATATCCTTCCTCACCGCCCATTCCGTAAGGAGATCCTTCATCGCTAACTGATAGCCTTTAATAGCATTATTGTAAAGCCACGTACGATATGAACCGTCCTCTATGCCAATTTCGAAACGAAGAAGATCGGTTCGCTTCTTGATATTGACAAATACAATATCTTGGAGTTGCATCACGAAGCCTGGCTTTGTTGGCCTCGCACCAAATATCTTTTGCAATTGTACCACGAATTTGCTTGGTATTGGCTTACCCATACTTGTTCCTCCTTCATTTCGTTTCTTGGACTACGTGACCATCAGCATTTCAACGGCGAAGCCGTGCGCGTTGGAGCGCATTGACAAGTCGATAATCTTGCCTCCCCCCAGAGCCACACTTCGACGCGGCTCGTGCCCCGTGCTTGGATCGCCTACTGGGCCGCCGGGACAAAGCCATCCGCCCCTGCGAGAAAGGTCATCCGCCGAACCTCCGTGCTCTGGGTGCGACACTGGACCTCTTCGACTTCGAACAGAATGTCTTCGTGGCCGTCGCCATCGGCGTCGGCAAACTCAACGGCCCTGGGGACGATGGCCTTTTCGAGCTTCAGGAACACCGCGCTGTGCTCGTCGCAACGCCTAGCGCCGGCGTCCTCCTGAAAGAGGGCGAGCCTCGTGTCGAAGGCCTTGAGCCCCGCCCCCTCGCGCCCGATGCGGACCAGGTAGTACTCGATCCATCGAATCCGCCGGTCGATCGTCGCACACCGGACGAGGAGGTGCTTCCCATCGGCCTTGTCCCGGAGCACCCTCACCAGCTGTACTTCTCCGCTCTTCACCTTCGTGGAGGTCCGTCGGCGCAGGTTCAGGTACTCCAGCCCCTGCTCTCCCTCGGGGGCAGACGAGTAGGCCAGAAGATACTGAGCGTCTCCAACGCGCAGGAACTGGTCGGGGATCCGGGGGTTCGCGCGCCGGGGGGGGCGTTCGAGGATGTACTTCCGGAGCTCCTCCACCTCCGCGGTCGGGAGTTCGCGCTCCCAGGAGGAGAGAGAGGTGGGCTGGGCCTCGGCCAGGAACAGCCGGAGGTCTGCCATCCGCTCCCCGATCTGGCGCTGCATGCAGCAGCTCATGTCAGGGCCGCCGGCGCTCAACAGGTCGCAGGTGGTTCCCTGGTGTCGGAGCCAGGCCGCGTGGGAGCGCTGGAGCCGCGCTGCGTCGATGCGGCTCGAGACCGCTTCGACCTGCGCCATCACCTCGCCGAGCGCGGCCTGCGCCGCGCCGAGGGAGGCCTCGCAGCACAGGTCGTCGCCGGCCAGGTCGAGGGAACCTGCTCCCGCAGGAGCCGTCACCGAAACGGCCAGGCAAGCCAAGGCTGCCAGGTTGAATCGCATGGTTACCTCCTTCCGAGTCAGGAACTCTCTTGCGCCCAAATCGTCGTCTGCGCGGAATCCCTGTCGGTTTCGCCGGAACGCTCGCTGTGTCAGGCCGCCGCGGCCGAATCGTCCGAGTACTTCGGGATTTCCGTCCCCGTGACACTCGCATAGAGGACAACGGGGTCCACGTCGGCTTCGTTCGGCCAGCAGATCGTGCCCAGGTCGGGATTGACGCGAACCTGAGCAAAGTATTCGGTCTGGAGGAGCGGCTCGAACACGCCTCGAAACGAGACCATTCCCCGGAGATCAATCTCGCCTTCCACCCCATCATCGAACTTCACCCAAATCCGGTGTCCGCCCAAGTGCTTCACACTCGTCACATCCCTTAGCATGGCATCTCCTACGTGAGCGGGGAAATCCGTTGACGGGGCGCTTCCTGCCGTGCAAGTTCCCAATCGGTCATGAGTTCCTCCGTATGTGCCGACGCCCACTCGACGACGAGTCCAAGCACCCTGGGCGGCAGGTTGCCGTCGATCACCCTCAGGGTTCGAACATCGATCATGACCTTGAAACCGCCGTAGCGCGTGGAAGTGAGGCAGCGCGTGATCGTTGTAGTTCATGCTGATCACGATTCCGAGGAAACGGCAGATCTCCGGCATGGCGTCCCTGTTGCGAAGGTGCTCTGGACAGCCGAAATTCTATCGACTGCCGGGCGATGCGACAAGGCCCGCCCGGGGGCCCGCACCAGGCGCTACTGGGCCGGTCCCCACAATGCTAGCCCTGCGGCCGATTGGGATTGCGCATTCGCACTGCCGCCTCCCGCTTCACCGAACCCTGCTTCCGGCCCGTGGAGAGGCAATAAGGCAAGTCCCCTCGGAGTCCATTTCTTCACGGAAGATACTCCGCCTCGAAGGTAACCCGATCACGGAAGTACGCATTGGGGGCAGCCTCAGCTCGGCACCCGAAGCGGGGCGGACGTCCGAAACGCTCTTGGCACGAGCATTATTGTTGATCTGTAGGTTCCATAGGGAATGGATCAGGGGACAGGCTCGTTATCCGCTGGAATGGATCAGGGGACAGGCTCGTTATCCGATCGTGTTTCCGGATAGCACGGCAACCAAGAAGAAGCCGAGGCAGAGGTCGCCCGGCGGAATGTTTCCACCCATCGGCGGCGATCAGCCGAGGGGGGCACAGGCGTCGGTGAACGGTGGGAGCAGGGTCAGGACCGGACAGGACGCGCGGAAGACGGTCCAAGAGCGCGGAGAGAGGGCGCCGTGAGCCCTCAGGAAACAGAGACAGGATCCGCCGCCAGGGGCGACAGAAGTAAGGGTTACGTCACCTTTCG
>JACRMM010000045.1 GCA_016214985.1 Deltaproteobacteria bacterium | reverse complement strand
GGCGGGGCCGGCGTGTGGGAATGAGGAGGAGAGGTATGACCGATGGTGTGCGATCGGATCAATGACTCTGACGAGGACGGACCGGAAAGGCGGGACGCCGGCGAAGTTGATCTACCCTGCCGCGCAGCGGCTTACTTGAACGTAGCCTATAAACATGAGCGGCATGATAGCAGTTGCGGAATGGTATTGCAATACTGGTTAGGTTTCGTTGTTTCCCTAGCACATTAGGATAGTTAGCAGCCCTCCATGCCTATTCGCTCACCACAATTTCGACAACACTCCCAGAAGTCAATGGGTTCTCCGTCCAGGATATGTAAGTAGTTGCAATAGTGCCCGAGGCGAATCTGTGATTTGCAGTTTGTGCACTCACATGCACGATACAGTTTTCCATTGGTCTCAGAAATATAATCTACTATAACAACACCGTTGGATCTAGCTAAGTTCAGTTCATAATCGGTAAATTGCGTTGGGCCGTATATGGCACCGGGATTGTCGCTCCGAATCATGGTGATCATTACTATAGAGTTGCATTTCCTACATAAAGATGGGCCAACAAAGAGAGACCGGTTTCGTCGAAAGACACCCCCGCATTGCTTGCATTGCGGTTTTGTACAGAACGTCGACTCGACTTGCATCGGAGCTGTGGTTGCAATGCGGTCTATATCATCGAAAGACTTGATCAGTACTTTCAAAATAGGGATATTATTAGCAGTGGAGAAGGAGACGACTTCTCGGCCTGGCGCATGGGTTACAACGACTTCTATAATTACAACGAGTTCATCATCATCGGACCATAAGCTGATATCAGGCACAATGTTGCTTGAAGCGTTAACTCTGACCTCTGTCTTTATCTGCCTCGCCTTTCTTAGCAGATTGCCGCTATGTGTTTCGTGGCAAAGACTGCATTGCCACGTTATCGGATAGGCATGGTCATCACGAAGACACTTGTCGATACGATCCAAAATAAATTGTTTTGCGAGTTTATGGAGTATACTTTCTGGTGAGCAATTGGATGCGTCAAAGTCGTGCGCGAAGTATGTGCGAAACTCACCCTTCCTGGCAACTAACGGTCGATTGCAGTTAATACAAGTGCAGCCACACGCTCGGCCGCGTTGGGCTTGCTTTATATGGATGATCCGACCATCCCTGACGCCGTAGGGTATCTTCAGTTGTCCTGATGTTCTTGCGATTTCTGGCATCTGAGACCTCTTGGGCGGAGATGCCAATATTATCGCTTTGTGTTCGACAAATTGCAAAAAGGAGAGGGACAACAGAACGGCCAGACATATTTATGCACAACAGTAAATAGAGTAGTTGATATAAGAGAGGGGTAAGATTACGTTGATGTTGTTCCAACTCTCTCAACGTTTCACAACTTTCTCGCCACCCAAGCGACCCTCCCGAGAATCTCCAGGCTTTTCTGCTCAAGGGAGAGATCGTACTCGAACGACTGGTAACTGGTGTTGTCGCTCGCCACGAGCACTCGGTCACCGGGAAGGAATTGGAGCCGGCGGACTCGACCGGCGCCATCCTGCTTGATGACGTGGAGCCCGTCGACCTCTCGGCTCCACATTCCTGGATGGAACGTCACGAAATCCCCTGCCAGGATCGTGGGAGCCATGGCGTCTCCGTCGACGAGGAAGAACTGGATGTCCTCGATCGGATCCCCCATTGCCTTTTGGATATAGTCTGGGCTGAAGGCTATGGAGTGCTGCTGCGCAAGCCGGTCGATCTTGTTGCCCTCTCGGTCGCGCCACTCCCGGATGGGGGGCACGAAGAACCGGTCGGCAAGCTCCAGCTTCGCCACGCTGTGCATTCCGGAGGCTTCTTTTGCCGCCGCACTCGTGACGGCGAGCTTTCGCCGTGCCAGCGTTGACACTTCGTTGGCTCGTTGAGCGAGATCCGCCAGATAGTCTCGGAAGAACGGGGCATCGTCGGCGAAGAACCACGTGACGTTCACATTGTGCTTCGCGAGGGCCGCGAACACCTCGGCCCCGGGGAGCCGGGTCCCCCCCTCGTAGGCCTGCCACGTTCGAAGAGCCACACCCACCGCCTTGGCGGCTTCGGCCTGGCTCATCTTCAGGTTCTCACGCGCCTCCCGGAATTTCGCCCCCAACTCCTTGCGAAACGCAGCATCGGCGCTCTCCGCCTGAGCCTCCCCTTCCCCCGAGGCACTCTTCTCCCGCGGCTTCTCCGTGTCCATATCGTGCGGCATCTCGGAACCGTCCTTTCCATCGCGTACGTTTTTTTATGTACTTAGCTCTTGACAGGGGTCGGGTCAAGGCGTACACATCATCCCATAATCCGCTGCTCTCGCCAACGAAACCCTCAAATGGTGGATGAAGCGATGCGCATGAATACGCTCCCCCGGAACGTGTCCGGTGCCTTTGGGCAGCCAAACGCAGCCACGCTGAAGCGGTTCTTCCGCGAAGGCGATGCCCAGCGTCTCGTGCCCGACGTCCTGCGCCTGGACACGTCCTACCCCTGACGACGCGATAACCAACTCCACGATCTGACCGCGCCCTCCTCGTGAGGGCGTTGACGTCTCCCCGTTTCTTCAACTCTTGCGGAGGAGGAAGGGATGCTTTGTCTCATGAACCAGGGTGCCAGGTCGTTCTCGGGGCCGCGAAGCCCTGACGAAGCCTCGCATCTTCGGGAACCAGGGAAGTCGGAGCGCTGAGGTCTCCCACGCGATGAGCGCCCTCGCGGAGGTTCTTCTCCCTGAGTTTCCGGAAGGTCAGATCGATTGGAGTTGGAAGACGAACCCGACGGTACGGGCTCTCTGCGACCTTATGGCCCTGGAGATCGCCCTTGAAGCCATACGTTTGCGAGAGGCTCACGAGAGCGGCAGCCCAAGAAAGGAGGCCTGACGTGGACGAGATCATGAAGGAGGTCATCGATCGGTTGGCAGAGGCCATCGCGGAGGACTGCGCGCGATTCCTCAAGGAGACCGAGGGAACTTCGGCAGAGAAGGAGGAAGCGGCCTGAGAGCGAAGGACACGGAGGAAGCAGGAATCCGACGGCAACCATGAAGGAACATGCAGCACTTCTCCCCCACCCATCACCGAAGGAGCACGACCATGAAGAATCTCATAACGAAGAGCCAGGATCCCATGGCATCGACGGCGGCTATCTATGCCAGGACGAACACGGCGGACTGTAGGCTCAACCCCATCGAGGATCAGATCGCAGCATGTCGGCAGTTGGCAGCACGGCACGGTCTCACCGTCCTCGACCATCAGATCTTCGTCGACGAGGCGATCTCGGGGCAGAGCCGAGACAGGGAAGCGCTTCTGGCTCTGAGCCACGCGGCCAAGGAGGGCTGCTTCCAAACTCTCCTGGTGGAAGACATCGCCCGGATTGCCGGGAATTCCCACTTCCTGTTCAACGTGATGGCTGAGTTGGACCACCACGGCGTCCGCATCCTCGCGACGGACGGATTCGATTCCACAGGCGGTAGCAGCACAGCTCTTTTGAAAGCCTTGATGGACGTAATCAAGCCCAGCATGTACGCGCATCCGATGTATCCCGACCTTGGGGTGAGGACGAAGCGGGGCATGGAGGCGCAAAAGCGCAGGGGGTACAGCGTCGGCGAGCGAGCCTACGGCTACACAACGGTGCCGGGGGATGAACCGGGGTGCGGGGCGGGTCGTCTCCGATCCCAGGGTTCCGTGGTGAGGGTCTTGGAGGAACAGGCGGTCGTCGTTCGGCGGATCTTCGAGGAGTATGCGAGCGGCAGGGACGCGACGGCCATCGTCGGTGGTCTGAACGAGGATGGGATCACGGCTCCCGGCGGCGTATCCCGGCTGTGGGTGGCTTCCACGGTGCGCGGGATGCTCCGAAACGAGAAGTACACTGGCCGGTGGGTATGGAACAAGACGGCGAAACACATGGATCCGCTAACCGGGATGGTTCGCGTTGTTCCCCAGCCTGAAAGCGAGTGGGTTGTCATGGAGCAGGAGGCCCTTCGAATCGTTCCCCAGGAGATCTGGAACCGCGTCAGGAAAATCGAGGCCGAAAGGTGTCGGACGGGCAAGGAAGGTGGTCATCGGAAGTGGAAGCCCTTGACCCAGGCCTGCTCTCGGGCCCGACGTGCGGGAGGGAAGACCCCCTCCAGGGGCGACGATGCATAACGATACATAACTTCCATTGGTTGAGGGGCGGACGGAGGCCGAGAGGCATCTCCCCGCCCCTTCGTCACAATGGTATTGCACAATTTGTAACTTCTTGCTGTAACAAGGGAAATGCAATAGCAAGTATGGGGGTCAGAGGCCGGTTTCTGCGCACAAAGGTATTGCACAATGCCCTTCCGCCCCTGAGTGGGGGGTGGTCAGAGGGGAAAGGGTCCCCATCTCTTGTCAAAATGGTATTGCAAAATAGCCGCCGGTTTTGCGGAGAGATCGACCTCGGATCGGTTTGAAATGTCCCGTTTGTCCTTTTCGTGTCCTGTTCGCAGGCCAAGGCATCGTGCCTGGTTCGAGGATGGACACCCACCGAAAGCGTAGGAGAGAAACCATGGGTACTGCGTATGGCAAGCTCGTAGCATTTCTGGGCAATGTGGTGATCGCGATCTACGCGCGGTACTCGTCGGACAACCAGCGGGAAACGAGCATCGACGATCAGGTCGCCGTCTGCAGGCGGTTCGCTGAAGCGCAGGGGATTACGGTAACCGAGGAGAACATCTTCATTGACCGTGCGAAATCGGGCACCCGGCATGACCGGGCCGGACTCATTGCCCTGAGGGAAGCAGCGAAAGAAGGGAAGTACCAGGTCCTCCTCGTCGATGACTCTTCCCGCATCGCCCGAGACAACCGGTTCTTCCTCAATGTCATGGCAGAGTTGAACTTCCTTGGCGTGCGCGTGATTTCGATTTCGGACGGCATCGACACTGACGACGAGAATGCGGGCCTGCAGGTGATGATGCGAGGGATTTCCGCGCAGTTGTATGTGGAAGACCTGAGCAAGAAGACTCGGCGAGGGCAGGAAGGGCAGAAGAGGCGAGGCTATAGCTGCGGAGAACGCACCTTTGGGTATACCTCGGTTCCCGTGGGTGAACCCGTGATGAAGGACGGTCATCCACATTATGCCGGGTACATCCATCAGCTCAACGCGCCGGAAGCTCTGGTCGTCCGGCAGATCTTCGAAGACTACGCTGGCGGTCTCTCGATGACCGCCCTCGTCAAGAAGCTCAATCGGGAGAAAGTAAAGGGACCGAAGGGCACGACCGGCCACTGGCGGGCGCCGACGGTACAGCGGATGCTCGAAAACGAGAAGTACATCGGGCATTGGGTGTGGAACAAGACCCGCCAGATCAAGGATTCCTGGAAGGGACGGGTCCGCGTCGTCCCGCGGCCAGAGTCTGAGTGGTTCGTGACTGACAAAGAAGAACTCAGGATCATCCACCAGGACATCTGGGATCGCGTTCAGGCATGCAGGAAGGCCACGCGGGATGTCTATACCCAGAAGGGCCACAAGGGTTTTCGGAAGGGTCAGAAGAGCCACTCCAAAGCCAATCCCGCCCACCTCCTCGACCCCCTTCTCGTCTGCGGCCATTGCGGGGCACCCATGATTAATCGGGGGACCGGTGGAAACGGAAAGGAATACCTGGGATGCTCGGCGAAAAACCGCGATGCGTGCAAAGGCGATAACCGCACGGTAGTCTCAAGGAAGCTCGCTGAGGATGTCATCCTCGGGACGATTCGCGAAGAACTCTTGAATACTGATAACTTGGAGTACATCTACAAGGCGGTTGCCGTGAGGATCAAAGAGCAACTGCAGCACTATCCGGAAACGATCCGGCTCAAGGAAGCCGAGCTTGCCAAGGCCGAACGGGAGCACCAGAACGGGATGGACTTCATTTTGGGCGGAAAGGCTATGGGACGGCTGGCAGAGGGACTCGGCACTCGCCTGGAGGCGATCCTGGCGGACATCGAACGGATCGGATCGGAGATCGACACGATGAAGAGCCAGCAAGAGAGGGCGTTTACACCGCCGCCGCGGGAGTGGATCGAAGACCGGGCCTTGGCAACGGTCGAAATCCTTGAACGGCGTACCGGCGAGTCGGCCAGGCTCCTTCTGGACCTAGTGGGCGAAATTCGCATGGAGGCCGTGTCGAGAAACGCGAAGAACGAGGGTAAGGACGAGACGAGAATCGAGGCAAAAGACGAAACAAAGGAGCGAAAGTTCTACATCGCCCGCTCGAAGCTGCAGGCGCTCGCGCTCCTGCCTCCTCCCCGTGCGAAACAGCGGAAAAAAGGCGATTCGAACACTACGGACTCGGGAAGCGGCTCGTCCGAAGAGAACGAAACCGGCTCCAGCGAGGCGGAGTGTTCGAATACGTTACAATGGCGGAAGGGGTGGGATTCGAACCCACGGAGGCTTTCACCTCGGCGGTTTTCAAGACCGCTGCCTTCAACCGCTCGGCCACCCTTCCGCGCGAAACCTCGGGCTGGGAGGCGAGGATGCTGGGACGCTGGGACGCTTCAGTCCCTCAAGCTGTTCCTAGCCTCTCGCGTCCTAGCTTCCTAGCCGATCGTGCCCATCCCCGTGTACTTGCGCAACACCTCCGGCACGACGACGCTGCCGTCGGCCTGCTGGTAGTTCTCCAAGATCGCGACCAGGGTCCGACCCACCGCCAGGCCGGAGCCATTCAGGGTGTGAACGAGTGCGGTCCCCTTCCCTGCCGCCTTGAACCGGATGTCGGCGCGGCGAGCCTGAAAGTCCTCGAAGTTGGAGCACGACGAGATCTCCCGGTACACCCCCTGGCTCGGCAGCCAGACCTCGATGTCGTAGGTCTTCGCCGAGGAGAACCCCACGTCGCCGGTGCACAGGGTGACCACCCGATAAGGGAGCCCCAGGCGCTTCAGAACCTCCTCGGCATTGTTCGTGAGCTTCTCCAGCTCGTCGTAGGAGTTGGAGGGGTGGGCGAACTTGACGAGCTCGACCTTGTCGAACTGGTGCTGGCGGATGATGCCCCGGGTATCCTTGCCGTAGGCGCCCGCTTCGGCCCGAAAACAGGGGGTGTAGGAGCAGTACCGGACCGGCAGGTCCTCTTCGCGAAGTGTCTCACCGGCGTGGAGGTTCGTGACGGGCACCTCGGCGGTGGGGATGAGCCAGTAGTCCGAGTTCTCAAGCTTGAAGAGGTCCTCCGCGAACTTCGGGAGCTGGCCGGTGCCGCGCATGGCTCTGGAGTTCACGAGGAACGGCGGCAGCACCTCCACGTATCCGTGCTCGTCGGTGTGGAGGTCGAGCATGAACTGGATGAGCGCCCTCTCCATCCTGGAGCCCGCACCCTTCAGGACTGCGAAGCGCGCGCCTGCAATCTTCGCGGCTCGTTCGAAGTCGAGGATGCCGAGCCGCTCGCCCACGTCCCAATGGGGAAGCGGCTCAAAGTCGAAGGATCGGGGCTCGCCCCAGGTCCGTGCGACCGGGTTGTCCTCCGCGCTTCGGCCCACGGGCACCGACGCGTGGGGTACGTTGGGAACGCGCAGGAGCTGGTCCTCGAGCGCGGGCTCCACATCCCGCAGGTCCGCCTCCAACCCCTTGATCCGTTCTCCCTCGTCTTGGATCTCCGCCAGGAGGGCCGCCGCGTCTCCGCCCGCCTTCTTGATCTTTCCCACCTCGCGGGACACCTCGTTTCGCCGGCTGCGCAACGCCTCCAGCTCCTGCAGGACCTCCCGGCGCCGGTCGTCGAGGCCGAAGATCGTGTCCAACTCCACGTCGGAGCCCCGGTTGCTGAGGGCCGCGCGCACCAGCGCTTCGTTGTCTCGCAGAAACTTGACGGCCAGCATGGCGTGCTCCCAGGGTGTGAGAGGAACGGCGATCGACGGAGGCCGGATTATAGGAAGCGGGTTTTCAGCGCGTCAACTATTTCGGGCGCCGCCGCGGCTTGACAGCCGGCAGGCTGCGGCCGAGACTCGGGTTCGAAACGCCCGCCAAGGAGCCACCCATGCCGGACCTCTCGCAGGGCGCCAAGAAGGAGCTGCTGGGACTCGCTCGGGCGACAATCGCCGCAACCCTGGAGGGTCGCTGTGCGCGAGAGATCGACCCCTCTCCGGAGCTCGAGCAACCAGCCGCGGCGTTCGTGTCGCTTCACAAGGGCGGGCGGTTGCGCGGCTGCATCGGCACCCTGGAGGCCCGCGGTCCCCTCCACTGCGCGGTGGCCGAGATGGCACGGTCCGCCGCCTTCCACGATCCCCGGTTCCCGCCTCTCCGCGCGGAAGAGCTCGATGCCGTGGACCTGGAGATCAGCGTGCTCTCCCCTCTTCGCCGGATCGCCGACCCGGCCGAGGTCGAGGTGGGTCGCCACGGCCTGTGGATCGTTCAGGGCGGGCGGCGCGGCGTGCTCCTTCCCCAGGTGCCGACGACCTGCGGCTGGGACCGTGAGACGTTTCTCGCCCAGACCTGCGGCAAGGCGGGCCTTCCGCCCGACGCCTGGAAGAAGGGCGCGGAGCTCTACGTCTTCGAGGCCGAGGTGTTCGGGGAGTAGACGACTCACCCGGTCGGACGCTGGATCAAGCCCCCAAGAGGAACGATCTCCACTCCCGCGGCCCTGAATTTGGGGATCCACAGCCGCAGCGCTTCCAGGGTCCCACGGTGGGGGTGACCGATGGCGATGGCCGATCCGTTTCTACGCGCCTTCTGCATCGCCTGGTCCAGTTGCCTCCCGACCGTCTGAACATCCTGCTCGTTGTCCAGAAACACGTCGCGCCTCGCCCAGCCGATTCCGGCTGCGCGGGCCGCGGTGCTCGCCACCGTGCGAGGCGAGGTGACGCTGTCCAGGAAGTAGAGGTCCTTCTGGCGAAGCTCGTCCATGACCCAGGTCATCCGGTCTGAAAGCTCGGTCAGGCGCGAGCCCATGTGGTTGTTGACCCCGGCGGCACCGGGCACGGACGACAGGGCCTCTTCGAGCCCCGCCCGCACCTCTGCCTCCGACATGCTCGACAGGAGCGCCCCCTTGCCGGGGTTCGCGCGGCGCCCCTCCTGGGGCTCCATGGGCACGTGGAGGAGGAACTCGCGGCCCCGACCCCGGGCCAGGTGGGCGACGTCGAGGCTGTGGGCCAGGTAGGGGAGCACGGCCGGGGTCACCGGAACCTCCAGATCCAGGAAGTCCCGGGCTAGGCCCGCGTCGGCTCCCAGGTCGTCGATGACGAGGGCGAGCCTCGCCCCGGTTGCGCCCCCTCCGGGGCCGGGCGCCGCTTCCTCGGGCCAGACGATCTCGGCCGGATACGAGTCCGACCCGACGGTCAGCCGGACGCGGAGGCGGGAGCGCTCCTCCGGTGAGGCGTCGACCTGCAAGCGGCGCGGGTTCTCCCGCGCCAGCCGCTCGAGTCGCGACAGGAGGTGACGAGCCGCCCCCCGGTCCGCGACCGGCACCCGCGTGCCGGCGGCGTCGAGCGGTCCCACGAGGGTCTCCACCTGCTCGGCGAGCGTGGGGCCTGCCGAACGCCGGGGCAGCGGCGGTGCCGTCCTGCGGTACCCGAGATCGCGGGTGAGGTGCCCCGCGACGAACCCGATCGCGACGGCCACGGCCGCGAGGAGGGCGAGCACCCAGAGGCGACCACCGGCGCTTCCGCCGCGGCGCCCCCTATTGGCCACGCGGGCCCTCCGGCCCAGGCGCCGCCTCGGGGGCGTCAAACGAGCGGAAGACCTTCCAGGCCCGCAGGATTTCGACCGCTCGCTGGATTTGCGCGTCGTCCTCGGGCTTCAGCTCCGGTGTCTCCGGTGCGGACGATTCCTCGTCCTGGGGCTGCACCTCGTCGGTCGCACCGCCGGCCCTCTCCTCGCCCTTGGGCCCGCCCGGAGTCTGGAAATGGCCCTTCAGATCCTCCTCCCGCATGCTTTCGTGGGGAGCGCGCCGCCGGGAGGCCACGGCGCCGGCGCCGGTGGACACCGCGACGTCGGGCTCGATCCCCTTGGCCTGAATGGACCGGTTCGACGGCGTGTAGTAGAGCGCGGTCGTGACGCGCAGACCCGAGCCGTCCTCCAGGGGCAGGATCGTCTGGACACTTCCCTTGCCGAAGGTGCGCTCCCCCAGCACGAGGGCCCGATGGTGGTCCTGGAGAGCCCCGGCCACGATCTCGGAGGCCGAAGCGGTCCCCTCGTTGACGAGGATGACGATCGGGAAGTCGGGCTCATCGCCGTCGTCGCGTGCCGTGTACACCACCTCCTCGTCCGGATCCCGACCGCGGGTGGAGACCACCGTGCCCTTCTTCAGGAAGAGGTCCGAGACCTTCACCGCCTGGTCCAAGAGTCCGCCAGGGTTGTTCCGCAGGTCCAGAACCAGGCCGTCGAGGGGACCCTCTTTCGCCAGCTTGCTCAAGGCGTCGCGGACCTCCAGGTGCGTTCCCTGCTGGAATTGAACGATCCTCACCACCCCCACCTGACCCAGGCGGCGGCTCTTGACGCTCTTGATCTTGATGACGTCGCGCACCAGTGTAAACGCCTTGGGGTTCTCGAACCCCTTGCGCATGAGGTGAATGGTGATCTTCGTGCCCTTGGGTCCCCGCATCCGCTTGACCGCGTCGTTCAGGTTCATGTCGCGGGTGGGCTCTCCCTCGATCATGACGATCACGTCGCCCGCCTGGATGCCGGCCTGGTAGGCGGGCGAATCTTCGATCGGGCTGACCACCGTCAGAGCGCCTTCCTTCAGGCTCACTTCGATACCCAGGCCCCCGAAGGCCCCTTCGGTCTCCACCTGCATCTCCTGGAACATCTCCGGGGTCATGAAGGAGGAGTGGGGATCGAGCCTTCCCAGGATGCCCTCGATCGCACCGTAGACCAGACTCTCGGCCTTGACCGGCTCGACGTAGTTCTTCTGAACCAACTCGAGCGCTTCGGCCAGCACCTTGAGCCGGCGATACAGATCGTCCCGCTCCTCCGGGGTAGTCTCCGGAGGTTTCGCCCAGCCCACGCCCGCGGTTCCCAGCGCGAGAACCACGGCCATTACGCACATCATGCACTTTCGCACCATGGTCGTCCTTCCGTCACGGGGCCGCCGGCCCCTGCCTCGAATCGTTCGCCCACACGGCCTCGCCGCGGAGCCCGCGCACCGCCTCCAGAAGGACCCCTTCCAGGAGCCCACCGTCCGTGACCGTCACCTCGGTCGCGTCGAAGCGATCGAGAAACGCGCGGAGGAGGGCGAGTCCTGCCAGGATGACGTCCTCGCGGCCCGCCTCCACGCTGGGCAGGCGGCCGCGTTGAGCCGCGGTGAGCGCCGCGAACTCCCGCCACACCGCCTCCACCTGGTCCCGCGAGGCGCGGAGCCCGCACAGGGCTCGGGTGTCGCTCACGGAGCGCCCGTGCACCTGAGCCGCGACCGTCAGCGCCGTTCCCGCCGTCGCGAGCACCATCCCCCTGCCTTGCCCCGCGCGGGCACGCCACTTCGGTTCCTCGAGGCGGTCACCGAGAGTCGACAGCCCCTCGCGGGCCGCCGCCTCCAACGCGTCAAGGTCTCCCTGGGTCGGCGGATCGGCCGCACTTCGGGCTTCCCAGAGCCGCACCGCCCCGGTAGAGAGGCTCAGAGCCGCCTCCATTCCCTCCTCTTGCCCGACGGCCACGACCTCCGTCGAACCGCCCCCGATGTCGAGAAAGAGCACGTCGTGCCCTCTCCCGTCCACCAGGCTCAGACCCCCCACGGCCGACAGGCGCGCCTCCTCCTCTCCGGAGAGGACACGGACCGGCCCTCCCAGAAGCTCGGAGGCCCGGTCCGCAAAGGCCTGGCCGTCCGATGAGGTGCGCGCAGCCGCCGTGACCGCCCCGAGGCGCCGCTCCACCCCCAGGTCGTCGAGGCGCTCGCGAAATCGAGTCAGCAAGCCCTCGGCACGGGCGAGAGCCTCCGGGCGCAGGCAGCCACCGGGGACCAGCCCTTCCCCCAGTCGCACCACCCGCTGATGGAGCTCCCGAAGCGTCAGGCGGCCGGGCGCGCGCTCCTCGGCCACCAGGAGGCGAAACGTGTTCGTTCCCAGGTCGGCGGAGGACCAGAGGTTTCCTCGGTCGACCCGGGCAAGCGAATCATTGTACGCGGGGGCGTTGCCGGAAATCAAAGGTGTGGCACGGTCAGTCGCGGGTCGGGCGTCGAGAGGAGTTCCACCTCCCGGGCCCGGGCCTCATAGCCGGGCCGGCCCAGCAGGCCGAAGGTCAGCTCCTTGCCGAGCTCGACGCCCGGCTGATCCAGGGGGTCGATGCCCAGGAGGCCGCCGGCGAACACCGTGGCGATCTGGAGCAGGTGGAGCAACTGGCCCACGGCGTGGGCCGAGATCCGGGGCAACCGGATCGTGAGGTTCGGCCGCCCTGCCCGGGTGAGCGCCGCCTCGGTGGCCCTCTTCTCCGCCCGAAGCAGCGCCCCGAGGGTCTTCCCCTCGAGATACTCCACCTCGGCACCGCCCGGGACGTCCGCTCTCAGGTCGATGTCCCGCCGGAGGTTCTCCACCTCCACAAACGTGATCACCTTGTCCTGGGGGCCCTCCACGTAGAGCTGTACCTGACTGTGCTGGTCCGTGGTGCCCAGGGCCTTCACGGGTGTCGGTCCGACGCAGACCTCGGTGCCGTCCAGCGCACGGCGTTTCCCCAGGCTCTCGGCCCAGAGCTGTCGGAACCAGTCCGCCACGTCTCGCAGGCCGTCGGAGTAAGGCATGAGCACGTGCACGTTTCGCCCCTGGCGCAGGAACGCGACGTGAATCGCCGCAAAGAGATAGGCCGGGTTGTCCCACAGCCCCGGAAGGCTCGACACCGCGTCCAGGCTGCACGCCCCGTCCAGGAGCGCTTCGACGTCGACCCCCACAGCCGCCAGGGGAAAGAGGCCGACCGGCGTGAAAACGGAAAACCGCCCACCCACCCCGGGCGGAACATCGAGGGCCGCGAGCCCCTCGGCCTGCGCGACGCGACGCAGGTACCCGCGGGTGGGGTCTGTGGTCACCACGATCCGCCGGCGGGCGCCGGCGGGCCCCAACGCGTCCACGAGCCACCGGCGCACGGCGAGAAACTGGGCAAGGGTCTCGGCGGTGCCCCCCGACTTCGAGATGACGTTGACCACCGTGCGCCCCGGTTCCAGGAGGTCAAGCACCTCTCCGAACCCCTCCGGGTCCACGTTGTCGCAGACGAACAGCCGCATTCCGGCCCGAAGGGGGGCGGCCAGCAGGTTGTGGGTTCCGGGGTTCAGCGCCCGCTGCACCGCGGTCGTCCCCAGGGCGCTCCCCCCGATCCCCAGGACGAGCAGGGTGTCTCCCGTCTCCCGGGCCCGGTGGGCGGCCGCGAGGGAGGCCGCCAGGCCGCCTCGGTCGAACGGGAGGTCGTAGAAGGGGAGTCCACCGGCCCCGCGGCGCGCCGTTAGGTCGGCATGCACCCGCGCCCCCTCGGCCCCCAGCGCGTCGATCTGGGCGGTTCGAAGCCCCGTGTCGCCGACGCGCTCGGCAAAGGCGTTGGCCGCGAGCAGTCGAATCGTTTCCTGCGTGCCCATCCCGTGCTCCGATCGTCCGAGGGACTCGCCCTCAAGGTTCGCTCTTGCGCGCTGCGCTGTTTCGGCCCGTCCGGAACCCGCGTCTCCCCACCCCGCCTCTCGGCGGCGCAGGGCCGTCCCCTCAAGTCCCGGGCCGCCCCCCGTGGGGCTCGAACTCGTTCGGCGCGAAGAGCCTGTGCCCGTCCAAGACCTCCAGGGCCCGCGCCACCCTCATCAGCCGAACGTTTCTCACATCGACCATGGCGTGGGTCAGCCCGGCGCCCGCGGCCAACGCGAGAAACACCTCCTCCAACCAGGGGAGCCTCCGCACCCCCACCGCACCGGTCGTGAGGTTCGACACGCCAACGATCGATGTGACCGGCTCACCAAAGAGCTCCGGCAATCGCCGCAGCACCTCGAGGAGGGCCGCGTCCCGGTCCTGACCGTCGGCCCATCCCAGGGGGGCCACGACCGGATCGATCCAGATCCGATCCAGGCCGACCCCGCGTTCCTGGCACCGCCCCACGAGCTCGGCCGCCAGGGCCAGGCGCTCCTCGGCCGAGCGCGGGACGCCCCGGGCCATGAGAAAGACCACCACCGGGAGCCCGAACCGCGACGCCACGTCGAGGACCGCTTCGCGCCCATCATCCCCGGAATAACCGTTGAGGACCAGAGGTGGCGAGGCCGCCGTCGCCCTGCGCGCGGCCCGCTCCATGACCGCCGGGTTCGTGGTGTCCACGAGGACCCCGCCGCTCCAATGCCCGACGAGGGCTTCCAGGACGAACTCCACGGAGTCCGGCCCTCCCAGAGCACCGGGTCCCAGGTTCACGTCGAGGTAACGCGCCCCGGCAGCCGCGGCGAGGGCGGCGACCCGCCGCAGGGGAGCGGGATCGTGCCGTTCGAGGGCTCGCGACACCCCAGCGTCCGTGACGGTGAGATTCTCGGCGACGAGGATCATCGCGGGAGACCGTCTCGCCCCACGGGCAGCACACCGGCCTCGGCTGCGGCGCCCGTCACTCCCGGAGGGACCACCACACCGTCACCCAGACCGCGGCCAGCACCGCGCCCACGAGCGTGGCCCACACCGCTGCTCGCACGACCAGGCCGAGTGGCGGGGCTCCGAGACGGTACCCAAGGCGGACTCGCACGGGCCCTGACGGCAGCGCAAAGGTGCGATCCTCCCACCCCTCGGCGTCCGACCATGCGCCGGCACTCCCGAGCACGCGCCCGTCCGGTCGCTCCACTCGGACCGCAGAGACGACCCGGTCGGTTCGAACCACCGCCTGAAGGAGCGCCGCCACGCCCGCACCGGATCCCCCACCGTCGTGACCAGGCCGAGTCGACCCGTCAGCGTCGTGCGCCGCAACCTGTGCCGAGACCTGCGCCCACAGACGAACGCGCTCCAGCTGCCGTGCCCTCTCCGCGCTGCGATCGAGCCCCAGGGACACGGCGACGGCAAGTCCCAGGCCCCCGGCGAAGGGCACGAGCAGGCGCCGGAGCACACGGCTCCTAGGGCTGCCCACCCTCTCCCTCCGGCTCCGGCCACAGCGGGACCTCGGGCAGAGGAGCCGCGGAGACCGGTGCCATGCGGGCGACAGGGAGCCGTGTCGCGGAGGGCCAGACACGCGGCTCCGTCTCCCCCCAGGCCCGGGCGCGCGCTTGGAGGCCTCGGGCCTCTTCCCTCGCCGCCGTGGCGGCGGCCGCGAGCTTCGCCGCCTGAACTCCGGCACCGGTTACGCCCAGCGACAGGAGGGCGGCGGCGAGCAGCACGACGGCCAACCCGACGTCAAGGATCGGAGCCGCCGCGCGGCGTGGGGCCCTCGGGACCGGCGCAACGTTCCGGACGACGTCGGCAGGCACTGCGAGCCCGGCCGCGAGCAGAGAGCGCAGCGCGACCCGGGCCGCAAACTCCCCGAGGCGCGCGCGATCGACGATCTGCCGCACCGTCGACACCCCGTCGATCAACCCGAGGACCCGCACTTGGTCTCGAGACAGGTCCGGCGACGCCGGCTCGTCGGTGCGCAGGCACACGCGCCCGTCGCCTGGAACCTCCTCGAGCAGCTTCGGCCACTCGTCGATCTGACGGAACCCCTCCATGAGGAGCGTCCCCACGTCGAGGAGGGCACTGACCCCCTCCTCCGCCTCCACGGGCTCGGGGCGGAAGAAGAAGCGTCCCCGCCGAAGGCGTAGCAACCGGTACACGGTCTCACGGTGCTGAAGACTCAGCACCTCCTGGAACTCGGCGACGCGCACTGCACCGATCCGGATCAGGATGTCGCCCAGCGGCCTCAGGCTTTCCCGCTGAACCATCAGGGCGTGCTCGAGCTGGGTTTCGTTGACGACGCCCGCACGCACGAGCAGGGCCCCGATGAGCTCGCTGGGGCTTCGCTTGTCGGGCCAGGCCTCGACCAGTCGCCCGTCGAGGAATCGGATGCGCGCGAGGCCGTCGCCGGTTTCGATCTCGAGGGTACCGGTCTTGCCCTGCTGGGAGACGAGCTGGAAGATCTCGGAGATGCCGAACGACTCGAGGGTGCCCTGAAGTGCCACGGCTCACCGCCTCCCGGCGGGAAGTCGCCGACCGAGTGCCCGTCGAGCGCCCCAGACGTGGGTGGCGGCGAGCAGGAGGACTGCGACCCACGGGAACCCCGGACCACCCCACGGCAGCAGCGGAGCTGGATAGAGAGCATGAGCCACGAGCGTCCCTCCGGCAACGGACCACGCGACGCCGAGTGCCAGAGACGAAGCAGCCCCCTCGAACGCGACGTCGCCCCACCCCGGAAGGAGCACCCCGGCCGCTCGCCGCCCTGCGGTCGCACGGATCCTCCACGCTGCGATCACCTGCTGGCGGCGGGCGCGCTCGGCAGAGTCGCCGTCCTTCTGGGTGAGGATCGCCCAGCAGGCAGGACAGTAGTCAGCACCCTTCACGCGCCGACTGCACCGCGGGCACACCCGGTCGCCGCAGGAGGGACACCGCCGGGTGAGTCCTTGCGCGCGCCCGCGACCCAGCATCGTGGTAACGAGGAGGAGCCCCACTCCCCAGAACACGGGCCTCAGTGCGGCGACCGGGAGCACGAGCGCCTGCCACAACGCCTCGGGCCAGCCGGCGTCGCCTCCGGTCCGGGGCTTCCAGAGGGCGTCCCGGACCGCCGCGGGTCGGAGCCCCGGCATCACAGGGAGAAGCAGCTCCCCGCCTCTGCCCTGCCCTTCCTGGAACCTCTCGAGGGCCGACGGGTCGAGGGCGCGGGCCCGTTCGAGCGCTCGATCCGCCTCGGCGAGAGCCAGGCGCTTCAGGTTCACTACGTGCAGGTTCAACCACGGGCGCGGGTCGTTCGGGTTGGCCGCCGACGCGCGCTCGTACTGAGCCGCGGCCTCGGCGAAGCGACCCTGGAGGAAGAAAAGGTTGCCGATCTCGAGCCGAACCTCGCCCTCCGGCGCCCCAGCCTCCAAGGCTTGCTGAAGCCAGGCGATGGCCTCGCCGTAACGGCCCGCCCGCTGGGCCAACCGCGACCTCGCCTCCAGAACATCCGGGCTACGCCCCCCGTCGCCCTGACTGAGAGCGTGCTCGAGCCCCGGGCCCGCGCCGCCCTTGGCCACGCGGTAGAGCGCCCACGCCCGCTGGCCCTGCGGGCCAGCCGTCCGGGCCGCCCCGTCGAGGCTCGGATACAGCAGACACGCGAACCCCAGCGAAATTCCGAGGGCCCAGCGCCCGATCGGGCCCAGGTAGGCGCACAGGGCGAGCGCGACGACCCCGCCGAAGAAACCCACACCGGCGCCGGTCCCCCTGAGGACGACCGCCACGACGACGGCAAACGCCAGCGGGGTGAAGCGCCGCAGCGGTCTGGGAAAAGCATCCGAGTAGTCGTGCAGGAGCAGCGCTCCGCAGGCCGGGGCTGCTGCCACGGCAAGGGCCACTGCCGAGAGCACGGCGGCCGCCCAGGCAACGACGGCGAGCCGCAGGATGATCCCCACCTGGAGCCACGGGTCGGAGACCAGGGAAGCCGCCAGGGCCCACAGATCCCGGAGAGCCGCGCCCGACGTCCGCTGCGCAACGAGCGCCGGGGACAGGAGTCGGGCGCGCGGTCTCGGATCCCTCGGCGCGGCTTCGGCCGCCAGATCCGCGAACGCCAGCGAGGCCTCCCCCGACGCTTCCCGGGATGTCTCGAGGAGCGCCGTCGAGAGTGGAACCATGTCACCGAAGGCCCCGCGAAACCGCTCGGCGGCAACCGCCTGGGACAAGGCCTCCCGGGCGGTCCGGTCGTGACCCGCCTTCACCCACGACGCTGGGGGAGCCGCCCAGGACACGCCTGTCACGAGGCCACTGACCAGAACCCCGACGAACCCCCAACGGCTCACCAGGGAGGCGATGGCCGGCTCCCTTCGGGCAGGTCGCGGACCGCTTGGGTCATCTCGTCAACCGGACGTATCGCAGCTTCAGGTCGCTCAGGAGATACTGCAACAGGGTCGACTCCTCTTCCGACAGGTTGCCCCTCGTCTTGGCCTCGAGCAGGTCCAGCAGGTCGATGGTGTGGCGGGCCTGCTCCAGGTCCGGGCAACGGGCTCCGCTCTGCGGCTCCGGCATCTCGCCGAGGTGCACGAGAGCCGTCTGCCCGAGGCCCAGCAGGAAGCCCTCGAAGTCCACCGGAGGCAGAGACCCGGATCTCGGCGGCCCGCAAGCATTCGGGGTAGCCGTTCTCCCCGTCTTGTCGGCAGGTTCGCCCTCGAGGTTGAGCCCTTGAGGATCTTGAACCGTAAACCCCTCGCCGCGCTGAACCATGGCGACCTCCACCGATCCCCCTCTACGTGGAATTGCCGATGAATTTCAATCGGTTGCGAAGACTAACACAGGATGCCCGGCTGGACAAGCGCAAACCCCTTGAGTCAGCAGGCTGCCTTGGCTACGGTGGCGTCTCCCTGCCCGTTTTCGCCGAGAGGAGGCCGCCGTGCTCACGTCCATCAAGGCCCAGAGCTTCCAGGAGTCCATCATCCGCGAGATGACCCGCCACGCGCTCACCCACGGCGCGGTGAATCTCGCCCAGGGATTCCCGGACTTCCCCTGCGCCCAGGAGCTCAAGGACGCGGCCTGCCGGGCCATCCAGGCCGACGTGAACCAGTACGCGATCACCTGGGGCGCGCAGGCGTTCCGACACGCTCTGGCCGCGAAGACCCGCCGGTTCCTGGGGCGAGAGGTCGACCCCGAAACTGAGATCACCGTCACCTGCGGCTCCACCGAGGCCATGATCGCGAGCCTCCTGGCTCTGGTGGACCCGGGCGACGAGGTCGTGGTCTTTGAGCCGTTCTACGAAAACTACGGCCCCGACGCCGTCCTGTGCGGCGCGGTGCCCCAGTACGTCCCGCTTCGGCCCCTCGGCAGGGGTCAGAGCACCGAGTGGGCCTTCGACCCCGAGGAGCTCCGGGCCGCCTTCGGCCCGAGGACACGCGCGATCATCCTGAACACACCGAACAACCCGACCGGCAAGGTATTTTCGGCCGAAGAACTTGAGGCCGTGGCGGGCCTGTGTCGGGAGTTCGACGCCGTGGCTCTGACGGACGAGATCTACGAGCACATCACCTTCGACGGCGCGGGCCACACGGCCCTGGCTACCCTTCCGGGCATGTGGGAGCGCACGGTGACCGTAAACGGAATGAGCAAGACGTACTCGGTCACGGGCTGGCGGATCGGCTACGCCATCGCCCCGCCCGCCCTCACGGCCGGCATCCGCAAGGTTCACGACTTCCTCACCGTGGGCGCCGCGGCGCCCCTCTAGGAAGCCGGCGTCACCGCCTTCGCCCTTCCGGAGGACTACTACGTCGGACTCGCGGCTCTCTACCGGGCCAAGCGCGACCGGTTCCTGCCCGTGCTCGAGGAGGTGGGCCTGCAGGTCTTCTGGCCCCGGGGCGCCTACTACGCCATGGCCGATATCTCGGACCTGACGGCGGAGGACGACGCTTCGTTCGCGCTTCGACTCGTGCGCGAGGCCAGGGTGGCCGCGGTGCCGGGCTCGAGCTTCTTCTCGCGCCGCGAACAGGGCCGCCGGCTCCTCCGGTTCTGTTTCTGCAAGACCGACCAGACCCTTGACGAGGCCGCTGGTCGCCTGCGGAAGTGGGCCGCCCGGGGGGCGTGACCCGGCCCTGACCGTTCCCGTTCCCTTTCGGTCCTTCTTGACCCACGTCAAGCCCGCGGCACTCTAACGCTGCGCTCCCTTGACCGCAGTTTCGGCCCGGACGATGATGTGAATGGAGTTTCACATCGGAGGAGTCATGGCCACGGAGAAGCTCGATACCGACGTGCGCCGAGAGCAACTGGCCCAGGCCGCGCTTGAGCTCATCGCAGAGAGCGGGCTTCGGCGCCTCGGCCTCGCCGCGGTCGCCCGCCGCGTCGGCCTCGTGCCTTCGGCCATCTATCGGCACTTTCGCAGCAAGGACGAGGTCGTCGACGCCGCCCTGGCGCTGGTCGGCGAGCGGCTGCTCGCCCTGGGTGCGGCCGCATCGGCCGGGGGAGACGACCCCCTGGAGCGGCTGAGGCGGCTCCTCTTCCTCCACGCGGGCTTCATCGGCGAAAACCGGGCCATCCCGCGGGTCGTGCTGTCCGGGGAGGTGTTCGGCGGCCACCCCGAGCGCCGGGCCCGGGTGTACGGCTTCGTGCAGACCTACCTCGCCGGCGTCGCACGGCTCGTGCGCGAGGGTCAAGAGACAGGCTCCATCAATCCCGACCTGGACGCCGACGTCCTGTCCTTGTGCTTCCTCGGCCTCCTCCAGGCGCCCGCGATCCTCTGGCAGCTCTCCGGCGGAGCCTTTGACCCCTCCCGGCACCTGCCGCAGGCCTGGGAGGTCTTCGCCCGGGGTGCCGCGCCGGCGCGCCCTCGAACCCGCGGCGGCGGCTCGAAGCCCTCGGTTCGTTGACCTTCGGCGGCCCGCTCCCCCGGCTGCCCACCACTCCGCGAAAGGAAGGCTCCCATGGACCCGACGCTCGCCCCTTCAACCTCGGAGCTGTCCCCCTGGTGGCGACGAGGCGTTGCCCTGATCCTGGTCGTCGGCTTCACCGTCCTCGGGTGGGTGTCGGCCCAGAGCTACAAGGTCGCGCCCCCGATCCCGGAGCGCGCCCTGGGGCCCGGCGGCGTCACCGTGTTCACCGGGGAGGAGGTGCTGGACGGCCAGGAGGTGTTCCTGCGCAGGGGCCTCATGGAGAACGGGACGATCTGGGGCCACGGCGCGTACCTCGGGCCCGATTTCTCGGCCGAGTACCTCCACCGGCTCCAGATCGACACCACCGAGTGGGTCGCCCGGCAGCGCTTCGCGAAGGGCTCGAACGTCCTGACCGCCGAGGAGCGCGAGGCGGTCGGGGCTGAAGTCCAGCGGGTCCTCAAGGAGAACCGCTACGATCCCAACGCCCGGACCCTCGCGCTCACGCAGGCCGAGGCGTCGTCGTTCGAGGATCAGATTGGCCGCTGGCAGGCGTACTTCGCGACGCCCACAGTGAGCCGCGGCCTGCCCGCGCGGTACGTGACCGACCCTCGAGAGGTCCGGTCGCTCACGGCGTTCTTCGCCTGGACGGCGTGGGCCTCGGTCGCGAACCGCCCCGGGCAGCCTTTCTCGTACACGAACAACTTCCCCTACGACCCGAGGGTGGGCAACACCCCCTCGGCCGGCACATACCTATGGAGCGCGCTGAGCCTCATCGCCCTGCTCGGGGGCACCGCGCTCGTTCTCGTCGCCTTCGGGCGGTTCGACTACCTGGGCTGGAAGAATCAGCCGGCGAGCCCCCATGTCCACCCCGAGTTCCTGCCAGGCCGGGCAACGCCCATCCAGAGGGCCACGCTCAAGTACTTTCTCGCCGTGGCGCTCCTCTTCCTCGTCCAGGTCCTCGTGGGCGGGGCTGTGGCCCACTACCGCGCAGACCCCGGCACCTTCTACGGCATCGACCTCTCTGCGCTCCTGCCGAGCCAACTCTTGCGCACCTGGCACCTGCAGCTCGCCCTCTTCTGGATCGCCACCGCGTACGTGGCCGGCGGCCTCTTCCTCTCCTCGACCTGGGGCACTGAAGAACCCCGGGGCCAAGTGCCGGCCATGAACGTCCTCTTCACGGCCCTCGTGGTGGTCGTCGGAGGAAGTCTCCTCGGCGAGGCGGCCGGCGTCCGAGGCCTTCTCGGGAGCGCCTGGTTCTGGCTGGGACACCAGGGCTGGGAGTACCTGGACCTGGGCCGGCTCTGGCAGCTGGCACTGGCCGCGGGCCTCCTCTTCTGGCTCTTCCTCCTCTACCGCGCCACGCGGCCCGGCCTCGCCGACCCCGAGCAGCGCGAGCTCGCCCGCCTGTTCCTCGCCGCGGCGTTGACGATCCCGCTCTTCTACCTGCCGGCGTTCCTCTTCGGCTCCCGCACCCACTTCACAATCGTCGACAACTGGCGCTTCTGGATCATCCACCTCTGGGTCGAGGGCTTCTTCGAGCTCTTCGCGACGGTGATGGTGGCGGTGCTCTTCTACAAGCTCGGGCTCGTGACGCGGCTCACCGCGACGCGGGTCGTGTACCTCGATGCCATCCTCTTCCTCGGCGGCGGGATCGTGGGCACGGGTCACCACTGGTATTGGACCGGCCAGTCGCAGGCGGCGCTCGCGCTCTCTGCCGTGTTCTCGGCCCTCGAGGTCGTTCCGCTGACCCTGCTCACCCTCGACGCCTGGGACTTCATCAGCCTCACGCGCGGCCGCTGCGACGAGTGCGGCCAGAACGTGTCGCTGCCCCACCGCTGGACCTTCTACTTTCTCATGGCCGTGGGCTTCTGGAACTTCGTAGGTGCCGGCGTGTTCGGGTTCCTCATCAACCTGCCGATCGTGAGCTACTTCGAGGTGGGCACGATGCTCACCCCGAACCACGGCCATGCAGCGCTCATGGGCGCCTTCGGGATGCTGGCGCTCGCTCTCCTGGTCTTCGCTCTGCGCCAGGCCGCTTCCGAGGAGCTCTGGCAGCGCACCGAGGGGTACGTCCGGGTCTCCTTCTGGGGTCTCAACGTCGGGCTCGCGCTGATGGTCGTCACGAGCCTCTTCCCCGGGGGCGTGCTCCAACTGCTCGACGTGCTGCGCAACGGGTACTGGCACGGCCGCGGAGCCGAGTTCGCCAACCAGGGTCTGGCGCGAACGATCGAGTGGCTCCGGATGCCGGCCGACCTCGTGTTCATCGTGCTCGGCGCCGTTCCCCTGTCCATCGCAACCTGGCGGGTCTACTGGGGCGCCCGGAGACCCACCTGAGGGCCGCCGATCCCCTGCGGCAGACGAGCGATTCATGAAAAAACCCCTGCTGCTGCTCCCCGTGGTTCTGGTCGCCGCAGGCACCGCCGTCTTTCTGTTCCTGCGCAGCCGCAACGCCGAGGACGGCAGCGTCCTGCGGGTGTCGGGCAACATCGAGGCCACCGAGGCCGAGGTGGGCTTCAAGATCGCGGGCCGTGTCCTGGAGCGCCCGGTGGACGAAGGGCAACGCGTGGATCGGGGGCAGCTCCTGGCCCGTCTGGACAGTGCGGACCTGTCCCAACAGGTCGCGGCAGGCCGGGCCGCCGTCGCCGTGGCGCAGGCCGCCCTGGCCGAGCTCGTCGCCGGCTCGCGGCCCGAGGAGATCACCCAGGCGTCGGCCGGTGCCGCCAGAGCGCGAGCGGCGCTCGACGAGCTCCTCAACGGGTCGCGGCCCCAAGAGATCGCCGCCGCCGATGCGCAGGTGGCCCTGGATCGGGCCGACGCCGCACGGCTGCGCCTCGACGCGGAGCGCGCGCGAAACCTGCTCGAAGCGGGACTCGCAACGGTCCAGCAGAACGACGCGGCGCAGACCGCCTACGAGGTGGCGAGGAATCGGGTGAAGGAGAGCGAGGAGCGCCGGTCCCTCGTGGTCGCGGGGCCCCGGCCGGAGCAGATCCGGCAGGCCCGCGCCGCTCTGACGCAGGCCGAGGAGCAGTACGCGTTGGTACGCCAGGGGCCTCGGCGCGAGACCATCGCCCAGGCCCGCGCACACCTGGAACAGGTGACTCAGACCCTGGCCCAGACAGAGACCACCCTGGGGTACGCGACGCTCTCCTCTCCGCTCTCGGGCCTCGTGCTCTCCAAGAACGTCGAGCCGGGAGAGGTCGTGGCCCCCGGCACGCCGGTCGTGACGGTGGCCGACCTTCACGTCGTCTGGCTTCGCGGCTACGTGCCCGAGAGCGACTTGGGCCGCGTGAAGCTCGGCCAACGCGCACGCGTCACGACAGACACCTACCCCGGCAAGGCATACGAGGGCCGGGTCTCCTTCCTCTCGTCCCAGGCCGAGTTCACGCCGAAGGCGGTGCAGACCCCCAAGGAGAGGGTCAAGCTCGTCTACCGGGTGAAGATCGACGTCCCGAACCCGGCCTTGGAGCTCAAGCCCGGGATGCCGGCGGACGCCGCGATTGAAACCGGAACCGCGCCGTGATCTCCCGCATTTCCCGTCCCCGTTCCCGAGCCCCGAAACCCGGGAACGGGCTCGGGAACCGGAACGGCGGATAGCCTCGGCATGGACGCCATCCGCACCGAGGCCCTTGCGAGAGCCTTTGGCGACAACCGGGCGGTGGACGGCCTGACGCTGTCGGTCGCCGAAGGGGAGATCTTCGGCCTCGTGGGCCCGGACGGCGCCGGGAAGACGACGACCATGCGGCTCCTCACCGCCATCCTCGACCCCACCGGGGGTGACGCGTGGGTTGCGGGCTTCGACGTCCGCCGCAACGCCGAGGCCTTGAAGGAGCACATCGGCTACATGAGCCAGCGCTTTGGCCTCTACGTGGACCTGACGGTGCAGGAGAACCTCGACTTCTACGCAGACATCTACGGTGTGGCGCGCCGTGGGCGGCGAGAGACCATCGACCGGCTGCTGGCGTTCTCGAACCTCACGCCTTTCCGGAGGCGCCTCGCCGGCAACCTTTCGGGAGGGATGAAGCAGAAGCTCGGGCTCGCGTGCGCGCTCGTCCACACGCCCCGCGTGCTCTTCTTGGACGAGCCCACCAACGGCGTCGACCCGGTCTCGCGCCGGGATTTCTGGCGGGGATCCTCTACCAGCTTCTGCGCGAGAAGGTGACGATCTTCGTCTCCACGGCCTACCTGGATGAGGCGGAGCGGTGCAACCGCCTTGTGCTCCTGCACCAGGGCAAGCTCCTGGCGGTCGGAACTCCGGAAGAGGTGAAGGGCCTCATGCGGGGCGCCCTCCTGGAAGTATCGACCCCCGAGCCGCGCCGAGCGGCAGCTGCCCTGAAATCGGGATTTCCTGCCGGCAGCGTGGGGCTCTTCGGCGACCGGGTTCACCTGGTCGTCGACGACCCGGAGCGCGCCGCCGAAACCGTGCGCGCCGTCCTCTCCGCGAGCGGAGTCCCGCTCACGGCGGTGCGCCCGATCCCTGCGAGCCTCGAGGATGTGTTCGTGTCGGTGCTGAGGGAGGCTCTGACGTCTCCGCCGCGAAGAATGGGGGGTGAGGCTTCGATGAGCGTCGGCGCCTCACCCCTCACGCCTCACCCCTCACCCGTTGGCCCGTCCGTCTCGGTCCGCGAGCTCACCAAGCGCTTCGGCGACTTCGTGGCCGTGGACCGCGTGACCTTCGAGGTCGCCGCGGGCGAGGTATTCGGCTTCCTGGGACCCAACGGCGCGGGCAAGTCCACCACGATCCGAATGCTCTGCGGCCTGCTCACGCCCACCTCGGGAACCGGCTCGGTGGCGGGGCTCGACGTGGCCACGCAGGCGGAGGAGATCAAGGCCCACATCGGCTACATGAGCCAGCGGTTCTCCCTCTACGAGGACCTGACGGTCGAGGAGAACATCGACTTCTACGGCGGCGTGTACGGCATCCAAAGAGAACGGCTCGCCCAGCGCAAGGAGTGGGTCATCGCGATGGCCGGGCTCGCCGACCACCGCACGAGTCTCACGCGCCTGCTCTCCGGCGGGTGGAAGCAGCGCCTCGCGCTCGGCTGCTCGATCCTCCACGAGCCGCCGGTCCTCTTCCTCGACGAGCCGACCTCCGGCGTGGATCCCTTGAGCCGACGGCGGTTCTGGGACCTCATCTACGACCTCTCGGGCCAGGGGGTCACCGTGTTCGTCAGCACCCACTACATGGAGGAGGCCGAGTACTGCGACCGGCTGGGGCTCATCTACCGCGGCGAGCTCATCGCGCTCGGAACGCCCGGCGCCTTGAAGCGCGAGCTGATGCAGGAGGAGGTCTTGGAGGTCCTGTGCAGCCGGCCCCAGGACGCCATGGGGGAGATCGAGGGTCTTCCGGGCGTGACCGAGGTGGCCCTCTTCGGCCGCGGTCTCCACGCCGTGGTGCGAGATGCTGGGGAAACAGCCCCGGCAGTGCGTGGCGTTCTCGAACGCAACGACTTCACGGTGGAGAGGGTGGAGCGGATCACCCCTTCGCTCGAGGACGTCTTCGTCTCGCTCATCGAGGCCCGTGACCGCGCGGAGGGTGCACAGGAGGAGGTGCGGCGGTGAGTTTCCAACGGCTCTGGGCCGTGGCCCGCAAGGAGAGTCTGCACATCCTCCGCGACCCTCGAAGCCTCGCCATGGCCATCGCCCTGCCCGTGCTCCTGCTCTTCCTCTTCGGCTACGCGCTCACTCTCGACGTGGACGACGTGCCGCTGGCGGTCTGGGATCAGAGCGGGTCGCCGGCGAGCCGCGAGCTCATCAGCCGCTTCTCCGGCTCGCGCTACTTCTCGGTGCGACTCTTCTCCGAGGGGTACCCCGGCCTGGAGCGGGCCATGGACACCCGGGAGGCCTTGGCGGCTCTTGTCATCCCGCGGGACTTCGGGGCGCGAGTCGCCTCGGGCCGGCCGGCCGTGGTCCAGCTCCTCCTCGACGGAAGCGACTCCAACACCGCCACCATCGCCTCGGGGTACGCCAGCGGCGTCACCGACGCCTATTCCCAGTTCGTCACCGTCCGGACGATCCATCGGACCCGGGGCGCCGCCGCGGCTGCCTTGCTCCGTCCACCGCTGGACCTTCGACCGCGCGTGTGGTTCAACACCGACCTCGAGAGCAAGAACTACATCATTCCGGGGCTGATCGCCGTCGTGATCATGGTCATCGCCGCACTCCTGACCTCCCTCACCGTGGCTCGCGAGTGGGAGCGCGGTACCATGGAGCAGCTCATCTCCACCCCGGTCAAGGGGCCGGAGCTGATCGGCGGCAAGCTGCTGCCCTACTTCGCCATCGGCATGTTCGACGTGTTCCTGGCGGTCCTCATGGGTGAGTTCCTCTTTCACGTCCCCCTGCGGGGCAGCGTCGCCCTTCTCTTCTGCATGTCCGGAATCTTCGTGACCGGGGCCCTGTCGATGGGCCTCCTGATCAGCGTCGCGACGAAAAACCAGCTCCTCGCGAACCAGCTCGCGTTCGTCACGACCTTCCTGCCGTCCTTTCTCCTCTCGGGCTTCATCTACGCCATCCGCAACATGCCCGTACCGGTCCAGGTCATCACGCACGTGGTCCCGGCGCGATACTTCATCGCCCTCTTGAAGAGCATCTACCTCAAGGGGGTGGGGCTGGAGGTCTTGGCAGGGGAAGCGGCGCTGCTCTCGGCGTTCGCTGCGGGGATGGTGATATTGGCGAATCTGAAGTTCAAGAAGAAACTTGGCTAGACAGCTGGGCTGCTAGAAAGCTGGGTCCCGCTCCTGCCCGTCCGTGGGCCCGCGGGATACACCCCTTCCTGGGGATAAAGCTGGGAAGCAGCATACAATCAACAACCAACGACGAAGAACCAAATGCTCGAACGCCTCAAGCGCATGCTCATCAAGGAGTTTCTCCAGATCTTCCGGGATCCTCGGATGCGGGTGGTGATCTTCGTGCTGCCGGCGATCCAGGTGCTGGTGTTCGGGTACGCAGCGTCCAACGACGTGCGCGACGTTCCCACCGCCCTCTTCGACCAGGACCAGACCGTGGCGAGCCGAGAGCTCGCGAGCCGGTTCGAGGGGTCGGGCTACTTCGACGTGGTCGAGCACGTGTCGACGGAGGCGCGGGCGCGGGAGCTCCTGGACCGGGGCGAGGCGACCGCGCTCCTGCGCGTCGACCGGGGCTTCTCCGAAGATCTCGCGGGGGGCCGAACGGCCTCGGTGCAGCTCATCCTGGACGGCACCGACTCGAACACCGCGGCCATCGTGCTCGACTACGCGGCGCGGATTGTGCGGCGCACCTCGGCCGAGGTCCAGCAGGCGCGCGCCGAGAGGCTGCTGGGAGCCATGGGACCACTGCCGGGCGTAGAGCTCGCAACGCGAGCCTGGTTCAACGAGAACCTGGAGAGCCGCCTCTTCTACGTCCCCGGCGTCATCGCCAACCTCGTCTTGATCATCACGCTTATGCTCACGAGTATGGCCGTCGTGAGGGAGAAGGAGATCGGGACCATGGAGCAGATCCTGGTCACCCCGATCCGGCCCCTGGAGCTCATTCTGGGAAAGACCATCCCCTTCGCCCTCATCGGCTTCGCCGACGTCTTCCTGATCTCGCTCGTCGGGGTCTTCTGGTTCGGCATTCCGATCCGCGGAAACCCGGCCGTGCTCCTTCTCGGCACCGGCCTGTTCCTGATGAGCACGCTGGGCGCCGGCCTCTTCATCTCCACCGTGAGTCAGACCCAGCAGCAGGCCATGATGACGACCTTCTTCTATGCCTTCCCGGCGATTCTCCTCTCGGGCTTCGCGTTTCCCATCGCCAACATGCCCGAGCCGGTCCAGTGGATCACCTATTTGAACCCTCTTCGTTACTACCTCGTCATCCTCCGGGGGGTCTTCCTGAAGGGCGTCGGGATTGGCGTCCTGTGGCCCCAGATGGTGGGCCTGGCTGTCCTGGGGCCGATTACCCTGGCGCTCGCCTCCACGAGATTCCAAAAGACCCTGGGGTGACACGAGTGCGGCCCGGTCCTCTTCGGACCGGGCCGCGCACCGCTTCGCTGCGGGAAGACCGCGGCGGGCTCCGCTACTGTACCTCGATCGTCACCTTGTCGATCTTCAGGGGCTCCGAGGTGCGGCCGCTCGAGCTGCCCGCAGCCTCCAGGGCCTTCAAGGTCTCCTTGCCCTCCACCACCTCGCCGAAAATCGTGTGTTTGCCGTCGAGCCAGGGGGTGGGCACGAAGGTGAGGAAGAACTGGCTCCCGTCGGTGCCCGGACCCCGGTTGGCCATCGAGAGCAGGCCCGGCTTGTCGTGCTTGACCGTGGGGCTGAACTCGCCGTCGAATTCGTAGCCCGGCCCTCCCGTGCCGTTGCCCAGGGGGCAGCCGCCCTGGGCCATGAACTGGGTGATCACCCGGTGGAAGGCGATGCCGTCGTAGAACCCGAGCCGGGTGAGATACACGAAGCTCGTCACGTGCATGGGGGCCACGTCGGGCAGCAGCTTGATCTTCACCGTCCCCTTCGTCGTCTCCATCCGAGCGACGTAGGTGTGGGTCGGGTCGAAGGTGGCCACCCCCGGCTTGGGGAGCCTGGTCTTCCAGTTGGGCTTTGACTTGTCCACGTTCGCCTTCTGAATCATCTCGTCGATCGTCTTCACGGCTTTGTCCTCTCCCGCGTTCAGGGCACGGGCCGCGGGCGGAGCGCCCAGGGCCAGTGCGAACGCGAACAGCGTGGTGGTGGCAAGCAACAGTCTCTTCATGGGTTCACCTCCAAGGCGTCGCTACTCTCGTTCGGGGGTTGGCAACAGGCGTACGGGCGGGGGATGATACGGGATCGATCGCCGTCCGGCAACACGTCACGTTGGAGATTTCGAGGAGTCGACACGAATGAACGAGCCCACGGGCACCCCGGGGTCCCCGCCCCCGGGGGGAAAGAAATGGCTGCTGCTGGAGCTCTTCGGCGGCTTCATGACCATGGCCGGACTTCTCGTCACCGTGTACGTCACGGCGGGCGCAGCCCAGGCCAGGCTGCCCCTGCACGTCCCGCTCGGTTCGCTCCTCATCCCCGTGGGGCTCGTCGTGCACGTCCTCGGAAGGATCGGCTTGCGGCGGGCACGCCCCTGAGGCAGGGAGCCCCCCGCGACGCGCAGGCCGAGTCTTTGCGGAGACTCGAAACCTGTTTCACGGCCTGCCTTCTTCTGCGTCGCGCCCGTCCCCTTTCGTTGACTTTCAGAGAACCGCTCCCCTATAATCCGCCGCGTTTTGCCGTCGATGAAATCCTATTTTGCCCGCTCGGGTAGAGGAGGGAGTGCCGTGGAGCACCTCGGAAGATACCAGCAGTCGCTCCAGGACAAGAACACGTTCAGTGTCACCTGGGAGCTCGTACCCGGGCGCGGCGCCTTTGAGAAGGCCCAAGAAGTCGTGATGGCCTCCGCGGAAAAGGCCGCGAAGAGCGACAAGGTCCACGCTCTCACGATCACGGACAACCCGGGTGGCAACCCGGCCATCTCCGCCGAGATGCTCGGGGCGGAGATCAACCGCCTCGGCGTCGAGCCCCTCGTTCACTTCACCTGCAAGGACAAGAACCGCAACCAGATGGAGGGGCTGCTCTACGGCATGGAGCGGGCTCAGGTGAGAAACCTCCTCATCATGACCGGCGACTACACCTACAGCGGCTTCCAGGGCCGTTCGAAGCCCGTCTTCGACATCGACCCCTCCATGGCGCTGCACCTCATCACCGCACTGAACAAGGGGATGGAGGTGCCCACCATGAAGGGCACCGCCACGCTGGCACCGACCCACTTCTTCGCCGGCGCCGCGGCGAGCCCCTTCAAGGCCCTCGAGTCCGAGCAGATGGGTCAGTACTACAAGCTCAAGAAGAAGCTCGAGGCCGGCGCCCAGTTCATCGTTCCCCAGCTCGGCTACGACGCCCGGAAGTTCCACGAGCTCATCATCATGATGAAGTACCTGGGCTACGGGCACATCCCAGTCCTCGGCAACATCTATCTCCTGCCGCTCGGCGCCGCAAAGCTCATGAACCGAAACGGCCTGCCGGGCTGTGTGACGACCAACAAGCTCGTTTCCGTGTTGGAGCAGGAGGCCACGGCGGCGGACAAGGGCAAGGCGAAGCGCCTCGAACGCGCGGCCAAGATGTATGCGTTCATGAAGGGGATGGGGTACGCCGGCGCCCACATCGGCGGCCACGGCATGTCGTTTGAGGACCTCGAGTTCATCATCGGCAAGGGCGAGGAGCTCGCGCCCAACTGGATGGACGTGATCCCGGAGTTCGACTTCGCGCAGCCGAACGGCTGGTACTACTTCGAGACGGACTCGAAGACCGGCCTCAACACCGAGACGCCGGTCGACCGCTCGAAGGACAAGCCCGCGTCGTCCGTCGGCTACAAGGCGTTTCAGTTCCTCCACCATGCGATGTTCGAGAAGAAGGGCTTCCTCTTCAAGCCCATGCAGGGGCTCGCAAAGGCCGTCGACGGCTCGTCGCTGGAGCACGCCTTCACCCGCGTCGAGCACTTCATGAAGGTCATGACCAACGAGTGCCTGCACTGCGGCGACTGCGGCCTCTTCGACATCGCGTACCTCTGCCCCACGAGCCAGTGCCCCAAGGGACAGCGAAACGGCCCCTGCGGGGGCAGCTTCGAGGGGTACTGCGAGGTCTACCCGAAGACCAGCGCCCACAAGAAGGAGTGCATCTACGTGCGCGCCTACCCGAGGCTCAAGAGCCACGGCGCGGAAGACCAGCTCGGGGCCTACCACGTGCCCCCGGTGAACTACGACCTGCTCTGGACCTCCTCCTGGCTCAACTTCTTCATGGGCCGCGACCACTCGGCCATCCGCCTCGGTATCGAACCGCCGGTGAAGAAGTGACAAGAACCGCCGTCCGCCCGTAGCGGTCAGCCACATCGAGACATCATGCAGGGGCGGGGAAACCCGCCCCTGCTGCTTGGTCGGAGGTCGATCCTGACAACCCTGGAACGCGTCTCCGTCGTCCTGGTGGAGCCGATGTACGGCGGCAACGTGGGCAGCGTCGCCCGGGTGATGGCGAACTTCGGCCTCGGGGAGCTGGTTCTCGTGAACCCGGCGCCAGGCGTGCTGGGCGACCCCCAGCTCGAGCCCATGGCCCGGAGCGCCGTGGACCTGGTGCGCCGGGCCCGGGTGGAGCAGAGCCTCGAGGCGGCGCTCGCCGGGGTGGAGGTCGCCCTCGCCTTCTCCACGCGCCTCGGCAAGCTGCGGCGCGACGTGGCAGCGCTCCGGCCGGCCGTGGAGCGTCTCGCCGCAGAGGTCCCGGCGTGCCGGGTCGCCGGCGTCTTCGGCAGAGAGGATCGCGGACTCACGACCGCAGAGGTCGACCACTGCCACTGGCTCGTGCGGATCCCGACACACCCTCCCCTGGGCAGCCTGAACCTCGCCCAGGCGGTCGGGCTCTTCTGCTACGAGGTCGACCAGGTCCGCCGCGCCTCAGCCGGGCCCGACGGGGAGAGCGGGCGGCGCGTGGCGACCGTGGACGAATTGGAGGGTCTGTACGGCCACTTCGAGCGCGTGCTACGCGACATCGGTTTCCTCGAGGAGCAGAGCCCGGATCGGATGCTCAACCACATCCGGCGGATCTTCTCCCGCCGACTCCCAGACCCGAGGGACGCGCGAATCCTGCGGGGAATTCTCTCGAAGGTCGAGCTCGCCCTGGAGCGCGCCCGGGGGGGGCCGGGCTAAGGAGCCGTCCATCAATAGCGATCGCACGGAGGGCGCGCGAGGGCGGGGACAGCGGAGCGGCCTCCTTCCGCGCCCCGAATCTCGCATCGCGCCGCGCGAAGTCGGCCCTGCCCGAAGGCGCCAACGGCCAGCGTTATTTTTGGACGACTCCTACCGGTCGATGGCGTCGACCCGGTCCTGCATGGCCTTCTGGGACTGGTTGACGACGTCCACCGCGTCTTTCGCTCTCTGGATCGGTTCCACCACGGCCTTGCCGCCGTGCTCCGCGGTGACGGTCTGAACGTCCCGCAGGAGCAACCAGCTGAGCCCCAGCAATCCGACCAGTACGACGACGATCCCGACGGTCTTCACGGCGCACCTCCCTTCGCTGTGTGTGCTCGTCTCTGATCGACGTCTCGCGAGGCGCCCTTGAGCCCATCTCCCGTCCGGCTGCCGTTTCCCGAGCCCCGGCTCCTCGCCACCTTTCTCGGCCGGCGCCAGCGCTTCTTCGCCGATGTCCGCCTGGCCGACGGCACCGAGACCGCGGCCCACTGCCCGAACACCGGCTCCATGAGGGGGTGCCTCTACCCGGGACATCGGGCGCTGCTCTGGGACAGCCGGAACCCGGCCCGCCGGCTGCGCTATACCTGGAAGGCGGTCGAGGCCGAGGGCTTCTGGATCGGAGTGGACACGGCCGTGCCCAATCGGCTCGTGGAAACGTGCGTCCGGGCCGGCGTAATCCCTCGCCTGTCGGGTTTTCCGAACGTCCGCCGGGAGCAGCGGATGGGCGAGCGCAGCCGCGTGGACCTTCTCCTGGACGGGCCCGCGGGCCGCTGCTACGTGGAGGTCAAGAACGTCACCCTCGTCGAGAATGGCGTCGCCCGCTTCCCGGACGCCGTCACCGAGCGGGGCCTCCGGCATCTGACGGAGCTGCGGCAGCGGGTCGAAGAGGGGCATCGGGCGGCGATGGTCTACGTGGTCCAGCGCGAGGACGGCCGGGCCTTCGAGCCCGCCGAGGAGATCGACCCGGCGTACGCCCGGGGCCTTCGCACCGCCGTGGCGGCCGGCGTCGAGGCGTACGTGGTCTCGGCCCGCGTCACACCCGAAGAAGTGCGCTTTCACGGCCTCCTCCCGGCTCGACTGTAAGGGCTCGCCCGTCCCAGGGCCTCGGACGCGCTGGCAGCATTTCTTGCTTTTTCGGGCGGGTTTTGTAGAGTGAGGGGCAGAGTCATCCAAACCGCGTTTGTTCTTCTGCCCCCCACGCCCCGCGGCGAAGGACCAAAGATGGCGAACGATCCTGCCCCGTCCCTCCTGGGGAGAGCGTTCCTGAAGACCCTCCTGCGCCGCGCAGTGGCGGTCGCCCTGCTCGCCGGCGCCGCCTATGGGCTCGCCGTCCTCATCTACGCCAGCCAGACCGTCTACAAGGTGAAGCAGAACTTCGCGGTCGTCCTGGAGCGCTTCGACGGCACGCGCCAGGCGATCACCCAGGTGGGCTGGCACGCAAGGCCGCCCTTCTTCAGCCGGATCGAGCAGGAAGTGCCGCTCATGAACCAGCGGATGTTCCTGGGCGGCCGCGCAGAGCCGGTGCGGATCATCTCGCGGGAGAACGTCGCGCTCTGGACCTCGGCGGTCCTCACCTACCGCATCCGGGACCTGCGCACCTGGGCGATCCAGAACGTCGATCCGGCCGGTTTGCTCCAGGCCGATCACGACGGGATCGTCAAGGACATCCTTCAGGCTCAGCCCGTGGACCGGCTGGTGAGCGGGCGAGAGGAGGTGAAGGAGGAGATCTTTCGCGCTCTCAAGGGCCGCCCCATCAACGAAGGCGGGCCGACCCTGGAAGCCAAGTACGGCATCGACGTCGTGAGCTTCGTGCTCAAGGAGACGCGTTTCGGGGACAAGCTCGTGGAGGCCACGGAGGAGAAGAAGCGGCGCGAGCTGATCGCCGAGGCCGAGAATTACGCCGCCGACCAGGAAGCGAGCCGCACCCGCAAGCTCTACGCGGCCTACCTGGACGGCATTCGGGCGCTGCAGCGCGAGGTGGGACGCCCGAACGGGGCCACGGATGCCGCGCTGCTCCAGTTCCTCGTCCAAGAGAAGTGGGCCGCGGCCTACGAGAAGAACCAGAGCGGCCAGAGCACCATGGTCATCCAGAACACACAGGGCGCCGCGCCGGTGGTGCTCCCTTCCCGCCCGCCCTCGCCCCCGACAAAGTAGGATGGCCTACCGAGTCACTCGCGAGGTCCGACCCGTTCGCCTGGCCGAGGCGCGGATCCGAGAGATCGAGGACCTCGTCGCCTCGTGGCCCTACGAGACCAAAGCGTTCCTGAGGGCCCGGCTCAACCAGTTCACACCGCCCACCGGGCTCGTGCACTCCCTCGTTCGTGCCGGGTCCGCTCTGCTCGGCCGAGACCGGGAGCGGCCCTTCACCCTGCTACGGGACTCCCGGATCCTGACCGACTGGCAGCGACGCTTCGAGCTGTCGGGCCGCACGAACCCCAAGGAGGCCTGGAACCACCTGCTGGCGCGCGAGGTCACGGCAGCGGACTATGAGTACCTGCTGTGGCTCCTGGACCGCGAGCTCAGCGACGTGCACGTGCCGCCCGAACTCCGCCGCTTGTTCGAGAAGGTGTACCGCGCCCACATCCGCAAGGAGTACCTGGCCGACGCCGAAGTACCGAAAGCGCCCCTGCTCCTCCTCATCGGGCCCAGCGGCAGCGGCAAGACCGCCACCGTGGCCCAGGCCATCGAGGAGGTGATCTTTCGCAACGACGTGCGCCCCGAGGTGGACCTCACGCGCAAGAAGGAAGAGCTCCTGGCCGACCAGCCGCCGTGGCGGCAGCTGGAGGCGGTCGACCCGGACCTGGCCGAGCGGATGGCACGCCGGCGTCGGCTCCGTTGGTACACGGCCCTGTCTCGGATTCCTCTGGTGCGCCTCTTCCTCTTCAGCCGCATTGCCCGAAACCTGGCCGAGCTCCAAGAACGCGGCGCACCCGTCGACTATGAGGTCATCACCCCCAACCATTATCAGACAGCGCTCGCCGGCGAACCGGGAAACCTCCTCAAGAATGCGCTCGGCGATCCGCAGCGCACGAGCATCCGCCACCTCGAGGAGGCCCACAGCGCCTTCGGCCGGGCCGACAGCCGCCAATCGGCCACCGACAGCCAACAGAAGACCTTGATCGACACCGCGAACATCGTGCTCGACGAGATCACCCAGGGGCGCCGCGACTGCCTGCTCATCGCCACCACCGACCAGCCCGAACGCCTGGAGCCGGCGATTTACCGGCGGTTCGTCGACAAGGGCCGGATCATCGACCTGTCCGAGTTCTGGAAGTGCCCCCCGAATCTCGCCGAGGTCGTGCGCCTGGAGCTCCTTCGTTCCGACATCCGCATCGGCCGGCCGGGCTCGTCGGAGGAGAATGCCCACACCGTGACCCCCACCGAGGTCGACGCGGCCGTGGAGCGCCTCTACCCGCTCTTCGAGGAGCGCGCCCTCAAGGTCACTCCGTCCTATGTCCGCAAGCTCGTGCAGTCGGTCGTGTCGATCCGGGGCGATTTCCGGCCTGGCTACCTGTGCGACGCCGTGCTGGTGCGCACGGCGTTCGAGCAGGTGGCGCGCAACGCCTTTGGGGATCTCTTCCAGCGCACCGTGGGCCGCATGGACCGGCACGTGCGGTGGGAGGAGTATGTGGGCGCCGTGAAGGACCAATTCTCGGAGATGGCCAACAACTGCCTTCGCTACGGCGTGAGCGAGGAGAAGGGGGTAGTCCTCAACGGCCCTCCGGGAAGCGGCAAGACGTTTCTCGTGCGCGTGTGGCTCTCCGAGAACCGCGACGTCAACGACCTCGCCGTGCGGTCCAACGACCTGATGGACCCGGCCAACCCGTTCGACGGCGCGGTCGGAAACCTCGACCGCATCTACGACATCGCGAAGATGATCGCCCCGGCCATCGTGTTCTTCGACGAGGGCGACTCGCTGGCGCCGCGGCGCAGCGCGGCGGGCGGCTCCCCCTCGGACAAGCTCACCAACAAGTTCCTGAACATCATCGACGGCGAGTCGCCGTTGAACCGCGTGTTCACGACCCTCACGACCAACCGGCTCGACATCCTCGACCCGGCGCTCGTGCGCTCGAAGCGCTTGAAGGTGCTGGAGGTGTCGGGCGACCTTCGCGCCGGCGACGTCGACGCCATCGTGGCGCGAAAGCTCGCCGGGGTGCCTCTGGCTCCAGACCTCTCGGTGGAGTCGGTGGTGGAGGTCGCCCGGGGCATCTCCTACACGCCAGCCGACTACGCGGCCTTCGTGGAGAAGGCGTGCTCCCTGCGAACCACGGAGCTCGAGGTGATCGGCCGCCTGCGCGAGCTGGAGGGCGCCGACAACGAGGCGAAGGAGACCTTCGTCAAGTTCAACCTGAAGACGCTCCTGGGCGTCCTGGATGCGGCCGATACCCTGCCCGAGGTCCGGACCCGGATCCGCTCCGCGCCCCTGGAGTTCCTCCGCAACTACCGGGAGCTGCGGGCCGTGCTGGGCCCGGCCCGCGCCGGGCCCGACTTCCCGCTGACCCGCGCCCACCTGCGCGCGGCGCGGCAGGAGATCACCCAGAGCCCGGTGAAGCGCGGGAAGGTCCAGCTCGACGAGTTCCTGGAGGCCGAGCTCTCCCAGGAGCCCCAGGTCGGCTTCATCATCGGCGTGGGCGCGAGCGACGTGACGGGCGTGCTCCTGCCGGTCGCTACCTCGCTGACCTACGGGCTCTCGCCCGACAAGATCCTGGTAACCGGGGCCGTCTCCACGAGCACCCCAGCCGCGGCCGAGCTCGACATGGCCGTTCAGATGACCCAACAGTCCGCGAAAGAGGCCTTTACCCTGGTCAAAAACTATCTCCAGGACCTCCACCCCATGGTCAGCATGCCTCGGCTCCTGGCCGAGTTCTTGAAGCCCTACACGCTGCACCATCAACTCCTCTCCGCCTCCTACAACGTGGGCGGCCCCTCGGCGGGCTACGCCCTTGCCCTCAACACCCTGTCCGCGCTGCTCCACCTGCCGATCTACCACGACTTCGGCATCACGGGGGCGCCGTGGACCAAGGGGGTGAAGCGGGGCGAGGTGGGTAGCTCGGTCATCATCGGAGGACACAAGAAGAAGGCCGAGAAGGTGCTGCAGCACCTCCGGCGCATGTACATGCCGCTCCAGAACTACCGGGACCTCGAGGCCGACTTCCTCGCCTCGTACTGGCTCCAAGACCGGGACGTGCTGGCCGTCACCCACTTCGCCGACCTCGTGCCCGACGTGGTGTGGCTCGGGCCCGCCTACGAGGCCCGGCTTCTGGACCTCATCCAGCAACGGATCCGCTACAAGCTCGCCAAGTACCGCGGTCAGGTTCCAAGCGAGTCCGACAAGCAACGAATCCTCGACGAGCGGGCGGCGCTCCGCAGTCTCGTGGAGCGCGAGACCGTCCGCCGCCTGGAATCCATCCGCGCCTGGCTGCGGGATCCCGACCACGACCCCTATCTCTCGCTCGAGGAGATCCTCCGGGAACCCCCCGCCGCCCCCCCCTGACGTTCACGGGCGCCGCTCCTCACTTCGCTCGGAAGGCTCCTCCCTCATCTTTCCGGCCGCCAGGGACGATATACAAGGGGCGCACCGGGCGCGAACCCGCTAGAATGTGCAGCCTGACCGGCTCCCCATGGCTTCCCGGCACCGAGCACCGAACCGATGACGTTGACGCCCTTCGCCCTCCCCGTTCTCGTGAGTCTCCTGCTGGGGGTCGCGACCGGGTTCGTGATGCACCGGTCGTCCTACTGCCTCGCGGGCGCCTTTCGAGACCTGTTCCTGTTTCGAAGCGTGCGGCTCTTGCGGGCGCTGCTCCTGCTCGTCGCCGCCACCATGGTGCTCGTCGAGCTCGCCCGGCGATCCGGGCTTCTGCCGCTGTACCCCTTTCCCGGGCTCGGCGCCCCCTCGCTCGCGAGCCTCGCCGGCGGCGTCGTGTTCGGCATGGGCATGGTCCTCGCCGGCGGCTGCGTCGTCGGCACCCTCTACCAGGCCGGCGCCGGGCACGCGTCGGCGTGGGTGGCTCTGGCCGGCCTCGTGGCCGGAAGCGGGCTCTACGCCGAGATCTTTCCGTGGTGCAGCGCCTTCGGGCAGCGAACGGCGCTCTTCGGTGGAGCCCGCACCGTGCCCCAGTGGCTGGGTGTAGACCCCGGGTGGGTCATGATCCCTGCCGCCCTCGCGGCCGCCGTCCTGCTGTGGCGCCAGCGTCGTCCGTCCCTGCCGGGTTCGGCCCTGTGGGGCTGCCTGGCTCCCTGGAAGGCGTCGCTCCTGCTCTCGCTCGTCACGGCCGCGTCCCTGGTCGCCGTGGGCATGCCGCTGGGCGTCACCACCACGTACGCAAAGGCAGCCGGCGCCCTGGAGTCCTTCGTGGCGCCCGGCCACGTCGCGTCGCTGGAGTACTTTCAAACCGTCCCCTTCGGGTACGTGCTCCCCTGGGGCGGCGTGACGCTCGCCGGAGGCCCAGGTCCAGGGTTCGACGGGATTGCGCTCCTCCAGCTCCCGATCATCGCCGGCGTCCTGCTCGGCGGAGCCCTCTCCGCCGTGCGCCTCGGGGAGTTTCCTCCCCGGCTCCACCTGCCCGCCGCCCAGGTCGTCTCCGCCCTGGCCGGGGGCCTCTTGATGGCCGTCGGCTCCCGTCTCGCGTCGGGCTGCAACCTGTGGCACCTGCTCGGGGGCCTCCCGGTGCTGGCGCTGGGAAGCCTGCTCTTCACCGCGGGAATCGTGGCCGGCGCCTGGATCGGCGCCGGGATCCTCGTCGCGGTGGTTCTCCGTCCCACCTCCTCGGCCGCCTCGGCCGACGTCTCTTGAGGCGGGGGGATGTCGCCCATGAATAGCGAACGCCACAAGAAGGTGGTGGAGTGCGACGTGCGCGGGCAGATCTGCCCATCGACCCTGCTCACGGCGCTTCGGACCGTGAACCAGCACCGCGAAGCCCTGCGGCGCGGAGACCTCGCCATCGTCATCTTGACCGATCACCGTGACGCGATCGTCACGATCCCCGAGGCAGCCGCCAACATGGGGTACCGGACGTCGGTGACCCGTGAAGCTGGCCACTATTGCATCGAGATCCAGGCAGGGTCCGCGGCCGAGGAGAACGTCCCGTGAGCGACGCACACCGCTTCGTCCGACCCGCGCCCCCGGAGGCCGCGCTGCCCGGTTGGCCGGAATCGTCGGAAAGCCCGCACGCGGCGGCGCTGCGCTACATCCGGGAGAAGACCAATCAGCTCCTCGGCGTCATGGGCACCGTGCCGCTGCGCCCCGAGGAGCTCGACGACCACACCCTGCTCGACCTCGATCCCATCGGGATCGTGAGCGATGCCTTCACGCAAGTCCTGTCCCACCTGCACGATACGAATGCGTGGCTGCGGGCGGCCCACGACGAGATCGCCGCGATCTTCCGGTCGGTGGGCATGGGGGTCCTCGTGCTCGACCGGAACTACCGGATCCTCGAGTTCAACGAGCGCTTGAGGGAGCAGTTCTTCGGGGACTGCCCGTCCCCGGAGGGGAAGCCCTGCTACGAAGCTGTGTGCGGGCTCCGCGCGCCCCCGGCCGATTGCACCCTGACCACCGTGCTCGGCCGAGGCGAGGCAGTGAACCGCACCGCGTGGCGCTTCCTCGACCGCGAGTTCGACATCGTCGCCACTCCCGTCCGAGACGCCACCGGCACGATTGCCAAGGTGGTCGTGGCATACGCCGACGTCACCGACCGGCTGCGGACCGAGCGCGCGCTGAGGGAAAGCGAGGAGAGGTACCGGGACCTCTTCGAGAATGCCAGCGATCTCATCCAGAGCGTGCGCCCTGATGGATCCTTCGTGTTCGTCAACCGCGCCTGGACCGAGGCCCTCGGGTACTCGCCCGAGGAGGTCGGCCGGCTCACCGTCTTCGACGTCATCGCGCCCGAGTGCGCCGCCAGCTGTCGAACCGCGCTCGCTCGAGTGCTCGGCGGCGAGACCCTGCGGGGCATCGAGATCACGTTTCGCACCAAGGACGGGCGCACGCTCTTGCTCGAGGGCAACGCGACCTGCAGCTTCGAGGACGGACGGCCGATCGCCACCCGTGGGATCTTCCGAGACGTCACCGAAAAACGCCTCTTGGAAGACGACCTCCGCAAGGCCCAGCGGCTCGAGTCCGTGGGCCTGCTGGCCGGCGGCATCGCCCACGACTTCAATAATCTCCTCACCGGAGTGCTGGCGAATCTGAGCGCGGCCGCCCTGCACGCGGAGGGTTCGCGGGACTGCCGGCGGCGGCTCGAGGAAGCGGAAAAGGCGGCTCTCCGGGCGCGCGACCTCACCCAGCAGCTGCTGACCTTCTCCCGGGGAGGCGAACCGGTGCGCCGGCCCTTCGCCCTGGCCAACGTTGCGAGGGAGAGCGCGGCGCTCGCCCTGGCCGGCACGCACACCCGCTCCGAGCTCGACGTGGCGCCGGAGCTCTGGCCGGTGGAGGGGGACGAGGGGCAGATCGGGCAGGTCTTCCGGAACCTCCTGGTCAACGCGGCCCAGGCCATGCCGGCCGGCGGCACGGTGGAGATCCGAGCCGAGAACACCACGGTCGGTGCGCGAAGCGGTCTTCCGCTGGAACCGGGACGCTACGTGCACGTAACGGTCACAGACCACGGGATCGGCATCACTCCCGAGCACCTCGGGCGCGTGTTCGACCCCTACTTCACGACGAAGACGAAGGGAAGCGGCCTCGGGCTCGCTGTCACGTACTCGGTGGTGACTCGGCACCGCGGCCACGTCGGCGTCGTATCCCGCCCTGACCTGGGTACGGCATTTCACGTGTACCTGCCGGCGGCGGAGGCGTCCGACTCCGGGGGCGTGCCCGCCCCCGCGGAGCCCCAGAGTCTCGGCGGCGAGGGGAAGCTCCTGCTCATGGATGACGAGGAGTTCATTCGCGACGCCGCCTCGGACATCCTGGGCGAGCTCGGGTTCCAGGTGGCCGTCGCGTCTGACGGCAGGGAGGCCATTGAGCTCTTCCAGAGGGAGAAGGAAGCAGGCGCCCCCTTCGACGCGGTCATCATGGACCTGACGGTGCCCGGCGGCATGGGCGGCCGGGAGGCGATGCAGGAACTGCTCGCCCTCGACCCATCCGCGCGCGGCATCGTCTCGAGCGGCTACTCCAACGACCCGGTCATGGCCAATTTCCGAGACTACGGATTTGCGAACGTCGTGGCCAAACCCTACACCGTGAGCACTCTCGTGGCGGTGCTCCGCCAGGTGATCGGCGAACCGGCCCGTTGACCGCGCCCTTCACGCCGCCTTCGCCGGCTCCTCCGGACCGAGCCGCACCGAGACCGCCCGGGAGATGCCCGGCTCGGGCATGGTGATCCCGTAGAGGTGGTCGGCTGCCTCCATGGTCGACTTGTTGTGCGTGATGATGAGGAACTGGGAGGAGCACGCGAGCGTGCGAACCATCTCGGTGAAGCGGCCGATGTTGGCCTCGTCGAGCGGCGCGTCGACCTCGTCGAGGATGCAGAAGGGGCTGGGCTTGACCAGGAAGATCGAGAAGATTAAGGCCACGGCGGTCAGCGCCTTCTCCCCTCCTGAGAGGAGGCTGATGTGCTGGGCACGCTTGCCCGGGGGCCGCGCCACGATGTCGATCCCGGTCTCGAGCAGATTGTCCGGGTCCGTCAGCACCAGCCGCGCCTCGCCGCCCCGGAAGATCCTGGGATAGAGCTCCTGGAAGGTTCGGCTCACTCGCTCGAACGTCTCCCCAAACCGCTCCCGTGACACCCGGTTGATCCGTTGGATGGCCTGGCGCAGGGACTCCAGGCTCTCCTCCAGGTCCTTGCGCTGGAACTCCAAGAACTCGAAGCGGCACTTTCGATCCTCGTACTCCTCGATCGCGAGGAGGTTGATCTCGCCGAAGGCCGCGATCTTTTCGTCCAGCTGAGCGATGCGCGCGTCGGCGAGGCCGGCGTCGAACCCTTCGGGGACCCCGCGCCCGGCCTCCTCGGCCAGATCGCCCTGCTGGCGCTCCCGGTAGCGCTCCACCAGATGGTCGCTGCGAAGGCCGAGCTCCCGCACCGAGAGCTGCGCCTCCGCCAGAGCCCGCTGGGCCTCGTCAGCGTCACGCCGGGCCTGCCCGGCCGCCTTCTCCTCTTCGCTCAGCCCCCCGCGCCGTTCGTCCAGGCCCTGCAGCAGGGCCGAGAGGGCCGCCTCCTGTCGGCCGAGCTCGACCCTCAGGGCCGAGAGCTCGCGCCGGAGGCGCTCCAGCTCGCCTACTCGCAACTCGCGGGCCGCCTGAGCCTCGGCGATTTCCTGCCCGAGCCGCCCGACGCGGCGCTCCACGTTCTCCCGGCTCACCGCGAGGCTCCGGATCCGCTCACCCAGGCCCTCGTGCCGCTGGCGATCCGCGGCCTGCTCGACCCGGCGACGGGTGAGCTCCACCTCCAGGCCCCGCGCGGCCTCTCGCGCCCGGGAGAGGTCGGTCTGGAGCCCCTCGACCCGGGCCTCCACCTCCTGCTGCGTCTCCAGATGACGCGCCCTCTCGGCCTCCAAGCGCTCCACCTCGACCCGGAGCGTCTCGACCTGCGCGCCCAGGTCGTCCCGCTCGAACTCCATGGCCTCCCGTCTCTCCTGGAGCCGGTCCTGGCGCTCCCGGAGCTGGGCGACGTCCTTGCCCAGGTGGGCAACCTGGAGCTCGCGGCGGTGCACCTCCTCGCGCACCGCCTCGAACCGGGACTGCAGTTCGTCCGTCTCTGCCTCGAGGGTGACGAGCGCTCCGTCCAGGGCTTCGAGCTCGGCTACGCGACCGGTGACCACCTCCCGGAGCTCGCGGATCTCCCGGTTCTTCCGAAGCAGCCCCGCGCCGTCCTGGCGGCCCGCCCCGCCCGAGATGACGCCCTCGGGGCTGAGCGTATCCCCCTCCAGGGTGACGAGCGTCGCGCGAATCCCGTTCCTCTCCCAGAGGGCAAGGGCACCCTCCAGGGTCTCCACGACGAACACGTCACCCAGGAGACACTGGGCCAGGGGGCGGTACTCGGGAGCCACGGTCACGAGCTCCAGGAGCGGACCGAGCGCTCCCGGCACAGCGTCTTCTGGGAAGATGGGCGCGGCGCCCGCCCGCAGGCTCACCGGGGCGAAGCTCGAGCGCCCGGCCCGCTGCGCCTTGAGATGACGCACGGCGTCGGCGCCCCGCTCCGAATTCTCGACGATCACGTACTGGAGACGTTCCCCGAGCGCCGCCTCGAGGGCCGACTCGTACTGCGGAGGCGCGCTGATGGTGTCGGCGACCACCCCGTGGATGCCGTTTCGGCCGCTCCGCTTGGCGTCCTGCAGGATCGCCTTGACGCCGGCCCCGTACCCCTCGAGGCTCTCTTTGATCTGTTCCAGCCCCTTCAGACGCGACTGGTCGGTGTGGAGCGCCTTGCGGGCCGCCTCGGCCCTGCGCGAGACGTCCTGGCGCCGGGCCCTCGCGGCAGAGAGAGCCTCGTCGAGGGCGGCGCGGTCGCCGACCGCAGCGACTCGGGCTGACTCGGCCGCAGCGAGCTCGCTTGCTCGGAGATCCACCTCCTCGCCGACCTCCCGGAGCTTCACCACGAGCTCCGCCTCCTGGCGCCCCATGCCCTCGAGGCGCCGGCGTCCCTCGGCCTCCTGGCGCACCGCGTGGTCCAGCCCGTGGTTGGCCCGGGTGAGGTCGCCGAGGGCGGCTAGCAGCGTGCGCTTCTGGCCGTCGAGGGCGCGCTCCAGCTCCGCAAGGTGCCCGGCTGCCCCCGCGTGCTCGGCCGTGAGGCCCACCAGCGCCCCCTCGCCCGCTTCCACGCGGGCCGCGACCGCGCGGGCCTCCTCCTCAAGGGCCGCCACCTCGCCCGCCAACGACGCGCCGCGCGCCCCGAGCTCGGCAGCCTCGGTCGTGGCCCGGTCCGCCTGAGTGGTGAGGGATTCGAGATCGCGGGAGAGAAAGGCCTCTCGCCCCTCCCGCTCGGCGATCTGGCTCCGCAGTCCGTAGACCTCGCGCTGACGCGCCTCGAGCGCGCGCTCCTCGTCGAGCAGGGCCAGCCGCCCCTGCTCGAGCCGCGCGCCGAGACGCTCGGAGAGGGCTCGCGCCGCCACCGCCTCGCCCTCCCGCTCTCGCTCGACGGCCCGGGCCGCGGAGGTCTGCTCGTGAAGGGCCTGCCACGCGGCGACCAGGAGGTGGCGTTCGAGCGTCCGGCGCTCGGAGCGCAGCGTCTTGAACTCCGTGGCCCGCGCGGCCTGGCGCTTGAGAAGGTTCATCTCCCGGCGCACCTCGCCGATCACGTCCCCCAGGCGCTGGAGGTTTTGCGCGGTCTCCTCCATCTTCCGGACCGCCTCGTCTTTGCGGCTCCGGTACTTCGTGATGCCGGCCGCCTCCTCGATCAACGAGCGGCGCTCCTGCGGCTTGGCGCTCAAGATGGCGTCGATGCGCCCCTGCTCCACCACCGAATACGCCCGGCGCCCCACCCCGGTGTCCATGAAGAGCTCGGTGATGTCCTTCAGGCGGCACTGCACCTTGTTGATGAGGTACTCGCTCTCGCCCGACCGATGGAGCCTCCGCGTGACGGCCACCTCGTGAAAGGAACCGAAGCGCTCGGGCAGGTGCCCCTCGGCGCCCGTCAGGGTGAGGGTCACCTCGGCGAGGTTGAGCGGCTTGCGGGACTCGCTGCCCGAGAAGATCACGTCCTCCATCGAGTCCCCGCGAAGACCCTTGGCGCTCGTTTCTCCCATGACCCAGCGGATTGCATCGATGATATTGGACTTCCCGCAGCCGTTGGGCCCGACGATGGCCGTCGTTCCCTCCGGAAAGTACAGCTCCGCGGGTTCCGGGAAGGTCTTGAATCCGAAGAGCTGGAGCTTCTTCAGGCGCATGGCGGGCTCTCAGTTCCGGTGGGGGGCCGACGTGCCGCGATGGTAGCCGAGGAGACACGGGCAGTAAAGGGGAAATTCCACAACAGGCTGTGGAGGGCACCACCCGAGGGCACAACATCTTGTGCCGACCCTGGCGGTTTGCTTGCCGCCCAGGCCCGTGAGGCTCGACGGCCGGACCCGACGGTTGCCGCCGGGCGCCGCCAAACCGTTTGCGAGACGTCGTTTGGACGGGTACAGTGCTCCCGCGGTGGATCCGGGGGCGTCTGCTCTCCGGTCCTTCCGTTGCCCCTGCGCCCCTGATCCCCTCACGACGAGCGGTCCCATGAAACGAACCACCCAGCTCCGCCGGCTCCTCGAAAACCCCCAAATCCTCGTCGCCCCAGGGTGCCACGACGCGCTCGGCGCCCGCTTCATCCAGCGCGCCGGCTTCTCCGTCGCCTACGTGACCGGCTACGGGGTGGCGTGCTCGCTCCTCGGCCGACCGGACGTCGGGGAGATCACCCAGACCGAGATGGTTGCCCACGCGGCTCGCATCGCCGCGGCCATCGACATCCCGCTCCTCTGCGACGCCGACACGGGGTACGGCGGGCCGCTCAACGTTCAGCGCACCGTGAGGGAGTTCCAGCGGGCCGGGGTCGCCGGGATCCACATCGAGGACCAGCAGGAGCCCAAACGCTGCGCCGCCATGGGCGGCGTGCGCGTGACCGATCTCCCCACGGCGGTAGCCCGGGTGCGCGCAGCGGTCGAGGCCAAGAGCGACCCGGACTTCCTCGTCATCGCCCGCACCGATTGCCGGCCGTCCCTGGGCGTGGACGCCGCGATCGAGCGGGCCCGCGCCTTTGCCGACGCAGGGGCCGACATGATCTACGTGGAGCTCCTGGGCTCGCGGGACGAGGTCGCCCGGGTCGCCCGGGAGGCCGGGTCGACCCCTCTGCTCTTCGACATGTTCGACCACCCGAAGGTCCCCGTGCTCTCCGCCGCAGAGCTCGAAGAGATGGGGTACCGCGTCGTCACCTTCCCGTTCACCTCCACCCTGGCCTACGCCAAGGTGCTCGCCGACATCTACCCCTCGATCCTCCGGACCGGCGGCGCATCGGAGGTGGCGGACCGGAGGATGGAGCTGCACGCCTTCGAGGAGGCGATGGGGTTGGCCGAGATCTGGCGTGGAGTGGAGAAGCTGCAGGGCGCCGCCGCCGAGGCCGGCCGCCCGGGAAGTGAGGGAACACCCGGATGAAGCGCCCCACGGTCGTAAAGCCGGAGAACTGCTCCGGCTGCAGCATCTGCGAGCTCACGTGCTCGTTCCACAACGGCCCGGACCGGTCCTTTCAGCCCTCCGTCGCGCACGTTCATCCAGTGCGCACCGAGGGCCTAAATCGTTTTCGCATCGAGCTCTCGCCGGACTGCAACGGCTGCGGCCTGTGCGCGGCGGCCTGCGGCTACGGCGTGTTCGGCGAAGAGAGCTCGCCGGAGGAGGCGCGATGACCTCGGGCGGCTACGCGGGCAAGGTTCTCCACATCGACCTCACGTCGCGGACCTCTCGAACCGAGCCGCTGCCCGAGGAGCTGGCATCGCGCTTCCTCGGGGGGGCGGGAATCAACGCGGCCCTGGCCCTTCGGCTCCTCGAGCCCGGGGGAGACCCCTTCGCTCGGGACAACTGCGCGATCTTCGGGCTGGGCCCCCTGGTCGGCACCCTGGTGCCTGGCGCAGGCAAGGGCAACGTGACCGCCCGCTCCCCTTACCGGCGGTTCCTCGGGATCTCGGGGCACGGCCGCTTCGGGATGCTGAAGTACGCGGGGTACGATCACCTCGTGGTCACCGGACGGGCCGAGCGGCCCACGGTCGTCTCGATCGCCGACGACCGCGTGTCGTTCCTCGATGCGGACGCGCTCTGGGGCTGCGACGTCTTCGACGCGACCGACCGGATCTGGGCGCAGCTCGGGGAGCGCTTCGACGTCACCTGCATCGGGCCCGCCGGCGAGAACGGGGTCTTCGACGCCTCTCTGATCACCAACAAATACGCCGCCTTCGCGCGAGCGGGGATGGGCGCCGTCCTGGGATCCAAGAACCTCAAG
>JACRMM010000051.1 GCA_016214985.1 Deltaproteobacteria bacterium | reverse complement strand
GCATCGGTCACGCGGCTCCGTTCAACAGGTTGTATCCGGACTGCCGGCCCTCGCTGCTCCCGGTCTGACGGCGTAGACCAAGCCGTGGCGCTCGTCCCTCGGCCTCGTCTCGCCGGCACTCCGGATACAACTCGATTCGTTCGCGGAAATGGAACAAGGCGTATAGGATCAATATGTTGGCCTCGGTGCCCTTCCGGTCGGCGCTGGTGAGGGGTACCGTGCATTTCATTGTCCTAGCTAGGGCGTCGCTTGCGTCCCTCATTCTGGGCCGGCGCGACCAAGTGATCGGGCAACCCATGACTTCATGCGGCAGCGCATCCAGTTGCGACCTCGCGAAGGCGCAGCAGTTGTTGAAGCAAGCAATTGTGTCGGCGACAAGGGGAGGTGGGCGAATGGACGGCAAAAGCAACATAAGAAGACCTCCAAGCGTAACATCTAGGTCCGTCCAGCGTCTCATTATTAGCTGCGCCGTTGTTGGCTCACAAATACTTATCCCGGCAGCTGGATTACAAACCGGCGAAGCGAAACAACTTAGTCCAGTAACGCTATTTCATAAACAGATAGGGGCGTCATCCGCCACAGGCAGAGTGCTCCTTGGTACCACGAATAGGTTCCTATATATGTTTTTTGCAAGAAACGGGAACTATCAATATGCGGCAGGGGACAAACTGGACCGTACAACTATATGGAGAGGCGCCAAGTATGTAGTCCCTGACGATGTTTTGAGCGGGCCTTTCGCATACGTGCTGGATGGCATAATTGGCCTTGGTGATAATATATATGTAAGGGACGGGAAGAACACATATAGATACCCAAGCCTTAAGGACGGGAGTCTAGGGAAGCCAGTTCCGCAATTCTACAGTTTGCAAGACGCGCACACAAACGCAGCCAATGGATGCTTTTATCGCTTTGGTGGGCATCGCGCGCGGTCTTGGTATTCAGTTTCACGAACATATACAAATGGAAATATTGCTAGACCAACACGCAAGTGGCTTGAAGATAGCCAAATGCTTGCGAGAGATAGCAATTTTGAATATGCCTCCATGCAGGCAGGGTTTGCAGACAATAAGTTCTTTACCCCTAGTGGGGTGTTACGCCTGGACGCCACGGGACGTCCTACTAGCTGGTCTGCAAACGCCCCTATTTCGGACCGTCTAGACATATATCCAGAGAAGATACTGGCATTGCCTCATGCAGTGTACGTACTGCTTCGTGCCAACTCTGAGAATGGCTTTCGCGTGGTGTGCGGTTATCCTGCTGAGGATGGAACAATATATGAATGGAAAGAGCAAATTGCGCTAAGGAGCCCTAATCAAGCAGAGGCTGATTGGGTGCGACACGGCAAGACGTTATATGTTGTGTACAGATCGTACGACAAGTCAGTAAAGAATGCTGCGACTCAGAACTATGAGAATGTATCTATGCTCACTATGCTCTCACTTCTCCTCCCTCCTGAACAGTCGGCTGAAGACACGTCTTTGGGCAATCAATGTATTTCGACGGAAGAGGAACCCGTCATAAAGAACGAGAGTGAAATAAACATTATGACGTACAACCAAGACGAAAGCGCAATATACGCATGGGACGGCAAGCAGAAGGCGATGCTCCGGGCTACTGAGGAAGGAAAGAGCTGGTCTTTTGGGGGACTTAATTTCGGGCCAAGATATGTAACAAACAACAACGAAGGCCTGCTATTAGACATCAAGAGACTGCCGAAGGCAAAAAGATGGCTTCTGGCGTTTTCGTTCGGCCTGTTTACCAGCGATTACAAGTTCTCGCAATTACAAAGGCTCGGATCAGACGAAACTAGATACAATGGCCCGCCCTACAATAACTACATAGCAGTGTCGCCTGAGAACGAGGAAGTTCTGTTGGTAGCAAGAGGCAAGGATGTATACAGATCTGGCAATGCTGGCAAGAACTGGGTGCCAAGGGCAAAGGGCCTGCCCCTTGACACCTTCCCCAATCCGGTGTGGACCTTCGTGCAGTTCTTGCCATGGTCCAAGGATTTCGCGATAACTACCGGACTTGGGGGGTATCCCGTGTATATGACAACAGACCTGGGTGAAAACTGGTATAGCCTAACAACCTGGTTAAAAGACAACGCCTTTGTTGGTTCCTTCTTCGACCACGACTTTTCAAAAAGCGCCTCGCAGCACCATGATCAGCGTGTGTGTTTTGGCCAACAAGGGGAGATATGGATTGTTATGTTGTCCTTTACGTATGGAAGGCCAATAGTTGTGGCTATTAATGTTGACACCAGAAATCGTACGGCTAGTGCCTATAGTATTGAAGGTGGATCGCAATTGGACAACAGTACGCATGTGAATTGTTGTGGCTTAACGCGAGAGGGCATATCCATTGGAACGAATCGGGGGATCTTCTTGATAGATGCCGCCAATGGGAAACTTGCAAGAACGTTGGACGACAAGGTCTATTCTTTTCTGCAGGATACTGCTTTGGGGGGCGCCATCTTAGCTGGGGCAACAGGGCGCATCTGGCAGTCGTCAGATGGGGCAAGAACGTGGACGCTCTTGGCAGGTTTCCCAAGAGACGAGCAGGGTCATTGAAGATGCGACGCTCCCCGTTCGCCGAAACGACTATGTATGTCAGGAGGTCATCATGCGGAGCATTAGTCATCACCTCATTGGGCCTATTCGCTTCGTATTTGCAGTGGCAGCAATATTGGCTGCTTGTTCAGCAAACCCAAGGGACAGAGTTGTTGGTAAGTGGCAGGAAATCGGTGGTGCCGAGGTTATGACGTACTATAAAGACGGCACTATCAGTCTAGTTGAAAGAGGTCGCCATATTGGGGGAACCTACGAGTTCGTCGACAGACAGCACGTTAAACTGAAACTCGGTGGCTTGGCGGCTCTGGCAGGACCAGTAGTGGCTGAAATAGTGATCTCAAATAGCGACCTTACGATAACTTTGCCAGGTGAGGAGCCCGCTAAGTACAAGAGGCTGGAGTAGCGACATAGTCACTGTGTAGCGTGCCGTTACCATATGGTACGAGAAGGGTTCTTGCTGTGGCTTTCTTCACTGGAGTTTCGTCGGGCGGCGCCACTTACCATTCGGAAAGGAGTAGATATGAGCACCTCTTTGGTGATTGAATTTGCAAAGGTATCCAAGGGGTATCCAAGGGGACGTTGTTGATCTATTGACTGATGGAGAGATTTGTGTAGACTTCGGGCATGCCAAGAGGACCGAGGCTCGACGTAGCCGGGGTGCTGCATCATGTGATCGCGCGCGGGATCGAGCGTCGTCCCATCTTCTTGGACGACGAAGACCGATTGCGTTTCCTGGCGCGCCTGGGCGACGTCGTCGTCGGTACTCGGACGGACTTGCTGGCGTGGGCGCTTGTGCCCAATCACTTCCATCTGTTGGTGCGTCCCACGGAAGGGAGACTCTCGACCATCATGCGCCGGCTGCTTACCGGCTATGCCACGACGTTCAACCTCCGACACACGAGGGCCGGTCACTTGTTCCAGAATCGCTACAAGTCCATCGTGTGCCAGGAGGAGCCCTACCTGTTGGAGCTGGTGCGCTACATCCACTTGAACCCGCTCCGCGCCGGGCTGGTGCGGGACCTGGAAGGGTTGGACGTCTTCCCGTGGAGCGGTCACGCCGTGATCGTAGGGAACCGGGGGCAGGAGGGGCAGGGGGTGGACGAGGTGCTGGGGCGCTTTGGCTCCCGGGTGAGAGAGGCGCGGCGGCGGTACCGGGAGTTCATCAGGGCGGGGGTCGGGCAAGGTCGCCGAGAGGATCTGGTGGGGGGAGGGTTGTGGCGCAGCCTCGCGGGGAGCGGCGAGGCGATGGGGGGCCGGGAGACGCAAGCGTACGACGAGCGAGTGCTCGGCGGCGGGGAGTTCGTGGAGCGACTCTGGAGGGAAGAGGACCGTGAGGGGCGGCCACGCCCGGGGCGAGCGTTGGGGGAGTTGATGGAGGAGGTGGCGAGGCATTTTGAGGTGGACCCTGTGCGCCTGCAGCGGCGGGGAAAGGACGCCAAGCTGGTGGAGGCGAGGGGCGTGGCGTGCTACCTTGCGGCGCGTGTGCTGGGGCTGGCGAGCTCGGAGGTGGGTCGCCTGCTGGGACTCGGCAGGTCAGGAGTGAGCCGGGCGGCGGCCCGGGGAGAGCAAAGCGTTCGCCGGGAGCCATCGCTCATCGACTTGGCGAGCGTGGGCATGAATCAATGAATCAACTACGTCCCCTTGTTCTCCAAGATCCAAATCTTATAGGTCCATCCCGCCCCAGGATCCGGCAATGGTGCGAAAGTCGCGACGCGAGAACCGACGAAGCAAGGGGGGCGGTGGGAACGTCCCGGCCGGCGTCGTTGCTCGCTGCGGGAGAGCCGACGGAGCGCCCACCTCCCGCGGGGAGAATCCCCTTTCTTCCCGCCAGCGAAGGTGCTAACATCCACTGCCCCAAGTGCTCGAAATTCGTTCGGTTTTCGTAGAGAAGCGAGGACCCATGGACGTCTGCGAGTCGGTCCGCGGCCGGCGTTCTGTCTGCACGTCCAACCCTGACCCGGCGCCGGAGGCGGTCGTCGCGCTCTGCCCTATTGATCCGCTCGGAGGCCGCGGCCGGCGCCCTCCGAATATCGTGCCCTGAGGATATGCTGATGATTGACCTGCACACCCACACGCTCTTCTCCGACGGCGACCTCCTGCCCTCGGAGCTCCTGCGACGTGCCGAGATACTGGGGCTGAGGGCCATCGCGCTGGCCGACCACGCGGACATGTCGAACCTGGACTGGATCCTCCCGCGCGTCATCCGCGCCTGCGAAGAGAACAACGCGTGCCGGCGTCTCCGGGCGGTGCCCGCCATCGAGCTCACGCACCTGCCGCCGGAGCTCATCGGCCGCTACGTCGCCGAGGCGCGCCGCCTCGGCGCGCGCGTGGTCGTGGTCCACGGCGAGAGCCCCGTCGAACCGGTGGCGCCCGGCACCAACCGCGCCGCGATCGACGCCGGCGCCGACATCGTGAGCCACCCGGGCCTTGTCTCCGACGAGGACGCGCAGCGGGCGGCCCGCTTCGGCGTCCACCTGGAGATCACGGCGCGCAAAGGGCACAGCCTGACCAACGGCCACGTCGCCTCCGCGGCTCGGCGCGCCGGCGCTCCTCTGGTGCTCAACACCGACGCCCACGGCCCGGGAGACCTGATCGACGAGCCCTTCGCGCGGACCGTGGCCCTGGGTGCCGGTCTCTCCCCGGCCGAGTACGACCGGGTGCGCGCCAACATGGCCCGCCTTGCCGGGCTGGAGGTGGCGCCGTGAGAAGGTCTCGTGTGCTGGTGCTCGGCCTTGCGTTCCTCACGGTCGCCGGGTGCGCGTCGATCCCCGCTGGGCCGGCGCCCGCGCCTCGACCCGTGGTGTCGGCGTGGCCCATGGAGGGTGGCGATCCCGGCCGATCCTCGCGCAGCAGCCTCGCCGTGCCCTCGCCGTGGGAGGTGCACCGGGTCAGTCCCCTGATCGAGCGGCCCGGCTACGCCCCGGAGGAGTACGCGACGCCGATCCCTCTGGGGCCCCTGGCGTACGTGGGCCACGCCGGCCGTGAGCTGGCGGCCGTGAACTGGCGCGACGGGGGCATCGCGTGGCGGTTTCCGATGCGCGGCCGGGTGTTCGGCAGCCCGGCGCTCGCGGACAACCTGCTCTTCGCCGCCGACGACCAGGGTGACCTGGTGGCTGTGAGCCTGGGGGGCAAGGAGGTGTGGCGGTTCCACGTCTCCTACCCGATCGTGACCGGCCCGCTGGTCGCGCAGGGACGGGTGTTCGTGGGCGTCGGCGATCAGAACGTCTTCTGCCTCGAGGCGGCGACGGGCCGGCCGCTGTGGCAGTATGGCCGCAAGTTTCCGCGGCGGACCTCGCTGTGGCGTGCGCCGGGCCTCGCCTGGGGCGACGGCCGGGTTTACGCCGGGTTCGCCGACGGCACTGTGGCGGCCCTGGACGGGGAGCTGGGGAAGGTGCTGTGGAAGGTCGAGCTGGCCAAGGACGGCTTGTTCTCCGATGTCTGTGCGGGCCCGTCCTTCCGGGACGGAAAGGTGTACGCCGGAGTCCTCAAGGGCCCCGTAGTCTGCCTCGACGCCGCCTCCGGAGCCCAGGTGTGGCAGCAGGCCGTGGAAGCAGTGTCCGGGTTCGGCGTGGGGGATGACCTGCTCTACCTCGGCAGCCCGTCGGGAGCGGTGTTGGCGCTGCGGCGCTCCGACGGGACGAAGGTGTGGGAGGCCGCCCTGGACGGCGGGATTTCCACGGTGCCCGCGGTCGCGGGTGACCGGGTCCTGGCCGGAGCGTCGGAGGGAAGCCTCTTCGACCTGGACGCCCTTACCGGCGCCGAGAAGGCCCGCTTTGCCCCGGGGTCGGGCGTGAGTGCCCAGCCCGCCGTGTTCGAGCAGGGGGTGCTCCTCCTCTCCAACGGGGGTGTCCTGTACTGGCTCAGGGAGACCCACTGATGGGTCTCTCCGGCAAGCTGATCGGCGCCGGGGTCGGGTTCCTGGTCGGCGGCCCGCTCGGCGCCGTGGTCGGTGGCATCCTCGGTCACTACGTGAAGGATGCGCCCCTGCCGGGTGGGCTGCCGGGAGCGGACGGCGCCACCGTGCGCCAGCAGCAGGAAGAGTTCTACTTCGTTGCGAACCTCGTCGGCATCCTCTCGGCCATGGTGCGCGCCGACGGCGACGTGCGGCCTGAGGAGGTCCAGGCGGTTCGCCGCTTCTTCTCCGAGCGGCTCGGCTACCGCGGGGAGTCGTTGGAGATCGTGCGCGAGCTCCTGAAGGAGTTCCTCCGCACCGGGGTCGACGTGGACGCCCTGTGTTCGGACGTGAGGGGGCGCACGGACGACGCCACGCGGCGCCTTCTGTTCGAGTGCCTGCAGGAGGTCGCCTTCGCCGACGGCCAGGTGGACCCGGCAGAAGCTGCTCTCCTGGCCCGAGTCGCCGCGCTCCTCGGTGTCGCTCCCGGCCGCTTCGGGGCCGAGGCCCAGGGGCAGGGCAATGGGCTCGGCCGCGATCTGGCCGTCTTGGGTGTAACGCCGTCGGCCTCTGCAGAGGAGATCAAGAGCGCCTACCGGGACCTCGCGAAGAAGTACCACCCAGACCGCGTCGCGCACCTGGGCGAAGAGTTCCGCGCCCTGGCCCATGACAAGTTCCTCCACGTTCAGCAGGCCTACGAGAGGGTCCGCGACGCGAAGGGCCTCTGACTCCCCAGACGCCAAGAGGGCCTCCGAAGAGGCCCTCTCGCCAAGTCCTTCCCACCCTTGCTTCGATCAGGCCCGGCGGACGTCTGCGGCCTGGGGGCCCTTGGGGCCCTGAACCACCTCGAACTCCACGGCCTGGCCCTCGGTGAGGCTCTTGAAACCCTCTCCCTGGATCGCGGAGAAGTGGACGAACACGTCCGGGCCGCTCTCCTGTGCGATGAACCCGTAGCCCTTTTGGTCGTTGAACCACTTGACGGTACCCCTGGCCATGATGCGGTCCTCCTCTGGTGTTGCTGGGCCTTCGGCCCACGATCCACGGTCGCGGGCGAACATACTGAGGCGGATGTGGGGTGTCAAGACCCCAGGAGGGCGTGCTGTCCGAGGACCTCTGGTGCGGGGGCCGGGCGGACCGGCCGTCGCCGCTCGAAGTTCGTCGGCTCCTTGACACTGGAGGTCCCTTTCCGGTAGCTTGCCCGTTTCTCTTTTCGGGAGCCCATCCCCCTCGGGAGGAGCCATGCTCGACGAGAACACTCCCTTCGGCCTCACGTTCGACGACGTCCTCCTCCTACCTGCCGCGTCCGAGGTGCTCCCCGACCAGGTCGATGTCTCCACGTGGCTGACGCCCGCGATCCGGCTGAACGTGCCGCTGCTCTCGGCCGCGATGGACACGGTGACCGAGGCGCGCACCGCCATCTCGATGGCCCAGGAGGGCGGCATCGGGATCATCCACCGCAACCTCACCGTGGAAGAGCAGGCGCTCGAGGTCGAGAAGGTCAAGAAATCCGAGGCCGGGATGATCGTGGATCCGATCACGGCCCGGCCCGAGCAGCGGGTCGCCGAGGCCATGGAGCTCATGTCGCGCTACCGGATCTCGGGCGTGCCGATCATCGACGGGGCGGGCCACCTCGTGGGCATCCTGACCAATCGGGATCTGCGGTTCGAGCAAAATCCCGACCGGCTGATCCGAGAGATCATGACCCGGGAGAACCTGGTCACCGTCGCCCCGGGGACGACCCTGGAGCAGGCCAAAGGCCTCCTGCACGAGCACCGCATCGAGAAGCTGCCGGTCGTGGACGAGCATTTCGTTCTCCAGGGCCTCATTACCATCAAGGACATCGAGAAGGCCCGCAAGTACCCATACTCCTGCAAGGACGATATGGGCCGGCTGCGGGTCGGAGCGGCGGTGGGGGTCGGGGCCGACCGCGACGCCCGGGTCGAGGCGCTGCTGCGCACCGGCGCCGACGTGATCGCCATCGACACCGCGCACGGGCACTCGAAGATGGTCCTCGACGCCGTGCGGGCGGTGAAGTCCCAGTGGCCCCGGGCGCAGGTCATCGCCGGCAACGTGGCCACGGCGGACGGGGCCCAGGCCCTCATCGACGCCGGCGCCGACGCGGTGAAGGTAGGCGTCGGCCCGGGGTCGATCTGCACCACGCGGGTGGTCGCAGGGGTGGGCGTGCCCCAGGTGACCGCGGTGCAGGAGGTCGCGAGAGTCGCGGACAAGAGGGGGATCCCGGTCGTGGCCGACGGCGGCATCAAGTACTCGGGCGACGTGACCAAGGCCATCGCTGCGGGCGCGTCGTCGGTGATGATCGGGAGCGTCTTCGCCGGCACCGAGGAGAGCCCCGGAGAGCTCGTGCTGTATCAGGGCCGGTCCTACAAGGTGTACCGGGGCATGGGGTCGCTCGGCGCCATGAAGAAGGGCAGCCGCGACCGGTACTTTCAGGGGGTCCGCGACGAGTCGGAGCTCGTGCCCGAGGGGATCGAAGGCCGCGTGCCGTACCGGGGCCCGCTGTCGGCCAATGTCTACCAACTCGTGGGTGGCCTTCGGGCCGGCATGGGCTACACCGGCTGCGTGTCGATCGAGGAGTTGCGCAGCAAGGGGCGGTTCATCCAGATCTCGGCGGCCGGCCTGCGGGAGAGCCACGTCCACGACGTGATCATCACGAAGGAAGCCCCCAACTACCGCGGCGAGTCGGTGTGAGGCCAGAGCGGACCATGGCAGACATCCACGACCAGAAGGTCCTGATCCTCGACTTCGGCTCCCAGTACACCCAGCTCATCGCCCGGCGCATCCGGGAGAGCCGCGTCTACTGCGAGATCCATCCGTGTACGCTGAGCCTGGACGAGGTCCGCCGGTTCGGCGCTCAGGGGATCGTCCTCTCCGGAGGCCCGTCGAGCGTGTACGACGAGGGGGCGCCGCTGCTCGACGCCGGGGTGTTCGAGCTGGGTGTGCCGGTGCTCGGGATCTGCTACGGCATGCAGCTCATGACCCACCTCCTCGGCGGGACCGTCGCCCGGGGCCTTCGGCGGGAGTACGGCCTGGCGCACCTGACCGTGGACGACTCCCGAGGCATCCTCGCGGGCTTCCGCACCGGAGATCCGATTCCCGTGTGGATGAGCCACGGCGATCGGATCGAGGTGCTTCCCGCCGGCTTCTCGGCGCTCGCGCACTCGACAAACTCGCCCGTGGCGGCCATGGCCCACGCCGAGAAGCCCTTCTTCGGCGTGCAGTTCCACCCGGAGGTGGTCCACACGCCGCGGGGCACGGAGATCATCGAGAACTTCCTGTTCGACGTGTGCGGCCTCGCTCCCACCTGGACCATGGGCTCCTTCATCGAAGCCACCACCCGCGCGGTGCGGGAGAAGGTCGGCGACGGCACGGTCATCTGCGCCCTGTCCGGGGGGGTCGACTCCTCGGTGGTGGCCCTGCTGCTCCACCGAGCTCTGGGTGAGCGGCTCGTGTGCATCTTCGTCGACAACGGCGTCCTGCGAAAGGGCGAGGCGGAGAAGGTCGTGCGCACCTTCCGCGACCACTTCCACATGAACCTTCGCCACGTGGACGCCTCCGACCTCTTCCTCGAGAAGCTCCGTGGCGTGACCGACCCGGAGCAGAAGCGAAAGATCATCGGCAACGAGTTCATCTTCCTCTTCGAGCGCGAGGCGCTCGCGCTGGGGGGGGCGAAGTTCCTGGCCCAGGGGACGCTGTACCCCGACGTGATCGAGAGCGTGTCGTTCAAAGGCCCCTCGGCCACGATCAAGAGCCACCACAACGTCGGCGGGCTGCCCGAGCGGATGGACCTGACGCTCATCGAGCCCCTGCGCGAGCTCTTCAAGGACGAGGCCCGCGAGGTGGGTCGGGAGCTGGGGCTGCCGGAGGAGATCCTGGAGCGGCACCCGTTCCCCGGGCCGGGCCTCGCGATCCGGGTCCTGGGAGAGGTGACCCGGGAGCGCCTCGCGATCTTGCAGGAGGCCGACGCCATCGTGCGCGAGGAGATCGCCTCCGACGGCCTCCAGAAGAGCGTCTGGCAGGCCTTCTGCGTGCTCCTCCCCGTGAAGACCGTGGGAGTGATGGGCGACGAGCGCACCTACGAGAGCGTCGTGGCCGTGCGGTCGGTGAACTCGCTGGACGGCATGACCGCGGACTGGTCGCGGCTGCCCTACGAGCTGCTCGGCCGGATCTCGAACCGGATCATCAACGAGGTGCGGGGCGTCAACCGGGTGGTGTACGACATCTCGTCGAAGCCGCCCGCCACGATCGAGTGGGAGTAAGCCCTGGCCCCGACCCGCGGCATCGCCTTCGTCGTCTCGGCACCCTCGGGTGCGGGGAAGTCGACCTTGATCCGGCTGCTGCGGGAACGGGTCAGTGACCTCGGCTTCTCGGTCTCCCACACCACGCGCCCCCCGCGCCGTGGAGAGGTGGACGGCGTCCAGTACCATTTCGTGGACCGGAGCGCCTTCGAGGACCGAATCGGTCGCAAGGGCTTCGCCGAGTGGGCCGAGGTGCACGGCAACCTCTACGGCACGAGCTTCGAGGCGTTGGACGCCGCGCTTGCAGCCGGCGGCGACGTGCTCCTGGACATCGACGTTCAGGGTGCGGTCCAGATTGCCGATACGATCCCCGAGGCGGTCCTGGTCTTCGTGCTTCCGCCGTCGTGGCAGGAGCTTCGGCGTCGCCTCGAGACGCGAGGGCTCGACGCGCCCGCGGTCGTCGAGCGTCGGATCGCCAACGCCCGAGGGGAGGTGGCCTTCGCCGGCCGCTACCGGTACCTCGTGATCAACGACGACCTGGACCGCGCCGTGGAGGAACTCGCCTCGATCGTGCGGGCCGAGCGGTGCCGCATCGAGCGGCGGATGGAGTGGGTGGAGACTTTGAAGTAAGCTGCTGTTCGCCGCCCACGAAGCGGAGAACCGGTGGCTGATGACCAACGGAGCACAAAGGAGACCTGATGGCTCGAGTAACCGTCGAAGACTGCCTGGACGTGGTGCCCAACCGCTTCGCCCTGGCCATGGCCGCCACTCAGCGGGCGAAGCAGCTGCTCAAGGGCGCGCCGCCGCTCGTGCGGACCAAGAACAAGTACGTGGTGACCGCTCTTCGGGAGATCGCCGAGAGCAAGGTGACGGTCAAGGAGCGCGCGTTCCAGAAGCCGAGCGAGTAGCCGGCGGACCCCGGCTTCAGGATGCACCGGCTTCCCGAGATTCTGGAGAAGGTCCAAGGATACAACCCGGACGCCCGCCTCGAGCTCGTGACGAAGGCCTACGTCTTCTCGGCCAAGGTGCACGGGGGCCAGACCCGCCTGTCGGGAGAGCCCTACCTGACCCACCCCCTCGCCGTGGCCCAGATCCTGGCGGACCTGCGCATGGACGAGGTCACGGTCGCCTCGGGGCTCCTGCACGATGCGGTCGAAGACTCCCTCACCACCCTCGACGAGGTGCGAGAGCACTTCGGAGCCGAGGTGGCCACCATCATCGAGGGTGCCACCAAGCTTGCCAAGGTGTCGTACTCGTCCCACCGGGAGGAGCAGGCGGAGAACTTCCGCCGGCTCGTCCTCACCATGGCGCGCGACGTGCGCGTCGTCATGGTGAAGCTCGCCGACCGGCTCCACGACATGCGCACGCTCGACGCCGTGCCGCATCCCCGCCGCGAGCAGATCGCCCAGGAAACGCTCGACATCTACGCGCCCCTGGCCAACCGCCTGGGCATCCACCGGGTCAAGAGCGAGCTCGAGGACCTCGGGTTCCGCTTCACCCAGCCTGCGATCTACGCAGACCTGGCGAAGCGGGTCGAGCGCCGACTCGCCGAGCGGGAGCAGTACATCGACGAGGTGAACGGGATCCTCACCCGCCGGTTGACCGAGCACGAGATTCAGGGCCAGGTTAGCGGTCGGACCAAGCACCTCCTGTCGGTGCACCGCAAGATGCTCGACCAGCGCATCGAGTTCGAGAAGGTCTACGACCTCATTGCGTTCCGGATCATCGTGGCCTCCCTGAGGGACTGCTATGCGGCCCTCGGGGCGATCCACAGCCAGTGGACGCCGATCCCCGGCCGATTCAAGGACTACGTCGCGCTGCCCAAGCCCAACCTCTACCAATCGCTGCACACCACGGTGATCGGGCCCCAGGGCCAGCCCATGGAGGTGCAGATCCGCACCGAAGAGATGCACCGCATCGCCGAGGAGGGCATCGCGGCGCACTGGCGGTACAAGGAGAAGCGGGCAGGGCCGAGCCCCGAGGACAAGATCTTCCAGTGGCTGCGCCAGCTCGTGGAGGCGCAGAAGGACACCGGCGACGCCCAGGAGTTCTTCGACAACGTCCGGGTCGACCTCTTTCCCGACGTGGTGTACGCGTTCACGCCGGCCGGCGACCTGATCGAGCTCCCCCGGGGCTCCACACCGGTGGACTTCGCCTTCGCGGTCCACAGCAAGGTGGGCGAGCAGTGCGTCGGCGCCCGCGTGAACGACCGCATGGTGCCCCTCGACCACCGCCTCAAGAACGGCGACCGGGTGGACATCATCACCTCCAAGAATCACACACCCAGCGCCGACTGGCTCGACTTCGTCGCGACGAACAAGGCTCGCGCGAAGATCCGCGGGTGGATCAAGACGAAACAGCGCGAGCGCTCCATCGAGCTCGGCCGCGAGATCCTCGACCGGGAGTTCCGCAAGGTCGGGAAGAGCCTGCCCAAGGCGCTCCGAGAGGGGGATCTCGAGCCGGTGGTGCCCAAGTTCGGGTTCAACAAGGTCGAGGAGCTCCTGGAGGCGGTCGGCTACGGGAAGCTCCCGGCCCGGCAGGTGCTCACGCGCATGCACCCCGAGCTCGAGCGGGAGCCCGAGGAGGTCAAGCGTCCCAAGAAGCCCAAGCGCGCGCCCCGCGGCATCGTCATCCGCGGCGTCGGCGACGCCATGGTCCGCTTCGCCCGGTGCTGCAACCCGCTCCCGGGAGAGCCGGTGATCGGGTTCGTGACGCGGGGCCACGGCATGGCGGTCCACACCGCCGACTGCGCCAACGTGCCGAAGCTCGACCCCGAGCGCCGCGTCAACGTGGAGTGGGGACAGGGCGAGATGGCGGCCCACCCCGTCAAGATCCGGGTGGCGTGCCAGGACCGGAAGGGCATGCTCGCCTCCCTGACGCAGACGCTCGCCCAGTTCGACGTTAACGTGGTCGGCGCCGACGTGAAGACCCACGTCGTGGGACAGGCGGAGTGCAACTTCGAGATCCTCGTCGAGAACACCGAGCGGCTCCAGAAGATCCTCGGCGCCCTGCAGGCCCTCAAGGGCGTCCACCAGGTCGTGCGGTTGAAGACGTAGTGCTGCTCTGGGCCCCGCTCCTGCCCTCGTCGCTCTCGTCTGTCCTGGGCTTCCCGACGCGGTCGCCTCGTGCGACCGTCCGTGGGCTCGCGGGATACACCCCCTCCTGGGGATAACGCTGGGAAGCTGGGAAGCCAGAGGCACGGTCCTGACCGCTCGAAGGAGACAAACCCATGTTGGACCTGACCCGTCTGCGAAAAGCCGTCGGCTCCCTCGGGCGCTCGATCGAAGCGGCGCGCACGCACATGGATTCCCTGAGCGAGGACATGAAGGAAACCGTGCGCGCCGGGGTGATCCAGAACTTCGAAGTGGCCTGCGAGCAGAGCTGGAAGTTCATTCAGCGGCGGATCCGCGAGAACCGGACTTCGGACGAGGCCGAGCACGCCCGGTCGCGCCGGGAGCTGTTTCGCCTGGCGGCGCGCTTCGGGTTGCTGCGAGACCCCGTGCCCTGGTTCGAATACGGAGACGCCCGGAATCTCACCTCTCACACGCACAACGAAGCCGAGGCGCTCACGGCCTACCGGATCGCTCAGCGCTTCCTGGACGACGCCAAGGCGCTCCTGGCGCGGCTCGAACAGGATGATTGACCTGGAGAAGACCCAGCTCGAGCGGGTCCTGGACATCCTCGGCGCGCAGGTGCCCGACTGCGAGGTTCGCGTGTTCGGCTCCCGGGTGAGCGGTCGAAGCACCCGGTTCTCGGACCTCGACCTCGTGCTGATCGGAGAGGGGAAGATGGACTGGCGCCGCGTCGAGGCTCTGAAAGACGCGTTATCGGACTCCGACCTGCCGATCATGGTGGACGTGCTCGACTGGCACACCCTCTCGGAGTCTTTTCAACGGCTTGTCTCGGCCCAGAGCGAGGTTCTGAGGAAACCTGTGAGGAGTGGACGCACCAGGGGGGCGCTCGCGGCCGAGAGTACTCCCCGAGGGAGCGAATCCTAACTGCCTGTCCGAAGAAGGGTCTTCCTGCCGGACGTTGTCAGCTGTCAGCACTCAGCTAGAACCATGGAATCTCAAACCCTTACGACTACAGCGACACTTCAGACCCAATGAGTGCCGCCACTTCCGTTCCTCCCTCCCGTGACACTCCACGCGTCATGCGGTCCCAAGCCTAGTCGGAGATCTCTTCCTGGCCGTCCGTCCCGGACCCGTGGCTCGCGAGGGCCGCACGGCCCGAGCACGCCCCCCTCGCTCGTGACCCGCGCCCTGAGGTAGAGTGTCGCGCAACCGACCACCGGCACGATCTCGGGGACATGAACCCGGGCCTGCGCCGGCAACGGGGGGTGGGAAGGATTCGACCATGCGTGACAGCAGGCAGGCGCGAACGAGCAGCCGGAGGCCACAAGCGGCCCAAGAGCCCGCGCGCGCCGGGGTAGACGTCGGGAGCGGCGCCGCGAAACCAGGGGACCGGGGGCCCCCGGACCTCGGTCCCCTCTTCCGCATCGTGAAGGCAGAAACCGGCCACGACTTCGCGTCCTACAAGGCGAACACCCTCCTGCGGCGCATCGAGAGGCGGCTGAAGGTACACGGCCTGGACTCGCTCGAGGACTACGTCGCCCTGCTGGAGGGCACCCCCGAGGAGGCCCACGCTCTCTACCGAGAGTTCCTCATCGGGGTGACCGGGTTCTTCCGGGACCCCGAGGCCTTCGAGGCGCTGCGCCGCAACGTGCTCCCTGAGCTCTTCGCGGACCGCGGGCCCGCCGAGCCGGTGCGCGTCTGGCACCCGTGCTGTGCCAGCGGCGAGGAGGCCTACTCGGTGGCGGTCCTGGTGCAGGAGTACCTCACCGAGCGCGGCCTCGACGCGGCGGTGCAGATCTTCGCCACCGACGTGGACGAAGCCGCCGTAGCGCAGGCGCGTGCCGGCCTCTACCCGCACGACATCGCCGCCGACGTCGGAGAGGAGCGGCTGGGTGCCTTCTTCCTGCGCACCGATGCCGGCTACCAGGTGACGAAGTCCCTCCGGGAGATGATCGTGTTCGCCCAGCACACCGTGGTCCGGGATCCACCCTTCTCCCGGCTCGATCTGCTGGTGTGCCGAAACTTCCTGATCTACGTCGGCCCCGACACGCAGGCGCGCCTCCTCTCCCTGTTCCACGACGCGCTGCGGACCGGGGGCGTTCTTTTCCTCGGCGCGTCCGAGACGGCGGGTCCGCGCTCCGAACTGTTCGCGCCGGTCAACAAGAGGTGGAAGATCTATCGGCGCCGGGAGACCGGACGTCGGACCTGGGGGGAGGCACGCCGCTTCTCGTCCGGCCCTGCCCTGGCCGGAGTCGACCCCAACGCCCGTCGCCCTTCCGCCCAGGAGCCGAGCCCCGGAGCGCTGGCCGAGAAGCTCCTCCTGGAACGATTCGCCCCCGCGTGGGTGGTCGTCAACGAGAAGTACGAGGCTGTCCACTTTTCCGCCCGGTCCGCGCCGTTCGTAGAGGTCCCGCCGGGCGAGCCGACCCGAGACCTGCTGAGGATGGTCCGGGAGGAGCTTCGCCCCGCCCTGCGCACGGCAGTGCAAAAGGCCCTGACCTCACGCGAGCGGGCCACCTTCCGGGGGCAGAGGTCCGCGGAGGGTGGCGCGCCCGTCCCGGTGAACATCACGGCCGAACCCCTCGGTCCGGAGTCCCGGCCGCTGGCGCTCGTGACCTTCGAACCGGCGCCTGCCCCGGCGCTGCCCCCCGACCTTTCCTCTGGAGGCGTCGCGGCAATTCCCGCGGACGAATTCGCCAAGGATGCGCTGATCCGCCAGCTGGAGGAGCAGTTGGGCATCACCCACGAAGACCTCCAGGCCACGATCGAGCAGCTGGCCACCTCCAACGAGGGCCTCACGTCCACGAACGAAGAGCTCCTCTCCATGAACGAGGAGTTTCAGGCGGCCAACGAGGAGCTGGAATCTTCCCGGGAGGAGCTGCAGACCGTCAACGAGGAGCTCACCTCGATCAACGCGGAGCTCCAACGCAAGGTGGAGGCGCTCGACGAGGCCACCACCGACATGGAGAACCTGCTCACGAGCTCGGAGATCGCCACGCTCTTCCTGGATCGCGAGCTGCGCGTCAAGCGCTTCACCCCCGCGGCCGCCGAGCTCTTCCACCTGATTCCGTCCGACGTGGGGCGCCCCCTCGAGCACCTGGCGGGAAAGATCGAGTACTCCGACCTCGCCCGAGACGCCCGGGCGGTGCTGGAGTCCGAGTCGCCCGTGGGGGAGGACATCTCCTGCCGGCAGGGCACCCGACACTACCTCATGCGGGTCCTCCCCTACCGGATCGATTCCGGGGCCGTGGAAGGAGTCGTGGTGACCTTCGTGGACGTCACTGCGCGCCGACGGGCGGAGGACGAGGTGAGGGCGACGGCGCTCTTCCCGGAAGAAAACCCGTTCCCGATCCTCCGCGTCGCCCACGACGGCATCCTGCTCTATGCCAATCCCTCGTCCGCGGCGCTGCTCGACGAGTGGCGCTGCCCCATCGGCGGGCGGGTGCCGTCCCTTCTTCTGGGGCCGCTCGGGGCGGCGCTCGACAGCGGCACGACCCGGGAGCTGGAAACCCGTCGGGGCGAGCGGGTTCTCTCCTTCGCGCTGGTGCCGATCGCCGAACGCGGCTACGTGAACCTCTATGGCCGCGACGTGACCGAACACCGGCAGGCCGAGGAGTCCTTGCGGGGGAGTGAGGCGCAGCTGCGGCTCTTCATCGAGCACGCCCCGGCCTCGCTGGCGATGTTCGACCGCAACATGCGCTACCTGGAGGCGAGCCGCCGCTGGCTGAGCGACTTCGGCCTCGGCGAACGGAACCTGCGGGGGCTCTCGCACTACGACGTGTTTCCCGAGATCACGGACCGGTGGAAGGAGGCGCATCGGCGTGGGCTGGTCGGCGAGATCGTGCGGGAGGAAGCGGATCGCTTCGACCGGGCCGACGGTTCGGTGCAGTGGGTGCGGTGGGAGGTCCGGCCCTGGCGCAGCGGGTCAGGAGACGTCGGCGGCATCGTGATCTTCACGGAAGACGTGACCGAGCAGACGCGGGCGGATGCCAACCAGACTCTGCTCTCGAACACCTTGCGGATCCTCAACCGTGGAGGCGGGCTGCGCCCGGTCGCTGCCGAGATCCTCCGCGTGATCCGGAATGCGGCGGGGTTCGATGCGGTGGGGCTCCGGCTGCGCCGGGGGGAGGACTGCCCCTATTTCGAAGACGTCGGGTTTCCGGACGAGTTCCTGCGGCAGGAGAATCTCCTCTGCGCGAAGGAAGGCGACGGAACCGTTTCCCGCGACGCCGACGGCCGGGCCGTGCTCGAATGCACCTGCGGCCTGGTCCTGTCCGGCCGGACCGATCCGGGCGTGCCCGGCTTCACCCAGGGCGGGAGCTTCTGGACGAATCGCTCGACCGAGCTCCTCGCGCTGCCCCTCGAGATGGACCCGCGCACCCATCCCCGCAATCGCTGCATTCACGAGGGCTACCAGTCGGTGGGGCTGTTTCCCATCCGCGCGGGCTCGGAGATCGTCGGTTTGCTGCAGCTGAACGACCGGCGGGAAGGGCGGTTCACGCCGACCCTCGTCTCGTTCTACGAGAACCTGACGCAGAATATCGGGCTCGGTCTGCAGCGCATGATGGCCGAGGAGGCACTGCGGACGAGCGAAGAGCGGCTCAAGCGGGCCCAGGAGATCGCCCACCTCGGGAGCTGGGAGCTCGATCTGGAGAACGACCGGCTCACCTGGTCCGACGAGGTGTACCGGATCTTCGGCCTGGCGCCGCAGGAGTTCGGCGCGAGCTACGAGGCCTTCCTCGACGCCGTGCACCCCGACGACCGCCTTGCCGTGGACGCGGCCTACGCGGGCTCGCTCGAGGCAGGAAGGGACACCTACGAAATCGAACACCGAATCGTGAGACCCGGAACCGCTGAGATCCGCGTCGTGCACGAGAGGTGCGAGCACTTCCGGGACGCCTCGGGCCAGGTCCTCCGCTCCGTCGGGATGGTCCACGACGTCACCGAGCGAAAGCAGGCCGAGGAGGAACTGCGGCACACCCAGGCCCGCTTCCGCCTGCTCTCGGAGACCGCGGGTCGGCTCCTGGCCACGGACGATCCCCAGGGCCTGGTGAACGAGCTCTGCCGGGAGGTCCTGGCGCACCTGGACTGCCAGGCCTTCTTCAACTTCCTCGTGGACGACTCGGCCGGCCGGCTGCATCTGAACGCCTGCGCCGGCATCACCGATGCCGAGGCGCACGCGCTCGAATGGCTCGACTACGGGGTCGCCGTGTGCGGCTGCGTGGCCCGCGACGGGCAGCGGATCATCGCCGAGGACATCTCGAACGCCGCCGACCCCCGGACCGAGTTGGTTCGCTCCTACGGCATCCAGGCCTTCTGCTGCCATCCACTGACGGCGCAAGGCCGCTTGATCGGCACCCTCTCGTTCGGCACGAAGACCCGGCCGCACTTCACCCCCGACGAGGTGGAGCTGATGCGCACCGTGGCCGACCAGGTGTCCACCGCGATGGAGCGGATCCGGACCCAGGAGGCGCTCCGGAAGGCGGCAGAGGCTGCGGAGGTGGCAAACCGGGCGAAGAGCGACTTCCTCGCCCGGATGAGCCACGAGATCCGCACTCCAATGAACGGCATTCTGGGGATGACCGAGCTCGCCCTCCTGGAAGGGGTGGCGCCCAAGCCGGCCGAGTACCTGGGGCTCGTCAAACAGTCGGGGAAGAACCTCCTCGACATCATCAACGATATCCTGGACCTCTCGAAGATCGAAGCCGGCCGGGTGGAGCTCGGCACCGCGCCCTTCGCCCTGAGGCGCCTCCTCGAGTCGGTGGTCTCCACCCTGGGCGTCGCGGCGCACCAGAAAGGCCTGCGCCTCACCCACGGCGTCGACGCGGCGGTCCCGGACTCGCTCGTCGGCGACGAGGGGAGGCTTCGCCAGGTGCTCACCAACCTAGTGGGAAATGCGGTGAAGTTCACCGAACACGGACACGTCGAAGTCGACGTGTCCGTGTGGGGTCCGCTGGGCGGCGGGGCAGCCGGGAAGCAAGAAGCTGGAGACGAGGCTTTTGAGCTGCCTCGCGGCCCAGCCGTCAAGCTGCCCAGCCGGACCGTGACGCTTCTCTTCGCCGTGCGCGACACCGGCATCGGCATCCCTCGAGAGAACCTCTGCTCGGTCTTCGACAGCTTTTCCCACGCCACGCGCTCGACCCATACCCGGTATGGGGGCACCGGGCTCGGCCTCTCCATCGCGAAGCACCTGGTGGAGCTCATGGGGGGCGAGATCTGGGTCGAGAGCGAGTTCGGGAAGGGGAGTGTGTTCTTCTTCACCGTGGAGCTCCCCCTCTCGGAGGAGAAGGGGGAGAAGAGGGAACCGGAGGACGAGGCCCGGCCCGCTCCGGCCGCACGCCCGCTGTGCATCCTCGTCGCGGAGGACAACGCGGTCAACCAGCTCTTCGCCCGGTCGCTCCTGGAGGCGCAGGGGCACAAGGTCGTGGTGGTCGGCGACGGCCGGGAGGCCTTGGACACGCTCTCCGCCGCCTTTGCTCCCTCTGAAGGAGCGACGGCGCCGGGCGCCCCGGCGCCGGAGCCCTTCGATGTGGTCCTGCTGGACGTCCAGATGCCCGTGCTCGACGGCCTCGAAGCCGCCCGCCTCATCCGCCAGGGAGAGATGCGGGGCGTCCCCCGGGACCTGCCCCTGGTCGCCCTCACCGCCCACGCCCTCAAGGGTGACCGGGAGCGGTTTCTCGCGGCCGGCATGGACGACTACATGTCCAAGCCCCTCGATCTCTCTGAAATCGCCCGGGTCCTGGCAGGGGTGGCCCTGCAGCGGGAGCGCTAGTTCAGGCAGGCCGTGGGGACCGCTCAAGAAAGCGACAGCGGCGCGGGGGGGCCCGCGGCCGAGCGCTCCCACAGGCAGATCGACGATTGTCACGTTCTCCCGACAGACGTGCTGCGCGACTTGAGGCACGGTAGCAGACGGGCGGAGCCGGGCTCAGGGCCCTCTGCGCTCGCGGGTCTCGGAGAGCCTGCCCAAGTTCTGCCCGGTTCTGGCCCGCGCAGGAAGAAGAGGCCGTGCGCTCGCGCGATGACCGACGGCGACCGAAAAGAGTTCTACGGCACGTTGCGGTTTGCGTCCGGATGGCTATTCTTACCCGCCGGCTGGGTGCAGACCGGCGGGCGAGCAGCCCAGAAGACTCCGGAGCTCGCGCCCCCGGTTCTCTCGGGGGGCAGGGAGGGGGATCCGATGAAGGTCCTGGTCGTTGACGACTCGGCGGCGATCCGCCGCATCATCCGTGAAACGCTGAAGCGCGAACACGGCTGGCCGGTGACCGAGGCCGGGGACGTGGGCGAGGCCCTCGACGCCCTGCACCGCTCGGGGCCGTTCGATCTCGTGATCACCGACGTCAACATGCCCGGGCCCTCGGGAGCCTCGCTCATCCGGCGACTCCGGGACGGCGGGGCGGCTGCCGCCGCGACGCGGATCCTCGTCGTCTCCGTGGAGGTGGGCGACGGCCTGTCCTTCACCGACCTCGTGGCTGCGGGCGCCGACGGCTTTCTTGGCAAGCCCTTTTCCCGGGGCCAGTTGCTTGCCAAGCTCGCCGAGCTCGTACCCATTATGTGACCGTGCCCCGAGGGCAAGGGGGCATCGAGGGGGAGAAATGTCATGGCAAAGGAGTCCTTCCATCTTCTGCTGATCGAGGACAACCCGGGAGACGCTCGGTTGTTCCGGCAGATGCTCGCCGACGTCTCCAGCGTGCGCATACACCTCGAGTGGGCGGAGACGCTGTCGTCGGGTCTCTCCCGGCTCGAGCAGACCCCTCCGGACCTGCTCCTCCTCGATCTCTCCCTTCCCGACTGCCGCGGAATCGAGACGTTCCGGCGCGCGAGCGCCTGGGCGCCGGACCTCCCCATCGTGGTGCTCACGGGCCTCGACGACCAGCGCCTCGCCTTGGAAGCAGTCCGAGGCGGAGCCCAGGACTACTTCGTCAAGGGCGAGCTGGAGCCCGATCTCCTGGTTCGCGCCATCCGGTACGCCGTGGAGCGGAAGGCGGCCGAGCGGTCGCTGCGCGAGAGCCAGCGGCTCGCGCAGGGCACCCTCGACGCTCTGGCGGCCCATATCGCCATCATTTCGGAAGACGGTACCATCCTGAGCGTTAATCGCCGGTGGGCCGACTTCGCCCGCGCGAACGGCCTGGCCTCGGACCTGGTGGGCGAGAACTATCTGGCGGTGTGTGACCACGCTCGGGGCGATGGGGAAGCCGAGGCCGTGGAGGCGGCGGCCGGCATCCGCGGCGTGGTCTCGGGGGCGGCCGAAGAGTTCCAGCTCGATTATGCCTGTCACGCCCCCGAGACTCGCCGTTGGTTCGGCATGCGCGTCACCCGCTTCCCGGGCTCGGGCCCGGTTCGGGTCGCCGTGGCGCACTCCGAGGTGACGGAGCGCCGCATAGCAGAAGACCGGAACCGGCTCCTCGCCACGGCCGTGGACCACGCAGCCGAGGCGATCGTGGTCACCGATGCGACGGGCGCCATCGAGTACGCCAACCCGGCCTTCGAAGCCATCACGGGCTACGCGGCCGCGGAGGCGGAGGGCCGGAACCCTCGGTTTCTCAAGAGCGGCCGGCAGGGCGAGGCGTTCTACCGGGAAATGTGGGCGGCCCTCACGGCCGGGGGCGTGTGGCGGGGCCGTCTGACGAATCGCCGCAAGGACGGGTCGCTCTATCAGGAAGAGTGCACGATCTCTCCGGTGGTCGACGGAGATGTCCCCATCCGCCACTTCGTGGCCGTCAAGCGCGACGTCACGCAGGAGGCGAAGCTCGAGGCCCAGCTCCGGCAGGCCCAGAAGATGGAGGCCGTGGGGCGCCTGGCCGGAGGGGTTGCCCACGACTTCAACAACCTCCTCCAGGTGATCTTCGGGGCCACGGGTTTTCTCCTGGAGGATATGGAAGCTGGCGGCGACGAGGAGAAGTGGCTCCTGCAGGTCCAGAACGCGGCCGAGCGGGCGGCCGGGCTCACGGGTCAGCTCCTGGCCTTCAGCCGAAAGCAGGTGGTGGAGCCGAGGGTCCTGGATCTCAACGCCGTGGTCCTCGACACCGAGAAGATGCTGCGCCGGCTGATTGGCGAGGACATCGAGGTGGCTGTTTCTCTCTCTCCGACTCTGCCGCCGGTCCGGATCGACCCGGGCCAGGCGGAGCAGGTCCTCCTGAACCTCGCGGTGAATGCCCGAGACGCCATGCCCGAGGGGGGGCGCCTCGCGATCGAGACGGCCCAGGTCGACCTGGACGAGGAGTACGTTGTGCTCCACGAAGGCGCCCGCGCCGGCCCTCACGTGCTCCTCGCGGTGAGCGACACCGGCTCCGGGATGGACCGAGACACCCTCTCCCACATCTTCGAGCCCTTCTTCACGACCAAAGAGCGGGGCCAGGGCACCGGGCTCGGGCTCGCCACGGTCTATGGGATCGTGAAGCAGGCGGGCGGCCACATCTGGACGTACAGCGAGCCCGGACACGGCACCGCGTTCAAGATCTACCTGCCCCCGGTCGAAGGCGCCCCCGAGTCGCTCCGGGCACGCGACACGTGCACCGCGGCTCCCCGCGGCACCGAGACCGTGCTCGTGGTGGAGGACGAAACGCCGGTGCGCGCCCTGGTCCGCGCTGTCCTTTCGGGCCTGGGGTACACGGTACTCGAAGCGCCCGGCCCGGAGGAGGCGCTTCGCGTGGCGGACGGGCACTCGGGACCCTTGCACCTCCTCCTCACCGACGTCGTGATGCCCGGCATGGGTGGCCCGAGGCTTGCCGAAGCGGTGACGGTGCGGCGGCCCGCGGTGAAGGTCTTGTACATGTCCGGGTACCTGGATGACGCGGTCGTGCGCCACGGCGTGCTCGACCGGGGCACGCGCTTCCTGCAGAAGCCGTTCACAACACGCGCCCTCGGGCGCAAGGTCCGGGAGGTGCTGGACGAAGGAGGGGGAGAAACGAGCGGGGGTCCAGCTCCTGGCGCATGACCCAGGGCTGCCGTGGCTTGTTCCCTCGTGGGTTATGAGGGAGGACCGGTTCGCCTCGGAGATCGCCGCCACGGTGCGGGAGCTTCCGGTGGGGCCGGACCTAAACCCAAATCCAAACCTGCGCTCCATCCTGGCCAATCGGGCGTTTTGCGGTAGCCTTCACGTGTCCAAGGAGGAGACGGAGGGCCGCCGGGCCTTCAAACTCGGTTGCGGGCAGTGAGACCTCCCAACCTTGCGGCGGTTGCCCGAGCCAATCCTCTTCCGGAACCGTTCGTTCGAAGGCTTGGAAGTGACCGGCGATGTCGAGCAGCGCGGCCGGCGCACCGTGCTGCTCAATGCCCGCCGCGCCGTCGTTGAGGGCCCCGCCTCCGAGCGGATCTTGGTGGTCTTTGAGGACGGGACCGGGTCCGACGCCCGGTAGGAGGGAGCGGCCTTGGCCGCGAACGCTTCGGTAGGGGGCCCTTCGCGGGCGAGCCTTCTCCTGTAGGTACCGGCGCCGGAGATCCACAGCCCGAGAACGGGCAGGGAGGGGCGCCATGAGCGACTGGAATCCTCTCGCAAACGACAGGCATCGGCCTGCGCCGACGGTGGAGCCGCCGTCGGGCCCCGGCAAGCTGCGGCAGCGGGCCGAAGAAGCCGCGCGGTCTCTGGAACGGCGCAATCCCTTGGCGCTCTCGCCCGAGCAGGCCCAGCGGGCGCTCCACGAGCTGCGAGTGCACCAGATCGAGCTCGAGATGCAGAACGAAGAGCTCCGCCGGACCCAGGTGGAGCTGAACGTCTCGCGGGCGCGGTACTTCGACCTCTATGATCTGGCGCCGGTGGGCTATCTCACGGTGAGCGAAGAAGGGTTGATCTTGGAGGGCAACCTCACGGCCTCGACCCTCCTGGGCGTGGCCCGGGGTGCGCTGGTCAAACGGCCCCTGACTCGCTTCGTGCTGCCCGAAGATCAAGACGGCTACAACCGCCACCGCAATCAGCTCTTCGCGACCGGTGAGCCGCAGACGTGCGAGCTGCGCATGGTGAAAGAGGATGGCTCTCCGTTCTGGGTGGTTCTGGCCGCGAGCGTCGCGCGCACCGCCGACGGCGAAGCACACGGCCGCGTCCTGCTGAGCGACTGCACGGAGCGCAAGCGGGCGGAGGCGTTGCTGCGGGAGAAATCCGAGGAGCTGCGACGGGCCTTCGATCAGATCAAGACCCTGCGCGGCATCGTGCCCATCTGCATGGGGTGCAAGAAGATCCGTGACGACAAGGGCTTCTGGAACCAAGTGGAGGTTTATGTCCGTGACCACACCGAAGCCCGATTCAGCCACGGTCTCTGCCCGGAGTGTTTCAAGAAAATGGATCCCGCGTCTGCGGGAGACCACGAGGGGTGCGGGGGGAAGGTCCCGTAACCCGGGGAACGCTGATCAAACAGCCCCTGATCCGCTTCGTCCGGCCCGAAGATCAGGACGTGTGCTTCCTTCCTAGGAGAGAGCTCTTTGAGACTGGCCAAGGGGATGGGAGTCGTCCCTGGTTGCGGCCAAGCCTGCGGCCCAGGGTCCGGGGGATTGACGGGCCGCGGACACGAGGGTACAGGGAATAGCAGCAGTCGTTGAGGTGACCGACACCCGGGGGGTCTTTCCCGGCGGGGCAGCTGCAAGGGGTCGGATCAAGCGCAAGGGGTTCAGTGTTTCCTCTCCAGACGCGGGAGGAACCGGAAAATGACCCACGACCGTAAGACCACGGGCCAGGGGTCGTCCGGCGGCCCTGATATCGAGGGACCCGGCCGGCGCGTCCTGATGACCGAGTATGCCAACGACATCATCCTGGTGGCGGACGCGGAGTCGCGCATCCTGGAGGCCAACCTGCGGGCCGAGGAGGCGTATGGCTGGACGCTGGAGGAGCTGCGTCACAAGACCCTCGCCGACCTGCGCACGCCCGAGGAACGCGACCGGTTTGAAGAGCACGCCGAGGTGCTCCAGCGCCAGGGCAGCGCCGTGTTCGAGACGATTCACAGGCGCAAGGATGGATCCACGTTTCCCGTCGAGGTCAGCGGCCGCCTCGTCGAGACCGGCGGCAAGGGCTATAAGGTCGCGATCCTTCGTGACGTCACGGCGCGCCAACGGGCGGAAGGCCAACTGCGCCGAACCCAGCGGGCCCTCAAGACCTATGGGGAGTGCAACCAAGCCGTGGTGCGCGCTACCGACGAGGTGGCGCTGCTCCACAGCGTCTGCCGGCTCCTGGTCGAGCACGGCGGCTACCGGCTGGCCTGGGTCGGTTTCGTCGAACACGACGAGGCAAAGACCGTGCGCCCGGTCGCCCAGGCCGGCTTCGAGGCGGGCTACCTCGACACCGTGAACCTCACCTGGGCCGACGAGGAGCGCGGCCGGGGCCCCACGGGCACCGCGCTGCGCACGGGGCACCCCGTCGTCGCCCGCGACATCCCCTCCGACCCTGCCTTCGGCCCCTGGCGCGAGGCGGCCCTCCAGCGCGGGTACGCCTCGTCCATCGCGCTGCCGCTGGTCGTCGACGGCCAGACCTTCGGCGCCTTGATGCTGTATTCCCCGGCGCCCGATGCGTTTGACCCGGAGGAAGTGGCCTTGCTGACCGACCTGGCCGCTGATCTGGCCTTCGGGGTCACCGCGCTGCGCACCCGACAGGCGGGCAAGAAGGCCGAGGAGGAGCTGCGCCGGTCCCGAGACTTCGCCGAGAAGCTGCTCCAGGCCGCCAACGCTCTGGTGGTGGGCCTCGACCCGGCCGGCAGCGTCACGGTCTTCAACGCAGCCGCCGAGCGCGTCACGGGCTACTCCGTGGCCGACCTCGCCGGCCGCAACTGGTTCGAGCTCCTGGTGCCTCCGGCGGTCTACCCCGAGGTGTGGGAGGAGTTTCACCGGTTGACTCGGGCGGGCGCGTTCCTCGGCACCTTCGAGAACCCCATCCGCACCAAGACCGGCGAGGAGCGCCACATCCTCTGGCAGAACACCGTGCTTCGCGACGGCGGCGAGGTGACCGGAACGATCTCGTTTGGCGTGGACGTGACCGAGCGCAAGCAAGCAGAGACGGCGTTGCGGGAGAACGAGGCGCGGCTGAGGCTCTTCATCGAGCACGCCCCGGTGTCCCTGGCGATGTTCGATCGCACCATGCGTTACGTCCAGGCAAGCCACCGCTGGCTGGCCGACTATGGGCTCGGGGGGCGGGATCTGCGGGGGCTCTCTCACTACGAGGTCTTTCCCGAAATCTCGGACAGCTGGAAAGAAGTGCACCGCCGCGGGCTGGCCGGCGAGGTGGTGCGGGCGGAAGCCGACCGCTTCGACCGGGCCGACGGCTCGGTGCAGTGGCTGCGTTGGGAGGTACGGCCGTGGCTCGTCGGGGGCGAGGTCGGGGGCATCGTGATCTTCACGGAGGACATCACCGAGCGGAAGCTGGCCGAAGACAAGCTGCACGCATCGGAAGAGCGATTTCTCAACGCCTTCCATATTGGACCCGCCGGAATGACGATCACCCGAGTCGCGGACGGGATCTTCATGGATGCCAACGAAGCGTTTCTTGGAATGTTTGAATTCAACCGCGGTGAGGTTATCGGGCACACCTCCACGGCATTGAACATGTGGACGCCTGACACGCGCAGAAAACTGATACAGCAGCAACTTAAGTCGGGAGGGCTCCACAATTTCGAGCTTGTGGCGCGGTCAAAGTCTGGCAGGCTCATCAACCTCCTATTCTCCTCAAAGCCGATGGAGTTAGAGGGCGACACCTGTCTTGTCACAACGATGGTTGACATCACCGAGCGCAAGCAGGCGGAGGAGGAGGTCCTCCGGCTCCACGAGGAGTTGCAGCGCCACGCAGGGGAACTGGAGCAGCGAGTGGCCGCGCGCACCGCCGAGTTGGCCCGAGCCGTCGAGCGGGCCGAGGGGGCCGACCGGCTGAAGTCGGCGTTCCTGGCCACCATGAGCCACGAGCTGCGCACGCCGCTCAACTCCATCCTCGGGTTTTCGGGCCTCCTGCTCCAGGGCCTGCCGGGCCCGCTCAACGACGAGCAGACGAAGCAGCTCGGCATGGTGAGGGGAAGCGCCAGGCACCTGCTCTCGCTCATCAACGACATCCTCGACCTCTCCAAGATCGAGGCCGGGGAGCTCACGGTGGCCGAGGACGTCTTCGACCTCAGGGCGGCCCTCGAACGAGCCGTGGCCTCGGTGAGGCCCCTGGCCGACAAGAAGAGCCTGACCCTCTCGGTGGAGCCCTCGGAGGCGCTGCGGGAGGTGGTGAGCGATCCCCGCCGGGTGGAGCAGGTCCTCTTGAACCTGCTCACCAACGCCGTCAAGTTCACCGAGCAGGGCGGCGTGACGGTGGCGGTGGCGGAGATCCCCGACTACGCTGTGCCCGGCAACGGACGTATTCGGCCGGCGGTGTGCGTCCGGGTCACGGACACCGGCATGGGCATTCGCCCGGAGGACCTCGAGCGGCTCTTCCAACCGTTCCACCAGATCGACACCGGGTTGGCCCGCCAGCGCGAGGGCACGGGGCTCGGGCTCGCCATCTGTCGAAAGCTGGCGGGGCTCCTGGGCGGCGAGGTCCGGGCCGAGAGCTGCTGGGGCCGGGGCAGCACGTTCACGTTCGTCCTTCCCGTGAAGCGAGGCGAGTCGCCGTGCGCGCCACCATCCTGATCATCGAGGACAACGAGCAGAACCGGTACCTGGCGACGTTTCTCCTGGAGAAGCACGGCTTCCGGGTCGTAGAGGCCGTCGACGGGCCGAGCGGCCTCGTCCTGGCTTCGGACCGGCCGCCCGACCTCGTCCTGCTCGACATCCAGCTCCCGCAGATGGACGGCTACGAGGTGGCCCGAAGGCTGCGGGCCCAGCCCGTCCTGCGGGCGGTGCCGATCGTGGCCGTCACGTCCTACGCCATGCCCGGCGACCGGGAGAAAGCGCTCGCCGCCGGGTGCGACGGTTACGTGGAGAAGCCCATCAACCCCGACACCTTCGTGGCCCAGGTCGCGGCATTCCTCCGCGGGCCGAGGCAGGAGGAGCTCTCGTGAAACGCGTGCTGATCGTCGACGACCACGAGGAGAATCGCTACCTCCTCCGCGCCTTGCTCGCGGGAAACGGCTTCCAGGTCACCGAGGCGAGGAACGGCGCCGAGGCCCTCGAGAAGGCGAGGGAGCACGTGCCGGACCTCGTCGTCTCCGACATCCTCATGCCGGTGATGGATGGGTTTGCGTTGTGCAGGGCGTGGCGGGCCGACCCGGAGACCGCGGCCGTCCCCTTCGTCTTCTACACCGCCACCTACACCGATGCCCGGGACCGGACGTTCGCCCTCGACCTGGGCGCCGACGCCTTCGTCGTCAAGCCCGTCGAGCCCGAAGAGTTCGTCGCCGCGATGTGGCGGGTGCTCGAAGGCGTAACGCGGACGATACCGGAGGCCGCGGCCGCGCCGCCGGAGGACGAGAGGGCTCTCCTGCGGGAGTACAACGAGGTGCTCATCCGAAAGCTGGAGGAGAAGGTGTGCCAGTTGGAGGAGGCGACTCGGAAGGTCGCGGAGAGCGAAGAGCTCTTCCGAACGGCCTTCGAAGGGGCAGCCATCGGGCGGTGTCTCACCACCCCCGACGGCCGCTTCCTCAAGGTCAACCGGGCGCTCTGCGAGCTGCTCGGTTACTCGGAGGCCGAGCTCTCGGCAAAGACCTTCGCCGACGTCACCCACCCCGCAGACGTCGTCCAGAGTGCGGAGGCGGTTCGCGCCCTCCTGGCGGGCGAGGGACGGGCGCGCTCCTTCGAGAAGCGGTACGTGGCCAAGGACGGCCGTGTCGTATGGGTCCTGGTCACCACCATCCTGCGCCGCGACGGGTCGGGCACCCCACTGAACTTCATCACCGACGTGCAGGACCTCACCGCGGGCAAACAGGCGGAGGAAGAGCGCTTCGCCCTGGAGGCCCAACTCCAGCAAGCTCAGCGGCTGGAGGCGGTGGGCCGCCTCGCCGGCGGTGTGGCGCACGACTTCAACAACCTGCTCACGGTGATCCTCGGCCTTGCGGAGCTCGCTGCCTTGGACCTGGCCCCCCAGGACCCGCTCCGGTCGAAATTGGACGGGATCCATGACGCCGGCGGCCGCGCAGCAGGCCTCACGCGCCAGCTTCTGGCGTTTGCTCGGCAGCAGGTGGTGTGCCCCCGTGCCCTCGATCTCAACGAGGCCGTGGGCAGTTTGCAGAAGATGCTCCGCAGGCTCATCGGAGAGGACATCGAGCTCCAATGGAAGCCCGGCGCTGACGTCTGTCGGGTCTACCTGGATCCGAGCCAGGTCGACCAGTTGCTCGCGAACCTCGTGGTAAATGCCCGCGACGCCATTCCGAACGCCGGCACCGTGGTCGTGGAAACGTCCCATGCCGTGCTCGACGACGCCTACTGCGCCCTGCACGCCGGTTCCACGCCGGGCGAGTACGCGGTGCTCGTGGTCAGCGACACGGGCGTCGGCATGGACCGAGAAACCCTCGCGCACATCTTCGAGCCCTTCTTCACCACAAAGGAGCCGGGCAAGGGCACGGGCCTCGGGCTCGCGACGGTGTACGGCATCGTCAAGCAAGCTGGGGGTTCTATCTACGCTTACAGCGAGCCGGGACAGGGGACTACCTTTCGCGTCTACCTGCCCGTTTGGACAGGCGGGCAGACGGCCTCCGTGCTCACGAGCGAGGTCGACCGACCCTTGCCGGGTACGGAGACCGTGCTCCTGGTGGAGGACGAGGCGGCGATCCTCGAGCTCGGCCGAGCCATTCTCCAGCGCCAGGGCTACCGTGTCCTCCTTGCACACTCGCCCGGTGAAGCGCTTCTCGCGGCCGAGAAGGAGCCGGGGACGATCCACCTCCTGGCCACCGACGTCGTCATGCCCGGCATGAATGGCCGGGAGCTCTGCGAGCGGCTCAGAATTGTGCGGCCGACCCTCAAATGCCTCTACCTCTCGGGCTACACGGCCGACGCGATCTCCCAGAGAGGTGTGCTGCCGGCGGGCGTGAATTTCCTGCAGAAGCCATACTCGATGAAGGACCTGGCCGGCAAGGTGCGGGCCGTGCTGGATGCTGGGTAGGAGCGGGCTTGCCCGCGAAGGGGTTGGCGCGATTGTCGGGGGACACGGTTCGCGGCCGAGGCCGCTCCTACCGAGGCGAGGCGTCGGCCTCCTTCGAACGGGGCCGGAACCCTTGGAGGGACGACGCTGGCGGCGGCAAACGATTGGCTGCCTCCCTCCGGCTCCTGTAAACTGCGGAAGGACGGTCCCTCTCCCAAGGAGCAGCCGGTGGAAATGCAGCCTTTGCCCCTCGTGAGCGCCGCCGAGTACCTGGTCATGGAACGAAGCTGCCGGGAAAAGCACGAATACTTCGCCGGCGAGGTCTTCGCCATGGGGGGGGCCACGGAGAGCCACAATCTCCTGACGGCCAACGTGGTGGGCGGGTTGTGGACACAGCTCAGAGGCCGGCCGTGCCGGGTGTACCCGAGCGACCTGCGGGTCCTGGTGTCGGAGACCGGGCTCTATACCTACCCCGACGTGGTCGTGGTGTGCGGGGAGCCCCGGTTCCTGGACGCGACGCGCGACACCCTCCTGAACCCCACCTTGGTCGTCGAGGTCCTCTCCCCCTCGAGCGAGGCCTGCGACCGGGGCAGGAAGTTCGAGCACTACCGGAAGGTCCCGAGCCTCTTGGAGTACGTGCTGGTGGCGCAGGACGCGGTGCGGGGCGAACACTACCTGCGCCGGGACGATGGCACCTGGGTGTATGCCGAGGCTTCGGGCCTCGAGAAGAGCGTCGCCCTGACGTCCATCCAGTGTACGGTGTCCCTGGCCGACCTCTACGACAACGTAAACGACCTGCCCCTGGCTCCTTCCCCTCCGGCGCCCCCCTAGGCTCCTCCGGCGAGTCGCCCCCTGGCGGCCTTCGAAGAAGCTCCCCGCCCCCTGCGAGCAGGTCTCGGCCAGGAGCTTCATGCTGTAGGTGCCAAGGCCTCTCCCCAGGGGTACGACCACCTCGAGCGTCGCGCGACGCCGAGCAGGTCCGGCCGCCCCTGCGTGGGCAGCGAGCTTGCCCGAGAGGGGCTCAAGGTGCGCCCCCGGCTGGCCGATGTGTGCTTCAGGGGCTGCTCGTTCGCTTGTGATGCCCCGAAACCCCGGTGCACCGCTCCGCTCGGAGACTTCGACGATGACATGAAACCTTCAACCCTCTTGCACAAGCCGGAGCCCTGCGGCACCCAGTCGACGGTACTGGTCGTCGACGACGAGCCCGGCATCGCCCTGGTGTGCGCCGCACACCTGGCCGGGCTCGGTCTGCGGGTTCTCACCGCGGGCACCGGCCTGGAGGCCCTCGCCTTTCTGGCGGCCGGACCGGTGGATCTCCTCCTGACCGACCACTGCATGCCGGGCATGACCGGCGCCGAGCTGCTCGAGCGCGCCCGGCGCGACTACCCCCAGGTGGTCCGCATCCTCTTCACCGGTGCCGGCGACACGCGGATCGCCGAGGAGGCCACCCGCCGGGGCGAGGTGTTTCGTTTCCTCGCGAAGCCTTTCGACCGCTCTGTCTTGGAGGAGGCGGTGGCCGCCGGACTCGAGCACTGCGAAGCGCTGCGCGACCAGCAGTGGAGGGACGAGCTCCTGGAGCGGTTCCTGTCCGGCGGCCAGGTGGGCACCGGAGGTGCCGGTCCCCGCGGCGGGGTCGATACGCGGAACATGAAAGCGGGGCACCGCACGTGCCTCGACGCCTATGCTCGACAGCAGCACTTGACTCCGGTCCTGCGGCGGGTCCGGGACCTCCTCGGCGCGACCGGACTCCCGGCCGGCAAGGTGGGGAGGAAGGGGGACGCCTGATGCAAGGACGAGCACGGTGGCGGGCCGCGGTTCTTCTCGTCGTGGCCGCGCTCCTGGAAATCGGGTGTTCTCGCGAGCCGGCGCCGGCGCCCCGAGTACCGGTCACGGTCCAGCTCAAGTGGTTCCACCAGGCCCAGTTCGCCGGCTTCTACGTGGCCGCGGACCGGGGGTACTACGCGGCCGAGGGTCTGGCGGTCGATCTCGTGCCGGGCGGCCCCCAGGTCGACGTCCTCGACCGGGTGGCCAAGGGGGAGGCCCAGTTCGGCGTCTCGGCGCCCGAGGACATCCTCGTCGCGCGCGGTCGGGGCAGCGACGTCGTCGCTCTGGCCGCACTCTTTCGTAAGAACCCGTCGGTGTTCATCACGCTGGCGGGCTCGGGCATCGAGACGCCCCGGGACTTCCTCGGCAAGACGATCTCCTTTATGGGCCGCGACGACCGGGTTCGCTTCCTCGTCATCATGAAGCGCCTTGGCCTCGACCCCCGGAAAGTTCGAGAAGTGCCGTACGAGTACGACTACCAGTCATTCCTGCGGGGTGACACCGCGGTGACCATTGGGTACACCACGGGAGGGGTCCTCCGGCTGCGCAAGCAGGGCCACGCGCTTCGGTTGATCTGGCCCGACGACTACGGCGTGCACGTCTACTCCGACACCCTGGTGGCGCGGGAGGCGCTGTGTGCTGCCAAACCGGACCTCGTGGCCCGCTTTCTGCGGGCCGCGCTCCGTGGCTGGCGCGAGGCCGTGGAGGACCCGGCCGCCGCAGTGGAGGCGACGCTCCGACGGGCCAAGGAGCCGGACCGCGCCCTGCAAACGGCCATGATGGAGGCGAGCGGGCCGCTCCTCCACACCGGCGAAGGCCCCGTCGGCTCCATGCAGCCGGCGGTGTGGAACCAGACGGCTCGGATGCTGGTGGATCAGGGGCTGCTGCCCGTGGGAACCGACGCAAGGCGAGCCTATACCCTGGAGTTCCTGCGGCGCGTGTACGCAGAGGCGAAGTGAAGCTCGCCACCCGGCTGCTCGTCATCTTTCTTCCGCTGTGCGTGGTGCCCCTCGGCATCGCAGGGTACGTCGCCTACGAGAGCGGGCGTCGGCAGCTCCACGAGCAGACGGTGCGCCGCCTCGAGGCCGTGACCGAGCTCAAGCGGGCGGAGCTCGAGCGCTGGATGCGCGGCAACGAGCGGTACCTGCGGGAGCTCGCGAGCCGGCCTCTCGTGCGGCGCTATGCGGAGGTCCTGGCCGCCGCCGGCGCGCCCGAAGCGGCTCTCCGACGGGCCCGCTCCGCCCTCGTGGCCGACCACCTCGCGCCGAAGGTCGGGGAGGGGGGCGAGTTCTTCACCCTCTTCCTCGTCAGGGCGGCCGACGGGCAGGTCGTCGCCTCCACCGACCCGAGGCTCGAGGGGCGGTACCGGGAGAGCGAGCCCTTCTTCCGACAGGGGCTGAAGGGGACGTACGCCGAGGACGTCACCTACTCCCTGCCCCTCGAGCAGGCCATCTTGCGCCTCGGCACGCCGGTGTCGGACGCGAGCGCTCGCCCGGTGGCAGTGCTCGCGGCGCACGTGGACTGGGCCGAGATGTCGCGGATCATGGCGCAGGGCCGCGGCGGGAGCCAGAGCGAGGAGACGTACCTCGTCAACGCCTTCAACTTCCTCGTGACGGAGAGCCGCTTCTGGCCCGGGGCCGCCCTGAAGAGGGCCGTGCACTCCGCCGGCATCGAGGCGGCCCTGGCCCGCGCCAACGGAGCGGGGTACTACCGCGACTACCGGGCCGTGCCGGTGATCGGCGTGTACCGGTGGATCCCGGAGCGACGGCTCGCGATCCTCACCGAGGAGGACGAAGCCGAGGCCCTGGCGCCGGCGCTCGCTCTGCGGCGCACGATCGTTCGGATCGGCGCCGGCCTCGCGGTCGTCGCCGGCCTCCTGACGCTGCTCGTGGCGCGGACGCTGACCCGCCCCCTGCGCCGCCTGGCCGCGGGGGCCGAGGACCTCGGCCGCGGCAACCTCGACGTCCGTCTCCGGCTGGACTCCAGGGACGAGCTCGGCCACGTCGCGGCGGCGTTCGACGCCATGGCCGGAAACCTCGGCCGGATCACCGCCTCGCGGGACGAGCTCGACCGGGAGGTGGCGCAGCGGAGCCGCGTGGAGGAGGAGCTCCGGAGCAGCTTGCGGGAGCTCGAGCGGTCCAACGCCGAGCTCGAGCAGTTCGCCTACGTGGCGTCCCACGACCTGCAAGAGCCCCTTCGCATGGTGGCGAGCTATGTCCAGCTCCTGGAGCGGCGGTACGGCGACCGCCTCGACGACGACGCCCGGGAGTTCATCGGCTACGCCGTGGACGGTGCGAAGCGGATGAAGGGCTTGATCAACGACCTGCTCACCCTCTCGCGGGTGGGCACGCGCGGGGCTCCGCCCGAGCGGTGCGACGCCGGCACCGCCCTGGACGCGGCGCTCGAGAACCTGAGCGCTGCCGTCGCCGAGACCGGCGCCGTCGTGACGCACGACGCCCTTCCCACGGTCGTCGCCGACGCGGGCCAGCTCACCCAGGTCTTCCAGAACCTGATCGGCAACGCCCTGAAGTTCCGAGGGGAAGCGCCGCCCCGGGTCCACGTCTCCGCCTCGCGGGAGCCGGGCGCCTGGGTCTTTTCGGTGCGCGACAACGGCATCGGCATCGAGGCGGAGCACTTCGAGCGGATCTTCGTCATCTTTCAACGGCTCCACGGCAAGGCATCGTATCCCGGCACCGGCATCGGGCTCGCACTGTGCACGAAGATCGTCGAACGCCACGGCGGGCGGATCTGGGTGGAGTCGGAGCCGGGGAAGGGGTCGACGTTCTTCTTTTCCCTGCCGGCGTACGCGGCTCCGCGGTAGCGGCGTCCTTCTTCCCCTGATATCCTTGCCAAGAGTCTGCGCTCTTTACCCCGTGGTCTTCCGTGGTCCGCAGCACAGGAGAGACCCATGAAGCCGATCCTACGGCCGGTCGAGATCCTGCTCGTCGAAGACAATCCGGGTGACGTGCGTCTGACCCGCGAGGCGCTCAAGGAGGGAAAGATTTGCAACAACCTCCACGTGGTGCTCGACGGAGTGGAGGCGCTCGCCTACGTGCGTCGCCAGGGCCCCTATGCCGAGGCCGTGAAGCCCGACCTGATCCTGCTCGACTTGAATCTTCCACGGAAGAACGGGCTCGAAGTGCTCGATGAGCTCAAGGCCGACGAGGACCTCAGACGCATCCCGGTGGTGGTACTCACCACCTCGAGCGCCGAGAAGGACGTCATGGCCTCCTACAACCTCCACGCCAACTGTTTCGTTACGAAGCCGGTGGACATGGACCAGTTCATCACGGTGGTGAAGTCGGTGGAGGACTTCTGGTTCTCGATCGTGAAGCTGCCGCCCGACGGAAAGGGCTGACGGCCGAGATCGCGGCGAGGCGCCGCTCGCACAGGACCCCCCCCGGGGTGTGGCAGCATCGCCCTCGGCGCGAGGGGCCCGATTGTCTCGCCGGGACCACCCTGCTATCCTGAACGCCCCGCCGCGCGACACGTCACCTGCGGCCACCCGACGGCGGGCGAGGAGCGGTCGCCGTGGCTCCTGTCAACCTGTCCCAGGCCCGAAGGGACCACGCAGCTCGCCTCGAGGGCGGCCTGGAACGGATTCGATCCCGTCTGGCCGCCCTGCCCGAGGTGCAGGCCGTCATCCTTTTCGGGTCGTACAGCCGGGGCCGGCGCGACCTGTTCACGGACCTCGACGTGCTCGTGGTGATGGAGACCGAAGAGGGCTTCACCGAGCGTACCGCGCGCCTCTACGGGCTTCTGGACGCGGGCGTCGACCTTGACCTCCTCGTCTACACTCCGAGGGAGCTCGCGGCGAACCAGGACCGGCCGTTCCTGCGCCGGATTCTCGAGACCGGAGTCGTGCTCCATGAGAAGTGACGCGGCGTCGGAGGGCCGACGGTGGATCGAACAGGCCGGTGAGGATCTCCACTGGGCCGACCACCTCGCCCGGGAGGGAGGGTGGCACATCGCCTGCTTCCTCGCCCAGCAGGTGGCCGAAAAGGCGCTGAAGGCGTTTCTCTACGCCCAGGGGGAGGAGATCGTGCTCGGTCACTCGGTGGACCGGCTCGCCGCGGCGGCGGCCGGCTACGCCCCGGAGATCGAGCAAGCCGCGCGGCGCTGGCGCGTGCTCGACAGCTACTACATCCCCACCCGGTATCCCAACGGGCTGCCCGAAAGCATCCCTGCCCGCGTCTACGGCGCCGATGCCGCGCGGTCGGCGGTGGAGTTGGCTTCGGAGGTCGTGGCCTGGGTGCGCAGCCGGCTCGGGCCCGTTGAACCCGGGTGACGAGCGGCGGGCGTCAGGCGCCCGTTGCGGGCTCCTCCGGCTCCAGCAGCTCCGGGTAGTGCTCCGCGAGGCACTCCTCGCAGATGCCGTGGCTGAACTCGGCGCCGGTGTGCGCGGACACGTACTGGTCCACCCTCTCCCAGCTCTGGGCGTCTGTGCGGATCTTGTGGCAGTACATACAGATCGGAAGGATGCCCCTCAGCGTCTTGACCTGGCCGAGCGCGTCCTCGAGCTCGCGCACGCGGAGGGCCAGGGCGCTTTGGAGCTCCAAGACCCGCTCGCCGACGCGGATGCGCGCGCGCAGCTCGTCTTTGTCGAAGGGCTTGGTGAGGTAGTCGTCCGCTCCGGCGTCGAGCCCCTGGACCACGTCGCTCTTGGTGCCGAGTGCGGTCAGGAGGATCACGTACGTGGGCTCGTCGTCGCCGCGGGCGCGCACGAGGCGGCAAAGCTCTACGCCGTCCTTGCCCGGCATCATCCAGTCGAGGATGGCGAGCTTCGGTGCCTCCGGCTCCTGCAGTCGGGCCCAGGCCTCGTCTCCATCGGCGGTGGAGACGACCTCGTGCCCCCAACGGGCCAACACCGCCTCGAGGACGCGCCGCGAGGTGGGGTCGTCCTCGGCGATCAGGATTCTCATCGGTCTGCCTCCTCAGGTCTTCGTCTCGTCACGCCACCCCCCGGTCGGCGAGCACGGTCCGGAGCTCCGCAAGTCCGGCGTCGAGCTCCTCTAGCGCGTGGCCCGCCCCCACGAGGTCCCCGGCCTCGGCTGCTGCCTCGGCGGCCTGTGCCGCTGCCTGCAGGGCCCGTGCGCCGACCGTGCCCGACGCCCCCTTGAAGGTATGCGCCTGGCGGCGCGCCGCCCCGCCGTCGGCGCGGGCGAGGGCGTCGCGGAGCGCGTCGAGCTGCTGCGGCGCGTCCTCCAGATACCCCCCCAGAATGCCGGCGAGGAGCTCCGGATCCTCTCCCAGGGTGTCGGCGAGCACTGCCGGGTCGAACACCTGCCGAGACTCCCTGGGCTGCGGGCCGCGGAGCTCCTCGGAAGAGGAGCGGCCGAGACTGCGTTCAATCGCGGCGGCGAGGTCCGCGGCGCTCACGGGCTTGGACACGTAGTCGGTCATTCCGGCCGCGAGGCACCGTTCCCGGTCGCCGGCCATGGCGTGCGCGGTCATGGCGACGATCGGCACGTCGTGCCGGAGGACACGGGAGCCGGGGTCCCGGATCACGGCGGTGGTCTCGAAGCCGTCCATCTCGGGCATCTGCGCGTCCATCAGGACGAGATCGTACGGAACGGTCTCCAGAGCGCGCACCGCCTCGCGGCCGTCGGACACCACGTCGGCCTGGTAGCCCAACCGGGCGAGGAGGGCCACGGCCACCTGCTGGTTCGTCGGATGGTCCTCGGCCAGGAGGATGCGCACGGCGTGCCTGCGTTGCTCCGCCAGGGTGTGGCGGGTGATGAGGCGATGCTCTCCGTCCGCCGGTTCAGCCGTGTGCCCGCTGAGCGCGGCGATGAGGCAGGCGCGCAGCTGAGCGGCCTTGATCGGCTTCGCGAGGTAGGCACGGAAGCCGATGTCGCGGAGCCGCGCCACGTCGCCCCGCTCGGTGGTGGAGGTCAGCATCACCAGGAGCGTGTCGCGCAGCGCCTCGTCTCGCTTGACCTCCCGACCCAGCGCGGCGCCGTCCATGCCGGGCATCGCCATGTCAAGCAGGGCGAGACCGAAGGGGTCGCCCTCGCGCGCCCCGGCGCGCAGCGCCGCCAGACCCGAGTGCGCCTCCGGAGCCTCCTCATGCCGGCAGCCCCACGCGGTGAGCAGCTGCCGCAGCAGGAGGCGGTTGGTCTCGTTGTCGTCCACGACTAGCACTCGCTGCCCCTCGAGACGCACGTCCGACGGAGGTTCGGCCGGTCGGAGGCCGGCGGGCGTCAGGGCCTGTACGGGAAGGGTCGCGGTGAATCCGAAGGTCGAGCCCTGGCCCGGCTCGCTCCTCGCGCCGAGCTCCCCTCCCATCTGTTCGACGAGGTTGCGGGCGATGCTCAATCCTAGCCCTGTCCCCCCATACCGGCGCGTGGTGGAGGCGTCGGCCTGGGTGAAAGGCTCGAAGAGCGCCGGGAGGCGTTCGGGCGGGATGCCGATGCCGGTGTCGCGCACCTCGAAGCGGACGTCCACCGTGTCCGCGGCGTCTCTCTCGAGCGAGACCCGGACCGCGACGTCGCCCTGAGCCGTGAACTTTACGGCGTTCCCGACGAGGTTGGTGAGCACCTGCCGGAGCCGGCCCGGGTCGCCGCGCAGGAGCGACGGCACGTCCGGCTCCACCAGGGAAATATACTCCAGTCCTCTCTCGTGGCAGCGCGCGGCGAAGGCGTCGGCCAGGTCGTCGAGCAGCACCCGCAGGTCGAAGTCGATCACCTCGAGGTCGATTCGGCCGGCCTCAATCTTCGAAAAGTCGAGGATGTCGTTGATGACCTGGAGGAGCGCCTCGGCGCTCTTGGCCACGGTCGTCGCGAACTGCCTTTGTTCGGCATCGAGCTCGGTGTCGAGCAGCAGGCCGTTCATCCCCATCACGCCGTTCATGGGCGTGCGGATCTCGTGGCTCATGTTGGCCAGGAACTGGCTCTTCGCGGTGTTTGCCGCTTCCGCCTCCTTCTTGGCCTGGCGCAGCTCGGCCTCGACCCGCACGCGTTCGTCGATTTCCTGCTGGAGGCGCTCGTTCGCTGCGCAAAGCTCCTGATTCGAGGCCTCGACGTCTTTCATGATGTTGAGGATGGCGCGGCGCTGATCTTCGTTTTCCCGGATGATCCGGTCAAGGGTCTGCTTCGACCGCTCCAGCTCCTGGTTGCGCTGTTTGAGGGCGGCCAGTGCCTCGGACGCGTCGCGCAGGGACGCCTGGGTCTCCTCGCGTCCCACGACGGATTCGAAGAGATGGTCCTCGGGAGCAAAGTCCTCGAACTCGAAGAGTTCGAGCTCTTCGCTCGTGGTGGCGCCCGGCGACGCGAGGAAAAGGAACCCGTCACGACTTGCGACCCAGCGGCCCACGAGCGGCAGGCGCGGGCGGTCGTCACGTCCAAGGAGGGTAGGTCCGGGCTCGCCCAGGCGGCCGGCCGCGCGCGCGGGCGTGAGGGTCTCCCCGAGCTGGCCCGGGTCCAGCAGGTCTGCCGCGGGGCGGCCGACCGCGTCCGGAACGCGCCGCACCACCGCGGCGCTCGCCCACTGCACCACGAGCTGGCGGTCGGTCAGGAGAACAAACGATACGAGGCCGGCGAGGTCTGCGAGCGCGCACTCGACTCGACCCGCGACCGTCGGGCTCATGGGAAGAGGACCTCGAAACGGCACGCCGGGTCTCCGCGGTCGCGGCACTCGGTGTGGCGCACGGTCAGCTCTTGCCCGAGGGCGAGCCCGACGCCCAGGAGGAGGCCGTGGAGCACGGCGCAGAGGCGACGCTCGGATCCGTACTCGATCTGCAGCCGTCCGTCTTCAGCTTCGTCGATGCGGAAGAACGGGGGCCGCGCGCCTCGAATGCTCTTGGTCACCTCCCGGTGCACGCGGTTCAAGTTGAGGAGGAACTGACGGGGAGACGCGCCCGCCAGCGCAAAGAAGCTCGGGTAGTGACGCTTCAGGCTGTGGGGCACGACGTACTTGCCGTACTCGATCATCACCGACTCCGGCGGGAGCCCTGAGACCCGCGACGCGGCGTCGATGAGCGCGGCCGTCGTCTCGTCGGGGTAGCTCGAGCTCACCGCGAAGAACGGCTCGTCGCACCCGGCGAGCCGCTTTACCTCATTCCAGGCCGCATCGCCCCAGCGTTCCAGGACCAGCTCTTCGATCCCCTTGTTGATGATGCCCCGCATCGCGCGCTCCTTCCCGGGTTCAGTCTGCGAGCTCGTAGCGCGGCGGCTGACCCGCGGCCCCGAGCAATCCGTTGATCTCTGCCTTGAGCTCGATCATCCGGAGCTCTCGGCCCACCGTGATCCGGTTGAACGCCTCGAGCTCCTCGATCTTCCGAGCCAGCTCTTCCTGGGCCCGTTTCCGCTCGGTGATGTCCTCCAAGAGGCCGTCGACGTGGGTGATCTGGCCCGACGCGTCGCGGACGACTTTGGCGGTGACCGCGGCCCAGAGCACGGATCCGTCGGGGCGTCGGAGCCGGAGCTCGAGGCCCGTCACCTGACCGTCCCTCCGGAGCCTTTCCGACAGCAGTCTGCGGCCCTCGGGGTCGTCGACGAAGGAGGCGTCCTCCAGGTCGTCGGGCACCTCGTCGATCGCCGCACACCCCAGCATGCGCAGCAGTGCGCGATTGGCCGTGAGGAACCGGCTCCTGGGGCCAGGGATCCTCCGGTACAGGCCCACGGGCAGGTTCTCGACCAGTTCCCGGTGGCGCTGCTCCGAAGCCCCCAGCGCGTCGGCGGCCCGCGTGATGTCCGTCACGTCGTAGCACACCTCGAGCACCTGGTTCACCTCGCCGGCTGCGTCGAAGATCGGTGCGGCTCGGATGTCGACGGTGCGGGATTCGCCGTCCGAGGACCGGTGCACGTGGGTGACGCTCACTGGCCGCTTCTCCGCCAGCACCAGCTGCAGCGGACAGGGGTTGTGAGCACCCTGGCAGGGCGCGGCCGCGCCGTGGGAGAGCTCGTGGCAAAGCACGCCGCCGGTGGCCGGGTCGCCACACGCTCCACGCTCGCGGGCCGCCCGGTTGGCCAGCGTGACCCGGTGGTTGCGGTCGATCACGAGGACCGGTGAGGGGATCGTGTTAAGCACCGTGTCCAGGTAGGCGCGGGCGCGGTGCGCCTCGTCCTCGGTCGCGCGGCGCTGGGCGATCTCTGCCGCCGCTCCGCGGTACAGGAGCAGCACGAGGGCGCCGGCCAGGCCGCAGATTCCGGCGAAGACGCCCCAGAACGTGTGGTTGAGGGGAGAGACGTGCCGGAGAGTCACGCTCTCGAGGTCCTGGAGGTAGACGACCGTCCAGCCGGGGAGCCCGGAAATTGGTGCCTTGTGGAGGAGGTAGTGTTTCCCCGATACCTCGGCGGTCCGTCCGTCTGGAGCCTTCCTGAGCCCCGACCACGGCCAGGGACCGGCGCCGAACTGGCGGGAGGCGGCGACCTCGGAAACCTCAGCGGGAGAGAGCGCCGTCAACGTTCGATTGAGCCACTCCGGGCGGCTCGACAGGAACACCACGCCGTGGGGCGCTACGACCAGCAGGACACCGTCCCGCGCCGTGGCCAGGGCTTGTCGTTCCAGGCGGGCCGCAGAGAACTTGATGGACGCAACGCCGACGGGCCGGTCGGAGGCCGCAGGGACAACGGGGCATGCGACGTAGACTCCACGCTCACCGGTCGTGGCCCCGATGGCCAGGTAAATCGCGGTTTCTCCGCGCAACGCCTGCTGGAAGTAAGGGCGAAAGCGAAAGTCGTGGCCCACGGCGCTCTGCGGGGTGCTGCGGTTCGATGAGGCGATGGCCATGCCCCGAGCGTCCAGCAGGTAGCAGCCGTCGCTACTCAGTGCCTCCTGGTAGCGGTCCAGGGCCCGATTGGCCTGCTCGAAGGAATCGGGCGTGGGGTGGCTCAGGGCCGCGTGCAGGTTCGGGTCTCCGGCCAGGATCCTCAAAGGTCCTCGGTCGGCCCCGAGGTGAGCGTCGATGTGGTCGGCTGTGAGCCGCGTGACGCTCTGTCCCTCCTCCCGGGCGATTCCAAGAGCACGCTCACGGGATACCACGTAGTACAGCAGCCCCCCTGCCAGGGTGGTGGCGAGGACCAGGCCGGAGAGGGTGAGGGTGATGGCGCGAAGCCTTGCCTGCTGGACCACGGTGGCGACTCCGGGTAACAGAGGTGAAGTGGAGCTCCCCTCTCCGCAATGCGGAAAGGGGCGTCGGTGGAAATCGAGCTCTGGAACTTTCAGGCGCCGGCAGCGACCGCTGCGATCGCCCAGGGGCTCCCGGGGCGAGGCGCGCCGGGCGCGGTCTCACATCGAGGGGCGTAGGCCGGACCGGGGGAATTCAGGACCCCGAGGAAGGCTTCGGCGACCCGGGGGTCGAAGTGGACTCCTGCCTGCGACCGGATCTCCTCGAGTGCGTCGGCGACGCTCCAGGCCTTCTTGTAGGGGCGCTCGTGGGTCAACGCGTCGAAGACGTCGACCACGGCGACGATCCGGGCGGAGAGAGGGATAGTCTCCCCTGCCAGACTCGCGTAGCCCGTGCCGTTCCAGCGCTCGTGGTGGTACAGGGCGATCTCCTCGGCTTCGTGCAGGAGAGGGGATCGGCTTCCGGCCAAGATGCGGGCCCCGATCACGGTGTGGGCTTTCATCACCTCGCGCTCCTCGGCGTCGAGCGCGCCCGGTTTCAGGAGTACGCGATCCGGGGTCCCGATCTTGCCGACGTCGTGGAGCGGCGCGGCCCGCCGGAGGATCTCCACCTGCTCGGGCGCGAGCCCCAGGGCCTGTCCCACGCGGGCCGTCAGCTCGCCCACCCGGTGGGTGTGCTCTCCCGTCTGGTCGTCGCGAAACTCTGCAGCCCGGGCGAGCCGGTCCAACGTGTCTGCCTGGGCCCGTTCCAGCTCCGCCGTGCGTGTGCGCACCTTTTCATCGAGCTCTCGGTTCTGGTCCCGTACGGCGTCATACAGAAAGCGCGTCTCCAGAAGGTTGCCGATCCGGAGCGTCACCTCGTCGTCGTCGAAGGGCTTGGCGAGAAAATCCCGGCCGCCGCTGCGGAGGGCCCGCTGCCTGGCCTCCCGCGAGAGGTCCCCGCTGAGGACGAGGATCGGAAAGTACTCTTGGGGCTCCAGGCGCGATCGAACCTGCTCCATGACCTGAAAGCCGTCCAGGTGGGGCATGTGCAGATCGGTTACGAGGAGGTCGGGGCGAAAGCTGGCGACAAGCGACAGTACGTGGCGAGGGTCGGTTGCGAACGAACACTCCCGATATCCGTTTCGCCGCAGGATGCGTTCGAGGGCGCGGCAGTTGCCGACGTCGTCGTCCACGACGAGGATCCGTCCGGTGCGGGTATCTCGTTGCTCCAATGGAGCCTCTCTCGGCCTTCGACCGTTTCCCTCGAGGCAGCAGCGTCTTTTTCTCTCTCTTCGGCACATTTGTTCCGCCACTAAAGATTTTGCGCATTGAGCCGTAAGGATGGACAGACGCCACACGAATTGCGCCGTGTGGGTCGCGGGCTGCGGTGCCAGAGCTAGGAATGGCGTTCGTGTATGGAGCGTAGACCGATTCCCTCGGAGGCAGGAGCGATGACGACAAGGGAGCGACCCGCGACTGACGGCGGAGCCGAGTCGCGGGCCCGAGTGCTCGTGGTCGACGACGAGGACGTGATCCTCAATCTCTGCCGCGCGTACCTGGAGAAGGGGGGGTACACGGTGCTGACCGCGGCAACCGGGGAAGAGGCGCTTGTGGTGCTCTCCGACTCGCCCGTGGACGTGGTGCTCTCCGATTATGCCATGCCGGGGATGACGGGCATCGAGTTTCTCGGCGAGGCCCAGGCCCGATGGCCAGACACCGTGCGCTTGCTGTACACCGGGCTCGGCGACATGCACATTGCCGAGAGCGCGATGGCGAGGGGTGGGGTGTTTCGCTTTCTGGTCAAGCCCTTCGCGATGGAGGTGCTGCTCTCCAGCGTGCGCGACGCCGTGACCTTCGGGAACCTGACTCGGGAAAACCGCCGGTACCGCGACGAGATGCAGACGCTCGTGGAGGAGCAGGGGCGCGATCTCCGGGAGGCGAAGCGGGTGCTCGAGGGAGTGTTCCACGCCCTTCCGGTGGGCCTGCTCGTCCTCAGGCCGGACGGCACCGTCGCGCGGGCGAACGTGGCGGCGGCGGCGATCCTGTGCCGGCCCCTGGCGGGCGTCGTGGGGCGGCTGCCACGGGAGCTGGGTGCGCCCGAGGAGGTCCCCTGCCGCAACGTCGAGACGCCGGACTCCGACGTTCCGGGCCTCCGGCGGACGCTCCTGTGGTCCGCCGAGCCCCTGGAGGCGGCCGAAGTCGCGTCGGGGGGAGCCGTGGTGTCTGTGGTGGATGTGACCGAGCGGGCCGAGCTCCAGAAGAAGGTTTCCCAAGGAAAGCGTGACATCGAGGCGATCTTCGACTCGGTGACCGAGCCCATGGCGTCGGTCGATCGGGCCGGAATGGTCACCCGGGCCAACGAGGCCTTTCGGCAGTTGGTGAAGAGGCCGTGGCGGACGTTTCTGGGCCAGAGCTGCTCCGAGCTCCTGACGTCCGTCGGGGCGGCGCCTGCCTGTATTCCCATCGAGCAGGTGTTCGAGCTTGGTGAGCAGAGGCTCGCGGAGTGGCGAGACGACGACGGCAGGATCCTCCATGCCCGCGTCTTCCCGGTGCTGGAGGGCAGCCGCGTGAACGGCGCCGTGCTCCGCCTCCAAGACGTCACGGCCGAACGAGAGCTGGAGCACCGCCTGCTGCAGTCGGAAAAAATGGCGAGCATCGGCCAGCTTTCGGCCGGCGTGGCGCACGAGATCAATAACCCCGTGGGATTCATCCTGTCGAACCTCAACCGGCTGGCGGAGTATTCCAAAGACATTGCGCGGATGGATGCGGAAGGGCTCTCTCTGGCGGAGCAGGTCATGGGCGGGCGTCTCGACCCCGGGGAGGCGTGGCGCCGCTTCGGGGAGGTTCGGTCCCGGCTGGACGTCGACTACCTGGTCCGGGACACCGCTGATGCCGTAGCGGAGTGCAGGGACGGTGCAGATCGGATCCGGCGGATCGTGCAAGACCTCAAGACCTTCAGCCACCCTGATGGCGCCGACTGGCAGTACGCGGACCTCGCCCAGGGTCTCGACAGCACGCTCAACATCGCGTGGAACGAGATCAAGTACAAGTGCGAGGTGGTCAAGGAGTATGGCGCCCTGCCCGCGGTGCTGTGCGTGCCGCAGCAGCTCAACCAGGTGTTCATGAACCTGCTGGTGAATGCTGCGCAGGCGATCTCGGACCGCGGCGTGCTCACCCTGCGCACCTGGGTCGATCCAGACGGTTCGAGGGTGTTTGTCGCGGTGCGCGACACGGGGGCGGGCATCCCGGAAGGGCATCTCCGGAAGATCTTCGATCCGTTCTTTACGACGAAACCGGTGGGCAAGGGGACCGGGCTCGGGCTTCACCTAGCGCTGGGGATCGTGCGGAAGCACGGGGGGGAGATCCGCGTGGAGAGCGAGCCGGGCCGGGGCAGCGAGTTCACGGTGATCCTCCCGGTCCATCCCCCCGAGGCCGTGGTCGCGGCGCGGGGGGCCGAGTGACGGGCCCGAATCGTTTGGGACGCGTGCCGGCCGGATGAGGCCGGGAGGAGGAGGATGGTGAGCGCAGTGGGAGACGCTGGAGCTCGGCCGGTACCGGCAAAGAAGCGGCCGCGGGTCCTGTTCGTCGACGACGAGCCGAACGTCTTGCGGGCGCTGGGGAGACTCTTCCGGTCCGAGCCCTGGGACACGGCGTATGCAGCGTCCGGGAGGGAGGCGCTTGGCCTGTTCGACGAGAGCCCCTTCGACGTGGTCGTCACCGACCACCGGATGCCGGGCATGACGGGCGTGGAGCTGCTCAAGTCGGTGCGCCTGCGCAGTCCGAGCTCGATTCGCATCGTGCTCTCGGGCTACGCCGAGCTCTCCGCGGTGATCGACGCGGTCAACGAGGGTGCGATCTTCCGGTTCGTGACCAAACCCTGGGACGATACCCGACTGCGCGAAACCTTGTCCCAGGCGGTCGGCGGAGTGGAGCTCCGCCTTCACAACGAGCGCCTCCAGGCTTTGTTGCGCGACAAGACCGCCCGCCTGGCCGAGGTCAATCGCCTGACCCGAAGTGCCAGTCAGTTGAGCCAGGATGCCAACGAGGCGAGGATCGCCAGGGTCGTCAACGATGCATTGCCGGTTGGAGTGATCGCGTCCGGCAGCGACGGGCGGGTGGTGGTCGCCAACGCAGAGGCGTGCCGGATGCTCGGCGTCAGTGGTCCGGCGGAGCTGCTCGGTAAACCGATGCCGCCCACGTTGCTCCAACCGAGCCCCGGGCTGGTCGTCCGCGCTCGGAAAGGGGTCGCCACGCCCTGGTGGAGCGGCGACGTATTCGTGCTTTGGGAGGCGTGATCATGGCCCATACGCTGCTTCTGGTCGACGACGAGGAGAACATCTTGAAGGCCTTGACCCGGCTCTTCCGGCGCCAGGGTTACGAGATCCTCACGGCACTCGGAGGGAGTCCGGCGCTCGAGCTGCTCGCGACCCGCCCGGTGTCCCTGATCCTTTCGGACCAGCGGATGCCCGCGATGTCCGGCGCGGAGTTCCTGACCGCCGCCCGTAAGATCCAGCCCGATGCGGTCCGGATGATGCTCACCGGGTACTCCGACATTCGCACCGCGATCGAGGCGATCAACGAGGGGCACGTGACCCGATTCCTGGTCAAGCCGTGGCAGGACGACACCCTGCTCGAGACCGTGGCGCAGGCCCTCGCCGATCTGGACCTCAGACGCGACCACGTGGTTCTCCAAGAGAAGGTCCGGCGCCACAACGACGAGCTGGTCGCGCTCAACGAGTCGCTGGAGAAGAAGGTCTTGGAGCGCACCGCCGAGGTCCGCGACGCCCTGAAGCGGGAGGAGGAGGTCAACGAGACCCTGCGGCAGCAGAACGGCTCCATCGTGAAGGCGTTTGCCGGACTCCTCGACCTGCGCAGCCCGGCGATCGGTGCCCACTGCCGCCGTGTAGCCGGTCTGGTGATCCCGCTGAGCGCGCGGCTGGGGATTCGTGATCGCCGGGCGGTGCAGGATGTGGTGATCGCGGGCCTGCTGCACGACATCGGCAAGATCGCCTTTCCTGACGCCATGATCATCAAGGACCCCTCGCATCTCGGTCATCAGGAGCGCGGCGAGCTGCGCAAGCACCCGGTCCTTGGGCAGAGCCAGTTGCAGGTCATCGACAGCCTGGGCGAGGTGGGCCGCATGATCCGGCACCACCACGAGAACTGGGACGGCTCGGGGTACCCGGATGGCCTGTCGAGCAGCGACATCCCGCTCGGCGCTCGTATCCTGCGGGTACTTGACGCCTACGATCACGTGAGCAAGGGACGCCCCACCCGAGGTGGGGAGGACTCGCTGCTGCTGGCTACCCTGGACGGTCAGGTCTCCCATAACTTCGATGGGACGGTGTTCAGCGCCCTGCTGGGGATCCTGGAAGCGCGCGGTGACGCCTACAACCCGGCCAGGGAGATGAAGGTGCCCCTGGACCGGCTCGAGGTCGGGATGGTCCTTGCCCGGGACCTGCGCACGGAGTCCGGAGTGCTGCTGGTGGGCAAGGACGAGACCCTCAAGCCAGCTTACATCGACAAAATCCGAAACCTGAAAGAGATCTATACGCTTGAGCCGCACGCCTACGTGTGTCGCGTCTAAGCTCGCCCCACCGACCAAAGACGGGGCGCTGCACGGGGAAGAGGACCTTCCGTGGCCAATCTCGCCGCCGCCGCGAGTCTAGCGACGCTCGTGGGAGCGCTCCACCGGGCGTCAGAGGCGGGCGCAGGGCTCGTCCTGTTGAGAAGCGTCTCGGCGGACCACCCGGAGTGCTGCATCCCGGGCGAGGATCCCTCGTGACCTCCTCCCCCCTGCGTGAGGTCGATCGGGACCGAGATCTGAGCACCCTCCTCGACCCGGTGAGGGCCGACCAGTGGGTCCGGGAGGTCGCCCGGTCCCTGGAAGTCGGGGTCGCATTGGCGGCCGCCGACGGTACCCTGCTCGCCGCTTTCTTCCCCAAGGGCGCTGATGTAGCCGCGGTGGCCGAGGCCGGTTTGACGCGAGTCACCTCGCGCTCGGCCGCTGAACCGGCGGAGCGCGACGACCGTCCGGACGGAGCGTTCGAGGCGGAGGAGGGGGCGGAGCTCCTCTGGCAGGTGACACCCGTAGGCCCGGCGGACGCGGTGCTGGGTCTTCTGCTGCTCGGGGCCACCGTTGCTCCAGCGGGCGGTGAGGGTTGCGCCTCCGCGGAGAGGGCGAGGATCAAGGCGCTGCTGCCCGTGCTGAGGGACAGCCTCGAGTGGGTCCTGTACGCCGAGCTCTCGCGGCAGGCGGCGTCGGATCGGCACCGGGAGGCCGTTGAGCGACACCGGGACGCGTTGGCGGAGGCGGACGTCAGGCTTCGGGAGGCCGACGCGCAGTTGGAGGCGCTGGTGCAGGACCTGGGGCGGGGCATTCAACAGGCGTCGGAAGAAGCCCTCCGGGCGCAGAGAGAGGCGTTCGCGCGGGACCGCCAGGCGAGCCTCGGCCGGCTCGCCTCCGGCGTGGCCCACGAGATCAACAACCCCCTGGCGTTCGTAGCGGGCAACCTGGGCGCCGCCCGAGACTATCTGAACGACGTGACACCGGTGCTCCGGGCCGTGCAGGCGCTTGCGGAGGAAGGAACGGGCAAGCCCGAGGCGGCCGAACGCGTCGCCGAGGCAGCGCACGGCGTCGATCTCGCCGTGGTGCTCTCCGACTTCCCCGAGGTCCTGGCGGACGCCAAGGAGGGCGCGGATCGGGTGTCCCGGATTGTGCAGGCCCTCAAGGACTTCAGCCGCGTGGATCGAGCGGACCTGGAGGAGTTGGACCTCTCCGAGTCGGTGCGCGCGGCGGCCCGGCTCATCGAAGCTCGGGTCCCGGCCGGGGTGGAGCTGAAGGTGGAGACACCCCAAGCCGTTCTCGCCCAGGTGTGCGGAGGGGCGCTCCACCAGGCTCTTTGGAACCTGCTGGAGAATGCTCTTTGGGCAGTGTCGCAGGGCGGGAGGTGGATCCGTCTCGCTTCGGGTCTCGGACCCGACGCCTCGGAGGCGTGGCTCGAGGTGGAGGACGACGGGCCCGGCGTGCCGGAAGCCTGCGCTCCCTTGCTCTTCGACCCGTTCTTTACGACCAAGGACGTGGGAGAGGGAGCGGGCCTCGGGCTCTCGGTCGTGCGTGACGTAGCGCACGCCCACGGCGGCCGCGTGGAGCTCGCGAGTGAACCCGGCCGAGGAGCTCGGTTCCGCCTGGTCGTCCCGGCGCTCCCGACTCACGGCCCGAAGGCTCCCTGAGTCGTCTTCGTATCCTCTTCCGCCGTCCGAAGCCCTTGCCTGCGCGCCGGTCTCACTCTCCCGGCAACTCGCCACTACCCCAGAAAAAGGTGCGGCCACGCGGCCGCAATGCCCAACGGCCCGGGTCCTGCCGGGGTTCTGGCTGCCACACCCCCTTGTGCCCCGCCGGCGAACCGACGTTATAATGGCGGCCGCCCGGACCGGCAGGACGACGCCTCGCCGGTGGACTCGTTCTTCGGAAGGTCGGCCAAGCCCGTGTTGAAATGGCTCTACCGCCGCGTCAACGACCTGCGCCTTCGCTGGAAGATGCTGCTGGTCGTCCTGCCCCTGGTGACGGTCCCCGTGATTCTCATGGGCGCCCTCGTCGGGACCATTGCCAACCGCCAAGCCTACCGGGGCATCACCCAGACGAGCAAAGACGATCTCGGGCACATGGCGGACTTCGCCACCGATCTCATCAACGCCCACTACCAGCAGTTCCAGGTCTACAAGGAGGACAAGAAGCGCAGCGCGACCCGAGACCTGGAGGCGCTCGTGAACCTGGCGTACGGCGTGGTGCAGGCCGAGGAGCGGCAGCGCCACCAGGGGAGGATCGACCGAGCGACCGCCATGGCCGAGGTTCGCAAGGCCTTGAAGGGGGTCAGCGTTGGGGATACCGGCTACCTCTACGCCATGACGAGCCAGGGCGACCTCACGGTCCACGTGGCGCAGGAGGGGGAGAATATCTATGACGCGAAGGACGAGAACGGGCGCTACTTCATTCGCGAGATGTGTCAGTCGGCGCTGCGGTCGCGCCCCGGCGAGGTGCTCCACATCGTCTACCCGTGGCGAAACGCGCTGCTCGGCGACCGGGCTGCCCGCCGAAAGGCTGTGGCCTACCGGTACTTCAAGGACTGGGACTGGATCGTGGCCGCGGGCGGCTACCTGGAGGAGAGCTACGAGGACCTGGCGTTCGAGAAGAAGTCCTTCGAAGAGCTCAAGGACCGGATCAAGGCGAAACGGGTGGGCCGGACGGGCTACATCTATGCCATGACCACGCAAGGGGTCTTGACGATCCACCCGGACCGGGAGGGGCAGCGCATCTACGACGAGCGCGACGAGAGCGGCCGTGCCTTCATCCGGGAGATGTGCGCCACGAAGAGTGGCTGGATCCGCTACCCGTGGAGGAATGTGGGAGACAAGTCGCCGCGGATGAAGATCGTCCGCTACGAGTACTTCCCGCCTTGGGACTGGATCGTGGCGGTCGGTTCCTACGAGGACGAGTTCTACCGTGAAGCCAACAAGATGCAGGGCCGCATCGTCCTGAGCATGGCCGCGTTGACGGCCGCGGTCTGGCTGGCGGCGTCCGCACTCGTGCTCCTGGTGGCCAAGGTTCTGACCGACCCGATCGAACACATGATCGGGGTGATCCGCCAGGTGAAGCGGGGTCGGCTCGACGTGCGGATGGAGGTTCGGACCACGGACGAGTTCGGCGAGCTCGCCGCCGCGTTCAACCGCATGACCGACATCATCCGGCGCAACCGGGAGATGGAGACGAGCCTGGCCCAGAACGAGAAGATGGCGTCCCTGGGCGTTCTCTCCTCCGGGGTCGCCCACGAGATCAACAACCCGCTGGGCGTCATTCTGGGCTACGCCGGGTACCTGGAGGGCAAGATCGATCCCTCGGACCCGAACCTTCGCTACGTTCAGGAGATCAAGCGCGAGAGCAAACGCTGCAAGAAGATCGTCCAAGATCTCCTGAGTTACGCCCGAACGCCCAAGCCGCTCCTGGAGGAGACGGACTTGAACGTGCTTCTGGACCAGATCGTGGACTTCGCCGCCAATCACGCCGACATGCGCCACGTGAAGGTGGTGAAGGCGTTTACGCCCGACCTGCCCCCGGCCCAACTCGACCCGGACCAGATCCGGCAGGTGGCGATGAACCTGATCCTAAACGCGGGAGCGGCGATGGAAGAAGGCGGTACGCTCACGGTCAGCACCTACCGGGACGACGAGGATCACCTCTGCGCCGCGTTTCAGGACGACGGAGCCGGCATCCCGGCGGAGCACCAGGAGAGGGTGTTCGAGCCGTTCTTCACGACCAAGACCCGGGGCACCGGCCTCGGGCTCGCCATCACCAAGCGCATCGTGGAGTCCCACCTCGGCACCATCGGGGTGGTGAGCGAGGTGGGGCGGGGGACCACGGTAACGGTGCGCCTGCCCCTGAACCGCGAGGAGTTCTGAATGGCGGCTCCGAAACGCGTCCTGCTGATCGACAACGAGGAGGGGATCTGCCGGATGGTCGAGGCCATCCTCCAGGACAACGGGTACGAGGTTACGGCTTTCACCCGCTCCTTCGAGGCCATGGAGCGGTTCGAGCCGGGTCTCTGGGACGTCGTGATCACCGACGTGAAGATGCCGGGCCTCGACGGCCTCGAGGTCCTGCGCCGGGTCAAGGAGAAGGCGCCGGCGCTCCCGGTGATCATGATCACCGCGTACGCAACCGTTGAGGTGTCGATCCAGGCGCTGCGGCGGGGGGCCTACGACATGCTCACCAAGCCCTTCGAGCCCGAGGAGTTGCTCTACCGCGTCCGGAACGCCCTGAAGCACATCGAGCTCTTGGAGGAGAACGAAGGGCTGCGAGAGGAGCTGGCCGGCAAGTTCCGGTTCGACAATATCATCGGCGCGTCCTCGGCGCTGAAGGCCCTGCTCGACAAGGTCGAGAAGATCGCGCCCCGGGACCTCTCGGTCCTGGTCACCGGCGAGTCGGGCACGGGCAAGGAGCTCATCGCCCAGGCGATCCACTACAACTCCCCCCGCCGCGACAGCCGATTCGTTGCCATCAATTGCGGTGCGCTGCCGGAGTCGATCCTCGAAGGAGAGCTCTTTGGCTACCGCAAGGGCGCGTTCACCGGGGCGCGGGAGGACCGCCGGGGCCTTCTGGAGACAGCCGACGGCGGCACGCTGTTCCTCGACGAGGTGGGGACCCTGCCGAGCAATGTTCAGAAGACCCTCCTGCGCTTCCTCCAGGAGCGGGAGTTCCTGCGTCTGGGCGATACGGCTCCGACGCGGGTGAACGTCCGGATCCTCTCCGCTACCAACGCTGACCTCAAGGCGTGCGTGAAGGCGGGTACCTTTCGCGAGGACCTGTTCTACCGGCTCAATGTCGTCAACATCCATCTGCCGCCGTTGCGGGAGCGGGTCGCGGACATCCCCCTGCTCGCCGCGCACTTCATCCAACTGCAGAACGCCAAGTTCGGCACGGCGGTGCGGGGGCTCTCTCCCGAAGCCCTCGAGGTGGCCTGCGCCTACCCCTGGCCCGGCAACATCCGCGAGCTCCGAAACGCCATCGAGGCTGCTCTGGCGATGGAGGGCGGCGACACCGTGAGCCTGCCCGTGCTGGCCCAGTTCATCGACGTGCCGAGCACCGTGGTGGCGGCCGGCGAGGAGGGGGAGGGCGACGCCAGCGCTCACGCCGCGGCCATGGCGCGCTTCGAGGCTGACTATCTGAGAAGCGTGCTCCGCCGCCACGGCGGCAACGTCGAAGCCGCGGCCTTCGAGGCCGGCCTGAACATCGCGACCCTCTACCGCAAGATCAAGAAGTACGGGATTCGCAGGGACGGCAGCTGACCGTTCGCACTTCTGCGAATTCGTTTCCGACGGCGTCGCGTTCCTGCGACCGCCGCTCCCAGAGCCCCTCTCTCTCCAGCTAACCTCCCAAAATTCCAGAAGAAATTCAAGCGCCGCCTCGGGCTCTTCGAGCGTCCGCGGACCCTCGCGCGGCCGGGAGCGTTTGCATTCCGGCAAAACGGTGTTTGTGTACTCACGTCCATCTAAGGTGAACATTTATGAAAATAGCTGATATGTATAGATAAAATTTATATCGAAACACATGGGAAACCCGTGGACTGGTTCTTGCTTTTCCGGGGGCGAACCGCGGCGGCACCGATAAGCGAGGGAGCCGTGATGAACCAGGCCGTCTGTCCCTACTTCGGAAAAGCGGAAAGTCTCTGTGAGGTCGGCTGCGAACACGCCTCGGCCCACGACGTCGGGCTCATGGTGCGCTACTGCAGCGCCGACTACCGCCAGTGCGACCGGTATCGGCTCGTCCGAAGCCGCGAGAACCTCCCGTATCTTCAGCAGATGCGTCGCGACCTGGTCTCCCAGGTGAGCCACACGGTGCGCACGCCACTGACCGCCATTCGATCCTGTTCCGAGATCCTGCTCCGCTATGACCTGCACGACCGGGAGAAGGGGCGGCAGTTTCTGAAGGTGATCCACGACGAGGCCGAACGCCTCTCGCGATCGATGGAGGACCTCTTAGACGGAGAGGAGCCTTCCCTGGCGGAACAACCGGTTGTCCTTACGGAACCCATGCGCGAAGAGAGGAGACAGGAGATGTCGCAGCCAGCACGGAACAAGGGATGGGTGGTCACCTTTGCGGGCACGGGGATCAACCTCGCTCTAGGGATCCTTTACACCTGGAGCATCTTCAAGGACGCGATCAAGGCGTCCATCGAGAAGGGGGGGGCGGGCGCGTTCAACTGGCATCCGGCATCCTTGAACGATCCCTACGCCGTGTGCTGCCTGGTCTTCACCTTCGCCATGATCGTGGCGGGCAGGATCCAGGACCGGCTCAGCCCCCGGATCACGGCGCTCATCGGCGGTGTCCTCGTCAGCCTGGGCTTCCTCTGGATCTCGCAGACCACCAGCTACACGGCGTGGGTCTTGGGTTTCGGCGTGCTCGCCGGCACCGGAATCGGGTTTGGATACTCAGCCGCCACGCCTCCGGCGCTCAAGTGGTTCCCTCCGCGGCGCACGGGGCTCATCGCCGGGCTCGTGGTCTCGGGCTTCGGCCTCGCATCGGTCTACATCGCGCCGCTTTCCAAGTATCTGGTCAACCACTGGGGCCTCCAGTCGGCCATGCTCTTCTTCGGCGTCGCGTTCCTGATCGTCGTCAGCCTGCTCTCCATGCTCCTGGTCAACCCACCCAAAGGCTACGTGCCTGAGGGGGCGGTCCCGGCGGCGGCCGCGGCGAAGTTGAAGAAGGCGGTCGACATGACCCCGTCCCAGATCATCAAGACCCCGGGCTTCTACGTGCTCTGGCTCCTGTTCTTCATCGGCTCCGGCGCGGGCCTCATGGTCATCGGCAGCGTAGCAGGCATGGCGAAGAAGAGCCTGGGCGAGATGGCCTTCGTGGCGGTGGCGATCATGGCCATCGGCAACGCCGGCGGCCGCATCTTGGCGGGCGTCCTCTCGGACAAGATCGGTCGCGCCCGCACCCTGCTCCTTATGATGTGCTTCCAGGCCATCCTCATGTTCGTCGCGATTCCGGTCGTGGGCGCGAAGGGCTTCGGCGCGTTGCCCATCGTGCTACTCGCCACCTTCATCGGGTTCAACTACGGCACGAACCTCTCGCTCTTCCCCTCCTTCGCCAAGGACCTCTGGGGCCTGAAGAACTTCGGCGTAAACTACGGCGTGCTCTTCAGCGCCTGGGGCGTGGGCGGGTTCGTCCTGGGCCGCCTCTCCGAGATGCTCAAGGCCGCCACCGGCAACTTCGACGCCTGCTTCGCCACCGCCGGCGTGGCACTCGCGCTCGGCGCAGCCCTCTCCCTCGCGATCCGAGACCCGAAGAAGGCCGTGCAGCCGCAAGTGGCGCCGGACGCGAGGCCTGCGATCCAGAAGATCTGATTCCGAGAGCGTATTGTCTCTCAGGGCCGCTTCTGCCAGCACGGCGGGGCGGCCCGTCTCTTTTCTGGTGGCCCGCGAACGAAGGTTTGTGGAGGATGGAGGAGAGTCGCAAGGCCGAGAGCCGATCGGCGAAATCCGCGGCCCGTTCGGATAGAAGTGCCCGAGCAGGGGACCCACCGCCCTGCGGAGCGTGTACCCTGGGCGACCGGAACCCGTGACGAGGACGTGACGAGGAGGGACGGACATGACGACTCGACTCAACCTCCCGGCCCAATCCGATTCGACGCAAGACCCCCTGACCTCGTTCTACGAGGGGCTCGGCCGCCTGGCGACGGAGGAAGGGGAGCTCTTCGAGGCCTCCAGGGCGTACCGGCGCGCCCGCTTCTTCGCCCACGTCTCAGCCGTTCGGGGTGAGCGTCGGCGCACCACACCGACCCGTTCCCTCGCTTCGCGGGAGCCGAGGCCGGACTCTCGCAACCGGTAGGGGCCGAGGGGCAGACGCCCGGCCGGTACACGGGCGACGACGAGAAGCAACGCTCGACTGAAGGTCCGAGGTGTTCGTGCCGATCCATTGCGGGATGGCGTCGAATTTACCCCAGGCCGAACGAGCGTCTGCCATGGAACGCGCTGCCCTCGACCGTGTTGCCGGCATGGTCCGCGACCTTCCTGCTCTGCCCTTGGTGGCCCAGGAGGCGTTGGCCCTCCTCTCTAACCCCACCACCGAGCCGGAAGAGCTACAGGCGGTGCTGAGCCGGGACCCGGCGCTCGCGCTCAGCGTCCTCCGCTTGGCCAACTCGGCCTTCTATCGACGAAAACGGGCCATCTCCACCCTTGCGTCCGCCATCCTTCTCCTCGGCTTCAAGACGATCCACACCCTGATCCTGAGCTCGGCCGTGCACCGGGTGCTCGCCGCGGCCGGCCCGCACGCGAACCTCCTGTGGGAGCACTGTTTCGCGGCCGGGGTGGCGTGCCGCGAGCTGCGTCGCCGGGTCGAGGGGCATGGGGACGCTGCGGAGGAGGCGTTCCTCGCCGGGCTGTTTCACGACATCGCCAAGGGCGTCATGGCCGCCAAGTTCCCGCGCGTCTACGCGAGATCGATCGGCACCGCGGGCGAGTTGGCGCAGCTGGGCTTCCACCACGGGCACCTCGGGCAGGTGCTCCTGGAACAGTGGGAGATCCCCGTCGCGTTGGCCGATGCCGTGGGGACCCATCACGACGAGGAACCGTCGGAGCTGGGATGCCTCGCCGCCGTAGCAGATTGGCTGGCCTGGAGCGTGGCTCCGGGTATCGGGACTGAGGTCCCCCCAGTGCCCGTGCAGGCCCTCGCCGGTCTGGGGCCGGCAGCCGACGCGCTCGACGACCTTCGGGACCGGCTGGCGTCCAGCCTGGCCGAGGAGAGAAGCGGCCATGGCTGAGGCCCGGCGTGCCACCGAAAACACGTTCGGCTTCCTCGACGAGATGAGGGAGCTGCCCAGCCTGCCCCAGGTGCTCGTGAAGATCGCCCGCGTGGCCTCCGATCCCAAGGCCAGCGCGGCGGAGATGGCGGAGGTCATCCTGCGGGACCAGGCGCTCACGTTGAAGCTCCTGCGCATCGCCAACTCGGCGCGATACGCGCTGTATGCGCAGCGTGTCACCACGGTCTCCCGCGCCGTCATGCTCCTGGGGTTTCAGTCGGTGCGGGCGATGTCTCTGGGGCTCGGCACGTACCACCTGCTCTCGGCGCTCCAAAGGGGAGGGGCCATCCTCGAAGGGTTCTGGCGCGAGGCCATTTCTACCGCCGTCATCTGCCAGGAGTTGGCGGGGCTCTTCGGGGTGACGGTTTCGGAGGAGGCCTTCGTGGCCGGTCTTCTCCACGACGTGGGGAAGCTCGTCCTGGCCCAACACGACCCCGAGCGGGCGAGCCAGCTCTACGGGAGTGCGCCCCGTGGCCCGGGCCTCCTGGCGGCCGAACGGGAGCTGTTCGGTGTTGACCACACCGGAGTTGCGGGCGAGTTGGCGCGACGGTGGGAGCTGCCCGAGGTCCTCCGGAAGGCGATGACCCAGCACCATCGCTGCTTTTCGGCGCCGCCGTCCGACCGGGGAGACCTGCTGGCCTTCCTTGTCAGCGCGGCCAAGACGTTGTCGGGGGCGCTGTCGGGGGACTCGCCCGATGCGCACGACCTGGCGCCGAAGCTGGCCCGTGTGTTGCGCAAGCCCGTGGGTCCCGTGCTTGGCATCCTGCAGGGCCTTCCCGCCAGGCTTTGCGAGTACGCGAGTTTCTTCGAAATCGAAGTGGGCGACCTCAAGGTTTACGCCCTGTGGGTAGAGGAAGAGAACCGGCGCCTCTCCGATGTCTTCAGCGAGCAGGAGGGCGAGCGACGGCGGACCGAGGCGAGAAGGGCGGAGATGGCGGCGATCCGGGAGGTGCACGCCCTACTGGTGCAGGGAGCCGCGAGGGAGACGGTCATTCTCCGCGTTCTTCGGGCGGCCCGTGAGATCGCCGGATCCCGCCGAACGGTTGTGGGCCTCGGCGGTGGCCCCGCCGCCGCGGTCCGCCCTGCCTGGGCAGACGGCGACGTGACCCCGGCATTTCTGGAGGGCTTCGTGTTTCCGCGGGACGAAGAGGGGGTGATCACCGAAGTCCTGCGCGCCGGGCAGACGGTGCACGCCTTCGATGCGCGCATGCCATACTTCTCCCGACTCCTGAGCGCCCGGGAGGCGCGCACGCTCGATGCTCCCTGCTTTGCCGTCCTTCCCATCCTGAAGGACACGGAGACCATCGGAGTGCTCTACGCCGACCGAAACGAGGGAGAGGAGCCGTTTCACGACGACGACATCGAGACGCTCGCCACCCTGGCCGACCTCATCAGCCTCGCTCTCCGGGGATAAGAGGATTTCGCCTTTACACCGGCCTGTTCCGTTTGCTATAACCTCGGTCTTCTTCCGCGCCGGGATAGCTCAGTCGGTAGAGCAACTGATTCGTAATCAGTAGGTCGCCAGTTCGAGTCTGGCTCTCGGCTCCAGTAATTTCAAGGAGTTACGGCTCTAGAGTCGTAGCCCCTTTTGGCTTTCTTGGGCTGGGGTACACGCTGGGGTACACAATCTGACGCGGTGCGTCTTGTCCGTGACCTGTCGCGGCCGGCGACTCCGCGCCGCGGGTCCCATTCCCGCACCCGGACGAAGAACCGCCCCCCGCGGCCACTCACTGCCTTGGGGGGCGTACCGGCGCACCTCCGGGGGGAGAAGCGGCGCCGGTTGTCGCGTCCACGGTAATGGTCACTCGAAGCGTGTCAAGCGCAGCGTCACCGCTCGCCGCGCCTCCACGGGCGAGGTGATGGGTCAGTTTCTCCCCGTCGCGTGGGCGGTGCGGCTTTCGGAGATCACGGCGAGCACTTCGGCACGTAGTAGTCCAGGAGTTCCTGGACGAGTTGCCCCGTCAGGGATTCAACCGAGACGGTGTCCTGTCGGTACGGTTGGAGGGCGAGGAGCACTTGCCCGTTCGCCCTGCTCAGGTCCAGCCGAAAGGCGACGGTGGAATAGGTCTTGGTCACCGGGAGTCCGATCACTCTCAGTGGTGAAAATATCCCGCTCAAGCCGGTCTTGATGCGTTCGCCTGCCTCGTACTGCGTCGTCCTAATCGTCCCGGAGGCATCCGCCGAGCACTCGGGCGTCGTGCACACCTCGTAACCCTGCGTCTCGAAGACCAGCCTGACAAGGGGGGCCACCCGGCCGGCGTCTGAGGTGCGCAGCAGGATCGGCGAGGTCTCGTCAACAAGGCGGATGGTCTTGACGCCTCGGTAAGCCTCTGGCGGAGCGTAGGAGCGGTGGCCTGCGCACCCCGCCAGCACGAGACACACCACCATCGCCGAGCGCCTTGTCACGGGGAGCACTTCGGCACGTAGTAGTCCATGGTATCCTGGACCAATCGTCCCGCCACGAAATCCAACGCGAGCGTGTCCTCGCTGTATGGTTCCACGGCCAGGAGCACTTGGCCGTCGGACCGCCTCAAATCTAGCCGAAAGGCGACGAGGGAGTAGACCGTCTGCCTCACCGTGTTCAGTTCTCGCTGCTCGTAGCGCGTCGCCCGAACCGTCCCCACCGCATCGGCCCGGCAATCGGGCGTCGAACAGACCGTGTATCCCTTTCCCTCGAAGTCCATCCTAAAGGCTTCGGCCACCTGGGCAGCGTTCGAGGCTCGCAGGAGGATGGGCGACGTCTCGTCAACGAGGCGGATGGTTCGAACCCCCCGGTACGCCTCCGGCTTTGCGTACGACCGATGGATCGCCCCGCACCCGGCCAGCCCCAGCGCCACCAGTACCACTACCGCGACAGTCTCCCCGTTCTTCATCTCTCCCTCCTACCATTTCCTGACATTCAAGCGCGGAACCTACCGGAAGGGGGGAGGGCGTCAAGGAACCGTCTCACCCCTCCGCGTTGAACTGTCGTCAGGGTGCGGGCGTCTTGCGGGTAGCTTGCCGGGATTACTGCGCCAGGGGCGGGGGAGGGGCCACAGACACAGACCCCTTCTTGTAGATTAGGCGCATCTTTTCGAGCCCGGAAAGCAGTTGTGGCTGGAGCTCGCGGGGGTCCCGCGCCCTGATCTGCACCACCCCAAGAACCTGACGATCCGACTTCCTAGATACTTTCACGGACCCTGACAGATTCTCTGTCCAGATGGTATAGACGAAGTAGTCGACAGGAGTTCCCTCGGCTTCCAGGTACTTAGCGATACGCACCTCCTGGAGTTCTAAGTTACCACCCGTGCTGCGAGCTGAGGTTTGGTTACTACTCGAGTCCATGGACGCGCCCTTACGCTCTTCGATCTGCTTCGCACCCTCTGACGGAACCACAAGAGAGAACCCGAGCGCCACCAGCTGTGCCTCAATTTGCGAGGCGAATTGCTGCTGGTCTATGTAGTGGTTGAAAGGGATCACCGCCAGCTTCGAGCTTTCTGGAATCGCTGCCACATACTCAGGCGGGCTCGGGCGCAACTGTTTTTGGGAGAACAGCCAACCGCACCCGGAAACAGCCCCCAGACTAAGGGCCAGCAGTCCCGCCCCAATTCTTGCCTTCACGTCTTCCCCCTCCTCTCCTTGCGCTCCATCCGTCTCGCCACCCCATGGCCGGCCCGCAGTGCGTCGGACGCACGCGCGGGGAAAATACTTGGTGAGGCGGGCACGTCAAGTGAGGGCCTTCCGCCTTCCTGCTTGTTTCATTCCCACATCACCTTCACGAACTGCCCCTTCGTCGCGTCCACCTCGGCTAGGAGGGCGCGGAACGTGGGCGGCGAATTGCTCCACCGTCTTCCTCTTCGGGAGTTCCCTCCGAGATTCCATCAGGAGGGCTTTCTGCTTCGCTGCCTGCCGCTTGTTCATTGAAGGGCCTCCCCACGCATCAAAGGCGTTGCGTTCATGTCGAGTTTCGCCGGGTCGTCGGCCATCATGGGCAAGACGACGGGGGCGCAAGGGGGGGTCTCCTCGTTGACGTTATGGCTCGTCGTCGCAATGACGCACTCCCTGAATATCTTGATCGCCGCGAGTTGTTCCCGAACCGTCACGTCGGTTTGATCCAAGTCGTTGTGCATAATGCGAAACAGGATCTCCCATGGGGTACTCCCATATTTCTTGGCCGCCAGACGGGCGGCTTTGAGAACCGAGGCCTTCTCCTTTTCGGAGATATCCATGGGCTTTCGGCCGGCTCCCGGCCGCGCCCCTCCCGTTCCAGGCCTTGCTCCTCCTCGCTTGCTTCTTGTCTCCATCGCGTCCTCGTTCTATGGGTTACTGCGTTCGTTTGAGCGGGCTGAAGAAACCGGAAATCAGCAAATTGCCTCTTACCACCCTCGCGCGGAGTATTAAGGGGGTGGGGGTCGGACCCCTCCCCCCCGGGGGCTCCCGGGAGCCGAGCGCATCACCGTCCCGCCCGGCAGTCGGTCACGCCCCGCAGGGCGCACCCGGGCGCGTGTCGGTCGTCGTCTCTCTCCTCGGCGTCTCTCAGTCGCCAGGCGCGGCAGACAGGACAGCCGAGGCCGAGGACCTTGCTGACTCCTGCTGCCTTCACCAGTTTCTCACCGTCAACTCACCCGGACCTCATGGGGGACCTGTAGCATTGGAGGCGTTGTTCCCACTCTTGAAGCGGCTCACTCCTCCTGTGGCCGCTTCTTTTTTGCCCGCCGTTCTCAGGTCGGTCTCTCCCTCATCCGCAGGCAGCAAAGCACGTCCAGGAAGTCGTAGCCCGGTCGCTCGGGAAGCCGCACGTCCGTCGTGATGCCTTTCGCCGTCAGCCGGGCTGCCGCGCCGAAAGCGGCCTTCTGCCCGGCGAAGCTCTCGTCGTTGTCGCCGAAGACCGTGATGCGCCTCACGCCGGCCGGCGGGTCGAAGCGTTCCAACCCGTTCGCGTTGAGCGCCGCCCACACGGGCAGGCCGAAGAGTTCATGCGCGGCAATCGCCGTCTCGATCCCCTCGGCAAGCCCCAGGTACTCGGCCAGCGGGAAGAGCCGCACCGCTGCCCCGGTGATGGTCCCGATGGGCGGCATGACCTTCCGGGCGCTCCGCACCGCGGCCTTGCGCCCGTTGTTCAGGTACGTGACGTGGAGCGACCGCAGATCTCCCTCGGGACCTTCCACCGTCGCCACGAGGGTAGGGAACGGTCCCTTGTGCTTGCCGTCGTCGTAGTAGGCAAGGGAGGGGTGATACCGAAGAGGGGAGGGCAGGATCCGGAGCCCGCGAGCCCGCAGGTAGGTCGACGCCGGGTCGGAGCCGGTCAGGGGTCGGCACTCGCTCTTAATGCGGGCGAGGAGGCGCGCCGGGTCCCTTTTGGTGGCCTCGGGCGTCTGCCTTGCCGTTGACCCACCGACGATGCCGTGCACGGCCTGTGCAGCCTCCTGGTAGCTCCAACGGTGCAGTCGGATCAGGAGTTCAAACCCGTTTCCAGATCCGCAGGTGCGGCCGCAGATCCACGTCCCTCGGCCGCCCTTGTCGTCGAACCGGAAGCGGTCCTTCCCGCCGCACATCGGGCAGGGCCCGTGCTTGCCGGTGAGGAAGTCCTGGGAGACGCCG
>JACRMM010000050.1 GCA_016214985.1 Deltaproteobacteria bacterium | reverse complement strand
GGGGGGCAGGAGCGGGTTCAGAAGGCCCAGCTCCGCAAACAGGTTCTGCGCGTGCTCCGGGAAGAGCGACTTCTCATCGAGCTCCTTGGCTCTCGGTGCGATCTCCCGGTCCGCGACCTTGCGCACCATGTCCAGGGTGATTTTCTGTTCTTCGGTCAGGCGGTTCATCGGACAACCTCCGGATGGGGTGTGGCATTTCCTGGTTCCGACGGTGTTGGACCGGTCAGGTGGTCTCCTTCAGGATCTCCCTGGCAATGACCAGCCGTTGGATCTGGTTGGCGCCCTCGAAGATCTGGGTCAGCTTGGCGTCGCGGAACATGCGCTCCACGGGGTACTCCTGCATGTAGCCGTATCCTCCGAAGACCTGGACGGCGTCGGTCGTGATCTTCATGGCGGCGTCCGAGGCGAAGACTTTCGCCATGGAGGCGAGCTTCGTGTTGCGCTGCCCGTCGTCGAACAGCCGTGCGGCCCGGTAGACGAGTCCCCGCGACGCCTCGATCAGCGTCGCGCCGTCCGCGAGGATCTGCTGGATCATCTGGTGCTCGCACAGGGCCTTCCCGAAGGTCTTCCTCTGTTTCGCGTACTGCACCATCTCCGCCAGGGCTCCCTCAGCGATCCCCAACGCCTGTGCGCCGATCGCCGGCCGGGACATGTCGAAGTCCTTCATGGCCAGCAGGAAGCCCTTGCCTTCCTGGCCGAGCAGGTTCGCCGCCGGCACCCGCACCTCGTCGAGGATCACCTCCGTGGTGTTGGAACCCCGCTGGCCGAGTTTCTTCTCCACCTTTCCGACCTTCAGCCCTGGGCGGTCGCGCTCCACCAGGAAGAAGGAGAGGCCGTCTCGCCCCTCGGCGGCCGAGGTCCGCGCCAGGCAGGAGTAGACCGACGCCACGCCGCCATTGGTGGCAAAGCACTTCGTGCCCGTGAGGACGAACTCGTTGCCGTCTCGCACCGCTGTCGTGCGGAGGGCACCGACGTCCGAGCCCGCGGAGGGCTCGGTCACGAGGTAGGCGGCGAGCTCCCGGTTCTCCACCATCCGAGGCAAGAGACGTTGGAGCACCTCCGGCCGGCCGCCGTGGAGGATGGGAAAGCTGCCCACGGCCTGGATGATCAAGAGCAGTGCCGAAGCAGCGCAGTGGCGCGCGATCTCCTCCACCGCGAGGCACAGCGCGGTGCCCTGATCCCGCTCTGCCCCGCCGTGCTCGGGCGGGAAGATGAGCGTCAGTAGCCCCAGGTCCCAGCACAGGGTCTCCACCTCACGGTTGAATTCCCCGGCCGCGTCGATCGATGGGGCCAAGGGAGCGATCCGCTCCCGGGCCGCCCGGCGCACCGTATCCCTCAAGATTCGCAGCTCTTCCGTGTTCGCGAACATCCGCTCTCCCATCTTTCAAAATGCCCGACCGCGGGCTGGTTTCCGGTTATGCCCTCTGCAACCGACCCGACGTTGCGTCTTCCTGCACCTGCTGCCGAATCTTGTAGTGCATCTTCTTCCCGGTGGCGGTCATGGGCAGGATGTCGACAAAGCGGTAGTAGCGGGGCCGCTTGAAGTTGGCCAGCATCGGGTGCTGAATCAGGAACTCGTCCAGGTCCTTCGCCGAAAGCGATGGATTCTTGGGCCGGACGTAGGCCACCACCACCTGCCCCCACTTGGCGTCCGGCATGCCGACCACCAGGCTGTCGGCGACGTCGGGGTGCTCGTTGAGTGCCGACTCCACCTGGGGCGGTTGGATGTTCTCGCCGCCGCTGATGAGCATGTCGTCCTTTCTTCCCACGACCGTCACGTACTCCTGCTCGTTCCACTTGCCGAGGTCGCCAATGTAGAGCCATCCCTTGTAGTACTTCGCCTTGGCTTCGGCCGGTTTGTTGACATAGGCATAGGAACACTTGGCGCTCGGCTTGACGATGATCTCTCCCACCTCTTCGTTGTCCCTGGCCACGTAGTCGTCGGCCTCGGCCAGCCGGTCCGGGTAGATCTTGACGACCGCCATGTCGTCGTCGGTGCACGAACGCCCGGCTGCGCCGGCCATCTCGGGCAGGTCGTAGGGCCGCAGGAACGTGTTCCAGAACCCCTCGGTGGACCCGTAGCCGTTGAAGATGTTCGCGGTGAGCACCTGATGGAACCGGATGCACGCTGCCCGCTCCAGGGGCGCTCCCATGGTGATGATGCCCTTCAGGCGACTGAGGTCTCTGGGCTTTCGCAACTGCTCGTCGTGGAGCGCCTGGAGCGTGACCGGGGCGCCGATGAGAAAGGTCAGGCCATACCTCTCGACGAGGTCCAGGACTGTGGGTGCATCGAACTGCCGAAGGGGCACGAGTCCCCCGCCGACGTAGAGGGTCGGATTGGGCCCCCCCGAGTAGAGGCCGCCCCGGTGGAACCACGGCGTCATGTTGAGCGTCGTGTCCAGCGGGGAGAGGGGAAAGTGCATGATTACGTCGTGCGCGCTGAAGATCTCGTTGATGTTGTTGAGCGGGACCCCCTTCGGCATCCCCGTCGTCCCCGACGTGTAGAGCCGCGTGGTCTCGTCGTAGATATGCGTGGGGCGGCGGATCCCGACGTCCGTGTCCGGGCAGTCCCGGAGGTACTCCTCGAAGGAGACGGCGCCGGCGATCGGCGTGGCGGTGCCGGAGACGTCGACCATCACGACGCGGTCCGGCTTGTGCTTTGCGGACTGGAGGGCCTTCTCGACCATGCCGGAGAGCTCGGCGTCGTAGAAGAAGATCTTCGGTTTGCTGTCGTCGATCGTGTAGGCAGTCTCTCCGTAGGAAAGCCGGAAGTTGATGGGGCAGTTGATGGCCCCGAGCTGTTGAGGAGCCAGATACAGGAAGATCCATTCTGCACAGTTGTACATCTGATACATAACGAGGTCGGCCTTGGCCACACCATCTCTTCGGAGGGCGTGAGCGAGCTTGTTGCACTCCTTCTTGACGTCCATGTAGGACCATTTCCTGTCGCGCAGGTAGCAGGTGATGGCCGTCCGGTCGGCATACCTATGGGTATTTCTCAAGAATCCGGCATAGTATGTGCATTCGTTTTCGAAGGTGTCTTGAAACATCGAGATGTCATACGTAAAGCTCCGATCTTCTGCCATCTCTCTCTCCTTTATTGCTAGAATCGTTGTCAGCATTGGTAGACCTACCGCAAGACCACATGCCGGAAGTCTTTGTTCGGGCCAAATCGAGGAGCGCAAACTACGGTCTGATTACCTGGGTGATGGAACAGCAAGCGGCGTGCCACCCACGAAATCCGGACGCCTCTGCCTGGACTTCCCTCGAAATGGCCATTTTCGGCAAAGGGTGCCCAAAGGCAGGCCATTCTGGTAGGATCGAGAATGTAGCCGGAGAGATACACTCCCGTGGTAGACAGCGCTTCCCTGTTCTCCGTCGACCGCATGTAGTTTCAAGGAGACATGTACCCCCATGGATACACGAATCTCGCCCCCAGCGCTCCGTACGGCGAACTACTGTCGCTGTGGGTTGATCTTCCTGGACGGAACAGGGCGGGTTTCGGGGCTGACGCCCGGCTTCTTCGCCTCTGCGGGTCTGAACCTTGAGTTGGAGGCGCCGCTCCCGGAGGAGCTGCGAAACCTCGAGCCGGGGCAGTGGCGGTTCTGGGGCGAGGGGTGGTTCGTGCAGGCCGAGGGCCGGGAAGAGGTAGAAGTTCTCCTGATCCGCCCCGTCCGGTCCGCGGACCGGATCCTCGGCCCGTACGGAGACTGCCCCGTGAACGAGGAGATGGTGCGGCTCGTCCTCGACAATCCCTACGAGGGTCTGACCGCCGTGGACCCGGAGGGGAGGGTCACCTTTCTCAGCCCGACCAACGAAGCCTGGTTCGGCCTGGAGAGGGGCGGCGCGACGGGTCTCCTCCTCTCGGACCTCTCTCCCGCGAGCCGCCTGCCCGAGGTGGCCCGCACGGGGGTGCCGGACCGGGCCCAGCTCATGGACCTGGCCGGCCAGACGAAGGTCACGGTGAACCTGCCGGTCCGCCACGACAAAGAAGTCATCGGCGCCGTCGGCCGGATCCTCTTCCAGAGCCCGGAGCAGGTGCAGGAGCTCGCGGACCGCGTGCGGACCATGGAGCGCCAGGTGGAGCGCTACGAGACTCTCCTGGCCGAGATGCGCGGGCGGCGGTGGTCGTTCGGGGACATTTTGACCACCGACCCGCAGATGCTCCGCGTGATCGACCAAGCGCGCCGCGTCGCCGACTCCGCGGCGACGGTGCTCCTGCTGGGAGAGAGCGGAACGGGCAAGGAGCTCTTCGCCCAAGCGCTCCACGAGGCGTCGCGCCGCAAGAAGGGTCCCTTCGTGGCGGTCAACTGCGCCGCGATCCCCCGGGACCTCCTCGAGTCGGAGCTCTTTGGCTATGAGGAGGGGGCGTTCAGCGGGGCCCGGCGCAAGGGAAAACCGGGAAAGTTCGAGCTCGCGACGGGGGGGACGCTCTTTCTCGATGAGGTGGGGGAGCTGCCGCAGGACAGCCAGGCCAAGCTCCTACGCGTCCTCGAGGAGCGGTCCGTGGAACGTCTCGGGGGAACGTCTCCCCTCTCCGTGGACTTTCGGCTGGTGGTGGCCACGAACCGAGACCTCGCGGCCAGGGTGGCGAAGGGAGAGTTCCGAAGCGACCTCTACTACCGGGTCCACGAGATTCCCCTCGAGCTCCCCCCGCTCCGCGCTCGGCCGGGGGACATCCCTCTCCTGGCCCGGCACTTTCTCGCGGAGGTGTGTCAGCGGGAGAGTCTGCCCTCGCGCCGGCTCTCCCGAGAAGCCCTGGATGCCTTGGCGCGGTATGCGTGGCCCGGCAACGTGCGGGAGCTCCGCAGCCTGATGCGACAAATGGCCTGGCAGGTGCAGGGCACGACCATCGACTCCCACCACCTGCCACCGACCCTCGATCGGGGCCGGACGAAGGCGGTCTCAGGTACCCTGGAGGAAGAGCTCGCGCGGGCGGAGCGGTCCGCCGTCGAGTCGGCGCTGGAGGCGGCCGGCGGCAATCGGGCCCAGGCAGCTCGTCGGCTCGGCATCCATCGCACCGCCCTGTACAAGAAGATGGCCCGGCTGGGGGTGCGGTAGCGGCGCACGGGCATCGATGTGGGCCCGGGAGCGCGGCGCGGGCGGGGAGGAGGCCGGGCCCTTCCCGCCCGGCCTCCTCTCTACTTGACGTACTCCTGCGGGTTCTTGTCGAACATCACCTTGCAGCCCGCGCAGCAGAAGTAATACGTCTTCCCGTTGTATGTTGACCGGGGCGTGTCGGCTGTCACCTAAATCTTCTCGCCCGTGACCGGGCACCCGATGTTCACCACGGCTCCCTCCTCAGCCGGCGCGGCCGGCGCGGCCGCTTCGGCCGGTGCCATGACGGCCGACGGCGCGGCCTTCATCGCCGCGTGGTCGTGAACCCCCTGGGGCCCCATGCAGCCCGCCCCTGCAACCACACAGCCGACCAGCACAAGAATCCACCTGCTCTTCATGACACGCCTCCTGTGTCTCGGGTTGACCTGCGACCGGCGCCGAGCCTTCCGCATCGGGCCGCTTCTACTTCTCCCCCTTCTGCCCGACGAACCAGTCCGCCTTGTCCCCGAACAGAAAGTTGAAGGTGGTGAGCGACCCATAGGCCCGGGTGATGTATTGCTGGAGGTCCACCTTCTCGTCGTCCAAGAGCCCCTTGTGGGCGTTGATCTGCTGCTCGAGCAACCGGAGCCGGTCGCGGACCATCACGATCTTATGGAAGAAGGCGTCGACGGGGACGCTCTTGGACGCGAGCTCGGCGCTGCCGGGCTTGAAAACGAGCTCGCCCCCCCGCCACCGCTCGTGCAGCTTGATCTTGGAGCTCTCTTCCTCTCGCAGCTCCCGAGCGGCGAGCCTGACGAGCTCGTAGGCAGCCGCTTCTGCGCCACTCAGGCTCTCGAGATCCCCTTTCGGAACCGAGGCCACCCGGTCGCTGCGAGCAAAATACACGGCGCATCGCTGTCCCTCGCCGAACCCCGAGGTCTCCTCCACCCGGCCAATCCCCAGCCGCTGGCTGCGCACGAGGTCACCCTTCATCAGATCTCCAATCACGACCCTCTCCCCTTCCGATTCACGCCGATTCCCGAACCACGGACCTTAGACCTCGATCCCCTGATCCCGCAGCTCCTCGGTGACGAGCCGCTCCCAGCCCCGGTTCGCCGCCGGGCTCGCGGGGCTCGGATGCGAAACGCGACCCATCGCCGCGGGGAACCCGGCCAACGCCGCCCGGATCCGCTGCTCCGCGAAGCGCCCCACGCCGACGACGTGGGTGGGTCGCAGGCACTCGACCGTCCGGCGCAGGGCGCGGTCGCACGCAGCCAGAAGCGGCGTCTGTTCCACCCGCGGCAACTTGTCCGGCGTGCGGTTTCGCCCGGAGGCCTCGACGAACAGGAGCGGACAGTAGTTGGCAACGAAGAACCGCGCGAAGAAGCGCTCCGGGGTCCCGAACCGGTCGCGAGCCCAGCCCCACAGCCGCGCGCCGCTCACCTCGCTCCGCCAGCACGCGAACCCGTCGACCGGCCGCTTCGGGTGCTCCTCGGCCGGCTTCCCCACGGGCCTCTCGATGCGCAGCCAGTCCCGGACGAACCGCACCTCTCCGAACGGCACCCCGGTCTGCGCCATGCCCCAAGGGCCGGGATTCATGCCCACGAGCACGACCTCTTTCGGGGCGGTCCCATACCGGGCAAGGTACAGATCGTAGGGAGCGCGGGCGTACCGGAGCGGATTGTAGACGTGGGTGACCGGGGACCCGAAGCGCAACTCCTCCAGGTCTCGCACGAGGTCGTCGGTGACCGCACCCAAGGGCATGTGGGATTCGTCCGAAACGGCGTCTGGGCAGCCGAAAGAGGGTCAGCGAAGGGTCCGGCACCTTGTAGCAGGCCTCGGCGGTCGGGTCAACGCCCGCGCCGACTCCCCACCGACGCTTGGGAACCTCTGCGAGGCCGGCGCTCACGCCTCACGCTCCGAGGGAGGAGCCACGGGCAGGCGCATCGTGACTTGGGTCCCCTGGCCAAGTGTGCTCGCGACGTCGAACACCCCACCGTGAATCTCCACGAGCCGGCGGGCCATGCCGAGTCCCACGGCGAGCCCTCCCCCACCTCCCTTGGAGGCGAAGCCGCGGAGCGCAGCCTCCAGGACGGCCGCCTCCATGCCCGGCCCCGTATCGGCCACCACGATCTCGACCCAGGGGTCTCCCGTCGCGCTCGCCGCGACCGACACCCGTCCGCCCCCGGAGTGACGCACTGCGTTGTCGACGACGTGGAACACCGCCCGGCGAAGCGCGCTCACGTCGCCCAACACCTCCGGACACCCGGGCTCCACCCGCAGGGTCAGCTCCAGGCGCCGCGCGGTCGGGTCGCCCGCGGCCTGGACGACGTCTTCGAGGAGGTCCTGCACTCGGACCCGATCCACGCACAGGTAGCGCTTCTTCGCATCCAGGCGCGCGAGCTCGAGGAGGTCCTCGGCCCAGTCGAGCATCCGCAAGCCGTTTCGCAGGATCGCCTCCAGATCGCGCCGCTGGACCCCGGTCACGTCGCCGTCGATCCCGTCGAGCAGCAACTGCGCGTACCCGATCACCCCTTGGAGCGGCGTCGAGAATTCGTGGCTGAGGTTCGCCAGGAATTCCGTCTTCATCCGATCGCTCTCCTGCGCCGCCTCGAGGGCCTGCTCCAGCTCGTGGGTCCGCCGGGCCACCTGCTCCTCCAGGTGCCGGTTGAGCCCCTCGAGGTCCTGTCGGGCCCGCTGGAGCGCCGCCACCATGGAGTCGAAGGAGCCGAGGAGCTCTCCCCACTCGTCGCTTCGCTGCAAGCGGCTGCGCACGGCCAGGTTGTCCCGCGAGACCTGGCGCACGAGCCGCAGACACTCGCGCAGGGGGCGCTCCACAGCCCACCCGAGCCCAAAGAGGATCGGAAGCGCGGCCGCAGCCAGGACGACTCCCCCCCAGAGCATCCCCTGCAGGCGCAGGTTCCGGACCCGCTCAAGGATCTCGGTGTCGTCCATGGCCACCTCCAGCACGCCGAGCAGCCTCATCGCCGCAGGAGGGGGATGGCACGACGGCCGCCCGCACGCGGGCTCGTTGCGGATCGGGTAGTGGAGCAGGAGGGTGTCGCCGGACCAGTGGGCACACGTGCCGGAGGGCAGTTCAGCAGTGCGAGGGTCGGCGTGGCAGGAGGTGCACTCTGGGCCGGCCAGGTCGAGCCGGCGCGCCCGCGGCGGGCCGGCGGGCACTTTCTGGACGCCGGCCGCGTTGTACAGCCGGAGGAAGCGGACCCCCTCCTGACGGCCGAACGAGCCCAGCATGGTCGCCACCTGCTCGGGCTCGTTGTGCAGCATGGCCTGGCGCGCCGCACTCCTGGCGTGCTCCGCCAAACGCACCGCGTCCGCTTCCGCCTCGTCCCAAAGGTAGCCGGTGGCGAGCCGGAGCAGGAGCGCGAGCGACACGCCCACGACCGGAAGCAGGCACAGAACCGTGAGGGCGGCCACGCGGTGGCGCAGGCGAACCCTCACTCGGGCCCGGCCGTGGCCCGGTCCACGAGGCGGCACCGGTCGTTTACGTTCCAAGGGGTCAGCCCCCGATCAGGAGCAGATCGGGGTCCTCCAGGTGGCGGATCACGCCGTTCAGGAAGTGCTGCGCTGTGGCCCCATCCACGACGCGGTGGTCGAACGTGAGGGAGAGGGGCATGACCTGGCGAACCTTGATGGCGCCCGCCTCGGCCACGGGTTTCTCGAGGATCTTCCCCGTGCCGAGGATCCCGACCTCCGGGTCGTTCAGGATGGGGGTGGCAAAAAGCCCGCCGATGGCGCCGTAGTTCGTGACCGTAAAGGTGCCACCCTTGAGCTCTTGAAGACCGAGCGCACGCTTGCGCGCCCGCTGGGCCAGGTCCTGGATCTCCCGGGCGAGGGTCAGGATGCTCTTCTGATCCGCATCCCGGATGACCGGCACGAGAAGGCCGTCCCGGGTCTCCACCGCCACACCGACGTGGAAGTACCCCTTGACGACGATCTCCCCTGCCCCCTCGTCCAGGGAGGCGTTCAGAAACGGCTCGCGCTTGAGCGCCCCGACCAGGGCCTTGATCACGAAGGGGAGGAAGGTGAGCTTCACCCCCTGCTCCCCGGCCGCTTCCTTCTCCTTGCGGCGAATATGGCTGAGCAGGGTCACGTCGGCCTCGTCGACCGTGGTCACCTGCGCGGCGCGGCTGAGCGACCGGACCATCGCCTCGGCGATCTTGCGGCGCACACCGCGCAGCGGAAGGCGCTCCACCGGGCCGTAGTCGTCGCGCCCCAGGACCCCGACGGGCGCACCCCTTCCGTGCTCCGGTACGCCTCGAGCGGCGTAGCTGCGGAGATCCGCCTCGGTGATGCGGCCTCCGGGACCGGTGCCCCGCACGCCGGAGAGATCCACTCCCAGCTGCTTCGCCAGGAGGCGATCTTTCGGCAACGCCTCCACCCGGGGCACGGAGAGGGGCGTCGGGCTCTCGGCGGCCTCCGCGGAACGCTCCTCCTCTTCGTCGGGCGCCTCCTCGAGCTCCCCCACGACGCCCACCGATCCGCGGCGCACCGGGGAGCCCTTCGCCGACGCCTCCGGCCGACGATGTGCGCCCGGTAGCGGGACATCGAGATCGGCCCGGAGAGCCGCTCTCGGCGGCGAGGGCTCGGGCACGGCCTCGACGCTGTCGTCGATGGCGGCGATCACCTCACCCACCCGGATCACATCGCCAGGCTCGCCGGTGAGGCTGTGGACCGTGCCGGCGAACGGCGAGGGGATCTCGACCACGGCCTTGTCGGTCTCCATCTCGAGCAGGACCTGATGGGCCTCGACCCGATCGCCCACCTTCACCTTCCACGCGACGATCTCTCCTTCGACGATCCCTTCCCCGACGTCGGGAAACCGAAACTCGTGCACCATGGGGAGCCTCCGGTGATCAGGGATCAGGGGTCGCCGGTTCCGGTCCTAGTACGCCATCACCTTGCGCACGCCCCTCTCGATCCGGGCCGCGTCGGGCAGGTAGTGATTCTCGAGCCGGTAGAGGGGCATTACCGTGTCGTACCCCGTTACCCGCTCCACCGGCGCCAGCAGGGCGGTCAACGCCTCCTCGGTCACCCGCGCCGAGAGCTCGGCCCCCAGCCCCAGGGTCCGCGGCGCCTCGTGGGCGACCACGAGCCGCCCGGTCTTTCGCACCGACGCGACCACCGTGTCCGAGTCCATGGGCGCGAGGGTTCGCAGGTCGATCACCTCGACGCCGATCCCCTCCCCCTCGAGGGTCTCGGCCGCGGCCATCGCTTCGCGCACCAGGGCGCCCCAGGCCACGACCGTGGCGTCGGCGCCCGGTCGCACCACCTGGGCCACGCCGATCGGAACCGTGTACTCCTCCTCCGGCACCTCGCCCTTGACGGCCCGATAGATGCGCTTGGGCTCGCAGTACACGACCGGGTCTGGGTGCCGCAGCGCCGCCGTCATGAGCCCCTTGGCATCGTAGGGGTTCGACGGAGTGACCACGGTCAGCCCGGGCGTGTGAACCAGGAGCGTCTCGGGCGAGTCGGAGTGGTGCTCCGGGGCGTGGATGCCTCCCCCCCAGGGACAGCGCAGCACCAGACGCACGGGCCGGGTGCCCCGCGTGCGGGTGCGGTAGCGGGCAATATGGTTGCACAACTGGTTCAGCGCCGGGTAGAGGAACCCCTCGAACTGGATCTCGGGTACGGGCAACATCCCGCCCAGGGCAAGGCCCAGGGCGGCGCCCACGATGGCCGCCTCGGCCAGGGGCGTATCCACCACGCGCGTTTCGCCGTACTTCTCCTGGAGTCCCTCGGTCACCCGGAACACCCCCCCTTCGCGGCCCACGTCTTCGCCCAGCAGGACGATGCGATCGTTGCGGGCCATCTCCTGGTCGAGCGCGAGATTGATCGCGGAGACGAGGTTTCGCTTAGCCATGGCTCCCTCCCTGACCGAAGCGGCCGGCCGCCAGGAACTCCGCTTTCTGGCGGGCCAGGCAGGGGGTCAGGGTCTCGTAGGTGTAGTCGAAGAGGTCAGAGGGGTCGGCGCGGATGCCCGACTCGGCCTCGGCCACGGCCTGCTCCACCTCGGCCCGGGCCGCCGCCACGATCTCCGTCTCCTCTTCCTCCGACCACAAGCCCCGAGCCTTCAAGTAGACGCGCAGTCGCAAGAGGGGATCGTAGGGCAGGTTCCGGGCCACTTCCTCTTCGGACCGGTACTGGGTGGGGTCGTCGGCGGTCGTGTGGGGACCGAAGCGGTACGTGAGCGCCTCGATGAGCTTGGGGCCCTTCCCCTCGCGGGCCTCCTCCAACGCCTCGTTCACCGCGCCCCAGACGGCCAGGAGGTCGTTGCCGTAGAGCTGGAGGCCGGGGAACCCGTAGCCCAGGGCCCGCTGCGCGATCGTCCGTGCCGCGCTCTGGCGGCTGCGCGGCACGCTGATGGCGAAGTGGTTGTTCTGACAGAAGAAGACCACCGGGAGACGGAACACGCCGGCGAAGTTCATCGCCTCGTGCACCTCGCCCTCAGAGGAGGCACCGTCGCCGAAGTACACCAGCACCGCCGCCTTCTGTTTCCGTAGTTGCTGGGCCCACGCGATCCCCACCGCGTGAAGAGGCTGGCTGCCCACGGGGATCGACACTGGGAGCACGTGAAGGGCCTCGGGGAGCGCGTTCCCCCACTCGTCGCCCATCCAGTACCGGTAGATGGTCGCCAACGGTACGCCGCGCAGCATCATCGCGCCCATCTCACGGTAGGACGGCACGAGCCAGTCGCCTTCCCGGAGCACGGCCGCGCTCGCCTGGCACGCCTCCTGTCCCCAAACCGGGGCGTAGGTCCCCATCCGGCCCTCCCGCTGGAGGTGCAGCGCGGTGCGGTCGGCTGCGCGCATCACGGTCAGGCGGACGTAGAGCCGCTTGATCTCCTCGTCGGAGACCGGCGGGCGGAGCTCCTCCCGGACCGCTCCCTCCTTGTCCAGGATCTCCAGCCGCTCCCCGCGGAGCGGGTCAAAGGCGTCGAAGTACATCCGCCTGTCCTCCCTTTCTTGAACGTCTCCGGGCCGATCTCGAGGGAGCCCGGCAAGTGGTCGCAGTGTAACCCCCACCCCAGCCGGGTCAAACCGGTTGCCGCGACGAGCCCTTCTCTTGCAGCCCCACTCCTGGCGAGTATGGTGCCAGGGCGACTCGGCTCCCCGTCCTGCGCTGCACCGAGGAACCCCATGATCAGCCTCTCCGACGTTGAAGCCGCCGCCCGCGCACTGGAGGGACACGCCGTCCACACTCCGCTCGTGTGCTCCGAGTTCTTCAGCCAGGAGCGCGGCGAGCACGTGTACCTGAAGCTCGAGAACCTGCAGCGCACCGGTTCGTTCAAGGTGCGCGGGGCGACGTACAAGATCCTTCGCGCCCGCTACCGGATCGGGCCGGGTGGAGTCGTGGCCGCGTCAGCCGGCAATCACGCCCAAGGGGTGGCGCTCGCCGCCTCGGCGCTGGGAGTGCGCGCCACGATCATAATGCCGGAGACGGCGCCGCTCTCCAAGCAACTGGCCACGCGCGCTTACGGGGGCCGGGTCGTCCTGGCCGGTACGTGCGTGGCCGACGCGCTGGAGCATGCCGAGTCCGTGGCCCGAGCGGAGGGTCTCGTCCTCGTTCACCCCTTCGACGACGACGACGTGATGGCCGGCCAGGGAACCGTGGGGCTCGAGATCCTCGCCGATCTGCCGGACGTCGACGAAGTCTGGGTCCCGGTGGGCGGAGGAGGGCTCATCGCCGGGATTGCCGCAGCCGTGAAGGGAAGGCGTCCGGAAACCAAGGTGATCGGGGTCCAGGCCCGGGCGTGCCCCTCGGCTTTGCGGGCGCGGGAGGCAGGGCAGCCGGTGGCGGTAGGCCCGTGCCCCACGCTCGCCGACGGGATCGCCGTGGCTCGGGTCGGTGCCCGCCCCTTCGAAGTGATCCAACACTGCGTGGATGGCCTCGTGGACGTGGACGAGGATGCGATCGCGGCTGCGCTCGTCCACCTCCTCGAGCGGAAGAAGGTCCTCGCGGAAGGCGCCGGCGCCGTGACCCTGGCGGCGCTCCTCGCCGAACCGGCGCAGCGGGCAGACGGGAGGCGGATCGCCCTCGTGGTGAGCGGCGGCAACGTCGACCTCAACGTCCTCGACCGCATCCTCGAGAGGGGCCTCATCCGCGGCGGGAGGATCCTTCGCTTCACGGTCGTGCTGGCCGACGTGCCCGGGGCGCTGGCGTCGCTGCTGGGGGTTCTGGCCCAGGAGAGGGCGAACATCCTCCACATCGTCCACGACCGGCTGGCCAGCGACGTGCCCCTCGGCAGCACCCGCGTCGAGGTGTGGCTCGAGACGCGGGGGCTCTCCCACGGGGAGCGGATCACGGACGCCCTGAAGAGCGCGGGCTTCGCGGCCGACGGCGGCGTCGCCTCGAGTTGACACCGGCTGAGGGCCGGGCATGGTGGAGCCGACCCCTGCATCCACACCCGACGACGCGAGGAGGTGCGCCATGGCCGAGACGATCCGCTGGGAAGCCGACTTCGATACCGCCCTTCGCCGCGCGAAGACCGAGGGGAAGCCGATCCTCCTCGACTTCTTCAATCCGGGGTGAATCGGTTGCCAACAGATGGATGCAGTTACGTATCCAACGCCGTCGGTCGCCGCCTTCCTCACCCAGTCCCTCGTCCCGATCCGGGTCCTCCACGACAGCCAGCCCCTGGCGTCTCGGTTCAACGTGCAGTGGACACCGACCCTCGTCACCCTCGACGCCGAGGGCGCCGAGCATCACCGGAGCGTGGGCTTCCGCGCTCCCGAAGAGTTGATCCCGTCGCTTCGGCTGGGGATCGCCAAGTGCGCCTTCGACGCGGGCCGCGTTGATCAGGCGGCCGAGCTTCTCGATCGGCTGGTCTCCGAGTTCCCGCACAGCGACGCCGCGCCCGAGGCGGTCTACCTGCGGGGCGTGAGTCGGTTCAAGGCCACCCACGACCCCCAGGCGCTCAAGCAGGCGTATGAAGCGCTCAAGGCGGAGCACCCAGGCACGGAGTGGGAGAAGCGGGCCTACCCCTACCGGCTCCTGTGACCCGCGGGGTGGGGCTCCTCGATCGGCGCTTCTGTCGGGCCCGGAGCTCCCCCCCGGTCACCGTGTCGGTGTCCGTGAACGACGGGACAAACCGCGGTCATGCCGCCCACGCCGTCACGGAAGTCCTTCCCCTCCTCTGACGTTGCCCAGCGTCCCGGCGTCCTAGCCTCTCAGTGCGTGGGCACCGTGCCCAGGTACGGCAGGGTCCGGTGGAAGTCGCCGCAGTCCAGGCCGTACCCGACCACCCAGACGTCGGGGAGGTCGAAGCCGAGGTAGTCGAGGGGAACCGGCACCTGAACCCGGTCCGGCTTTCGCACGAACGCGCAGGTCTTCAGGGACGCGGGGCCCCGCGCTGCCAGAGCCTTCGTGAGGAACTGCAGCGTTCGGCCCGTGTCGACGATGTCCTCCACGATGAGGATGTGGGTGCCCCGGACGTCGGAACGCAGGTCCATGACCAACGTCACGCTCCCCGGTTCGGTGCCCCCGCCGTAGGTCGAACACATCACGAAGTCGACCCGCCGCGGGACCGTCATCCGGCGGGAAAGGTCAGCGAGGAAGATGAACGCGCCCCGAAGGACTCCGACCAGAAGCACCTCCTCGGCCCCGGCGTCCCGGTAGTCGGCCGAAATCTCGCGGGCCAGCGCCTGGACGCGGGCCTGGATGGTGGCTTCGGGGATCAGGACGGCCGGAAGGTCACGCTGCATCGGGCACCTAGGAGCCTGTCGGACTTTCGGAAGCACCTACTCTGGAGGCACCCGAGAATACCATGGGAATGATCCGGAGGGCGTCTTCTTGTGTCCGAAGTAAAGTCACTATTCTTGGCTATTGCCTTTTGTTTCTAGTGCTATCG
>JACRMM010000049.1 GCA_016214985.1 Deltaproteobacteria bacterium | reverse complement strand
GAACGCGATGTACTCCGCAAACCCCTTGTTCGCGAGCACCTTCGTGATCGCCGCCGTCAGCGTCGTCTTCCCATGGTCCACGTGGCCAATGGTGCCGATATTGACGTGGGGCTTTGTCCGTGAGAATTTTTCCTTGGCCATGACCTAACCTCCTGGATCAATGCGAAGAGGCCCGGGCCCCGCGGGAAAGAGCGGGGATGCTATCACGCGCCTTCCGCAGGTTCAATCGATTTCGCGGACCTCTCCCAGTTTCCTACTGCCGCTGTCTCGGCTCGCCCCGACGCTTCCTGGTAGTGACTGAACCGCATCGTAAACGTCGCGCGACCCTGCGACCGCGACCTCAGATCCGTGGCATATCCGAAGAGGTTGGCCAGCGGTACCTGAGCCCTCACCACTCGAGCCCTTGCCCCCGGCTCCAGCTCCCGGATCTTCCCCTGGCGCGCCCTCAAGTCCCCGAGCACCTCGCCCAGAAACTCAGCCGGCGTGGCTACCTCGACCGCCATCACCGGTTCGAGGAGCGCGGGTTTCCCCTTGGCCAGGGCGTCCCGAAGGGCGAGGGCGGCGGCGACTTTGAAGGCCGCTTCCGATCCCTGGTCGTCCCGTTGGGAACCTCCGACCAGACGGACTCGTACGCCGACCACCGGGTGGCCGGCGGCGATCCCCCGATCGAGCGCCTCCCGGAATCCCTTTTCCACCGCGGCCAGGAAACAGCGGGGAATCGCGTCCGAGCCCGGGCCCTCCTCGAGCGACCAACCCTGACCCGGCTCCACCGGCTCGACCCTCACCACGACGTGGCCGTACTGGTCGCGCCCCCCCACCTGCCCGACGAACCGCCCTTCCCCCTCGGCCGGCCGCCGGATCGTCTCGCGGTACGCGACCCGAGGCCTCCCGACCACCGCATCCACCTGGAACTCTCGCATCAGGCGATCAGCGATGATTTCGAGGTGGAGCTCTCCCATCCCCGAGAGGATGGTCTGACCCGTCTCTTCGTCCTGCTCCGCCCGGAGCGAGGGGTCCTCCGAGGCAACCTTCGCCACACCGACGGCCAGCTTCTCCTGGTCGGCGAGGGTTCGGGCTTCGATCACCACCGACATGACCGGAGCGGGAAACGCCATCGACTCCAGCACCACCGGTGCCTGCTGGGAGCAGAGGGTGTCACCCGTCGTCGTCCCCTTGAGGCCGAGCGCCGCGACGATGTCCCCCGTGCGAGCCGCATCGATCTCGTAACGCTCGTTGGCGTGGACCTCGAGCAACCGACCCACGCGCTCCGCCTTCCGGCTCCGGGCGTTGTAGACCTGGCTTCCGGCCCGAAGAACCCCCGAATACACCCGGAAGAAGGTGAGCGGCCCGACGTAGGGGTCGGTCATCACCTTGAAAACCAACGCCGCGAAGGGCTCATCGTCGCGGGCCCGCCGCAGCACCTGCCCCTCCCCAGCCAACCCGTACCCCTCGTACGGGGGCAGATCCGCGGGACTCGGAAGGTAATCCACCACGGCGTCCAAGAGTGGCTGCACCCCCTGGTTGCGGAAGGCGGCGCCACACACGACCGGCACGGCCTGCAGTGCCAGAGTCGCCCGCCGCAGAGAACCCCGGATCTCTTCGAGCGAGGGTTCCTGGTCCGAGAGGAACCGCCCGAGAAACTCCTCGTCGACTTCGGCCAGGGCCTCCAGCATCGCCTCCCGGGCCTGCCTGGCGTCAGCTCGGCACTCGGCCGGAACGTCGCCAACCTCGAATCGTGCTCCCAGGCTCGCTTCGTCCCAGGAAAGCGCCCTCCAGGACGGCAAGTCGACCACCCCCCGAAACTCGTCACCCGACCCGAGCGGAAGCTGCGTCAAGATCGGCCATGCGCCCAATCGGTCGCGCATGAGCGACAGGACCTGGGGAAGGTCGGCCCCGGCGCGGTCCATCTTGTTCACGAAGGCGACCCGGGGAACCCGGTACCGATCCGCCTGTCGCCACACGGCCTCGGACTGGGGTTCGACGCCACCCACCGCGCAGAAGACCGCCACCATCCCGTCGAGCACCCGCAGACTCCGCTCGACTTCGACCGTGAAGTCCACATGCCCGGGGGTGTCGATCAGGTTGATCCGGTGACCGCGCCAGAAGCAGGTGGTGGCCGCGGCGGTGATTGTGATCCCCCGCTCCTGCTCCTGCTCCATCCAGTCCATGATGGCCGTGCCTTCGTGGACCTCGCCCATCCGCAGACTGACACCCGTGTAGTACAAGATCCTTTCGGTGGTGGTCGTCTTGCCAGCGTCGATGTGGGCTGCAATGCCGATGTTTCGGTATCGTTCGATCGGGGTGGCCCTCACCACGGCTGGACTCTTCGTCTCGCCGCGCTTGGGCGCCCCGGGGTCTACCAGCGGAAGTGGGCGAATGCCTTGTTCGCCTCCGCCATCCGATGGGTGTCTTCCCTCTTCTTCACGGCACCGCCGCGGTTGTTGAAGGCGTCGAGGATCTCGCTGGCGAGGCGGTCCTGCATGGTCTTCTCTCCCCGGGCCCTCGCGTAGTCGACGAGCCATCGGATACCGAGAGACACGCGCCGCCGGGGGTTCACCTCGATCGGCACCTGATAGGTAGAGCCACCGACCCGGCGCGACTTGACCTCGAGAACCGGCTTGATGTTGTCGAGGGCCGTCTGGAAGATCTCCAGGCCGTTCTGGCTGACTTTGCCTTCGACCGTCTCGAAGGCGCCGTAGACGATCTTCTCGGCCAGTCCCTTCTTGCCGTCTCGCATGATCTTGTTGATCAACTTGCCGACGAGCTCGTTCCCGTACCGGGCATCGGCCACGGCGCGAGGCTTGGCAACCTTATGGCGGGTGGTCTTCTTGACTTCTTCTTTTCGCCTGAACATGCGCTGCTCCTACTTCGGCCGCTTGGCGCCGTACTTGGACCGGCTCTGACGTCGGTTCTGCACGCCGACCGAGTCGAGGGTGCCCCGGATGATGTGGTAGCGCACGCCCGGAAGGTCCTTGACGCGGCCTCCTCGGATGAGGACGACCGAGTGCTCCTGGAGGTTGTGTCCCACGCCCGGGATGTACACCGTGACCTCCTTGCCGTTGGTGAGCCGCACGCGGGCCACCTTCCGCAACGCCGAGTTCGGCTTCTTGGGGGTCGTGGTGTACACACGAACGCAAACGCCCCGCTTCTGGGGGCATTGATCCAGGGCCGGAGAGGCGGTCCGATTCTTCACCTTCTCTCGCCCCTTGCGGATCAACTGGTTGATGGTGGGCATCGATCCTCTCCTCGCACTCCGTGACGGTTTGCGACAAGCGCAACCGCGCACCCGAAGAAACATGGGCGTCGGCGGCGTTTCTGCTCAACTGGAGCACCCTAGGGCGCTGCGTCGGACGACGGCGTCGGGCCTAATCGCGAGACGACTTCGGCGGCTCATGCCCACGATCGGCCCGGGCAGAGGAGCCGTTGGGGAGCGTTCTCCCCGCGAAAGAGGGCGCAAAGTAGCACAGGGCCCTGGGTGGCGCAAGCGGAAATTTTCAAAAATCGTATCCGCCCCTTCGGACTCCCTTCGCCCGCTCCCTCAAGCGGCGCGGCTACTTGAGGAAGCTCTTGAGCTTGCGGCTGCGCGTCGGGTGGCGGAGCTTGTGGAGCGCCTTGGCCTCGATCTGCCGGATCCGCTCCCGGGTGACGGCAAAGTCGCGCCCCACCTCCTCGAGGGTGTGGTCGCTCTTTTCACCGATCCCGAAGCGCATCCTGAGGACCTTCTCCTCCCGGGGGGTGAGGGTGGAGAGCACCTCGCGGGTCTTCTCGGCCAGGTTGGCGAGCACCGCCGCCTCGTCGGGCGGGATCGCCTTCTTGTCCTCAATGAAGTCGCCCAGGTGGCTGTCCTCCTCGTCCCCGATCGGCGTCTCCAGGCTGATCGGCTCCTTGGCGATCTTCAGCACCTTGCGCACCTTGGAGACGCTCATCTCCATGCGCTCGGCGATTTCTTCGGGCTTGGGCTCGCGCCCGAGCTCCTGGACGAGGTAGCGGCTCGTGCGCACCAGCTTGTTGATTGTCTCCACCATGTGCACCGGCACCCGGATCGTGCGCGCCTGGTCGGCGATGGCCCGGGTGATTGCCTGCCGGATCCACCAGGTGGCGTAGGTGGAGAACTTGTACCCTCGCTGATACTCGAACTTGTCCACGGCCTTCATCAGGCCGATGTTGCCTTCCTGGATGAGGTCAAGGAACTGTAAGCCGCGGTTGGTGTACTTCTTCGCGATGCTGACCACGAGGCGGAGGTTCGCTTCGATCAGCTCGGACTTGGCGATCTTCGCCCTCAGTTGCCCCGAGCGGATCTCCTTGACCTTCTGAAACAAGGCATCCCGGGAGAGCCCTGTTCGTTTCTCCACGGACTCGATGAGGTCCAACTGACGGGCTGCGTCCTTGCGGAGCCGCTTGACCTGGTCGGGCCGCCGGCTCGACTCCCGACAGATCACTTTGAGCTCCTTGCCCTCGCACATGGAGAGGAACTCCCGGGCGGGCATCCCCATCTCGGATTCCAAGGTCCGCAGGGCGCCCTCGGCCTTCTTGATATCCTCCGCCAGGCCGAAGTACCGTTCCACGATCCGATCCACCACCTGGTCCTTGATGCTCAGTGATCGGAAGAGTCGGACCATCTCGCTCTGAATCCGGCGCAGCTCGGTGTGGACCGCGTCTCCCCCCCCTCCAGCCGCTCCTCGGGTGCGCAGCTCGGTACGCTGGAGGTCAAACCCCTGGATGTCACCCACGGTCTGGAGGACCTTCTGGAGGTGGTTCTCGCCCGGCTTTCCTGCCGCGGCCCCCTCCGGCCCTACCGTCGCCTCCTCCTCCTCCTCCTCCTCGACCTCCTCGGTCTCCATGAGGTCGACCACGGAGCGCAGCCCGATCTCTCCGGACTCCAGCTTGTCGCCCAGAGCCGCAATCTCCTCCACCGCGAGCGATCCGCTGAAGGCAGCCTCGAACGCCTCGTTCAGGCCGGCCTCGATGCGCTTGGCGATCTCCACTTCGCCCTCGCGGGTGAGCAGTGCCACCGACCCCATCTCGCGGAGGTACATGCGCACCGGGTCGTTGGTCTTCTCGAAGAGGACCTCGTAGTCCGAAGCCTCCTCTTCCTCCTCCTCGTCCTCCTTGGGCCCCTCCTCCGACTCTTCGACGACGCCGGAGAGATCGCCGCGCTCCCGAATCTCCTCCTCGAGGTTCGCATCATCCACGACATCGATGTCGAGATCTCGGAACATCATGATCAGCTCGTCGAGGACCTCCGGGTCCACGACCTCTTCGGGCAGGGCGTCGTTGATCTCGCGGTAGGTGATGTATCCCCGATCTTTCCCTTCCTCGATCAGGTCCTCGAACTCTTCCAGCTGGATGCCTTTGGGCATGAATCCGATCTCCTCGCGCCGCTCGTGTTCGCATTCCGGCCAACATACCACAAGCCTTCGTCGGTTGAAGGCCCCGCCCCCATCAGGCGCCGATCTGGCGCCGGCACTCCTGTCTGGCCTGATCCAGCTCCATCTTCGCACGCTGCAGGCGCAACACCTCGGCGTCGTCCCCATTCGCCACGGCGCGCTGCGTCTCTCGGGCCAGGTCGGCGTTCTTCGCATCGAGGCATCGCAGCCGCAGCCTTGCCTCGAGCGCCTCGTACGGGGCCATGGGCGGGCCCTCTTCCACAAGCATCGCGGACAGGAGCGACGCCAGGTCCGCCGGTGCGTCGTGAACCGGCACGACCTCGGCCCCCTCCGACCGGCTGGCGAGAAACGCCGCGGCGCGGCGCAACACGTCGGATCGCATCCACTCCTCGACGCCGTGCGCCGAAAACCTCGCGCGCAGTGTCGGCTCGAGCAGGAGGCAGCGAACCAGGGCGCGCTCCACCGGGTCGACCTCTTCCGGTTCTGCGGGCGGTGTCGACGCCGCCCCGGGCCTCGCCACTCGCGCGCGCAACAGGTCCTCACCGACGCCGAGCACCTCGGCGGCCTGCCGCAGGTAGAGGTCGCGCGCCAGAGGGTCCGAAACGGCCGCCAGCACCGGTAACAGCGCCTCCACCGCCGCGAGGCGGCCCTCCACGGTTCCCTGATCGCGCCGCTCCGACAGCTCTGCCAGGAAGGCCACGAAGAGCGGTCGAGCCTCCCCGATCCTCGCCTCGAGGTCCCCACCGGAACGAACGTAGCTATCGGGGTCGTGCTCACCCGGAAGCAGGACGACCCGGCACGGCAGAACGGCGGTCAAGAAGAGCTCGAGGCTTCGGAAGGCGGCCCTCCGTCCGGCCTCGTCCCCGTCGTAGAGGAGCACGACCTCGTCGACCCTGCGCTTGAGGGCCTGGGTGTGCTCGCGAGTCAGCGAGGTGCCCAGGGTGGCCAGGGCGCTTCGAAACCCCGCCGCGTGCAGGGACAGCACGTCGACGTATCCCTCTACGAGAAGGGCCCTCTTCTCCCGCCGCAGCGCTTCGCCCGCCTGGTGGAGCCCATAGAGCATCTCGCTCTTGTGAAAGACCGGCGACTCCGGGCCGTTCAGGTACTTGGGCTCCCCCGCGCCCAACACCCGCCCGCCGAAGCTCACCACCCGGCCGGAGGCGTCCGTAATGGGGAACACGAGGCGATCGCGGAGCCGGTCGTAGTAGCCGCCCGTCGTCCTCTCACTGAGAAGGCCGGCCCGCGCGGCGAGGCCCGGGTCGCTCCCCTTGCCCGACAGATACCGGGCGAGGTTGTCCCACCCCGGCGGAGCGCAGCCGAGCCGAAACTCCTCTGCCACCTCCGCACCGATTCCCCGCCGCGTCAGGTACGCTCGGGCCGCCTCCCCAGCTCGCCCAGCCACCAACTGCTGTCGGTAGTAGCGGGCTGCCATCTCCAAGAGCTCCAGCAGGACGTCCCTCTCCTGGCGCTCCCGGCGGTCCTCCGGGCTGTCGCTCCCCACCCGCAGGACAACCCCCGCCCGGGCGGCCAGCACCTCCACCGCCTCCCGAAAGCTCCGCCCTTCGGCCTCCATCAGGAAGCGGAACACGTTGCCCCCCACGCCGCACCCGAAGCAGTGGTACGTTCCGCGCTCTTCGTTGACGACGAAAGAGGGCGTCTTCTCCCCGTGGAAGGGGCACAACCCTTTCCAGCTTCGGCCGGCGCGTTTGAGCGTCACGTGGGCGCCCACCACGTCCACGATCGAGACCCCCTGGCGGATAGCCTCGAGCACGTCGTCGGGGATGAGGGAAGTCATTCAGCTCTCAGCGCTCAGCGAAGAGACGGCCCCAGCGGACAGCGCGTCGCTGGCCACCGGCAGCCCGCCCTTACTCCAATTCCGCCCACGTCAGCGCGTCGTCGCCCTTGGGCGACGAGACCTCACGAACCTGCGGCTGCGCGCGAAGGTGCTCCCGCACGGCGCGCCGAAGCGTCCCGGTCCCCCGGCCATGGATGACCCGAAAACCGCTCACGCCCGCGAGGAGCGAGCGGTCGAGGGTCTTATCGACCTGAGAGAGCGCCTCCTCCACCGTGCACCCGATGACCATGACCTCGAGCGTCCCCGGCTCTGCGTCGGATCGGACACCTCGGAGCTCGGCGCGCCTTCCCTCGGCGGCCGCCCTTCCTGCGGCACTCGGTCCCTGGCCTCGGGGCGGGCAGAGCTCTGCCGCAGGAACCCGGAGGCGCACCGTTCCCACCCGGACAGCGGCTCGCCCCGCCTCCGCATCGAACCCCTCCACGACCCCGTCTTTGCCCAGAGACTCGACGAAGACCGTGTTGCCCACCGCCACGTGCTCCAACCGCTCGGCGGCCGCTTCCGGGGGGCGCTCAGGCCGCAGTGTGCCCACGAGGTCCGCCTCGGCGCGCCGAACCGCCTCCTCGGCCTCCTGCTGGCTCGCCTCCCGCCGGGAAAAAGCCGCGATGACGAGGCGCAGCTCCTCGCGCGTCCGATCGAGCATCTCCCGAACCGCCGCGCGCGCCTCGTCCTTCGCCGCATCGCGCTCCCGGCGCGCAGCGGCGACGGCGGCCTCCTGCTCGCACACGCGCTCCTGCCACCGACCGCGCAACGCCTCGACCTCCTCCGCGGATCGGCGCGCCCTCTCCCGCGTCTCCTCGATGCTCCGCAGGAGCTCCTCCACCGCGTCCCCGCCCGCGGACGCGTAGGCCCGAGCCCGCGCGAGAACGGGCGCCGGCAGGCCCAGTCGCTCGGCCACCTCCAGGGCGTTGGACGAGCCGGCGTAGCCGTAGACCAACTGAAACAGGGGGCGCCCCGTTCCGGGATCGAAGGCCACGGCCGCGTTCGTGGCATCCCGGCGCGCATACACGAAGGCCTTGAGGCTGGCCAGGTGCGTGGTCGCCGCCACCGCCGCGCCCTGCGCGAGCAGGGCGTCGAGCACGGCCTGGGCCAGGGCCGCGCCCTCCTCGGGGTCGGTTCCCGTGCCCAACTCGTCCAGGAGCGCGAGGGTGCCCGGCCCGGCTCGCTCCAGAATATCGCACAGGTGGACCACATGCGCCGAAAAGGTGGACAGGTTCCGGTCGATGTCCTGCTCATCGCCGATGTCTGCGAAGAGGTCACGAAACCATCCGATCCGGCTCCCCTCGGCCGCGGGGACGAACAGTCCCGCCCGCGCCATGAGCACGAGAAGCCCGACCGTCTTGAGCGCCACGGTCTTGCCGCCGGCGTTCGCCCCGGTGATGAGGAGCAGTCGGGTCCCCGACCCGAGGAGCAGGTCGATCGGAACGACGTCGACCCCTCCTTGGATCTGGAGCAGCGGGTGCCGCGCGGCGGTCACCCGGAGCTCCGGCTCCTCCGTAAACACCGGGCGCGTGCAACTCAAGCGCCCCGCCAGGCGCAGGCGGGCGCCAAGTGCGTCGAGGGCGGCCGCCGCGGCCAGGTTCTGAAGGAGCCTCGGCGCCTCTTGCCCCACCCACCGGGTCAGCTCGCGCAGAATCCGGCGGATCTCCTCCTCTTCCTCCTCCCGCAGGAGGCTCAACTCGTTGTTGAGCTCCACGGCCCGCAGGGGTTCGACGAAGAACGTCGAGCCGGTGCGGGAGCGGTCGTGGATGATCCCGTCGAGCCGGCCGCGGAAGTCGGTGGTCAAGGGGACCACATACCGATCGCCTCGCACCGTGATGAAGTCGTCCTGGACGACGGGCTCCAGGTCCGCAGCGCGGAGAACCGCCCGGAGGACCTTCAGCACCCGCTCCCGCGCGCGCTTCAGGTCGGTTCGGATCTGCTGGAGCCGCGGGCTCGCGCCGTCCAGAATCTCGGCCCGTGGGCCGAACGTCCGCTCGAACCGGTCCTCGAGCTCATAGAGGGGCCCCATCCGGTCCGCGTACCCCCCCACGAGCGACCCTTCGGCGGCCGCATCCTCGAGGTACTCGAGCACGCGGTGGCAGGTGGCGAGGGTGTCGCGGACGGCGAGCAGAGCGTCGGCATCGAGGCACAGGCCCTCGACCCGCGCCCTGTCCACCGACGCCTCGATCAGCTGCAGCCCGCTCGTTGGCGGCGGACCCGCCTTCGATTCCCAGTCCCAGAGGGCCTGAAGCTCCTCCAGTGCCCGCTCGGCCGCGTACCGGCTCGTCGCCGGCTCCAGCCGCAGGCACAGATCCGCCCCCTGGGGGGACTGAGCCCCCTCGGCCAGCAACTCCCGGATCCGGGGGAAGTCCAGGACGTCGAGGGTGTGCGCGTCCATGCCGACGTCGGCCGCCGCTGCTCGGTTCAGGACCGGCCGAGCCGTTTCCCAGAAGACCGGAGGCCCTGCGGCGCATGCGCCACAGGGCCTCCGCGGCGAGTGCCAGCGCAGACCAAGGAAGCGGACTCGGGTCCGGTCACCTCAGGCGCCTCCTCCCAGGGCTTCGCGGACCAGCGCGTTGACCAGTTTGCCGTCGGCCCTCCCCTTGACTCGAGGCATCAGCGCGCTCATCACTTTGCCCATGTCCTTCGAGCCCGCGGCGCCCACCGCGGCCACCGTCTCGTGGACCGCCTGCCGAACCTGTTCCTCGCTCAACGCCTCCGGGAGGAACTCCTGGAGCACCAGGAGCTCCGCCTCCTCCTTCTCGGCCAGGTCTGCACGACCGCCGGCTCGGAACTGCTCAATCGCCTCGCGCCGCTGTTTGGCGAGCGTTCCGAGCACCTGGACGGCATCGCCGTCGTCGAGCGGAGCTCGCTTCTCGATCGCTCGGTTCTGCAATGCGGCCTTCGCCATGCGCAGCGCCGATGTGCGGGCGGCGTCGCGCGCCTTCATCGCCTCGATCGTGGCCCGCTCGATACGGGTGACGAGGGTCTCCTCCTGCGCCATGGGACTCTCCTGTCGGGTCACCGCTCCATCGTCGGCAGCGGCAGACCCTCTAGCGCGCCGTCACGAACCCCTGGATCCCCTTGGGTCGGAGCTTCTTCTGGTAGTGAGCCTCGGCGTCCGCCCGCGTATCGAACCGACCCACCTGCACGCGGTACCAGGTTCGACCCTCCACCGACACCAGCACGACCTGCGTGCCCACCCCCTGCCCTATGATCTTCTTCGCTTGATCGTCGGCGGACGCCCGATCGCGGAACGAGCCCACCTGGACGGTAAAGGAAGGCGTCGGCAGGTGCGCCTCCACCTTCGGCGACGCCGGCTTCTCCTGTGCCGCGGGTGGCGCCGGCGCCAGTTTCGCGGGCGACTCCACCTTGGCGGGGGAGACCGGCGGCGGAGCCACGGCCGCGCCGGCCGTCGGCTGAGGCCGGAGGTTCGGCAGCGCGGCCGGGGCCGTCGGCGCGGGCGAAGCCACCGCGGCCGCGGGGGCCGACACCGGCGTCCCTGCCGCCGTTTCCGGCCGCTCTGCGGCCGGGGGCTGGACCGCCTGCACCTCGGCGTCGGGCCGGGTGAGGTCCTTGTAGAAGGTATACTGGGGCTTCGTGGGCTCGGCCGCTGGCGAGGCCGGAGCGGTCGCCAACAGCGCCGCGGTGCTGCCCCCCTTGGCTCCCCAAAGGCCCTTTCCCACCAGCACTCCGACCAGGAACACGAGGACCAGGGTCAGCACGGCCCCCACGCCCAGCAGCACGAGGCGCCCGCCTTCGATCTTCAACTCGTACGGCTCGTCGATCTTCCGATAGGCGCGCATGCAGTCTTCGTCCACCCTCACTTCTTCTTGCGGTCCCCGAACACGTCTTCGATCTGTTTGTGCCGCTCCTGCCCCCCCCCGTCCTCCTCGTCGCCGAAAGCAGCGTCCCGGGTGAAGTCAGGGCAATGAAGACTTGTCTCCTCCGGGTGGTGTTTCTTCGCGCACGTACCTCGCCAGGCACAGACCGCACATTGTTTGTGGATGTCCAGGGTCATGGTCCGTCCGCGGCCGGGAGTCAGGTTTGCGCGAGGAATCCCTCCAGGGGCGACGTCGGCGCGTCCGATGCCGCCGTTGCTGCCGACGGACCGCTCGGAGGCAACTCCGCCGCACCTCTGTCCGATTTCTGCTCCGCTTCCAAGAGCCCCGGCCCCCACTCGATTCCCACGACGGCGGCATACTCCCGGGGGCGTCGATCCTTCAAGAACGGCCAGACCCGTCGGGCCCGCTCGACCTCCCGGGGGTCAAAGTCCACGAGAAGAACTCCCTCATTGCCCCCGATCGGCTCAGCCGCCAGCTCGCCGTCGGGCTTGACGCAGAAACTGTGGCCGTAGAAGTCCTGCTGGGCTTCCTTCCCCACGCGGTTCACCCTCATCACGTACACGCCGTTGGCGACCGCGTGGCTCACCCCCATCGCGAGCCACCGTTGCTGACTCGCGAAGGCGGCCGCCGTGGGCACGAAGATGACTTGGGCCCCCGCCAGCGCCAGGCACCGGAACCCTTCGGGGAAGAAGTTGTCCCAGCAGATCTGGATACCGATCCGGACCCCTTCGACTTCGAAGACGGGGAACCCCAGGTTTCCCGGGGCGAAGTAGTATCGCTCCTCCCACAGGGAGAGGTCCGGCACGTGAACCTTTCGGTACAGCCCGACCCGCTTCCCGCGAGAGTCGAACAGCAGCGCGCTGTTGTAGTAGAGACCGTCCGCGGCCCGCTCGAAGAAGGGGCACACGACCGCGATCTGATGCTGCCTCGCCAGGTCCGCCACCGCCGTGACCCGCGCGCCCTCCGGGGACTCCGCCAGCTCGAAGTGCACTGGATCCCTCTCCCGGGGGAACCAGGGCAGAGGGAACAGCTCGGGCAAACAGGCGATCCGGGCGCCCCGCTGGGCAGCCGCCTCGAGGAACTGGGCCGCCTTTCGGAGATTACGCGCGGGATCGGGCGTCGCCGACACCTGAATCGCGGCCAGCTTCAACATCGAGAACCTCGCGGGCGCCGAGGAGCCTTCAGGGCGAACGGACCGGTTACGCTACCTCTCGTCCGGCGGCAAGTCAAGACTCGAAGCGCGACTCGGTGCGCAGCCGTCGTGGAGGGCGCCTACGATTCCGTCGGGACGCGCGACACCTCGCCCCAAGGTCGTGCACGCGACGTCACCGGTTTCCCCCGAATCCGGACAATGCTAAAGTTCCGGCCCGCAGCGTCCGATCCTCCACAGAGCGACCATCGGAGGAACCATGAACCAGCGCAGACGAACTCGAGTCCTCGCCCGCAAGTTCACCACCCTGATCTGGCCCGGTGGGCAGTGTCGGGGAGAGATCGAAAACCTGAGCCTCAAAGGGTGCCTGGTCGGGCCCACCAGCGGAGAAGTAGCCTCGGCCGGTGCAGAAGTGTCAGTCGTCATCCACCTGGAGCCCGACGCGCCGGACCTGGACGTTCGCGTCGTCGGCCAGGTCGTGCGGGTCGACGGCCAGGGGGTCGCCGTGGACTTCACCGAGATCGAACTCGAGAGCTTTCGGCACCTGTTTCATCTCGTACAGTACAACGCCCCGGATCCGGACGAAATCGAGGAAGAGCTGTCCACCTCTGCGTTCCATCCCCCCCCGGACGGGAGCCCGTAACCCGCCCGACACGTTGGTTCACGGCAAGCAGAGGCGCCGTTCCGGAGCCCTCACGCCCCCACTCCTCGAGGCCTGTCCTCGGCACCGCTCGGCATCGGCGCACCCGAACAGCACCCAGGCCGCGTCGTCGCCAAGCTCGGCCAGGAGGGCTCGAACCCGCTCCTCTCGCACCTCCCCCTCGACCAGGACCCACTCGGCGCGCCGCGCCCTGCGGGACACGCGATGCTCCCAGCCGCTCCGCCCCTCGACGCTCCAAACCACGTCGGCCTTCTGCGAAATGTCATCGACCCACAGGCGTGTCGCGGCCGGGTGACCATCGGCCACCACGGCCACGAGCCGCGGGACAACGCGGGCGCCCTCCCCGTAGAGCTGTCGGTAGTAGCGGTCGAGGTAGTGGTCACCCGTCCCGACCTCAGAAAGGAGCCTCGAGAGCCGGTCGACGGGCCACCCGGGATCGCCCTCCAGCACAAGGGTCATGACTCCGTGGGGCAACCGGCGCACGACGTCTCCCAACTCAGTGACCAGCGAATCGCGCCAACCTCGCACCCAGACGGTGAGGTTTCGAGCGGCCCGCGGCACGACCTGCTCCACCCAGTCATGCGCCAGCCCCTTGCGAACGTCGAGCCGTACCCCGGACACGTAGGTCCCGGAGCCGCCGCCCACCTCCCAAGGTCCGGCCACCGGCGGTTCACTCAGGGGGTCCAGCTCAAGTCCTGTCACCTCCTCGAACCGGTCGAACGCCGCGGACAACGTTCCCGGCGGGTAGCCCGGCGTGCGGGTCACGGTGTAGGGCGGCCTCGTCAGGTGCTCGAGGCGGCGCGACGACGCCTCTTCGCGAAGGTCCGTGCCCGGCAGCAGGGCCAGCGGGAAGACCTGGATCTGCGCGCCGGGGACCGATTCAAGCACGAAGTCGAGCGTCTCGCCAAAACCCTCCGGGCCATCCCCCGGCAGCCCCACGATGACGCCCACCGTCACCGAAATGCCCTCGTCGAGGAGCTCCCGCACGCCCCGAAGCCAGCGCTCGCGGTCCCAGCGTCGGCCCACGGCGGCCAACGGCGCCGCGCGCACGCTCTGGAGCCCCACCTCACAGCTGCGCAGCCCCGCTCGGGCGAGGCGCCGAGCGTCACCGGGGATCAGGGCGTCGGCCACGAGCTCGGTGTGGAACGCCAGAGACCGGTCCGGGTTCCCTCGCTCCAGCCGGTCGAGGACCGAGCCCCAATCCGAGCGGACGTTGAAGGACGGGTCCATCAGATAGACCTCGCGGGCTCCCTTGGCGAGCGCCCACTCCAGATGCCGTTCCAGCCAGCCGTCGGGGAATGCCTGGGGCCGTCCATACTGCTTGCCGTAGCGGCAGTAGGTACACTGGAAGGCGCAGCCTCGAACGGTCTCCAGCCAGACAGCGCCGTCGGACGAGGGGTCGAGAACGCCGGAGAGGTACGGGCTCGGCAGGGACGAGAGGTCGAGCGGCGGCAGGCCGCGACCGGTGCTGCGGCCGTTCGGGGGAAGGACCAGGCCCGGGACTTCTTCGAGTGACCGGCGGCCGCCAACGGCGTCGAGCGCGTGGGCAAACGGTGCCTCTCCCTCCCCCGGGACCCCGGCCGCGAACCGCCCCTTCTCCCAGAGCCACGCGTTGTCGGGCAAGACCTCTGGACCGCCCAGGAGGACCGTCACGCCCGCCTCAGAGAGCCGGTCCGCGAGCCAGACGGTGCGTTCAGCGTTCCAGAGGTAGGCGGTGAGCCCCGCCACGTCCGGCCGCCGCGCGAGCACCGCCCGAAGCAGCGCCTCATCGCCGAGGATGTCGGCCTCCTGCCACGGGAGGATCTCGACGTCCCAGTCCGGCGCCTGACCCTTGGCCCACGCAGCGAGGTACCCGGCGGCCAGAGGAAGGTTCGCGTCGAGGTGCGGCCAGAGGAAGCTGGGGACCGGGAGTTGCGCGAGGACGGCCTTCATGGACCCCTGACGTCGATCACCACGGCGGTGCGGCCCACGACGCGCGGGGGCGAGAGCCCGGAGGAAAGCAGGAGGGCGTCGACCGCACGGGCGGCCATGGAGGCTAGCGCTTCTTGAACAGGGCGTCGAGCTTCGCGCGCGCCTCGTCGCGCGCCGATCTTTCTCCGAGGACCGCCGCGCGGGTCGCCGGCCGGAAGAGATCGCAGAAGTTCGAGCGCTCCTTGTCCACGACGCGGTCGGCCTGGGGCTCCCGGCAGTCGTTGTACGCTCCTGGGGTGTAGAAGTCGCACTGGAGGCAAGCGTGGAGATCCGCCCCACACGCCGCGCAGGTGTCGCGGCGGCCGTACGGTCCCGGGGGGAGCTCGGCCCCGCACCGGGCACATCGCCCTGGGGTCATGGGACTCCCGGGAACCGAACCACCTTGTCCGTCTCCCGGCGGCGGCGCTCCTCCGCACGTTGGGGAAAATCGGGTCGAAGGACATAGGGCAGCGCCGTGGCCTCGAAGGTGCCGATCAGCTCACCCCGGACTCTGGCTCGGTCCTGGTCGTAGACGCCCATCCGCTCCAGGACGCGCTCGTACGCCTCCGTCTCCGGGAAGTGAGCCACGACCCGAAGCTTCACGTGCCAGAGGTTCGAGTATGCGTAGGGGGCCGATTCGTCGCACACCTCGACCCGAACCCCCCCGACCTCCCGGCACACGGTCAGCGGCGTATCGCTCGACACGGCGGTCACATCTCCTCAATAATCTCGGTCCAACCAAAGGGGTCCGGGGCCTCACCCACCTGGATGGCCGTCAGGCGTCGGTAGAGCTCGGTCGTCAAGGGGCCGGCCACCCCCCCCTTCGCGTAGACGTGGTCGACACCCCGGTAGGTGATGGCCTCCACGGGGGTGATCACGGCCGCCGTACCCAGGCACCCGGCCTCGTCGAAGGTCGGGATCTCGTCGACCGAGATCGGCCGCTGCTCGATGGCGAGGCCCATGTCCTCGGCGATCCGGCGCACGCTCAGGTTGGTGATGCTTGGAAGGACCGACGGGCTCGCGGGGGTCATGAACGTCCGCCCCCGGATCGCGAAGAAGTTCGACGATCCGGACTCGTCGAGGTACTTCTTCTCGCGACAGTCGAGGTAGAGGACCTCGGAGTAGCCCTTTGCTTTGGCGCCCATGGTGGCGCGCATCCCGGCCGCATAGTTGCCGCCGCACTTGATGTCGCCCACGCCCCCGGGCGCCGCCCGGTCGATCTCCTCCTCCACGATGAGCCGCACGGGCGTGAAGCCGGCCTTGTAGTACGGCCCCACAGGCGTTACGAAGACCAGCAGGAGGTAGTCGCGGCTGGGCTTCACGCCCACCTCCGGGCTGACCCCGATCTGAAGGGGCCGGACGTAGAGGCTTGCGCCGCTGCCGTAGGGGGGCACGAACCGCCGATTGGCCTGCACCACGCGGTGGACCGCGGCGCGGAAGATCTCCTCGGGCACCGGCTCCATGAGGAGCTTCCGCGCCGAACGCTGCAGCCGCCGGGCATTCTCTTCGAGGCGGAACGTCTGGATCCGGCCGTCCGGGCGACCGAAGACCTTGAGCCCCTCGAAAATCTCCTGGCCGTAGTGGAGGCACACCGCCGCCATATGGAGGTTCAGGCTCTCGTCCGACGTCAGCTCTCCGTCCGACCACTTGCCGTCGCGGTACCAGTAGCGGATGTTGGCGTCGGTCTTGTGATAGGCGAACGGGAGGTTCGCGAAGTCGAGGTCGGGGCGCTCCATGGGTTCTCCTCGGATCGAGTTCAAGGCAAAAGGAGCGCTTATCCTAGCGCGGCCGCGAAGGCCGCGCAAGACCGAGGGGATCGGCCGATCAGAGCAGATCGACGGAGCTAAGCGCGCTCAACGCGCACCCGAGCGCCGCTCCGGGGTCGTCGCCCGAGGCAATGTCGCGCGACGCGGCGCGCACCTCCGCGCCCGCCTCCTCCCAGACCGCGGCGGCCCGCCGGTGGACCTCCCAGGTCGCATCCGAGGCATCCCCGATGCGTGACGAAAGCCGCCGCCGGACGGTCTCCCCGTCGGCGCGGCACAAGAGCAGCACGGCGGGAACGGCCCAACGCCGGGCCGCCCCGAGGAACGCCCGTCGGCGTCCCTCCTCGCGAAAGCTCGCGTCCACGGCGACCCGGCGGCCCTGGCTCAAGGCCTCCTCGGCCCGGCGCAGGCACTCGGCGTAGACACGATCGTTCCACGCAGCCGTGTACAGCCCGGCCCCGAAGTCGGCCGCGGCCGACTCGGTCGGCGCCAGCCCCGCCAACTCCTTGCGCACCTCGTCGGAGGAGATCACCTGGAAGCCGGCCGCTTCGGCCAGGCCCCGGGCCAGGGTGGACTTCCCGGTGCCCGGCAGCCCGCCGACGAGGACGAGGCAGGGCCGGGCGGCCGGCTCTTCCAGCTGCCCCAGGGCAAGCAGCCAGTGCGCCCCGGCACGCTGCCGCGCCTCGCGTCTCTCCCGAGGCGGCACCTCCGCCTCGCGGGACTTCATCCCCTCGACCTTCGCGCGCACGGCAGCCCGATAGGCCACGTAGAGGGGCAGGAGGTCTGCTCCCCCGGCGTCACGGGCGGCTTCAAAGTAGGCGTTCGCGAAGAGCCGCGCCAGTCCCCGTCGGCCGGTGAAGATCAAGTCCATCACGAGGAACGAGGCGTCCGCCACCGGATCGGCGTAGCGAAACCGCTCGTTGAACTCGATGCAGTCCACGGCAACAAGATCGTCCGGGGGCTCCCGATCCGGGAACACGTAGACGTGGTCCAGGTGCAGGTCCCCGTGGGTGTCCCGGGCCAGCCCGCGGCGCGCCCGGTCCTCGATCAGCGCGCGGCTGTCGGCAAGACGCCGCTCGGTCAGTGTCCGAACCCGGTCCCACACCGCGGCGCTCACTGCCTCTCCCACCTGATTCGCCGTCTGTTCGAAGTTCTCCCGCGCGTTTCGCGCCACGACCGGCCAGCCCGCGCAGGCCGAGACGTGCTCGCCGGCCTCGGCGCCCGCGTGAAAGGCGGCGAGCCGCCGGCCGAAGCGCACGAGCACGTCCTCGCCGGCGTCCCCACGCGCCAGCAAGTGGCGGAGCGTCGCCTCGTCCGGCAGTCGCCGCATCCAGACGGCCCACTCCGCCACGTCGCCCTCCCCGTCCACCCGGAGCCTCCCTCCGCCCAAGGCCACGGGCACGACGCCCAGGTACACCGTCGGGGCGAGCCGCCGGTTCAGGCGGACCTCCTCCCGGCAGAAGTGCGCGCGCCGCTCCAGTGTTGTGAAGTCCAGGAAGCCAAGATCAAGGGGCTTCTTGATCTTGTAGGCATAGGGGCCGGCGAGGAAAACCGCCGAGATGTGGGTCTGGTGAAGCTCCACGGCGTCAACCGGGTGAGGATAGGCGTCCGGCGAGGAGAGGAGCGCGACGAGGCGAGAAAAGTCCACGCAGGCCTCCGGGGGAGGGCAGGCTCTGCTGGGCGAGCCTAGCCCTGAGGCACTCCCCGTCAAGGCTCGGTCGGATTCAACCCCCCTGGGAGAAGAAACAGGCCTTTCCCACGAGGGTCACGAGCAGCGTGAGGATGATGAAGAGGTAGACGCCGCCCCAGAGAGCCCCCAGCTTCTCGGGCAAGGTGCGCGGGCGGGTCGGCTTTAAGCGCGGTGATGGGGGCACGAGAGACCTCCTGCGGATGCTCCGACGAATCGACACGCTCGCGGCAGCGGTGCCCACGGCCCCACTACGCCCTCGTCTTCGCGAAGGCGTCGCGGCACGCCTCGCTGCAGAAGGAGTGGCCTCCGGTTCCCCGTACCGCCGTCTCTCTGGGTATGTACACCCCGCACTGAGGGTCCTGGACCAACTCCCCGCCGCTCACCCGGCGGCCGGGACGCGCAGAACCGGGTCGTGGTCGCCGGGGTGCCTGGGAGACCAGGCTCCGCAGGATCTTAACGATCACCCACAGGACGAGCAGGAGCAAGAGGAAGCGGATCAGCACGGGTTCTCCTCCAGGGCGTCGAGCCATGCCGGCCGCCCCAGCCGATCGACGCCAGAGACAGGCCCCAGGGCTTCGAGCAGCGCGCCCACGGTCCGGTGCAGCAAGGGGTGCCGGACCTCGGCGGCGATCTCCGCCAAGGGGACCAGCACGAACGCCCGCTCCTGCAGCCGGGGGTGGGGCACCTCCAGATCCGGGGTCCGGACCACTCGCTGCTCCCACAGGAGGATATCCAGGTCGACCGTGCGCGGGCCCCACCGCCGCTCGCGCGTGCGTCCGAGGGAACGCTCGATCGCCAGCAGGCCGGCGAGGAGCGCCTCGGGCTCGATCTCCGTATCGGCCGCCAGCGCGCCGTTGACGAAGGGCGCCTGGTCAACCACGCCCACCGGGGCCGTGCGGTAGAGCGACGAGACCCGAACGATCCGCGTCTTCGGGAGTCGAACCACAGCCTCCAGGGCCCGGCGCAGGTTGGCCTCCACCTCGCCGACGTTCCCCCCAAAGGCTACGTGGGCCCGGGCCATGTCAGAAGAGCTTCGCGCCGCGAATCCTCTCCACTGCCTCCTGGAGCCTCCCCTCGGGCAGACACAGCGTCATCCGGACATACCCCTCGCCGGCCTCGCCGAATCCGTTGCCAGGGGTTGCCACGACGCCGACCTTCTCCAGCAGGAGCTTCGCGAAGGCCGACGAGGTGTGGGGCGCCGGCACCGGGATCCACACGTAGAACGTCGCCTCCGGCGCGACCACGTCGAACCCGGCCGACCGCAGCCCCCCGATCAGCACGTCGCGCCGGGCGCGGTACATCTCCCGCAACGCAGCCTGCGGCGCCTGGTCCCCCTCCAGGGCCTCAATGCCCGCAATCTGGATCGCCTCGAAGAGGCCGGAGTCGACGTTGGTCTTGATCTTCCCGAGCCCCCCGATGACGCCCGCGTTGCCCACGGCGAAGCCGATCCGCCAGCCGGTCATGTTGTACGTCTTCGAGAGGCTGTGGAACTCGATCCCCACGTCCTTGGCCCCGTCCACCTCCAGAAAGCTCATGGGCGGCCCGCCGAAGTAGATCTCGCTGTAGGCCGCGTCGTGGCAGACGATGACGTTGTGGCGCCGCGCGAAGGCGACGACTCTCTCGTAGAACTCCCGTCCCGCGACAGCAGCCGTGGGGTTGTTCGGATAGTTGAGGAAGAGAAGCTTCGCGCGCTTCGCCACGTCGTTGGGGATCGCGTCCAGGTCCGGAAGGAAGCCGCTCTCCCGGGTGAGGGGCAGGAAGTACGGAGTCCCCCCGGCGAACAGCGTGCCGATGTTGTACACGGGGTAGCCCGGGCTCGGCACCAGATTGACGTCGCCCGGGTCGGTGAAGGCCAGGCTGATGTGGGCGATGCCCTCCTTCGACCCGATCAGGCTCACCACCTCGGTGTCCGGGTCCAGCGCCACGCCGAACCGGCTCCGGTACCACCGGGCCACGGACTGACGAAACGCCGGCAACCCCTCGTAGGAAGGGTAGCGGTGGTAGGCCGGGTTCTCCGCCGCCTCCTGCATCTTCCGGACGATGTGCGGAAAGGTCGGCGTGTCCGGGTCCCCGATGCCGAGGTCGATCAGGTCCACGCCGCGGGCCCGGACCTCCTTCTTCGCGCGGTCGATCTCGGCGAACAGATACGGGGGAAGCTGGGCAATCCTCTGGGCGAGGCGGATGTCCATCGAGTCCTCGAGGCGGTGGGGTCCGAGCCGGCAAAGGGCGAAATTCTAGCACCCGGCCGAAAAACGAGTCCAGGCGTTTGTGCCCTCCCACCCGAACGCCGGGGCAAAACCGCACCGGGCGTGACAGGAAAACCCTTCCTGTCACGCCCGGTGGTCGACGGAGCGCTGCAGTCTACTCGCAGGTTACCCGCACGACGCTGGTGGCATCGCAGCTGTACCCCTGGAGTTCCCCGTGGAGAAACCAATCCTCCCAGTATTCACGATAGACTAGCTTTGTGAGCGCAGCGCACGCCGCCTCCCCCCGGACCTCGGCCGTGAGGCTTCCCCCCGCGAGGCTCACGGGAAGCCCCCCGCCGGCGATTTCGACTTCGCTGCCCCCGCCAAAGTTTCCGTTGTGATGGCCGACCTTCTTTTCCGACGTCGAGAACTGCGTGATCTCGGTGCCGGTCGCGTTGAACTGGAACGTCAGGGTACCCGTAGTCGTGTCGCTCTCATCGTCGATGTTCCGCGCGGACGAGTAGCTGGAACCGCTGTAGGCGCCGGAAGCGGCGATCACGCCGACGCCCCAAGATCCACCGGTGTCCAGGTAAGACAGGGGGTACCCGAAGTTTTCCACGTTGTAGGGAAGGTTCCACCTTGTGAAGGTCCACGTGGCCGCCTCAACAGATGCGGAACAGGTCGTCGGAAGCCCCTTCGGCAGCACCTCGGGCCACTCGTTGCCGGAGACGTCCACGACGGTCACAGTCACGTCGGAGTCGGCCAGGATCCGGGCGTCGCTGAACGTGCGAGCTACGCTGGAGAGCGGGCTGGTGTTGATCTTCAGGCCGCCGAGGTAGACGTTGAACCCCTTGACGACCGCTCCGCCGGAGGCCAACGAAGGCATCCCCTCGCCGTGGAACGTCCAGGCGACAGACCCTGCCGCGCGCGGGAGCTGCTCCTGCGGAGGCTCGAGCAGGTAGTAGTCGAAGAGGTAGAGTGCCCACACCGTCGCATCGCTCGCTTCCGGGTTGACCACGACTTGCCGGAACACCGACGAGGTGACGCCTGGGGTGCCCGCCTTGCCGAAGTGCTTCACCACCACGGGCTTGCCCGGGGCGGTCTGCGGCTCGAGGTTGGTGTCGAGGGCAGTCAGGGGTGACGCAGGGTCTGCGTAGGAGTAGGTCTTCAGCTTGATATCCTGGATGTTGCGCCCCGAGGTCGCCACCAGGAGGCCGTCCACGGGCACGTCCGTGCGGATCTCCACCGCCTGGGCCGAGAGGTGGAACTGCCGGAACTCGTGGCGCCACCCGTGCGCGGCTGAAGTGAGGGCTTTGTTCGTCCAGAGGTAGCCGGGCTTGAGGTCGTGCGACCCCAGCGTGGACTCGAGCACGTAGTCGGTGAAGTAGGTGCCGAGGGTCTTTTCGTCGGCGGTGAGCTGCGCGTTGAGAGCCGACACATCCCAGGTCCAGTCGGCGAGCATCACGTCGGCGGCCAGGGGCCGTCCCGTCTTCTGCTGCGCCCAGTCGAGAAAGTCGGCGGCAGCGTAGTAACTCCCCTCCTCCGAGGCGTCCAGGGGCGAGCGGAGGTACGTCGACATCTCCTTCGAGTAATAGCTGACCGCGGCGGCGCGGTCGAGCCCCGAGGCCCGGACGCTCCACAGGTTCGCCGCGGCCTCGAAGAACCAGCGGTTCATCGCGGCACCCAGCGTCGTGTAGTGCTGGTCGGAGAGCACGTGGATGAGTTCGTGGCCCGCGGTCGTGCGCATCTCGGTCCAGTCGTCGAGCTTCGACTTGATCCGGATCGGGCCGCCCAGCCGCGAGTCGCCGGCGCCGTCTTAGAAGTAGGTCACGTACACGTCGATGTACTCCGAGGGCGACGGTGCGCTGAAGAGCGGCTGGTTCCCCGAGCCCCGCAGCGTCAGATGGGAGGCCAGGGCCGACTCGAGGGCGCGGCCCAGATCCTCGATGTAGTCCGGGACTTCGGGATCAGATGCGGTGCCGCTGCCCTTTCCGGCCCACTCGGCGTCACTTCGCGGCGCGAACAAAGAGGTCTGTCCGAGCGCGGTCGGCGAGACGAAGTGAATGGCGAAGTTGTCCGTGTAGTAGTCGTACTGAGCCAGACTCGTCGAAGGGTCGACCCCCCGGTACTTCACGCGCCACTTGGAGAGGTGGCCGGTCTGGAAGGTGACGGTTCGGGCGGTCGCGTCGTAGGTCGCGTAACCGTCGATCGCCACCCAACGGCCTTCCGCGGCGTCGTAGGCCTCGGCGCAGAAGGCGTAGGGATCGATGGGCGTCGGAAGCGAGTCGGTGACCACCGGCAGGGTGACGAACAGGGGTGCCTTGGCCGCGCCCTGCTCCAACCCCTGGGTCTCCAGATCGTAGACGGCGGACACGACGGTTCCTCCCCCGTCAACCGCCCCGGGAGATCCGGACGACGCGCCGGTGACCGAAACCTCTCCCCGGCCGGTTCCCGCCAGCACCTTCACAACCGCGCCCGATCCCGTGGTCACCGTCCCCCCCGCGGAAAGGTCGACCGTGGCGCCTCCCGCGGGCGGCTCTGGATCCGAGTCCCCTCCTCCGCCACCGCCTCCCCCGCCTCCGCAGGCCGCGAGGAGGGCCAACCCGAGAACCCAGACAAATTGCCGCCCAGGCGAGCCCAGGAACTGTGTGACGAACCGGTGACGCACATCCATGGCAAGTCCTCCCTGCAGCGACGTGAGTGGGCGGAACCGAGAGCGGGCGCATGTCGCGGCGCTCGACGCCAATTCCCGACGAGGACCGGAGTCCCTAGGGTTGAAAAGCCGTATCGGATGGGGAGGAAAGGTCTTGAGCGTTGGATCGCGAAACCCGTCTGCCAGGGCCCGACGACTCCGAGCGCACCACCAACGTGCTGGTAGATGAAGTGTTCCCGCGCACTGCTCCCGCACCCGAGATTCCTGGACCGGAACCGGCGACGCTCCTCTTGCTGGGGAGCGGGCTGATGGGCGTGGTAGGCTGGTCGAGGAGGCGGCCGGCCGTGCGACCGCAAGTCGTTTGGGGGCGTAGCGCGAGGGCGAGGCGCAGCCGCGGAGGTTGCGCCACTTCTTTGGTCGAACCAAGAACGGGAAATGAGGCCGTTCGGCGTTCGACACGCGCCGATCAGCGCAAGCCGAGCACGTCCCTCATGTCGTAGAGGCCCTTCGCTTGCCCCGGGAGCCACAGAGCCGCGCGCAGGGCCCCCCGGGCGAAGGTCTCGCGGCTCGTCGCCTTGTGGGCGATCTCCACCCGCTCCCCCAGGGCGCCGAAGATCACGGTGTGGTCACCCACGACGTCGCCGGCCCGCACGGCGTGGATCCCGATCTCTCGCGGCGTCCGCTCACCGACGAGGCCCTGGCGGCCGTAGACGGCATCGCGGCTGAGGTCACGGCCCAGGCCCTCGGCCACGGACTCGGCCAGGGCGAGGGCGGTGCCCGAGGGCGCGTCTTTCTTGAACCGATGGTGTGTCTCGATGATCTCCACGTCGTAGTCGTCCCCCAGGAGGCGCGCCACGTCGGCCACGACCTTCAGGAGGACGTTTACGCCCACGCTCATGTTGGCCGTGAGGAAGACCCGGGCTTCTGCCGCCCGGCGCTGGATCGAAGCGCGCTGGTCAGCCGAGAAGCCCGTGGAGCCGATCACGATCGCCTTCCCCGCGCGGCAGACGGCATCCACGTGGTCCAGGGAGGCCGTCGCGCTCGTGAAGTCGATGACCACGTCGGCGCCGGGCAGGGCTGCCGCGAGATCGTCGGTCACGGGCACCCCGAGCGTCCCGACTCCGGCGACCTCTCCGGCGTCCCGGCCCACGGCCGGGTGTCCGGCCCGCTCCAGGGCACCGACCACGAGGAGCCCCGGGGTCTCCGAGGCGAGCCGCAGGATCTGTCCCCCCATCCGGCCGGCCGCGCCGGTGATGAGCGCCCGGATCACAGGCGCCCCCCCAGGAGGCCGTAGTCCGCGAGGGCGCGCTGCAACTTCTGACGATTTGCCTCCTGCATGGCGCACAGCGGCAGCCGGAACTCCTCCGCCATCCGTCCCATCAGGGCCAGAGCGGTCTTGACGGGGATGGGGTTGGTCTCCAGGAACAGGGCCCGGGCCAGGGGCTGCGTCTTGTAGTGGAGCGCCCGGGCGGCCGCCAGGTCTCCGGCCTCGTAGGCGTCGACCATACGGGCCATGTCGGCCGGCGCCGGGTTCGACACCACCGAGATCACGCCGCGGCCCCCCAGGCACAAGAGCGGAAAAGCGGTGAAGTCGTCGCCCGAGAGGACCGAGAGTTGATCCCCGCACTTTTCGAGCACGTCACTGACCTGCTTGAGATCACCGGTGGCTTCCTTGATCCCGACGACCTCGGGGATCTCCGAAAGGCGCGCCACCGTCTCGGGCAGGAGGTTGACGCCCGTGCGCCCCGGAACGTTGTAGAGGACCAAAGGGAACCGGGCCTCCTCCGCCACCCTGCGATAGTGCTGGTAGAGCCCCTCTTGCGTCGGTTTGTTGTAGTACGGCGTGATCAAGAGGGCCGCCTGGGCCCCGGCTTCCTTTGCGTGACGGGTAAGTCGTACCGCCTCGGACGTGCTGTTGGAGCCCGTGCCCGCGATGACCGGCACCCGCCCGCGGGCCTCCTCGACAGCGATGTCGATGACGCGGTTGTGCTCGTCGTGGGAGAGCGTAGCCGACTCCCCCGTGGTCCCGCACGGAACGATCCCGTGAATCCCCTCCCGGATCTGCCAGTCGATCAGCTTCCGAAAAGCCTCCTCGTCGAGCCGTCCGTCGCGAAAGGGGGTGACGAGCGCGGTGATGGCACCTCGGAACATGGGGGCTCCTGCGGGAGAAGGGGCGTAGCGGGGTGCGAATCCTATCAAGTCGCCCCGGGCAAGTCAAAAGCCCGGACGCGCCAACGGAGAACGAGACGAGGGGAAGGCCGCCCGCGCGCGGCCTTCCCCTCGTCGGGCCAGGACGTGTTCTGCGTCAGTCGCTGGCGCCGGGGCACCCCGCGCAGGCGGGCTTGGAGCCGCTGGCGGCACACCCTCCTCCCTCTTTGGCGCTCTCCTTGGCGGCACCCTCCTTGGCTCCCCCCTTGCGCGCGTAGTCCGTCATGTACCATCCGCTGCCCTTCAGGACGAAGGAGCTCTGGGAGATGAGCTTCTCGAGGGTTCCGCGACACTTGGGGCACTCGCTCAGGGGTGCGTCGCTGATCTTCTGGCTGACCTCGAAGTCGTCGTGGCAGCTGGGGCACCGGTACTCATAAATCGGCATTGCGTTGACCTCCGGTTCGGGAATAGACTCCCCTGCGGTTTGACACCAGGGGCCTCCTATATAACACCGTACCCTCTGGAAGGCAACGCACAGGCTGTCCTGGCGGTTCCCGGGAGCGTCTTCCAGCACGCGTAAAGGTGAGGGAGTTGACATGCCGCCGGGTGAAGTGCTATAAGGCCGCGCTTAATGTAACCGGGTTCCCATCCGGGTCACCCACCAAGAGGAGAAGAAGAAGATGAAGAAGCTTACGATTCTTGTGGCCAGCCTGTCCATCGCCGGTGCCCTCACGCTGGGCGCCTGCCAGAAGAAGGCCGAGGAGCCGCCTCCTCCCCCGCCGCCGCCCGCCGCCGAGCCCGCTCCGATGCCGGCCCCGGCCCCGACGGAGGGCGCTCCGGCCCCGGCTCCGGCTGGTGAGGCCGCCCCGGCCCCGGCTCCGGCGGCAGAGCCCGCGAAGTAAGTCCCTTTCTGGGAAAAGAGAGCCCCGGCTTCGGCCGGGGCTTTTTTTTGGCTGCTCCCCCACCTCGGAGCCACGGGCACCGGCGGGGGCTGAGGACCACCCGAACGCTCAGACGCGCGGGCCGTCCTCCAAGATCCGATACAGGGCCGGCAGGTCGAGGCACTGGCGCAAGAGCGCCGCCAGTCGGTCGTAGCCTTCCTGCTTGCGCTCCTCGAATGGACGCGAGGCGAGGCCCTCCTCCCGATATCGATCTAAGAGGGCCCGCCGGAATGCGTCGTTATCGAAGATGCCGTGGAGGTAGGTACCCAGGACCGTTCCATCCGCGCTCCGGGCGCCGTCGTCGTGCTGTTCGTCGCTGCCCCTGCGCCGGATCCGGAACAAGGGTGCAGCACCGGGCCCCAGGGTCGTGCGGCCCATGTGGATCTCGTACCCCAGAAGGATCTCGGGCGACGCAAACCACGGAAGGGCTCCCCCGATCGCGACCGCCTCGGCCTGTGCCGTCACCTTCTCCCGTTCCATGATCGTCTCCGCGTCGAGCAGGCCCAGCCCCCTCACCTCGCCCCGAAGGCTCTCGACACCGAGGGGATCCAATACCCGGCGGCCGAGCATCTGGTATCCGCCGCAGACTCCTACGATCGTGGATCCGAGCCGGTGGTTCTCCAGTATCTCGGCCGCGAGGCCGCTTCGCCACAGCCCCTCCAGATCGTCGAGGGTGTTCTTGGAGCCCGGCAGGATGACGACATCCGCGCGGCCCAGTCGTTCTCCGGGCCGTACGAACTCCAGCGATACACCGGGCTCGGCGAGGAACGGGTCGAAGTCCGTGAAGTTGGAGATCCTCGCAGGAACCACGACCGCCACCCGCACCTGGTTTCCACCCGACGGGACGCGACGCGCGTCACGGTGCAACCCGTCCTCCTCTTGGAGGAAGATGTCGCGAAAGTACGGGACCACGCCGAGAAAGGGGCGCCCCGTCCGTGCCGTGATCGCTTCGAAGGCCGGCGTGAGGAGGGTCGGGTCTCCCCGAAACTTGTTGATGACGAAGCCCCGGATCAGGGCCCCCTCCTCCGGGGCGATCAGCTCGAGAGTGCCGACGAGGGAGGCGAAGACGCCCCCCTTGTCGATGTCGCCCACGAGGACCACGGGGCTCCCGACCTCCAGTGCGAACCCCATGTTCGCGATGTCGCCCTCGCGCAAGTTGATCTCGGCCGGGCTCCCGGCGCCCTCGACGAGGATGGCGTCGAAGTTCGCGGCCAGCCGCCGAAAGCTGTCGAAGACGACGGTCCGGGCCACCTTCTTGAACGCGTGATATTCGAGGGCCTTCATGTTCCCGTGAACCTTGCCCTGGAGGATCACCTGGGCGCCCACATCGGTCGTGGGCTTGAGCAGCACGGGGTTCATGTCGACGTGGGGAGCGATCCCGGCCGCCTCGGCTTGCGCCACCTGGGCCCGCCCCATCTCGCCCCCCTCGGCGGTGATGTAGGAGTTGAGCGCCATGTTCTGCGGCTTGAAGGGCGCAACCCGTACGCCGTCTTGGGCGAGCACGCGGCAGAGGCCCGCCACCAGGGCGCTCTTGCCCACGTCGGAGCCGGTGCCTTGGATCATCATTACTCTTGCCATTCCGCCCTCCGAGACCAGATCCGCAGCGAGGGACCAGGATGCTACGTGGCCGCCCCAACCCGTGTCAACGGATCCAGCCTTCCCAAGGTTCCCAACCACGCGTCGGATTTGGTAGGATCTCTTCTCTTCCTCCCACCACCGCGCCCCGGAGCCCGCATGAAGGAACACGGCCCGCTTGGTTCGCGGTCCCTGGCGAGAAAGGTACTCCATATCGCCTTCTGGACCGCACTGTTCTACGGACTGACGGTGGCACTGGCGAAGTTCCTGGAGTGGGCTCGTGGCTGACCGGGGATCGGGAGGCGCCTGAGCATGATGCTCATCACCGACATCCTCGCCCGCAACGCGGGCGAGTACGCCGACGAGGTCTCCCTCGTCGAGCGGGACCCGGCCATCGGCCGTCGCAGGGAGCTCACCTGGAAGGCGTTCGCTGGGCAGGCCCACCGCGTGGCCGATGCCCTGGGGGCTCGCGGCGTGCGCAAGGGAGACAAGGCCGCGATCCTGCTCGTGAACAGTCTGGAGTGGCTACCAATCTACTTCGGCATCCTCGCGGCAGGCGCGTGGGCCGTGCCGCTGAACTTCCGGTTCTCGTCCAGCGAGATTCTGCGCTGTCTGGAGGTTTCCGAGGCGAAGGTGCTCTTCTATGGCCCTGAGTTTCGAGACCGGATCCGCGAGATCCGTGACCATCTCTCCGCCGTGGAGGCGTTCCTCTATGTCGGCGACGAAGAGGAACCGGGCGCCGAGCGACTGAACGAGGTTCTCGTCGGGGCACGGGAAGACGTCCCCGGCCCCCGTCTGACGGAAGCCGACGAGGCCGCGCTCTACTTCACGTCCGGAACCACGGGGCAGCCCAAGCCGATCCTGCTCACCCACGGCAATCTGGCCGCCGCCTGCCTCACCGAGCATCGCCACCACCGACAGCGGCACGGGGACAACTTCATCTGCATCCCTCCCCTCTACCACACCGGCGCGAAGATGCACTGGTTCGGGAACCTCCTCGTCGGAGCGCGCGCCGTGATCCTGAGGGGGGTGAGCCCCCGATGGATCCTCGAGGCCGTCTCCGAGGAGCAGGGAACGATCGTCTGGCTGCTCGTGCCCTGGGCTCAGGACATCCTCACCGCCATCGAGACGGGAGACCTGGACCCGGCGGCGTTTCGACTCGACCAGTGGCGGCTCATGCACATCGGCGCCCAGCCCGTGCCGCCGAGCCTGGTGCGGCGCTGGCTGGCCCGGTTCCCGGGTCACGCCTACGATACGAACTACGGCCTGAGCGAGGCGACCGGCCCGGGGTGCGTTCACCTGGGTCTGGAGAACGTGCACCGAGTCGGCTCCATCGGCCGGCCGGGGTTCGGTTGGGAGGCGCGGATCGTCGGCGACGGGGGAGATCCCCTCGCCCCCGGCGCGGTGGGAGAGCTTGCCGTGCGAGGGCCGGGGGTCATGAAAGAGTACTACCGCAACCCGGCCGCCACCGCCCAGGCGCTGCGGGACGGGTGGCTCTTCACCGGGGACATGGCCCGGATCGACGAAGACGGGTTCGTCTGGCTCGTCGACCGCAAGAAGGACGTGATCATCACCGGGGGCGAGAACATCTTCCCGGTGGAGATCGAGGACTTCCTTCGGGCCCACCCGGATGTAAGAGACGCCGCCGTCATCGGACTGCCGGACCCCCGACTGGGCGAGGTCCCCGTGGCCGTCGTGGAGCGACAGCCGTGGGCCGGCGAGGGGCCGGACGACCTGCTCTCCTACTGCGACGCTCTCCCCCGGTACAAGCGGCCTCGAGCGATCCTCTACGGCGAGGTCCCGCGCAACCCTACAGGCAAGATCGAGAAACCGCGGCTCCGGGAGCGGTACGCCGGCACCCGAGGCGCCTTTACGCCCGCCGGCTGAGGCCGGGGTCGGGCCGGCGGGTCACTTCCTGGGCTTGCCGTCGAGGATCTCGAGGATCTTCTCCGAGGGTTTGAAGCCCGGCATCACGCGGCCGTCCGGAAAGACCAGCGTCGGCGTGGAACCGATCCCCAGCTGCCCCGCCAGCTTGATGTTCTCCTCCACCTGCTGGGTTTCGCAGGCCGGCGCCGGGAGTTCCTTGCCGGCAAAACTGTCCTCGAGAAGCTGCACGCCCCTGTCCCCGGCACAGACGATGGCCTTGGCCTTGTCCTTGGCCTTCGGGTGCATGGCCAGGGGGAACATCTTGACGAAGAAGGCGACGTCCGGCCTCTGCTCGACGACCTTCTTGACCTCGGCGTGGAGTCGGATGCAGTAGGGACACTCCGGGTCGTCGAAGATGATGATCCGGTGGGCCGCGTCGCGCTTGCCGATCACAACCGCGTCGCCGAGCGGGATCCGGGAGACGTCGATCCGGTTCTGCTCGATGACGTGCGCCTGCGTCAGGTTGTCGCGCGTGGCGATATCGATGACGCTCCCGGAGAAGAGGTACTTCTTCGAGAAGTCGATGTAAACGACTCCCTTGCGCCCCCCCCCTTCGACGTCCACGATCCAGAGGCCTCGGGGCACTGCCTCGGCCACACCGTTCACCTTCTCGACCGCGCCACCGAGCAGCTTGGCCGCCTCGACTGCGGTCAGCGTGTGGCACTCCCGGCAGTCTTTGCCGGTCGGCCCCGTGTCGAAGGCCAGAGACGCGGCAGGCGCCAGAAATGCAGCCGCCGCGACAACGAAAACCAGGGAACCCTTCATCGGTCGTCTCCTCGGATGGTGTGCCCCGGGGCTCAGCGGCCCGGCGCGATGGACGGCAGTCAAACGATTCTCACAACACGGGAGAGAGAGTCCGACACGCCCCCTCCACGAGCCGGCGCAACATGGACTTTGCCGCGACGTCGGCAGACACAATCCGCCGCGATCCGCGCAACCACTCCTCGAAGGTTGCCCCGAGGTGCCGGCAGAGCGAGGGGTGCGCCCCGGCCACGTTGATCTCGAAGTTCAGGTGGAAGGAGCGGTCGTCGAGGTTGGCGGAACCGATCATCGCCCATACCCCATCGATCAGCAACGCCTTGGCGTGGAGCATGCCCTGCTCCACCTCGTAGAGCTCGACCCTCTCGTCCAGCAGCTCCTCGTAGTACGACCGACCCGCAGCCGCCACCAACGGGTGGTTGCTCCGCCCCGGAACGAGCACCCGGACCCGGGCACCCTGCCGCGCGGCCACCGAGAGCGCGGCAATCAGGCTGTGGTCCGGAACGAGGTACGGCGTCAAGATGTCCACCTGTTCGCGCGCCGCCGCCAGCTGCGCGAAGAGGAGGGGAAAAAGCTTTTCCTCGGCCTGGCTCGGTCCGGACGGAATCACGTGGAGCCAGGTATCTCCCGCGTCCGCCGGCTCGGAGCTCGGCTCGAGGATCTCGCCCGTGGCCGTGCGCCAGTCCTCCCGGAAGACTTCCTCCAGCGCCAGTGCCGCGGCTCCCTCCAAGCGCACGTGGACGTCCTTCCATGAGCCGAAGCGAGGGTGCAGCCCCAGGTACTCGTCTCCGATGTTGATCGACCCTGTGTACCCGATCCGACCGTCCACGACCGCGATCTTTCGGTGGTTGCGGAAGTTGACGCGCGACATCTGGAGAGGATCTGCCACTGGGTGAAAGGGTCGCGCACGAACGCCGGCGCGCAGGGATGGACCGAGAAACCCGCCGAAGGCGAGCCAGAAGGCACCCCACCCGTCGTAGAGCAGGCACACCTCCACCCCCTCCGCAGCCTTTCGGGACAAAAGGGTCAGCAGGCGTCGCCCCGTATCGTCCCTGCGAAACACGTAGTACGAGAGCACCACCCGCCGCCGGGCGGACTCGATGTCGGCAAAGAGCCGCGGGTACTTGTATTCGGCCCCCGGCAAGAACTCAAGGTCTCGGCACAGGGCGGGCTCGAGCCCGGTGAGCTGGCTGGCCCGTGCCATGAAGACCGGCAGATCCGGCGGCGCCGAATGTCGGCCGGCCGCACGAAAGGTGCTCGGTCGGCCGGGGAAGGGCGAGGGCCGCCTCCCCAGGATCAAGTAGGCGAGCGCGCCGACGTAGGGAACCGAGAGCACGAGGAGCACCCACCCGAGAGTCGCCCGCGCCTCCTTCTTTCCCGAGAGGAGGGCGAGGATCAGCACCACCGAGACGACGTTGCCCAGGTGCTCGAAGACCAGTCCCAGGACCTGCCACGCGCTCATCTCCCTCCTTCCGCGGCCGTGAGGCGCTCGAAGAGACTACCGGAAAGGATCCCACCCGGGCAAGAACGGCCGACTCGCCCGGCGATGGCGCCCCAAAGGCCACCTCGAAGGCGCGAGGGACGGCCCGCGACCGTTTTGACGCACGGGATCGGCCCTGCTACGCTGCGTGCCGTCCCTCAGTTCTCGCGTCAGGAGATGCGCCATGTCCCGAGACCCCATGATCCCTTCGCTCCGCCACGAGGTCGACCGGCTCTTCGACTCCCTGATCCACGTCGCCTGGGGTACCGGCCCGGGCGAGCGCTGCTGGATGCCCAGCGCGGACGTGGTCGAAGACGCGGAGGGGTACCGGCTCGAGATGGACTTGCCCGGCGTGCGGTTCTCCGGGATCTCGATCGCGGCCACGGGGAGAATCCTGCGCATCGAGGGCCGGCGCGAACGAGTGCAGCGCACCGGGGCGGAGCGACCGCACCTATTGGAGCGCCCCTGCGGCCGCTTCGTCCGAACGTTTCAACTCCCCGGCGACGCAGATCCGGCCGGGATTCACGCGAGCCTGAGCGAAGGGGTTCTCACCGTCGAGATCCCCCGCCTTCATCGAGGGAGGATGGGATGAGCCAGACGACCGTACCCCGGGAGTTGCTCCCCGGCGACCTGGGCCCCCAGGTCGATCCGGCGGCGTTTCCCTTCGCGACAACCGCAGACGTCGAGCCCCAGCGCAGCCCCCTGGGCCAGGAGCGGGCCCTGCGCTCCCTGCGACTGGGAACGCGCATGCGGGCCGTGGGGTACAACGTGTACGTGTCGGGGCTCTCGGGCAATCGCAAGGAAGCGCTTCTCAAGGAGCTCGTCGCCTCCCACCTGCCCGCGCTCCCCCCTCCCCCCGACTGGGTGTACCTGTTCAACTTCAAGGACCCCGACCGCCCCAAGGCCGTCCGGCTGGAACCCGGCCAGGGCGCGGCCCTTCGGCGAGACCTGGAGCAACTGGTCGAGACTCTCAAACGCAAGATCCCCGAGGCCTTTCGGCAGGAGACGTTCGAGCAGGACAAGGACAACCTGTCGAAGAAGTACGACGCGGAGAGCAAGATCCTCAAAGAGCGTTTCGAGACATCTGCCCAGGAGAAGCGACTTCTCGTGCAACCCACCCCTCAGGGACAGCTGCTCTTCATCCCGCTGATCGAGGGCAAACCAATCGAGGACGCCGCGCAGTTCGAGGCCCTCCCCGAGGAGGAGAAAGCCCGCTACACGCAGGATCAGGAGACCCTCGGGTACGAGGCCCGCGACCTCTTCAAGAAGCAGCACGCGCTGATGGAGGCGCTTCAGGCCGAGGTCGAGCAGATCGTCAAGGTCTACGCGGGCCGTATCGTGGATCCCCTCACGGGGGCTATTGCGGAGCGCTACCCGAACCCTCGAGTGGCCGAATACTTGAAAGAGGTGCGAGACTACACGCTGGAAAACCTGGAAAAGTTCAAGGAGGAGAAGGCCCAGCCCCAGCTTCCGTTTCCCATGCCCTTCATGCGAATGGGCGAGGCGGATCGGTTCCTCGAGTACCGAGTCAACGTTCTGGTGGATAACGAGGAGCGCAAGGGTGCCCCCGTGCTCGTGGAAGAGAGCCCGACCCACCGCAACCTCTTCGGCGTCATCGAGAAGGTCGTGGACGAAACCGGCAAGCTCGTCACGAACTTCACCCGGATCAAGGCCGGCAAGCTCCTCCAGGCCTCCGGAGGCTACCTCATCTTCAACCTCGACGATGCGATCACCGAACCCTTCGTCTGGAAGAGCTTGAAACGCGTTTTGCGGAGCGGGCTCATCGAGATCGAGAGCTACCAGCCCCTGAGCTTCCTCTCCGTGGCAGGGCTAATGCCCGAGCCGCTCCCGGTCAACACCCGGGTGATCGTGCACGGCAGCCCGCTCTTGTTCCAACTCCTTCGCTACTGGGATCCGGAGTTCGCGGAGTGCTTCAAGGTCGTAGCCGACTTCGACTACGAGACAGACCGCAACGGCGAGGGGGTGATGGCCTACGCTCAGCGGATCGCGCATGTCACCCGCAGCGAGGACCTCCCCCCCTTCGACCGGGACGCGGTGGCGGAGGTGCTCCGATTCGGCGCCCGACAGGTGGAGCACAAGGAGCGGATCACCGCGCGCCTGGAGGAGTTGGACGACCTCGTGCGGGAGGCCGCGTTCTTTGCCCAGGAGGACGGCGCACCCGCCGTGACAGCGGCCCACATCCAGAAGGTCGTCGATGACCGGACCTTCCGGTGGAACCGCATCGAGGAGAAGATCCGGCGGCTCATCGAAGAGAGAACGATCCTGGTAACCGTGGACGGGACCGAGGTAGGACAGGTCAACGGGCTCGCCGTGCTCTCCCTGGGTGAGTACGCCTTCGGTCGCCCCTCCCGGGTGACGGCGAGCGTGGGCGCGGGAACCGCGGGCCTCGTCAACATCGAGCGGGAGGCCCGGCTGTCCGGTTCCACCCACGACAAGGGTGTCCTGATCCTGGCCGGGTTCCTGCGAAACCGCTTCGGCCGCAACCGGCCCCTTGCCTTCACCGCCTCGATCGCCTTCGAGCAGTCCTACGGCGGAATCGACGGGGACAGCGCGTCGTCCACCGAGCTCTATGCCCTCCTCTCACGGCTCGGAGACCTGCCCCTGCGCCAGGACCTCGCGGTCACCGGGTCCGTGAACCAGCTCGGGGAGATCCAGGCCATCGGCGGTGTGAACGAGAAGATTGAGGGCTTCTACCGCGTCTGCAAGGCCGTGGGTCTGACCGGCCGCCAGGGCGTTCTGATCCCCGACGCGAACGTCCGCCATCTGGTGCTCCACCCCGAGGTCGTCGACGCCGTGCGCGAGGGCCGCTTCCACATCTACCCGGTGCGGACCGTGGACGAGGGCATGACGGTCCTCACCGGCCTCCCTGCAGGGCAGCCCGGGGAGGCAGAGACGGTCAACGGCCGCGTGGATGAAGCACTGGAGGTCCTCGACCGCCGAGCCCGGGAGCGCGGCAACGGGGACGACGAGAAGGCGGAGAAGGAGAAGAAAAGGAAGAAGGAGGAGGCCGACGAGGCGCCCTCGCGGCCAGAGGAACCTCCGAAGCCGCCGAGTCCTCCCGAGACCCGCGGGTGAGCGGAAACCCGCCCGGACACCGGGCGGGTTTTTCGTTTCCAAACGCGCGGCCCCGTGCTAGAAGGGAGCGTTTCTCACCCCCCTTCCCGGCGCGCGCATGCACGATTACGAGACGAGACAACCGGTGGTCCTGGCCCGACCCGACCACCCCATCAGCCGGAAGCTCCTCGATCCCGATGCCCTTTGGATCCTGCAAAAGCTGCGCAGGGAGGGACATCTGGCGTATCTCGTCGGCGGCGCGGTCCGAGACCTCCTGCTGGGCCGCGAGCCCAAGGACTTCGACATCGGCACCGACGCCCGGCCCAGCGAGATCCGGCGCTTGTTCCGGAACTCGCGGCTGATCGGCCGCCGGTTCCGCCTGGCCCATGTCTACTTCCGGCGCAAGGGAGAGGTGGAGAAGATCGTCGAGGTGTCGACCTTTCGGAGCCTCCGGAAGATCGACGTCCCCGAAGACATCCCACCCGAGGATCTGGATCTGACCGGCACGGTCTTCGGCACCCCGGACGAGGACGCCTGGCGCCGTGACTTCACCGTAAACGCGCTGTTCTACAACCTGGACGACTTCTCGATCATCGACCACGTGGGCGGGTTGGACGATCTCAGCGCCGGCGTTCTGCGTCTCATCGGAGACCCGGACGACCGATTCGCCGAGGACCCCGTGCGGATGCTCCGCGCCATCGAGTTCGCGGTTCGGCTGGGCTTTCGCATCGAGGAGCGCACGGCCGACGGCATCCGCCGCAACGCGGGCCTGCTCGCCACGGCCTCGGCCGCTCGGCTTCGCGAGGAACTTCGGCAGATGGAGCAGCGCGGGATCGTCGGCCCGGTCCTCGCCGATGCGCACCGGCTGGGGCTCCTGGGGACCTTGCTCCCCGAAGTGGTTGAGACCGAAGGGGTATTCCCTCTGCTCGAGGCACTGGACGAACGAGCCGCAGCGGGCCGAGAGCCTCCGGAGTGGGCCTACATCGCGGCGCTCCTCCTGCCAACCGTGGCCCGCCGCTATCCTCTGACTCCGGGCGCGGACCTCGAGCAGGCCCAGGACACGATCGCCGGCCCGGTCGACGCCCTCACGCACCGCTACCAGATCTCGGCTCACATCCGCCACCAGACCCGGGAGATCCTCCTCTCCTGCTACCGGATGGCCCGCGGCAAAGCGTACCGGACGAAGGCCAAGTTTGTCCGGAAACCCGAGTTCCAGGAGGCGTGGGCCTTCGTTCAGATTTGGGCTCACGTGGCGAGGGACCTGGGTGAAGTCGTGGAGTTCTGGACCGCGTACCTGGGGGGCACTGCCGCTCCCGGTCAGGCACGCGGCGCGGGCCGCCGGCGGCGCCCGCGCCGCCGGCGGCTCGCCTCCGCGCCGGCCCAACCGTCGTAGGCACTCACCGCGAGGGGAGAATCTCCCGGATGTCATCCTCGGACTCGATGCGGCACAAGACCGCATGGAGGTCGAAGCGGCCGAGCTCCACCTTGCCGTCCCGCAACGGGCGCACGGGAGGGGCGAAGCCGCAGCGGGCGTGGAGCCGAAGTCGCGGGTGGTCGATCATCTCGCACAAGACGAAGGGGCGGTCGAGCGCCAGGAGCTCGAGGTACACGCCATAGATGAGCAGGTGGCTCAGATGCAGGCCCCGCGCGCGGGGCGCCACGAAGGCGAGGGTGTCGTCGAGGCGCTCGGGGGCCGCCCCGTGGGCCACGGCGTAAAAGCCGAGGTCGTCGTCCGGGGCCTCTGTCTTGGCCACGGCCAGGCCGACCACCCAGCCCTGCGCGGGGAAGTCCTTGGCGCACTCCGTTACGCCCTCTGCCTCCGCGATTCGCCGGGGATCCGCCGGACCGATCGCGCGCAGAATGTACTCTTGTCCACGAAACGTGAACCACCGGGGGTCAGGGACCGGAGTGCTCATGTGTGCCAATTCACACATGGGCAGCGTGATCTCGCTCGTTGCATCCATTTTCTTTCCGCACGGGGGATAGAGGAAGCGCGCTACCGACCGGGGAGCATCGATCCCCGAGCCAGCTTCCTGAGAACCTGCAAGATCCCTGCCGGGAGCGGGCGTCGCGGGGCGGGCGGTCAATACCGGCGCAGGGCTCGTTCGATCTCGCGCTGCGCGTCAGCCTTCTTGATGTCTTCTCGCTTGTCGTAGAGCTTCTTCCCCTTGCCCAGTCCCAGCTCGACCTTCGCGAGGCCCCTCTTGAAGTACACTCGCAGGGGAATGAGGGTGTAGCCCTTATCCTGGATCTTGACTCCGAGGCGCCGGATCTCGGAGCCGTGCAGGAGGAGCTTGCGGTCCCTCGTCGGGTCCTGCTCCTCCATGCGGGCGTGGGAATAGGGCGAGATATGCAGGCCGGAGACCCACACCTCTCCGTCGGTGACCCAGGCGTACGCGTCGGTCAGGTTGGCGCGGCCCTCGCGCAGGCTCTTCACCTCGCTGCCGCGCAACACGATGCCCGCCTCGATCGTCTCGTCGATGTGGTAGTCGCGCCACGCCTTCTTGTTCGTGCACGCGACGTGGACACCCTCTCCGGCTTTCTTGGCCATCAGCGGTCAGCTCTCAGCCCGACCAGGGCGAAACCCATCGAGCATCCCAGCGTCTCGGCATTCCAGCATTCTATCGGGGCACCCAATCGCATTCCGGCCCGATCTTGAGGAGGAACGCGACGAGAAGGTCCGCGGCGGCGTTCACGTCCGCAAGGCTCAGCACCTCGGCAGGCGTGTGCATGTACCGCAGCGGGATCTCCACCAGCGCGGTGGCGACGCCGCTCCGGTTGAGCTGCATCACGTTGGCGTCCGTGCCCGTGGCGCGGGGCGCGGCCTCGTATTGGAGCGCGATGCCTGCCTCGGCGGCAGACGCCTTCAGCAGCTCGAAGACGTTGGGATTGATGTTGGCGCCTCGCGACAGCACCGGTCCTTTGCCCACCTGCACGTCGCCGATGGCTTTCTTGTCCACACCCGGGTGATCGGTGGCGAAGGTCACCTCGACGCAGAGACCCACGTCGGGGTCGATCCCGTAGGCGCTCGCCTTGGCACCCCGCAGGCCGAGCTCCTCCTGCACCGTGGACACGCCGTAGACCGAGCACCGAAGCTCCGTCCGGCGCGCCGAGAGCCTCCGCAGCACCTCGGCCACGACCAGCGACCCCATCTTGTCGTCGAGCCCCCGCGACACGATCCGGTCGCCCAGCAGGCGCTCCATCTCCACGGCGGACGTCACCGGGTCGCCGACCGACACAAGCGCCTCGGCTTCCGCTCGGTCTCGGGCACCGATGTCGATGGAGAGATCCTTGATCTTGGCGACCTTCTTCCGCTCTTCGTCCTCGAGCAGGTGAATGGGCTTGCGGCCGATCACCCCGAGGAGCGCACCGTCCCTGGCGTGGACCTTCACGCGCTGCCCGGGCAAGAGATGCGGGTCCACCCCGCCCACCGCGGCGAAGTACAAGAATCCCTGATCGTCGATGTACTGCACCATGAGGCCGATCTCGTCCACGTGTCCGGCGAGCATCACGCGGGGCCGTTCGGGCCCCCGAAGCACGCCCCACGCGTTGCCCAGAACGTCGCTCCCCACCTCGTCCACGTGCGGCGCCACGTACTCCCGCCACACCCGCTGCGCGGGCTGCTCGAAGCCCGAGGGGCTCGGCGCGTCGGCGAGCCGTTTGAAGAACGCGAAAACGGAGTCGTCCATGATCGTCAGTCCTCGATCTCAGCTTCGATAGTCCGCGTTGATCCTCACGTATTCGGCCGTGAGGTCGCAGGTGGTAACCGTGGCGGCTCCGGTGCCCTCCTCGAGCTCCACGATCACCTCGTACTCCTGCCCCTTCATCGCCTCGTGGGCCCTCGCCTCGGACTCGGCGCCGAGTCCCAGCCCCGCACGCGCCACTGGCACCCCGCCGATGGCGATCTGGAAGGCGCCTCCACCGTACGCGCCGGAGCGGCCAAGCGCCGCGGCGATCCGGCCCCAGTTGGGGTCTTCGCCGTGCAGGGCCGTCTTGACCAGCGGGCTCTCGGCCACAGTGCGGGCCACCCGAAGCGCCGCCCCGTCGTCTCGAGCACCGCGCACCGTCACGTCCACGAGCTTGGTCGCCCCCTCTCCGTCTCGCACCATCTGCCGCGCCAACTCGCGGCACACCTCGCCGAGCGCCCGGCCGAGCGTGCCCAGGGCAGCCGGGTCGGCGTCGAGCGGCTCCCCTCCGGCCCGGCCGCTCGCCAGGGCGAGCACGGTGTCGTTCGTGGACGTGTCGCCGTCCACGGTGATCCGGTTGAAGCTCGACTCCACCGCGTCGAACACGATCCGCTGAAGCGTCCGAGGTCCGACGCGCGCGTCGGTCAAGACGAAAGCGAGCATCGTGGCCATGTCCGGCCGAATCATGCCCGCTCCCTTGGCGACGCCGAGCACGCGCACCTCTCGGCCCCCCACGTCGAGGGGACGACCCACGACCTTGGGAAAGGAGTCGGTCGTGAGGATGGAACGGGCGAACGGCTCAGGATCGTCGCCCAGGGCTGCGACCAGAGCCGGAAGCATCCGCTCCATCCTCTCGACGGGCAGGGGGATCCCGATGACGCCCGTGGAGCAGGGGAACACCTGCGCCTCCGGAACCGAAAGTTGCGCGGCCAGCGAGGCCGTGAGCCGCTGCGCCGCGGCCAGCCCCTCGGCGCCGGCGCACGCGTTGGCGTTTCCCGAGTTGGCGATCACCGCCCGGGCCGCTCCCCCCGCGAGCCGCTCCTGGCAGAGCTCCACCGGGGCGGCGCGGACGAGGTTGCGGGTCAACGTGCCCGCGACCGACGCTCCCTCGTCGCAGGCGATAAGCCCCAGGTCGAGGCGCCCGGGCTTCTTGACCGCTGCCTCGACCGCGGCGAAGCGGAATCCCCGCGGGACCGGAACGTCCATCACGCCGCTGCCTGCGCCCGGGCGCCGCAGCACTTCTTGTACTTCTTGCCGCTGCCGCAGGGACAGGGGTCGTTGCGTCCCACCTCCGGCCCCCGCTTTCGCACGGGCTCCGGGTTCTCCTTTTGGCCTCCGTGGGAGAGCACCATGCGGGTGGACTTGCTCGGCTGCTCGATCTCCTGAACCTGCTCCTCGCGCACGAGCTGCACCAGGAAGAGCTTCTCGAGCACGTCCTGCTCGATGCGCGCTCGCATGTCCATGAACATCTGGAACCCTTCCTTCTTGTAGACTACGAGCGGGTTCTCCTGGGCGTAGCCGCGAAGCCCGATCCCCTCCTTCAGGTGGTCCATGGAGAGGAGATGGTCCTTCCAGTGGCTGTCGATCGACTGGAGAAGCATGTACTTCTCGAGCCGCTGGGTCATCTCCGGTCCGAACTCGCTCCGCTTTTCGTCGTACCGCCGGCGCACCACGTCCAGGATCCGTTCTCCCAGCTTCTCCTTGAGGCCGGCGAGCTCGGCGTCCGTGTCCATCAGCTGCACGTGGAACTGTTTGAAGACGCCCTCGCGAAGCGCCTGGAGCTCCCACTTGTCGGGCGGCTCCGCAGCGGGGCAGTGCTCGAGGATCAGGTCTTCCACCACGCCCTCGATCACCTGACGGAGCTCGTCCGTGAGGTCTTCCGCTCCCAGCACGCCGCGCCGCCAGTCGTAGATGGCCTCGCGCTGTTTGTTCATGACGTCGTCGTACTCGAGGAGATGCTTCCGGATGTCGAAGTTGTGGGCCTCGACTTTGTGCTGCGCGTTTTCGATCGCCTTCGTGATCCAGGGGTGCTGGATGTCCTCGCCCTCCTGGAGGCCGAGCTTCTGCAGGAGCCCGGAGATCCGCTCGGACCCGAAGATCCGCATCAGATCGTCCTCGAGGGAGAGATAGAAGCGCGAGGAGCCCGGATCCCCCTGGCGCCCTGACCGGCCTCGAAGCTGGTTGTCGATCCGCCTCGACTCGTGCCGCTCGGTCCCCAGGATGTGCAGCCCGCCGGCGGCGAGCGCCTTCTCCTTCTCCTCGGCGCAGACCTTCCTGTACTTCTCGAGTGCCGCCGCGTAGCCTTCGGGGTCGGCCTCCGGATCGGCCTCGTGCCGGCCGAGGAAGACAGGGTTTCCCCCGAGCATGATGTCCGTCCCCCGGCCCGCCATGTTCGTGGAGATCGTGACGGCTCCGAACCGGCCCGCCTGGGCCACGATCTCTGCCTCCTTCTCGTGGTACTTCGCGTTCAGCACGTGGTGCCGCACGCCCCGAACCTTCAGCATTCGGGAGAGCTTTTCGGACTTCTCGATGGAGATCGTACCCACCAGCACCGGTTGACCCGACTTGTGAAGCTCCTCGATCTCGTTGACGACCGCGTCGAACTTCTCCGTTTCGGTCCGGTAGACGACGTCGGCCTGGTCCTTGCGGACCATGGGGCGGTTCGTCGGGATCACGCGCACGTCGAGCTTGTACGTCTGATTGAACTCCGGCGCCTCGGTGTCGGCCGTGCCGGTCATGCCCGCGAGCTTCTCGTACATCCGGAAGAAGTTCTGGAAGGTGACCGTGGCGAGCGTCTGGTTCTCGTTTTCGATCGTGACGCCTTCCTTGGCTTCCACCGCCTGGTGAAGCCCGTCGCTCCACCGCCGGCCGGGCATGAGTCGGCCGGTGAACTCATCGACGATCGTGACCTTGCCGTCCTTGACCACGTAGTCCACGTCGCGCTTGAACAGGACGTGCGCCTTCAGTGCCTGGTTGACGTGGTGCAGCGTCTCGATCTGCCGCGGGTCGTAGAGGTTGTCCACGCTCAGGAGCTTCTCGACCTTCTCCACGCCATGCTCGCTCAGGATCACCTGCCGGGCCTTCTCGTCCACGGTGTAGTCACCGGTCTCGCCCTTCTCGTCGGTGGCCTTGCGCAGATGCGGGATCACCTTGTCGATCACGTAGTACTTGTCGGTCGAGTCCTCCGACGGGCCGGAGATGATGAGCGGCGTGCGGGCCTCGTCGATCAGGATCGAGTCGACCTCGTCAACGATCGCGTAGTGGAACTCCCGCTGCACGTACTCCTCGAGCCGGAACTTCATGTTGTCGCGCAGGTAGTCGAACCCGAACTCGTTGTTGGTGCCGTAGGTGATGTCGGAGTAGTACGCGCGCCGCCTCTCCTCGTCGGTCAGACCGTGGACGATGACGCCCACGCTCATGCCCAGGAACCGGTACACCGCTCCCATCCAGTCCGAGTCGCGGGTCGCCAGGTAGTCGTTGACCGTCACCACGTGGACGCCTCGGCCCGTGAGGGCGTTGAGGTAGACGGGCAGCGTGGCGACGAGCGTCTTGCCCTCGCCCGTCTTCATCTCCGCGATGTTGCCCTGGTGGAGGAAGATGCCGCCGATCAACTGGACGTCGAAGGGCCTGAGGCCGATCACCCGCCGAGCCGCCTCCCGGACCGTAGCGAACGCGTCGGGCAGCAGAGCGTCGAGCGCCTCCCCGCCGGCGAGCCGCTCCTTGAATTCCGGGGTCATGGCCTTCAGCTCATCGTCCGACATCGCCTGGAACCGGCCTTCCAGGGCGTTGATCGCCTCGACCTGGGGCCGCACGCGCTTGATCTCGCGCTCGTTCTTGGTGCCAAAGACCTTCTTGAGGATGTATCCGACCATCAGGCAGACTCCGAAGGCGGCCGAAGGGGCGGCCAGCCATGGGTGGTTGAGGGAGGCGGGAGAGAGGCGGGAGAATCGTTGGGACTCGCTCGCGGGTCCCCCGGGAACTCCACCGGACCGGGAATCGTAGCACCTGGCTCCGGAAGCCGTCAAAACCTTTCAGCCGGGTGTGCGGCCGCCCGGCCGGGCGGTGGGGTCAGGGCTTCGAGAGGTCGGGGCCGAGCGAGTCGAGCAGACGCGCAACCTCGTCGAGGTCGGCAGGGCGGAACAGGGACGACGGAGGCGGCTCTGGCGAGCGAGCGGCGAAGCCGCGGCAGTACGCCTCGCGGGAGAGGGCCCGGCGGCCAAGAGCGAGGGCCTCGTCGAAGTCACGGGCGCGCTGGGCGATGGGCTCAAGAAGCCCTTGGGGCAGGAGTCCCGCGCCGCCACAGCACGCGAGGCGGTGGGCCAGGAGATCTCGGAGATCGTCCGGCGAGGGGGGCACGAGCCGCACCGTCTGGAGCCCCGGGAGGGGCGACTCTCCGGCGCCGGCCAGGACCAGGGCGACCAGCGGCCGGCCCAGGAGGCGCAATCCCCTCAGGATCTCCAACTCGGCCACGACCTCGGGCGCCGCGCTCACCGGGCCTGGGAAGCACGGCACCGGGCCTCGGACCGAGAACCCCTCGACCAGTCGCGCATACAACGACACCGCGCCCGAAAGAAGACCGCGGACAGAGCGGTCCGGGCCGGGGTCTTCGACGACCGCCGAAAGACTTCCCAAGAAGGTCTCCGCCGTTGTCGCCACCGGATTGTCGGCGTAGACGACCGGCCGCCCCTCGGCCGACAGGTCCTCGGCCAGCCGACTCAGCAACGCCGACCGGCCCGACCCGCGAGTGCCGCTGACCCAGACGCCCCGCCCTTGCCGCAGGAGATCGCGCGCCGCGGCGCGCGTTTCCGCCCGAGCCGCGTTCTCCCAGTAGAGCTCGCCGTCGCAGACCGCGGCGAAGGGATCGCGCGTCAGACCGAAGATCCGGTGCACGGCCTACCCTGCCCGGCGGGCCGTGACGAGTTGGAGGCGGCGGGGAAGGTCGCGAAAGGTCGGATCGATGGCCGCGGCCCGCTGAAAGGCCTGGAGGGCACCCTCCCAGTCCTCGCTCTCGTGCGCCAAGACCCCGAGCTCGTAGAGGATCGCCAGGCGGTCCTCGGCGGTGTTGTTCGGGACGGCGAGCGCCACCCGCAGCGCCGCCGTTGCCTCCGCCCCCCGCCCCAGATCCCGGCACACCAGCGAGATGGAGGTATAGGCCTCTCGCGCCTTCTCGGGCGAACGGGCCGCGACCTGGAACTCCTGGAGGGCGTCATCCAGCAAGCCCATCTCCTTGTAGGCCACTCCCAGGTTGTAGTGAGTCTCGTAGTCTGCGTCGGAGAGCTTCTCGGCGATCCCGGACCGGAACTCGCGGACGATGTCGTCGAGCTCCGAAACCTCAAAGTCCTGAAACCCTTCGAAGTCGTTCGCGAGGGTCAGGGACGAGGCGTCCAAAACCTCGGACTGGAGGTCCAGGAACCCTCCGCCGTCCTCCTCCTCGCCTTGCCATCCCAGGCGCTGGAGCCGGGCGAGCAGGTGGGGCGAGTCGGGGTACTGGGCTCTCAGGCGGAGCAGCGTGCCCAGGGCCTCGTCGGTACGCCCCTGAGCCTCGTAGAAGTCGGCCTGGGCAAACGCATCCCGGAGCTGTGCCTCGTCCCCCGCGGCCGGTGCGGGGCGGCGGTGGATCACCGTCTCCTCGCCGCCGACCTCCACGAACTCCACCGTAGCCCCGTCTACATCGATCTCGAGCGGCGCGGTCTTCGATCCCAGGACATCAGGCTTGAGGTACTGGATCGCCTGTCGGGCCTCCGGGTTCTCCGGATCCACCTCGAGGATCGCCTGATAGGCCCGCAACGCGTCACCCTCGCGGCGGTCCCTCAAGTGAAGCTCGGCGATGTGGAGCTGCTCGCGCACCCATCCGGCACGGTCGCCCCGGCGTTGGCAGAGGTCGCGGAGCTTCTGGCGGATCTCGATCTTGTCAGGAGCAGCCGAGGTAAGCTCCTGCAGCTTCTCCGCGGCTTTCTCCTCCAGGCCGTACTTCAAGTACAACTCAGCCTCGAGCAGGCCCTCTTGGACCCGATCGGAGCTTTCTTGAGGCGGTGCTGGTGGGGAGGCCTCGGTCCAGAAACCTTCCAGTTCGAGGACCTCCGACTCCGCTTCCGTGGCCTCCGACCCCATCACCTGCCCCAGAGCGAGGCGAGCCTCGGCATCCTGGGGGGCAAGCTCGAGCACCCGTCGGTAGTGGTCCTCCTCCTTGAGGGGCAGCCCCCTGCGGGCATACACCTTGGCGAGCGCCTTGTGGGCGTGCGTCTCCTCGGCCCCATCGCCCCGCGCCTGGGCGATGGCGGCGAGCTGCTCCAGGATGAAGAGGTCCTCGGGGTCCTCCTCGTACAGGCCGAGAGCCATCCGGCGCGCCTCGGAAAGGTTCCCCAGGGTCAGGTACGCGCGCAGGGCCAGCAGCCGAAGGTCCCGGTCCGCGGGGTTGGAGGCGAGCCCGAGCCGAACCACATCGAGCGCCTTCTCGTCCTCCTGCAGGTCGGCATAGAGCTCCGCCAGCCGCTTGAGCACGACCGGATGCCGGTGGGACTTTTCGTAGAACCCCTCCACGGCCTGCAGAAGTTTCCGCGCCCTTCCCTCCCCCTTGAGCTGGAGCACGATCTTGTCGAGCTCTCCGGCGAACGCGTCGATCCTTCCGTCCTCCAGGTACATCTCTGCCAGATGGACCTTGATGGCCGCGTTCTCCGGAGCCATCACCTCCATCCGGGTCAGGAGCTCCTCCGCCTCCCCGACCTGGCCCCGTTGACGGTGACAGTCCACACCCTTCTTGAAACACGCGAGCGCGTCGCCCACGAGCCCCTGTTTGACATAGAGCTCGCCCATGTTGCTGAACAGGCGGGGGTTTTCCGGGTCGATCCGGAGGGCCTGCTTGTAGACGGCGATCGCCTTGAGGTAGAAGCCCTGGTCAGAGTACGACTCCGCGACCTGGAGGCACTCATCGATCGCCTCCTTCTTCCTCCCCGACCGGCCATACAGGTCGATGAGCTTCAACCGCGTTCGGATGTCGCGGGGGTCCGAGGAGAGGACCTTCCGGTACTCCTCGATCGCCTTTTGGAACTGGCCCTTCTGGATGAACTTCAGGGCGCTCTTGGCGACTTTGTCGCGGTCTATCGACATGGGCTCGTCTGCAATCCTTCGTCAGTGGAGGGTTGTCGGTCGCTGTCTCACTCGGAGTCGGCCGCCCCTTCCGAGACCCTTACCCGGTACGCTTCGGCCTCGAGCAGCCCGGAGGCGTCGAACTCGGACTCGAGTCGCACCGCGATCATCCACCCCGCGCCGTAGGGGTCGTCGTTGATGGCCTCGGGAGCGTCTTCCAGAGACGCGTTGACCTCCACGACCTCCCCAGCCACGGGGCTGAAGAGCTCGGAAACCGACTTCGTAGACTCGACCGAACCGAAACCGCCCCCGGACGTGAGCCGCCGGCCGACCTTGGGCAGCTCGACGAAGACCACGTCGCCGAGTGCCTTCTGGGCGTGGTCCGTGATGCCCACGGTCGCGCGGTCGCCCTCGACACGGACCCAGGTGTGCTCCGGATGGTAGAGGAGGTTGTCAGGGAAGTACATGGCTCCTCTGGTTGGGCCGCTGTTTGGCGGGTCCACTCTGCTGGGCAAGCGAGTCGGCGGCACGCCCGGCCTGTCCGGGGCGGTCAGCCGCGCGCGGCCCAATCCCAGACCGCGCCGAACTCCTTCGGCACAGCCGTGACGCGCTCCGGGCCACCCGACGTGACGTAGATCGTGTCTTCCAGGCGCACGCCGAACCGCTCCGGGAGGTAGATGCCGGGCTCGACCGTAAACACCATCCCCGCCTCCGCGGAATCGTTCGATCGGGTGCTGACGGTGGGCGCCTCGTGAACGGCGAGACCCACGCCGTGGCCCGTGCCGTGCCCGAACCGCTCGGCGTATCCCGCCTCGGCGATCACCTGGCGCGCCGCCCGGTCCACCTCCACCAGGCGCACGCCGGGCCCAACGAGGGCCAGGGCCGCCTGCTGGGCTCGGCAGACCGTATCGTACACCCGTCGGGCCTCCTCTTCCACCCGACCCACCGGGACCGTGACGGTCTCGTCGGAGCAGTACCCGGCCAGGCGCACGCCGAAGTCCACGATCACGAGGTCACCGCGCTCGAAGCGCCGGCCCCCGGGATGCGCGTGCGGAAGCGCAGCCCGGGGCCCTCCGGCGACGATCGTATCGAAGGAGAGGGCGTCAGCCCCTAGGCGCAGCGCCTCGACCTGATAGGCCAGGGCGACCTCTGCCTCGGAGACCCCGGGACGCAGCTTCGGCAGCACGGCCCGGAGGGCTCCCTCCGCAAGCTGTGCGGCGTCGCGCAACCGCTGCAGCTCGCCGGCGTCCTTGCTCCACCGAAGCGCGTCCAGGGACTCGCTGACGTCCTCGAGCTCGGCGTCGGGCAGAAGCCCGCCGAGCTTTCGCCACCGGGCGACCGGAAGGCTCTTCTCTTCCACGCCCAGGCGGGTGATGCTCGCGGTTCGAACCGCCTCCCCGCCGGCCGGATCCAACTCCGGCGCCTCCACCACCTCGGCGCCCTGAACCTCCTCCCGGGCCTGAAGGGTGTAGCGCGAGTCGGTGAAGAAGACGGCGCGGCCCGGCAGCACCAGGAGCAGCCCGTTGGAGCCGGTGAACCCGCACAGGTATCGGATGTTGAGGAGGTCGGAGATTAGAAGGGCACCGAGGCCCCGGAGGGAGAGCAGATCCCGGGCCCGAGCCAGGCGCGCGCCGCCGCGATCGTCGGCTCCCCCAGGGTTGGTCACAGCGTCCCTATCCTCTCTCCAGCGCGAGCGCGGCCACGAGACCGCGCAGCCCCAGGCGGTAGCTATCGGCCCCGAACCCCGCCACGGTCCCCAGGGCCGCGTCGGCCAAGAGCGACCGGTGCCGGAACGGCTCCCGGGCGTGCACGTTCGACAGGTGCACCTCCACGAAGGGGACGGCCACGGCCAGGAGCGCGTCGCGCAAGGCGATGCTCGTGTGGGTATACGCCGCCGGGTTCGCGACGATGCCATCGAAGCGGCCGTAAGCGGCCTGGACCGCGTCGACCAGCGCCCCTTCCGAGTTGGACTGGAAGAACTCCACTTCGACACCGAGCTCCCCTGCCAGCTCCCGCAGGCTCCCCTGGATAGCGGCAAGCGTCTCCGCTCCGTACGTGCCGGGCTCCCGCGTCCCGAGCAGGTTCAGGTTCGGGCCGTGGAGCACGAGGATTCTCACGCAAACGCCTCCCGGTGCTCCTGCGCCCACTCGTGGGCGTAAAAACGGGCCTTCCCGGCCGGGAGATCGGGGCCGGCGAGCAGGGCCAGGAGGTAGTCGGCGCCCAGGGGCAGAACGATCCACGTCCCGTGGGGCCCATGGACCACGACGGACTCGGGAGGTTCCGGGCTCAGGCCCTCGGACGACCCCGCGGCCTTCCAGAGCTCGGCCACCTCGGCGGTGACCGTCTCAAAGTCCGCGCTGCCCCATACGGCGAGCTCGATGCCCGACGTCTCCAGCACCGCGGCCGCCCGCGCGTCGCCCAGGGTCTGGGCGAGCTCTTCCAGAGCCTGCTCGAACTCAGACACGGAGCACCTTCCTCCACGTCTGCACCCTGTCCAACCACCGCGGCAGAGCTCTCTCGGCGCGCCGCGGCGCCTGCCCCCCCGGTGTCCCGTCTTTCTCCGGCAGGGTCGATTCGAGCAGCGCCCGCCGGACCGCTTCCAAGCCCTCGGGAAGCTCGCCGAGTCCGCCCATGAGCGACGCCGCCTCGGCCCCCCGCTCGAGCTGCAGCAAGGCACGAGCCTCCTGAAGCCGAAACACCGGCCCGGAGCGCGCCCGAGCCTCCTCGAGCCCCTCTTCGGGCGTCAGCATCTCGATCCAGAGCGCCGCAGGCCCCGGGCCTCCGGCAGCTCGCACCGCCGCCAGGCGCCCGTGAAGGGGAGAGGCAGCCGCATTCACTTGATCGTCACCTTGATCTTTCGGGTCATCCCTCCGCCGGAGACGCTGATGACGAACTCGTCGCCCGTTACCGCGGTAGGCGGAGGCGACCAGTCGAAGAAGATCTCGCCGCCCGGGTAGCCCGTCGCGATCCTTCGCGCTGTGGTCTCCAGGCGCACGCCCCAGCCGATCAGGTCGTCGGCGACGCCGTCTCCGTCCAGGTCCGTGCGGTCGGCGGAGAAGTCGCCGACCAGGTCCACGCTCCCATAAACAACCCCCTTGAAGACGCTTCCGAGCACGACGATGTCGTCGTCTACGGAGAGGAAGCCTCCGCTTGCGCCGACGGTCACCGGAACGCCCGTGAGGGGGTACGGCGTTGGCGTCGAGGCATCGAGGAGCTGAAAGGAGAAGCCGTAGAAGCCCAGGGGATCGCCCGAGTCCCACACCCCGTTGCCCACGTCGGTGAAGACCTCGCCCAGGTCGTACTTGCCGTTGGCGAGGTCGGTGAAGACTTCGCCCACGTCGTAGATGCCGTTGCCGTTGGCGTCAACGAAGGGCTCGCCCACGTCGTACACGCCGTTGCCCTTGTCGACGAAGGGCTCACCCACGTCGTACACGCCATTGCCCTTGTCGACGAAGGGCTCCCCCGTATCCCACTTGCCATTTCCGTTCGTATCCGTGAACGGCTCGCGCATGTTCCAGCGACCGTCTCCGTTCGCGTCCGAGTACAGCACGTTAATTTTGTCGCCGTCCGCAGGCCCTCCGGTCTGGCGGACCTCGGTGTCGGCCTTCCACGCCAGCTGGTAGGAACGGGCGTGCCCGCGGGTGCCGCTGCCGGACTGCGCGTAGACGTACACCGGCGCGTTGACGAGCTCCCCCGCGTAGGTGCTCGGCCACGTCGCCCACCCGCCGACGGTCGAGGCCTCACCCTCGGTCGTGAACACCACGCCGCCCTGGGGCACCGAGTTCCCGATCGCCCACTCGAGCCCGGACGCAGCCGAGTCAACGTCTCCCTCGAGCCGGAGCGTCGTGCCGTTCACGACCTCGCTGATGATATACCCCCCCAGCCCGTTCGGGTTCGACTCCGTAACGATCGCGAGGAGGTCTCCGGGCTTGACGCCGGTGAGGCTCACGCCCCCGCTCGTAAAGGTCGCCCGCGGATCGCCGACCGGGTCGGCGCTCGGCACGAGACTCCCCCCTGCGCACGTCTCCGTCCGGAAGCCGTTGACCGCGGTCGGGTTGTAGGGGTCGAACACGTCCTGGTTCCGGCACTCGAGGATCATGTCTTTGAACTGGGCGAAGTAGACGATCGTGCCGTCCGGCACGCTGTTTCCCCAGAGGTCCGACACCGACGCCTTGTACTCGTGAGTGATCGTGCCGTTTCCGCGCAGACCCGGGCTCTGGATCGCGTTGGAGCGCGTGAGGAATACGCTCGCCGGAGCACCCGAGCGGACCGTGATCTTCGGTACGACGGCCGTGATGGGCGCCGAGAGCCGGTTCCCCTCGGCGTCGAGAACCACCGAGACCTCCACGTCCACGGTTCCCGGCCGGTCGCCGCTCTGGAGCGCCACCGCTACCACGCCGCTCCGGGTGGTGCGCGTCAGGACCTGGTTGATCCCGGCGATGCCGTCGAGCTTCACCCCTCGCGGCCCCCGGAGGATCTTGAACTCGATGTTGCTGCTGACCTTTGCGTCATCGATGGGAGCGCCGTTGACGTCGAGCACGGTGGTCTGGATCGTCGAGCTCTCCTTGCCGCCCCCGCCCTGCACGGTGATCTCCGGCTCCGAGACCTCGAACTGGATGCGGGAGGGTTCGCCGGCGAGCCGTCGCTCGACGCGGATCACGACTGCCTTGGTCACACCCCCGAGCGTCGCCGTGACCGTCGACGTGCCCTGCGTCGGAGAGCTGAAGTTGGCGCTGTCCGATACGGCCAGGTCGATCGTTGCCGGGTCCACGTCGCCGGGACCCGAGGACACCCCGAAGGTCACGGTTCCTCGGGTGATGGCGTTGCCGTACTTGTCGGCCGCGGCGACCGAGAGGGAGGCCACCCCGTTCGGCACGATCTGGTCGACGCTGGGCGTCAGCGTCAGGCTTTCGACCGCAGCCGGCACAACGGCGATCGTGACCGAGGCCGTGGTCACGCCGAGCACGCTGGCCGACACGACCGACGACCCGATCTGCGTGCTCGTGAGCTTCACCTGCGCCTCGCCGCTCGCATCGGTCGCAGCCGTCGTGGCGTCGAAGTCCCCCAGGCTCTTCGTGAACGTCACCGTCGCTCCGACGAGAGGATCGCCGCGGTCGTCGAGCACCTTGACCTTGATCTGGGCGCCGGCGCCGTTGGGAGGCCCGGCGGCGATGATCCCGTCGTTGGCGGTCCCCACCGACTCGCTGACCGAGATGCTGACCTCAGGGGCCACCACAACGACCGACGTGGTACCCGAGCCGCTCGCCGTCGACTTGGTCGCCCGCGCGGTCACGGTCACCGCGCCGGCGCGGTGGCCCGAGAGCAGGATCGGAACCGTGGTCTTGCCGTCGGCGGCGGTCGTTGAGGAGGAGGGGCTCAGCGAGGCAACGGACGAGGCGCTGACGCTGAACGCCACGCTCGCGCCCGCCACCGGCGCGAGCGTGTCCGACTGGACGACCGTCGCCTGCAGCAGCGCTTCGACGCCGCCGGCGGTGATCGTGGGCTCCACCGCCGTCACCGTGACTTTGAGCGGCGCGACCGTCCCACCTCCGCCACCTCCACCACCGCCACCTCCGCCGTCGACCGGCGGGGGCAGCTCAGGTGCACTGCGAGAGGATTGAGAGCCGCAGCCGACCATCAGAACGCCTGTGAGAAGGACCGCGATCGAGGCGAGAAGGCTGTCACGAAAAGCGCGACGAGTAGTCAGCATTGGACGTCTCCTGAGGTGGCGCGTGGGGCCCAGAAGCGGCGACCTGCTATGGCGTCGTGCCGGTCCCCACGGTTTCGACCATGGGATTGATGAACCGAATAGACATCTTGCCTTGCGCGTGTACGTCGTCGCTGTTGAGTTGGTCCCTAGCATAGACGTCGACGACAGCAGTCCACTGCCGAACCACAGCCAGCTCTTCAGAGGTTCCGAAGAGGAAATACCATTCGAGCCCGTTGGCTTTCATATCCCACGGCACGATGACGAACGTCAGGTCGCCCGTGCCATCCGGGTCAATGGCAAAGCTCACGTCATAAGACTTACGCGGTGCAAAGTCCCGGGTCTTTCCGTTTCCGTCCCGATACGTAACATCTACGCGATAGACGGTGAGAGGGACGCCGGGATCCACGCCAAGACGCGTCACATTCTTCAGCCCGACCTTCGCGAGATCGTCACTCAACGGCTCCAAGACCTTCTCCCCATCGTCAGGGAAGTGATCCCCCTGGCTGCCGTCCGTGTCCACCGTGGCAGGATCGCCGTCCTTGCCGGAGTCGTCGGTCTTCACTACAGCATTGAAGATCGGCACACTGTGATCGTTCGAGTCGGTGAGGCTGGTGACGACCAGGCGGTTGCCGGCCTGAAAGTCATCGGAGACGCCGCAGCCAACCAACGGCAGGGCGAGGGTAGTGGCGAGAAGGCTGAGAAGGATGACCTTTGGCATGGTCTCACGCGCTCCTGTGCAGTCAGGGGAACCGGTAAGTCCCCGGGGACTTGTCGTAGAGATTCCCATTGGCGTTGACGTAGAAGGCGGTGACACGGTACGCCACATCCTTTCCCCTCCGCTGGGGCACCGGGTTCTGGAACGAGAGTACGTACGTCTCCACCGGGGCGAGGCCCGAGAGTTCCTGAGGGATCGTGCTGCCGAATACGTTGTCGAGCGATCCCGTACTGGGTGCCGGGAAATAGGTGCCGCCGGTCTGCGCGGCGAAAGTCCGAAGGTCCGCCTCTCCCACACTGGATATATCGGCTCCAAGGCCCACCGTATAGATCCGAAAGTCGTTCTGCTTGGCCAATAGTAGGCCCTGGTAGCGCGTGCTCGTCGGGTTGTTGAGCCACGCGTCCGGCCCCCCTGTTATGGTGTCTATCGTGTCGTCGCCGTCGGTGAGCAGGATCATCGCCCGCTTCCCCGGCCGGGTTCCCACGGCTCGAACCGCCTCGCCAATGGCCGCCCCAAAGTTCGTAGCCCCAGTGGCTGTGAGGGAGTTGATCGCCTGACCGAGGAGTTCCGCATCGCCCGTAAGCGGTTGCACCGTTCGCGCACTGTCGCTGAATGTCACCACCGCCGCGCGATCCGTCGCGCCCATCTTGGAAAGGAACAGGCGTGCCGCCCCTTGCCCCGCCCCGAGGCGGGTCGTAGCGTCGGTGGGGTCCTGGGGGTTGGCACGGCCGCTCATGGATCCGCTCGAGTCAAGCACCAACGCCACAACCTGATCGTTTGATGCTTCGATGGACAAGCCGACTACGTCCGAAGGCACGTTGACCGGCGACATCGACGTGTTCAAAGTGACATAGAAGTTGTGCGTGTTGAAGTCGTGGTCAGGGGGAAACAGCGAGGCGCCGTCCTGGTCCTTCAGTAGAGCGAAGATGCGAACCTGATTCGCGTCGGGATCGTACTCAGAGCTTGTCGTCAGATGAAGGGATGTGACGGTCGCGTCGTTCAAATCGGTGTAGCCCAGAAAGGGCGACTCGGGCGTCACCGTCCCCTGTTCGGCCGGGCCGGGATTGGACTCGTTGCCCCCGCAGGCGCAGAGGCCGACGGCGAGGAAGAGGATCGTCAGGAGCGTTCGCATGGGTTTCATGAGTCTTCCTGCACCTCCCGGAGGAGGGGTTCGAGGATCTCGGAGGGTACGGTCTGACCCCACTCGGCCGCGCCCACCCCCCGGAGCAGCACCCACCGGGGCACGCCTCCCGCCGTCTTCTTGTCGAGTCCCAGGGCGTCGAGAACCTTTTCGGCCGACATCCCGGGCAGCTTGACCGGGTAGCCCCACCGCTCGAGCACCCCGAGGATGCGGTCGGCCTGACCCGCGTCCAGGCGCCCCGTGGCCGCGCTCACTCGGATCGCAAACGCCGTTCCGAGGGCCACGGCCTCGCCGTGGGTGAGCACTCCGTACCCGCTCGCGACCTCCACGGCGTGCCCGAGGGTGTGGCCGAGGTTCAGGAGCGCCCGGGCGCCGCCCTCTCTCTCGTCGGCCTCCACGACCCGGGCCTTCACCGCGACGGCCCGGGCGAGCGCCTCCTCGACGGCGTCGGGGTCCGCGGTGACCCCAGGGCCGCGGCGCTCGAGGAGCTCGAAGAGATCGGGGTCCCCGAGCAGACCGGCCTTGAGCACCTCGGCGAACCCGGATCGGACCTCCCGCTCCGGCAGCGTGCCCAGGGTCTCCAGATCCCCGACGACGCCGCGCGGCTGGTGGAAGGCGCCGATCAAGTTCTTGCCGCGCGGGTGGTCGATGGCGGTCTTGCCTCCCACGCTCGAGTCCGCCATGGCGAGCACCGTGGTCGGGAACTGGTAGAGGTCGACGCCCCGCAGGAAGGTCGCGGCGGCCAACCCCGCCACGTCACCCACCACTCCGCCCCCGAGCGCGGCGACACAGTCGCGCCGTTCCAGCCTCGCCGCCACCAGGGCGTCCCAGAGGCCGCTGAGGCTCTCCAGGTTCTTGTAGGCCTCGCCGGGCTGCAGCTGGTGCCAGCCCACGAGGTTCGCGCCCACCGACCGAAGGCCTCTCTCCAGGGTTTCCCCGTAGAGCCGGTGCACCGTGGTGTCCGACACCCCGAACACCCGACGGCCTGCCAGCCCGGCCGCCGCCGCTCCAACGTCCCCGAGCCGCCCCAGCAGGCCCCATCCGACGACCACTTCGTAGGCGCTGCCCGAGAGCCGAACCGGAACCGACCTCATCGGGCGTCCTCCCCTCGAACCTCCCGGGCGATCCCGGCAGCGACCTCCTCGGGCGTCCTCCCCTCGGTCTCGACGCGCCGACCCACCGACTCGTAGAGCGCGCGGCGCCCCTGGTAGATCCGCGTGGCCGCGGCCTCGGGATCGGGTCCTGCCAGGAGCGGCCTCGACACCGGGCTTGCGCGAAGGCGGCGGAGACACTCCCCCGGCGACACATGCAGGTAGTACACCCTCCGGCCCTCCAGGAGCTTCCGATTCTCCCCCCGCACCAGGACCCCTCCCCCGGTCGCCACCACGGTTCGGCGCCGAACGAGAACCCCGGCCAGAGCCTCGGACTCGAGGTCTCGAAATCGGGCCTCTCCGTCCTCCGCGAAGATCGCGGGAATCGACTTCCCCGCCGCCGCCTCGACCTCCTCGTCCAAGTCCACGAAGTCCCACCCCAGAAGGTCCGAGAGGGCTCTCCCCGTCGCCGTCTTCCCGGCACCCATGAACCCGGTGAGGATCAGGGCCTCGTCCACCGGCGGTCCAGCCGATCGAGGTACGCCTCGAACCCGGCGCGCAGGTCGGCGAGGTTGTCGCCGCCGAACTTTTCTACGAGGGCGCCCGCCGCCTCGAGGGCCAGTGCCGCCTCGCCCACCACGCTCGCGGCCGGCACGGCGCACACGTCGCTGCGCTCGGTCGAGGCGCTCGTCGGCTCCCCGGTGGACAAGTCCACGGTCCGCAGGGGCCGCATCAGGGTCGGGATGGGCTTCATGGCCGCCCGCACCCAGAGGTCCTCGCCGTTGGTCATCCCGCCCTCGAGCCCTCCGGCCCGGTTCGTCTCCCGATGCACCCCCCCGCGGCGGCCGTCCCCCGGCCCTCCGGGCAGGATCTCGTCGTGGGCCCGGGAGCCCGGCAGACGAGCCGCCCGAAACCCGAAGCCGACCTCCACCCCCTTGATCGCCGGGATCGACAGGAAGGCCCGGCCGATCCGGCCGTCCAGCCGTTTATCCCAGGCGGCGTGGGTCCCGAGCCCCACCGGCAGGCCCGTGGCAAAGCAGACGAAGGTGCCGCCGAGCGTGTCTCCCTGGCCGCGCGCCTCGTCCACGGCAGCGCGCCCGCGCGCATCCACCGTCGGATCGGGGAACCGGAGCGCCCCCTGTTCGGCCTGCTCGTGGAGTGCAGGAAGGTCCCAGGTGCCGTCAGCCCCGTCCCACACCACGTCTCCCACGCCATCCACGAATGATCCCAGCCCCACGCCGAGCTCTCCCAGGAGATGCCGGGCCAGGGCGCCGGCGGCAACTCGAGCCGCCGTCTCCCGAGCGCTGGCGCGCTCCAACACGTCTCGGGCATCGTCGAGGTCGTACTTGAGCACCCCGGGCAGGTCGGCGTGACCGGGACGCACCCGGCGGACCGCCTCGATGGCACCCCGGTCGGCGGGCTCCGGCGAGAGCCCGCGGCGCCAGTTCTCCCAGTCCCGGTTGCGGACGGCCAGCAGCACCGGGGCCCCGGTGGTTCGACCCCACCGCACCCCCGAGAGGATCTCGACCCGGTCGGCCTCGATCGCCATCCGGCCCCCGCGACCGTAACCCCGCTGCCGGCGGGCGAGCTCCCGGTCGATGCGTTCCGCTTCCACCTCCAGCCCGGCGGGAAGCCCCTCCACGAGCGCCGCGAGCAGCGGACCGTGAGACTCCCCGGCGGTCCGGTACCGCAGGGCCATCAGAGGCTCCCGGTCACCGGCGTGGGCGTGACGATCTTGGGCGTGATGAAGATGACGAGCTCCTGCTTGGCGCCCTTGTCCTGCTTGTTCTTGAAGAGCCATCCCAGAATCGGGATCTTGGAGAAGAACGGGATGCCCGACTCGAAGTTTCGCTGATCGTCGGTGATGATCCCACCGATCACGGTCGTCTCGCCGTCTTTCACGAGGACCTCGGTCCTCGCCGACTTCGTGTTCTTCGAAGGCGTCCTTCCGTCGGCGGCGGTGCGGTCTCCGACGTCGTCCTTTTGGAGGTCGATCTTCATGATGATGGAGCGATCCGACGTGACGTGCGGCGTCACGTTGAGCGTCATCTTGTAGTCGATGCTCTTGGTCTCGATCTTCTCCTGCGTCGAGGTGGTGAACGGGATCTCCTGGCCCTGGCTGATCTCCGCGGTTCGATTGTCCAGGGTCGTGACGCGCGGAGAAGAGATCACCCGCACCTGGTTGGCGCTCTCCAGCGCCGACAGGCGAAGGTCGAGCCTCAGGATGTCGTTGACGTGCCCGAGCGTGAGGCTCAGGGCGCCGGCCGTATCCACCGCGGCCGGCAGGTTCACCGCGAAGTTATTGGAGGGGCCCGTGGAACCGCTGAGCCCGATGGAGTTGGGAAACGCCCAGTTCGTCGCGTTGCCGTGGGCGGTGTCGGCCGAGTACTTGCCCCCCCATTGGATGCCCAGGCTCTTGTCGACGTTGGAGCTGACCTCGACGATGCGCGCCTCGATCAGGACCTGGGGGGTCTGGGTGTCGAGGCGGCGGATCAGGGTCCGGGCCTCCTCGACCTTCTCGGACACATCCTTGACGAGCAGGGCGTTGGTGCGGTCGTCCACCGTCACCGTTCCCCTCGGGGTCAAGACGGCCTTGACCTTGTCGAGGAGCTCCTTGGCCGAGGCGAAGTTGACCGGGAGGATGTCGCTCACCAGCGGCGCCTTCTCCTCTGCGCCCTTCTCCGCCTCTCTCGCGCGCGCCGTCTCGGCCGCCAGCTTGTCGGCCGGCGCGATCCGCACGACATTGCCCTCGCGCGCCTGGCCCAGACCCTTGGTCTTCAGGATCACGTCCAGGGCCTGGTCCCAGGGCACGTCCACGAGCCGCAACGTCACCTTGCCCTGCACGTCGTCTCCGGTGACCATGTTGAGACCGCTCACCTCGCCGATCAGGCGCAGGACGTTTCGGATGTCGGCGTCCATGAAGTCCATGGAGAGGCGCCGGCCGGTGTAGGTCGACGCCGCTGGCGCCGCCTTCGGGGCAGCGGGCGTTGGTCCACTCTCCTCGGGCACTGCCGCCGCCTTCGCGGGCGCGGTGCCGGGTTTGCCCTCCACGACCACCACTTGCTCCTTGCCCTCTCGGACCTCGGCCACTCCCGGGGTCGCAGGCTCGGGCGCCCCGCCCTCGAACACGAGCGTGATCCGCCCCCCCTGGCGTTCGAGCCGGTAGGGGGCGGGCTTTCGCAGATCCACGACCAGGCGCGTATCCACCGCTCGGCCGCCCGCGCCGCCTCGGGGGTACGCCGCGATCAGGCGCACCGGACCCGGGAACGCCGTCGTGTCGAGAGCTCGCTTGAGCTTATCCGGAAGCGTGGTCCGCAGGAGGTCTACGACGACTCTCTGCGCGGAGGCCTGCCGCACCACGTGTGGAGCCGCCTTGGAGACCACGACCTCGACGAGGCTCCGCCCGCCTTCCTGGCGGAACCCCAGGTCGAGCACGGTCCCGCCGCCGCGCGGCTCCGGCTCCGACTTCTCGCCCATGGGCTGCTCCTTCGCCACCGCGGGAACCGGCGCAGGGGCCGGGGTTGTTGCCGGGGGCTCGGCGGGCACCTCAGCCTTCGCGACCGGGACCGCCGCACCACCTGCGGCCAGGAGGACGGAAAAGCCATCCTTGGTCTTCTCCAGGCGGTGGCCGTCGAAAGCCCCGGCCTGGCGCGCCTCGAGGACCGCCCGGATGCGCCCTTCCTGTCGCGCCGCGCGCACACGCGCGATGGGGCCCTCGGCGAAGTCCTCGACGACCTGGGCCGTGGGGATCTCCACCCCATCGGCGTCCACCACGAGCCGTTTGCCGTCCGAGAGCACGAACGCGCTCAGATTCGACGGAGTGGCCCCCAGGGTGAAAGCAAACCCGTCCGGGTTGGTCAGCCGGCGCGCGAGGTGAAACCCCTCCGGCGAAGCGGCCGGTGATGCGGCCGTCGACCGTGCCAGATGGACCAGGACGTCCAGTCCCCCGCCCCACGGCACGACTTGCGCCTCGCCGGCTCCAGCCAGGAGGAACGACAGCCGGCCGCCCCCGCCCGGGAGTGCCCGTGTCTCGACCGTATTGATCGTGCCGTCCTTGACCTCCACGCGGGCGGGAAGGCCCTCCATCTGCACGTCGAAGAGCTCAACCTCTGCCGTGGGCGGCTGCGCCGTCGACGACACGCGGTAGCGCGGCAGCGACGACGTCTCCAGACGGACGCGCGTCACATCGCCCTCGGTCAGGATCTCCCTCCAGCGGACCACCGCGCGCGAAGAGGCGGCCGCATCGGCCGGGGCCTGTTGCGCGCCCGCCGGGCACGCCCCGGCCAGGAACACCACCAGGGCCATCGAAGCCACGGCGGCCGGCGTCTTGAGGAGGAATCGCCCGAGGGACCGTCCGACCCTCCGGCCTGCGTGCCCGTGCGGGAACCCACGTGCCCTGCCGGTCATCGGGCCACCTCCCCTTCCGACTTGTGGAGCATGATGTTGGCCACGTTCTTCTTCTCCTCGCCGAAGAGATCGGTGAACCTCTCCTCGATCACGATACGGTCCGGCAGGATGCGCATGACCTTTCCCCCCCGATCTCCCACCAGGTCGCCAGCGCTCACCGCATAGCCCTTTCCCTGGGGGTCCTCGATGAGAGCCTTGCCCTTGCCTTCGGCACCCCACACCACCCCCACGAGCCGGAGCTGCTCGGTCGAGTAGGTCTGCAGCGGCATCCGCGTCGAGAGAAGCCTCGGCCCGGGCTCCTTCTTCTTTTCCTCGATCTTGAGGAAGGGTTCGAAGGGGTCGCGCAGCCCCGTGGGGTCGTACGCGAAGCCGGCCGGAGCCGGAGGAGCCGGCTCGGCGCCGGCAGCCGCCACCACCACGGGCCGGGGAGGTTGTACGGGAAGGGCCTGGGCGGCCGGCACGGGCGGTGGGGGCTTCGAGGAGGCGGGTGCAGCGGCTTCCTTCTTCCCGCAGGACAGGAGCACCGCACCGGCGAAGAGCACGAGAACAGGGATCCGAAGGGAGCTCATGGAGTCGCGCCTCCCTTCTTCGCCGTGCCGGCCTTCCCTTTGTCCGCCTCCGCCGGGGCTTCACCGGGCTCCAGGAACTTGAAGGTCGTGGCCTTGCAGCTGGCGGTCAGCCTCATCCCGGCGGGCGTCTGCGCGCTCAGCTTCGAGCTCGCGGGAGCCGCCTTGGCGCCGCCCAGCTCCAGGTCCTGGATCGTGACGATGCGCGGGAGCTTTCCGACCCGGTCGAAGAACGCCGCGATGTCGTGGTAGCTACCCACCACCTGGAGCTCGAGGGGCACCTCGGCATAGAACTGCTTGGGGACCGGCGCGCCCGGCTTGAAGAGGAGGAAATCGAGCCCCGCCTCGCGGCCGAGGTCACTCACGGTCCGCAGCAGGTTCGGGATCTCCTCGCTGTTCGGCAGCTTCTCCAGCGCCAGAGCCAGCTTCGCGTCCAGCCGGCGCACCTCGTCCTTCACCAGGGGAAGGTTGTCCGCGATCGCCTGGTTCTCCCGGAGGTCCTTGCCGAGCCGCTCGTACTCGTCCTGCAAGCCGCGCAGCTCCTTGAGCCGCGGCTGGAACCCGAGGAAGTTGTACACAACGATCACGGCCAGGCCGCACAGCACCCAGACGATCGCCTTCTTTCGGGTCGGCCACTTCAGGTAGGTGTCGAGAGCCGCAGCCATGGGCTACCCCGCCTTCGCGTACACGACGTTGGCCTTGATCGAAAACGCCTTGAGGTTCGCACTGCCTCGGGTGACTTGACGCGTCACCTCCAACCGGACCGCCTCGAACCACGGGCTCGCCTCGAGCTTCGTCATGAACTGAGCGATCGTCTGGTTGTCGATGGCGACGCCCTCCAGAGAGAGGGACCCGCCGTTGTCCTTGAGGGACTCCAGCCACATCTTCTCGGGCGTGAGTTGAGCGATCTCGCGCAGGATCTGAGAGGGCCCGCGCTGGCGCGCCTCGAGCCCAGAGATGACGGCGATCTTCTCCTCGAGGTCCCGCTTCTTCTTCTTGTACACGGAGACCTCGCCGATGACCTTCTGCAGTCGGCTGATCTCGGCCTTGCGCTCGCCGATGCGCTGCTGAAGGTCGTTGATGTCGGATCCCAGGGTCACATGGACACCCAGAATCCCTGCGCCGAGGAGCGCGACAGCGCCGGCTGCGACGAGCGCCTGCTGGCGCAGGCTCTCCCGCTTCTTCTCGGCCCGTATCGGAAGGAGGTTGATGCGGATCATCGCTCGTCCGTCCTCCTCAGGGCCAGGCCGACGGACACCGCCGCCACCGGTCCCGCCGCCTCCAGGTAGTCGGGGTCGAAGAGCTTGTCAGAGCAGGCAATACCGCGGAAGGGGTTGAAGATCTCGACAGGGATCCCGACCCGCTCCTCGATGGCCATGGCCAACCCGGGCACGCGGCACGTCCCCCCGGAGAGGAAGATCCCGTGAATCTCCTCCTCGGCAGAGGTCGCGCTGAAGAAGTCGAGAGACCGTTGGATCTCCAGCACCAGGTTCTCGGTCGTCAGGCGCAGCACGCCGAGCACCTCGGCCGGCGAGGCCCGATCCGAGGAGCCCCCGAGCTTGAGGATCTCGGCCTCTTCGTAGCTCACCCCGAGCTCCTTTTGGATCTCTTCGGTGAAGTTCGACCCGCCGATGGTAATGTCGCGCGTGAACGTCGACACTCCCCCCTTCAGCACGTTGATGTTCATGATCCCGGCGCCCACGTCGATCAGCACCACGGTCTTGTCGAGCTGCTCCGGGTACCCCACCTCGAACGCATTCTCGAGCGCGAAGGCGTCGACGTCGACCACCTGGGCCGCGAGCCCGGCCTCGGAGATCACGGCCGTGTAGTCGTTGATGATGTCTTTCTTCACGGCCACCAGGAGGACCTCCATCTGGCCCTCTTCCTCAGAAAGAGGACCGAGGATCTGGAAGTCGATGTTGACGTCCTCGATCTCGAAGGGGATGTACTGCTCGGCCTCCCACTGGATCTGCTCTTCCAGCTCCGTCTCGGTCATGAGAGGAAGCTGGATCTTCTTGATGATGAGGGAGTGACCGGCAACCGAGGTAGCGACGTTCTTGAGGGTAAGCTTGAGGTTGGAGGCGAGGCTTCGGATGGACTCGACCACGACGGCAGAGTCCATGATGACGCCGTCGACGATGGCCTCGGGGGGAAGCTGGGCGACTCCGAAGTTCTTGAGTTCGTACCCCCCCTTGAGGTGCTTTAGCTCAACGATCTTGATCGAGTGGCTTCCAATGTCCAGGCCAACCAGGTTCTTCGGTTTCCAGAACGCCATCTCGTTCTCCTAGGCGATGCGTCGAGGACCCGCAGCCAGATTCAGCCGAAGCGGAGGCGGGGCCGATCCTATAGGCGCCCGATGCATGTGTCAAGATCGACCCAACGTCACCGCGATACTGTTCCTGTATCGGAGCGAAGCATCTCGGACTTGAGAAGAAAAATGTCCTTCAGTCCTCCTCCTCCTCCTCGATCACCCGGGCGAGCGAGGCGACCGCCTCGCCCGGTTCCAACTCGAAGAGCTTCACCCCCTGGGTATTGCGGCCGATCACCGAGATGCCGGAGACCGCGGTGCGGATGAGCTTGCCGCTGCTCGCGATGAGGATGACGTGCTCCTCCTCCGAAACGGCAAGGACGCCGGTCACGTTGCCGTTTCGCGCCGTGGTCTTGATCGTGATGATCCCCTTGCCACCGCGGCCCTGGAGCCGGTACTCGTCCAAGGCCGTGCGCTTGCCGTAGCCGTTCTCCGTGACCGAGAGCAGCAGGGTCCCCTCGCGAACAACGTCCATGGCGACCAGGGCGTCACCGGCCTCCAGGTCGATGCCCCGGACCCCGCGGCTCTGGCGCCCGGTCGGCCGGACGTCGGACTCGGGGAACCGGATCGAGAGCCCTCGCCGGGTGGAGAGGAGGAGCTCCTGGCGACCATCGGTGATGCGCGTGGCGATCAGCTCGTCGCCCTCGTCCAGGAGGATCGCCTGAATGCCCTTGGACTTCCAGGGTCGGGAGAACGCCATGAGGTCGGTCTTCTTGACGGTACCCTGCCGGGTCGCCATGGTGACGAAGTACCCCTCCTTGAACTCGCGCACCGGCAGGTAGGCCGAGATCGTCTCGCCCCCCTCCAGCGGGAGCAGGTTCACGATCGCCTTGCCGCGGGCTGCAGCGCCCGCGTGTGGGAGCTCATGGACCTTCAGCCAGTACACGCGGCCGTGGTCGGAGAAGAAGAGGATGTACTCGTGGGTGCCCGCCACGAAGAGGTGCTCGACGAAGTCCTCCTCCTTCGTCGTCATTCCCATCCGGCCCTTCCCGCCCCGGCGCTGGGTGCGGTACTCCGACGCGGCGTTTCTCTTGATATAGCCGGTGTGGGAGATGGTCACCACCATCTCCTCCTCCGCGATCAGGTCTTCGGCGGTGAAGTCCTCGGTCTGGGGGACGAGCTCGGTGCGGCGCTCGTCGCCGTACTTCTCTCGGATCTCGCGGAAGTCCTGAAGCAGGATCTCGAGCACCTTGCGGTCGTCGGCGAGGATGGCCTCGAGCTCCTCGATGAGCTTCAGGGTCTCTCGGTATTCTTCAAGGATCTTCTCCTGCTCCAGCCCAGTGAGCCTCTGGAGCCGGAGGTCCAGGATCGCCTTGGCCTGCTCCTCGGAGAGGCCGAACCGCCCCATGAGCCCCTCGGCGGCCTCTCGCGGCGACGGAGACCGCCGGATCAGCTCGATCACCGCGTCCAGGTTGTCCAGGGCGATCTTGAACCCCTCGAGGATGTGGGCGCGCGCGCGAGCCTTCTTCAGACGAAAGTGGGTCTTGCGCACCGTGATCTCGCGGCGGTGCTCGACGAAGTGGTGGAGGGCCTCCTTGATGGTGAGGACGCGGGGCTCGTTGTTCACGATCGCGAGGAGGTTGACGCCGAAGGCCACCTCCATGCGCGTGTGTTTGAAGAGCTGGTTCAAGACGATGCGGGGCTCTTCGCCCTTCTTCAACTCCACGACGACCCGCAGGCCCTCCCGATCCGACTCGTCGCGCAGGTCCGAGATCCCCTCGATCTTCTTGTCCTTGACGAGCTCGGCGATCTCCTCCAGGAGGCGGGCCTTGTTCACCGCGTAAGGGAGCTCGGTGACCACGATGGCCTCGCGGCCCGTGCGGGCGTTGCGCTCCACGTCCGCCCGGGCCCGGATGCGCAGCAGGCCCTTGCCGGTGGTGTACGCATCGCGGATCCCCCTCACCCCCTGGATCGACCCGGCCGTGGGGAAGTCGGGGCCGGGCAGCACGCGCATCAGCTCGTCGATCGTGACGTCCGGGTCCTCGATCAGGAGCGTGAGCGCGTCGCACAACTCCCTGAGGTTGTGGGGCGGGATGTTGGTGCTCATCCCGACGGCGATGCCCGAGCTGCCGTTGGCCAGGAGGTTCGGGAACCGGCAGGGCAGGACCTCGGGCTCCTCCAGCGACCCGTCGTAGTTGGGCACGAAGCCCACGGTCTCCATGTCGATGTCGGCCAACAGCTCGCCCGCGAGCTTGGCCATGCGAACCTCGGTGTAGCGCATGGCCGCGGGCGCGTCGCCGTCGATCGAGCCGAAGTTGCCCTGCCCGTCCACGAGCGGATAGCGCAGGCTGAAGTCCTGGGCCATGCGCACGAGGGTGTCGTACACCGCCGCGTCGCCGTGGGGGTGGTACTTGCCGATAACGTCGCCGACCACGCGGGCCGACTTCTTGTAGGCCTTGTCCCATCGGTTCCCGAGGTCGTGCATCGCGTAGAGCACTCGGCGGTGCACCGGCTTCAGGCCGTCGCGCACGTCGGGCAGCGCCCGCCCCACGATCACGCTCATGGCGTAATCCATGTAGGAGCGCTTCATCTCCTCTTCGATGGCAACGGGGATCTTGGCTGTACGGGTCTGATTCGGGCCTTCCATCACTCCTCCGCTCGTGGGAAACGGAGCCTTTTACCACAAAACAGGGAGATGCCGCCATTGCCGGAGACGGCTCTCCGGGGAGGCGGCCCAGACCCGGTCGGCGGCGGCACGGTACTGCTGAGGTTCGAACACCGCGGCGAGCCCCCGCTCCAACTGTGGTCCAGCAGGGCAGAGCACGGAGAGAGGACCTCGGTGACCCGAGGCCGGGATGCCCGAACGCTGCGGCCAGATCGGGGACAAGGCGCCGAGCGTTCCCGACTTGGCCTCAGGACCTTCGAGGAGGCCCGCGGTGGAAGACGACTTTGCGGAAACCCATGAGCTCGTTGACGTCCTCCGGCTCTTCTTCGGTCGTCTTCTCGGAGATCACCGCCAGATCCTCGCTCTCCGAGGGGCGCGGGAGCTCTCGGAGCCGGAAGAAGATCTTGCCCCTTCTCCCCGCGGGGAATTGGAGGCTCCATTTGTCGAATTCCGGTACATCCGAGGGGAACCTCCGGAGGGTGCCGGAGAGGACGTGGTCGACCTCGCAAGTGTCCGGCACTGGGTGGAGATTGATGGCCGGGCGGTCTACGGCATCGATTCGGCTCGTGACGATTTTGACTGCGGCATCTGCTACAAACGAATCGATGAGACGCTGTGCGGTCTCTACGTTCGGGACTTCCTCAAAACCAGCTGCCGCCCGACATACTTCCGGACGATGATCATAGATGCAGATCGGGCGATCGGCCTTGTTATGGCTCAAGGAGAATACGGTAAGAGGCTTTCCTTCCGTGGAACGTACTTCGTACGAGGCGAACAGTTTTTCTAGCAGCTCCGGCACGATAGCGACGGTTGCCGTAGCCTTTGCGATCGTTTTTCTAGCCATCGCCGTTCCTCCTGCAGCTTGATCATGCCGTGACGGGCCCTCTGCGCCGACGGGAGATCTGCGGCGCGCGGGCCGCGTCCGGGCTACTCCTCCGCGTCGAAGGCGTTCTCATACACCTCGGCGCGCGGCCGGCCTCCCTCGAACCACACGGCCACCACGTCGAAGCGCTGGGGCGCGTCGACGAGGCCCTTGAGTTTGGCGTAGTACTGGGCGAGCCGGGTGAGCTTGCGGCGCTTGCGGCGGTCCACGGCCTCCAGCGGCCCGCCGAAATCGTCGGAGGTGCGCGCCTTGACCTCCAGGAACACGAGGGTGCGGTCCTTGATCGCGACCACGTCGAGCTCCCCGAGGGGGCAGCGAAAGTTTCGGTCCAGGATGCGGTATCCGAGCGAGGCGAGCAGGCGGGCCGCGATCTCTTCCCCCGCGGCTCCGAGGGGGCGGGGGTCGCGTTTCACAGGGCTCGGAACAGATCCGGCTGCGCCGGAGGAGCCAGGAGCTCCCTCACGCCCCGGAAGGTGAGCCGGTGGAGGGGAGACGGCCCGAGACGGCGAAGGGCCTCCCGGTGGGAGGCCGTCGGGTACCCCTTGTGCTCGTCGAAGCCGTAACCGGGATGGAGCACTGCGTACTCGCACATGAGGCGGTCGCGGTGCTCCTTCGCCACGTTGGAGGCGGCGGCGATGCAGACCGAGCGCGCGTCGCCCTTCACGAGTGTCTCCTGGGGAATCGGGAGTGGAATGGGGTGAAGGCCGTCCACCAGAAGGAAGTCCGGAGGGGAAGAGAGCGACGCGACGGCGCGGGCCATGGCCAGGAGGCTGGCCTGGAGGATGTTGAGGCGGTCGATCTCCTCGACCGTGGCAAGCCCGACACCCACGCCGATCGCCACGTCGTGGATTCGAGGCACCAGATCGGCCCGGGTGCGGGAGCTCAGGGCCTTGGAGTCGCCCAGCCCCGGAAGGAGGGGAGCGGCGTCGCGGTCCAAGAGGACCGCCGCGGCCACCACAGGTCCGGCCAGGGGACCCCGCCCGACCTCATCGACACCGCACACGGCGCGAAACCCGCGCGCGAAGACCGCGCGGTCCGGCTCACCCAGGGGGGCGTACCCCCTGGGAGGCGAGGCGTCCCTCCCTCCCGTCCCCACGGAAGGCCTGCCTCAGGCGTATCGAAGCTCCTTGAGGCGCGCGGCTTTGCCCTTCAGGTCGCGCAGGTAGTAGAGCTTCGCGCGGCGAACCTTGCTGTGGCTCACCACCTCGACCTTTTCGATCATGGGGGTGTGGACGGGGAACACGCGCTCCACCCCGACGCCGAAGCTCACCTTTCGCACCGTAATCGAGGCGCCCATGCCTCCCCGCTTCTGGGCGATCAGGACGCCTTCGAAGACCTGGACGCGAACCTTCTCTCCCTCCCGGATCCGGTAGTGCACACGCACCTTGTCACCGGCCCACAGGAAGGGCACGTCCATCCGCATCTGCTCGCGTTCGATGCCATCCACGATATTCATCGAAATCCTCCTGAGGGCTCTCAGCTGTCAGCGGTCAGCTCGATCAAGGTTCCATGGTTGCGCCGGAAGCGGCCCGTCCTTCCATGACGCGCTTCCGGCTGACGGCTGACAGCGGATCGCTGAAAGCCGCCGTTATCGTCCGAACAACCGGTCCACGACGATCGAGGCCGCGGATCGGACCGACAGGTGGTTGTACTCACCGGGCCCCTGGATCGGCTCCAGCGTCCAGCGGCACCGCGCCAACGCCTCCGGCGCCAGGCCCCAGCCCGTCCCAAACACGAGCAGCACGGGTCTCTCCGCCGAGGCCAGGCGACGGCGGCCCTCGTCAAAGCTTACCCGCTGCCCTCCCCCTCGGGCACTGGTCGCGACCAGCTCCGGTTCGTCCCCCCAGCGCCCGGCAACATCCCGGGCCGCCTCGTCGATGCTCTCCACGACCCGCAGTCCCTGGAGGGCCTGCCTGCGGCAGGGGTTCGCCTCGCCGCCCCGGCCTGTGAGCCAGTGGTCGAGGAGCGAGGCCACCAGGTCCCGCTGGGCCGTCAGCGGCGTGGTGGCGTACACCCCGCCGAGCCCGTAGGTGCGGGCCAAGCGGCAGAAGTCGTGCAGGTCGAGGGTCGTCACCGCTGTCGTGACCACCGTCCCTACCCGGTCGACCGTGGGGTGGTGCACCAGCGCGAGGCAGACCCTGTCCGGCACTAGGCCTCGTCCGCGGCTGCGCGGCGCGCCCACCGGCGGTCGTCGTCGGAGAGCGGCGCCGCATCCAGGAGATCGGGCCGGCGTCGGGCGGTCCTCACCAGGGCCTGGCGACGGCGCCAGGCCGCCACGTCGGCGTGATGCCCTCCCAGGAGGACCTCCGGCACTGCGGCGCCTCGGAACGACCGCGGTCGGGTGTACTGGGGGTACTCCAAGAGGCCCTCGGAGAGGGTCTCCTCCTCGGACGACGCCTCCGCCCCCAGCACCCCCGGTAGAAGCCTCGCGACGGCCTCGATGACGACGAGCGCCGCCGCCTCTCCTCCCATGAGCACGAAGTCTCCGATCGAGAGCTCGTCGTCGCAGTACGGCCGGATCCGCTCGTCGAAACCTTCGTACCGCCCGCAGACGAGCACCAGGCCTCCCGGCCCCTCACGGCCGGCGCTCGCCAGCTCTCGCGCCACCGGTTGACGAAAGAGACGACCCTGGGGCGTGAGCAGTACGACCCGGCAGCCGGGGCTCGCCGCCCGCGCCACCTCGATCGCCGAAACGACGGGGCCCGGCTTCATCACCATCCCGGCGCCGCCGCCGAAGGGGTAGTCGTCGGTCACGCGGTGACGTCCTTCTCCGAACACCCGGAGGTCGACGAAGTCCACCGTGACGAGACCCGCTTCGCGGGCTCTCCCGAGGATACCCGACTCCAACGCGCCCGCGAAGTACCCCTGGAAGAGGGTGACGATCGTGAACCTCACCCGCGCAGCCCCTCCGGGACCCGCACCTGGATCTCGCTCGCCTCCAGGTTCAGGGAGACCAGCGTCTCGGCGGTCAAGGGCAGCATCCACTCCCCATCGGGCGACCGGATGACCAACACGTCGTGGGCTCCGGTGGCGAACACGTCCTCCGCGCTGCCCAGCCACTCCCCCGCCTCGTCTCGCACCGCGCAGCCGAGCAGATCGGCGTGGTAGTACTCGTCGGGCTCCAGGGGCGGCATCTCGCCGCGCTCGACATAGAGCGTCGAGGAGGTCAGCCGCGCGGCCTCGTCCGGCGTCTGCACCCCTTCGAACCGTACGAGCAGGAAACGGCCGTGGGTCCGCCAGGCGTCGATCGTCACCGGCTCCGCGTCGGCGGCGTCGGCCCTTCCCGAACGGCCGAGGTAGAGACGGCTGTACCGGGCCAACCCCTCGGAAAGGCCGTCTCCGACCTCGATCCGCACCTCACCGCGGATGCCGTGGGGCCGGCCCACCCGGCCCACCGCCACGAGCCGAACCCGGGCCATGGGTTCGGCGCCGTTCGTCAGGCGGAGGCTCGCGCCTTGTCCAAGACGCCGGCCTTCTTCAGGATGCTCTTCACGGTCTCGGTGGGCTGCGCACCCCGGCTCAGCCAGTCCAGGACCCGGTCCTCCTTCACGGTGACGGCGGCCGGATTCTCCTTGGGAGCGTACGTCCCGAGGACTTCGAGGAAGCGACCGTCCCGGGGCGCCTCCGACGTGGCGGCGACGATGCGGTAGAAGGGGTTCTTCTTGGCCCCGTGGCGGGCCAGGCGGATCTTCACGGCCATGATCTCGTCTCCTCGAAGAGCAGCCGACAGCGGTCCGCCGTCGGCGCGGTCGTTCACTGCTGAACATCGGTTATTGGTCTTTGCCTGGAAACCAACAACCAATGACCAAGAACCAATAACTCTATCAGAACGGCAACTTCCCGAGCCCCTTGCCCAGGAGCCTGCCCATCTTTCCCATCTTCCCCATCTTGCCGCCCAGGCGGCCGAGGCCCATCTGGTTCATCCTCTTGATCATGAGGCGCGCTTCCTGAAAGCGCTTCATGAGCCGGTTGACATCTTCCACGCGGGCGCCGCTCCCCGCGGCGATTCGCCGCCGCCGGCTGGCGTTGAGGAGCTCGGGCTTTCGCCGCTCCACTGGGGTCATGCTGTCGATGATGGCCACGATCCGGGTGAGCTCGCGCTCGTCGGGTTTGACGCCCTTCGCGCCTCCCATCCCGGGGATCATGCCCATGAGGTCCTCCAAGCTCCCCAGTTTCCGCAGCATCCGGAGCTGGTCGCGGAAGTCCTCGAGCGTGAACGCGTTCTTCCGAAGCTTCTCCTCGAGGTCCGCCGAAGTGGTCTCGTCGACGGCCTGCTCGGCGCGCTCAATGAGGCTCATCACGTCGCCCATCCCGAGGATGCGCGAAGCCATTCGCTCGGGGTGGAACACCTCGAGCGCATCAAGCTTCTCGCCCACGCCCAGGAGCTTGATCGGCTTGCCGGTGACGGCCCGTATGGAGAGCGCCGCCCCGCCCCGCGCGTCGCCGTCCATCTTCGTGAGCACCACCCCGGTGATCCCGAGGGTGGCGTCGAACTGCCGCGCGACGTTCACCGCGTCCTGCCCCGTCATGGCGTCCGCCACGAGCAGGGTCTCGGCCGGTTCGAGCAGGGCGGAGAGGCGCCGGAGCTCCTCCATCAGCGCCTCGTCGACGTGGAGCCGGCCGGCGGTGTCGACCAGGAGCGTGTCGCAACCGAGCCTGCGCGCCTCCTCCGCCGCCTTTCGGCAGATCTCGACCGGATCCTCCCGGGCGTCCGAATCGAACACAGGGAAACCGAGATCGCCGGCGACCTTCTGGAGCTGCTGGATCGCAGCGGGGCGGTAGACGTCGGCCGAAACCAGGTAGGGGCGCCGTTTGAGCGATTTCTTCAGATAGAGGGCCAGCTTGCCGCAGCTGGTCGTCTTTCCCGATCCCTGGAGCCCCACAAGGAGGACCGGCACCGGCGGCGTCCCGCGCAGCGATAGCGGCTCGTGAACGTCCCCGAGCATCCGCAGGAGCTCCTCGTGGACGACCTTAACCACCATCTGCCCGGGGGTGAGGCTCTTCATCACCTCCTGCCCCAGGGCCCGCTCCTTGACGGCCCCCACGAAGTCCTTGACGACCTTGTAGTGGACGTCCGCCTCCAGAAGGGCGATACGCACCTCCCGCATGGCGGCGTCCACGTCCTTCTCGCCCAGTCTTCCCTTGGACCGCAGGACCTTGAAGACGCCGGAGAGCTTGTCGGACAGGCTTTCGAACATCGCCGCTCCCGGGCCCGAGCCGCAGGGCGTACGGCCCCCCGGATTTTTCGGGAACGGCGACTATAGGGGGGCGGCTACTTCAGTGTCAAGGGGAAACGGCCGCCGCGATGAACCGGTCTCCGATCTCGATCGTGGCTCGGCTGTCGACAATCAGGCCCGCGGCCGACTTGTCCTCCACGGAGAAGACGAGCAGGTGCGCCAGGGGGCGACCCAGGTCGACCAGTCCTTCCAAGGACCGGCTCTCCCGGTCTGCCACGGGGATTTCGAGGACCGCCCCGGGCTCGAGGCCGTGGAGGGAGCCGCGATCCAGGAACACCACGTCGCTGGCGCAGAACAGCGCCTTCTCGGGGTTGCCCTGCAGGACCACCCCCTCGATCCCTCCCTTCGCGCCCTTGGGCGAAACGCTCACCGTGGTCTCGCGGTAGGGCATCACCCCGGCGCCGTCACTGACGGTGTCGTAGCTCTCCACGAGCCGCCCGACCCCCCGGCTGCCGGCGACGGAACGTACCCGCACCTGCCCGAGGACGTGCACGAGATAGCCCTGGGGTGCTCGATTGACGGGGTGCACCACGGGTAGGGAGTCGTCGAACACGGTCGCCAGATCGCCCGGTTGCAGGCGCGACGCCGGCGTCACCCGAAACTCGATCTCATCGTCCAGGCTGAAGATCACGCGGCCCGTGCCGCGATTGGTCACGGTCGCCCACCGGTCGACCCGGTGCGCCGACACGAAGTCACCCGCCTTACGGCGTTCCACGAGCACGGGTGCCACCGCCCCACGGCCCAGGGCCACCGAACCGGCCCCCGCAGGAGCCACGGCGACCGTGCCGCCCTCGGTCCTCGGTCCGATCGGGCCGAGCCGGTCCAACGGCAAGCGGATCTCGGCGCCCGAGGAACGTCGGTCGAAGAAGATCGGGTCGCCCGGCTCGATCTCATGGGGGTTGCTGATGTGGGGGTTGAGCGACCAGAGCTCCGGCCAGGCAAAGGGATTCTTCCAGCGCTTCCCCGCCAGATCCCAGAGGGTGTCCCCTTTGAGGGCGCGGTACGGCGCGGCGGCAGCGAAGGACAATCCCACGCCGGAGAGGACGAGACAGGCGGCGGCGAGAAGTCGTGCGCGCAAGGGAACCTCCTGGTCGCAGTGGGATCGAAGCACCGATCGGATCGGCACTTGGATCGCCCGGGAACGTCAACCGCCTAGAAGCGTTCGGGCTTGCACCGCCGCCTCCGAGTCGGGGTACTCATTGACCAGCCGCTTCCAGAAGACACGGGCCTTCTGGGAATCGCGGAGCTTGTAGTAGCTGAGGCCCAGCTTCAGAAGCGCGTCCGGCACCTTGGACTCCCTCGGGTACCGGTCGAGCACGCGGCCAAACTCGACGATCGCCTCCTCGTACTCGTTTTGGGAGTAGTAGCACTCCCCGAGCCAATACTGGGCGTTGTCCGCGTACTCGTGACCCGGATACCGCCGCAGGAACTCCTCGAAGTCGAGGATGGCCTGCCCGTAGCGGGCCTCTCGAAACCCACTGAACGCCCGTCGATAAAGGTCCGACGCTCCCTTCGGATCGGTCGCGGGCCGAGGCGCCGGTAGGCCCGTAGTCGGCGACGCCGGTGCCGGGGACTCCGCGGACGGTTGCGCCGGTGGGGGGAGCGGCTCGACTTTGATCACCGGCAGAGCCGGCATCGTCGATTCCTCCGCCCCCTCCTCTCGGGGTTCCCGCGCGGTTTCGCGCAACGCTCTCAGTGCCGCGTCCTGCGCCTCCAGGCGTTCCCGCAGCGCGAGCAGGTTGCGGGTCACTTCGTCCACCCGCATCTCCAACCGCGCCTGCGACCGCGCCAGGTCCTCGAGCCTCGGTCCCTCGTCCTTCGGCGGAGGAGCGCCACCGAGGGTGGCGCAGCCCCCCACTAGGGCCAAGAGCGCGGCAATCGTTCCCTTCCGGAGCATTCTTCCTCCCCACGGCACCGGCCGAGCGCTGCAGTGCGTTTGGGGAGCGGATATACCACAATCGCCCAGTGGACGCCGTCAAGAATCGTCGCGGCAGTCCCGGGGTCGAGGCTCCTATCGACCCGTCGGTCCCGAAAGTTTAGCGCGCTTCGGTTGACAACTCCGGAGCGGCGACCGTAGAGTGTGGCTCCCCTCTTCCTCTCCATCGGAAACCGACCCCATGTTGTCAGTCGCTTCGTTTCTGCCCGAGTTTCCGGCCTGCCCGGGAGACTCCTTCGACGTCGTCCTCGTCACGGGGGACGCGTACGTCGACCACCCCTCCTTCGGAGCCGCGGTGATCGGCCGACACCTCGAAGCCCAGGGGTTCCGGGTGGGGATCCTTGCCCAGCCGGACTGGCGGAGCGCGGACGAGTTCCGCCGCTTGGGGCGTCCCCGGCTGTTCTTCGGCGTCACGGCCGGCAACCTGGACTCGATGGTCGCCCACTACACCCCGGACCGGCACCGGCGAATCAAGGACGCCTACTCGCCGGGCGGCCGGCCCGACCAGCGCCCCGACCACGCCACGGTGGTCTACGCGCAGCGGTGCCGGGAGGCGTATCCGGACGTTCCGGTCGTGCTGGGCGGCATCGAGGCGAGCCTTCGCCGCCTGGCGCACTACGACTACGTCCAGGAGAAGGTGCGGGGATCGGTGCTCGTCGACGCCAAGGCAGACTACCTCGTGTACGGAATGGGGGAGCGAGCCGTGACGGAACTGGCGGAGGGCTTCGCCGCCGGTCGTTCGCGGGAAGAGCTTGCGGAGATCCGCGGTCTGGCCTACCGCACGGCGCGGCCGCCGCAGGGGGAATCGATCGTCGAGCTCCCCTCGTTCGAGGCCGTGGCGAGGGAGCCCGGCGCGTTCCTCGCGTACTTCCGGCGTCTCTACGATGCGCTCCAGGAGCCGGTGACGCCGCCGATCGTGCAGCCCCACGGAGCCCAGAGCGTGGTCGTCAATCCGCCGGCTGAGCCCCTGTCAGTGCGAGAGCTCGATGCCCTCTACCGGCTCCCCTTCGCCCGGGCTTGTCCGCCCCGGTATGAGGAGCTCGGCGGGGTGCCGGCGCTCGAGCCCGTCCGCTTCTCGGTCGTGACCCACCGCGGGTGCTATGGCGGCTGCTCCTTCTGCGCGCTCTCCGCGCACCAGGGCAAGGCCGTCGTGAGTCGGTCGGCCGAGGGGATCCTGGCGGAGGTTCGCAGTCTCGCGGCCCGCTCGGACTTTCGGGGCACGATCCAAGATCTGGGCGGACCCACGGCCAACATGTATGGGACGGGGTGCCGCAAGGCCGCGCCGGGCCAGGTGGCCTGCTCGCGCCCGAGCTGCCTCGTGCCCGACGTCTGCCCCCAGCTCGACACGTCCGGGCTTCCCTTTCTGGAGGTGCTCCGGGCCGCTCGAAAGGTCCACGGCGTCAAGCACGCGTTCGTGGCCTCGGGATTGCGCCACGACCTGCTCCTCCTTCCCGGTCAGCGCCGCCTGCTGCGCGAGCTCATGCAGCACCACGTGGGGGGGCACCTCAAGGTGGCGCCGGAGCATGTAGGGAGCCGAGGACTCCGCCTCATGGGGAAGCCGTACGCCCGGAAATTTCGGGAGTTTCGGGACCTTTTCGAGACCCTGCGCGGCGAGCTCGGAAAGGAGATCTACCTCGTCCCCTACCTCATGACCGGCCACCCGGGATGCGATCTGCGCGACGCCATCGACCTGGCGCTGTTCGCCAGCGAGCTCGGCCACTTCGCCGAACAGGTCCAGGACTTCACGCCAACCCCGATGACGCGGTCCACCTGCCAGTTCTGGACGGGCCGCGACCCGGTGTCCGACGAGGAGGTCTGCGTACCGCGAGGATGGGAGAAGCAGCTTCAGCGAGCGCTCGCGCAGTACCGGGACCCCCGCAACCGCGACTTCATCGTCCGGTCGCTGGAGCGCGCCGGGCGCACCGACGCCCTGCGGAGCCTCTACGGGGCTCGGTACCCGCGCACGGAGACGCGCCGGGCCCACACGACCGAGCGGCGGCCCGGGCAGCGGCTCCGTGACGGCGCCGCTACGCCCCGCAAGCCGCTCTCGAGGGGGAAGACACCCAGGCCCCCCAAGGGGTGAGGCCCTCGCTGCCGCCGGGAATCGAGGCCCCGGCGCCTCGGCATAGGCCGCGGGGCGCCAGTGCGATACAGGTTGTGGAGAAGTCGAGGACGGGGCGGGACAGGGTCGGGGGGACGTGCGGCCTGCGGCGTTCGGGACCGGTCAGCGGTTCTTCCGGAGCAGGCCCTTGAGGCTCTCGAGGTCCAGGGGCGGCGCCTGCGTGGCGCTCACGTTCTCCTTGCGGATCTCCTCGTAGATCTCCTTGCGATGGACCGGCACCTCCCGGGGCGCCTGGATCCCGAGCTTGATGCTGTTACCGTCGATCCCCAGCACCTTCACCTCGATCATGTCGCCGATCATGATCGATTCGTCTACCTTCCTGGTAAGAACGAGCATCCGTACCCCCAAGGGAAACGAGGCCAAGCGGCAAGGGCGGCCGGACTATACCGCCTTCTCCTCCCCGATTCAAGCGGTGTTCCCTTTGGGGAACACCTCCCGGGAAGGGGGTGGTCTCGGGATGCCTGGGGGATTCGAGCCGGGGCGGGGGGGAGGGCTGCGGTCAACCGGCCGCGCAGGCGGCGAAGGCCTCCTCGAAGATCGGCGCTCGCACCGGGTGCCCCGTGCCCTCGAGGATGACCTGACGCGCGAGTCCTTGAAGCGCGTTGAACACGACCGGGGCGAGGAGGTTCGCGGTGGTCTTCGTCAGCTCCTTGCCCGCCGTGAGGATGACCGCCACGATCGCCTGCGAGGGATCATCCATCCGCAGGTCCGCCAGGCGGCCGAGCACGGGGCCCACCTCGTAGGTGGGGAAGAAGGCCCGGGGATCGGCGATGAGGAAGCAGACGTCTGCGCGATCCACGGACTGGAGCCACTTGAAGGGGCTCCCGGGGTCAGGATCCAGCACCACAAAGCGGCGCAGCGCGGGGAATCCCGCCATGGGTTCGGTGAACTGCACGACGCGGTCGCTGTCGATCTCGATCGTGCCGAAGAGACGAGTCTGGATCTCCACCTTGGTCTGCTCCTCATGCGGGCTGCGGTCGGCGCGGCCACCGGGCCCTGACGGCGCTTCAGCGCAGGTAGTCGAGGATCGAAACGTTGAGGATCCGAGCCCCCGAGGCCAGAGCCGTTTGATAGGCCTGCTGCTCGGTCGAGAGTTTCGTGATCGCCTGGACCGTATCGACCCCTTCGATCTGGCTCTTGAGAGAATCCGTCGTCGCGTTGTATGCCTCGAGGCGAGTCTTCGCGAAGTCGAGGTTGCGGCCCTGCGTCCCCACCAGACCACGCTGAAGACCAAGGCTGTCGAGTGCCCGGTCCAACCGGTCCAGGAGGCCCGACACCTGGGACGGGTCTTCGGACCCGAGTGCCGCCTGAAGATCATCGAGCAGGCCGAAGAGGTTCTTCGTGCCCGCCGTCAGGCCGAGGGTCGAATGGAGCCCCCCCGAGACGTCCTCCAGCGTCATCTCTCCACCCTGCAGGTCGTTGGCGAGGGACAGACGAAGCGCCCCGGTATCGGTCAGCCCGGCCCGGACGTTGACCCCCCCGGCCGTCAGCTGGTCGTCGATCGCCTTGGCCAGTGCCGACGGCTCGTAATTGCCGGCCGGGACCGTTACTGCCACGGATCGAGGGGTACCGTCCGAGGAGCGAGTGCCGTCCGAGACCCGGAACACGAGGTCTGCACCGAGGACCACCTGGCCTGTGCCGTCCACAGGAAGGGGCTTGTCGCCCCGCACCTCGGTCTCTCGAAAGGCACGATCGCCGGGGAGGTTGACGGCCGCGACCTGACCGTTGCCCAGATTGATCCGCAGTTGGTTTGAGTCTCCAACGTAGGGGCCTCCTCCGGACCCGAAGGGGGCCCGCTCGTCGGCCGTGCCGGAGAAGAGATACCGGCCCTCCTGCCGCGTTCCCGCAATCTGCAGCAGTCCCCCCTTGAGCCCTCCCACCTCGTCGGCCAGCGCCCGGAAGCTGGCGGAGAGCGCCATGCTCGCGGAGTTTGCGCCCTCCACGGCGAGGCTCTTGGCCTGCACCATCCGCTGGTAAACCTGGTCCAGAGCCGAGTCGGTCGACTGGTTCCTCGCCAGGGCCTCGTCGATGTTCTTCAGGTACTGCTCGTTGCGGGCCACCACCTCGTCGAGCCGGACGATGCGGCTTGCCGCGGCCGGGTCATCGGAGGGCTTCACGACTCTGACCCCCGAGCCCACCTGACGGTTCAGGGTATCGATCGTGCCGAGCCGCTGCTGGATATCTTGCAGCCAGCCGTTCTGAATACTCTGTTGCGTCACCCGCATCGCTCACACCTCCGCCGGCTGTGCCGAGCCCTCACCGTCACCGCATCCTCAGCGCCCCGCGCCGACGCCGTTGATCAGGGTGTCGATGAGGCCATCGACGGTGCTCAGGAATCGAGCCGCGGCCTGGAATCCCCGCTGGTACTGCATCATCTGCACCATCTCTTCGTCCACGTTCACGCCCACTTCGCTCTGACGCTGGGCTTCGAGCTGGGTCTGGACCGAGGCGCTCGCCTTCTCGAAGATCTGCGCGTCGCGCGCCTTGGATCCGAGGGTCTGCGCCGTGCGCCCGAGGGTCCCGGCAACGGTGTCTCCGACGTCCTCGAAGATCGCGGCGGTCGCCAGCTCTCCGATGCGGCGTGCGATCTCGCCGTCGCCCGCGGCCGCCCCGACCGCCCCAGCCAGCGGGGCGGCCGCGGCCACGCGGTCCGTATCCGCAGCCACGATGGGGTTCACGGCGAGGCGAGACGAGCTGCCGTAGCGCGTGACCGAGGCTCCGGAGAAGGGGGCGCCCGAGAAGTTCACCGCCATCGAGCCGCTCCCCAGGTAGCCGAGATCAGCGCCTCCGGCGAAACCCACGTTGTTGCCCGTGGTCAGGTCCACGGCCTGGGCCGGTCCGCCGTCGAGGGAGACGTCGCCCACGGTCGCGTACCCTTCGGTTCGGTCCGTTCCAGCCGAAAACGTCTGGCCGGCAGTGTCCACCGTAGCGGTAAAGACCAAGCCATCCACTGCCGGCCAGGTCACCGTCGCGGGCTGCGGGTTCGTGACGGCCAGTGCCTCCCCGACCGCCTCGTCGCCCCGGAAGAGCTGAATTCGAAGGCCCGTTGCGTCCCCCGCCGCCACGTTGGGCGACACGACTCGAACGTGGTAGTCGAGGTTGATCGCCATGGGCCCCGTGAACATCGGGTTCGAGGGATCCGCATAGGCGACGCCGAGGCCGATGCTTCGGCCGCCCGCCGGGATCGTACCCCGACCGTTGGTGGTGCCCGTCTGGAGGGTAACCCCCGAGACGGTCAGGTAGTGCGTGCCGGGCTCCAGCCCCGGGTCGACGGTCACTCCCCTCAGGCCCGAGCTCGGCGCAAACGCCGTGGCCGTCGCCTCGCCTTGCCACTGGAAGAGGTTCAGGCCCTGGACGTTGTCGCGGTCGTAGCCCTCGTGGTGCAGGGCGTTCACGCGGTCCGTGACCGTCGCCAGGAGCGAGGTGAGCCCGTCCCGCAGTTGCGGCACCGCGCTGCTTCGCAGCTCGAACAGGGCCCCGACCTCTCCGGTCGTCGGCGTCGCCGCTGCAGAGCCGAGCTGCAGACCCGTGATCTGTCCCGCAACATCCCGAACCACCTCCAGGGGGCTTGAGGCACTGCGGCTGACCAGGTAGGGCCCACCGTTGGGCAGACGCAGGTTCATCTGGGAGCCGTCGGTCTCCACCTCGACCCCGAGCTCCCCGGCGATCTGCTGCGACAGGAGGTCGCGCTGGTCCCTCAGGTCGTTCGCGGTATAGCCCGTGGCCTCCGACTGCGCGATGGCGACGTTGAGCGACGCGATCTTCTGGGCCCAGGAGTTCACGTCGCTGACGGCAGTGCCGATCTGATCCGAGAACCGGGCCTCGGCGTCGTCGAGGGCGTCCATCTTCTGGTTGAACACGAGGGCCAGGTGCTGGGAGCGGTCGATGACTTGGGCACGCACGCTCGCGTCCGACGGCCGGGCCGAGAGTGCCTCCCAGCTGTTCCAGAACTCGGTCAACGCCGTGCCGAGGCCGTTGGAGGACGGCTCACCGAGCACCCCTTGGAGCTCGTCGTACCCCTGGACCAACGCCGCGTCATACGAGTGCTGGGTGTTGGCCTTTCCCATCTGACGGTCCAGGTAGCCGAGCTGGAGCCGCTGGATTCGGTCCGCGTTCACGCCGGAGCCTTCGGGACCCTGAGGGCTCTGGATCGGCAGGCTCGCCGTCAAGGCGACCCGTTGGCGGGAGTACCCCTCGGTCTGCACGTTGGCCAGATTGTGGCCCGTCACGTCCAGCGCCGTCTGGTGGGCCAGGAGCGACGAACGCCCGATGTTCAACCCGAAGAAGATGTTGGACACGGCACGCTTCCCCTTTCAGACGTGGCGACCCACCCGAGCCGACGCGGGCTGCATGCGACCGTGAGGACCGTACGACCCCGCGCCCGTCGCCGCTCGGCTCAACCCGACCCGGTGCGCCCACAGCTCCGCCCCGAAACGAGCGGCCAGCGCGTGCGCCGAGGCCTCGCGGGAGGCCTCTTCCAATCCTTCGGCCAGGGTACGGGCCGCATCGACGAACCCACCCCCGGCCCCCCAGCCCAGACCCGCCTGCACGTCGGCGAGGCTCGCGCCTTCGGAGAGCCCGAGAGCCCGGGCCGCGAGGCGGGTGAACGCCGCGCGTGCCGATGCCCTCTGGGACAGCGCATCGGCGCAGGCCTTCGCGCCCCGCAGCGCTCCCTCGAGGCGGGCCGTGTCCAGGGCCGCCAGGGCTCCGCCCGCCTCGCGCAGGGCAGCGGCGAGACCGCGAGCTGCCTCGGCCTCGTCCCTGGCCGCCTGCTCGAGACCGCCCAAGGCTTCCGCTCTCAGCGCCGCCATGGCCTCATCTCCCCGCGTCCGCCAGGTGTTCCTGGATCATCTTTGGCGCCACCTGGGCTCCGGTCACGGCGTACTCTCCCCGACCCACCACGCCGGCGAGCTCGTCGACGCGCTCCTGGCGAACCTCCGGCGCTCCGAAGGCCGACGCCCGGGCCCGTTGGATCTCCCGGCTGCGCCCGGAGACCTGGAACTGGTCAGCCGGGGCGGCGGCGGGCTGGCTTGGGGCCGCCTCGGCCGAGGCCGGACCTCGGGCTGCGCGTCCCACACTGGCGGGCATGCCCGCCGCGTAGCGGTCTTGAATCTTCATGGGGACTCCGTTCCCTCCTCGTGGATGGGCTCGACGCCGGCCCGCCCGGATCCGACAGGAGCTCGGAGGCCGCGGCCGACGATCGGGGCTCCGCGTTCCGCGGCCGGGGGAGCCGCACGGTCCCTCGGTCGCAAGGCGATCATGCCCTTCTCTTCGGCCTTGGGCGCCGGCGACTTTACGCCCGCCGAGTCGACCTGCCGCAACAGCGCCCGCCAGAGCCCCAACCCCTCCCCCTGGCTCGCGAGCCGGGCCCACTGGTCTTCCAAGAGCCCCTGCGCCGTGTCCTGGGCGAACCCGGACGATCCCTTCGCGGCCTTCGGCACCATGGCCTCGCGCATCTTCCGGAAGACCAGAGCCGAGAACTGTTGCTCGAACGCCCGGCACGCGCCCTCCAAGTCCTTGGGGAGGGGCTCGGCCGACGGCGTTGCGAAGGTGGTTGCGAGAGCGGTGATGTCCACGGCAACCTCACAGGATCTCGATCTCGGCCTCGAGCGCCCCCGCGGCCTTGAGGGATTGGAAGATCATCACCAGGTCTCGGGAGCTCACCCCCAGGGCGTTGAGCGCCTTGACCAGGCTCTCCAGGCTGTCTCCCTGGTCGAAGAGGACCACGTGGCCGGGCGGCTCGGAGACCGTCACGGCCGCCTGGTCCCGCGCCACGGTCGTGCCCTTCGCGGACAGCGGGGGCGGCTGAGACACCTCCAGCCGAGGCGTGATCTGGACGGTCAGGCTCCCGTGGCTGATGGCCACCGGCCGGACCTTCACGTTTCGGCCGAGCACCACCGTCCCGTTCTTCTCGTCCACGACCACCCGCGCCGCGTGGTCGGGCTCCAGGGTCACCGCCTCGAGCGAGGCGAGGAACTCCACCGGGTTCTCGGTCTCTTTCGGGGACAAGCCGACCCGCACCCGGCCCGCGTCCAGCGCCTGCGCCACTCCGTCTCCGAGGGCCTCGTTGATGGCCGCTGCCATGCGGGCCGAGGTCGTAAAGTCGGCCCGCTCCAAGACGAGGTCCAGGTGGTCCCGGTTGAGGACCGGCAGGGGGGCGTCGCGCTCGAGGAGCGCGCCCTCGGGGACCCTGCCCGCGGTCGGGTGGTTCTTCTGGACCGAGGCACCCGCCGCGCCCGCCGCGAAGCCGCCCACGCTCAGCGGGCCCTGGGCGGCTGCATAGACGTCGCCGTTGGGAGCGCGAAGCGGCGTGAGGAGCAGCGTCCCCCCCTGCAGGCTCTTCGCGTCGCCGAGGGACGAGATCGTGACATCCACCCGCTGACCCGCTCGGGAAAAGGCGGGGAGCTCGGCGGTCACGATCACGGCAGCCACGTTCTTCGCCTTCAGGCCCGCGCGCGGCACCGAGACCCCGAGGCGCTCGAGCAGGCTCGCCATGGTCTGGGGCGTCACCTGCATGCTGGTCGTGGAGTCGCCGGTGCCATTGAGGCCGACCACGATCCCGTAGCCGATCAACTGGTTCTTCCGCACGCCGTCGACCCGGGCGACGTCCTTCACGCGCACGGACGCGGCCGCGAACCCGACTCCTGCGACGATGAGCGAAAGGAGCGCCAGGGCACCGACTCCCACCCTGCGTCCCAGCCTCCCAGCCTCCCAGCATCCCAGCATTGGAGCCTCCCAGCGCGGGCTTCAGCCCGCTAGAACGGCCACACGGCCGAGACGATGCGGCCGAGCCAGCCCGGCTTCTGCTGGTCGGCCAGGTCGCCCCTGCCTCCGTACAGGATCTGCGCGTCGGCCAGCGCAATCGACGTGATCGAGTTCTCGGGCGAGATGTCGCTCGGCCGCGCGATCCCGCGCACGAAGAGGAACTGGTTCTCCTCGTTCACGGTCACCTGCCGACGTCCCTCGACCACGAGGTTCCCGTCGTCGAGCACGTTGACGACCCGCGCCGCCACGGTCGATCGCAGCTGATCCTTGCGCGTGGTCGTCCCCTGGCCCTTGAACGAGTTCTTCGTGCCGGCCTTCACGCTCGGATCGAAGCCGCCGGAGCCGTAAAGGTGGTCCAGGCCAAAGGTCATGGGCGCGCCCAGCATGGCGCTCACGCTCGCATCCACCGAGGAGCCGCGGCTCAAGTCCGTGGAGGCTTCCCGGCTCGCCGCGCTCGATTCGACGACCAGCACGGTCACTACGTCGCCGACGCGCCGCGCGCGGTTGTCGTTGTAGGCTCCGGTCAGGGGAGCCCCGTCGGCCCACAGGCTCGTGGACTGCACCGGCGCCCGGACGGCCGGCGGCGCGGGGGCGATCGGGGTGGGCTCGGGCCACGGGGGAACCGCCACGTGGGTCGAGCACCCCGCAGTGGCGAACGCGATCAGGACCAGCACACCGACTCGGCTCACGATGCTCCCTCCTACTCGGCCAGTACGTCGACGACGCCGCGCTCCCGCAGGATCCCCTGCACGGTGCGCCCACTCGACGGGTTCTCGACCCGGATCCCCTCGCCCAGACGACCGGCCTCCAACGCCTTGCCCGCGGTGACCGCGGTGACCGACCCGACGCGCGCCACGAGGCGCACGAGATCGCCCTTGGCCACGGCCGGGGGGGTCTCCAGGTCGGCCGCCGTGAGCGGCATTCCGGCGGAGAGGCTCCGCACCAGTCGCTTGCCGACCGCGTCCGACACGTCGTTCAAGGCGCGGCCCCTCGCTCCGGCCTTCGACGGCGCGAGCTCCACGTCCTCCGGACCCAGGACCTCGCCCCGGCGCGCACTGCGGCCGAGCACCAGCACCTCATCCCCGGTCCCGGCCTCGATCCGCGCCCAGGCCCGCCCGACCTTGCGGCCGCCGGCGAGCACGTCGACCCACACCGTGGCCGGTCCTGGCCCGTCGCCCTCGGGCTCCGCTACGGCCAGGGTGATCTCGCCGGGAGGCACCGGGCCGGGAAGCCCCACGGCCGACACCCGCACTGCCTTCCCCTGGCCTCCGGTCCCTGCCAGCACGGTCTGCACCGCCCGCACCACGGCCTCGCGCTCCACCGTCTGGCCGGCCCGGGTGAGCACCACCGTCTCCGGCAGGTCCAGGGTCGAATCGGCGCCGGCCGATCGGGCGCGCGCGAGCACCCAGTCTCGGTTGAGCACGCGCTGGCCTCCCGGGAGCGGCGCCTTTCCCAGCGCCACGCGTCCCCACGCGGCAGGGGCGCCCGGCACCAGGTCCGCCAGCGTCACCTCGTCTCCCGACACGGTGATCCGCTCGGAGACCGGGGTTCGCGGCGCGGCAGCGGCCACGGCGGGCAGCAGGACGGCGATCACGGCGAGGGCGAGGGAGTTCACGGCTACCTCTTCACGTTGTTGGCCATCTGGAGCATCTCATCGGACGCCTGAATCGCCTTGGAGGAGACCTCATAGGCTCTCTGGCCGGCGATCAGGTTGACCATCTCCTCCACCACGCTCACGTTGCTCATCTCCAGGAAGCCCTGGTTGATCGCTCCCAACCCGGTGGCGCCGGGCGTCCCCGTGACCGCGTCGCCCGAGGCCGGGGTGGCGGAGAACATGGAGTGCCCCACCGCCTGGAGGCCGGCTGAATTGGAAAACCGGGCGATCTGGATCGTGCCCGCGTCCTCCACGTTGCCGGTCTCCCCGTTCTTGATCGAAACAGTACCGTCGCTGCCCACGCTGATCTCCGTGGCGTTGGTCGGCACGGTGACCTCCGGGCTCATGGGCCAGCCTTCACCGGTGACGATCCGCCCCTGAGCATCGAGCTTGAACGAACCCGCGCGCGTGTAGTTGGTCGCCCCGTTGGGCGTGGTCACCTGGAAGAAGCCGTCGCCCTCGATGACGAGATCAAGAGGGTTTCCGGTCTGCTTGAAGTCCCCCTGCTGGAAGATCTTCGACGTGGACATGACCGTGGACCCGAGGCCCACCTGCAGGCCCGTGGGGTACTGGGACCCCGCGCTGCTCGTGGCGCCGGCCGAGCGCACGGACTGGTACAGAAGATCCTGGAAGTCGGGCCGGCTTCGCTTGAACCCCGCCGTGTTCACGTTGGCGAGGTTGTTCGAGATCACGTCGACGTTGAACTGCTGGGCTTGCATGCCGGTGGCGGCCGTCCACAGAGCGCGGATCATCGGTTCTCCTCCTCGATCAGGCCAGCCGGCCCAGTTGGCGCACGGCCTGGCCGGTGACGTCGTCCATCACGGTGGTGATGACCTTCTGGTAGGACTCGAAGGCCCGCAGGGTCTCGATCATGTGGCCCATCTCCGCCATCGTCGAAACGTTGGAGTCCTCGAGGGTCTGTTGGGCCACCCGCGGCGTGGCGCTCTCGGCCACGGTCCCGGCGGCCGGGAAGAAGAGCCCGGCACCGGACGACCGAAGTTCGTCGGTGTTCGAAAACTTCCTGAGGCTCAGCCGGTCGACTCTCTTCCCGTCGGCCGACACCGTTCCGTCTTCCGACACGGCGATCGTGTCGGCCGAGGCGACCTTCAGGGGCCCTGTCTCGCCGAGCACGAGGTTGCCGCGCGCATCGGTCAGGGACCCGTCGGGCGTCACCCGGAAGTGCCCGTTGCGGGTGTACGCGGGCCCCCCGGCGGTTCGGACCTCGAAGTACCCGTCGCCTTCCAGGGCGAAGTCCAGAGCCACTCCCGTGGGGCGAAGCGAACCGGCGGACGGATCCTGGTACTGGCCGGCCGGCGCCGTCTGGACATCCGTGGCCACCGCCGGGAAGGTCGGTCGCTGGCTCTGGCGCACCACCCCGGCCCCCTTGAACCCGGCGGTGCTCACGTTGGCCAGGTTGTAGGCCATCAGGTCCAGGCGCTGGGACTCGGCAATCATGCCGCTCGCGGCGGTGTAGGCGGCTCGAATCATGTCGATCTCCTCCTGCCCGGACTGTTAGCAAGAGCGGTGCCACACCGGCCGTCCGGCGGCGGGGCGCCCACGGGCGCCGAAAACCGCCGGGAGAGTCCGCCCAGGCCGGGCGAAAGGGGGGTAGGCACGGGTCCCCCGGGAGGCACCGACGGGACCCGGCGTCGGGCGGGCGGCCCTGGATCTTTGACGCCCGTGGGTGTAAAGACGGTCGAACAAACTCCGCGTTCTTGCGCGGATCCCATCCCTTTCGTGCACCGAAGGCTCGGGGAGATTGCATGGAGACTCGTTGGGTCAAGACACACTGCGGGCGCCAGGACCACGGCGGTTGCGCCCTGATCGTCGGCGTCGAGGGCAACCGGATCGTCCAGGTGAAGCCGGATCCGGCCGGCCTGCGCAGCCGGGGCTACCTCTGCTACAAGGGAGCCCACGGAGCCGAGCGGCTGACCCACCCCGATCGGCTCCGCGCGCCGCTGAAACGCACCGGAGAGCGCGGGTCGGGCCAGTGGCAGGAGATCTCCTGGGCCGAGGCGCTCGACACGGTGGCGGAGAACCTCGACAAGACCCGGCAGGCGCACGGCGCGCGGGCCGTCGCCTTCTGCCAGGGCATGCCCAAGGGGCTCGAGCACTTCGTATTGATCCGCCTGGCCAACGTCTTCGGCTCCCCCAACGTGGTCGCCGTCCAGGACGTCTGCCACGCGCCCCGGGAGCTGGCCGGCGTGTATACCTGCGGCTTCTACCCGGTGGCGGACTTCGCGTACCCGAGCCGTCTCGTCGTACTCTGGGGGAGCAACCCGAGCCACACCAACGAAGAGGGCAACATCTGCAGCCTCCTGTTCGATCAGCGCCGGCAGGGGACCGAGCTCATCGTGATCGATCCGCGACGGACGGAGCTCGCGCGAAAGGCCACCCACTGGCTGAGGATCAAGCCGGCGTCCGACGGCGCGCTCGCGCTCGCCTTCCTAAACGTGATCATCGAGGAGAAGCTCTACGACGAGGCGTTCGTGGCCCGGTGGACGCACGGCTTCGACGACCTGGCGTCCGCCACCAGCGCGTACACGCCGGAGCGAGTCGCGGACCGGTGCTGGGTGGATGCGGACCTGATCCGCGAGAGTGCCCGGCTCTACGGCAAGACCCGGCCGAGCGCGATCCAGTGGGGGAACGCGATCGAGCACAACACCGACAACTTCCAGACGGCTCGCGCCCTCGTCTGCCTCATGGCGCTGTGCGGGAACCTCGACGTCCCGGGCGGGAACGTCGAGGCGCTGGACCCGCCGCTCCTGGCGCTCGGCAAGTTCGTGAAGGCCGAGCTCCTCCCGACGAAGCGAAAGGAGATGATCCACGCCTTCCGGGGCACGATCCCGAGGCTGATGACGGTCCCACCCGCTCACTTCCGCCGGGCCGTGCTGGAAGGGGACCCCTACCCCGTGCGTGCGGCGTACGTCCAGTGCGCCAACCCGCTGCTCTCCTATGCCGACAGCCGGCAGACGTTTCGAGCGCTCCAGCGGCTGGACTTCCTCGCCGTGTCCGACCTCTACCTGACCCCCACCGCTTGCCTGGCTGACGTCGTGCTCCCCGCCGCCACCCAGTTCGAGCTCGACGACATCGGCCACTACGGCATCGGGCACAGTTACGTGCTGGCGAGGCCGAAGGTCGTGGATCCGCCGGAAGGCTGCTGGCCGGACCTGAAGATCCTCAACGAGCTCGGAAAGCGGCTCACCCCCCGGGAGCTCTGGCCCGAGGACCACCGGGGCTTCCTGGAGGAGGTGCTGCGACCGAGCGGGCTGACATACGAGGAGTTCGCGGAGAGGGGACACCTGAGCGGCGAGGAACGCTTCCGCAAGTATGAGGACCGCGGCTTCTCCACGCCCTCCGGAAAGGTCGAGCTCGCCCTCTCCGACGCTTCGAAGTTCCGGCTGCCGGCGGTGCCGGCGTTCCCGGCTTCACTGGCGGTGAGCGCTGAGTACCCTCTCGTCCTCACCTGCGCGAAGGACCCCCACTACCTCCACTCCTCGTACCGCTGGGTGGAGGGGCTGCACAAGAAGTCACCGGAGCCGGTCGTCCAGTTGCACCCCCAGACGGGGGCGAGCGCGTCGATCGCCGACGGCGACGAGGTGGTCGTCGAAACCGCCAGCGGTTCGATCGTCCAGGTCGCGCGACTCAATGCGGACCTGCATCCCGCGGTCGTCATCGCCTCGTATGGCTGGTGGTTCCCGGAAGAGGGTGATGCGTCCCAGAAGGGCTGGGAGAGGAGCAACTACAACGTGCTCACCTCGACGGCCGAGCTCGGGCGCGAGTTCGGGACCCCCAACCTCAAGGGGATCGCGTGCAGGGTTCGGCGGGGGCCTTAGTACGACAGCGACACTTCAGGAGCAATGCGGATGATCCACAGATTTCTCAGAGGACGCAGATGGACAGAAGTGCGTTCTGCTGTTTCTCTTGTTGGTTCCAATCCGTGAAATCTGCGAAATCTGCGGATGGGTCGTTGTAGGATCAGCGCGACGATCCTTCGCCCACAGATTTCGCAGAGTCAGCGGGCTTCGACCGCGCCGATCGGAAACATCCCTTTCGGCGGGCCGGTCAGCGGTGGCGGGCAGCGTCTCGGTCCACGCGGTACAGAAACGCGAGGATCTCGGCCACGGCGCGGTACGTCTCCGGAGGAATCTCCGCACCCGGGTCGAGGTGCGACAGGACCTCTGCGAGGCCTGCGTCTTCCCGCACCGGGATGCCGGCCGCGCGCGCGGTCTCGAGGATCCTCTCGGCCACGAGGCCGCGGCCGGCGGCCGTAACCCGGGGAGCTGCGTCGTCCGCCGGCCGGTAGGCCACGGCCGCCGCCCGGCGGACTTTCGCGCCCTTCACGCGAGCACCTCGAGCAGGCTCGGACTGCTCTGCGCCGGAGCCCGGGACAGGGGTTCGGCCCGGAGCTCGAGGAGCCGAACGCCCGCGTCCTCGGTCAGGGCGTTCTCGAGCTCGGTCAGGCGCCCGGTCACGGCGTCGAGCCCCGCGCCCGCCAGGCGCAGCCGGACCGCGTTGCCGGCCGGCCCCCACCGCAGTGCGACCTCCACCGGCCCCAGTCGCGGCAGATCGAGCCGAACCCGGAGCGCCCCGGCAACCGCCTCCCCGCCGTCGCCCGCTCCAGAACGCTCGTCCACGATCCACTCCCCCGGTACGCTCTCGCCCGCCCAGGGCAGCACGAAGGGAACCACGACCGCTCCCTCGAGCACGCTTCTCGCCTGGTACGCCTCGACGTGGCCCAGCAGGGCTTCGGCCAACCGGGTGACCGCGGGCTCCGCCGGCGATGAGAGGAGCCTCAGGGCGAGCGACTTCACATCGCCGGGGACCTCTCCGCGGGCGAGCGCCGCCTCGTGGAACACGCCCGACTTGGCGATGAGCCGCGCCAGCGCCGGGGCCAGCCGCGCGGGATCCGCCGGAAGCCGCAGCAGCTCCGTCCCGTCGAGGAGCGTCTTCAGCTCCGGCCCCAGGGCCGGGTCTTCCGCCGCGGCCAGCAGACCGCGCACGGCCTGGACGAGGCCCGTAGCCGGGGGGCGTGCAACGCGGAGGAGGGCCTCCTCCCCCGCCTCCGGGACCCGGAGCAGGAGCGGCGGTCCCGTGCCCTCCACGCGCAAGGTCACACGCGCTCCTGCGCCCAGGCCGTCCGGGTACACCGCGCGGAAGAGCTTCCCCTGGAGGTCGACGATCCCCGCTCCGCCCCCCAGATCCTCGACCACGAGCGCCGCGACGAGGTCGCCCGCCCGGAGCCCCAGCGCGTCCGCAGCCGACACCGCGCGAGCCGCGCTGGCCGGCACCGTACCGGCGCCCGCGGTCACGGCAGCCGGCGGCCCACCGGTCACGTCTCCGACTTGAGGCATAGCTCCACGCAGAAGGGCCCCTGGGGCGTTTCGAAGGGGATCTCGAAGCACGGGGTCGCGGTCGGTCGCGCGATGACGTGGCTCGTCCCAACGACCACGGAGGGGATGGAGATCGTGAGGAGGTACCCCGCCTCGGAGAGCACGCGCTTGGCCCCGCCCGCCACGATGTTCGCCAGCTCCCCCACCGCGTCGATGACCTGCTCGTCGACCGTCCCGATGGTCTCGCCGAGAAACCCGCCGACCACGTGCAGCGCCGTGCTCCGCCGAAAGCTCAGGACGACGAAGCCCTGGACCTGTCCCGTAATCCCGACGATCCCGGAGACGTCGTAGCTCTTGTCCTGCGATCCCTTGACCCGAGGGGTTCCGCGGCGGGGCTCGACGCCGGCCATGGTGCGCAGAGCCTCGAGCGTGGCCGCGATGAAGGAGTTGAGGACCTCCGCTCTCACGGCCCGAACTCCTGGAGCTCCTTGGCCTCGCCGCGATTGAGCAGGCGTTGGAGGTCCAGCAGCACGAGCAGTCGGTCCTCGAGCTTGACGACGCCTCGGATGTAGTCGGTGTCGATCCCCCCCGCGATGGCGGGGGGCGGTTCCACGAGAGTCTTCGAGACCCGGAGGACCTCGCTCACCGAGTCGACCAGGAAGCCGACGACCTTTCCACCGAGCTCCAGCACCACGATCCGATTGTTCTTGTCGCGTCCCGCGGCCTCGAGACCGAAGCGGCGACGAAGGTCCACCACCGGGATGACCTGTCCGCGCAAGTTGATCACGCCCTCGACGAACTCGGGCGCGTGGGGGACGCGGGTGATGTCCATGAGCCGGTTGATCTCTCGGACATCGAGGATGTCGACGCCGAACTCCTCCTGTCCCACGTGGAACGTCACCAGCTGGAGGATCTCGGGATCGCGTTGGTCGGCACTCGTCTGCATGACTCCTCCTCCCGGGTCGGGCCGCTGGGCGGGCGACCGGCGCGGTCGTCAGGGTTTACGGTAGAGGAGCGTGCCGCCCAGGTTCACGAGGGGCGGCGCCTCCGGCACGTTGAAGAGCGACTCGGACCGGCCGACGATCAGCACTCCCCCCGGCCGCAGCGCCTTGACCAGGGCCTCGATCGTGCGCCTCTTCGCCGCCACGTCGAAGTAGATGAGGACGTTGCGGCAGAAGATGACGTGGAACCCCCCAGCCGGCATCGACCCCTCGAGCGTGAGCAGGTTGAGCTTTCGGAACGTGACCATGGAGGCCACCTCGGGCACGAGCCGGACCTGCTGGCCCTCGGGCCGGAAGTACTTGCTGCGAAAGTACGCGGACGTGTTGCGGAGCGAAAACTCCCCATAGAGGGCCGCCTGCGCCTCCTCGAGCACGCGCCGGTTGATATCCGTGGCCAGGATCTCGGGCGCCGGCCTCCCCGCGCCCACGAGCCCCTTCTCCCGGAGGAGAATCGCCAGCGTGTATGCCTCGCATCCGATGGACGACCCTGCGCTCCACACCCGGATGGGGCCGTGCCCCCCGCGCGCCCAAGACGGCCACAGCTCCCCTACGACCGCGTGGAAGTGCTCTTCCTCCCGGAAGAAGTAGGTCTCGTTGACGGTGAGCAGCTCCACCAGCAGATCGAGCTCCGCGTCGCCGCGCGCAGCCAGGCCGGAGACGTAGGCGGCGGCGCTGGGGTATCCGAGGTCCTCCGCCCGCCGCTCCACTCGGCGGCGGAACAAGTGCGACTGTCCACCCTCGAACACGAGGCCGCACCGCCGATAGAGCTCCGACGCCACTGGGCCGAAGACGGGATCGCGCCACAGCTCGCTCACTCCCGCGCCCCGCCGGCCCGATCGTCGCGCAGACTCGCCCTCATCGCCGAAACTCCGCAGGATCGATACCGTTTCGGGAGAGGAGCGCGTAGAAGTCCTTTCGTGCCTTGCCCGCGATCTCCGCCGCCCGCGAGACGTTTCCGGCGGTCAGAAGCAGCAGACGCCGGACGTAGCCAGCCTCGAACTCGCGCTTGGCCTGGTAGAAGGGGGCCGGCTCCGGGCTCTCGCCGTGGCGGGGCAGCAGCCGGGGAAGCGCCCAGTGATCCCCGGCGGTGACGGCCACCGACGACGCCACGAGGTTGAGCAGCTCTCGGAGATTTCCGGGCCATGCATACGCCGCAGCCTGCTCCAGGAATCCCTCCGGCGCGGTGGGCACGGGTTTGCCGGGGGCCAGCCGCCCATGGAAGTGCTCCAAGAAGAGCCCCACCTCCTCGGCCCGCTGGCGGAGCGGGGGGAGCGCCAGCGGGAAGACGTCGAGGAGGAAGTGGAGGTCTCTCCGGAAGGACCCGGCCGCCTCGAGGACCGCGAGGTCCTGTTGCGCCGTGGCCACGACCCTCACCGGCGCCGGCCCTTCGTCCTCGGACGCGCCCCACTCCTCCAGGGCGGACACGAGGTACGCCTGCAACTCTGCAGGGGCCTCGTCCACAGCCTCCAAGACGAGCGTCCCTCCGGCAACGGACGCCGCGAAGGACGGATCGGAGAGGGTCGACAGGGCTCGGGGATCCCGCAGGGGGAGGCGCACCAGGGGTGCCAGGGCCCGAGGGCTCCGGGCGTGCAGGTAGCGAGCGGCGTGGAACTTGCCCACTCCTGTCTCCCCGTACAGCACGAGCCTCACGTCCACGGCCGCCGCCTTCTCCAAGGCCTCCTTGATCCGGATCAGGGCGTGCGCCCGGGCGAGAAACACCGTTGACCCTCTCGAGAGGGGCTCCGGAAGGGCCCCGGCGCTGGCGCGGACCGCAGTCACGCCCGACCCCTCACGCCGCCGCGGCCGTGAACCCGCGCCCGGAGCGGGTGCGCGCCGCGAGCTCCAGCACCTGGGTCACGTCCACGATGAGGGTGACGCGGCCGTCGCCCCGGATCGTCGCGCCGGCGATGCCGGGCACTTCGGTGAGGTAGTTGCCCAGGTTCTTGATCACGACCTCTTCCTCACCCACCAGGCCGTCGACGACGAGGCCCACCCGCTTCTCTGCGATCCCCAGCACGACGACGTACCGCCGGCTGTCGGCGACGCTGCGCTCGCACGGCACGCGGAAGACCTCGTGGAGCCACAGGAGCGGCATCACATGGTCTCGAAGCCGAAGCACCGGGCACCGGTCCACGGTCTTCACCTCGTGGGCGTCAATGCGCACGGTCTCCACCACGCTCACGAGGGGCACGGCGTACACCTCGTGGCCGGTGCGCACCAGCAGCGCCTGGATGATGGCGAGGGTGAGCGGGATCTTCACCTCGACCCTCGTGCCCTGGCCGGGCGCCGACTCGATCTCCACGAGCCCGTTGACCTGCTGGATATTCGTCTTCACGACGTCCATCCCGACCCCTCGGCCGCTGACGTTGGTGACCGTCGTGGCGGTGGAGAACCCGGGCGCGAAGATCAGGTGCAGCGCATCGCGCACCGTCATCACCGCAGCTTCCTGGGCGGTGATGATCCCCTTCTCGATGGCCTTGCGCTTGAGCACTTCCGGGTCCATCCCCTTCCCGTCATCCTCCACGGCCACCACGATGTGGTTGCCCTCGTGGCACGCGGAGAGACGAATCCGTCCTTCCCGGGGCTTGCCCGCCCGAGCGCGCTCGTCCGGGTCCTCGATCCCGTGGTCGGCGGAGTTGCGGATGAGGTGGACCAGGGGGTCACCGATGACCTCCACCACCGACTTGTCCAGCTCCGTGCCTTCTCCCTGAATTTCGAGGCGCATCTCCTTCTTCAGGGACCGGGCGAGGTCGCGGACCATCCGGGGAAACTTGCGAAACACCTTGTCGATGGGCACCAGTCGGGTCTTCATGACGGCGAGTTGGAGGTCCGAGGCCACGAGATCGAGCTGCGAGGCCGTCTCCCCGAGCTGCTCGATCATGTCGTCGCCCTCCCACCGCTCCTCCATCTGAGCCCTCAGCAGGGCGAGCCGGTTCTTGCCCAAGACGAGCTCACCGACGAGGTTCATGAGGGCGTCCAGGCGCTCGACATCCACCCGTACGGTCTGGTCCGCCTGGGCCGCGGGCGCCCTCTGGCGTGTCTGCTTGGCGAGGCTGCGCTCCACGGCCTCAGCGGCCACGGCCGCGCTCTCCACCAAGCGCTGGCCCAGAGGCTTGCCGGCGTCCTGGGTTCGGAGCGCTTCCTGGATCACGTGCGCCGGAACCCCCTCGTCCTCTACGAGGATCTCACCGAGCTTCCGGGGCCGGCCGGCTTCGGACGCCTCGATGAGCGCGCGAAGCAGGTCGTCGACCGGAGGCGGCGCCTCCCCGGCCTGAGCCGCACCGAGCAACCGTTTGACCCGGTCCACAGCCTCCAGGATCACGTCCATGGCCTCGGGCGTCAGGACCATCTCGTCGCGCCGCAGCTTGTTGAAGAGGTCCTCCACCCGATGGGTCACCTCGCTGATCTCCCGGAACCCCAGGAACGACGAGGACCCCTTCAGCGTGTGGGCGGCTCGGAAGATCTTGTTGAGGAGCTCCTTGTCGTCGGGGCTCTCCTCGAGGGCCACGAGGTCCTGGTCGAGCTCCTCGACGAGCTCCCCGGACTCGAGGAAGAACTCTCGGATCACCTCGTCGTTCTCCCCGTCGGGCGCGCTCGGCACAGCGACCTCGGGCGCCGGAGCCGGCACCGGCGGGGGTTCGGCGGAGACCTCCTCACCGCTTAGAAGGGCCTGGAGTCGGGCCACGGCCTGGGCCGGATCGGTGCGCGTGGCACCCTGTGACTCCAGCTCCTCGAGGAGGATCTTCAGGGTGTCGTGCGCCTCCAGCAGGCCCGGTGCGAGGCGCGGCCCCAGCTCGAGCACCCCCCGCTTGACGGCACCCAGGAGGTCCTCGGCCGCGTGGGCCACCGTGCCCACGACCGCGAACCCCATCAGGCCGGATCCGCCCTTGATGATGTGCATCTGGCGAAACAACTCGCCCACGAACTCCGGGTCGGTCTCGCCGCGGTCCAGGGCGAGCAGGATCGCCGAGACCTTGTCCAGGCACTCTTTGGCGTCGGCCAGGTAGTCCGGAAGGAGCTCCGCGAGATCGGGTGTTACCGCGTCGACGTCCATGGTTCTCTCCTGTGGGCGCCCTCCTCCGGGCGCCGGTACGCCATGGCACCGGGGAAGCTGACGAGGTGCAGGTCGTCGCACACGTGGTGGAGCGACTCCGAGTGGCCCAGGAAGAGATACCCTCCTGGTTCCAGGGCATGGACAAAATGAGAGACGAAGCGCGCCTTCGCGGCCTCGTCGAAGTAGATCAAGGCATTTCGGCAGAAGACGATCTGGAACTCTCCCATCGCCCGCATTCGGGCATCGTCGGCGAAGTTGACGAGCCGGAACTCCACGAGGCTGCGCACCGCGGGCTTGACCTGAAAGGCATCGCGCCCTGCGACGTCGAAGTACTTCTGCACAAAGTAGGGCGGCGTGTTGCGCAGACTGTATTGGCTGTATACCGCCTGGTGCGCCCTCTCCAGGACGCTCTTCGCCACGTCGCTGCCGACGATTCGAATCTTCCAGCGACGGGCCTCGCTGCCGAGCGCCTCGAGCAGCACCATGGCGAGCGTGTAGGGCTCCTCTCCGGACGAGCACGCGGCGCTCCAGATCTGCAGGCACGGGAGATCGCCCCGGCGCCGCCTCCCGAGGACCTCTGGCACCACGGTCCGGCGGAAGGCGGCGATCTGTGCCTCGCCGCGGAAGAAGCTCGTCTCGTGGGTCGTCAACACGTCGAGCAGCTCCAAGAGCTCCGCCGGGCCCTGGTCCGGCGATCGGAGTACGGCCCGGTACTCCCACGCGCTGTCGAGCCCCCGCGCGTGGAGCCGGCGGTGGACACGGCTCTCGAAGAAGAACCTCTTGCCGGCGCCGAAGCACAGACCGCTGCGGTCGTAGACGAAGTCGTGCAGCACGCCGAAGTCCTCGTCCGACAGGGGCGGAGCCTGAGGGCACGGCAGGTGCGCCGCCGCCTCACTCACGCCCGCTCCCCGGCGTTCGCGGGTCCCTGCCAGGAGCCCCGAGCCCGGAGCGGCGGGGCGGCCCTCATTCCAGGGCCCCTTCCACCGCCGAGGCGATCCGGCCCATGGGGAGCACCGCGTCGGCGAGGCCGGCCTCGACGATAGCCCGCGGCATGCCGAAGACCACGCAGCTCTCCGCATCCTGGGCGATGGCGCTGCACCCCTTCGCCTTCAGGGACCGTACCCCCTCGAGACCGTCCGACCCCATGCCCGTGAGCACGACCGCGAGCACACCCCCACCGACCACGTCGGCGAAGGAGCGAAACATCACGTCGACGCTCGGCTTGTGAATCGAATCCGCGGGTTGGTCGCTGAGGTGGAGCACGAGCCCTCCTCCCTCCCGGCGGACCACGAGGTGCGTTCCACCCGGCGCCACGAACCCCCGGCCGGGCTCCAGGCGGTCGCCGGACTCCGCCTCCTTCACCTCGAGGGGCCCCGCCTGGCTCAGACGCTTGGCGAAGGGGCCTGTGAAGGCCTTGGGCATGTGCTGGACCACGACGACCGAGGTCGGGAAGCCGGAGGAGAGTCCCGAGAAGAAGGTCTGCAGAGCCGGAGGGCCCCCGGTCGACGCTCCCACCACCACGAGGCGCGCCGGACCCAATCGCCGCACCGAAGCGCGCGTCTCGGTGCTCGGGGAGGCAGGACGAAGGGGGGTCGGAACGGGACGCGGCGGCGGAACCGGCGGCGGGCGGCCGGTCGAGGGCCGAACCCTGCGCCGGGCCAGCGTCTTCACCTTTTCGCACAGGGTGCGTTCGAGCCGCACGATGTCGAGGAGGTTGCCGTCGATCTGCTTCGGCAGGTAGTCGAGGGCACCGAGATCGAGCGCCTGAAGCGTAATCTCGGCGCCCTCGCTCGTCATGCTCGACACCATGACGACCGGCCTCGGGAACTCGGCCATGAGGCGCTGGAGCGTCTCCAGCCCCCCCAGGCGCGGCATGTCCACGTCCAGGGTCACGAGATCGGGGTCGAGGGCGGCGACCTTCTCCAGAGCCTCGAAGCCGTCGCGGGCGGTGCCGACGACCTGGATCTCCGGGTCCGCCTCCAGCATCTTCGACAGAGCCTTGCGCATGAACGCCGAATCATCCACGACGAGCACTCGGACCACGACGAACTCCTTCCGGACGCGCCTGAGGGGAGCTGTCGTAGCTGATCGGCAAGAGGGATTCGGGACTTGACTCTTTTTTGACGCACCGGGCCGATGGGCACCCTCACCTCTCGGGACGCACTCCCTTGAGCCGGTACACGTACGCCAGGATTTCGGCGACCGCCTGGAACAGGTCGGCGGGGATCGGATCCCCCACGTCGGCGGCACGGTAGAGGGCCCGCGCCACCGGGGGGTCCTGGTAGAGGGGGACACGGTGCTCCTGCGCGACGCCGATGATCTTCTGCGCCACGAGGTCGGCGCCCTTGGCCACCACCTGGGGCGCGGCCATCTCCCCGACCTCGTAGCGAAGGGCCACCGCGTAGTGCGTGGGGTTGGTGATGACGACGTCGGAGCGCGGCACCTCGGCCATCATGCGCCGCCGTGCCATCTCCCGCTGGAGGCTCCGGATGCGGCTCTTGATCAGCGGGTCCCCCTCGGTCTCCTTGTACTCCTCCTTCACCTCCTCCTTGGTCATCTTGATCTTCTGTTCGAACTGCCAGCGCTGGAACCCGTAGTCGAGCAGCGCGATGAAGAGGTAGACGATGAGGCAGTTCTTCAAGATCCGGTACGCCAGGTCGAGGATGTAGACCAGCAGGGCGCGGGGCGGCAGGTCGGAGAGGTAGGGGAATTCGCCCCATTTTCCCTTCACGGCGAGGTACGCCGCCCAGCCGATGATGCCGACCTTGAGGAAGGTCTTTAGCAGGTCGACGATCTTGGCCTTCTGGAACAGGTTCTGGAAGCCGGAGATCGGGTTGAGGCGGCCCAGATTGGGGCCGAGGGCCTTGCTGGAGACGGCGAACCCCACCTGGAGGAGGTTGCCGGCGAGGCCGCCGATGACCCCGGCGACCAGCACCGGGAGAATGGAGCGGACGAGCGCACCGGCGACCTGGACGGTCAGGGCCGCCATCCCGTCGCGGGTGATCTCCGGGTGGGCGATTCGGCCCAGGGTCTCCCGGGTCAGGGCCGCGAGCTCCGCGTACATCGAACCGGCGCCGATCCACAAGCCCAGCACTCCGGCTCCGAGGACGAACGCGGTCGCCACCTCCGGGCTGCGGGCCACCTGGCCCTCTTCCCGGGCCTCTCGCCGTCGCTTCGGGGTCGCGGACTCGGTCTTCTCCTGATCTTCACCGGCCACGGTTCACCCGCTTCAATGGAGCAGGGCCGCGAGGCCGCGAAGCGCCTCGAACATCTCGGAGAAGGCGCGCACGAGCGTCCGGCTCCAGTGCGGCAGGGCGAAGCCCAGCACCCCGAACCCGAACAGGATCTGCAGGGGGAACCCGAGGATGAGCATGTTCATCTGGGGCATGGAGCGGGCAAACACGCCGAGGATCACCTGCGTGGCGAGCAGGGCCACGACCACCGGCGCCGACAACTGGAGACCGAGCCGGAAGATCTCGCCCGCCAGGGTGACCAGCGCGCCCAGGACCGGCCCCTTGAGCGCGAGATGGCCCGGTGGAATCCGGTCGAGGTTGGCCGCGAACGCCTCCAGGAGCATGCGGTCGCCGCCCACCGCGAGGAACAAGAGCGTGGCCAGAAGGAACTGGAGCTGGCTCAGGATCGAGACCTGGGTCTCGAACTGGGGATCGAGGATGCTCACGATGCCCAGGCCCATCTGCAGCCCCACGAGCTGCCCTCCGAACTCCACGGCGGCGAACACGAGCCGGGTCGCGAACCCGAGGAGAAACCCCAGCAGCACCTCCTGCACCGCGAAGAAGGCGAGCCCCGACGTCGTGGCCGGCACCGGCACCGGGCCGCCGAGACCCAGCACCGACAGGCACACGGAGATCCCGAGCACCGCCGCGGCCTTCACCCGCATGGGCAGCATCATCGTCCCGTAGACGGGAGCGAACGTGAACAGCCCCCCCAGCCGGAGCAGGATCAGGAAGAAGGAGAAGAACTTCGCCTGGGAGATGCCGAGAAGGTCCATGGCCGCCGGCTATCCCTCCTCACTGCGCGCCGAAGGCGCTCGGCCCGGCTGCCTCCGACACCGCCTCCTGCGCCTCGTGGGGCGAGTCCGTCGCCCTTTCCCCCGCCCTCCGCTGGCCGCAGCCGTCGGCAGCTCTCTCGCCCTTCCCCTCACCCCGCGAACTTCTTGAAGCTCAGGAAGAGCTCGGTGGTGTAGCGGATCAGGAGGTCCATGGACCAGGGCAGGGTGACGAGGAAGACAACGATGACCGCGAGGAACTTCGGGACGAAGGAGAGGGTCTGCTCCTGGATCTGGGTGACGGCCTGGAAGATGCTGATCAGCACGCCGACCACGAGCGAGGTGAGGAGCACCGGCGCCGCGAGGAGCACGGTCATCTCGAGGGCTTGGCGACCAATGGCGACGACGTCGTCGGGCGTCATTCGAGGAAGCTTCGGGCCAGGCTCCCCACGATCAGGTGCCAGCCGTCGACGAGCACGAAGAAGATGAGTTTGAACGGAAGGCTCACCATCATCGGCGGCAACATGAACATCCCCATGCTCATGAGCACGCTCGCCACCACGATGTCGATGATGACGAAGGGGATGTAGACGAGGAAGCCGATGGTGAACGCGGTGCGGAGCTCACTGATCACGAAGGCCGGGATCAGCGCGGCCATCGACACCTCCTGGGGCGTGCGCGGCCGGGGCCCCTTGGAGAGCCGCACGAAGAGCGCGATGTCCTTCTCGCGGGTGTGCGCCAGGAGGAACGACTGGACCGGGGGCTTGGCGCGCTCCAGCGCCTGGGCCTGGGGGAGCTGGCCGTCGAGGTAGGGGCGCAGGGCGTCGGAGTACACGCTGTTCCACGTCGGAGCCATGATGAAGAACGTGAGGAACAGGGCGAGCCCCACCAGCACCTGATTCGGCGGCATGGCCTGGGTCCCCAGGGCGTTTCGCAGGAACGAGAGCACGACCACGATCCGAGTGAAGGAGGTCAGGAGCAGGAGGATCGCCGGGGCGAGTGTCAGGACGGTGAGGAGGAAGACGATCTGCAGGGTGAGGGCCACGTCCTGGGGACCGCGGGCCCGTTCGAGGCCAAAACGCAGCGCCGGGATCACCCCCTCCTGGCCAAGCGCCGGGGTCGCCGCCACGGCGAGCAAGGGGACGAGCCGGGCGCCGAGACCTCTCACGGCTCTCCACCGAGCTTCGGCCGCCGCCGAAGCGCGGCGAGCCGGTCCTCGACGCTGGGCCCCGGTTCCTCGGGCACCGGGCCCGCCTCGGCGCGCGGCGACCTCGGCGGCCGAGCTCGCACCTCGGTGTCCTCCTCCGCTGCCTCCAGATCGAGGCGGCCTCGAAGCTCGGCTTCGAACGGGGTCTCGCGGAAGCCATAGAGGTCGTTCAAGCGCCGCACCGCCTCCGGATCGCGGATCTCGGCGATGAGGTTCACCATACCTTCACCCTGGGCCAGGAGCAGCGGCACCCCCCCGACCTCAACGAGCAGGAGCGCCTGCCGCGGCCCCAGGGGCCGCGTGGCGAGCACCTGGATGCCCTTGGTCTTCGCCCCGCCCAGGGCGCGCCGCCCGGAAAGGAGTCGGATCAGATAGACGGCGCCGGCCACCAGGGCAAGGACGAGCAGCAGCGCGGATACGGCCGTGAAGACGCTCGGCCCGACGTCCACCTTGGCCGCCCCCTCCTCCTTGTCGAACTTCGCGAGGTACCCGCCGTCGGTCCCGGGATCCTTCGCAGGGGCCGCGGGCGGGAGCGCGGGGGCAACGGGCGGCGGAGAACCCCCGGTGGTCGCAGGGGGAACCGCCGGAGGTGCCGAGACGGGAACGGGAGCGGGAACGGGCGGCGCCGCGGGCGCCTTGGGCTCCTCGAGCATCTGCAGCCGACTGCGCTTGACCCAACCCTCGAGCCCGCGGCCGCGAACCCTGGCGGCCCCGCCCCGGTCCTCGACCACGTCGACCTTCGTCTGGGGCGGCAGCTGTCCGAGCCGCTTCTTCCCCGAAGGGGACGAGTACACCGGGAGCCCGTCCTTGCCGAGCACCTCGGCCTTGTCGGCCCAGGCAGGAAGCGCGAGGAACAGCAGCACGAGGGCTGCGAGCAGGCGGCTCACCGTTCTCCTCCCACGATCTTGGTCAGGCGGGCCCACAGCTTGTCCTTGATGATGACGATCTCCACGCGAGCGAAGATGTCGCCGTCCAAGGAGAGGTCCATGGCCTCGCCCGAGAGTTTGGTCGTCGTGACGAGAGACCCTGGCTCGAGCCCCAGGATGTCCCGTACCTTCAGCCGGGTCCTCCCGATCTCGATGGTCAGGGGCAGCGGGATGTCCTTGAGGGACCCCCAGTCGCGCACCGGCGCCGCAACGGGCGCCTCTTGCTTGTCAGCGGTCGCCTCGGCCACGGGAACCCCTCACTGGACCACGAACTCGGTGAAGTACACCTCGGCCACCTTACCGGTCGTGAGCAGCGCGTTCAGACGGCGGATGATCTCGTTGCGCAGCGTCTCCTTGCCGCCCACGGTGATCATCTCCTCGGAGGTCTTGCTGGAGAACAGCATGATGAGGGAGTCGCGGACCTTGGGCTTGAGCCCCTCGATCTCTCCGGCCGCCGGCTCGGCGTCGAGCTCGAGCTGCACGACGATCTTCGCGTAGCGGGGGCGGCCAGGGTCGGCCAGGTTGACGACGAACGGCTCGAGCGAGGCCGTGGGCCCCATGCCCGGAGCGGCCGAAGCCGTGTGGGCGCCTTCCTTCCCGTCGCCCTTCTCGGCTCCCTTCTTCTCCTCGCCCTTCCCCTTCTCCGCCTCCTTCTCCTTGCCCGGCTCCTTCTTCCCCTCTGCCCCGGACTCGGCCTTCGGTGCGGCGAAGAACGCCCGGTATCCGAAGAACCCGGCACCCGCCAGCAGCAGCAGCGCGGCCGCCGCGATGCCGATCAGAACGACAGGCTTCTTCTTCATGGGCCACTCCTTTACCACGGTCCGGCGAACCCGCACAAGCGTAGAGGGGGCGGCCGTGCCGCCCCCTCCCCTTCATCGCCCGGAACCGGAAGAAGCTTTACCGTTTGAGAGTGAGCAGGTCCTGGATCATCTCGTCGCTGGTGGTGATGATCTTGGAGTTGGCCTGGAACCCCCGCTGCGTGGTGATCATGTCGGTGAACTCGCGAGTGAGGTCCACGTTGGACATCTCCAGGAAGCCCGCCGCGATCGTCCCGCTGCCGCTGGTGCCGGCAGTGAGGGGCGGGAAACCGCTGCCCGAGGTGGGCGATTCGGCGAACTTCCCCCCACCCACGGAGAGCAGGCCCTCGGGGTTGGTGACGTTGCCGACGGCGATCCGGGCCAACTCTTCGGTCGTCCCATTGTCGAAGATGCCGATGATGGTCCCGTCCTTGGCCACGGAGATGTTCTCCATCGTGGCCCCGCCCGGGGCCGTGGTGCTGAAGGTGAAGTAGTCGCCCAGGTCGGGGCCCGCGCCGTTTTGCAGGTACCTCTGGGTGATCACCGAGGGCGCCACGTCGCCGGCCGATCCGGCGGGGAGGGAGGCCTGCACCAGGAGGCTCGCCTGGGGATGGCCGTTGATCGCGGCAATGATCTCGTCCAGGGTGCAGACCGGGGTGCCGTCGTTGTTGACCACCTGCCCCAGCGCGTTGGTAGCGAGGCTGACCACGATCTTGCTCCCCTGCACCTGGACCCCGATCGACTGATTCGTGCCTCGGTTGACGAACTCGACGCTCAGATTGTTGCCGCCCGCCCCGAAGTCCACAGCATCGAGGCGAATGCCGTTGCCACCGCCGACGTCGAGGGACACCCCGGCCTTCTGGAGGTTCCCGCCGTTGACGACGAAGCTCCCCAGGCTCGTGTTGGCGAACGTCCCGCCCACGTCGACCGTGCCCAGCACGCCCGAGCGCGCACCCGTGACGCTGAACATGAGGGGCTGGTTCGTACCGCCCACCGCGGCGGCAGGATCGAAGGCGGGGTTCGCCACGGCCTCGATGCGCCAGTCGTCGGTGACCGTCGTGGGCGACGTGGTCACGGAACCCAGGTACGCGTCGCCCTGGTTCGGCCCGGACACGGTGGGCGTGGCCGAGGCGACCACGTTGGTGACCTTGCCGTCGCCTCGCCGGTCCAGGGCGATCCAGCCCTGACTGTCCCGCGTGGGGTCAATTGAACCGTCCTGGTTGCTGTCGATCCAGCCGTAGACCTTGTCTCCGGTGTCCGTGACCAGGTTGAAGCTGTTGTCCACCGACAGGGCGCCGGCACGGCTGTAGTAGTAGTTCGCGCCACTGCCCACGATGAAGAAACCCTTGCCCTCGATCGCGAGGTCCATGCTGCGCCCCGTGGCCTGGGCCGAGCCCTGCCCCATGTTCCGGTCGATGGCGGCCACGGTCATGCCCGACCCGATCTGCACCGGGTTTCGGCCCCCGAGGACGTTGCTCGCCTCGCGCACGCCCTGGAGCGTCTGGCTCAAGGTGTCCATGAAGGTCACCCGGCTCGACTTGAAGCCTGGGGTGTTCACGTTCGAGATGTTGTTGCCGATGACGTCCATGGCCTGCTGGTGATTGCGGAGTCCCGAGATACCTGCGTAGAACGAGCGCAGCATGACACACCTCCTTGGTGTTAGGCTTCTGCGACGGACGTGACGTTCGCAAAGGAAACGGTGGTGCCATCTTCCAGACCCAGGCTGAGCGCCCCCTTCTTTCCGTAGTCGACCTGCGCCACGCGCCCCGACACGTCCGACGCGACGCCGTTGGCATCGGTGACGGTGCCGGAGACGGTGCGGCCGATGAGCGAAGCGGCGGAGGCCTGGGTGGCCGAAGAGAGCTCGCCGATCCTGGTGTTGAGCGAGACGAGCTGCTCGAGGGCGGAGAACTGGGCGGTTTGGGCCATGAACTCGTCCTGGCTCTGGGGGCTCAGGGGATCCTGGTACTTGAGCTGCGTGAGAAACAACTTGAGGAACTGATTGTAGTCGGTGAGCCCGGAGGCGCCCGTCGTGGTTGACGTCTGCGTGGACGCCGGCTGGGTTCCGGAGATCGGGTTGACGCTCATGTCGTCTCTCCTCGTCGTGTCTGGTCAGGCTGTGGATCGCGGTCACACCCGCGCATCGAACCCCCACGTGCGGCGCAGCGCGGACGCGTTTGGCACGTCGGACGACAGCTCCCCGAGCGGGCGGGTCAACGTGCCTCGGCGGAGAGCCCGCCGCGCAGTGCGCGGCTCCCGACCGCCTGCGCTGCCGTCCTCCAGGTCCACCGAGACGCGAACGAGCGTCATCCCCTGGGCCTCCAACTCGCGTCGCAGCATCGGGGTCTCGGCGACCAGGGCCTGGTGGGCCTCCGGGGTTTCGACCCGGAACCGGGCGACCAGGCCCTCGCCGTCCCGGGACACGACCAGCTGGACCTTTCCCAGACTCTCGGGCTCCAGGTGGACCGTGATGCGATCGCCCTGACGCCCCACGGCAAGGTGCGTCAAGCGGATCACCGGCTCGGCCGGAGCGGGCGGGACGGTGCCGCGCACCCGGGCCGCCCGCTCGGCGCCCGCCGCCGCGACCTCGGCCCGGGCTGCAGGCACAGGCGCCGCAGACGCCTGCGCCGCAGGACCAGGGTCGGCTCTCACCAACGAGGTCTCCGGGCCTGCACCTTGGGGCGCCGCGGGACCCAGCGGCGCGACGTCGGGGCCGGGGGGCGCGCGCAGGGTGCCCCGGGAGGCAGCAACCCACGGATCCAGGGCGTCCTCCGTCGGCAGCGCGCCTCGGTGGGCCGGTGAGAGCCCGTCGGCCTCGCCCGCGCCGTCCGACGTCCCGCGGACCTCCCCCACCCGGTTCGGCACTGCGTTGCTGCGCCGAAGCCAGTACCCCCAGAGCCGCTCCACCCCGAGCCGGCGGCCGGGGGCTTCCGTGCGAAGCGCCGCGGGAACCGGCGGGTCAGTACCGGCTCGCGGGGCCTCCGGCGGATCCCCCTTCGATCCCGGCGTACCCGCGTCGCGCGCACGTACCCCGGCCCCCAGTCCGTCCTCGGCAGCCGCAGCCTCCTCACCGGCCGTGGAGTGCTCACCAAGATCAATAGACATTGGGGCCATCCCGTCCTCGGCAGCCGCAGCCTCCTCACCGGAGGAAGTGAGGCCCGACGGCGGGGCTGGCGGAAACTCGCCCCCTACGTCTCGATTCGCGGCAACCCCCTCCGAGTCTCCGGTCTTCGGCACAGGCGCGACGACGTACGAGAACCGCTTGGGGAGCGCGCCGTCTGCCACTTCGAGAGTTCCCTGCAGCGGGCCGCGGTCCCGTCCCGTTCGCGGCGCCCCGCCGCTCTCACCGTCGGGCTGCCTCGGACGGACGACCGGCGTAGTCGTCGCAACGTCTTGGGGCGTCGCGGGGGTGTCCCCCGCCGCTGGAAGATCTCCGGCCTGAAGAGCAGCGATCGGGGCCGTCGTCGCTCGCCCCTGCCACCGCACCCCGCGGGCCTTCAGCGCACCCTCGGGCGTCGCGCCCGGGATCGGCGCCGCGGCCGGTCCGCAGGTTCCGACCGGCGAATCCGTCGTCTCGTCACCGAGCGAGCGCTCCACGGGGAGGGTAGCGGGAGTCGGGAAGGCGATCGGGCCGGCCGGCGCAGCCGTGAGGTCGGCGGTTGCATCGGCGGCGTGCCCCTCGGCCGCCGGGTCGGTGGACGACTCGGGCGCTTCCGACGACATCGAATCACCGAGAGGCGCGGCGCGGGGCGGGATCGCGAAAACGACGGGGGCAACAGAAGGGGCAGGACCGTCGGAGGCGGGGGAAAACTGGCGGAAGAGGAGGCCGAACACGCCGTCGGCACCCGCCTCGGGCTCGAGGCCTTTCCCCCTCCGTGGGGCTCCTGGCATCCCTACCGCCTCGATCTCCATCTCATTTCTCTCCTCGGCCCGGAGGCCCGCGCCCCTCCTGAAGGCGGCGCGTGAGCTGTCGAACCCGGCTCTTGTCCATCACGTCGAAGAGCTTGCCGACCGTGCGGCCCGGAAGCCGGTCCAGGATCGCCACAGCCAGGTCGTCGTCCATCTTCTCCAGGGCCTGCGCAGCCTCCTTGGGCTTCATGGCCTGGTAGACCTTCGAGATCTGGCCGAGGCGCGCGTCGTCGAGCTTGCTGCGGCGGGCGAGATCCGCCTCCACCTGCGCCTTGAGCTCCTCCATCCGCTGCCGTTCCTGGAGGAGCTCCACCTTGGCGGCTTCCAGGGCTCGTTTCAAGGCGGCCAGGTCCTCCCCCTCGCGGGCCAGCTCCCGGCGCCTCTCCTCGATCTGGCGATCCAGCTCTTGCAGGAGCCGTGCCTTCCCTTCCGGGCTGTTCTCTTTCTCCGCGGAGGGCTTCGTCTGCTGGGCGTGGGTTGCGGCGGGGAGGGTGGGAAGGATGAGCGCCAGGGCCACGATGAGCCCCAGGGGGGGAAGGGAGCGGACCTCAGGGGCCATGATTTTCCTCCTCTCGCGCCCGATGGCGCGACACGGCGATCTCGTCGATGGCGTCGGCTTCCTTGCGTGCCCGCTCCTTGCGCCAGGTCGCCTCGTCTCGCTCCCGGAGCTTCTCCAGGGCCTCCACCGCGCGGTGGGCCTCCACGAGCTCCGTCGCCGCGCGCTCGACCTCGGCCGCGCACCGTGCGAGCTCGGTCCGGGCCACGTGGAGGCGGCGCCGGAGGCCGGAGGCGTGCAGCGAGTGGAGGTACAGGGCGTCGGCCGTCAGCTCGTCGCAGCGTTTGAGAGCGTCGAGCGCCTCGAGCGCGGCGTGCATCTCCGCGGAGAGGTCCGCGACCGCGGCCTCGGCGGCGAGACAGCGCTCCCGGGCCCTAGCGTGTCGCTGCTGGGCTGCCTCCTCCTGGAGGCGGCGCACCGACAGGACCCGCTCCAGGCGAAACGTGAAGGCCATTTAGTCCGCCTCGGGCACGAGGGCCGTGAGCGCCTCCAGGGCCTCCTCGAAGGTCCAGGAGTCGTCGATCCCCTGCGTCAGGAACTCCTCGATCGCGGAGCGCTTCTCCAACGCCTCGTCCACGTCCGGGTTCGAGCCCTTCTGGTACGCCCCGATGTTGACAAGGTCCTCCGCGGTCCGGTAGGCGGCCATCAGGCGCCGCAGCCGGGCCGCGGCCTTGCGGTGGGCCGGGCCCGCGACCTCGGTCATGAGCCGGCTCGCGGAGACGAGCACGTCGATGGCGGGATAGTGGTTTCGGGCGGCGATGTCCCGTGAGAGGACGATGTGCCCGTCGAGGATCGACCGCACCGTGTCCGCCACCGGGTCGTTCATGTCGTCGCCCTCCACGAGGACGGTATAGAGGCCCGTGATCGACCCCCGTCCCCTCTCGCCCATCCCGGCCCGCTCCATGAGCCGGGGCAGCGCGGCGAAGACGCTGGGCGTGTATCCCTTGGTCGTGGGCGGCTCTCCGATGGCGAGCCCCACTTCCCGCAGGGCCATGGCGAACCGGGTCACCGAGTCCATGAGCAGGAGAACGTCCTTGCCCTGGTCTCGGAAATACTCCGCGACGGTCGTCGCCACCAGGGCCCCACGCGCCTTCACGAGAGGCGACTTCTCGGAGGTGCTGACCACCACCACCGACCGGGCGAGGCCTTCCTCGCCCAGGTCCCGCTCGATGAACTCCCGCACCTCGCGGCCCCGCTCCCCGATCAGGGCGATCACGTTGACATCCGCCGAGGTGTAGCGGGCGATCATGCCCAGCGTGACGCTCTTGCCCACGCCGCTGCCCGCGAAGATCCCCATCCGCTGGCCCTTGCCGCAGGTGAGCAGGGCATCCACGGCCTTGATGCCGGTGCTCAGGGGCTCCCGGATGCGCGCGCGGCCCAGGGAGTTGATCTCGGTGCCGTAGAGCGGGTACTTGCGGCGGCACCCCGGCGGGCCCAGCTCGTCCATGGGGTTCCCGGTACCGTCGATCACCCGCCCCAGCAGCTCCTCGCCCACCTGGGAGAGGCTCTGGCTGCGGGTGGCGACCACCTTGCTGCCGGGCTGGATGCCCCGCATGTCCCCATAGGGCATCAGGAGGATGCGGCCCTCTCGAAACCCCACCACCTCGCACGGGATGGCCTGCTGGCGCTCGAGCAGGGCGCCGCCCGGGTAGACGAGGCAGATGTCGCCGACCGGGGCATTGGGCCCGGAGGCCTCGACGACCATGCCCACGACCTGGACCACCTTGCCGCGGGGCGTGAGCGCCGGGGTGTCCTGGACCGCCGCGAGCTCTCGCGCCAGGTCGAGCCGCATCACGGCTTCTTGAGGGCTCGGGCGAGCTCTTGGAGTTGGACGTCGAGCCGGGCGTCGACCTCAGCCGTGGGCGTCTCGACCAGGCAGCCGCCCCGGCCCACGGAGGGGTCTTCCAGGACGGTGAGCTTTTTGATCCCGTCGACGGTCTGGAGGAGGTGGGGCTTCGCCTCCAGGAGGTTCTGGAGGTCTTCGGGGTTAACGCGGAGCGTCACGACCTCGCGGTCGGAGAGGATCTGGAGGGCGTGTCCGGCCACCGTCGCGACGGCCTCGGCGTCGGCCTCGGCGAGGGGGCCCAGGATCTTGGCGACCAACGCGAGGGCGAGCTCCACCACCTGGGAGCGGGCCTCCTCATAGAGCCGGGGCTTCAGCTCCGAAAGCTCCTGTGCGGCCGCGAGCCAGCGGGCTGCCGCCTGCTCGAGCGGCGCGCGCCCCTCGGCCGCCCCCTGCTCGAGCCCCTGTCGACGCGCCTTCTCCCGGATTGCGTCGGCTTCGACGGCCGCGCCCTCCCGCAGCGCGGCCGCCTCCCGGCGCGCCGCCTCCAGCAACGCCTCGGGACCGGGCGCCGGGGGCACGTCGCGCTCGGGCGCGCTCGCGGGCGCGACCGCCGCCGCCGGCGCCGACTCCTCCAGGTCCACCCACTGGAAGGGCCGGACCTCGAGGGGACTCGCCCCCGTCTTCAAGGCGCTCACGGTCGCGCTCGGAGAGTCAGCTGATGTAGTCGTCCTGCTCTCCGCCGGAGAGGACGATGACCCCCTCCTCTTCGAGCTGCCGGACGACTTCCGTGATACTCGCCTGGGCTGCCGTGACCTCGGACACCCGGATCGGTCCCATGAAGGACATCTCCTCGCGCAGGGTCTCCACGGCCCGCGAGCTCATGTTCTTGAAGAATTTCTCCCGGAGCTCGTCGGTGGTTCCCTTCAGGGCCATGGTCAGCGCGTTCTTGTCCGTGCGCTTCAAGATCTCCTGAATCGCCTTGTCGGGCAGGAACGCGATATCGTCGAAGACGAACATGAGCTGGCGGATGTGGGCCGCGAGCTCGGGGTTCTCCTGCTCGAGCTTGTCCAGAATGCTCTTGGCCTCGGCGCGCGACATGCGGTTCAAGATCTCGGCTACGGTCTTCACCCCCTGGACCTCGATTGAGGAGCCCGCCATGGACACGATCTTCTTGTCCAGCACCGAGGAGACCTTCTTGACTACGTCGGGGCTGATCTCCTCCAGGTTGGCCATGCGGCGCGCCACCTCCACCTGGAGCTCGGTCGGGAGGCTCGCCACTGCGTGCGCCGCCTTGGCGATGTCGAGGTGGGAGAGGATGAACGCGATCGTCTGAGGGTGTTCTTTCTGGATGATCTTCGAGAGCAGCCGAGGATCGGCCTTGCGCAGGTTCTGGAAGCCGGGTCCCTGATCCAGGTACTTCGTGAGCCGATCCAGGATCTCACGGCAGCGCTCCGGCGGAAGGCTCTGGCGAAGGACCTTCTTCGCGTACTCGACGCCGCCCTGGAACACGTACTGCCGCGCCAGCGTGAGGGTGTGGAACTCCTCCAGTACGCCCTGCGCCTCCTCGCTCGTGGCCTTGTCCAGGATGGCGATCTCTCGCGTGATGTCCTGGATCTCCTCGTCGCGCAGGAACGGGAAGACGCTGGACGAGACGTCCTCGCCCAGGGCCACGAGCAGGATCGCCGCCTTGCGCAGACCGGGGATGTCGAGGCTCGCGCCGGCCATCCTCACCCCTCCGAAAGCCAGCTGCGCACGAGCTGGGCCGCGACCTCCGGCTCCTGGTGAACCAGCTCGGTGATGCGCTTCTTCAAGCTCTCGCGCTTGAGCGTCTCTTCGGGCGTGGTCTCGTCGAGCTGGTACTCCTGGGGCGCCCTGGCCGCCCCGCCTTCGCCCCCGCTGGCCGCGGCCAGTCGCTCCTCCATCTCGGCCACGGTCATCGGCCCGGTCAGCTCCGGGGCAGCCCCGGCGCTGGCGAGCCACCGCAGGAGCGGGCGGCCGACGCCGAAGACGAGCACCAGCGCCACGAGCAGGAGCACCCCGTACCGCGCCAGGGCCATGTAGAATTCGGGTCCGAACATCCCCTTCGCCTCTTCGATGCCCTCGGCCGGGCGGAACGGGATCGACGTCACCTCGACCTGATCGCCCCGGTTGGCGTCGACTCCGACCGCCTTCTCCACGAGAGAGCGGATCTTCGCGAGGTCGTCGGCAGTGCGGGGCGAGAACTCCTTCTCCTTCTTCCCCTGGACCGCCTTGTACACCCCGTCCACGGCGACGGCCACGGTCAGGCGCTTCAGGCTGCCCTGGCTCTTCTGCACCCGGGTGACCTTCTTGGAGACCTCGTAGTTGACGGTTTCGGTCTCCTTGCTCGACGCTCCCCCCCCGGAGGCCGGCGCGGGCGCGGTCGCTGCTCCGGTCGCTCCGGCGACGTTGGAGGCCACGCCCGGCACCCCCTGAGGCCCGGTGGGCCCGGACGTCGACTCGGTGGCGCGCTGCTCGCTGCGCACCGCCGTGGCCTCAGGGTCGAAGGTCTCGGAGGTCTCCTCCACCCGGTCGAAGTCGAAGTACGCCGCCACCTGCACGACCGCGGCGCCACTGCCGAGCACCGTCTCGAGCATCTCCCGGACACGGCGCTCCACATCCTTCTCATAGGCGCGCTTGTACTCGATCTGGCTGGCGGCGAGCATCGCGGTCTCGTCGCCGGACGACTGGTAGAGGACGTTGCCCTTGGTGTCCACCACGGTGACGCGATCGGGCTTCAGCCCCTCCACGCTCGAGGAGGTCAGATAGACGACCCCCTGGATCTGCTTGGCGCTCAGGCGGCTGCCCGCCGACAGCTGCAGGACGATCGAGGCCGAGGCAGGCTCGCTCTGCTCCTCGAAGAGCTTCTTCTCGGGCAGGACCAGGTGGACGCGGGCCCCGTCGACCCCGTCGAGCCGGCGAATCGTGCGGGTGAGCTCGCCCTCCAGGGCGCGAGCGTAGTTCACCTTCTGCGCGAAGTCGGTCATGCCGAAGCCGGACTTGTCGAAGATCTCGAATCCCACGACCCCGCCCTGGGGAACCCCCTCGGAGGCGAGCTTGAGCCGCAGGTCGTACACGCGATCGCCCGGGACGAGGATGCTCCGGCCGCTGTCCTCCAGGCGGTAGGGCACCCCCTCGGCCTGGAGGGCCTTCACGATCTGGCCTGCGTCGTCGGGAGAGAGGCGGCTGAACAGGAGGGAGTCGGGGCGTGGCGTCGCGACCGAGAACGCGAGCCATAGGAAGCCGGCCGCGAGGCCGACCGACACCGCGACGAAGACGAGCTTCTGTGCCGGGGCCAGGCGGCCCCACACGTCTCTGGCTTGAGCCAGGCCGGTGTCCCAGAACGCCACGCGCTACGACCTCACACCTGCATCCGGATGACTTCCTGGTACGCGTCGAGGATCTTCTGTCGTACTTCCATCATGAGCTTGAAGGCGACGTCCGCCTTCTCGATGGCCACCATCGCCTCCTGAATCCCGGGCCCCTCTCCCTGGGCCATCTGCGCCACGGCGGCGTCGGCGCCCTGCTGGAGGTCGTCGACCTTGCTCAGGCTCTCCGCGAGGAAGTCACCGAAGCTCTTCTCCGTGCCGGAAGACTTGGCCGCGCCCGACGCCGGCGCCAGGGTCGAGGCGGGAACGACGCCTGTGAGTTCCTTGACCATGCGAAGCTCCTTGCGAACGGTCAGACAAACCGACGGTGCCCCGAGGAAGACCGCTGCCCGCGGACCGCTAGATCTCCAACGCCCGGAGCATCATTCCCTTCGTGGCCTCCATCACCGTGATGTTGGCCTCGTAGGCCCGGCTCGCGCCCAGGAGGTTCACCATCTCCACCACCGGGTCGACGTTGGGGTAGGCGACAAAACCCTGCGCATCCGCGTCCGGGTGACCCGGCTCGTAGCGCATTCGCGGCGGGCTCGGGTCTTGGACCACGCCGGTCACCTGCACCTGCCGCAGCGACGCGTCCAGAGCGTCCTGGAAGGCCACCGGCGTGGCCGCGAAGACCACGTCCCGACGTCGGTACGGCCCGCCCTCGGGCGTCCGGGTGGCGTTGGCGTTGGCGAGGTTCGAGGCCACCGTCTCCATCCGCAGGCGCTGGGCCGCCAGGCCCGACGCCGCGATGTCCATCATGCCGAAGAAGTTCATGCCGTCGCCCTCCCGGTGATCGCCTCCCGAAGCCTTCCGAAGCGCCGGCTCAGGGCGCGGGAGAGAAACTGGTACTCGATCTGGTTTCGGGCCAGCTTCCCCATCTCGCGGTCCACGTCCACGTCGTTTCCGTCGCGCCGCGGAGCGCCTCCGGACAGGATCACGGAGTCCTGGCCGGCGGAGACAGGGCCCTGCAGATGACGCGCGTCGGTCGCCGCGAGGAGCAGGGTCGACGCAGCCTGCGCAAGGGCCGCCGCGAAGGGCACATCGATGGCGCGGTAGCCCGGCGTGTCCGCGTTGGCGACGTTGGCGGCCAGGGCCGCGTGCCGCCGGCTCCGACGGTCGAGGCCGGCGGCGAGAGGACCGACGGAGCGGTCCAGGGCTTCCAAGAATCCCACGGTACACCTCTTCTCGTTGGCCTGTCCAGGGCATGAAACCGCTCCCAGAGCGTCTGTACCGCAGTCCTAGCAAGAGGTGTACCTCGCCTGCACCTCACCCGTCGTTGCCCGTCTTCCGCAACGGCGCGCCCCCGGGATTCGGGACCACCCTCCCCCGCAGGGGCGCCGCCGCACCCCTAGAGGTCCTCTTCCTCCCCCTCGTCCTCCGCCGCGTCTACCCCGTACGCCCGGAGGCGGGCCCGCAGCGTCTTGATGTTGATGTCAAGCGAGCGAGCCGTGGCCTTCTTGTTGCGCCCGTGCGCCTCGAAGGCCGCGACGATCAGCTGCCGCTCCATCTCCTCGAGCGTCCCGCGCACCGCCGGCGCCGCACCGTCGGGCCGCAGCGCGCCCTCCCCCAGCAGAAGGTGGCGCGGCTCCACCACCTCTGCCCGGCACAGGATCGACGCCCGCTCCACCGCGTTCTGGAGCTCGCGCACGTTGCCCGGCCAGCCGAAGCGTTGAAGCGCGTTCTCCGCGTCCGGGCTGAAGGCGCCCGGTCCTCGACCGTGGGCGCGGCGCGCCCCTTCGAGGAAGTGGCGCGCGAGCGCCGGGATGTCGCGAGGCCGGTCCCTCAGGGGGGGCAGCCGGATGGGGATCACGTGGAGGCGGTAGTACAGGTCTTCGCGGAACCGCCCCTTGCGGACCTCTTCGGGCAGATCCCGGTTCGTCGTCGCCACGACGCGCACGTCCAGCGGCACCGGCCGGCGCCCGCCGACCCGCTCCACCTCCCGCTCCTGCAGCACGCGCAGGAGCTTCGCCTGGAGCGCCGGCTCCATCTCGCTCACTTCGTCGAGGAGGATCGTCCCCCCCTGGGCCTGCTCGAACTTGCCGATGCGCGCCTCCGCCGCGCCGGTGAAGCTCCCCTTCTCGTGGCCGAAGAGCTCGCTCTCCATCAGGTTCCCGGGGATCGCAGCGCAGTTGACGGCCACGAACGGCTTGCCCTCGGTCCAGGCGGAGAGCTCGTGGATCCGGCGGGCCACCACCTCCTTGCCCGTGCCGCTCTCGCCGTGGATGAGGACGGTGGCCTTGGTCGCCGCCGCGGCCTCCACGAGCGACAGGACCTCCTCCATGCTCGGATCGTCCGCGATCAGCGCGCGCCGGGCGGACTCCCCGGCCACCGGCGCGGCGCGCGAGCGCGACAGGACCCCCGCGACCTTGGCGAGGAGGACGTCGGGGCCGAAGGGCTTCTGGAGAAAATCGACGGCGCCCCGCTTCATGCTCTCCACCGCCGTGTCCACGGTTCCGTGCGCCGTGATCACCAAGGCCGGCACGAGCGGCGCGGCCGCAGACATCCGCTCCAGGAGCTCCAGGCCGTCGACGCGGGGCATGCGCAGATCGGTCACGACGAGATCGAACGCGTCCTTGCGAAGCCGGTCCAGCGCCTCCTGGCCGTCCCGGGCCAACGCGCAGGTGTGGCCCGCCTTCTTCAGCGTGAGCTCGAGGGCGAGGCGCATCTCGGCGTCGTCGTCCACCACGAGGATCCGCGCCGGGGCGCTCACGGGGCCCCTCTTCCCGGGCGCCGACCCACGCCCACGGGCGCGGTGGTCGGGGACAGCGAAGCGCGGCGCGGCATCGGCCAGGAATCGAATCTCGCATCGCGCCGCGCGACGTCGGCCCTGGCCGCCGCGCCCGCTCCGCCCCTCGCCGTCACGGAGGCCCCCCCGCGCCCGCCTGGGGCAGCCCCACGAGGAACTCGGCGCCTGCGCCCCAGCCGCTCTCTCCCACCGACACCCAGCCGCCGTGGGCCGAGACGATCCGCTGGACGAGCGCCAGCCCGAGGCCGATGCCCCCGGATCTCGTGGTGTAGAAGGGGTCGAAGATCCGCTCTCGCGCCTCGGGCCGCACCCCCGGCCCGTCGTCGGCGACCGAGACGAGCGCGAGCGGGGGTTTCTCTCCATCGGCGTGCCGGCAGGCGACCCGGATCCGGCCGCCCTCCCCCACCGCCTGGATCGCGTTCAGGACCAGGTTCAGGAGCACCTGGCGCAGCAGGTCGGGGTCACCCTGCACCACGCAGGCGCTCAGCTCCTCCTGCACCTGGACCCGTTTCGCCGCGGCCGCGGAGCGCGCGTACAGGAGGGCGTCCGCGGCCAGGCCGCCGAGGTCCACGGTCTGGAATCGGGGCTCGGTCTTGCGGGCGAAGAGCAGCAGGTTCCCGGTGATTCGGGAGACGTTTTGGATCCCCTTGAGCACGTGGCCCGCCAGATCCTCGTGGGGTCCGCCCTGCAGCTCGCCCACGAGGTGCGAGGCGAAGAGCTCGAGGCTGCCCAGGGGGTTTCGGATCTCGTGCGCGATGCCGGCCGCCATCTCGCCCATGGCCACGAGCCGCTGATTTCGGGACTCCTGTTCCTCGAGGCGTTTCAGGCGCGTCACGTCCTGGAACACCGCCACCCTCCCGAGGACCTCTCCGCCCTCTCCCCGGAACGGAGACACCCGAAGGCCCAGCAGCGCGCGCTCGCCGTCGGGCCGGCGGATCTCCACGGTGCCCCGGCCCGGGTCTTCCAGCACCTCCAGGCCCGCGGTGCCCTCGGGTGGCGGCTCCACGAAGGGAAACACGTCGCGGAACACGGCGCCCACGGCCAGGGGCCCCAGGCCCGTGATCTCCTGGGCCGCCCGGTTGAGCGTCGAGATCCGGCCCGCCGGATCGACGGCCACCACGCCGGTCGGCACGCTCTCGAGCAGATGCTCCAGGTATCCGGCGAGCCGGTCCCGCTCGGCGCGGGAGTCGCCGAGCTCCCGGTCCTTGTCCTCCAGCTTGCGGCGCAGCTCCCGCACCTCGCCCTGGAGGCGCTCGTAGGACCCCCTCAACCGCGACGTCGTCTCGTCGAACCGCTCCAGGGCCGCGCGCAGCTCGGTCTGGGGGTCCATCAGAACTTCTTCCGCAGCGCGTCCCGGGCCCCCTCCACCTGGAGGTGGAAGCCCGCGAGGTTGGCGAACACCGGATCCTTGCCCTGGGCCAGAGCCGTGAAGAGCTCGCGGGCCCGCGCCGCGTTGCCGGCGCGCTTCTCGGCCACGGCCAGCAGGTAGCGGTCCTCGGGCCCCAGGTCCTTGAGCGTCCCGTAGGAGAGGATCGCGTTCGCGTAGTCTCCCTTGGCGAAGCGCAGCCGCGCCTCCGAGAGGGCCGCGCTGCGCTCCCAGGCATCCCGATCCGGGCCCGGCGGCAAGGCCTGGCGAAGCGGCCGGCGCTTCGAGAGCCCGGCCAGCTGCTCGTCCAGCCGCCCCTCCTCTCCGGCCAGGCGATCCGCCTCGGTGAGCAGGGCGAGGCGGGTGGCCGGGTCGGCCGTAAGCTCGGCGGCCCGCCGCAGGTGCTCACGAGCCTCTGACGGGCGGCCCTGGGCGGCGAGCCTCCGCCCCAGCGCCGCCTCGGCGCGCTGCTGCGCCTCGCCCCCCCTGCCGGCGCCGGCCAGGGCGCGCACCGCCTCCGGGTCCCCTTCCCCAGCGCGCGCCTCCAGCAGCCGCTGCTCCAGCTCCGCGGGCGACAACACCCGGGTTCCCTCGCGGGCCAGGCGCTCGTAGACGGCCCGCGCGAGGGCCGGAGCGCCCAGCGCCCGGTAGGCCTCGGCGGCCTTCGCGTCGACGGCGCCGCGGTCGCGGGTGGCCACCCACCCCATCGGTCCCCGGAACGCTTCGTAGGCGGAGATCACGTCCGAGTAAGCCTTGGCGCGGAGCCGCTCGGCGAAGTGTGCCTCGAGGGTGTCCATGAACGCGTCGTAGGCCCGGCCGGACTCTGGGGTCTTGGGGTACTGCTGGAAGGACCGGGCGAAGAGCCGCAGGCTGTCGAGGGGTCGACCCTCCTGACGGGCGAGGTGTCCCAGCCCGAGCACGGCCCGCTGGGCCGCAGCCGGATCCTTGTCCCGGGCACCCTGCTCCAGGGTCGGGCCCGGGCGGTAGAAGATCCGGTAGGCCGGGTAGGAGTCGGTGAGGACGACCTTCTCCCGGTACAGGGCACCCAGGTACGCGAGCCGGAGCACGGCCTCTCGCGACACCTCGGCCCCGGCCCCCTCGTCGAGCAGAAGCCCATAGGACCGCGCCGCCGCCGCGACGTTGCCCTCGGCCTCCCGCATCGCCCCGACCGTGAGCCGGGCCTTGGCCCCTTCGACCGAGCCGGGGGCCGCGCGTGGGATCATCTCCAGCACCCGCACCGCCTCCTCCGTGTTGCCCGAGCGGCGCAGCAGCTCCGCCACCGCGTACCCCACCTCCGGACGCACCGTCCACGCCGCGGGGTCCAGCCGCCGCGCCTCGGACAGGCGCGCCAGGGCCGCCTCGTCGTCCCCAAGGCGCGCCAGGCACTCGACCAGCAGGTGCAGGGCCAGGGGCCGGCCCGGCTCTCCGGCGTAGTCGCGAAGCCACACCTCGAGCTCCGGCCGGGCCTGCGCCGGGCGCCCGGCCTCCAGCTCGAGGGCGGCCAGGTCGAAGAGCGCGGCCGGACGCCAGGGGGCCGCCGGCCCGGCCAGGGCGGTGCGGTACGACACCTCGGCCTCCCCGACGTAGCCGTGGATCTTTCGGATGTTGCCGAGCATGAACTGCGCCCAGGCCTGCTCGGCGGCCGGAGCATCGGAGGTCACGACGCCCCGGTAGAGCTTCTGCGCCTCGGCGAGCCCTTTCGTGCCCGTGCGGTAGAGGGCATCGGCCCGAAGGCCCTCCGCCAGGCGCGCCGCGGGGCCCCGGGCCGGCGCGCCGCGCCCCAGGACCTGCGCCACCCGCGCGGGCTCGGAGACGAGAAGCCCCCGGGCTTCGGCGAGGAGGTTGCCCTCCGGGGTCCCCTGGACCACTCGGGCCTGGACGAAGGGGCTCCACCCGGGCTCCACCCGGGCCAGCAGCTGGGCCCGGGCCCCAGAGGCCGCCAGCGCCGCGGCGGCGGCGAGCGCGAGCACGCGGCACAGCCGACTCACGCCTCGGCTCCCACCGCGAGCAGGCGCCGCCAGAACGTCGGCTCGCCGCCGGGCTTCGGCCGCCCCCGGGTCTCGCCGAGGAGCGCGTCGGCCACCGCGGCCAGCCCCAGGCTGGCCCGGCAGCGCGGATACGCGGTCACGAAGGGCGTCTGCCGACGGGTGGCGCGGCCCACATAGTCGTCCTTGGGCAGATGGCCCAGGTACCCGATCCCCGCCCCGAGGAAGCGGCGCACCACCTCGTCGAGCGTGCGGTGCACGGCCTGGCCCTCCTCCGCCCCGGACACCGAGTTCACGAGCAGGCGGATCACTCCCTCGGGCCTTCGCCCCAGCAGCACCTTGGTCAGGCCGTAGGCGTCGGTGAGGCTCGTGGGTTCGGGGTTCGTGACCAGGATCACCTCCGACGCCGCGGTGCACAGCGCCACCACGTTTCGCCCGATGCCGGCTGCGGTGTCGATCAGGAGCAGGTCCGCCCCCGCGGTCAAGGGCGCCAGCGACGAGAGCAGCGACTCCCGGTCGGCGTCCCCCAGGTCCGCGAGGGTCTCCATGCCGGTCGCGCCGGGGATCACGCGAAGCCCCGGCGACGCCTCGACCAGCACCTCCTCGGGCCCCGCCTCTCCCCGCAGGAGGTGCCCGAGGTTTCGCCGGGGGTTCAGGTTGAGGAGGATGTCGAGGTTCGCCAGACCGAAGTCCGCGTCGAGGATCGTGACCGCGAGCCCTCGGCCCGCGAGCAGCGTGCCGAGGTTCGCGACCACGTTGGTCTTGCCCACGCCCCCCTTCCCGCTCGCCACGGCCACGACCCGCTGGCCTCCGAGGGGCGCGGCGGCGGGCCCTTCACCGCCGGGACCGGCGGAAGCCAGCGCCCGGAGGCGATCGGCCTGATCCTTCACGAGGCCCCCGCCGGCCCGCTTCGAGGCACGTCCCACCCCTGGAGGAGAAACGCGGCCACGCGCGACGGCGTGGCCTCTTCGATGTCGTCGGGCACGTTCTGGCCGGTGGTGAGGTAGCTCAGGGGCAGCCGCGAGGCCAGCGGCAGTCCGAGCAGAGGTCCGTGGCAGTCGGTTTCGTCGAGCTTGGTGAGCAGGAGCCGGCTGGGCCGGACCGGCCCATAGTGGCGCAGGATCCTCTCGAGGTCTCGGGCGCGGGTCGTCACCGACAGCACCAGGTGAACCTCGATGCCTGCCTCCGCAGGGAGGAGGTCCAGGAGGTCCCGGAGCGCCTGCTCGTCCCTGGGGCTCTGGCCGGCCGTGTCCACCAGGACCAGATCGCGGTCGGCGAAGTCCGCCACGGCGGCGCGCAGTCCCTCGGCGTCGAGGGCGACCCGCAGCGGCACGTCCATGATCTTGGCGAAGGTGCGAAGCTGCTCGACTGCCGCGATGCGGAACGTGTCGACCGTGACGAGTCCGACCCGGCGCTTCTCCTGGAGCGCGCAGCGGGCCGCGAGCTTCGCGGCGGTGGTCGTCTTGCCCACGCCGGTCGGGCCCACGAGCGCCACGACGCGCGGACCGGCACCGTCCGCCGGGGGAGGCATCCCCCCGGCCACGCGCACCGTTCGCGAGACGAGCTCGCGAAACCCCTCGGCCTCGCGGCCCTCGGCCAGGGCGCCCTGGTCGATCTTCTCCTGGAGGAACCCCAAGACCCGCGCCGCGAGGCCCGGGTCGAGGTCCTTGGCCTCCAGCAGGCCGTGGAGACGCCGAAGCCCGGGCGCCAGGCGGAGCGCGTCGAACCGGGCGGTCTGCTCGAGCAGGCGGTCGAGCTTGGCCTCGAGCGCCCCAAGCGGTACCGCGCCGTCGGCTTCGGCCGGCGGCCGCCGCGTCGCGGCATTCGCGGTCCGGCGGCTCAGGAGCGTCAGCTCTTCTCGGAGGCTGTCGACCTCTGCCTGGAGGGCGAGGTAGGCCCCGTGGGACGGGGCGGGCGCCGGTGGGGCCGCGGGCCGCGGGGCGTAGGCCGTGGCGACCCGGCCGGCCGGCACCGGCGGAGCCGTAATCTCGACCTCGGCCGCAGCGGTCACCTCCAGGATCGGGCGGGACAGGAGCCCAAACCCTCCCCGCGGCTTGACCTGCCGGGTAGACAGGATCACCGCGTCGGGCCCGAGCTCCGCCTTGATCTTGCGGAGCGCCTCGGGCATGTCCACGGCCTGGTACTTCTTAACCCTCAAGGCCCACCACCTTGAGGGTCTTGATCGGCCCCTCGACCTCGTTGTGGCTCAGGACCACGAGGCTCGGAAGCACCTTCTCGGCAAGCTTGCGCAGCGGCAGGCGCACCGCCGGCACCGTGAGGACGACCGGGGTACAGTTCTGGAGGCTCGCGTCCTCCGCCGCCCGCGCCAGCGCCTGGAGCGCCCGCTGCGCCGTCTGCGGGGCGAGCGAAAGGAACGAGCCGTGCTCGGTGCGCTGGATCGCTCCCGAGAGCGCCTCCTCGAACCGGTGGTCCAGCGCGATGACCGGGATCTTGCCGTCCGCGTCCTGATAGCCCTTCGAGATGGCGCGGCTGAGCGCGGCACGCACGTACTCGGTGAGAAGCTCGGGGTCCTTGACCGTGGGGCCGAAGTCGGCCAGCGTCTCGAGGATCGAGCGCAGGTCGCGCACGCTCACGCGCTCGCGCAGGAGATTCTGGAGCACCTTCTGGATGTGGCCGAGCGTCAAGACCCCCGGCAGGATCTCGGCCACCAGGGCCGGCGCCTGGGCCTTCATGGCGTCGAGGAGGTTCTGGGTCTCCTGCCGGCCCAGGAGCTCGAAAGCATTTCGCTTGACGATCTCCGTGAGATGGGTGGCGATGACCGTCGACAGGTCCACCACCGTGTAGCCGCGCAGCTGCGCCTCCTCCCGCAGCTCCTCGCGGATCCACAGGGCGTCGAGACCGAAGGCGGGCTCCTTCGTCGGGACGCCCTCGATCCCCGCCTCCCCCAGCCCCGGGTTCATCGCCAGGTAGTGGCCTTCCCGGAGCTCCCCCCGGGTCGCCTCCACCCCCTTGACGAGGATCAGGTACTCGGTGGGGCGCAGCTGCAGGTTGTCGCGGATCCGGATCGGCGGCACCACGATTCCGAGCTCGAGGGCGACCTGGCGCCGAATGGAGCGGATGCGCTCCAGGAGATCCCCTCCCTGGCCGGGATCGACCAGGTGCAAGAGCCCGTACCCGACCTCCAGCTCGAGCACGTCCACCTGCATGAGCTGGGTGACCTCCTCGGGCCCCTCCGGCGGAGGCGGCGCCTTCTCGGCGGCCCGCTGCACCTCGGCGACGCGCGCGCCCTCGGCCTCCACGCGCGTCTTCTTGACGCTGTAGGCGGCCCAGCCGAGGACGCCGGTCAGGAGGAGAAACGGCACCGCGGGCATCCCCGGGACCAGGGCGAGGCCGCCGGACACCGCGGCGGCGATCCCCAACGCGCCGGGAGCCTGGCTGAACTGCTTCGGGAGCACGTCGCCGAGGTTGGACTGGCTGCCGGCCCTGGTCGTCAGGATGCCGGCGCCGGTGGAGATGATCAGGGCCGGCATCTGCGACACGAGCCCGTCGCCGATGGTCATGGTGGAGTAGGTCGCCCAGGCCTGGGCCAGCGGGATCCCGTGCTGAAGGACTCCCACCACGAGCCCGCCCAGGATGTTGATCCCGGTGATGATCAGGCCGGCCACGGCGTCGCCCCGGACGAACTTGCTCGCGCCGTCCATCGCGCCGTAGAAGTCCGCCTCCCGCGCGATGTCCTCCCGCCGCCGCCGCGCCTCGGCCTCGTCGACCAGGCCGGCGTTCAGGTCGGCGTCGATCGCCATCTGCTTGCCCGGCATGGAGTCGAGGGTGAAGCGCGCGCTCACCTCTGCGATCCGCGTTGCCCCCTTGGTGATGACCACGAAGTTGATGACGAGCAGGATCAGGAAGATGACGATGCCGACGACATTGTTGCTGCCGCCCACGAAGGAGCCGAAGGTGGCGATCACCTTGCCCGCGGCGTCGACCCCCTCGTGTCCTCGGCCGAGGATCAGGCGGGTGGAGCCCACGTTGAGGGCCAGCCGAAACAAGGTGACGACGAGCAGAACGCTGGGGAAGACCGAGAAGTCCAAGGGCTTTTCGGTGTACATGGCGAGCAGGAAGATCAGCACGGAGATGCTGATGTTGACGGCCAGGAGGAAGTCGAGGACGTGCCGGTGCAGGGGGATGATCATCAGGAAGACGATGCCCATCACCCCGGCGACGACCAGCACCCCTCGGTTCTTGCTCAGAACGCTCGCGGCGGAAATTCTGGCTCCTCGATCCGTGGGGCAACGGCCCCGGAGTGGCAGGCGAGAGACGGCGCCGGGCCTGGCTCAGCGCCCCGGACTGTACCACACATCCACGCGTCGCTTAAGGGGATTCGTGGCTTCCCGAGCAGCCCCACCGTGGCTTGAGGACGCCGGGAGCGGGCCCGCCGTCAGGCCCGCTTCGCCGGGCCGAAGCTCACCTCCAGCCAGAACGTCTCCTCCCGCATGTGGAACGGGACGCAGAGACAGGGGAAGCCGCCCTTGTGCTCGATGCTGTGGTTCTTGCCCACCACGACCGTGGGAATGGCGATGCGAAACGAGAACCCGTTCTGGGACAGGCCCGCCTTGGCGCCCCCGGCGATCATGTTGGCGACCTCGCCGATGGCGTCCTTGACCCCCTCGTCCAGGCTCGATGCGGCCTCCCCGACCATGTTGGAGTAGATCTCGATCGCCAGACTCTCGGGGAAGGTGACGGCCACCGAGCCGGTGGCGTCTCCGGCCAGGCCGATCACGCCGCTGATGTCCCCCTTGGCCACCTCGTCGGCCTTCACAAAGGGGGCACCGCGCGTCGGCCGGACCGCGGCCATAACCTCCAGCGTCTGGAGGGTGGCCGTGATGAAGCAGTTGATGTACTCGACGTTGAGCAACGGTCCCCCCTGTCAACCGCCCAGGACCTTCTGGATCTTCTCCTTGAGCGTCTCCGGCGTGAACGGCTTGACGATATAGTCGGTCACCCCCGACTTGATGGCCTCCAGGATCTCCTTCTTCGCCGCCTCCGTGGTCACCATGATGATCGGAACGTCCTTGAAGCGGGGGTTCGAGCGCAGCGCCTTGACGAAGGTGAGCCCGTCCATCTCCGGCATGTTCCAGTCGGTGAGGACCAGCTCCACTCCCGTCATCTTGGCCAGGCCGTCCACCCCGTGCTCCGCCTCGAGCACGTCCGTGTAGCCGAGGCGGTTGAGGGTGTTCTTGATGATGCGGCGCATCGTGGACGAGTCGTCGACGGTCAGGATCTTCACGGGTCGCTCCTCCGGGGCCGGTGTTCCGGTATGGGATCGCCAACGCCGTTACAGATCGGCCGTCTCCGGGGAAACTGGAGAGAAAAAGCGCGCCCCCCGGATCAAGGCAGCCGCACGACCTCGACCGGCGCCCCGCCCTTCCAGGCGTCGGCGGCCGGGTCCACGTCGCCGACCACCACCGTGACCCCCGGTACCCGGGGGAAGTAGCGTCGGGCCGCCGAGGCCACCTGATCCGTCGACACCGCCCGCAGCGACGGGAGGTAGGCCGCCGGCAGATCGAGCGGAAGACCGTCGACCGCCAGCGCCAACTGCTCGCGCACCGAGCTCGCCGGATCTTCGTACAGGAACACGTACCGGTTCTCCAGCGACTCCTTACCCCGCGCCACGTCCTCCGGAGAGAACCCCCGGCGCGCTGCTCCCTCCCTCACGGCGGCGAGAAGCTCGACGACCTCGGCCGTCGACTCCTTCTTCGTCGACGCCAGCACCCCGAGCACGCCGAACTCCGGGTAGGCGTCGTAGAAGCTCCCGACGCTGTACGCGAGCCCCCGGTCGGAGCGGACCTCTCGGACCAGGAGCGACTGGAAGCCGCCCCCTCCCAGGAGGTAGTCGGCGAGGTCCAGGGGGTAGAACTCGGGGGACAAGCGCAGAGGCCCGAAGCGCGCCCAGACGACAGTCGACTGCGGCAGCGCCTTCGGCACCAGCACCGTGCGCGGGGCCGGTTCCGGCGCCGCGGGCAGGGGAGGGAAGCCCGTCCCCTCTCCCGGAAGGGGGCCAAACCGCCGCTCCAAGGCCTCGAGGAGCGCGTCGGGGTCGAAGTCCCCGACCGCGCCAAGGGCCCACGTGCCCTCGGTCACCAGCCGGCGGTGCAGCGCCACGACGTCGTCTCGCGTCACCCGTCCCACCGTCTCCTCGGTCGCGATCACGCCCCGGGGGTGCCCCCGGTAGAGGGCGCGGCGCAGCTCCCGAAAGGCCAGGGTGTCGGGGTCGTCGACCTCGCGCCGGATGCCGTCTTTCACCTGTGCCGTGGCCCACTCGACCCGGTCGGGCCGAAAGGTCGGCTCGCGAACGAGGCGGGCCAGCACGTCGAGGCCCTGGTCGAGATCCGCGGTGAGCACCGTGAGGCTCGCCGAGCCCTTGTCGCGCCCCAGGCCCAGGGAGAGGTCCATGCCGCGGCCCTCGAGCAGATCGTCCAGGGCCTCCGGGGCCAGGCCACCGGCGCCCCCGCTCCTCCAGGCCAGAGAGAGCACCTGGGCGAGACCGGCCTTCTCGGGCGGGTCGTAGACGCTCCCGCCTCGGAACACCGCAAACACCCGCACCAGCGGCACGTCCCGGTCGGGGAGGAGAAACACGCGCGCCCCCCCCGAGAGCCGCTCCTGGCGAACCGCAGGGGGCGAAAAGGACAGCGGCACCAGCGGCAGCCGGCGAAGGTCCGGCGCCCGGCCCGTTGCGGCGCAGCCGTCCAGAACGAGGAGAAGCCCTAGTACTACAGCGAGAGTTGCTGTCCGGCCGGGCCGGGGCCTCCCCCGAGAGCGGGCAGGCGGCCTTTGCACGGCACTCCGGCGGGAGGGAACCGTCTCGACACCACTCGATCGGACCGCGTGAGCCCTCGAAAGCCGGGGGATCCTGCCCGCCGGAGGGGAGGCCCCGGCCCGGCTCCGCGAGAGAGCACCGATCGCTCGTTGCAGTACTCGCACGAATACGAGGGGAACGGACCGCCTCACGGCGCCCCCTCGGCCCGCTCCGGGGGCCGCAGGAGCGCCACGGTGCGGTTTTCAGCGGTGAAGTAGCGGCTCGCGACGCGGCTCACCTCCTCGGGCGTCACGGTAGCGAGCACCTTCGGGTGCTCCTCCACGTATCGCCAGTCTCCGGCCACGGCCTGGAAGTATGCGAGCTGGCCGGCCAGCGTGCGGTTGGAGATGAGCCTCTTGACGCGCGACGCCTCGAGCTGTCGCGTTACCCGGTCCAGCTCCTCGCGGGACGGCGGCTCCTCGGCCAGGCGGCGAAGCTCCGCCTCCAGCGCAGCCTCGACCTCCGCGGGAGCGGTCCCGCCCGCGGGGGTCACGAACACCGCGAAGAGGTTCGGGTACCGGGCTCCCGGCGTCCCGTTGACCGCGTCGACGGACGACGCAACCCGGCGGCGGTCCACGAGCTCGCGCACGAGCCGCGAGGAGCGGCCGCCGGCGAGCAACGACTCGATCACGTCGAAGACGTAATCGTCGCGATGCGGCAGCGTGGGCTTGTGGTACGCGACGATCAGCCGCGGCTCGGCGTCGAACTCCACCTCGACCCGCCGGGGTCCGGGCTGGAGCGGCTCCTCGGTGATGAGGCGCCGGGGGGCGGGAACGGCCGGGAGAGGCCCGAAGGTGCGGTCCACCAGCGCGAAGAACGCCGCCGGGTCCACGTCGCCTACCGCGGCCACGACCGCGTTGTTCGGGCCGTAGTACGTCTGGAAGAACTCCCGCGTATCCCGAAGCTCGAGGGTCTCCACGTCCGAGGGCCAGCCGATCACCGGCCGGCCGTAGGGGTGAGCGGCGAAGGCCGTGGAGAGGAGGACCTCGTAGAGCCGGCCCGAGGGGTCCGCATCCGACCGCTGTCGCCGCTCCTCGGCCACGACGTCCCGCTCGAGGTAGTACTCGCGCAGCACCGGGTCGGCCATCCGCTCCGACTCGATCCGCGCCCAGAGCTCGAGGCGGTTGGAGGGAAGGCTGACCGTGTAGCTCGTCAGGTCCGCTGCGGTGGAGGCGTTGAACCCCGTGGCACCGACGCGGGCGTACAAGGCGTCGATCTCATCCTTGACGACCAGCGGGCGGTGCTCCTCCTGGAGCTGGGCGAGTCGCGCTCGGAGCGCCGCCACCTTGGCCGGATCGGGCGCGGCCTCCCCCGACCCGGTGCGCCGCACCTCTTCGTCGAGCGCGGTACCCACCTCTTCCATGGCCGCAAGAAGCGGCTTCTCCCGGCTCCAGTCCCGGGTGCCGAGGGCGGTCGTGCCCTTGAACAGCAGGTGCTCCAGCAGGTGCGCCATGCCGGTGCGGCCCGACGGCTCGTCCACTCCGCCGGCGAGGAAGGTCATCTGCAGACTGACCGTGGGCGCGCCCGGGCGGTGCAGCGCCAGAACGGTGAGCCCGTTGGCGAGCCGGTGCTCCTGCACCCGGCCCACGAGCGTCGCCGGCTCCCCGGCGACGAGCGCGATCGGGAGGAGAAGGATCAGGGAGAGCGCCGAGAGGAGGGGGGCGAGGCGGTGGCGTGTGCCTGCGAGCAGCATCCCGGTACCCCCTCTACCGGAGCCGGCCCGCGGCGGCCGGCCCCGGCCCGCGCCGCAAGACGGCGACCGCGGGTGCGCCGGCTCCCGCGATCAGCCGAGCGAAGGCAGGGCCCCGATCCGCGGCGGTCAGCAGATGCCGGGGCAGCGCCAGGGGGCGGTCGTCACGCGTCGCGGGGCGCCGGACCAGCGTAAAGGTCGCCACGTAGCCGGCGGCCGCCGCCCGGCGCAGGAGCTCCTCGTCCCAGACGCCGAAGGGCCAGGCCAGCAGATCCACGGTGCCGCCGAGCTCCTTCTCCAACTTCGCCTTGGACCGCGCGAGCTGGCTCTGCACGAGCTTTTCGTACTCCGCCGGCGGCAATCGGCGCTTCTCCTGCTTGAAGTTCGGGTGCCAGTAGGTGTGGGACTGGACGTCGACAAGCCCGGTCGCCTTGGCGGCGCGCAGCTCGTCCCAGGTCATGGCGTAGGGCGCGTTGGACACGGCCGACGGGTACACGAACAGGGTCACGGGCACCCGGTAGCGGCGCACGAGGGGCATCATGTCCGTGGAGACGGACCGGTGGGCGTCGTCGGCCACGATCACCACCGACCGGGGGGCCGGAGCCGCAGCCCGGCCGGCGTACGCGTCGACGAGCCGGCGCAGGGGGATCACGGTGTAGCCTCCCTCGCGAAGGCACCGGAGGTGCTCCTCGAAGAGCGCGGTCGGCACGGTCATGCTCGCCGCCGCGGGGCCGAAGCGGTGGTACAGGAGGATCGGAACCGACCATCCCTCCTGGCGCGCCGCCGCGGCCGGGCCAGGCGCGGCACCGGAGAGCAGGAGAACGAGGGCAACGAGGCGAGAGACGAGACGCACGGGAGGGACCTCCGGTCCGAGAGACATCGGGCCGCCGTCGCGAATCCGCGCGCGGCGGCCTGGGCGCAGGTTCTGTGTACCACAGGAGGGCCGCTCGGAGAAGCAGCGCCTCGCTGCGCGCCCGCTGCTTTGCGCGGCGCACCGCGAGCGTAGTATCATTTGGGACCCAAAGGACCCTCAGAGGAGGCGCGCCCATGTCGCAGAACTCCAGGAAGCGCTTCATCTTCATCGGCGGCGTGCCTGTCTTCGACTACATGGTTTCCGTCCGGATGGAGGACATCAACCGAGCGACGAGCAACAACGTCTTTATCGTCGGTTCCAGAATCCTTCTCCCCGTGGGAACGATCTTCGAGCTCAAGGCTCAGGGACGGGATCAGATCTTCTATCTGAATCCGATGGCCAACGTCGAGATCCAGAACCTTCAGGACAAGCTGTACTACGCCATGGAGTTCGGAGGGAAGCATCCTGAGCAACGGGAATTTCGCCTTCGCGTGGAGAAGAGCGAGGCATTTTCGGAGCTCCACGCCCAGTTCCCCACCCTGATCCGAACGGAGGACGACCTCAAGATCGTGGAGGTCCGGGATCCGGCACAGCTTCACCTGGGCGGCAACAACAAGAACATCATCGAGGAGATCAAGACGTTGTACGACTCGCCCGAGCTCGCGGGCTGTGCGGAACGGATCTCGTTCGAGCACCACTTCTTCTTTGACGTCGACAACGCGAAGTTCCCGATGGTGGCCGAGCTGTACGACCGCCTCGGCGTCTCCATGGGGAAGAGGGAGGACCTCCACGTCGAGGGACTGGTCCCGCGCATCGGCTACGTCCTCACGATCGTGGCGGACGACGGGTCGCCCATGGACCGCATCATCCTCTCCAACAAGACGAACGAGGAGTCCATCCCCTCCGACCAGCTGACCCGAACCTACTTCGGGCTCGAGCACACGCTGCGGCGCGATGCCGACTTCGCGGAGACCCACCTCGTCATCAACTCCATGACCAATCAGGAGGAGATGCGCTTCCTCGTTCGGCTCCTCCAGACCGCCCACGCGAGCGGGGTCGTCACGTACCTGTGCCCGACGCTGACCCTCCTCACCTGCATGGATCGGCTGATCGAGCGCAAGTTCTACGCCGTGCAGGAGGAGCGCTTCTACGGGTACAAGAGGGACTTTGTGTACTCCGCGATCCTCCCCTACGTGAAGCACATCGTCCTCAACCGCGACGAGCTCGCGCTGCTCGACAACTCGGTCGCGAAACGCGGCATCGACGCCACGGCCACCTACCTCGCCCACCAGATGAACCGGGGCCGCGGCGGCGAGACGCTCGACGGCGGTCACGTCGTGGTCACGGGGGGGAGCAAGGGGGCGCGGTACACTGAGATCCTCCGCCCTGAGCGGGCCAAGGGCTTCTGGAGCAAGGCCCGCCTCGCCGAGGACAAGGCGGTGCGGTTCGCGGACCGGCGGATCGTCTGCGGCGACGATTACCTGACCACCTTCACCTCCACGCTCGGCGCAGGGGACGTGTTCACCGGCGTCTTCATCGGTCTGGTCGCAATCGGCTGGGACGGCGGTCACGCCCTGCGCGCGGCGACCCTCGGCGCCCAGCACTTCATCCAGAACCGCGCCAAGCCGAAGATTCGCGACATGATCGCCATGGACGAGGAGCACATCCGCCTGGGCACCGAGACGGAGCTGGTCGACGTCATCTCGCACCACGTCGACGACAGCGGCGACCCCACCCGGTACGGGACCATCGCGGACACCGTGATCACCGTGACGACGAAGCAGCTCCAGCACCCCTTCCGGGAAGTGCTGGACGTGGCCCGGACGCTGGCGGCCGGACGGCTCGAGGCCCCGGGCCGCGCCCGATGATCGTGCCGCGACCTACCGCCGTGCGCCGTTGGGCCCGGCTGCTCGCGCTGGCCGCCGCTCTCGCCGGCTGCGGACCGACCGCCGCGCAGCTCCAGGCGCTGCGTCAGCGGGCCGACGCCGGAGATGCCGACGCCCAGGTTGCTCTCGCCCGGAGCTACGCCGCCGGAGAAGGGATCGACCCGAACCCCGCCGAGGCGGCCTCCCTGTACCGCAAGGCGGCGATCACCGGCCACCCGCAGGCGCAGCTCGCCCTGGGCCTCGCCTACCGGGAAGGAATCGGGGTTCCCCAGGACGATCAGGAGGCGCTTCGCTGGGTTCGCACGGCCGCCGGGTCGGGGGAGCCGCGGGCGCAGGCCCTCTTGGGGGTGATCTACGAAGAGGGAGCCGGCGTCCCGAGAGACCTCGTGGCCGCCCATGCCTGGCTCAATCTGGCAGCCGCCGGGCTTCCGCCCGAAGAGAGGGAGCGGGCGGTCCGGCACCGCGACTGGCTGGCCGGGGTCATGACCCCCGCCCAGATCGCCGAAGCCCAACGTCGGGCCCGCGAGTGGGCGCCCCAGCGCCCCTGACCCATGTCGCCGGGTCCCCGCCCTCAAGAGATCAACGCCGGCTGGTCGTCCGCGCGGCGTTTCGGCCCGGGGCCGGCATCACGGCCGGTAGTAGGCCAGCTTCCGGGCGTAGGGCGAAAGCAACCTCTCGAGCCCTTCGCGTTCGCCCTCCGTAGGTTGGTTCACCGCCACGACTGCCTCCAGGTTCTCCCGGATTTGGGCCGTATTTTCGCAGCCGATGCTCACGAGGCTCACGCCTTCGGTCTGGAGCGCGTAGCGCAGGTAGGGCGCCGTGCCCATAAACCCCGGTAGCTGAGCCACGAGCCCGCGGCAGAGTACCTTCATTGCGATCACCCCCATCCCCCTGGCCCGGGCGGTCGGGAGCACCTCGTCGGCAAAGGCATTCAAGGCTCCTTCCGCGGGGTTCACCGGCATCAAGACGCAGTCGAACGGGAAGAGGTCGAGGGCGGCCCGCAGGATCGCCGGATCGTGGTGACCGGAAACACCGAGGAACCGCGCAGCGCCGCGCTGTTTCGCCTTGGCAAAGACCTCCAGCGCGCCGCCGGGGCCGGCGATCTGCTCCAGCTCGTCGCGCGTTCGGACGTCGTGAACCATCCAGAGATCGATCCAGTCTGTGCCCAGGAGGGTGAGGCTCTCGCGCAGGTGCTCCTGGGCTCCGGCGGCCGTGCGCTCGTGGGACTTGGTCGCGAGAAAGATTCGCTGTCGGTCCGCACCGAGCGACTGACCCAGGTACCCTTCGCTTCCGGAGTACGCTCGGGCCGACTCGAAGTACGTCACCCCAAGGTCGAGCGCCTGACGGATGAGCTCCGAAGCCTGCTCGTGACGGCCGTGCGTCCTGAGTATGCCTTCGCCGCCGAGACCGAAGGCGCTCACCTCCACGCCCATCGCACCGAGGGAGTGTCTTGGAATCATGGCTGCTTCTCCTTCGATCAGGGGGGCGGGGGAGGAAGGAGCGGAACGACAGACAGACCATCCTTGCACAAGGAAGAGCGGCGGGGAAGAGCAGGGAGCGGCAGCTCAGGAGTGCAGTGAATCAAGAGACTGTGGAGGAATGCCCCGTGAAGACACGAATCACCGAGCTCTTCGGTATCGAGCACCCGATCCTTCAAGGCGGCATGCACTACGTGGGGTTCGCCGAGCTGGCGGCAGCGGTTTCGAATGCCGGGGGGCTGGGGATCCTCACGGGGTTGACGCAGAAGACGCCGGCGGAGCTCGCGAGGGAGATCGCGCGGTGCCGTGAGAGGACGGACCGGCCGTTCGGTGTGAACTTGACCTTCCTGCCGACCGTCACCTCGCCGGATTACCCGGGCTACATCAGCGCGATCCTCGACGGCGGCGTCCGAATCGTGGAGACAGCGGGCCGCAATCCCGAAGCGCACCTGCTTCGACTTCAAGGTGCGGGCGTAACGGTCATCCACAAGTGCACCTCGGTCCGCCACGCCCTGAAGGCGGAGGCGATCGGGTGCGACGCCGTGTCGGTGGACGGGTTCGAGTGCGGCGGTCATCCGGGCGAGGACGACGTTCCGAACCTGATTCTGCTGCCGCGGGCGGCGGACGAACTGAAGATCCCGTTCGTGGCCTCGGGCGGCATGGCGGACGGGCGTAGCCTCGTCGCCGCCCTGGCCCTGGGAGCGGACGGCATGAGCATGGGTACGCGCTTCATGGCGACGAAGGAGGCGCCAATCCACGAAAACGTCAAACGGGCGATCATCGGGGCGACGGAGCTCGACACCCGCCTCGTCATGCGCCCGCTGCGCAATACCGAGCGTGTTCTCAAGAACGCCGCCGTCGAGCGCCTGCTGGAAAAGGAGGCGTCGCTCGGCAGGAAGATCCGGTTCGAGGACATCATCGAAGAGGTGGCCGGGATGTATCCGAAGATCATGAGGGACGGCGACACGGAAGCCGGAGTCTGGTCCTGCGGCATGGTTGCGGGGCTCATCCGCGACGTCCCGACCTGCAAGGAGCTCATCGATCGGATCATGACCGAAGCCGGGGCACTCATCCGAACGCGCCTCGGTGGTATGCTCTGAGACCGTCGTTTCGGACCACGCAACGGGCCCGCGTCGGTGCCCTGCTGCGGCGGCGTGAACCCTGTGCCGAGCCGCGGAGGTGTAGCGAATGGCAAACGACAAGAGGCGCCGAGAAGACCTGAACCCACTCGTGAAAGACCTGGTCTTGAACGCCGGGGCCATCGACGCGGGCGCGGTCACGACCGGGACCCTCGAGGGCGGGCCGCCGTCGACCGACCTGTCGTACGTTCTCGAGGGTGCCCAGTCCGCCGTGGTCTTCGCCCTTCCGCTGGACCAGGAGAAGATCGAACGGTTCCTCCGGAAGGAGGACTTCAGCGGGCACTCCCAGGATAACGTCCGCACCAACACGTTGGCGAGCGGCATCGCCCTGGAACTGGCCCGCTTCCTGGAAATGAAGGGGCAGAAGGCCGTTGCGGTCGAGTCGAACTTCGTCTACCGGAAAGACACGCCGCGGGGTCCGTACGACGAGAAACCCCCGATTTCGCTTCGGTACCTGGCCGTCCGCGCCGGCCTCGGTCATTTCGGGCTGTCCGGCAACGTCCTGCGAGCGAAAGAGGGAGCGGCCGTCATTCTCGGCGCTGTGGTCACGGATGCCCCGCTCCTGCCCACGGACCCCTTACCCCCCGAGGAGAACTACTGCGACGACTGCCGGCTGTGCCTGTCGGCTTGCGCCTCGGCCCTGATGCACCCGGACGAGAAGACGACGGTCACCATGGGCGGTGTCGCGTTCTCCTATTCCCGGCGGCAGAGCTACAATCGTTGCGACTACGTCTGCGGCGGGTTTACCGGGCTCTCCAAGTCCGGCACGTGGTCCACCTGGTCGCCGGCGCGATTCCCGATACCGGAGAAGGACGAAGAGTTCCTCGGCGCGCTGCGCGCCGCCGTGAAGCCGTACGCCTATCGAGCCAAACCAGGCGTCGGCTTCTACCACGCGCTGCTGCCGGGCCACAAAGGGCAGATGACCTGTGGCCACTGCCAGCTCGTCTGCCACCCGGACAGAGCGGTCCGAGCGAGGCGCTTCAAGACGCTCCTGGAGGCCGGCGTGGTCATCCAGCTGGAAGACGGATCGCTGAAGGCCGTCTCCCCCGAGGAGGCCCGCAAGCACCTGGACACCCTGGACCCGGAACGACGGGCCTTGTATGAACGCGCGACCTGATCTCCCCGGTTGGGGGGGTCGGGCCTTGCACGGGGCACCGTCTGTTCTGCCGCACGGGCCAACGCCCACGGGTTCGGCTCTTGGAGAATTCGCCTGTCTTCCTGCTTTCGGCCGCCCCCAACTTCCGGCGCGGGGCTTAGCTTTTCACCTTCTCGATCCTGTGGTTGATGACATGGCTGTGCTCGCGCTGCGGGCTGAACATGACGATCTCCGCTTCCGCGTCGACTCTTACGTTGTGCCCGGGTGGCCAGTTTGACCGCGGGGCGGACCCACCCGGGGTGCCTATCGGGCAGCAGGTATCGGGCCGGACGTTGGCAAGGGCCATACTTCGGGTACTCTGGGGGCTCGCAAGCCATGCCGCCCGACAGCGTGGGGCGTTGTTGGGTGAGCGGAACGTTGCCTTGGAAGAGCGCGATCCAAGAGCAGGGAGATGGCCATGCGACTGGACGACGAGCAGGAAAGCACCAACGTGGAGGATCGGCGGGGGATGCGCGTGCCCGGCCGACGTGCCGGGGGGATCGGGATCGTCACCGTGCTGCTGGCGCTGGCCGCGAGCTACTTCTTCGGCATCGATCCCTCGACCTTTCTCGGCGTCGCATCTCGCCTGCAATCGCCCGAGGCGCAACCCGAGGCGGTTCCTTCCCGCAGGCCGCCGCCGGACGACGAGATGGCGCGCTTCGTCTCCAAGGTACTGGGCTCTACCGAACGCACCTGGGAGGGCGTATTCCACGAGAGTGGGAAGCAGTATGTGCCGCCCAAGCTGGTGTTGTTTACCGGCACGACGCCTACGGCCTGCGGGACGGGACAATCAGCGATGGGACCATTCTACTGCCCGCTGGATCAAAAGGTGTACATCGACCTGGCCTTCTACCAGGACCTGAAGAGCCGCTTCGGGGCTCCGGGCGACTTCGCCCAAGCGTATGTCATCGCGCACGAAGTGGGCCATCACGTTCAGTACTTGCTGGGCGTCTCGGAGCGTGTGCGGGGCGCGCAGGAACGGGCGCGGAGCGAGGCCGAGGCGAACGCTCTCTCGGTCAGGCTCGAGCTCCAGGCCGACTGCCTGGCAGGAGTGTGGGCAGCGCGGGCCAACGACTCGCGCAGAATCCTGGAAGGCGGGGACGTGGAGGAGGCGCTCAATGCCGCCAGCGCGATCGGCGACGATCGACTGCAGCAGCAGTCGACCGGCACGACCGTCCCCGAAGGCTTCACTCACGGCTCCTCAGAACAGCGCGTGCGTTGGTTCCGGAGAGGCATCGACGCCGGCAAGCTGGACCGTTGTGACACGTTCGGGACGCGTGAGCTCTGACCCATTCCAGCCGACGCATGAGGTCCTTCAGAAAGGCCTCCCGGGGCCGGAGTACGGGGGAAGATGATTCGACATCAGTGACCACGCCAGCAACTGCGCACTGCCCCAGCCGACGACCTCGCCGAGGCGACGCATGAACTCCTCTCGGTCCCGGTCGTCCCTAAAGAGGGCACGCCCATCGATACTCCGGGCCATCACATGCTGCACCACGCCGATGACGTCTAACCGAGCAGATCGCGGCATGTCGAAAGCGTACCCAACCTCGCCTACGGACCCGGTAACCTTGTCAACCTTGCAGCCCATATTCTTTCGGATGACTTTCCTGTCCCTGCGTCGTGCGCTGGCCTTGTCCAGCGGCCACCCCATTGCTACCTTGTCGACAACGGGCGCGGTCCACGCGCCGAGTGTGTTCTCCCGCCCCCGTGTTCCCGCGAGGGGCCGGAGGGGAGGTGTACCATGAGAGAGAATGCGAGATGGTCGAGAGTTAGATGGGTCGCCCGGGTGCTCACCGTGCTCGTAGCGACGGCAGCGTGGGCTCCGGTCTGGGCGGACGGGTACGACGCGGCGCTCAAGGGGGTCAAAAGGGTTGATGTGGTGTTCGATGTGTCACACGGCGACCCGAAGTCGGCCAACGTGATCTTCTGGGCGGTACGCGACGTGTACAAGAGCGAAGCAGTGACAAAGTTGGCCGAGCCTGCCCACGCGGTGATCGTCTTCCACGGGCCGGCGGTCAAATTGTTATCAAGTAGTCGCAACGAAGTTGTGAAGGACCAGGCCGAGGCAATGGATCAGTTCGCCGCGACGCTCAGGGAGATGAAGAAAGATGGAGTGAAATTGGAAGTGTGCATGTACGCGGTGAAAGTAATGGGAGTCGATCCAGCCACTTTGATGCCTGAGATCGACCGAGTGGACAACGGATTCGTCTCCGTGGCCGGGTACCAGTTGCAAGGGTACGCCGTGGTGGCGATACCGTGAGCGCTTTTCAGTGTTTCTAAGCTTCAGGCCCTTCCGTACGAACCAACAACGAGACCAAGGGGTTGCAGGGTGCGGCCTGCGACCCCTTGCATATTCAGGGATCTCCGTTCCGGAGGCCTCGAGACGGGCTTGTCTGGGCATGCCCGAATCCTGCCGTGCCTTCTAGGAGCCTGTCGGACTTGAGAAAACTGGCCCCATAAGATGGAAATGTTCTACATGCACAGAACTCGCGCTTTGCCGGAGAGCCGGTGCCTGCCGTGGGTCAAAGCCCGACCGGGCGGGCGCGGACGGCTTTGGAGCG
>JACRMM010000056.1 GCA_016214985.1 Deltaproteobacteria bacterium | reverse complement strand
GGCGGCGCAGACGCGGGTGCTCACCGGAGACCCGGCGACGGAGCTCTGCCGGGTGGCGGCCGACGAGGGGTTCGACCTGATCGTGATGGGGTCCCGCGGCATGAGCGAGCTCGCGGGACTGCTGCTGGGCAGCGTCAGCGAGCGCGTCTTGCACTTGGCGGCGTGTCCTGTTGCGATGGTCAAATAGTACGGATCGGTTCCTGGTGAACAGGCAACGCCGGGCCGGGCCCGGCGTTTGCTTTGCTGCGAACCATCGTCGCATTCATTGAAGTGAGAGGAGGAGAGAGCCATGGCAAAGCGCGCAACGAAGGCAAAGGGTGGGCTCCGAGTCACGGTGGTCGGTGCGGGCCACGGGGGGCTCGCCACGGCAGGGCACATCAGCCTGAAGGGGCACTCCGTGAGGATCTTCAGCTTCTTCGGCAAGGAGCTTGCTCCGGTGGCCGAGAAGGGGGGCATCCGGCTGGAGGGCGACGTGGAGGGGGTCGCGAAGATCGACAAGGTCACCTCGAGCATCGACGAGGCGGTGAGCGGCGCCGACCTCGTGCTCGTCAACATGCCGGCGCTCGCGCACAAGAATGTCGCGTCGCTGCTGGCCGGCTGCCTCGAAGACGGCCAGACGCTGCTGCTCACCCCCGGGCGGACCGGGGGCGCCCTGGAGGTCTACCAGACCTTTCGGCGCTTCCAGTGCAAGAAGAAGGTGACCCTGGCCGAGTGCCAGACGTTCCTCTACGCGACCGAGTCCCGGGGGCCGGCCCACGTGGAGGTCATGAAGGTGAAGAACCGGGTGCGCGCTGCTGCCCTGCCCGCGACGGACACCGCGACCTTCATGGAGCTCATCGGGCAGATCTACCCCGAGTACGCGCCCTGCACCAACGTCCTCGAGACGAGCATCAACAACGTGGGGGCGGTGGTGCACCCGGCTCCCATGCTCCTGAACTCGGGGCTGCTGGAGCGGGCGGCCAAGGGGGAGGACCTCCGCTACTACCGGGACATCATCACGAAGTTCGTCTGCGAGAACGTGATGGAGAAGATCGACCGGGAGAAGAGCGACGTGGCCCGGGCGTTCGGAGTCCCGGTCCTCGACGCCCGTGGCTGGTACAAGGAGTGCTACGACGTGGAGGGCGACAGCCTCTACGAGGTCCTCCAGAAGAACCGCTACTACCTGGGGTTCTCCGCACCGAAGCACGTGCTGGGGTACCATCACGTGCTCGACGAGATCCCGAACAGCCTGGTCCCGATCTCCGCCTTCGGAGCGGTGGTCGGCGTTCCGACGCCCATGACCGATGCGCTGGTCGGGCTCGCCTGCGCGTCCCTCGGGCACGACTTCTGGGCCGAGGGGCGAACCCTGGACCGGCTCGGCTTCGACGACCGCACATCCGCCGACGAGATCCTGGAGTTCGTGAACGCCGGCCCCCGCTTCTGGGAAGGCTGAGAGCGGCGGCGGTGCGGGTTCGCCGGGAGGATCTGTCGCGATGAGCAGTGAAACCGGGCCTGGCGCGCCCTCCCCGGCCGACGCGGAGGGCATCGGGCTCCCAGGCCACGACGCTCCCGACTCCTTTGCGGGAGGCGTCATCAAGTCCATGGGACTGGTCTTCGGCGACATCGGGACCAGCCCGATCTACACGTTCACGGTGATCTTCGCCCTGCTGAAACCGACGCCCGCGAACATCGTGGGGGTGGCGTCGCTCATCCTGTGGACCATGACGATCCTGGTCATGGTCCAGTACGCCTGGCTCGCCATGAGCCTCAGCCACAAAGGGGAAGGCGGCACGATCGTTCTCAAGGAGATCCTGGTCCAGATCTGCCGGTCGAAACGGGTTTGCGCCCTCGTGGGCGCCCTCTCCATCCTCGGCGTCTCGCTGCTGCTCGGCGACGGCGTGATCACGCCGGCCATCAGCATCCTCTCGGCGGTGGAGGGAGCGGTCCTCATCCCGGGTTTCGAGGGGCTCTCCCAGGGGGTCCTGATCTTCGTCGCGGCGCTCATCGCCATCGGCCTCTTCCTGTTCCAGAAGAAGGGCACGGACCGGGTCGGCAAGACGTTTGGACCGCTGATGGCGGTCTGGTTCTGCGCCTTGACCGCCTCGGGGCTCGTGTCGATCAGCGGGACGCCCGGCATTCTGCGCGCCGTCAGCCCCCTCTATGGCCTCGCCTTCGTCCGGGACAACGGCATGGCGGCGTTCTTCGTCCTGTCCGAGGTGATTCTGTGCGCGACCGGCGGTGAAGCGTTGTACGCGGATATGGGCCACCTCGGCCGCCGCCCCATCCTCCATGCGTGGGGCTTCGTCTTCCCGGCCCTCGTCGTCAACTACTTGGGCCAGGCTGCCTACCTCTCTCGAAATCCATTGACCAAGAACGTCTTGTTCGAAATGGTAAAGTCACAGATTCATGTGTTGTATATACCGTTCCTGATTCTTACCATATTGGCCACTGTCGTTGCCTCTCAGGCAATGATCAGCGGTGTATACTCGATCGTATATCAAGGGATCACCACGCGTCTCCTCCCTCTAATGAAGGTCGATTATACCTCGAGCCACATGAAGTCTCAGATCTACATAGGGTCGATCAACTGGTCGCTCATGGTCGCCGTCTTGTTCATCATGCTCATCTTTCGTAGATCTGAGAATCTGGCGGCCGCGTACGGTCTTGCCGTCACGGGTACGATGGCGATTACAGGGATCATGATGATCCTGATCTTTTTTTTGAGAGGCAAGAAGGCACTAATGGCCGTTTCGATTGGCGTGACGGCGGTCGATTTATTGTTTCTGTTTTCAAATATAAATAAAATCCCGCACGGCGGCTATTGGTCTCTTATATTAGCTTCTTTTCCGCTCGTGACTATCTTGATCTGGACGAACGGCCAGCGTCAGCTGTATCGGTCGCTGATGCCCTTGAGTTGGGAAGCTTTCATCATCAGCTACAGGGAGATTTATGATAGTTGCCGGAGGATCAGCGGGACGGCTCTATTTTTTACACGAGAACTTCGGGTCATACCGCCGTATATCGTGCACTGCATGTTTCGTAGCAATATACTCTACGATCGGAATGTGTTTATTTCGATTACGCGGACCGAAGAGCCTGGCGGAATGGAATCAGTGTTGCAGCCGGATCTTGAGCCTGGGTTGGATGGTCTGGAAGTGAAGGCCGGTTACATGGAAGTCATCGATCTGGAAGCCATGTTGCGGGAGCACGGGATCAAAGAGAAGGTCATCTTCTACGGAGTCGAAGATATTGCTACTGAGAACTTCGCATGGCGGATCTTCTCTGCCATCAAGAAACTGACGCCGAACTTCGTCCAGTTCTACAAGCTTCCGACGATGAAGCTCCAGGGTGTCGTCACGAGGGTGGAGATGTGAGGTTGAGCACCCGCGAGACGCGCTCCCGAATCTCCTTCGATGAGAAGGGCTTCTGAACGAACTCGACGGCGCCGAGGCTCAGCGCCTCTTCCGAGGTCTCCTGGGTCCCGTACGCCGTGATGATCATCACCGGAACGTCCGGACGAGTCCGCTTCGCCCGCCGGAGCATCTCCATGCCGCCCATGCCAGGCAGTTCCAGGTCGAGCAGGACGAGATCGTAGTCGTTTTGGGCCAGCTTGTAGAGCGCCTCTTCTGCGTAGACCGCAGTCTCGACCTCGACGCCCAGGCTCCGGAGGGACTGGGCCAGGGTGAGCCGTATGTTCTTCTCGTCGTCAACGATCAGGAGGCGTCGTTCCTTCATTGGAGTCTCTCCGCCGTCAGTGTTCGACTGGTAGGGTGAACGTGAATTGACTGCCCTCTCCGGGCACGGATTCTACCCAGATCGTCCCACCGTGGGCCCGGACGATCTCCCGGCAGATTGCCAGCCCCAGCCCGGACCCCCCTGCTTCTCGTCCGACCTTGAGCTGAACGAACTTGTCGAAGATCTTGGACTGGTACTCGTACGGGATCCCCGGCCCGTCGTCCGTCACGCGGATGTGGACCCGGTCGCCGAGATGCTCCGCCGACACGGTAATGTGGCCCCCGTCGTCCACGTAGCGCTGTGCGTTGGACAGCAGGTTGATCAGCACCCAGGTGATCCGGGTCTCGTCGGCCTTCACGTCAGGAAAGCCCTCGGGAATCGTCATTGTCAGGTGCACCGCTCGAGTTGCCAACTGGCCGGTCACCGCGGATGCGGCCCGGTCGCACAGGGCCCGCACGTCCGTGGCGGCCAGGTCGAGGTCCACCTTGCCAGCCTCGATCTTGGAGAGGTCGAGAAGATCGTTCACGAGCGCTTTCAGGCGCTCAAGCTCCTCGTGGGCGGCCGAAAGGAGTTGACGGTCCTGGTCCGAGAGCTTCTCCGGCCCGCCCTCGAGGAGGAGGTCGATGGCGAGGCCCATGCTCGTGAGCGGGGTGCGAAGCTCGTGCGAGGCGGTCAGCACGAACTCGCTCTTGAGGCGGTCGATCTCCTTGAGCCGCGTGACATCGCGAAGGATCAGCACCACGCCGAGCATCGGGCCTGCCGCGGGAAGAATAGGCAAGATCGAGAAGTGGAAGTGATGCCGCTCCTTCCCCTGTGGGACGGTCAGGACGTCCTTCCCTTCTTCGATGGGGGGCGTCTGGCCGCTCTCGACGGCCTGTTTGACGAGCTGGAAGAGGAGCTCGTCGCGGACGACCTCGAGGAAATGGCGGTCGCGGGCCCCTCCGGCGTCGATGCTGAAGATCTTCGCCGCGGTGGGATTGAGGTCTGAAACTCGAAGAGCCGCGTCGACGACCACCACACCGTCGTCCATGCTCCGGATGATGGCCTCGCTCTTGACCTTTTCGGCCATGATTTCGCCCACGTTCAAGTCATGGAACGCCTTGAGCTTCGTCGCCATGCCGTTGAATTCGCGCGCGAGCAGCCCGAGCTCGTCCCTCGACGGGGCGGTGACCTCCACGTCGTAGTCGCCGTCGGCGAGTCTCTTGGTCGCGGCCATCAACTGTCGAAGGGGTCGCACAAGGAGGTTGGAGAGGATGAGGCTGAACCCGAGCCCGAGCGCCACGGCGGCGAAGCTGGTCACGGCGCCGGACCACCGGGCTGTGGCGGAGATGGCGCGGGCTCGGTCGCTCGCTCGCACCATGGTGCGCTCGTTGAGGTCGTGGAGGCGGCCGCACAGGTCCCGAACCGTCCGAAAGGAGGGCAGCACCGCTTCGTGGTACATTCGGCGCGCGCCTTCGGGGTCACTCCGGTGAAGGAGCCGCAGCTTCGAGCAGCGCAGCAGGTAGGTCTGGTAGCCTGAGTCGATGCCGTCGACGATTCCGCCCTCCCCTTCAACCGTCAGATTGTCCTTGGCCCGGGCCAGCCACTGGAGGAAGAGGCTTTCGTTCTCGCTGAACTGGGTGACCCCCTCGTCGGCGTATCCGAGCAGAAACAGCAAGCTCGCGCTGTCCTGGCGCTCAATGGCCTGGATCATGTTCTCGGCCGCGAGGATGCTCTTGTAATTCTCCCGTAGGATCGCATCGCTGGCCCGACCGAGGTCTCGAAGCGCGACGAACGCCCAGGCCGACACCACGCCGATCAGACAGAGCGCGAGCCCATAGCCGCCGAAGATCTTCTGGCGAAGCGACAGTCCGCGTCTCATCCGGTCCCCTTCCTGCACGCCCCCCCTTTGGTCGGATTCTACGCCCCATCCCCTGATCCAGGCCATGGGTACCGTCGACCCGACCCCTCCAACAGCTCCGAGATCGGGCGGGGGAGCGGGTCGCACTCCGCGACACTCTCGTCGTTCGGCGCCCCCGGAAGAAACAATTCCGTCGTAGCCGCCGGAGCGGCGGCGGGGCGAACCGTGTCAAACGCTGATTTGACAAGCTGCCGGGACGGGACGCGACCGGCACGATTCTTGGATTGGCTGACGTTCAATATTCTTGCTTCAGAGGATTGGGTGGCCGGCGCGAATCCGCGGGAGTATGCGGCGAACGGCCCACCCACGGCCACGCGGGGCGAGACGCGGATGACAATGGAGATGCGGATGGGACTGGAGTCGATGAAGTCGAAGCTTGCGGCGGACGGGATCGAGTACATTCTGGCGCTGTTCGTGGACATCAACGGGGCCGCGAAGGTCAAGCAGGTGCCGGTGGGGTGCTTCGAGGACATCGTGAAGGACGGGGCAGGGTTCGCGGGAGCGGCCGTGTGGGGCATG
>JACRMM010000048.1:84864-88494 GCA_016214985.1 Deltaproteobacteria bacterium | reverse complement strand
TCCCCACGCTCGGCTGCCCGGCTTCGACCTTGGACAGCTGCCGAGGGTCACGGCGGACGAAGCCTGGCCCCAGATGTGGGAGCCGCGTCCCGCGCCGGCACCCCCGTGAACTCACGTTATTCGTTCTTGGACAGCAGTGGGCCGATCACTACTTTGCATACTACAAGCGCCATGATCCATGCAAAGTCAGTCGCTATGCGAAGATACGCGATTACATCCAAGAAATATCACGTTGTACCAACGGATACTTCACGGACATTCGAAGCATCTCAAACGCCTACAAACACCTTTACACTGGCTCCAAGTCTAGCCAGGGGAACTACTCATCCATTGCGTCAACTGGCGCCATAGAGACGGTTGGGTTCCTAAACGAGGAAGTTAACGAAATAGGTGAGGATTTCTCGACTCAGAGCCGTTCGGTAGTCTACACGACAAAGTCAGGCCAGAGACGCGAATTTATGATCGCGCTGGAAGCCGTGGTGGCGTTTTGGGTAGACCAACTTAGACAGTTCTCGTCTCAGTGAAGAGCAATTACATCATTTCCGCCATTGCGGATCACAAACGTATCACGATTTCCAGGAATGGAGGCGTCAAATGGCTAAAGTCATTTCTATGCTCGCGATGGTATTCGTTGCCTGGCTTTGGTTCCCGGGTCAGTCTCGGTCATCGGATTACTCCGCGTGGGTGAAGAGCGAAACATGCTGGGTAGTGAGGAAGCCCAGCACTGATGCGAAGATCATTGGAATAATCGTGCCGAAGGCTTCCGTTCAGGTTGAAGATGCTGGCAATGGTTGGCTGAAGCTGGTTTTTGCCCCAGTAAGGGATCCGAACACCTCGAAATTCATCGACTGCAGCAATAAGTGCTACATAAGGAAGGCCGATACGACAAGGACCCCACCAGGTCAGTGGTAGGACCGTACTTGGTCGGTCAAGAAGCACTCAGGGAACGCATAATCGGGTAGGCGGGAGCTTTGAACTCCCGCCCCCCACACCACCGAGCATGCGGGTCCGCACTCGGCGGTTCCCCATCGCAGGATAGACGGTCCCTCGTGAGTTCCCTTTCACGCGTAGCCGTGGGCTTTCATCCACAGGTCGCGGATCGAGAGGAGTCCTTGGTTCTTGAGCCACTGATTGGTCATGCCGGACTGCGTTGCGAGCGTCTTCGACAGGCGCCAGTAGCTCTTTCTACTGATCGCCGTGAAGATCGCCTGCTTTCGGCTCGTCCCCAAGGCCAGGAGGTTGCGGACCTTCGTGCGCACGTGGCGCCACTGCTTCCAGTAGCACATGCGCACTCGTCGCCGCAGCCAGTGGTCGAATTCGGGGATGGGGCTGTAGTAGTCCGAGATGCCGAAGTAGCCCATCCAGCCCCTCAGGTACTGGGCGAGTTTGGTGAGCCGGTATTCCATCGAGACGCCCCAACTCCGGCCCGTGTAGCGCTTGAGTCGATGCCGGAAGTCTGCGAAGGCTTTCTCCGAACCGCGAAGTTTCGTGCCCCGGTAGAACGTGAAGCCCAGGAACACACACTGCGAGATCGGAGCCACCCGACTCTTCTTCTCGTTGACCGTAAGCCGAAGCTCTCGGGTCAAGTACTTGGTGATGCTCGCCTTCACCCGCAGGGCGGCGCGCTCGGTTTTCACGAGGATGAGGAGATCATCCGCGTAGCGAGCGAACCGAAGACCTCGACGTTCGAGCTCTTTGTCGAGGTCGTCCAAGAGGATGTTGGCGAGCAACGGCGAGAGGGGGCCGCCCTGGGGCGTTCCCAACTCGGTGGGCTGGACGATCCCTTCGACCAACACGCCGGAGCGCAGGAGCCGGCCGATGAGGGAAAGCACCCTCTTGTCGGCTACCTTCCTTGCCACCCGAGCCATCAGGATGTCGTGCGACACTCGGTCGAAGAACTTCTCGAGATCGAGATCCACGGCAATCCGATACCCGGCTTGCAGGAAGGCCTGTACCTGTCGCAGCGCTTGATGCGCCGAGCGTGCGGGGCGAAAGCCGAAACTCCATCGGGAGAACCCCGAATCGAAGATCGGCGTGAGGATCTGCGCGACGGCTTGCTGGATCAACCGGTCGATCACGGCCGGAATCCCCAGCAATCGCTCTCCTCCGCTGGCTTTGGGGATGGCCTTGCGGCGCAGCGGGAGAGGTTGGTAGCTGCCGTCGAGCACGGACTCGCAGAGGGTGTCCCAGTTCGTGCGCAGCCAGATGTCGGCCTCCTCAAGGGTCATCCGGTCGATCCCGGGGGCCCCCTTGTTGGCCGTCACCCGTTTCCAGGCGCGGCGCATGTTGTCTGGGTCCACCACCCGCTCCAAAAGACGGGTGTCCAGGGCTGGCTTCGTAACCTCACGCCGAGACTCGGCTCCCCCGGACGGGTTCATCGCTGGCTTCGAGTGCGTCACGGCTCCTCCCTGTGCGTTGAGGTTCGGGCCTTCGGCGACGGCGTGAGGCCCTCCGGGTCCTTCCCGGCTCGTGTCGGCCGCCTACTATGCCCTCTGCTGACTCCTGCCCGATCACCCCGGCGGTTGCCCGCCGTGGCGCTGCCTTTGAAGCTTGAATCTTCCCCGGACCGGCCTCTCTTGGTTCGCTCGCCGCGTGGCGTAGGCCTGCACGCGCGGCGCCTGGAGTTGGTAAGCCGGTACCCCACCGGCGTTGTTCCGAGGGATCATCGAGCCCCGTCGACCGCAATGTCGGGCAGGTCTCCCCGGATAAGAACGTGGACTTTCGCTGCACAACCGCGCCATTTACCCTGCTCCCGATCCCAAGGGCTTCGTTGTGTTGTGCCAACTCGCCCCGGAGCTAAGCCTTCTATGGCGTTCCTGTTCGTCGGCTCGCAGCTTTGCCTCCGGCTTCCTCCGGACCCCTCCTCGCGGAGACGCCCTTGCCTTCGGCTAGCGGTTGTACGACCTGGGTTCTCCCGCAGGGGACTTACACCCCATGAATCCACGCCCATGCCGGGCGTACACCAGGGGCTGGTTCGGACCGTCGCAAGCGCCGGCCGCACAGCCCCGCCGTTCGTTGCGACACGATGTCGCACAAGTAGCTGTCATCGCTACGGAAAGGAAGGTCGGTCCGTATCAGGTGACCCGGTGTTCTGCCACCGGTACCCTACCGGGACGTGCGTGGGGAGTAATCCCTGGGTGCGGAGCTCCCGGGACAACGTAGCCCTTGGTGGTGGGACCAGGAGAGGTGGCCCGTGAGGGCGAGCCTCAACTCTGCCAGCACCGCATGGTGGAGGGGAGCAAGGGTTGGGTAGTATGGTCAACGGAAGTGAACCGCTGCAGCGTCGTAACAGTGGGCAAGCCAAAGGTGCTGAGAGGCTTGGGCCAAAAGGGCAAGTGGCCAAGTTGGGGTGCTCGAACGTCACCCCACGCAGACGTTGTGCCACCGGCGTACAGGCGGGACCTAACCTACCCGGGTGCTTGAGCGAAACGTGGGAACCCCGTAGTTCCTCCGGGAAACGCCCTCGCGGGCACCCGGGAGGTGTCGAGGGCGGGTATATCGTCAGTCCAGGCCGGATCGGGGCCAGGACAATTCGTCACCCGGGGCCAGAGTAATTCGTCACCTTTGGCGGAAGCGGGGCCAGCGGAATTCGCCACCCCCTTCTATGTCGGTGGGCTCCTGATCGCCGAG
>JACRMM010000048.1:0-84804 GCA_016214985.1 Deltaproteobacteria bacterium | reverse complement strand
AGGGCTCACCGTGGGCGGCGACGAGGCCCAGCGCAACCAGGTCAGAGCGGTGATGCACGCCTCGCTCGTGCGGCCTGAGCCAGCCACGCCCAGGGCCTCCGAGATGCTCCTGCGGCCTTACGCCGAGCAGATCCGTCTCTGAATTTTGGGACGCTGCTAAGTTTCATAAGTTTCCACCCTCATTCAATAGATCGGGCAGCACGAAGGGGACGTTGGCTCATTTGGCCCTTTCGCGCTCGAATCCGCCGATCTGGGGATTGCGGGGCTTTCGAGACGGGCCACTCCGGCGTTCCCCGGATCGGTTGACGAAGGCCTCTGTATTGTCTAGCATGCAACACGTGCGCGCTCGACTCCTACTGAGGGACAAGACCACTCTGCGCGGCCATGTCGTCGAACGGGTGGTGTGGCAGCTGCCGTCACCCAGCGAAGAGCGCCCGCACGGCCTGAAGTACCGCCTCTACTGCGGTCGCGTAGGAGCATGCGTGGTCCGTCCGCTACGACAACGAGGCGTGCAAGGGCGATCACGTCCATTACGGCACGGAGGAGCGGCCGTACGCGTTTCTTTCTCTAACCCAACTCCTGTTGGACTTCGACGCCGACGTGAAGCGGCTCGTGAGGTGACCCATGGCGAACCGGGCGATCATCGGGCTCGAGACTTACGACGAAGCGCTCCAGCGATCCCTGGCCGTTGCGCGCCGCTTCGACGCGGGCGAGCCGGTGCCCGAAGGAGATTACCGGCTGAACTTCGAGAGCGCCGCTCAGCTGTTCGCAGAGCTCACGACCAAGCGCATGCAGACGCTGGAGACGCTCAAGGCCGGCGGGCCGCAGAGCATCTACCAATTGGCCAAGCGGCTGGGGCGAAACTACAGCAACGTTCACGCAGACGTCTCCAGGCTCATGGAGCATGGGCTCGTCGAGAAGAACGACGAGGGCCGCGTGTTCGTGCCGTGGGACCAGGTCGAGATCCATCTCACGCTCGGCTCGAAAGCGGCCGCCTGAAGGGGTCAAATACCGGGATTGGGGACGCCGCAATACCGGGATTGGGGACGCCGCAAAGATACGAAAGGTAGTTGCGCTCTGGAAGGTCGAGGGGACGTGCTTGCTCGCATGCGCCCTGGAGGCCTTCAACCGCCCGACGGCCGCGCCGCCAGGACGACCAGTCCTTCGACCGGTGCCCCGGCCTCGGTGCGCAGCGCGGCCGTGCACACCGAGCGCGTCTCGAGCCCGGCCGCGGCGAGACGGCTCCGGACGTAAGATTCCCCGTGTCGATAGCGCCCGTGATGCTGGAGGACGAACCCCTTCCCCTCTTCTCCCGACGCGGCCCGCTCCAGCGTGAACGCGAAGAGACCCCGCGGCCTCAGCGCGGCGGCCGCGGCTGCGAACACCGCCTCCAGTGCTCCGAAGTAACAGAGGGTGTCGGCGGAGGCGAGGAGGTCGTAGGCCTCGGGCCGGCCGGCGAGGAACTCGGTGAGCTCCGCGGTCGCGAGCTCGTCGTAGATGCCTCGCGCCTCGGCGCGCGCGACCATTCCCGAGGAGAGATCGACCCCAGTCAGCCGGCGGGCGTAGGGGCGGAGGAAGGGGCCGCAGAGCCCCGTGCCGCAGCCGAGGTCCGCGACGTCGCGGTCCGCGGCCGGCGGGGCGAGGGCCTCGGCCACGACCTCGGCCACGAGCTCGGGGGCCCGGTATCGGAGGTTGGCCAGGAGCTCGTCGAAGTGGGGAGCGAAGCCGTCGAAGGTCTCCCGGACGAAGCGATCGGACGCCCGCTCCGGGACCCCCTCGCCGGAGACGGCAGCTCGCAGGTGCGCCGCCATCGGGTTGTCGGGCTCGGCCGCCAGCCACTCGTCCAGACGCTTCAGGGCGTCGACCGTGCGCCCGGCGGCGTGGAGCGCGTAGATGCGCAGCTTCGGCGAGTCCGTCAGCTCGGGTTTGAGCGCGATGGCCCGCAGGTGGGCGTCCACGGCCTCCCGGATCCGCCCGAGGCGCCGAAGCGCGTTGCCCAGGTTCAGGTGGGCGTCGAAGGCCTCGGGTCGCTGGGCCGCGGCGGTCGTGAGCGTCGCCACCGCCTCCTCGAGGCGCCCCTGGGCCTTGAGGACCACGCCCAGGTTGTTTTGCGCGCCGTGGTGTGCGGGATTGAGCTCGAGGACCCGCCGGTAGGCGGCCTCGGCTTCGCGGAGGTTCCCGGTGCCCTCGAGCACGTTGCCGAGGTTGTTAAGCGCGTCGGGATGATCGGGTGCCTGTTCGACGGCGCTGCGGAGCAGCCGCTCCGCCTCGGCGGAGCGGCCCTGCTGGTGGGAGAGGACGCCCAGGAAGTTCAGGGCGTCGGGGTGCTCGGGCGCTGCCTCGAGCACGGCCCGGTAGATCCGCTCCGCCTCGCCCTGCCGCCCCTCGCGGTGGAGCGCGATCGCGAGGCCGATGGCCTCCGGGATGGTGACGTCGCGCTCCTGCGCGGGCTCGTGCTCGCGGTCGGAGGCGGGGGACTCGCTCATGGCCGGGGCTCCTTCCAGAGGCTTTGGAACGGCCCGCCCCCGGAGGCGGGCCGGTTCTCCCGACCCTCACTCGAACGCGTACCGGAACTCCCCCTCGGCCACGCTCACGGCGACTCTCTCGACGGGTCGGCCCTCCATGAGCCGGGTCAGGAACTGCTCGCTGATCGCCGGCAGCACCGTGTTGGTGAGGATCGCGTCGATCATTCGACCGCCGCTCTCGAGCTCGGTGCACCGGCTGGCGATGAGCTTCACGACCCCGTCGTCGTAAGTGAACGGGACCTTGTGGTTCTCGCGGATGCGCTTCTCGATGCGCTTGAGCTGCAGCCGCGCAATCGCGCCGATCATCTCGTCGTTGAGCGGATAGAAGGGGATCACGACCAGCCGGCCGAGGAGCGCGGGGGGGAAGACCTTCAGGAGCGGCTCGCGTAAGGCCTTGGCGATGCCCTCGGCGTCGGGCATGAGCTCCGGGTCCTTGCACAGGTTCATGATCAGGTCGGTACCGGCGTTGGTGGTGAGGATGATCAGGGTGTTCTTGAAGTCGATCACCCGCCCTTCGCCGTCTTCCATCCAGCCCTTGTCGAAGACCTGGAAAAAGATCTCGTGCACGTCGGGGTGGGCCTTTTCCACTTCGTCCAGGAGAACCACGCTGTAGGGACGCCGGCGAACGGCCTCGGTGAGCACCCCGCCCTCGCCGTAGCCGACGTAGCCCGGGGGGGCCCCCTTGAGCGTCGAGACGGTGTGGGCCTCCTGGTACTCGCTCATGTTGATGGTGATGACGTTCTGCTCGCCGCCGTACAGGACTTCCGCGAGCGCGAGCGCCGTCTCGGTCTTGCCCACGCCGGAGGTGCCGGCGAGCATGAAGACGCCGATGGGCTTGTTGGGGTTGTCGAGCTTGGCGCGCGAGGTCTGGATGCGCCGCGCGATCATCTCCAGGGCGTGGCGCTGGCCGATGATGCGCTGCTCGAGGGTATCGGCCAGCTTCAGGATCGCCTCGACCTCGTTCTTCACCATCCGGCCGACGGGGATGCCGGTCCAGTCCTCCACCACCGAGGCCACGGCCTGGTGGTCCACGCTCGGAAGAATGAGGGGTTTCTCCCCCTGGAGGTCAGCGAGCCTGGCTTGAAGATCGCGAAGCCGCTCCAAGAGCGCCTCGGAGGACTCCTCGGCGGGAGCCTCCGGGGGCGGCAGGCCGGCTGTGTCGGCTGACGCCTCCACCGGGCTCTGCACCCCGTTCGCGCTGCCGATCCGGCTTCGAAGCTTGCCGCGGAGCTCCAGGATCTGCTCCACGAGAGACTTCTCGGAGTTCCAGCGCTCTTCGAGCCCGGCCAGACGCTCGCTCTCGACCTCCCGCTTCGTCGTCGCCTCGGCTTCCCTGGCGGCCGTGTTCACACCCACGGCTTTCTCCCGGGCGATGATCTCGAGCTCGGTCGTCAGTGCCTCGATCCGGCGGCGGCAATCGTCCACTTCGGCCGGCACGGCGTGCTGGCTCACCGCCACTCGGGCGCAGGAGGTGTCGAGGAGGCTGACGGCCTTGTCGGGCAGCTGGCGCGCCGGGATGTAGCGGTGTGAGAGGCGAACGGCCGCCTCGAGGCCCTCGTCGAGCAGTTGGACCTGGTGGTGCTTCTCCATGGTGGAGGCCATCCCCCGCATCATGAGGATGGCCTTCTCCTCGCTCGGCTCGTCCACCTTCACGACCTGGAAGCGCCGGGTCAGCGCCGGGTCCTTCTCGAAGTACTTCTTGTACTCCGCCCAGGTGGTCGCGGCCACGGTTCGGAGCGTCCCACGGGCCAGGGCGGGTTTCAGCAGGTTCGCCGCGTCGCCCGTCCCGGCCGCGCCGCCCGCGCCGATCAGCGTGTGGGCCTCGTCGATGAACAGGATGATCGGCTTGGGCGACGACTGGACCTCTTCGATCACCTGACGCAGCCGCTGCTCGAACTCACCCTTCATGCTGGCCCCGGCCTGCAGGAGCCCCACGTCGAGCGTGCGAAGGCTCACGTCCCTGAGGGTGGGGGGCACGTCGCCGGCGACGATTCGGTGGGCGAAACCTTCGACCACCGCGGTCTTCCCTACGCCCGCCTCGCCGGTGAGGATGGGGTTGTTCTGACGCCGGCGCATGAGGATGTCGACGATCTGCCGGATCTCGTTGTCGCGGCCCACGATCGGGTCGAGCTCGCCCTTGCGGGCCTTCTCCGTGAGGTCCACCGAGAAGCGCTGCAGGGCCTCCTGCTTCCCCATCTGGGCGGGAGCAAGGGCGCCGCTCGCCTCGCCGGGACTGGCTCCTCCGCCGACCTGGAAGCCGTCGGTGGTCGAGAGGCCCTCCTCGGGAGAGCCCTTCACGATCTCGCCGAAGCGGTCGGTCAGGGCGTCGAGCTTGACCTTGTCGAACTCCTTCGACAGGCCCGAGAGCGCATGGCGAAGAGACGGGGTCTTGAGCAGGCCCACGACCAGGTGGCCGGTGCGCACCTGCGACTCGCCGAAGAGCAGCGTGCCGTACACCCAGCCCCGCTCCACGGTATCCTCCAGTTGGGACGAGAGGTCGGAGATCGAGGTGGAGCCCCGGGGCAGCCGGTCGAGGGCCTCGGTGAGATCCCGGGCGACGCGGGCAGGCTCCAGGCTGAAGGTCTTGACGATGCGGTGGAGGTCGGAGTCGGGGAGCTGGAGGATCTGGTGGAACCAGTGAACCAGCTCCACGTAAGGGTTCCCCCGCAGCTTGCAGAACACCGTGGCGCTCTCGATGGCTCGATACCCGAGCCCGTTGAGTTTTCCAAAGAGGGCGACGCGACTAATCTCGGCCATTTCACACCTCGCACGAGTCCGGGGAATCAAGAACCGGGCACGGCTGCCCCCCTATGAAGCAGCCGCCAAAGGATCCAGGGTGAGGTCGTGCGCATGTTCGTCGGGGCGGCGGCTCGTGCACCACGCCGTGAACCCCAGCCGGGTCTCGCCGCCCAGGGTCAGGGGCGGCACCTCGTCGCGATGCAGCACGAGGTTCATATCCCAGCAGAACTCGTCTCCGACGTAGTTCCGCACCAAAGAGACGAGCCTCGCCAGGCTGTCTCCGCCGGGCAGGAGACGGCGGTACTCATCGAGGTGAAGGGGCCCCATGACGATCCGAAACTTGTCCTGGCACGACCAGATCCGGGAGCCGGCGATGGCGGTGCTCCCCAGTGTTCCGGTGTCCGGGGATTCGCCGAGCCGGCACCGGCTCTCCTCGGGAAGCTCGAGCCAGTGACCGACGAACTGCTCCACGTCCACAGGCATCCGGAAGAAGTCCTGAAGAAGGGCCTTGAGGCCCTCGGCGCCGCGGGCCGGCGAGCCCAGGCGCCCGGCGTAGTAGAGCTTGGCCAGGTCGGGCAGCGCATCGCGGTGGCGGAGCGACGGCAGAGCGAGCCCAAAGAGGGCGCCCACATACGCGGCGAAGCGGTCCGCGTCGGGCCGGTCGAAGTGCACGGTCGGGCGTGCGTTGGCCCAGGCTCGGTAGAAGAAGGCGAGGAGGCGATGATGGAACGTGTCCGCGAAGCGCACGAAGGTGGCGTCTCCGGAGTTTCGCAACCGGTCGCGCGCGTACTCCGTGAGGTGGAGTGGAAGCGGGCCGTTGGGCCCGAAGAGTCCGAAGAAGAGCACGGCCAGGCGCGCCGGGCGCTCGGCCGTGGCGCGCTCGAAGGAGGCCAGGGTCGACGCCGCGAAGGCCATGGACGGAGCCTCGGTCAGGCGCACCGGCTCGTCGGCGGGCCGGGCCGCGGCGCCCAGCCGGGGGCGCGCGGGGTGAGCGCAGTCCAACCGCCGCAACGCCTGGAAGAAGTCGAAGCGGTAGGGCTCCCGGGCGAGGGCCTCGCCCAGGGCTATAGCAGGAGTCGACGTCCAGTCCTGGCCGGCCATCGGACGATCTCTCCGCGGTCGACGGTCCGGACGACCGTTTCCGTGAAGGAGTTCATCGAGACGTAACGGGCGAAGAACTGCTCCAGCACGGAGCCGAGGAGAAAGCCGCCGCCCCCTCCGAAGGCCGAGTCGTCGAGGGTCAGGGTGACCTCGATGCCCCGGCCGAAAGCGATGGGCCCTGTCGTGGGGATGCGCCGATTGACCGGTCGCGGGCGGACCGAGCGCACCCCCTCAATCTGTTTGCGCACCGGCGCGTCCGCGGTCGGCGCATAGAGGGCCAAGAGGTCTCGCAACGCCACGGCTCCCTGCTTTTCGTCGGTGTCGGTCAGGGACAGGTAGTTCAACGACAGGTGGCTGATCAGCCTCCACGCGGTGTCTCCCTCAGCGTGGGAGGGGCGGGGCTTCGTGGGACCGGCCACGGCCCGCACGGCTTCGACGGGCGCCCCGGTCTCCAGCGTGAAGTCGGTCTGGCGCTGTCCCAGGGGCATGTTCAGGGGCAGGTCCCGGTTGGTGCACAGCGTGCCCACCGCGAGCTGGCGAAGGTCGGTACTGTAGGGCGCCTGTTTCGCGTCGACCAGGGAGAGGTACGTCTCGCTGCCTGCGTAGCTCGAGCGCGGGCCGTACCGGCGCTGCTGTGCCGAGAGCACCCGCGCCGCACGCCGCACGGTGTAGTACGCGGCCTCAGCGCCCTGGTGTGAAAGATCCGAGTGGGCATAGAAGGGGAGGAACTCCTGCTCCTGCTCCTGGCTCGTCCCGAAGCCGACGACCTCGGTGACCGCGAACGTCTCGAAGTCCATCGGTCGGGTGCGGTCCGGGACCACGTGAAACTCGTTCACCTGGTCGGAGACGTGGATCCGGTCGGCCCGCTTGGGGAAGAGGTTGATCGCCGGGGTGCAGAAGAGGCCGAAGTGCGAGGCGTCGACCGTACTCTCGAGCGCCGGATCGGTCCGCGATAGCACCACCGTCACGTCGAGCTCGCTTCCGGCGCAGCGTCTCGCGGCAGGGGCCAGGCCGGCGAACTCGATGAACATGAAGCGCTCGGGGAAGGCGAAGTACTCCTGCAGGAGCCGGTAGCCCTCAAAGGACCGGGGGCCGTGGGGCAGGAGCGCGTGCTCCTCGTCGTACCCGAGGCGGCGGATTTGTGCCCGGGGGACGAGCTCGTACCAAGGCCGCTCCGGCGGGCCCACGACGAGCCCCAGACTGTTCGCGAGCAGTTGCTCGTACAGGTGCTGCGGCAGCTCCCCGCCGCCGCGCAGGAACACCGGCAGTGCGGTCAGGGGCATCTTGTCGAATGTGAGCCCGGCCGTGGCGCGCAGTTTCAGGCGCAGCGCCGCCTTGGCCGACGAGAGCCACGCGGCGCCGGACGAAGGCAGGTCGCGCGGGTGCGGCAGGTACTCCGCAGCCGCAAGCTCCAGGGGCCACAGGGTCACGTCGTGGCTCGTCCGGTACTCGCACGGCGTCTGCTCCCCCTTGCCCAGCAGACTGCGCAGCGCGGTGCCGCGGGGAATCGGGAAGCCCGCCCCCAGGGCCCCCTGCCCGAGGTCGGGCTTGAGCTGGACCACGGCCATCGAGGGCGTCGGGCAGAGGTAGTGCGGGTACACCATCTCGAGCAGATGCTGCGTGAAGTTCGGGAACTCTGCGTCGAGCTTGAGCTGGACGCGGGCGGCCAGAAACGCGAACCCCTCGAGGAGGCGCTCCACGTAAGGATCGGCGCATTCGAACCCCTCGAGCCCGAGGCGCGCCGCGATCTTGGGAAACTCCTTGGCGAATTCGCCCCCCATCTCTCGGATGTGCAGGAGCTCCCGGTTATAGTACCGGAGAAGTCTAGGATCCATCAGGTCGGGCCCTGGCCGCCGTAGTCGGTCACGCGGACGGTGGCCGTCTCCAGGTCGATCTCGGTCTTCAGGTACAGGTGCAGCGGCAAGGGCTGCGCCCAGAGGTCGCCCTCGATGACGAACGTCAACGCGCTGTGACTCGCGCCTCGGTCCGGCGCAACGGCCCGGACGTGGACGGTGTTGTGAAGGATCCGGGGCTCGAAGTCCCAGATCGCCTGGCGCAGGGCTCGCTCGAGCTCCCCCACGTCCGCGCTCTGCGCACTGGTGCCGGTGAGGTCAGGGATGCCGTAGTTCAGGACCGAGTGAGCGACGAGGGGGTACCCGCTGAGGTCCTCGAGGGAGGCGAGGTGGCCGGTGTTCAGGAGCCAGGCCAGGTCGCGCCGGACCCCCTCGCGCAGGCGCCGCAGGGAAAGCACTCGCTGATCGCGGGATTCCACCCGCTTGTCGGGCTCGTCGTCCGTGAGCCGGTCCAGGAGCGAGGGCTGCAGGCGCTCCTGGGCGGTGAGTTCAGGCATCGCCGTCCCCTGGCGCCGCGCCCGCGATCTCGATCCGGCGGACGTCCATGAGGGGGTACTCCCCCGCGTCGGTCGCCAACATCCGTTGGCCCAGTCCCTGGTAGGCGCCGGGGGAGGGCTCGAGCCACTCCGTGCGGCGTGCGAGCCGGATCCCACCGTCGGTCGACGCCTCGGAGCCGGGGTAGCGGGTGGGGATGAGCCCGACCGTCTCTCCGCCGTTGGACCAGGTGAACTGAGCCGGCATCCACACGGCGTCCCGGAGGTCTTCCGGTGCGTCGATTCGGATCTCGCGGATCCGGTGGAAGGGAACCCAGTAATAGGCCCCGTTGACGATCGCCTCCAGCACGGGGCCGAGCCGGGTGTCCGCATCGGCGATCCACTCGAAGGGCGTCCCCTCGATCGTGCCGGACACCGCCGGGGCGGCGTCAAAGGCCCGGTCCCGGAGGTCTCGCGCCTGCTCGTGGTGGTCTTCGGCGGTCTGTCGCACGGCCTGGAGGAGCAGCGCGATCCACGGCTCCGGCTCTCCGAACACAAGCGGGCTGCGGCGCCCGGCGAACACCTCGGCCCGCAGAGTCTCACACCCGAGCGCGGTGCGGTAGGTCTGGGCCATGGCGAGGGTGCTCGCGTCGAGCTCGGCGGAGACGTTGAGCTGGTTCAGCGCGCGGTCCCACTGCCCCAGGACGGCCAGCAACTGGAAGAGGAAGACCCGAAGCTTGGGGTCGGAGGGGGCGGAGCGCACGCGCTGCTGCAACTCGGCCAGCGACTCCTCCAGGTTGCCTTGGCGAAGACTCTCCTCCGCGAGCATGGACTCTCCTTCCCGAGACAGAGCATGACCGGACCCGCACCGGCGCGTTGCCGGAGCAGGTTCGGCGCGAGGCCGGGGCTACTCCCTCGGCGCCGCCGCGGCCAGGCCCGGCCTCGGCGGCGCCAAGGAAGGCTTCAGATCTTTACGTTCTGTGCGATGTTGAACGCGGCTTCGACAGCGGCATCGCCGGAGCCGTCGGGCTTCTGGGGCGTGTACTCGACCTTGTACTCGGCGAAGTTCAGGCTGACGTTCTCGGTGAGCCGGTCCTCGCCCCCGCTTCCGCCCGTGCTCACAGAGGTGATGATCACCTCCTTCATCGTCAGCTTGATATACTCGAGCGCGCTCTCTCCGGCCTTGCGCACCGTGAGCAGCGCCTCCGGGTAATGCTTGCCGGTGCTGCACGCCAGCATCAACCCCGGCGACGCCTTGTCGACGTACTTCGTCACGGAGAGGTCCTGCACGCTCACCTTGCCGGCGCCGCCGCCGCCCCCCATGTGTGTGGTGCCCGACTGGCTCATGCCCCAGCTCCAGGCCAGCACGTCGATCTCGTCCTTGTGGGTGGAGTCGGTCGATTCACCCTTCACGTCGCCGATCTTCACGAACATGTCAACAGCCATCGGTTGTCTCCTTCCCTAGCAGGTTGTCCGCGGCAGCTCGCCGCGGGTGTGGTGCCCGTTTGTCCGGTTGCAGGCTCGTGAGGAGGATCACGCCCCCTTTGCCGACGGCAGCTTCGACACGAGCCGCAGCGACACGGTGAGGCCCTCGAGTTGGTAGTGCGGTCGCAGGAAGAACTTCGACGTGTAGTAACCCGGGTTGCCCTCCACTTCTTCGACCACGACCTCGGCGGCAGCGAGGGGCTTTCGGGACTTGGTGTCCTCGCTGGAGTGCTCCGGGTCTCCGTCTACGTACTGCATGACCCATTTCTGGAGCCATCGCTGCATCTCGGCCCGCTCCTTGAACGACCCGATCTTGTCTCGGACGATGCACTTCAGGTAGTGGGCGAAGCGGCAGCTCGCAAAGAGGTACGGCAGCCGGGCAGCCAGGGCCGCGTTGGAGCTGGCGTCCGGGTCGTCGTACTCGGCGGGCTTCTGGAGCGATTGGGCGCCGATGAAGGCGGCGAAGTCGGTGTTCTTCTTGTGGACGAGCGGCATGAAGCCGTTCTTCGCGAGCTCCGCCTCGCGGCGGTCGCTGATGGCGATCTCGGTGGGGCACTTCATGTCGACCCCGCCGTCGTCCGTGGGGAACGTGTGGGTCGGCAGCCCCTCGACCGCGCCTCCGGACTCCACACCCCGGATGCGGGAGCACCAGCCGTACATCTTGAACGCGCGGTTGATGTTCGTGGCCATGGCGTAGGCGGCGTTGGCCCACACGTACTTGCCGTGGTCGGCGCCCTCGGTGTCCTCCTCGAAATCGAACTCCTCCACCGGGCTCGTCTTGGCGCCGTAGGGGAGGCGGGCCAGGAACCTCGGCATGGCGAGCCCCACGTACCGGGCGTCCTCGGACTCCCGCAGGGATTTCCAAGCCGCATACTCCGGCGTCTGGAAGATCTTGGTCAGGTCTCGGGGGTTGCTGAGCTCCTGCCAGGTCTCCATCTGAAGGAGCGACGGGGCGGCCGCGCTGATGAACGGGGCGTGCGCCGCCGCGGCGACCTGGGCGAGCTCCCCGAGCAGCTCGACGTCCGGGGGGGTGTGGTCGAAGTAGTAGTCGCCCACCAAGCACCCGTACGGCTCCCCTCCGAACTGGCCGAACTCCTCTTCGTAAAGCTTCTTGAAGATCGGGCTCTGGTCCCAAGCCGTTCCCTTGAACTTCTTGAGCGTCTTGGACACGTCCTTCTTCGAAATGTTCAAGACGCGAATCTTGAGCATCTCGTCGGTTTCTGTGTTGTTGATGAGGTGGTGGAGACCCCTCCAGGCGCCTTCCAGCTGTTTGAAGTCCTCGTGGTGCAGGATGAGGTTGACCTGTTCCGTCAGCTTCCGGTCGATCTCGGCGATGATCGCCTCGATGCTCTTGAGCGCGTCGGCCGAGATGAGGGTCGTATCAGCGAGGGCTTGGGCGGCGAGGGTCTGAACTGCCTTCTCGACCGCCTCCTTCGCCTGATCGGATTTGGGCTTGAACTCCTTCTGGAGCAGCGAAGAGAACTCGCTGGCCTCGAAGGTCTTGGCTTCGGGCTGTGCCTGGGCTTCGGTCGTCGGATCGGCCATAAGACTACTCCTTGCCCGTGGTTTCGGTCTGCGGGGCCTCGTCCTGGGGCTTCGGCGCCGAGGCCAACGCCTGGAGCAGGGCCGGGTCCTTGAGAACGTTGGCGATCAACTCTTCCGCCCCGCTCTTCCCATCCATGTAGGTCAAGAGGTTCGCCAGTTGGGTCCGCGCGTCGAGGAGCTTGCGCAGGGAGTCCACCTTGCGGGCCACGGCGGCGGGCGAGAAGTCGTCCATGCTCTCGAAGGTGATGTCCACGCTCATGTTCCCTTCGCCCGTGAGCGTGTTGGGAACCTGGAAGGCGGCGCGCGGCTTCATGGACTTGAGGCGGTCGTCGAAGTTATCCACGTCGATGGAAAGGAACTTCCGATCGGCGACGGGTGCCAGAGGATCGGCGGGTTTCCCCGACAGATCGGCCAAGACCCCCATCACGAACGGCAGCTGGATCTTCTTCTCGGCTCCGTAAACTTCGACGTCGTACTCGATCTGGACTCTGGGGGCTCGGTTTCGGGCGATGAACTTCTGACTGCTCGCTTTTGCCAAGATGCACCTCCTCGCGGTGTCGAAGGGACGGCTCCAGGGGGCTAGGAGAATCTGTCAAATCATGGGCCCGGCCGCTCACTTCCCTGGGTCTGGGCCCTGGATACGCTCTGCCTGCGGCAGCCCGTCCGGAGCCAGGTCTCGGACGATGTCGAGGAAGCTCTTCGATACCAAGCGTTTGGCCCGCTGCAACAGGAGAGGCACCGGGCTCGAGGGCTCGTTCTGGTTGAAGTAGTCGCACACCATGTCCAGGGCGCGAAGCGCATCGTCGCGGCTGCGGATCGGGCCGCTCGCCTGTGGGGGAGCGACTGCGCTGGCTGTGCCTACCGTTGCCATCGGCGCCTCGCTTTCGGTCTGCGGCACGGCGTTCGGCTCCGCAACGCCCCGCCGGGCGAGCCGGTCCGTGACCACGTGCCGGGCGGCCTTGAGAAGCTTGGTGAGCTCGCCCAGGTTCACGCCCTCGCCGGCGCCGACGCGGTCGGACACCTGGGTTTCTATTGCGGAGGCGGCCTCCAGGGCGGCGTCCACCGTGCGGGCCGTGGCCTGAAGGTCGGCGAGCTCCGTGTCCGTGAAGGCGGCGTCGATGGTGGCGAGCTCCGGAACGCGCCCGTCCGGCGGAGCGGGAAGGGCGCCCGTCGCGACCTGGACGTCGCGCAGGCTGAAGCGGCCCAAAGCGCGGGAGCTGACGAGCGGAGCCTCTCGAACGGGCCGAAGGACCGCGTCCGCGTCGCTCAGGGCGGCGAGTGTGTTGACGCGCACCGTCGGGTCGTTGTCGTCGTCGGGATCCAACCGGGGGTGGACGTCGTCCCAGTTGTGCTCCACAAAGCCACGGAGCACGGCGAGGCTGTCGGAGAGCCCCTCGAGACCCTGGGTCCGCACCAGCGCCCGGACGAGGTACACGCCCACGCGAAGGTCCTTGGTGCGGTGGAGCAGGTCGAGAGCCTTGGCCTGGACGTCCCTCCAGTCCGGTTCCTCGGCAGGAATGATTGTGTCGCCGAACTGTTGCTCGAGCTTCCCCTTGGCCACCCGTTCCAACTCGGCAAAAGCGGGATCATACTCCAGGTCATCCCCGGACGGTTGCTCCGCGGAGATTGGCTCGAGAAGCTTCTCTGCGTCGATGGAGCCCATCGTCACCTTGCGCGCGGTGGGGGCCCGCCCGGGGGCCGATTGAGGAGATCGTGTTCGGCAGTAAAACGGTGATTTCACGCCGTGTCAAGGGGCGTCCGCATGGGATGCGTGCCGCGGGGGCTGCTCGGGCGGCGTACCGGGCGACGCGCCCTCGGTTTCCCCGGTGTCAGGAGAGAAGATCCTCAGTACTCGTGGCACCGTTGGAGATGGCAGGCAGGAGGCGAAGCGGGAGGGCGCGGGCCGCCCAGCGCCCCGGGGGGCGGGTGCCTTCCGGGGACGTCCCCCGGTTCCGCATCGCCGGCAAGGGATCCCCGCCGCGTCGGGTCAGGGCAGGTCTCCATCCAGAGCGTTGTAGCCCACGGGCCGATCCCTCGAATGCCCCAATCGTCGCCGCGATCGGGTGCCACGCACCGAAATCAGTGGCACTCTCGGCAAGAGCGGTGTGCAAGGCACGTTCGCCGATTGCATGAAACGCTGCGCGAGTCTCTACAATCCCTTCCGTAAGGAGTGCTCCCTTGACATCACTTAGTGCGCCCCGTATGTTGACCCAACATTTTCGTTTGGAAGAGTGCACTCATGCTTGGATGACGCCGATGGAACAGGACTTCGATATCTCCCGGCTCCTGGCACTCAGGTCTTTGACCACACCGCTGGCCGAATTGCTCGCCCACGAGGCCAGGGAGCATCTGCGCAATCTCGCCCCGCTGCTCAACCCGCGCGCCCTGTTCGGTGAATTGATTCTCGGCGAGAAGGGCGCGGTCAAGGGTTCGGACCTCACGTTCCAGGAACTGGTCAAACTCTATCAGGCGGCGGCACGCATCACCGCGCTCAACCTGGAACCGGACCTGAAACCGCCGCTGGGGATCTTCGGCCTGACGCCGGAGATCTTCACGGCCAGCTACACGTATACGCCACCCGGACACAACAAACCGATCACGATGATCACTCCGTTGAAGTGGGTGCTGATCTACAAGGACCTCGGGCCGGAGCGCCTGCGAGAACTGGTCGCGGCCCAAGCACGAGGCGGCGGCGGGGAGTTGAAGTCCTGCGTTCTGCATTACCTGGTGATGCAGCTTCTGGCCAAGCGCCGTCCCGGCATCGCGCCTCTTCTCGAAGCGCTGCGCTTCACGCTGACGACCGGTCCGTCCGAGGAATTCGGCGGGCTTCCCTTCGCCTATCTTGCGTCGCCCATCCCCACCGTGCGGCCGCCGGATCCGCTCATCGTCCAGAGCACCATGATCTCCGGAACGAGTACCTTCGAAGAAGTCGTCGATGTGAGCGGCATCGCAAACCTGGCCGACCCGCTCAGGGACCGGATTCTCGCGGTGGTGAAGGAACACGGCGCACCGCTGCTGAGCGAAGCGGGCGGTTGAGGCGGCAGAGGGGCGGCGCTCCGGCGCCGAGGGGTACGGCCTTTAATGTTTGACAGAAGCCGGGTCCAGGAGCGCCTTCTGGCGAAGGCCGGGAGCGCGGGTCTCGAAGAGGGGTTGGACGGGATGGCGAAGCGCCAGCTCCAGCGCGGCCGCCGCACGCTGCCGTTGATAGCCGTTGCGTAGGACCCACTGGAGGCCGTCTTCAGCGACCGGCCTTCCGAGCAGGTGGCGCGTGCCCCGCGGGAACCTTCCCTTGTTTCGTTCCCACCAGAGGCCGATCTTCCCGGCGTCGGGCCAGGGGAGGTTCTCGTCGGGATCCATGGCGACGTCGTCGTCCTCCGGGTTCTCGGTCGGTCCGGCCTCGAACCCCTCCGGCCGCTCACCGTCCAGGTCCTCGTACGCAATGTCGGCGCCCGCGATCGTGGAGAACGCCTCGCCTGCGAGGCGTGCGAGCTCCGGGATGGGCAGGAGCTCGATCAGGAGCGGGACGGAACCCGGGTCACCGAGGGCGCCGATGCCACTGAGCGCCACGCGCACGTGCTCCCGCGACGGGAGGAGGTCCTGGAGCCACCGGTGGGCTACTTCGAGGGGCATCCGGCGCACGGCCAGCCCCACCGCCCTTTCCCCGAAGGCCGGCGAGCCGGCGAAGGACTTGAGGATGGCGACCGCCGTCAGGTCGCCGAACAGGGCGCCGGACCACGCGGCAGCGAAGCGGCACCCCTCGTCCTCCGCCATGACCTCCCGGCGAACGTCCGGAAGGAGATCGCTCCGCCCCAGCTCCCCGACAGCGCGCAGCGCCCGGGCCCTAAGGAGCAGGTCCCCGTCCGCGAGGGCGCGGACGAGGGCGTCGCCCGGGTCCCGGCGGTGGGCGACGCTCGCCCCCAGGCCGATGCGGCGGAGGCCGGCGTCCCCGGCCCCGAGCAGGGTGGCGACGTGCGCGGAGGCCTGCTCCCAGGGCAGCCAGCCAAGGGCTGAGACGGCGCCGCGGGAGAGCTCCGGCGCCGAGGCGGCCACGCCGAGCACCGAAGCGATGCGCTCAGGATCGGAGCCTTCGAACGCCAGCTCCGAAGCGGCGAACACCTCCCCGGCGTCCTCCATGGCCCAGACGCCCTTGCAGACCTCGAGTCCTTCCTCCCCCGCGATCCGCAGGCCATCCAGGTGTGCCTCTACGCGGTCGTCGAGCTTCGCGAGATCCTTCAGGCGGTAGTGGGGCTCACGGCACGCCGCGTCGCGCAGGAGCCACAGAAAGGCGGCCTCCTCGGCGTGCTGGGCGATGACCTTCTCGATGATGGGCATGGTTCCTGCGGGCCTCCTCCGACCTTCATCGGCTCTGAAACCAGAACAGCGCGCCGCTGACGATCGCAAAGGCAATGGCAATACGTGTCCACGCGCGTCGCGCGGGGCTGAGACGTGCCGGGTGCCGCAGCAAGTCGAGGCAGGCGAGCACGCTGAACACGACCGCGAGGGCGGCCAATAGGGTCGGGGCGGCAAACCGGGCGACTGAAACTCTATCTATCCATCCGAATTGCACGAATTCACCTACGTCCCCTTGGGCCCCCCATCCGAATTGCACGAATTCACCTACGTCCCCTTGGGCCCCTACGTCCCCTTGGGCCCCCCGAATTGCACGAATTCACCTACGTCCCCTTGGGCCCCCCGAATTCACCTACGTCCCCTTGGGCCCCCTTGGGCCCCTACGTCCCCTTGGGCCCCCGGGCCGATTCACCGGACAGGGGGAGGCGGGGAGCGAACGGTGGGCCGCCTCCACATTCGAAAGTCCGAGGGGGCCAACGGAGGCGTTTGACAGGCTCTTCGGGCGGCAAGTACAGTGAAGTCTTTCCGGGAGTTTGTCGCGGGGCGGGGAGGCCGATCGGGTGCTTCAACTCAAGAACAGGACGCAGTTCGCTGCTGCCATGGCTCTCTTCCCGGATGCCCAAGGGGTGGACACCCTCTATGCGGTCGTCAAGGCGACATATCGTATGAACCCGTCACCGGAGCCGGCAGAGACCCAGGTGCCCGTGACCCTCTCTGACGAATACTGGGGGGACCCTGGCGCCTCGAGCCTGCGCTACGCCTCCGAGATGCACCTCTCCAAGCCCTCGACGGACGTCGTTCTCATGGGGCAGGCCTGGGTGTCCAACGACCGGCTGGTGGACCAGCTAGACGTGACGTTGTCGGTCGCCGGCCGTTCAAAGGTCGTGCGGGCCCTTGGGACCCGTCAATGGCGGAGCGGTGGGAAGATCTCGCCCCCGGAGCCGTTCGAGTCGATGCCGCTCGTCTACGAGTTCGCCTACGGAGGCGTGTACGTTTCGCCGTCGGGCGAGATGTTCGCGGAGGAACGAAACCCTGTGGGCCGAGGGTTTCTCGGCGGACGAACCGAAGAGGAGTGGGTCGGCCAGCCGCTTCCCAACGTGGAAGATCCCCGCCTTCTGCTCCAGAAGCCGGGCGACGTGGTGCCGCCCGCCGGCTTCGCGTTCGTCGCGCCGAGCTGGCTGCCCCGCCGGGCCTACGCCGGCACCTACGACGAAGCGTGGCAGAAGGGTCGGGCCCCGTACCTCCCCCAGGACTTCGACCCGCGGTTCTTCAACGCTGCCCCCGCCGATCTCGTCTTCGAGCCGTTCCTGTCCGGCGGAGAGTCTGTAGAGATCCTGAACGCCAGCCCCGCCGGCACGCTTCGCTTCACCCTTCCGCGCGGCGGCCTGCGGATGCGAGTGACGATTGCCGGAGATGTCCAGGAGCCGCCGGTGCACCTCGAGACCGTGCTCCTCGAGCCCGACGAAGCTCGGCTGTGCCTGACGTGGCGGGCCGCTGTGCCGTGCGACAAGAAGGCTCTGAAGGTCGAGGAGGTCGTGATCGAAGCGAACGGGCCGGAGGAGGCTCCCTGATGGCCACGCCGGGCGCCTGGATCGCCGGGATCGGCATGATGACGGCGGTGGGCGACTGCGCGGCCCAGACCGCAGCGTCGGTGCGGGCGGGGATCAGCCGGTACCGGGAAAGCTCGGTCTACAACCGCAACTTTGACCCCATGACCCTGGCCCTCCTTCCGGAAGAGGCCCTGCCTCCGCTGGCAGAGATTCTGGAGAAGGTGCCGGGCCTCACGTCGCGCAAGCTGCGCATGCTGCGGCTCGCGACCCCCGCCTTCAAAGAGGCGACGCAGCCCGTACTGTCCGGTACTCCGCCGCCGCTCTTTCTGGCAGGGGCCGAACCCCTGGCTGATCGACCACCGCCGGTGGACGACGCATTCCTCGATCACCTCCATACGCAAGTCGGCGGTGCCTTCGACCGGGGAACGAGCGCGGTGTTCTCGAGCGGCCGAGCGGGAGGGTTCCAGGCCCTGGCGGCTGGCCTGTCGGCGCTCGAGCGCGGTGCTCCGTTTGCCGTGATCGGCGGGGTCGACACCTACCTGGACCTGTATCTCCTTGGGACGTTGGACCTGGAGGGTCGAGTCCTGGCCGAGGGCGTGATGGACGGCTTCTGCCCGGGGGAGGGTGCAGGTTTTCTCCTTCTCGCCTCCGAGGCCGCGGCCGGGGGACAGCGGCCCGGTCTCGCGACATTTGTCCATCTTCCGTTCCTGGCGGTGGAGCTGGGTCACCGCTACAGTGAGGAACCGTACAAAGGCGAAGGCCTGGCAAACGCCGTGACCGGAGCCCTGCCGCCTCTGGAAGGGCGACCCGTCCGGACGGTCTATGGCAGCCTCAACGGGGAGAACTTCGGGGCCAAGGAGTGGGGGGTGTCCGTTCTTCGTAACAAAGCAGCCCTCGCAGAGGGCTTCCACTTTGAGCACCCGGCCGACTGCTTCGGCGACACCGGCGCCGCCTGCGGTCCGCTGCTCCTCGGGCTCGCGGCCTTTGGGATGAGCCGAGGTTACCGTCCAGGGGCCTGTTTGGTATGGTGTTCCTCGGAGCGCGAGCTCCGTGGCGCGACCTGCCTTGCCCGCCGGTCGTCGTAGGGAGAACGATGCCCACCGTCTTTGTCAACTGCCGTGGAGTGGTGCACAAGGGGAGCGGCGGAACGAGCATCGTCTTCCCGGACGTTTGCAAGACGCCGGCGCCCCCGTCGCCAAGCCCTATTCCAATTCCCTATCCCAACACGGGAACCTCTTCGAACACCAGCGGCGGCCCGAGTAACGTCCAGACCGACGGTCAGATGCCGATGGTCAAGGGCTCGAAGTATTCCATGACGAGCGGCGACGAGGCGGGGACTCTGGGGGGAATTCTCAGCAGCGTGAACATGAGCGAGGCCGAGTTCATGATGTATTCGTTCGACGTCAAGTTCGACGGCAAGAACGTATGTCGATTAGGAGACCCGTTGTTCCAGAACAAGAAAAACATCATGGGGTGACGGAGACGGGCATGGACATTGGAGAGGCTGTGGCGGTGTTAGTCAATACGGGAGGGCCGAAGAAGTGTCCTTTCTGCGATTCCAAGGCAGGCCCTAACTTCGAAAAGAAAGAAATGGTCAATGACGCGGCCGTTCTTGCAAAGAACGCTGGGGGCATGCCCTACGATACAGCAAAGAATCCAGAGTCCGTTGATGATTACTATATTTTCGAGAAGTATTGGATAAGTGACGACGAGAGCCAGATCGTATTGAACCCTCATCATGTGCTGCCTGGAAATGCATCATTGGCGCGGTGTCCGCAAATACTGAAATGGATGGCAGGAACTACGTCCGTAAAGAAGGAGGAACATAGCAAGACGGTGACTCTAACGCTCAAAAAGATCATGGCCAAGGTCAAGCGCTTCCCCAAGTCTCAGCGAGCGACGAAGCTAAAGGTGATGTTTAAGCAATCGTTCCCAGCAAAGCCGATCAAGGAAGCGCCTGGGGGGATTGTCGTCTTTGCGCTGGACGGTGATAAGGTCGACGGCCATAGCAAACCCGTCTCGGACAATTACGTTACAGGTCAGATCACGTTCGATGTGAACGATGGGCCCAATTGTATTTGGCTTCCGAGTCATTGCGCGCTCGAGAGCTGGAGTGACATGGAGGGCCTACCCGCGTGGCACATGGACCAAGACTCTGGGAAGCACAATCCCATCACGTTCGAAGTCGCATACGCATACAACACGATGAAGAAGACGAGGGTGCAATTCCACGACGCCCATCCGGAGTACTCCACTGCGGTGATCAAGGAGCTGAAGAAGCTGGATTTCAGCCTGCAGAAACTCGCGGATAAGTGTCTCATGCACCCGAATACCAAATCAAAGAAGAACGGCCCCTATCCAGCGCCTCAACAGTTAACTGCTTCGTTGTATAAGCTTGCGGAATTGTGCAAGAAGAAGTTGAATTTAAAGAAGACAAAACCTGCGAAACCTTGGTATACATCGAAGTTGGCACTAGAAGTAAGGAAGATTGCGAAGTGATTGGCGGGTAAGGTTTTTGGGTGTGAGAAGTTGGAACTGGAGGTATGGATGGGTGGTTTGTGGGACGATGAAGAGGAAGGGGCCACTTCTGACACTAATTACTATGTGTTGTTTACGACTCTAGATAAGTATTGTGCAAAAATATCATCAGAGCCCAAGTTACCTCCTCGTTATGGTAATTGGATGACGGGGAGCCGAATCGATATAGAAATTCCCCAGCCTCTCATCTATGAAATAGAGGAGGAAGATGAAGGGAATATGAGGCCGTACTTCGAGGAGCCGGGGGCGCCGCTTATGTCGGACGAACTCATTGGCGCCCTTCGCGACGCAGGGGTCGACAATCTCGATACCTACGAAGCGGTCATTCGTGAAGTCCGAACGGGCCGTGAGTACAAGAACTACAAGGCGGTGAACATCGTGGGGATCATCAGCGGTGCCGACATGACGAAGTCCGACTACACCGACTCGGGCCTCAGCGACGAGGCGTCGGGCGATCTCTGGTTCGATAAATTGGTCTTGGACGAGACGAAGCTTGCCGGGAATCTATTCTTTCGGCTGGCCGAGAACGTGGCGATCGTGTTGGCGAGCCGCCGTGTCGTGGACGTCGTGAGGGCAGCGGCCATTCCCGGGGGCGAGTACCTCGAGTTCGCTCCTCCAGAAGACTACTCGGGATGAACGTCGGGGCCTTGCGCCTCGCGGGTTGGCCCTTGCTCTGAAGAGGCTTCTCCCGCCTTCGGCCTACCGCGATCCTTGAAGGATGCGGGCGCCGTTCTCCTCCCACCACCGTTTGACGGCTGCGCTGGAGAGCCGGGGCAGGTCGTCATCCTGGCTCCATGCCTCCGCCTCGTCCGACTCCGACTCGACATGGGCATCGGCGGGCAAGGCTCGCTCCTCCGGGCAGTCCGCCCCGAGGATCCGTCGCAACGCAACGCCCGCGATGCCGGCGAGGTGCGGGATGCCCAGGACCTGGATCAGCGTTGGAACGGCCCTGGGGTCCCCGAGAGACCCCAGGGCCAGCGCGCCCGCCCGCGCCAGTTTCCGGTTCGATGACCGCGCGGATTTCTCGAGGACGGGCAGGTCCTCGGCTCGGCCGATGAGACCGAGGAGCGATGCCGCTGCCGGCGCGCCCGGGCCCTCCGCTTCCAGGGCCTCCCGGCAGCGAAGACATCCCCGCTCTGGGTCGAGAATGACCAAGCTCTCCAAGGCCGCCCCGCAGACCTCGGGGTCGTCGGAAGCGGTGAGGTCCGCTACGCGCTGTCGGACCCGGATCAGCCCGAGCCGGCCGGCGCCGCGTAGGGCCGCGATGAGCAAGGGACCGGGGGGCTCTCGGAGGGCCTCGTCGAGGGAAGGGCTGGGGTCGAGCCCGCGCGCCGTGAGGGCGTCGATGGCCACGGCCCTGGGAGCGGGCTCGGGACGGTCCAGCTGTGGGAGCAGGAAGGGGATCACCTCGGTCGAGCTCGTGAGCCGACAGGCCCAGCGCAGACCATCGTAGGTGGCGCCCGCGGCGTCGGTCAGCGCAGTTTCCAGTTCGACTCGATGCGAACGCTCCCCCCACTCCAAGGCGGTGATGCCCGCGGCGAACACCTGCCCAGGCGTGCCCTTGGCAAGGAAGTTCCGGCACAGCGCCCAAGCCGCTTCACCGCCCAGAAGGAGCCCATCGAGATGGGCCCGAAGCCGGTCTTCGATCTCGAGCAACTCGTGATCGGAGGTGAGTTCGGAGCGAAGGGCGGACTGCAGACGCTCGAAGAGCCACGTGGCCTCGTCGAGATGCTCCTCCACGATGTCATGGATCATGTGGTCTCAGCACGGGTTCAGTTGATCTGGACCGAGCCGCCGCGGATGCGGTTGACGCCCGTCGACTGCGAAACGACGTACCCGCCCAGGATGACGATCTTCCCGTCGGCGCGCAGGGTGATCTTGGCCTGGCCGCACTCGAGGATCAGCTCCTCCTCGCTCTCAATCTTCAGGACTTTCGGCGTCTCGGATTCGGCCGGTGGGGCGTCCAACAGGCCGAGAACGATCGGGTGGCCCGGGTCTCCGTCCTCGAACGTGAGGAGTACGCGCAGCCCCTGGCACTCGGACCACGTCGGCGGGTCTTTCATCCAGATGACTCTCGCGGGCTTCCCATGCTCAGGGCCCCCCACCCAGCGCACCAGGGGTTCTCCCCCCGAAGTCTCCCCGTCCAGGACGCCGGTCACGACCCCGCGGGGACGGAGCGGATCCTCTTCGGTGACCCGGGCAGTGGCGGAAAACAGGGTGACGGTCTTGCTCACGAGTGCCTCCACAGCCTAGTTCTGAAGGATCTTGCTGCCCTTCATGACGATGTCGGACGAAGCCTTGGCGTTGATCTTGCCCGAGCCCTCGACGGTGATGTCCTTGCCCTTGATCTGGATCGTGCCGTCCTTCTTCATGGTGATGCTTGCGTCGCCGACCTGCAGCACGATCTCGTCTCCGGCTTGAACCGCGAGGTTCTTCCCCACCGTCAGCAGGTCATCCTTGTCTACGCTGCTCGTCCGTTTTCCCCCGACGTTCAGAGTGTCGTCTTTGGAGACGCCTTTCGTCCGGTTCCCGCTGATGGTGATCGATTCGTCCTTGGCCACGGTCTCGGTGCGTTTTCCGTTGATCGTGATGGTTTCGTCCTTGGTGACGTCTTCAGTGCGGTTCCCGCTGATCGTGATGGTTTCGTCCTTCGCGACACTCTCCGTGCGATTCCCGTCGATCGTGATGGTTTCGTCCTTACCGACGCTCTCGGTGCGGTTCTCGCCGATGGTGATCGACTCGTTCTTCCCAACCGACTCCGTGCGGTTGGCCTTGACGTCGGTGGTCTCGTCGTTTCCGACCGTCTTCTTCCGGTCGTGCCCTACGGAGTGGGTTTCGTCGTTCTCCACGCTGATGTCTTGGTTCTTCTCCGCGTGGATGGTCAGGAGCTCCTCGCCCTTCTTGTCTTCGAACCGGATCTCGTTGAAGTTCTCCGTGCCGCCCTGCTTGGTGCTCCGGCTCTTGATCCCGCTCTGGGTCTGGTTGGCGGGCAGTTCGTAGGGCGGCATCTCGTCGGCGTTGTACACGCGGCCCGTGACGATCGGGCGGTCAGGGTCGCCCTCCAGGAAGTCGACGATCACTTCCTGGCCGATCCGGGGAATGTGCATGGCGCCCCAGTTCTTGCCCGCCCACACCTGGGCCACGCGCACCCAGCAGGAGCTCTTCTCGTCGTTCTTGCCCTCGCGGTCCCAGTGGAACTGCACCTTGACCCGGCCGTACTTGTCGGTCCAGATCTCCTCCCCCGCCTTGCCCACGACGATTGCCGTCTGGGGCCCCTGGACCACCGGCTTGGGTGTCACACGCGGGGAGCGATAGGCCTGCCGGCTCTGGATCGCCGAGAACGTGCAGGCGTAGCTCGGCCCCGCTCCCGAGCCTCCCCCGGTCTCGTACTCCTCCGAGGTCACCTGGTGGCTGGCGGAGACGATGAGGTACTCGCGGTTCTGGTCCTGCCGGGGGTAGTCCGTGAGCCGAAACAGCCCCCCGGCCGTGACGCCGCGCGCCGTGCCGCGGCCCGTGGCCAGCTCGAACTGCGCCTGGAGCTCCTCGACGCGCGCCCGCGCGTAGGCGTCGCCGTGGGCGGTCGTCAAATAGTCGCCCGGGTAGTCGTACACCTCGAAAGCGGCCTGGGCGTGTTTGCGCTGCACCGACGACTTGGTCGCGAGCCCGGCCCGCGGCTTTTCGAAGTCGAAATCGGTAAGGGCGACCGCGCCGGGCTGGAGCTCGCGCGCCACGTTCCACTCGAAGACGTGGTCGGTCTCGCGCACCGCGTTCTCCGACGGAGGGTAGTACGGCACCGTCTCGTACCCGGGGATCGTGCTGTGGGAACTGTAGGAGTCGGCGAGTACGAGGGTGTGCTTGGCCGCCTCGTGCTTGAAAAAGTAATATATCCCCTCGTGCTCCATCAGGCGGCTCACGAAATCGAAATCGGTTTCCCGGTACTGGACGCAGTAGTCCCAGGTCCGGTACGAGCCATTGAGTGTCTGGTCGAAGTCGGTGAAACCGTGGGTCCGGAAGACCTCCTTGATGATGTCGGGGACGGTCTTTTCCTGGAAGATGCGGCAGTCGGCCGCTCGCGTGAGGAACCACAGCCAGGGTCGAAGCACGGCGCGGTAGGCGGCGTAGCTGCCGACCCGCCCGGTCTGGGCAAACTGGCTGACCACGCCGTGAAAGGGGCGCCGGGCGCCCCCGGGCAGTTCGACCGATACGGCCATCTCTTGCCCCAGGACATCGTCGAAGGACAGGGACTCGTCTCGGCTGAGCAGGTCCAGCTCAAACTCGAAGAGCCGGCCGAGGGATTCCCGGGCCACCATCCGGCGCAACAGGAGCGCATTCGGCCCGAGCGGGCTCTTCACGTCCGCGAATCGACTCTTGGCCATGCCGGCCGTCCTCCCAGATTCCCGCGTAGCCGCGCTCGCGTCCGTGAAACAAGAACGAGTCTACCGAAGCGGCGGAGCGCTGCAAGGGTTTTGCGCGATGGGGGGAGCAAGCGAAGGGAGGCGGGTGCAGCGACCCCGCGGGACTCCGATCCCTGGGGCACCGGAGGGAGGCTCACCGACTGTGGGTCAGTCGCAGGCCCTTCGGACTGCCGTGAACGTGACGGCGTACATGAAGACCCCAATCGCGCCGGGCATGCCGAGGTTCTCCCACACGGTCCGGGGTTCGCCTGCCGCGTAGGCCCAGACGGCAACGACAACGAGCACGCCGGACAGGGCGATCATCCCGAGGTGAAGCCCCACCACGAGCCGTGGAGACGTCTTCCGGGAGATGAGGAAGCCCACGGCGAGGCCGTAGACGAGGCTCACCGCTCCGAGCAGGACACCGGGCGCCCAGGCCGGCCAGTGGAACGGGTGCCACGCGGTTTCCATGGAGCCTCCCTTGGCCTCAGGGCCCGACCAGGACCTTGGTCTGGCTGGGCGCCACCTGCGCCCCTGCCGGCATGTTGGCGTTGCTCCCGTTGTGGCCGGTCGTGGCCCCCAGGTGGACGATCTTCTGTCCGCTGGCGAACACGGTGGCGCTGCCCGTCTTGAAGCTCACCTTGTCCATGTTGGTCTGCGACACCATGCCTTTAAGGGTCCCCGCTTCGTCTCCGGAGGAGCGGCTGAGCTCCGAATTGACCGTCACCACGGGTTTCCCGCAGATCTCGACCTTGTCGACCGTCTTCTCCGCCTGGGAGAGCATCCCGGTATTCGGATAAGGGATCGGGACGGGCGGTGCCGGCGGCGCCGGTGTCTTGCACACGTCCGGAAAGGAAAAGCACGTCCCATCGCCCTTCGTGCTGGCTGGCAGCATGGTGGGTCTCCTCTCCGTCTTCAGCCGAGAGAGATCTTCTTGCCCTTGACCTTGACGTCTTCGTCCGCCGCCACGTGCACCTTGCGGCCTCCGAGCCGCAACCCGGTGCGCGCCACTGCTCGGAGACGGTCGGCCTTTACGTTCCACAGCCCCTCGACCACCTGGTGGACCTCGCGGGCCCGGGAGACGAGCTCGCCGGTCCAAGTCTCGATCCGCTCGGCAATGACCCGGGCGCTGGTGAACCGGCCCGTGGCGGACTGGCCCTGGCAGCTGAGGTGCGTCGCCGTGAGGTCCGCGCGCTCGGCCTCCAGGCGGACGGTGGGGCCCCGGAGGTGAAGGAGGTCGCGGCCGAGGCGCAGGAGGGCGCCGAGCGAGCCCAGCGGGCTCGCCCCGAGCTCGATGGCGGACTCGGCGTGGACGTGCACCGCGCGGCCCGCCGTCAACCGAAGGTCACGGCCGGAGCACAGGTCGATGTCGCCGTCGTCCGTGGCGAGCTGCAGATCGCCGCGGGGCACCCGGCACACGGTGCGGTTCGCGGCTGGGTCGTACTCGAACACCAAGTCGCCCCCCGGAGAGAGCACCCGCAGCGTGGTGCCGTCCTCCGAGAGCTCGGCACGGGCTCCCGAGGGGGCGCGCAGGGTCGGGCGCGGCTCCTCGAGGTCGGCGCAGGGCAGGGCCCCTACGATGTAGACGGACCCTGTCGCGTCCTCGGCGAGGAGCACGTCCTGGCCGGGCACGAGCCCCTGGCACCCGACCGTGCAGAGCGCCCACGTCGGCGCCGTCTCTCTCGCCGGCTGCACCCACGCGCCGGCGTTCGCGGGGAGCACCGCGACGACCCTGGCGGGCTGGACCGCGGCGGTCCCAAGGGCGGTAGAGAAGGTTTCGGCGGCATGGTTCATGGAAGCGCTCCTGGAGTCGAGCGGTCCGGCAGGGGGGGCGCGAAGTCCTCCGCCTCGGCCAGATCCTGGTTTGTACCATCGGCCAGGGCGCGGTTCGCCCCGCCCCAGTCCGCGCCGTCGTCCCGCACCCGGTGGAGGAGCGCGCCCCGGACGTCGACGTCCCTGAGGTCCGCGTCCCGCAGATCGGTGTGGGAGAGGTTCGCGTAGGCGAGCGACGCGCCCCGGAACGTCGCCCCGCGGCACTGTGCCTTCCCCAGCCGCGCTCGGTCCAGTCGGGCGCCCGAGAAGTCGGCCCTCGCCGCCCGCGCCTCGGCCAGACGCGCGCCGCGAAGATCGGCCCGGCGAAGGTTGGCGACTTCGATCTGGCACTCGCCGAGGTCCGCGTCGACGGCGATCGCCCCCGACAGGTCACAGCCGGTGAGCAGCGCTCTCTGGAAATCGACGCGGCGGCAGTCGACGCCGGTGAGCCGGGCGCCGGTCAGATCGGCCCCGGACAGGTTCGAGTCGGCGAGGCTCGTGCCCGTGAGATCGAGGCCGCTGAATCTCGTGCCGGAGAGGTTGCAGAGACGCAGGATCCTAGGCAGGGCGGCGAAGACCGTGAAGTCGAGGCCGTGCCCGTCGGTCTCCGAGACCTCCGCCCCGCGGAAATCTGCTCCCTGGATTGTGGTCTCGCTCAGGTCGGCCCCCTCGATCCGGCTGCCGATCAACAGGCACCGGGTGAGATCCGCCTGCGCGGCGACGACCTCGCGCAACGAAGACTCCGACAGGTCCGCGCCTGCGAGGCTCGCCTGAGAGAGGTCGAGGCGCTCCAGTCGGCAGCGGTTCATGGTCGCCCGGTCGAGGCGGGCCGAGGTCAGGTCTCCGCCGACCACCCGGGCATCCCGAAAGTCCGCGCCGACCAGGGAGCAGCTTCGAAAGTTGCTGTCCTCCAGGTCCGCGCTCCGGAATGAGGCGCCGTCCAAGACCGACGCCTCGAAGGTGACCCCTCGCAGGGTCCGCCCGGAGAAGTCGGCATCCTTCAGGTTCGCGCGCTCAAACGTCGCGCCGTCGAGCGCCGGGGGCAGCCCGCCGCTCCCGCCGAGGGCGAGGTCGCGGAACTGCGGCCCCACGAGGCGAGCGTCTCCCAGCTGCGCTCCCGTCAGGTCCACGGCTTCGAAGCGGCACTCCTCTCCGGTTGCGCCGGCGAGGCTGGACCGCGCCAGCGTGCCGCCTGAGAACGAGGTCCCCTCGAGCCGGCCGTCCTGCAGGTTTGCGTCCGAGCCGTCGCAGTCCACGAAGCGCGCCTCCGACAGATCGGCCCGAAGCAGGCGCGCCTTTGCCAGGACGGCGCCCTGAAGGAAGGCGCGGGTCAAGGTCGCGCCCGACAGGTCGGCGCCGGTGAGGTCCGAGGGCTTGGAGGCGGTGCCGACGAACCCTTCCCCGCGCAAGGCCTCCCGTGCGTCCTCCGGCAGGCCGAGGTCGGCGAGCGGCACGTGGGCCTGTTTCGGGTCCTTTACGGGAACCTGGCCCCCGACGATCATCGCGCCCGTGAGGTCCGCGTCGGCGAAGCAGGCCCCGCCGGCGTCGACGTGGGAGAGGACCGCCCCGGCGAGCCGGGCCCCCGCCAGGCGCGCGCCACGGAGGCAGACCCCGTTGAGGACGGAGTCGGAGAGGTCTGCCCCTTCCAGATCGGCCCCCGACAGGTTCACCCCGTCCAGAAGCGCCCCCCGCAGGGAGGATCGGGCCAGGGCGGCGCCGGAGAGGTCCAGGTGCTGCAGAGCGAGACCTTCCATCACTTGGCCGGCTCGAAGCCTGGCGATCAGTTCCCCGCCCGTCGACGGCGGCACAGGGCGGCTCATGCCTGAAGCTTCGTGCGCTTGAGGTTTGCGCCGTGGAAGCGGGTCCCGTCGAGCACGGCGCCCAGAAACTCGGCCCCGAAGAGATTGGACCCGGCCAGGTCTGCGTCGGTGAGGTCCGCCTCCTCGAAGCTCGCTTCGAAGAGATTGGCGCGGCGCAGTTGGGCGCCGCGGACGGTCCCGCCGGAGAACCGAGCGCCCCGCAGGCTGGCCGCGTCGAGGGTGGCCGTGTCGAGCCGGCAGCCGGAGAAGTCGGCACCATCCAGCTGGGCGAAGGGCAGGTGCCCGTTGGAGAGCACCGCGTCGGTCCAGATCGAGGAGGAACCCGAAGCCTGGCCCGCACGGGCGTTGGGCAGTCGGGCCCCGGCCGCGCGCAGCTCGGCAATGTTCGCCAGAGTCAGGTCCACCCCTTCCCCTTGGGCGCCCTCCAGGCTCGCGCCTTCCAGATTCGCGCCCTGGAAGTTCGCGCGGTCGAGCCGCGCGCCAGAGAGATCCGCGCCTTTGAGCGTGGCTCGGAGAGCGCTGGCGCCCGTCAGGTCCGCTCCGGTGAAGTCGGCCTCGAGTGCGCTTGCGCCGTCCAGGACGGCTCCTCGCAGATTGGCCTCCTCTACCAGGGCCCGATCGAGACAGGCGCCGGTGAGGTCGGCCCCTTCGAGTCGTGTGCGCGCAAGGTCCGCGTCGGCGAGCCGGGCGCCCCTCAGGTCGGCACCGCCGAGGTCTGCCTCGCCGAGGGCCGCCCCCTCCAGGGTTGCACCCGTGAGGCAGGTACCCACGAGTCGGGCACCCGCGAGCTGAGCGGCCGTGAAGTCGCGGCCGGCCAGGAGGAGCCCTGAGAGGTCGAGCCCCCGCAGGTCCTCCGCTGCGAAGTTGTGGCCGGACGATGCCAGGGCCGCCACCTCCTCCCGGGTGCGCGGGGGGGTGGGCAGGGGCAAACCGAGCGCGGCGAACAGCTCTCGGTCTTCGGCGGTGGGCGGTGGCGGTTCACCAGGTTCGTCGAGGCTGACGCCGGCCGCCTCCAGCGCCTGCCGAAGCTCCAACTGCGCCTTCGCCACGGCGGCCTCGGCGTCGAAGGCGGGCGCCTCCTCCTCTGCGATCTCTGACTCGGAGAGCAAACGGTCGAGCTCTGCCCGGTGGACCTCCAGGCTCGCAGGGGGGGCGTCCCGCTCCTCGACCGCCACGTACACCTGGTCGACCTCCTCCAGGCGAGGGGAACGGACTTCCTGTGCCCCGCGCCACACCAGCACGAGGAGCTCGGCGTCCACGTCGACCCAGAGCGTGTCGAGCGACAGGGGAACCTCGAAGAGGTCGGGCTCCGGCGCAGCTCCCGGGGGTCGCCGGCGAACGAAGCAGCGAGGCCGCACGCCGGGCAGCCGGCAGCGGTACTCGGCGTGCGCGGGGTGAAGGTGCTCGAAGAACAGTTCCTCGTCGCCAGCTAGACTCTCTGCCTGGAGATCGGCCGGGGCGGCGTTGAAGAAGCCCTCGTCGAAGTCTACCGGGAAGCCCGGCCAGCGCTGCTTCAGCCAGGCGTCGTCGTAGGTGCCGGCCTTGGAGAGACGCTGCGGCCAGGTCAGGGGGAGGGGACCGAAGCCGGCCGGGTCGGGTCGGTCGCTGGCGGAGACTACGATGCGCCCCGGGTCTTCGAGGTTCGGCAGCGCCCGGCGCCCATCCCCGTCGTCCGAGGTCTCGTCGAATCCGCGCCCGAGCGGGTTCGAGGCAAAGCCCTTGCCGCCGAAGGCCCGCTCGTAGCGAAGGGGCATGGACGTGAACGGCTCGGGTTCGGTGACCCCGAACGCGACCCCCCCCACGCTGCGCCAGGTTCGGTCACCCGTCACTCGAAGGGTCTTCTTGCGCCCGCCGACGCCGAAGGTCACCCGACAGGAGGTCGCTGACGTCCCCCCGGGGGCGTGGCAGGTGCCCACGAGCAGCAGATCGGCCTTGGGCTTGCGGGGGACGAAATCGGAGGCGTAGCGAAGCGAGCCCGTGCCATCTTCGTCGTCGGGGTAGGGTTCGTCGCCGGTGGGGAGCAGGGGCTCCGGGGCTGGCACCGCCACGGTGCCCGGGGACAGGGCGTACGTGCCCTTCAGGATCAGGGTGAGTCGGCATCGGCCCGGCCCGCCCATGGTGACAAAGGGCGCCACGGCCAGAGGTGTCTCGTTGACGATCACCATCGAGGCTGCCGCATCGTCTAGTCTTTCTTGAAGTTCGGGGCCTTGATGTCCTTCGTGAACTTCGTGCTGCCGTCGATCTTGATGCTCCCCCCTTTGATTGTGACCGTGCCGCCCTTGAGCGTGATCGACGCGCCCCCTGAGGAAAGCTTGATCGAGGGGGCGGTGATCTTCACGCTCGTCGACTTGACCTCGAATGCTTCGGCAAAGAGCACCTTCATCGGCCCCTTCTCGATCTTGGCCCCGGCCGCCACCGAGACCTGGAGGCCGGCGAAGGCCTCCAACTTGGTACCGCCCACCGCCTCGGCTTTGACGCCGCCGATGGTCTCGTACTTCAGCCCGAAGGTGTGCTCGACAAAGGCGCCGAACTTCACGTTGCTCTCGGAGGCGGACTGGATCTTCAAGGGTCCGCCGACCGTGAGCGTCATCGGCCCGCCGACGGTGTGGTTGGCCGCAGCGCCGACCGTGACGGTCTGGTTCGCGCCGACCGTGGCGGTCTGGTTGGCACCCACCGTGAGGTCCATGTTGGCCGCGATGGTCTCGTCGTGGTTCGCCCCCACGGAGATCGTCTTGTTGGCCGCGATCGTCTCGGTTTCGTTGGCCCCGACGTCCTTGGTCCGGTCGGTACCGATCGTCACCGACTCCGTGGTGCCCACGGTTCTCGTGCGGGAGGCGCCCACCGAGTGGTTCTCGTCCGCTTCGACGACGATCGTCCGGTTTCGCTCGGCGTGGATGTAGAGCTCCTCCTCGCCCTTCTTGTCCTCGAAGCGGATCTCGTTGAAGTTGTCGCTGCCGCCCTGCTTGGAGCTTCGGCTCTGGATCCCGCTTTGGGTCGCGTTGTCCGGGAGGCCGTACGGCGGCATGTTGTCGGCGTTGTACACGCGGCCGGTGATGATCGGGTGGTCCGGGTCGCCCTCCAGGAAGTCGACGATCACCTCCTGTCCGATCCGGGGAATGTGCATGGCGCCCCAGTTCTTGCCCGCCCACACCTGGGCCACTCGCACCCAGCAGGAGCTCTTCTCGTCGTTCTTGCCCTCGCGGTCCCAGTGAAACTGCACCTTGACACGGCCGTACTTGTCCGTCCAGATCTCCTCCCCCGCCTTGCCCACCACGATCGCGGTCTGGGGCCCCTGGACCACCGGTTTGGGTGTCACCCGCGGGGAACGGTACGCCTGCCGGCTGTCAATCGCCGAGAACGTGCAGGTGTGGCTCGGGCCTGCCCCGGCACGCTTCCCGGTTTCGTACTCCTCTGCGGTCAGCTCGTGGCTGGCGGAGACGACGAGGTACTCCCGGTTCTGGTCCTGCCGGGGGTAGTCGGTGAGCCGAAAGAGCCCCCCGGGGGTGAGGCCCCGCGCCGTGCCGCGGCCCGTGGCTTGTTCGAACCGCGCTTGCAGTTCCTCGACGCGCGCCCGCGCGTACGTATCGCCGTCGGCGGTCGTCAGGTAGTCGCCCGGGTAGTCGTACACCTCGAAGGCGGCCTGGGCGTGCTTGCGCTGCACCGACGACTTTGTCGCGAGTCCGGCCCGCGGCTTTTCGAAGTCGAAATCGGTAAGGGCGACCGAGCCGGGCTGGAGCTCCCGCACCACGTTCCACTCGAACACGTGGTCTGTTTCGCGCACCACGTTCTTGGATGGGGGATAGTAGGGCACCGTCTCATACCCCGGGGTCGCGCTGTGGGAGCTGTAGGAGTCGGCGAGGACGAGGGTGTGCTTGCCCGCCTCGTGCTTGAAGTAGTAGTAGATCCCCTCGTGCTCCATCAGGCGGGTCACGAAGTTGAAGTCGGTCTCCCGGTACTGGACGCAGTAGTCCCACGTTCGGTAGGACCCGCTGAGTGCCTCGTCAAAGTCGGTGAAGCCGTGCGCTCGGAAGACCTCCTTGATGATTTCGGGAACCTTCTTCTCCTGGAAGATGCGGCAGTCGGCCACGCGCGTCAGGAACCACAGCCAGGGGCGCAGAACGGCGCGGTAGGCGGCATAGCTGCCGACCCGCCCGGTCTGGGCGAACTGGCTGACCACGCCGTGGAAGGTACGGCGGGCTCCCCCGGGCAACTCGACCGACACGGTCATGCCCTGACCCAGGACATCGTCGAAGGGAACGGCCTCGTCCTGGCTGAGCAGGTCCAGCTCGAACTCGAAGAGGCGACCGAGGGCCTCCCGGGCGACCATCCGGCGCAACAGGAGAGCGCCCGGCCCGAGCGGGCTCGTCACGTCGGCGAAGCGACTCTTGGCCATGTTCGCTCTTCTCCCGCATCGCGTGTCAGGGGAACCCCGCGTCCGGGGTCGTCGCCCGAGTCTACCGAACCGCCCACAGGCTGCAAGAGTTTTGCGCAGGCAGGGAAAACAGGCCGCAGAACTTGCCGGGGTGGAGGGGATGCTCTACAGTACGCCGCAGCGCCGAAAGCGCGTCCCTTGCAGCTTCTGGTCTGTCTGAATCCGCACGAGCACTTGCCGAACGAGGTCATTGCAGCTGATGGATCGAGTAAGCCGAGGTGTGGTGGTGTGCTTGGTTGGCCTGCTGGCGGCGTGTGCGGGTGCCCCACCCAAGGAGGCGGTTTCCCCCCCCGAGGCGGCCACGACGCCGCTCGAAGCGGCCCCTCCGGCGAGGGCGCCGCAGCCTCCAGTGCCTCCGGAGCGGCCGGGCAAGCGGGAGCCGATCCGGGAGCGGGCGTCCCCGTCGCGCCCCCTGGCGCCTCCGGCCACGGTGGCCCCGGGTCAGGCCCCGTCCGAACCTCCCACGGCTCCGCCACCGAGCGCTGCACCGGCGGCTCCGCCGCAAGACACGCGGACCGCTCGCGATCGGCTTCTCGAAGGGATGCGGCTTCTGGATCGAGGGGATCCGGAGGCGGCTCGGGGCGAGTTGGAGGCCGCACTCCAGCTGGAACCCGGCAACGAGGCGGCCAAGACCCTTCTGTGGCAGATCGACGTTGACCCGGAACAGGCCCTGGGCCGGGAATCCTTCCCGTACACGGTGCAGCCCGGCGACTCCCTGTCGAAGATCGCGAAGAAGTTCCTGGGGGACTACAACAAGTTCTATGTCCTGTCCAAGTACAATGGAATTCGGGTCCCCGGGGGGCTGGAGGTGGGCCAGGTTCTGAAGATTCCAGGAAAGAAGCCCGCCCCCGCGTCACCGCCGCCGCTACCACCACCGCCGACCAGGGCTGCTCCGCCTCCCGCGCCCGAACCGGCGAGCGGAGGCTCCGAGCCGGAGTCGGCGGCCGAGCGGGCGTATCAGAGTGGGCTGCAGGCTCTCTCGGCCAAGTCACTCGAAAAGGCCTACGATCAGTTTTCGCAAGCGCTCAAGGCCAACCCGAGGCACGCGGGTGCTCAGGAGAAGATGAAAGAGGTCAAGCCGGCTCTGGTGGAGGCGTACTACAAGAAGGCATTGGCCGCGTTCCACAAACACGACTTGGACGAGACGATCAAGTACTGCAACAAGGCGCTGGAGCTCGATCCTGAGAACGAAAAGGTCAGGCTGCGACGAGCAGAGGCAGAAGAGTTGCAGGAACGACTGAAGAAGCTGCGGTAATACTGCAACGACACATCCGCAGATTTCGCAGATTTTACGGATTGGAACAAAGAAAAGAAACTGCGGAAAGCACTTCTGTTCATCTGCGTAATCTGAGAAATCTGTGGGTTATCCGCACTTTGCCTGACGTGTCGCTGTCGTACCAATGGGCAGGAGACGGTGCGGAGGATTACTGGATTTGTTGGAGACGCTCCTGCATCTTGGTCGCCTTATCCAGTTGTGACTTGGCCGCTACGTGGGTTGGGTCGTAGGAAAGGCACTGCTTCCAGTAGTCCATCGCCTTCTTCAGGTCGTTGCGCGACGCCCTCACTCCCTTTTCGTAGAGGTCCGCCGCGATCTTCTTTCGGGCCTGCTGAACATACGCCGCCACCTGAGGGTTGTCCTTCCCCCCGTTCCGACTCGCCTCCTCATAGTGCCGCAGGGCGCCCGCCGCGTCGCCCGCCTTGAGGGCGGCAGAGCCCAGCTGGATGTGGGCGTCGGACAGGACCTTGTGCGCCTTCGCATCGTCCGGGAACGACCGGAGGTACTTCTCGAGCTCGACGACGCTCGCTTCGTACTCCCCCTGTTGAAAGAGCTCCACTCCCGTGTCGAGATAGTAGGCGGCCTCGCTCGTGGGCGCGGGGGCTTGCGGCGGCGCGGCGCGGGGGACGGTCATGGGGCCTGACTTCCTGGACTCTCGGCGCACCTTCGCGAGCTCTTGGTCACGGACCGTGATCCGCTCCATTTCGCGGAGGAGAGGGGGCGCCGTCTGGTCCAAGGGGTCGAGCGCCAGCACCTTGAGATACTCCTCCGAGGCCATCGCTGTATCGCCGCGCCGCCTGGCTGCGTCGCCCAGGATCAGGTGCTCCTTGACACCCGCGTCGATCTTCCGGCGGGTTGCGTCGACGCCCTCGTCGTACTCCGGGTTGTCCGGTTCCAGCAGGGCCAGGATCTTCCACTGGATGAGCGCACCCGCGAGGTCTCCTCGCGCGGTGAGGTCGGCCGCGAGCTGCTCTCTGGCCTTCCGGGGTGGCAGGCGGTGCCGAGGGGGAGGGGTGGGCTCCTCCTCGGGTTCGGGTGTCGCCGGAGCCGGAGTCACGGCCGGAGTACGCGGCGGCTTCGCCTCCGGGGGCGGGGCGGGAGCAGGGCTCACGGCAGGGGGGACGTGGCGCAGTGGCGCGCACCCCGCTGCTGCGAAGGCAACCACAGCCCAGAGGCCGAGCAGCGAACGGAGCGCATGTCTCATCGCAGCCGCTGGCTTCGGAAGACTTCCAGCTTCCCGCGAAACGCATCCAGGTCGTCCTCGCCAAAGATCATGGTGCGGCGAAGGAGGTAGGGGTAGGCGAAGAACGGGTTTCCGCCGCGCAACACCGTGGCGGCGATCCGGTAGTCCTCCTTCTGTACGACCTCCACCACCAGATCGTTGGCGTTGCCGTACGGGAAGGCGAACGTGTGGATCGGGATCTTCAGGTGCTCGGCCAGCAGGCGCCGAGGCACCTCGACCTCGTCCGTAATCCGCTGGCGGTAGGCGTCCAGGTCTTCCCCCGGCAGGGCTTGCGCGAGGTTGGCGTGGCTCTTCGAGTGGGGCTGGACGTCGATGACCCCCGACGTGGCCAGCTCGGAGAGCTGGGCCCAGGTGAGGCCCTCTGACGTGCCGACGAAGTCGGTGTAGACGTAGAGCGTTGCCTGGAAGCCGTGTTGCTTGAGGATCGGGTAGGCGACGGAGTACGCGGACTTGTACCCGTCGTCCATCGTGATCGCGACCGCTCGTTGAGGCAGTGCCCGTTTGCCCTGGAGGAAGTCCGCGATGTCGACCATGGGTACGACGCGATAGCCATTCTGGGCCAGGAAGTCCATCTGGTCCGCGAAGGCCTTGGGAGTGACGACCATCTTGGCGGGTTTGTCACCGAACCGGTGATAGCACAGGATGGGCACGGTCTGATACCCGTCGACCCCAACTCCGGTGGGGTTCTCGAAGGTCAGCGGAATCACGATCTCTTGTCCGGGCGCGACCCGGTCGATGCTGTTGAAGTCCGCAATCAGCCAGCCGCGGCTCGCGTCGCCGAGGTGGCGCGCGGCGAGCGAGCGCAGCGTGTCGTCGGGACCGGCCAGCACGACCACGTACTCCCTGTCTTTCGCCAATACGGTCCCGAGCTTCGGCGGGGCCCGCTCCGAGACGCGCTTGGGCTTGGGCGGTTTGGGCGCTTTGGCGGCGGGTTTCGATGCTGGAGGTGCTGGGGCAGGGGGTTTGGCGGCGGTCGTCGGCGCGGGCGGAGAGACCGGCCTCGGGTGAGGGATCGCGCAGGCCAGGACGAGCGGCAGGAGGACGGCGGCGAGCGCGCCGGCCTTCCTAGACAGGGTTTTCCGGAGCCGCATCGCTGTGGCGTTTGTGCAAGGCTTCGGCCGCCTTGTCGAAGGCGCGGAAGAGCCGCCCGAACTCGTCGGTCCGACGCTGGCCGATGCGGACGTCGTAGTGACCTTCCGCGAGGTCTTGGAGCGCGACCGTGAGGGCCTTGATCGGCCGGGCCAGGAAGTTGCCCATCACGTACGTGATCACGGTCACCGAGGCCACGGTGATGCCCATCAGGATGAGCATCAGGTAGATCGAAAGGTTGGCGACCCGCTGCAGCGGCGCCTGGCGGATCCCCAGGTGGACGCGGCCGACCTCCTTCTTCTGGAAGAGGATCGGCGCATCGAAGTCCAGAACCTTCTCTCCTCCTCCCGGCGTGTGGCTCACCACCTGGACGTCCGGGGACCGCGACACCGGCTCCGCGCCCTGGATGGCGGTGTAGGTCTTGCCGACCTGGGTGGCGTCACTGCTCCCGCGCACCACCCCGCGGTGGTCGAGGACGGTGAGGTACCGGAAGTCCTGCCGGTCCATGGTGTCCTGCACGAAGAGGTCGAGCGACGCCCAGTCTTCGCTCAGCATGGGCACCGCGTTCTCGGCCGCCATGAACTTGACCAGGGAGCTCCCATAGTCGATCACCTGGTCCTGCATGGCGCGGTACTGTTTTCCGTAGATGAAGAAGATGGACAGGATCATGGTCACCGCCACGAGCCCTCCCATGATGAGCGCCCACCGCACGCGGATCGGGATGACCCGGGGAAGATCCTTCTGCTCGGCGGCCTCCTGGAGCTCGTGCTTCACCCGCGCTAAGGCGTCGGCCAGCTCCGCCGCCGTCTGGAAGCGTTTCTCCGGCTGCTTCTTGAGAAGCCGGTCCACGATTCGCTTGAGGGAAGCGGGAAGGTTCGACGGCGCCTGGAGGGGTTTGGGCTCCTCGGTCGCGATCTTGAAGAGCAGGGTCGTCAGCGTGTCGGCCTCGAAGGGTGTCTCACCGGCCAGGAGTTGGTAGAGGAGCACGCCCACCGAGAACAGGTCGGAGCGGGCGTCGACGTCCTTGCCGATCACCTGCTCCGGCGACATGTACTGCGGAGTTCCCAAGATCTCGCCCATCTGCGTCTGGCGCGTGGAGTCCTTGGTTTCCATCCGGGCGATGCCGAAGTCCGTTACCTTGATCGCGTCGCCGCTGATGACGATGTTGCTCGGCTTCACGTCGCGGTGGACGATCCCCTTGGCGTGGGCGAAAGAGAGCGCTTGGGCGAGCTGCAGTCCGATGGACACGACCCGGTCCATGGGCATCCTCTCCCCGGACTTCATGACGTGGTCCAGTGGCGTCCCCTCCAGGAGCTCCATGACGATGTAAGGCCGGCCTTCCAGCTCCCCGACGTCGTAGACCGTGACGATGTTCGGATGGGAGAGGATCCCGGCTGCCTTCGCCTCGCGCAGAAAGCGCATCCGGTACTCGGCGTCGGAGCAGCGCTCCTGTCGAAGCACCTTGATCGCCAGGGCCCGGTCGATCTTGGGATCGTAGGCCTTGTACACCGTGGCCATGGCGCCCTGGCCGAGCTGCTCGAGGATCTTGTACCGGCCGATCTCTTCAAACATCGGGGCCTCGCAGGGGGGTCATTTGCGGAACAGCGACTTCATTCGATCGGCCAGGGACGAGCCCGGCGGGACGGCGGCCGGGCTCTCCGGGGCGGCGGGGGCGGGGCGGGGGGGCGGCTCCGGAGACGCCTCGATCACCTCGGCCAGACGGCCCGAACCCAGGTAGCGCAGCTTGGGGCCCCCCTCGCACAGACCCACCACGTCGTTTTCCTGCAGCGGCGTGTCGGCGAGGATGGCCCGGCCGTTGAGCAGGGTGGCTTGGCTCTCGGTCAGGTCGCGAAGGTGGTACTGACCCTGCCGGACGTAGATCTCGGCGTGCGTGCCGAACACGCGGGGGTCGCCGAGCACGAAGTCGCTGGAGGCGTCTCGGCCCAGCCGGACCGCCGCCTGCTTGAACGAGCGGATCGCGGTGCCGTACTGGATCGTGAAGGCCCCGGTCTCGGCGGGGGCGGAAGGCCGGGATGGGGCGGGCGTCGGGTGGCTGAAGGCGGCCGCTGCGGGTCGCGGCGGCGGCGCCGAGGGTCTCGGAGGAGGGGTAGGGGGTGAGGGTGGCGTCGCCGGCCGGGCCCGGGGCGCGGCCTGCACCGAGGAGAGGAAGCTCACCTTGGGGCCCCCCTCTGAGAACACGAGGACGTCGCCCTGCTTCAGGTACGCCTCCTCCGCGGGACGGTTGTTCACGAAGCAGCCGTTGGGGCTGCGGTTGACCAGGTGGAAGCGGTTGCCCTCGCGGTTGATCTCCGCGTGGTGGCGGGACACGGTCCGAAGGTCGCGCGGAAAGACGACGTCGCAGGAGGGGTCGCGGCCGAAGGTGATCCGCGCCTGGGAGAACTCCTGGATCTCGCCTTTCCGGGGGCCCTCGATGTGGACGATCTGGACGACGATCTCCGGGGCAGCGGCCGTCGAGTTGAGGGGGTCCATAGGTCAAACGACCCTTTCCGGAACGGTGTGGGACATCGGACTCTCTCCTGGGGGCGCCCCGGGGGTGCGTGGCACGTGCCTGAGGGCCTCCGCCGCCGGGGCGGGAGACGCCGCCCGGCGGCGCCGGGCCAAGGCTGAAGCTAATACGCCGCGGAAGGAGGTGTCAAGGCTTTGCACTTCCGGTGGCCCTATGCTAACGTCCCGCCCCTTCCGGATCCCGTAGGACCGAGGATAACCTGGCGTTTCCGGCGGCTTTTCGCCCCGCCACCGAGGAGTTGTCATGGATCCCAAGTACCACCCCCAGACTGTCGAGGAGAAGTGGCAGAAGCGGTGGCTCCAGGAACGGACGTTCGCGGCGCCGGACGAGGGCGAGCGCCCCAAGTACTACGTCCTGGAGATGTTCCCCTACCCGTCGGGCCGCATTCACATGGGTCACGTCCGAAACTACACGATCGGGGACGTCGTGGCCCGGTACAAGCGGATGAAGGGGTTCCGGGTGCTCCATCCCATGGGGTGGGACGCCTTCGGCATGCCGGCGGAGAACGCGGCCATCCAGCACGGGATCCACCCTGCGGTGTGGACTCGGAAGAACATCGGCTACATGAAGGGGCAGCTTGAGCGGATGGGCTTCTCCTACGACTGGGACCGGGAGCTCGCTACCTGCGATCCGAGCTACTACCGCTGGGAGCAGTGGCTCTTCCTGAAGATGCTCGACAAGGGGCTCGCCTACCGCAAGCGAACGACGGTCAACTGGTGCGGCACCTGCGAGACCGTGCTCGCCAATGAGCAGGTGGAGCAGGGCGCGTGCTGGCGCTGTGGCAAGCCCGTGGGCCAGAAGGACCTCTTCGGCTGGTTCTTCCGGATTACGCACTACGCCGACGAGCTCCTGGACGCGACCGAACGGCTGCCGGGCTGGCCCCCCCAGGTGCTCGCAATGCAGCGCAACTGGATCGGCAAGTCCTACGGCACCGAGGCCGAGTTCCCCCTCGTCGGCCGCGACGGCGCGCTGAAGATCTTCACCACCCGACCCGACACGCTCTACGGCGTCACCTTCATGAGTCTCGCGGCCGAGCACCCGCTCGTGGCCGAGCTCGTCGCGGGAACGCCCCGCGAGGCCGAGGTACTGGGCTTTGTCGACCGGGTCAAGCGCGACGACAAGATCAAGCGCTCCTCCGAGGACTACGAGAAGGAGGGGGTGTTCACCGGCGCCTGGTGCGTCCACCCCCTGACCGGCGAGAAGGTCCCGATCTACGCGGCGAACTTCGTGCTCATGGAGTACGGCACGGGCGCGGTGATGGCCGTGCCCGCCCACGACCAGCGCGACTTCGAGTTTGCCCGAAAGTACGGCATCCCCGTCAAGGTCGTCATCCAGCCGGAGGGTGCGGCCCTCGACGGCGACTCGATCACCGAGGCTTACGTGGACGAGGGGCGCCTCGTGAACTCCGCCGGGTTCGGCGGCCTGCCGAACGTCCAGGCCATGGACGCGATCACCGACGAGCTCGCCGGCCGGGGCCTCGGGAAGAAGACCGTCAACTACCGGCTGCGCGACTGGGGGATCTCGCGGCAGCGGTACTGGGGGGCGCCGATCCCGGTCGTCCACTGCGAGGCGTGCGGCGTGGTGCCGGTCCCCGAGGACGAGCTCCCGGTGGCGCTTCCCGAAGACGTGGAGTTTCCCGAGGGGCGGGTGCTCCCGCTCGCCGAGATTCCGCCCTTCTACGAGACCCGGTGTCCCCGGTGCGGGGCCGCAGCGCGCCGCGAGACCGACACCATGGACACCTTCGTGGAGAGCTCCTGGTACTTCGCGCGGTTTGCCTGCGCCGACTTTGACCGGGGGATGCTCGACCGCGCCCGGGTGGAGCCCTGGATGCCGGTGGATCAGTACATCGGAGGGATCGAGCACGCGGTGCTCCACCTCCTCTACTCCCGGTTCTACACGCGCGTGCTGCGAGACCTCGGGGTCGCGGCGCTCGACGAGCCGTTCACGAACCTCCTGACCCAGGGCATGGTGTGCATGGAGACCCAGCGGTGTTCGGAGCACGGCTGGCTCTTCCCGGAGGAGGTCGAGGACGGAGCCTGCCGCCACTGTCGCCGTCCGGTGGAGACGGGCCGGATCGAGAAGATGAGCAAGTCCAAGAAGAACCTCGTGGACCCCGAGGGGCTGGTCGCCCGGTACGGCGCGGACACCGCGCGGCTGTTTAGCCTGTTCGCCGCCCCGCCGGAGAAGGACCTGGAGTGGAACGAGGAGGGGGTCGAGGGCGCCTACCGGTTTCTGCGGCGCGTGTGGCGCCTCGTCGCCGACAACGCCGCGTGGCTTCCGGCCGCGCCTGCCCGGCCGGAGGGCGAGCTCTCGGCCGCCGAGCGCAAGCTGCGCGGCAAGGTCCACGAGACGATCGTGCGGGTGACCGAGAACATCGAGGACCGCTTCCACTTCAACACGGCCATCGCGGCAGCCATGGAGCTCGTCAACGAGATGGCCGGGTTCGTGACCGAAGGCGCGGCGGCGCGCGCGGTCTTCCGGGAGGCCGTGGAGGTGCTCCTGAAGGTCCTCTCGCCCATGGTGCCCCACCTGGCGGAGGAGCTCTGGGAGGCCCTCGGCCAGACTGTTCCCCTCGCCGACACGGCGTGGCCGAATGCCGACCCCGACGCGCTCGTGCGCGACGAGATCACCGTGGTCGTGCAGGTCAACGGCAAGGTGAGGGGGCGGCTCCAGGTGGCGCCCTCGGCCTCGGAGGAGGAAGTGCGGGACAAGGCGCTGGCCGACGAGAACGTGAGCCGGTTCGTCGGGGGGCAGTCGGTGCGCAAGTGCGTCTACGTCAGCGGACGGCTCCTGAGCCTCGTGGTCGGGTGAAGGCGGCAGCCGCGGTCCTCGCGGCTGCGCTCTTCGTCGTAGGCTGCGGGTATCGCCTCGTCGCCTCCGGAGCGGCGCACGGCCGGCCGCTTCGCGTGGGGCCCGTGGTCGACGACAGCCGCGAGCCCCTGTTCGGGAGCCAGCTCCGGGCGGCCCTCGCCCGCGGGGTGGTGGATCGGCCCGAGGCCGCACTGGGGGCGAGCGGCCAGGCCGGGGCGTGGCTCCTGTCGACCCGGGTGGTCTCGGTCCAGGAGACTGCCGTGGCCTACGCCGTGGGGGACCTTCCGCGGCTCTACCTTCTCGCCGCCGAGATCGAGGCGAAGCTCGAGGCGCCCGGCGGACGGGTCGTCTGGAAGGGGCTGAAGATCCGTTCGGACCGCGAGTTCGCGGCCGGCGATAAGGTGGAGCAGACCCAGGTACGAAAGGGCGAGGCGCTCACGCAGCTAGCCCGCCAGCTGGCCGGGGAGGTATTGCGCCGGGTCGATCTGGTGACGGACGGCGGCGCATGAAGGCGGCGCCCGTCGTCTACATCTACGGCGACGAGAGCTTCTTGGTGGCGCGCGCCCTGGCCGAGGTGGAGGGGGAGGCCCTGGGCCCCGGAGCCGCGGAGCTCAATCGCGAGGTGTACGAGGCCCCGGGTGCCTCGCCGGCGGCGGTGGTGTCGGCGGCCAAGACGCTGCCCTTCCTCGGCGGGCGCCGGCTCGTCGTGGTCCGGAGCGCGCACCTGTGGCTGGCCGACGCCTGGCAGCCGGTCCTCCCCTACCTCGGCGCCCCCAACCCCTCCACCTGCCTCGTCTTTGTGGCCGCCACCCTCGACAAGCGCACCAAGGCCGGCAAGGCATTGGAGAAGGCGGCGCGCCTGGTCGAGTGCAGGCGGCCCTCGGAGCGTGAGCTGCCGGGCTGGGCGGAGCGGCTGGCCCGCGAGGCGGGGCTCCGGCCCGGGCCGGGCGTGCTGGAGTCGGTCGTGCTCCGGGTCGGCCCGGATCTTCAGCTCCTCCACCAGGAGATCGAGAAGCTCCGGACCTTCGCCGGAGAGGGCGGAGGGATCACGCGGGAGGACGTCGAGGCTCTGGTCGGCGAGAGCCGGGCCACGACCGTCTTCGTCTTCTGCGACGCCCTCGGGGCGCGGGACCTCGCCGCCGCCACCCGGACCCTGCGCCGCCTCCTCCAACTGGGCGAGCCGCCGGTGCGGCTCCTCTACATGATCCACCGCCACGTCCGGCTGCTGTGGTCGACCCGGGAGTTGCTCGACGAGCGGCTCCGGGCGGACCGCAGTGCGGTCGCGGCGGCCGTGGGGGTGCCGCCCTTCGTGGCCGACGGGCTCCTGAGGCAGGCGAAGGGATGGCGCGCAGAGGATCTTCGGGACGCGTTTCACACGCTTGTGGCCACCGATGTGGCGCTGAAGACCGGGGCCGGGGCCGAGGCTTTGGACGCGCTCGTGCTTCGGCTGTGCGCGCGGCGTCGCTAGAAATCCTCGAGAGGCACCGACGCAAGACCCAGGGGCAGGGTCCGGCTGGAGAAGACAGAACAAAGGCCGTCTCGCGCAAAGGCGCAGGGAACGCAGAGAAATCCCCAGAAGAGGTCTCTCTCGGCGCGCTCTGCGCCTCGGCGAGAGGCGATTCTCGCCTCGGAACGGTCGTCGGGTGAATTCGAGTATGGACACAATGAAAGAGCCCCGACCGCGGTCGGGGCTCCTGGGTGTCTGGGGCGGGATGCGGTCGAGACCGCCGGTTGGTCAGCTCTGGAGCGTGACCACCTGGGTCGTCAGGCGCGAGATGTCTCGAGAGACCTTGTTCTTGTGGTAAACGCCTTTGCCTGCGGCCTTCTGAAGGTAGGGCACCGCGGTGTCGAGCGCCTCCTTCGCCTTGGCTGCGTCGCCGCTCTCCACGGCCTCGTGGACTGCCTTCACCAAATTGCGAAAGCGCGTGCGCACCGCCTTGTTGCGCAGGCGCCGCTTCTCGTCCCTACGGATCTTTTTGAGCGCCGACTTGTGGTGAGCCAAAGCCGTTCCTCCAGAGCGGGTTCGAGGGTCCGAAAGTCGAGAAAAAAGGTTTGTACCATCCGCGAAGCGGCTCTGTCAAGGCTCTTGCGCCGCGTTCGACTGCCGCGCGCGGCCACGGCGCCGCAGAACGGGCGTCACGTCCCGAAGTGATGCCGTGCACGGCGGCCCGGCCGCGAACAGGAACCGGGTCACGAGGCCGTCGTCGTCGATTTCGACGACGCTCGCCGACGAGGTTCCGAACCCCGGAGGCCCGTCGGGGTGGATACAGAGGGGCCGCACCGCCGGGGAGTCGGTGTCGTGATCCGAGAGGAGCTCGGCCAGGTCCCGGTCGGAGGGCACTCGGCCGCGGGAGGCCAGCGCCTCCATCCGCCGCTGGCAACGAGCGGCCTTCGCGTCGTCGGGGTCGCGGAAGCGGGCGTTCGTGACCACGTGGCAACCCGGCGCGAGAGCGTAGCGGCGCGAACCCCGGGGTGTGCGGTCGACGATGAAGGCGTCCCGTCGGTCCGCGATGACCAGCGTGTAGGACTTGCACGCGGGCGCCGCTCCCTCGGAGAAGGCTGCGGCCTCTGCCGCCGAGCGGCGCCGAAGGGCGTCGAGCACGAGCATGCCGCGCGAGCACAGCGACGGGCCGACGACTCCCGCGAGGGTGCCCTCGTGGTTGGCCAGGCTCACCAGCACCCCGTCCTCATTGACGCCGAGCCACGTGCCGCCCGCCGAGGCGTCCCGGGGACCGTAGATCCGGGGCGCTTCGGCGAGCAGCGCCGGGGGATCCCAGGGGCGATCCAGGAGCTCGTCGCGGGTGGCGGCGAAGAGCACCGGCGCCTCGGAAAAGATCTGAAAGAAGAGGTGGAGCGTACACATGGCGGCCTTTCCGGAGGCTTTGGGGCCGAAGCGGAGGCCCAGTCTGGTGTCCATCCGGAAACCCATGCTTTCCGGATGGGGCCATCAGCCGTCAGCTATCGGTCATCAGCTCAAGACCGTCGATTTTTTTGTGTTTTGGCTGAGGGCCGAACGCTGAAAGCCGACAGCGTCCGAACGGAGGGCCCTTTTCCGAACGGACACCAGTCTAGGAGAGAGCCGGACGGGCTGCAATTGCGAAGCGAGTCCGGGTCGGGTTGCCGCTGTGCCTTGCCCTCGGACCGGACCCTGGCAGACTGACGGTTCGGAACGAGGGGGGAGGAGAGGACCTGGGATGAACGACCTCCGGTGGCGCCTCGCCGCCTGCCTCTCGGCCACGGTCCTGGCCTGTGCCGGTGCGGTCGCCTCGGACTCACGCGCGTGGAAAGGAGCGGCAACCATGAGTTTTGCGCTTACCTCGTCCGCCTTCCCTCACCAGGGAGAGATCCCGAAGAAGTACACCTGCGACGGCGCGGATGTGTCTCCGCCCCTTGACTGGTCCGGCCTGCCCGAAGGCACCCGAAGCCTCGTTCTCGTGGTGGACGACCCCGACGCGCCGGACCCCAAGGCACCGAAGATGACCTGGGTCCACTGGGTGCTCTACAATCTCCCCCCCACGGCAACGGGTCTGCCCGAGGCGGTTCCCCCCGAGCGCCTGCCGGCCGGCACACTGGAGGGGCTGAACGACTGGAAGCGGACCGGGTGCGGCGGCCCGTGTCCGCCCATCGGTCGGCACCGGTACTTCCACAAGCTCTACGCCCTCAGCGCGTTGCTGCCCGACCTGGGCCGGCCGACCAAGGCAAAGCTCGAGGAGGCCATGAAGGGCAAGGTCCTCGGCCAGGTCGAGCTCATCGGCACGTACCAGCGAAGCCGGTAGACGACGGCTCTCCCGCACCGGAGTGGGTACTTTGCTTCCTTGGTGGAACAAAGTTACCCACTCTGTTTCCTCCTCTTCCTATTGCAGGAGCAAGATCAGCCGTACCCTACCGCCGCAGTCCGCCCCAAACCGCTCGCTGCGCGGGGGATCGCGACGCGTCGCATCCCTACCCCTTGCTCGCGTTCCTCCGTCCCGGCACCTGCGAGCCTTCGTCGTCTGCTGAAATCCCGCAAGTGGCCCGAAAGTTGCTACAGACCGGACCTGGCCGCATCTGAGGACTGCGAGATCGGGGTGAGCCCGGGCACAGGGAGGTCCATGGGCACTTCCATCGTCGTCGTGGAGCCGGACGGTTACACGGCAGACCATCTGACCAAGACGTTTAGAGGCGGCTACCACGTGCACCACGAGCGCACGGGGCGAGAGGGATTGGAGCGCCTGAAAGCGGTACGCCCCGACGTGGCCTTCGTGGATCTGTACCTGCCGGACATGGACGGCCGGAGGCTGCTCGAGGACGTGCGGACGTCGGGCATGGAGACGAGCGTCCTCATGGTGTCGGGGAAGAAGAACCTCGGGGCCGTCGTCTCGTGCATGAAACTCGGGGCACTCGACTTCCTGGAGAAGCCGTTTCGGCCCGACGACTTTTACCTTGCGCTGCGGCGGGTGGAGGAACGCATCCGACTCGAGCGCGAGGTCCGGCGGCTGCGCAGCGAGGTGGAGAAGGGCTCACCCTACCACCTCCTGTTCGGAGCCAACGCGGGCCTCCGAGACGTTCAGGCCGTCGTCGACCAGGTCGCCGACACCGACATCACCGTGCTGCTGCGCGGGGAGAGCGGCACGGGCAAGGATCTCCTGGCGAAGGCCATCTGGCAGTGCTCGTCGCGCCGAGGGCGACCCCTGGTGAAAGTCAACTGCGCGGCCCTGCCGCGGGAGTTGCTGGAGAGCGAGCTCTTCGGGTACGAGCAGGGGGCGTTCACCGGCGCGAGCCACACCAAACAGGGCAAGTTCGAGTACGCGGACGGCGGGACGATCTTCCTGGACGAGATCACCGAGATGCACCTCGACCTCCAGGCCAAGCTGCTCCACGTCCTCCAGGACGGGGAGGTGTGCCGGCTCGGGGGCAAGACGCCCATCCGGGTCGATGTGCGCGTCATCGCGGCCACCAACCGCAATCTGGCTGACGAGATCCAGCAGCGGCGCTTTCGCGAGGATCTCTTCTACCGCCTCAACGTGGTCAACCTCGTGCTTCCGCCCCTGAGAGAGCGGGCGGCCGAGATCCCGGCGATCGTCGATTACTTCCTCGACCGGTTCTCTCAGCAGTATGATCGACCGGCCGTTCCGGTGCCGAGTGAACTGCTCGCCGAGATGAGTGGGTACCGCTGGCCGGGAAACGTCCGGGAGCTCGAAAACTACGCGAAACGCCTCGTGGTGCTGGGCGACGTCGACGGCGTGCGCCGAGAGATCCAGACGCTTCGGGCCAAGGACCGGAGCGCGGAGCCCGCGGCCGAATCCCTCCTGGAGCCCGAGGAGTTCGACGGCAAGACGCTGAAGGAAGTGGCCAAGCTCGCGGCGAGCCGCGCGGAGCGCATCGTGCTCGAACAGGTGCTCGCGAAGACCCGGTGGAACCGCAAGAAGGCGGCATCCCATCTCGACATCAGCTACAAGGCGCTGCTCTATAAGATTCGTGAGACGGGGTTGGAGTGAGGGGAAGGGGGGACGGCTAGGCGGCTGGGCGGCTGGGCGGCTAGGAAGCTGGAAAGCTAGGAAGCCAGGAAGCTAGGAAGCTGACAAACTGAATCTGACTGAGAACCAGCAACTACCTACGGATGATCATTCGCTGACCGCTGACCGCTGACCGCTATCCTGAAGAGAGGATTCTCAATGATGCGAAACCGGACGTTTCTCCTCGCAGGCATGCTTCTCGCGGCCCTGGGTGTCGGAGCGGCGGTCGCCGACGAGGCGCCGCCGAAGGCTGCTGCTGCGGCACCGGACCGCGCCCCGTACCGGATTGGTCTGGGCGATAGCCTGGAAGTCAACGTCTGGAAGAACCCAGACGTCTCCCGCCGGGTCTCGGTGCGGCCGGACGGCCGCTTCACCCTGCCTCTCGTTGGCGAGATCCAGGCCGAAGGTCAGACCCCCGAGGGGTTGACGAAGACGATCGCCGAGAAGCTCAAGGAGTACCTCACCGACCCTGTGGTCACGGTGAGCCTCGAGACCATCAACTACGCCCCGGCCAACCGCTTGAAGACCCCGGCAGGGGAGCGACCCGGAGAGGTGGCGAGTGCGAGGCCGGAGTATCGAGTCGGAGTCGAGGACCTCCTGGACATCAACGTGTGGCGCAACCCCGATCTCTCGCGGCAGGTGTGGGTCCGTCCCGACGGGCGCGTCTCCCTTCCCCTGGTCGGCGAGTTCGTGGCCGAGGGGCTCACGACCGGTGAGCTGGCCTTCCAGCTCCAGGGACGCCTCGCAGCCTATTTCGCGGACCCGGTGGTGACCGTCGGCCTCGTGGAGATCAACAGCTACACCGTCTACCTGATGGGCATGGTCCGAACGCCCGGGGCCCAGAAGCTCAGGTCCCCCCGGACGTTCCTCCAGGTCCTTACCATGGCCGGGGGCTTCCAGGAGTTCGCCGACAGCGGCAACGTCTCCGTCGTCCGCTGGGAGGGGGGAGTGCAGAAGCGGCTCAACGTCGATGCCAAGAAGATCATCTCCAAGGGAACGGAGGCGGACTTCGTGGTCCAGCCGGGAGACGTGATCATTGTTCCCTGAGGCGGCGGCCCGCGTTGTTTGTCTCGCTTCCACGCTTCTGCTCACATCGTCGGCATGGGCGGCGGTCCCCCCGGCGGCCGGAAGCCCGGAGGCGTTCGACGCCGAGGTCGGTCGATACTGGTCCTCGTTCCAGGGCTGGTGGGTCCCGGACCTTCAGACCGTGATCCCCGAAGGGGCCCTGTCGCGGTGGACCCTGCGCGTGACGGGCGACGGGACGTACAGCGACAACATCGATCGGACCGAGAATCCGAGGGAGGCGTTTCTGGCGAACGGAAACGTGGGGCTCTCGTGGCTGCGCCGGTCGTCGAGGCTCGACGGCAGCCTCGAGGCGCGCCATATCGAGCCCCTGTACCGAAGCGACGCGCTGGAGGGCCGCGACCTTCGGAGCGACGCCCTGGCCGCGGCCCTGCGCTGGCAGGCGGCCCGCAACCTGAGTCTTTCCGGCGGCGGGGACGTGACGCGAAGCGCCGAGAGCGGCGTCGACGCGGCACCCGAGGGGGTCCGTTCCACCTACCAGAACCGGTTCGACAACTACGCGGCCCACGCCGAGTACTCCTGGCGGGCCTCGCAGGCCGTGAGCAACACGAGCTCGTACCAGTTTCACTACCGCCACTACCGCTCGGACGAGTCCGAGGGCGAGGACACCCGGTCCCACGTGGCGGCTACCCGCCTCGCGGTCCAGTTCGCGCCGACGGACACCCTTTCCGGGGGGTACCGGTACGCCAGGGAGCAGACGGGAGGCGACGCCAATCGAACCAACCACGGGGCCGACATCACCTGGGAGCACGTCTTGCGCTTCGCGCCCGAGAACCCTCCACAGCGGGTGTCGCTCGGCTATGCGGTGGACCGGGGAAATCCGAGCGAGGGCTCGGACTACTGGCTCCACAGTGCGACGTTAGGGTACTCTCTACCGTTCTCCCCGACGACGGACGTCGGACTGCGGGGAGGAATGCAGTGGCTCGTGCCCGGCCACGGAGAGGCCGATAGGTTTTGGAGCTGGGGCGCGGACCTCTCTCACCGTTTCACGGCCTATACCACGGCGACCCTGGGAGTGTCCCAGGCGCTGGAGTATGCGCTCCCGAGCTCTCGTACGGAGCGGACCGAGCTCACCGACGTCCGGCGGGTCAGGGCGGCCCTGGATTCGCAGGTGGCCCGACGCTGGGACGGCCATCTGGAGGGAGGGTACGAGGAGGGCTACCCCAAGGGGGAGTCGCTGGATGCGGCGGGCTCCGGCGACTACTGGGTCGGCCGCGGAGCAGGATCGCTTCGCGTGAGGCTGGGGCAGAGGTCGTTTGCATTGGCGGAGGCCAGACTGAGCCGACGGAATGAGGACCAGACCGAGGACGACTATTGGCTTTACGGCGGCGGGATTTCCTTCCACGCGCAGTTCCTGGAATGGCTCTCGGGCTCCGTGCGGTACTCCCACGAGCGGCAAAGGATGGCGGCCGAGAGCGACCTCGCGAGCTACCGAGAGAATCGTGTCGAGGCATCGGTTACGTTCGAGTGGTAGAAGAGAGGGGAGAATTCCCGCACTGTCTCGTCGGCGCGTGAGCCAATTCCAACCCTGAGCGAAGATAAGGTCATGGACAAAACATCACAGAAGACTGAGCTTCTCAAGTACCTGAACACGCTCCTGAGCCGCAAATGGTTCATCCTGGTCCCCGCTGCCGTGGCCGGACTGACAGCGACCCTTTACAGCGTCACGCTGCCGAACAAGTTCAGATCTCGCACTCTAATATTTGTAACTCCACAAAAGGTTCCAGAAAAGTATGTTTCGTCCACTGTGACTACTGACCTACGAGAACGTCTCAATACGATTTCGCAACAGATACTGAGCCGTACTGCTTTAGAGCAGATCATTTCAGAATTCAGTCTGTTTCTTGGAGAAAAGAACCAAAACTATTCATCTGAAGAAATCGTCAATTTGATGCGGAAGAGGGTCTCGATCGACCTCAACCGCTCCGGCCGGGTCGGGGAGTCGTTCGAAGTATCCTACGTCGACGCCGACCCCAGGACAGCCATGGTCGTGACGAACCGGCTGGCGGGCCTGTTCATCGAGGAGAACCTGAAGGATCGAGAGCAGCAGGCGATCGGGACCAGCCAGTTCCTGGCCGACGAGATCGACCGGTACAAAGGAGCCGTGCAGCAGAAGGAACAGGAGATCTACGAGTTCAAGAAGAAGTTCATGAACGAACTGAACGATCAGCTCGCGAGCAATCAGGCCCGTCTCAACGAGCTGCAGAATCGACTCCAGATGAACACCCAAAGCATCAACGCCGCGAAGGACCGGAAGGTCCTGCTGCAGCAGCAGATGGCGGACATGGAGAAGAGGGTGCAGGACGAACGGGAACGGCTGACGGCCCAAGCCAAGGCACAGTTCGCTCGGGATCGCGAGTTGGCGGCCGTGCGGCGAGAGGGGAGCGTGAGGCGGCCCCCAGACGCCCCCCCGCCCACTGCCCTCGAGCGGGAGTTGGACCGGCAAGAGGAGGAACTGGCGTCGCTTCGGGCCACGCACACGGATCGGCACCCTGATGTGGTGCGGCTCGCTGCCAACGTCAAGCGCCTTCGGTCGCAGATGTCGAAGGAGAGGGCGCAACCCGGGCCGGGGCTCATTCCCGCGGACTCGCCGGCGAGTGAGGCGTCGCAACGAACTTCGGCCAACGTCGAAACGGACGTGCACGTCGAGTACCCGCCTGCCTACTACCAACTGAAGACCGATATCGCACGGAGCGAGGCGGACGCGGTGCGGCTCGTGGTCGAGAACCAGAGTCTTCAGAGGGCGGTCGAAACCTACCAAGCTCGGATCGGGGCTGCGCCGGCCCGAGAGCTGCAGATGAAGCAGCTGAGCGAAGGGTATACGAATATGAAGGCGGTCCTCGAGGACCTGACCAACAAGAAGCTCGAGGCCGACCTCTCGGAGAACATGGAGCGCAAGCAGAAGGGTGAGCAGTTTCGGATCGTAGACCCGGCGAACCTGCCCGAGAAGCCCTTCTGGCCCAATCGCATCGGGATCTCACTGGGAGGGATGGGTGGCGGTGCAATGCTGGGGGCGGGGGTGGTCTTCGTGCTCGACTTCCTGATCCCCGCTGTTCGGTCGAGAGACGAGCTCGAATCCCTTGTGGGCCTTCCGGTCCTGGGCGTGATCCCGGAAATCGTTACCGACGAGGATCGGGTTCGCGCGCGCAAGCTTCGGGTCTGGGGAGCCGGCGTGGCGGCAGGGACCGTGCTCGTAGCGGCCCTGGCCGTGCACCTGGCCGTAAAGCCCCTGCCTCAGGCCTTCGGAGATTTCTACACCAAGGTCCAGAACACCTACTGGACGACGACGCGATGAAGAGGAGCCGAGCTTACGGATGAGCAAGATCATCGAGGCGTTGGAGAAGGCCAAGCGAGAGGGCATCCTCGAGAGCACGACGGTTGCTCTGGAGGAGCGGGGCCGCCATGCCCCAGCGGACGGGAGCGAGGGCGGAAAGGGCCCCGAGCGCCGGAAGCGCAATGGGGCACCCATCTTGCGGGAGGCTGTGACGCTCGATCCACGGGCGGTGCAGGGCGTCGATTCTCGCATCTTCGCGCTCCGCGAGCCGCGGTCCGTCGTCGTGGAGCAGTATCGATCGCTCCGCAGTCGCCTGGAGCGGCTCAATGCAACGACCACCGCGCAGGTTCTGGCGATTACCAGCGCGGTCAAGGGCGAAGGGAAGAGCGTGACGGCCGTGAACCTCGCGCTGGTCATGGCCGGGAATGCAAACCGTGACGTCTTGCTCGTCGACGCGGATTTTCGGAGACCGAACGTCCACGCCCTCTTGGACCTCCCCCTCTCTCCCGGGTTGTCCGACTACCTGCAGGGCGCCGCCTCGGAAGAGGACATTGTGCGGCGCACGCCCTTCTTCGGCCTCCAGGTGGTCACCGCGGGCAACGCCGAGGGCCACCCGGCGGAGCTCCTCGCCAGCCCGGAGTTCGCGGCGTTCCTGGCCGCAGCCCGCGGCCGTTTCGACTATGTGATCGTCGACACGCCCCCGATTCACCCCATCAGCGATGTTAACTTCCTGGTGGAATTCGTCGATGGAGTTCTCATGGTCATCCGTGCCGGCAAGACCCTGAAGCACATGGTCCAGCAGTCGGCGGAATCGCTGCCGCCCGGCAAGGTGCTCGGGACGATCCTAAACCGGGCCGAAGAGCCGGGACACGGTTACTCGTACAAGAAGGGGTATTACTACTACAGCTCGTACGAGGAGGCGAAGCCGAAGCAGCGCTAGAAAGCTGGGAGGCTGGGCCCCGCTCCTGCCCGTCCGTGGGCCCGCGGGATACACCCCATCCTGGGGATAAGGCTAGGAAGCTGGGAAGCTAGGAAGCTAGGATGCTGGATCCTAGAACTCGGAACTGGGAACTGGGAACTGGGAACTGGGAACTGGGAACCCGGAAACAGCGAGGAAGCGATCATGAGAGCAACGCACCGAGATCTGATTCGGGGTTCGGCGGCCCAGCGGCCCAGCGGCCCAGCGGCCCAGCGGCCCAGCGGCCCAGCGGCCTAGCCGCCTAGCCGCCTAGCCGCCCAACGCTCCCATGCCCCTTCGCCGCACGATCACAGCCCGCCACCTGACCTTGCTGGTCTCGGAGGGGGGGATCGTGCTCCTGGCCCTTCTGGCCGCCATGGCGGTGCGCTTCGGCCCCGAGGTGGGGACCGTACTCCGGGAGCCCGGTCAAGGGCTGCGTATGGCCCTGGTCGTCAGCATCACCCAGCTCTCGTTCTACTACACGGACCTCTACGAGCCCCAGGCCCTCAACAGCCGCCGGGAGCTGTTCATCGGTCTGCTCAAGGGGATGGGGATTGCGAGCATCGCGCTCGCGCTTTTGTACTACGTTTACCCGAGTTTGATTCTGGGGCGGGGGGTGTTCCTCCTCTTCGTCGCGATCGGCCTCGGTGTGGTCGTCCTCTGGCGGGTCGCTTACGCCGCCGTCTTGTCGAGTCGTGGGCTCTCGGTGCGAATCCTCCTGGTCGGGGCCGGAGACCTGGCACGCAAGGTGTACGGCGAGTCACTGACTCGAAGGACGCTCGGGTTCCAAGTGGTCGGCTGCCTTGCCGCCGATCCGGCTATCGCGGCGGCCACCCCGGAGGGGCTGCCGCCGATCCTTGGGGGGTTCGACGAGATTCTACGCCACGGTCGCCGAGCCGACGTGGACCGGGTGGTCGTGGCGATCGCGGAGCGCAGGGGCAAGTTCCCGGTCCGCGAGCTCCTCGAGCTTCGGCTCTCGGGGTGTCGGGTGGAGGATGGCTGCGCCTGCTACGAGCAGCTCGCCGGCCGCATGCTCGTGGAGTACTTGAAGCCGAGCGACCTCATCTTCTCCGACGGCTTCTCGAAGCGGCGCCTGACCGTGCTCCTGAAGCGTCTTGTCGACTTCCTGGCCAGCGGCGTGGGCATGATCGTGGCCCTGCCGGTCTGGGCGGTCTTTCCCCTCCTGATCAAGCTCGACTCGCCCGGACCGGTGTTCTTCCGGCAGGAGCGGGTAGGCAAGGGCGGCCGCATCTTCGAAGTCCTCAAGTTCCGCTCGATGTGTCAGGACGCCGAGACCTCGACCGGGCCCGTCTGGGCCGCCGAGCAGGATCCGAGGGTGACGAGGGTAGGGAGCTTTATCCGAAAGACCCGGATCGACGAGATCCCCCAGCTCATCAGCGTCTTCCGAGGAGAGATGAGCTTCGTGGGACCCCGGCCGGAGCGGCCGTTCTTCGTGGACCAGCTGGCGGCTCAAGTTCCATACTACATTGAGCGCCACTCCGTCAGGCCTGGCGTCACCGGCCTCGCCCAGGTTAAGTACAGCTACGGTTCCACCGTCGAAGACGCTCTCGAGAAGCTCCGCTACGACCTCTACTACATCAAGAGGATGGGCTTCTGGATGGATCTCAGCATCATCTTCGAGACGGTGAAGGTAGTGTTGTTCGGGAAGGGGAGGTAGAAAGCTAGGACGCTAGGACGCTAGTACGCTAGAGGGCTAGAAGGCTAGAAGGCTAGAAGGCTAGAAGGCTAGAAGGCTAGAAGGCTAGAAGGCTAGAAGGCTAGAAGGCTAGAAGGCTAGAAGGCTAGAAGGCTGGCACCGCTGAACTTGGAACTCGACACTGGGCCCCGCTCCTGCCCGTCCATGGGCCCGCGGGATACACCCCATCCTGGGGATAAACTGGGAAGTCGGAACCCTGAACTGGGAACTCTTATGTACCGTAAGTTCTTCGACCTTTCCGAAAAGCCGTTCAACCTGACGCCGGACCCGGACTTCCTGTACCTGAGCCGGGGGCACCGGGAGGCGTTGGCGCACCTGACGTACGGGGTGGAGGCGAAGAGCGGGTTCGTCATGATCACGGGAGAGGTTGGCTCCGGGAAGACGACGCTGCTTCGCGCGCTGATCGCGAACCTCGGGGACAACGTGGTGCTGAGCCAGGTCACCAACACCCACGTGTCCTACAAAGAGCTTCTTGAGCTGATCCTCCGAGATTTCGGGCTCACCGCCGAGGGGCTCGGCACGGCCTCTCTCCTCTCCAACCTGAACGACTTCCTGATCGAGCGGTTCCGCGAGGGGCGAAGCTGCGTGCTCCTCGTGGACGAGGCGCAAGACCTGGGCGTGTCGAGCCTCGAGGGCGTGCGGATGCTCTCGAACCTCGAGACTGAGAAGGCGAAGCTCCTCCACATCATCCTCGTGGGACAGCCGGGGCTGCGAACCCTCATCGAGTCCCCGGAGCTCGAGCAGTTGCGGCAGCGCACCACGGTCCGGTATCACCTGGGGGCCCTTACGCCGGGGGAGGTCGCCGAGTACGTCCGCCACCGCCTCTCCAAAGTATGCCGGGATCCCGAGAAGGCGCCGGTCTTCCCCGAGGAGGTGATTCCCGCGATCCACGTGGCCACCGGCGGCATTCCTCGCCTCATCAACGTCTTGTGTGATGCGGCGCTCCTTCACGCCTACGTGGCCGAGACGCGGATCATCGGCGATGCGATCGTGGCTGAGGTCGCGGCGCAGATCTCCCGGGACCAGCAGGGGAAGGCGCCGCCCCCGGAGCCGGCGACCCGAGACGCGGACGCAGAGCTTCGGGCGAAGGTTGCCGCCCTTGAGGCGCGGTTCGACTCCGTGACGGTTCAGGCGGTCCGGGAGCCGGTCCCCGGACCTGGACCGGGTCGCACGGCCGAGAGAGCGGGGTACCTCGCCAAGAAGGAGGGCGACCTGAGGTCCCGCGAGCTCGAGGTGGCGCGCCGGGTCGCCGATGTCGAAAAGCGCGAGGAGGAGTTCAGGGAGCGCGTGACCCAGCTCAAGGGCGAGTGGAAGAAGCGCCTGGATCAGCTCGAGCGGGTGCGGAGAGAGACCGTGGGCGGCGCGGTCCGCTTCCCTGCCCTGCGGGTGCACGCCTACGACCCGGACCCTCGAATTCAGAATGCCCTGGCCGAGGCCTTCGAGGCGAGCCGGATCGACGCCGAGGTCCACCGGGACTATCGAGCCTTTTCCGAGGCCCTCCGAGACGGCAGCCGTTCGGGGTGGTTCACGGTGGCGGTACTGGGCGCCGAGCAGGACGACTCGTCCAATGTGGAGAGGGTCGCGCGGATCTCCGAGGAGCTCCCCCACGTGCCCCGCATCTACCTGAGCGACCTGGATCTCTCCACCCTGAGGAGACGGATCTTCGCCGCCGGCGCCAATTACTTCCTGGAAAAGCCCAACGGGCGCGCCGGTTCCTTCACCACACATCGCGACGCCATGGAACACCTGACGGCGGATCTCCTGCGGGTAATCGAAGGGGTGAAGAAGCAGTACGAGGCGTTTTTTGGGACGTTTGTTGAGAGAGGCGAGGAAGCTAGGAGGCTAGGAGGCTAGGAGGCTGGAAAGCTGGAAAGATGGAAAGCTGGAAAGATGGAAAGCTAGGAAGCTGGAAAGATGGAAAGCTAGGAAGCTGGAAGCATGATTCAGGATCGGTGGGTGAAGCTCGATGTCTGGCGGGTCGCTGACGATCTCGCATGTCGAGTCTATGAAGTCACCCGATCCTTTCCACGGGCAGAAGCGTATGGCGCCACGTCCCAACTGAGACGGGCTGCGTTGTCGATTCCGACGAATATCGTAGAAGGATATGGACGAAGAGGGGATCGAGAACTCCGGCATTTTGTGAACATCAGCTTAGGTTCACTAGCTGAAGTGAAGTATTTGTTGCATTTTGTGCACCGAATCGGCTACCTATGTGACGTTGACTATGAAGAAATGATAGGGCGATACAACGAACTAGGCAGGATGTTGTGGTCGTTCTATGGCAAAATCGCTCGCAGTGTATGAGGCCTTGTTGTTGCTGTAGAATTATTAATAAAAACTTAGGGCCCATATCACTGGATGTAAGAGCTAACCGACTGATGGTTTCCAGTGTCACGGCTGTCTTGAGCTTTCTAACATGCCAGCTTTTGAGCTGTTTCTAACTTGCTCGCTTGCGAGCTGTTTTTAGCTTTCTAGCTTTCTAGCTGGCTCGCTTTCTAGCTGTTTTGAGCTTTCCCGCTTCCGAGCTTTCCAGCTCTCTAACGAGGTTCCTCCCCATGGCCAAAAAGATCGGCGAACTCCTCCTGGAATACAAACTCGTCGCCGACGATCAGTTGGCCGAGGCGGTGGCGGAGCAGAAGAAGTCCGGCGAGCGACTGGGCAGTGTCCTGATCCGCAAGGGGTACGTGACGGTCGAGGACTTCGAGTACCTGCTCTCCCGGCAGCAGTCGGTGCCGGCGATCAGCCTCCAGAAGTACGCGATTGCTCCCGAGACGGTGAATCTCGTTCCTGAGAAGTTCATGAAGAAGAACTTCGTGCTCCCGATCGAGGTCCACGAGAAGACCCTCACGGTCGCCATGGCCAACCCCCACGACTATCGGGTCATCGACGAGCTCCGATTCATGACGGGCCTGCGGATCGCGCCGGTCGTCACCTCGATGTTCGGCATCAAGCGAAAGCTCCGCGACCTCTTCCCGGCGACGACGAAGTGGGAGGAGGCCCTCGACCTCAAGGCCCAGCGCGATCTCGAGATCATCAGTCCCCAGGGCGCTGTGGTGGAGGAGAACCTCGAGGAGGTGATCGAGTCCGCCTCCGAGGCGCCGATCGTCAAGATCATCAATTCGGTGATCCTCGCAGCCCTGGACAAGAAGGCGACCCACGTCCACATCGTTCCGGGCGAGGAGTCGGTGGAGGTGAAGCTCCGGGTGAACGGGCTCCTGGAGTCCCTCGTCACGCCGCCCAAGGAGTACAGCCAGAACCTCGTCAACCGGCTGAAGATCCTCGGGGGCATGGACATCCTCAAGCGGCGAATCCCCCTTCAGGGGTACTTCCGGGTCCGCTCCGAAGACCAGTTCTACGACATCGACGTGGCCACCTTCCCAGTGCTCAACGGCGAGCAGGCTGTGCTCACCTTCCAGCAGCCGTTCTCGAAGGAAGAGCTCCGCCTCGAGAACCTCGGCATGGCGCCGGAGATGTCCGAGCGGTTCCAGCGGATCATACAGGCCCAGCGCGGATTGATCCTCGTGCTTGGTCCGCCGGACAGTGGCAAGACCTCCACGATTTATGCGACGCTGAACCAACTCAAGCGATCCTCCAAGGCGACGGTCAGCTACGAGAACCCGATCAAGAACCGGCTCTCCGACATCAACCAGGCAGAGCCGAACGAGCGAGCCGGCATCGGCTATGCGCAGGGGCTGAAGGCGCTGATCCGTCAGGACGTGGACTACCTGATGGTGGGCGACGTCTCCGACCCCGAGGTGCTCGGCATCGCCGTCGAGGCAGCGCTGGGGAAGACCCTGGTGCTCGCCCGCATGGTCTTCAACCACACCATCGGGTCGATCCCGCGGATCCTGGAGCAGGGGATCCCGCCCTTCATGCTCTACTCGGCGCTCGCCGCGGTCGTGGGGCAGCGCTTGGTGCGGCGCCTGTGCCCGTCGTGCCTCGAGTCCTTCGAGCCGCCCGAGCCGGTGAAGGACGAGCTTCGCCGGGCGACCGGCAAGGAGAACCCGCGACTCTACCGGGCCGTCGGGTGCCGGACCTGTGGCATGACCGGCTACCGAGGCCGTTTGGGCATCTTCGAGCTCCTCGTACCCGACGACCAGCTTCGAAACCTCATCGTCGCCGGCGCTTCCCAGGAGGAGTTGGAGAAGGAGTCCCACTCCACTGGCTTCCGAACGCTCCTCGAAGACGGCTTCGTCAAGGCGGTGGAGGGGATGACGACGTACGAAGAGGTGAGGGGGATAAAGTAGGTGAGGTGGCCTGGCGGCTGGGCGGCGAGGCGGCGAGGCGGCCGGACAGCCCAGCAGCCCAGCAGCCCCACGGCCCAGCTGCCCAGCGATCGAAACGGAGTTGAGCGTGAAAGTTCTTCTCATGCCGGCGCGCGGCCGAACTTCATGAAGATCGCGCCGATCTACCGCGAGGCGCTGCGGCACCCCGAGGTGGAGTGCCGCATCGTGCACACGGGCCAGCACTACGACCGGGAAATGTCGCAGGCCTTTTTCGACGATCTGGGCCTGCCGGCGCCCCACCGGTTCCTGAACGCGGGCTCCGGGTCCCACGCGGCGCAGACGGCGCGGATCATGGTCGCTTTCGAGCCGGTGTGCCTCGAAGAGAAGCCGGACGCGGTCGTGGTCGTCGGCGACGTCAACTCGACGCTCGCGTGCAGCGTCGTGGCGAAGAAGCTCGGCATCCGGGTGGACCACGTGGAGGCGGGGCTCCGGAGCTTCGATCTCGCCATGCCCGAGGAGATCAACCGCATGGTGACCGATGCCATCTCCGACGACTTCTTTGTAACGGAGGAGAGCGGCGTCGCGAACCTTCTGCGGGAGGGGAAGAGCCCGGCGATGATCCACTTGGTCGGCCACGTGATGATCGACAACCTTGGGCGGTTGGGCGGTTGGGCGGTTAGACAGCCTCGCAGTCAAGCCGCCGAGCGGACCAGCGCGGAGCGAAGCGACGCATGGCGAACGAACGGTGGCGGAAGCTCGAAGTCTGGAGTTTTTCGGATGGGTTGGCGCGGACCGTGTATCGGGCTGCCGAGACGTTTCCGAAAGAAGAGCGCTATGGCCTTACCCCCGGTCAGCTGAGGCGTGCTGCTTTGTCTGTCCCCACAAACATCGTAGAAGGGTACTCACGCAAAGGGGAGAAAGAGCTGATCCAGTTCCTGAACATCAGCATCGGATCGTTAGCCGAGGTTAAGTACCTACTCCACTTTGCCCACAGCCTGGGATATCTGAGCCAGGACGACTACGTCGCCCTCGATCAGGCGAGCGATGGAGTGGGCGCAAAACTATGGTCGTTCTATCAGGCGGTGAGGTCCAAGTGAACCTCAGACCGCCGAGCCGCCCAGCGGCGTCTCGACCCAGCCGCCCAACCACCCAGCCGCCGGCGATCGTCAACGCCCTTACCATCGACGTCGAAGATTATTTCCACGTTTCTGCGTTTGAGTCGGTTTCGGCGCTGGATACTTGGGATGGGAGGGAGCTTCGCGTTGAAGCCAATACGCGTAAGATCCTCTCAATGCTCGCAGAGCAGGGTGTCACGGCCACGTTCTTCGTCCTCGGCTGGGTGGCCGAGCGTTGCCCCGGTCTGGTCAAGGAGATCGAGGCCGGGGGCCACGAGATCGCGAGCCACGGGTACGGACACCGGCGGGTGTACACCCAGACGCGCGAGGAGTTCCGAGAAGATGTTCGCCGAGCGAAGGTTCTCCTCGAAGACCTCGGCGGGCAGCAGGTCCTGGGCTACCGGGCGCCGAGCTATTCGATCTCGGCCCTGACTCTCTGGGCGTTCGACGAGCTCCTGGAGGCTGGCTACGTCTACGACTCGAGCGTCTTCCCGATCCGCCACGACCTCTATGGCCTGCCCGACTGGCCGAGGTTTCCGTTCCGCGTGGAGAGGTTGGAAGGGGGGAATTGGGTTCCCGCTGAAGGCGGGGACGTTGGGCAGCGAGGCGGCGAGGCGGCGAGGCGGCCCAATCCGGACCTGCTGCCTAACGCGCCAGCCGCCCAGCCGCCTAGCGCCCACGAGCCGCCTAGGTTGTTGGAGATACCCATTACGACTTTGCGGCTCGCGGGAAGAAACTTCCCCATCGCCGGCGGTGGCTACTTCCGTCTGTTCCCGTACCGGCTGACGCGCTGGGGCCTCCGGAGGATCAATCGGACGGACCGACGCCCATTCGTCTTCTACCTGCATCCTTGGGAAATCGACCCGAAACAGCCAAGGATCTGCGGCGCTGGGTTGAAGAGCAGATTCCGACACTATGTGAACCTGGACCGGACCGAGGCGCGCTTGCGCCGGCTCTTGACAGAGTTCGCATTTGCCTCAATGAGAGACGTCGTGTCGTGTCCCGAGCGTCCCAGCCGCGAGGCCGGCGATCTCGCTCGGGCGAGGACCGAGGGTCGACCCGCCCGGTTGCTGAGGGACTTCTCGTTCTGACCGCTCCGGGACCTCTTGCCGGTCGACGGCTCAGGATGGGTTGCCTGCACGCGTTTGATCGTGTGTTTGATTGCAGAAAGCTGATTGCTGAAGGCTGAGAGCCAATATGTGCGGAATCTCGGGAATCCTGAACATTGCCGACCGTCTCCCGGTGGAGAAGACCACGCTCCAGCGGATGGTGGGCGCCCTTCGACACCGAGGTCCGGACGGCTATGGCTTTCTGGCCGAAGGCGGGGTCGGGCTGGCACACGCGCGGCTCAGCATCATTGACCTGGAGGGCGGTTGGCAGCCGATCTTCAACGAGGACAAGACGCTAGCCGTCATCTTCAACGGCGAGATCTTCAATTATGTCGAGCTCCGAGCCGAACTGGAGTCCAGGGGGCACCGCTTCTCGTCTCACTCCGACACGGAGGTGATCGTCCACCTTTACGAGGAGAAGCGGGAGAGGTGCATTGAGGACCTCAACGGGCAGTTCGCGATCGCGGTGTATGATCGCCGGGACCGCAGCCTCTATCTGGCCCGGGACCGGCTTGGAATCCGCCCGCTCTTCTACACGTTCCACGACGGGCGATTCTACTTTGCGTCGGAGGTCAAGGCGATCTTTGCGGCGGAACCCCGGATCCCCCGCGCAATCGACCCCGACGTCCTCGGCGAGATCTTCACCTTCTGGATGCCCGCCGGCCGCGACACGATCTTTCGAGGCGTGCGGCAGCTGGCGCCGGGCCATTGGGCGCGGGTGGACGCCGGTGGCCGGTTCGCCGAGGAAGAGTACTGGGACGTCCCTCTCGCGGCCGCCCATCCCGTCGGCCGTCGCACCGAGCAGGACTACGCCGAGGAGCTCCGGGAGCTTCTGATCGACTCGGTCCGCCTGCAGCTTCGGGCGGACGTGCCCGTGGGAGCCTACCTGAGCGGCGGGCTCGATTCTTCCGCCATTACCGCCCTGGTCCGCCACTACACTGACAACCCGCTCAAGACCTTCTCCGTGACCTTTGCGGACGGCGTCTACGACGAGAGCCGCGAGCAGGGGCAGGTCGTGGACCACCTGGGGACCGACCACCACGCGGTTCATTGCACCTACCGCGGGATCGCCGAGGCCTTCCCCAACGTAGTCTGGCACGCGGAGACGCCGATTCTGCGGACTGCTCCGGCCCCGCTCTTTCTCCTGTCGGGCCTCGTGCGCGACAACGGGTACAAGGTCGTGCTCACCGGCGAGGGTTCCGACGAGATTCTGGGGGGCTACGACCTCTTCAAGGAAGCCAAGATCCGGGCCTTCGTCCAAAAGAAGCCGGGATCGTCCTTTCGGGCGCTCCTCCTCCGGCGTCTGTATCCTTACTTGGCGCTCTCACCTACCAAGTCGAGTGACTACGCGCGCGCCTTCTTCGACACAGAGGTTCCGGTCGACTCGGACCCCTTCTACGCGCACCGTCCGCGCTGGAAGACGACTGCCCGCACGCGCACCTTCTTCTCCCCCGAGGTTGAAGCTCGGATGCAGGGGCAGCCCGAGGAACGCCTGCTCGCGAACCTTGAGGAGAAGCTTCGAAATGCCGATTACTTTACTCGAGCCCAATACCTGGAGACGAAGCTCCTCTTGCCGGGGTATCTGCTGTCCTCCCAGGGCGATCGTATGGCGATGGCCCACTCCGTGGAGGGGCGTTTCCCGTTCCTCGACCATCGCGTCGTCGAGTTCGCCTGCACGGTTCCTCCTCGCTTCCGGATGCGGGGGCTCAACGAGAAGAACGTGCTGAAGAAGGCGGTCCAGGACCTCCTGCCCGCCTCCATCGTTCGACGGAAGAAGCAGCCATACATGGCCCCCGACATCTTCAGCTTCTTCGGCGACGACGCGCCGGAGTATCTGAACCACTACCTCTCGAAGGAATTACTGGAGGAGGCGGGCCTCTTCAGACCCCAGGCCGTCGCGCAGTTGCTCAACAAGTGCAGGAAAGGCCAGAGGCAGGGCTTCATGGAAAACATGGCCTTCGTGGGAATCCTGTCTACGCAGATTGTCTATGACCAGTTTGTTCGAGGTTCGATGTTGATTCGCTGACGCGTTCGAAGTTCGAGGTTCGACGTTCGATGTTGATCGACAGCAAGAGATCTTGTGACCAGATCGAACGATATTGACTCGGATCTCGGAACTTCGAACTTGGAACTCGCGACATGGAGACCGCATGGACATCATCTCTCAAGTTCGGAAATTCATCTTCGACAGCTTCCTCTTCGACGCCGACGAGAGCGCTCTAAATGATGACGATTCCTTCCTGGAGAAGGGCATCATCGACTCCACGGGCGTCCTGGAATTGGTGGGCTGGATCGAGGAGACCTTCGGCTTCCGTGTTGACGACGAGGAATTGGTCCCCGAGAATCTCGATAGCGTGAACCGCCTGGCGAGCTTCGTCGGGCGAAAGACGGGCTGAGAAACGGACCATGATGGTTTGCGACTTCCTTCTGCGTTCCGCCGGGCGGTGTCCCGATAAGGAGGCGATCGTCGCCGCCGGGCGGAGGATCACCTACCGGGAACTCGCCGACGCCGCGCGCGGTGTGGCGGGCTGGCTCGCCGCCGCCGGGCTCCAGCCGGGTGACCGCGTAGGTATCTTGCTCGACGATCCGGTGGATTATGTTTCCTGCTATTTTGGGGCACTCCTGAGCGGCGGAGTCGTCGTCGCGCTGAACACCCAGACCTCGGCGCGGACCCTCGGCGGAATCCTGAACGATTGCGGCGTCTCACGCCTGTTCACCCACCGGAAACTCTGGAAATACGTCGGGCCGATCCTCTCCACAACCCCCGCGCTCCGCCGCCTTGCCGTGGCGGGAGGGACATCCGGGTTGGAGGGAGCACCGGCGTTCGTCGCAAGCCTGGAAGAGGTGCTCCGAGAGAAACTTGTTCCCAACTCCAGGTTCCGTGTTCCATGTCCTGATTCGGAACTCGGAACTCGGAACTCGGAACTCCGAACCTGGAACCCGGAAGACCTCGCGCAGATCATCTACACCTCGGGAACCACCGGCGAGCCCAAGGGTGTCATGCTCCGCCACTCGAATCTGGTGGCCAACACGGCCTCCATCGTGGAGTATCTTCGGCTCACGGAGCGGGACCGGGTCATGGCGGTGCTCCCGTTCTTCTACTCCTACGGGAACTCCGTGCTCCTCACCCACATGGCCGTGGGGGGCACTCTGGTGGTCAACCAGAGCTTCCTCTACCCCAACGTCGTCCTGGACCAGATGCAGGCGGAGCGCGTTACGGGCTTCTCGGGGGTGCCCTCCACCTACGCCCTGCTGCTCCACCGCTCGGCGATCCGCAACTACCGCTTCCCGGATCTGCGGTACGCGACCCAGGCCGGCGGCGCCATGGCCCCGAGCCTGGCCCGAGAGGTCCGCGAAGTCCTGCCCGGCACGGCGATCTACATCATGTACGGACAGACCGAGGCGTCGGCGCGCCTGTCGTATCTCGACCCCGGGGATCTGCTGCGCAAGGCCGGCTCCATCGGCAAGGCGATCCCCGGCGTCACGCTCAGTGTCCTCAAGGCCTCGGGCGAGCCGGCGGGCGTGGGCGAGGTCGGGGAGATCGTGGCCCGGGGCCCCAACCTCATGGCCGGCTACTGGGGGCAGCCCGGGGCGACCGCCGAGGTCCTGGGGCCCGAGGGCCTGCGCACCGGCGACCTCGCGACGGTCGACGAGGAGGGGTACCTCTACATCGTCAGCCGCAAGAGCGAGCTGATCAAGAGCGGGGCCCACCGGGTCGGGCCCAAGGAGATCGAAGACGTCCTCCTCGAGCACCCCGCGGTCCACGAGGCCGCGGTGCTCGGGGTGCCCCACGACATCCTCGGAGAGGCGATCAAGGCCTGCGTCGTTCTCAAGGTAGCCGCCTCCTGCGGCGAAAAGGAGCTCCTCCGGCACTGCCGCAAAGAGCTCCCGGCCTACAAGGTTCCGCAGGTGATCGAGTTCCTGGACGAGCTTCCGAAGACCGATACGGGCAAGATCCGGAAAGTCGATCTGAAGTGACCCGGAACTGCAAACCTGCAACTCGGAACTCGGAACCTGAACTGGGAACTGGGAACTGGGAACTCACCTGAACTCTCGCCATGAACAGGCCCACCATGACTCTCTGCACCCGCTGCGTCCTTCCATCCACCTTCCCCGGCATCTCCTTCGATGATGCCGGCACGTGCAACTTCTGCCGCTCCTACAAGGGAGACGCGGTTCTCGCGGGGCAGAAGGCCGAGTACGAGAAGAAGTTCGTCGACCTGCTGGCGACCCACCGCAGGCCTTTGTCCTACGACGTCCTCATGGCCTACAGCGGGGGCAAGGACAGCACCTACACGCTCGACGTGTTCGTCAACCGATACGGTCTTCGCGTGCTCGCCCTGACCTTCGACAACACGTTCGTGTCTCCCCAGTCCTTTGTGAACATGCAGAGGGTGTGCGGCAAACTCGGCGCCGATCACATGATCATCCGCCCCGCCGCCAACATGTTGAGAAAGATCTTTCGCGAAGCGTCACAGCGGGAGCTCTATTCCCCAAAGACCCTCGAGCGGGCGAGCACCATCTGCACGAGCTGCATCGGCCTCGTGAAGGCCGTGGTCCTCCGGACTGCGATCGAGAAGCAGATCCCGTTTGTCGGATTCGGCTGGTCCCCGGGTCAGGCGCCGGTCCAGTCCTCGGTGATGAAGACCAACCCGGCCATGGCGCGTGCGACGCAGAAGGCGATCTACGAGCCTCTTCACGCGATCGCGGGCGACGCCGTGACTCCCTATTTCGTGACCGAAGAGCAGTTCGGCATGGCGGAACGCTTCCCGTGGAACGTGCATCCGCTCGCCTTCCTCGACTACAATGAAGACCGTGTGATCGCGCGAAACCGGGAGCTCGGCTGGGAGAAACCCGACGACACGGACCCCAACTCCACCAACTGCCTCTTGAACGCCTTCGCCAATCAGGTTCACAAGGACCGCTACGACTTCCACCCCTACGCCTGGGAGATCGCGAACATGGTCAGGGTGGGAGTGATGACGCGCGAGGAGGGCCGGGAGAAGGTCTCGACCCCCGAGAATCCGGACATGGTGCAGTACGCGAGGCAACGGCTTGTGCCGGAGGACTCGAGAGTGGCGGCACACGCCCCAGAGAAGCCTGGCTCTTGACCGTCAACCGAATGAACCTTGAACTCGGAACTCGGAACTCGGAAGGACCCGATGCCCACGCTGACCTCCGCCCGCCCTCGCCCCAGCCCGGTGCTGGCGCTCGCCCTGGCGTTCATGGCCGGCGGCTTCCTCGCGGCCTACTGGCCCGTGCTCACCGAACTGGTCCGTCAGTGGACGGGAGACGACGACTACTCCCACGGTCTCCTGATCGGTCCCGTCGTCGCGTATCTGGTGTGGAAGCGAAGCCGAGACGAGGGGGGCTTCCTACCTGGAGGCGGTGGTGCCCTGGGCCTGGCTCTTGTGCTTTTGTGCTCCACAGCGGCACTCGTGGGCATCCTCTCAGGGTTTCGAACCCTCTCCAACGTGGCATGCGTGGTGGCCGTGTGGGGGACAGCTGGGTTTCTTTTCGGCGCTGGAGCGCTCCGCCGATACGGTTGGGAACTCTTCCTCCTGATCTTCCTTGTCCCAATACCGTCGGGTCTTTATGCCCAGATCACCATGCCTCTGCAACTACTGGTGACACGGTCAGTCGCCGAGATACTGCATGTAGGTGGGATTCCTGTTCTTCGGGAGGGCAACATTCTACACCTCGCCCAGTCGACCCTCCAAGTGGTCAGCGCATGCAGCGGTCTTCGTTCCCTGATAACGGTCACTGTGCTTGCATATGCTTTTGGTCTCATGACGTTGACCCGGCCTTCCGGAAGACTGTTTCTGCTGGGGAGTTCGCTTCCGATCGCCGTACTCACGAATATCCTGAGAGTATTGGTGTTGGCGTTGGCGAGTCAATTCAGTTACACGTCCGTCCTGGAGGGGACTGCACACAACGTACTCGGCATTGTCATCTTTCTCGCCAACGTTGGAATGCTGACTCTGATTGCGAAGGGGATCTCATGGGTATCGCCAAGAAGGCCCTGATGCTCGGATGTCTGCTCTATGCGCAGGCTCTGGCCATCGCGTGGCTCGGAAGTTCGTCGGCGATGCCCTACGACGGAACCCGAATCATCACCGATCTCCACCTCGAGGGCTGGAGCGACATAGACATCACGGACCGCACCGGCATTCTTGACCAACTTGAGGCGGATGCGAGCGTGTTCAAGGAGTTTCGCAACGCCAGAGGGGAGCAGGTGGTCCTTTACGTGGGCTACTATGACACCCTCCAGAAGGCCAAGATGTCCCACGCTCCTCAGGTCTGTTTCACGGGGCAGGGGTGGGTTCTGGAGGGGAAGGACAAAGAAGAGCTCCAGAGCGGCGACAGTTCCGTGATGGTGAATCGGATGGTGGTGGGCAAGGCGCAGGAGCGGGAGGTCGTATACTTCTGGTATCAGTCGCCGGACCGCATCCTGGCGGACCTCTTCCTCCTGAAGCTCGACATGCTGAAGAACACGCTGCTCACCGGAGACCGCACCCGCGGGCGGAACGCGTTCGTTCGTGTGTCGACCCGGCTCGGGGCGGATGAAAAGGCGACAGAGGAGCAGCTGAGAGGTTTTGTATGGAGCGCAATGCCGAGGCTGCAAACCAGACTCTTTGCCCGGCAGGGCGCGGGATAGGCGCAGGACGACTCGGTGCGTGAGAAATGAGACGACCGATGCAGCGCGTCGCAAGTCTTTGGCGCATCGTACATAGCGCCTTTAGGGGGATCCGCTACAAGATCGAGATGCGGCACTACGACGAGTTCACGATTGCGGAGCACTTCCGGAGGCAGGGTGCCCGCATCGGAGAGAATACGAGAATCTGCGTCACCTCACTAGGAACAGAACCATATCTCGTTCGCATCGGGGACGATTGCTTGATCTCCACACTGGTTGCATTCGAGACTCACGATGGTGGCGTCTCCGTATTCCGCCGCGAGTTTCCGACGCTGCAGCGCTTCGGGACCATCGAAATCCTGGACAACTGCATGATCGGGACCAAGGCGACCATCCTTTCCGGCGTTCGAATCGGACCTAACTCTGTCGTCGGGGCGTGCTCCGTGGTGACCAAGGACGTCCCACCGGGCGTGATCGTGGCGGGAAGTCCGGCGCGCCCCGTCTCCACCCTCGAGAGCTATCGGGAGAAGGTGCTCCGGGAGTGGGGCCGGCAAGAACCCGACGGTTACATGCCCGAGGTCCGCGCCGGGGGAGAGTTCCCGCCCGCCTACATCCATGCGCTCAAACGCAGGGACGAGAAGGTCCTGCGGGAACACCTGATGCGGGTGCTCTGGGGCGACCAGGGAGAACCCGTGTGAAGGTGCTCCAGTTCATCAGTAGTGGGGGCTTCTTCGGCGCCGAAAACGTGGTCTTGCAGCTCGCCGAGGGGCTCCAGGTCCGAAATGTTTGCCAGCCCTTGGTCGGGGTCGTCCAAAACGACCACAACCCACACGTGGAACTCCTAGAGGCGTGCGCGTCCCGAGGGCTCGAGGCCGCGGCCGTGCGCTGCCGGGGACGCTTGGACCCCGCCCTGGTGAGGAGGCTGCGCAACCTCGTGAAGTCGCGCGGCATCGACCTGGTGCACAGCCACGGTTACAAGTCGAACCTGTACGCTCGGCTGGCCACGGCCGGCTTGCGGACCGCCCGGGTGGCTACCTGCCACAACTGGCTCGGCGAGAGCGCCAAGATGAGGGGGTATGCGGCCCTGGACCGCTGGGTCCTGCGCGGCTTCCACCGGATCGTGGCGGTGTCCGGGCCGGTGAAGACGCAGCTTCTAGCGAGCGGCGTGCCCGCGTACCGGGTTTCGATCATTAATAACGGTGTGTCCACGGCGTCGTGCTCGCCCCGCCGCCCGAAGCTCGAGGTCCGACGGTCTCTGGGCATTCCCGAGGACTCGGTCGTCGTGGGAACCGTGGGGCGGGTCTCACCGGAGAAGGGGCACCGTGTCCTCTTGGAGGCCATCGCTGGGCTTTTGGCGAAGCATCCCCGGTTGGTGGTCCTGATCGTCGGTGATGGGGGCCTCCTGGAGAACCTTAAGGGCAAGTTCAGTGCGCCCTGGGCCGTGTTTCCTGGCCTCCGGCGAGACATCTGGGATCTCTATGGCGCCATGGATATTTTCGGGCTCCCCTCCCTGACCGAGGGGCTCCCTATGGCTCTTCTGGAGGCTCTATCGTCCGGGCTTCCGGCGGTGGCGACCCGCGTGGGGCAGGTTCCCGAGGTACTCTCCGGCGGCTGCGGCCTCGTGGTGGAGCCCGGCGACGCGGAGGCGCTCGCCCAAGCGATCTCCGTCTACTTGGCGAGCCCGGACGAGGCTCGCGCGGCAGGAGAACGTGGACGGGATCGGGTCGCGCGCGAGTACTCCCGCGACGCCATGGTCGAGCGCTACGAGCGCGTGTACGCAGAAGCGCAGGACGAAAGGGGGTACCCGTGATGGCAGCGATCGTCTTCTGGGTCTCCGTGGGCCTGATTGCCTATGCGTACGTGGGCTACCCGCTTCTGATCGCGATGCTCTCGTCCTTCGTGCACCGGAAAGTGAAGGCAGCGCCAATCGAGCCCCAGGTCTCCCTCCTCATCGCAGCCTACAACGAGGAGAAGGACATTGCCGAGAAGCTCCGGAACTCCCTGGAGCTCGACTATCCGGCCGACCGGTACGAGATCGTTGTGGCCTCCGACGGCTCCACGGACCGAACGGACGACATCGTCTGCTCCTTCGCGAACAACGAACGGGGTGTCCGAGTGCTGCTTCACCGGGTCGAAGGGCGCCTCGGCAAGACCGCCGCCCAGAACAGTGCCGTGGCGATCTGTCAGGGCGAAGTGGTCGTCTTTTCCGACGCGGCGTCTCTCTACGACCCAGGGGTCCTGTGCGCGCTGGTGCGCAACTATGCGGACCCGGAGGTGGGAGCCGTGAGCGGCCGCTACGCGTACGTGAACAAGACCGGAGGCTCGGTGGGTGCGGCTACGATCCTCTTCTGGAATATCGAGAACTTCATCAAGAGCCGCCAGACCCGCGTGCGCACCATCACGGGCTGCTGCGGGTGCATCTACTCCGTGCGGCGAAGCCTCTACAACCCGCTTCCGCCGACGATCATCAGTGATCTGGTGGAGCCGCTGACGATCCTTCGCAAGGGGAAGCGTATCGTCTTCGAGCCCGCCGCCCTGGCCTTTGAGGACACAACCGAGAAGGTCAAGGACGAGTTCAAGATGCGCATCCGGGTGATCGTCCGCGGCATGAACGGGATCCTCTTCGTCCGGGATCTCTTGAACCCGCTGCGCTACCCGTTCGTGGCCCTGCAACTCCTCTCCCACAAGGTGCTCCGCTGGTTGGTCCCCGTCTTCAGTATCGGAGCGCTCCTGTCGAATAGTATCCTCTGGAGGCATTCGGCCTTCTATGCCGGAACCCTCGTTTTGCAGCTTCTCTTCTACCTGCTCGCTGCTGCGGGGTTCCTCCTGGAGCGTAGGGGGGTTCACAAGAAGGTGTTGTCCCTGCCACTCTACTTCTGCGTCGTCAACCTGGCATCGCTCTTGAGCTTGTTCCGTGTCCTGCGAGGATACAACGTGGTCACGTGGCAGACGCAGAGGTGAATGAATGTTCCAGGTTCCGAGTGCCATGTTCCAAGTTGACCGGCAAACCGCAATCACCGGTACCCGGCGCCGGAATTAGACATGCGCATCGATCGCTTTGAAGACCTGGACTCCTGGAAGGAAGCCAGAGAACTAGTGAAAGAGGTCTACGGTGCGTTTCGCGAGAGCCGGGACTTCGGTTTTCGCGACCAGATCCAGCGAGCCGCTGTCTCGGTGATGACGAATATCGCAGAGGGCTTCGGCCGGGAAAGCCGACGGGAGCTCTCGCAGTTCCTGATCGTGGCCCGGGGCTCCGCGGCGGAAGTCAAGAGCCTCGGCTATGTAGGCCTGGACCTCGGCTATTTGAGCGGAAATCAGTTCCAGGTTCTTTGCGAGAGATGCGACAACGTCAAAGGCTTGCTCAACGGCTTCCTCCGCTATTTGAGAAACAATCCTAAACCGAAGTAGCCTGCAGCACTCGGCACCCGGCACCCGGCACCCGGAACTCGGAACTCGGAACTCGGAACTCGGAACTCGGCACATGAATTTGGTCTTTTTCACCCAAGACGACCCTTTCTACGTGAGGGTCTTCTTCGAAGAGTTCTTCTCGCTCTTCCCTCGCAGGGACGAGATCAAGGCCGTCGTCGTCTCCAAACCGATGAACGACGCCACGGTCGGGAAGCTCGCGCGAAGAATGTACGACTTCTACGGCCCCGTCGATTTCCTTCGCCTGGGGACGAGGTACGCGGGGGTCAAGCTCCGGGCGCGCCTGCCGGCGGTGCTGCGGGGCGGGCCCGCGACGGTGAAGCAGACCGTCTGCGCGGCCGGCATCCCCTGCTGGGAGCGAAGCGACCTGAACACGCCGGAGTTCCGTGCGGCGGCCGAGGCCGTCGACCCAGACCTCTTTGTGTCGGTGGCGTCTCCCGTCATCTTTCGGGAAGAGCTGATCCGTCTGCCTCGCCTGGGGGCCGTCAACGTTCACAGCGCGCCGCTGCCCAGGTACCGCGGGATGCTCCCCAACTTCTGGCAGCTCTACCGCGGGGAGAAGGAGACGGGGATCACGGTGCACAAGATCGACATCGGTCTCGACACAGGCGACATCATCGCGCAGGCGTCGATGCCCGTCGGCACCGCGGAGAGTCTTCAAGACGTCTTCGTTCGCTCGAAGCGCGAGGCGGCGCGAATCGTCTGCCGAGTGATTGAGGATTTTCGGTCGGGCAGTGTGACATACAGGAGGATGGAGGGTGAGGGGAGCTACTTTTCGTTTCCTCGCCGCGAGCACGCCGCAAAGCTCCGAGCGCAGGGACGGAGGCTCCTATGAGGTCGGATTCCGCATACGCAACCTGCGAACCACGAACTCTGGACCCGAAACTGGGAACTGGGAACTCGGAACTGGGAACCCGGAACAAGGGTTTACGGGGTCGGAGGCTCCTATGAGGTCGGATTCCGCATATGCAACCTGCGACCTACGAACTCTGGACCCTAAACTGGGAACCCTGGAACTGGGAACCCGGAACAGGGATCTACAGGCAGAGCCCTCGTTGAGAGCACGCCGCGCAGCTCAGAGCGCAAGGTCGGAGGCTTCCGTGAGGATGCCCCTCGGAACCCGGAACCCGGAACCCGGCACTCGGAAGTGCCGGAAGATCGGAGCAGAGGGGAGCTACTTCACCTTGCCCCGCCGGGAGCACGCGGAGCAGCTGAGGGCTCAGGGACGACGCCTCCTATGAGGACGAAGCTCGGTTCCGCAAACTCGGGTCTGGGAACCCGGAACTGGGAATCCGGAACTGGGAACTCGGAACCGGCAACCGGTGAGATCGAATTCTCATGCTCCGGCTACGACGCCGGAACGGCAGAGGACCTGCTGCGTGTGCACAATCGGAACCGCTCCACGCCCCGGACGCGGGAGCACATGGATTGGCGCTATCTCGGGGGAACCGTCGAGCAGGAGTCGCTCCTCTTCTGGGCACGCAGGGCAGGCGGAGAACCGATCGGTGTGGCGGGTTTGGCTTTCCGGCCCTATTGGGTGGACGGCCGGCAAGAGGCGCTGGGGGTGCTGGGCGACATCTCCGTCGACTCGGAATATCGGGGACAGGGTTTGGCAGCCCGCCTGTTTCGGTTCGTGAACGAGCACGTCCGGGAGCGGGTAGGCCGGAACTGCTTCGTCATCCCCAACGACGCGGCGCGGCGGAGTCTCGAGGCCGCCGGGTGGACTACGGCGCTCCGCTTCGTGCCCCAGGTCCTAGTGCTCCGGCCCGAGACCTACCTTCGGCGGTTCGCCGGAGAAAGGGCGGGGCAGGTGCTCGGCCGGTTGGCCCGCACGGCCCAGCGATTGGCGATCGGCCGGCCGGACCTCCGTGGCGGCTACGAGGCGACCTGGGTAGGTCGGATTGGGGACGCCCTCGGGGTATGTTGGGACCGGTTCCCCAAGGGCGGTCTTGTGGTCCGGGACCGGAGCGCGGCCGCCCTGCGCTGGCGGTACGAAGCAGCGCCGGTGGGGCGGTGTCAGGTCGCCTCGGTGACCCGGCGTGGCGCGCCGGTGGGCTACTTCGTGTGCGCCCTCGACGAGGCTGCGGGCTCCTGCTCGGTGAGCGACCTGCTTTTCGACGAGATTGAAGACGTGGCGCCGGGGGCAGCGGCCCTGCGTCGGTTGCTCTTGCGCAACTCGGCACTGTCGAGCGTGCGGATCCGACTCGGCGAGGGCCACCCGTACGCCGCCGTCCTGGCTCGGGCCGGGTTCGTCCGCCGCCGGCCGGACGGCGTGCTCCAGACCTTCTTCCCCCAACCGTGGCACCGGCAGGTGTCGTGGTTTGTCACGGCCGGAGACAAGGACGCCTAGCGAACATGGGCAAGACCTCAATCGACAAAGGCTGGGCGCCGTCGGCTTCAGCGACAGTCAAAGTGGCCGTAGGCTCTGCCCTCCATTACTCCGGGCTGCTGGACCTGCGAGACCGGGTTCGGTCCGCTGTGGGGCGATCCTCGCCGCAGATTCTCGCTTTTCACGACATTCGGGAGGAGGACGACCCTCACTTCAACCTCACCTTGCCTCCGAGACTCTTCCGCCAGCTCATGGAGCACCTCGGGAGGGAGTACCGGGTGCTCCCGCTTCAGGAGATCCTGAACGGCCGGTCCAGGTCCCCTCGTCAGATTGCGGTCACCTTCGACGATAACTACCGGAGCTATTACACGACGGTGTTCCCTATCGTCCGACAGCTCGGAATCCCGATCACGATCTTCGTGTCCGTGGATCCCCTGGAAACCAAGATCCCGCTCTTCGTCGACGCTCTCCTTCTCGCCGTTGCGGGCCGTCAGGTCGAAGGGATCGACCTCGAAAGTTGGGGGTTGGGGGTTCTTCCCCTCGGCACCGAGCCGGCACGGCATGCGGCCGTCGCCCGGATCAACCGGACCTCCAAGGCGCTTCCCCGGACGGCGCGGGCACAACTACTGCAGGACGTGTGCTCCCGGCTGGGGGTATCGCCGGCCGAACTCGGGTTCTCGGTGCTCTCCTGGGACGAGGTTCGGGAGATGCAGAGAGGAGGTGTCGTCTTTGGCGCGCACACCGTCTCACACCCCTATCTTCCCGAGATCCCGGTCGAAGAGGCTCGAGTCGAGATCGTCGAGGCCAAGAAGATGCTCGAGGCGGGTCTGGGGACCGCAGTCGATTACTTCGCCTGCCCCTTCGGAAGTCTTGGGACCTACGACGAGAACCTGGTCCGGATGGCGAGAGAAGCGGGGTATCGGGCCTTCTTTACCTTGGAGGGCCAAGAGGGGCGACCCGACGGCTTCAAATTCTCGCGCATCAACATCTCTACGGGGAACCTTACCGCCGACGGGAATAGGATGAGTCCCGCGCTCTTTGCCATGAGGACGGCGAGGCTGCGTTCCTTCCGGACCCTTCCCTCAAGGGAGTGCAGCGATGCTGGCCTGTCAGTCGAACACGGCGTAAAGGCCACCAAGAAACTGCGGGTCCTCTATATCATGGAGTCCCTCTGCAAGTTTGCCGGGACGGAGAAGCACCTGTACCAGCTTGCGACGGGGCTCTCGGCACGCGGTCACGAGTGCCGAGTGGTCGCCTTCAAGACGACGCCGCAGGTTCTGGCGACGTATCGCGCTGCGGGGGTCGACGTCGTGGACTTTCCCCTCGTGCGGATCTACGGCCTCAAGGCCATGGCGCGCTTCCGAGACCTCGTGGGCCTCATTCGCGGGTACCGGCCAGACCTTGTCCAGACTTTCCACTTCATGCCCGATACCTTCGGGGTTTGGGCGGCGAAGTCCGCCGGCGTCCGGTGCATCGTCTCCAGCCGGCGGGACATGGGTGACCTGAAGCGGACCCGACACATCCTTCTCAATCGAGTTGCGAACCCTGTCATCAAAGGGTTCATCTCCGTCTGCGACCGTACCAAGGAAGGGCTGTGTCGTCGGGAAAAGATCCACAACACGAAGATCAAGACGATCTACAACGGGATCGATCTGCAAACATATGATGAAGTGACTGAGGCGAGAGAAGAAATAAGAACTCGCCTCGGCTTCAACCCCCTAGACTTTGTGGTTGGGATGGCGTGTGTGTTTCGGGCAGAAAAGGACGTCCCTTGTTTCTTGCGAGCGATTGCCCAGATACGGAGTCGAGTCCACAGACTCAAGATTCTCCTGGTCGGGGACGGAGATATGATGTCTGCCGTCGAGGCAATTGTGCAACAGTCTGGCATGGCAGGAGTGACGACGATGCCTGGGTACGTGCACGACGTCCGGCCATACATTCAGGCCATGGACGTAGCGTGTCTGACGCCAAGAGACAACGAAGGCCTCTCCAATGTGATTCTTGAAGAAATGGCCATGGGGAAGCCCTTGGTTGTTACCGATGTGGGCGGGAACAGCGAACTGGTGCAGGATGGATACAGCGGTTACGTGGTAGCTCCGGGAGATCACAGTCGCCTTGGCGAACGGCTTTATGCTCTATGGGCCGATGAGGAGTTGCGTGCACAATTTGGCAAAGCGGGAAGAAAGCGCGTGGAGGAGCTCTTTACTTTAGATCGGATGCTCACGGAGACGGAGTCGTTTTACGAAACGATGGTCGGTTAGCACTAACGAATGTCAGGAGGTTCCGACCAGATTCAGGCTACCTGACAAGATGACCAACATACTTAAGGAGGCTCTCGATTTTCTTTGCGCGATTTCCAAAGACAAGACCGGTGCTTCCATACGCCAATATCAAGACGCTTCTATGGAAAGGCAACGGCCGATATTTCACACAAACGCAGGTCAACGCAAGAAGTGTTAGACGATTGGTTCAGGATATCGGTGGAAGCGTGAATGAGGTCAAGAATGCAACCTGATCTCAGATGACGGGAGAGTATAGATCTGTGGCTCAACACAAGATGTTCAAGCAATTCAGCCATTTCTTTGGCGCTACTGTCATCGCGCAGTTGCTCGGCCTTGTCACGTTCCCGATTCTCACGCGACTCCTCTCGATCGAGCAGTATGGAACTTTCGCGTTGATCGGCACAACGGCGATGCTGATTGTCCCACTTGGAAAGCTTGGGCTTTCGGAGGCGGTCATTCGCTTTTACGCGCGGTACTCCCGAAAACCCCCCGCGCTCGCCGCCCTGGTGTCAACCGGAATATTCGCAAGTTGCGTTCTGGGCGCCATCACAGCAGGCACCTGCCTTGTACTGTTAGCTGGCCTCTATTGGCTTGGCGTATTTCCGAATACAGAGATGCTACTGTGTTTCTTGCTTCTCGCTCTACCGGTGGCGATTCGGCCGACGATCGCGGTCGCCATGAGCTTCATGCGGGTACTCGGAAGGAGTTCAGCTTACGCCAAAGTTGCCGTGCTGAGTCGGATTATCACGTCTTTACTCGGACTGCTATGTCTGTGGACCGCCCACGGAGTTCTGTCACGCTACTATATCGGTACGGGTATCGGAGACGTATTGCTGTTCCTCGCTCTCTGGCTATGGTTGCGTCGCAATTTTTCTTTTGCGATGCGGGGCGCTTCTTCCCGACTCGCACGAAAGATGATTCGTTTTGGCGCGCCGATGGTGATTTCGGAAATGGGATATGTAGTCCTTTCCTATGCAGACAGGTACATGCTGGCGGCGATTGCGGGTACGGCTGCTGCAGGCTTGTACTCGGCTGGATACAATTTAGTTAACTACATTGGGGGATCAGTGATGTTCGCTGTCTCTTACGCCGTCACTCCCGCGTACGTCGAGGCCTTCCAATCGAAGGGACGAAAAGGGGCAGAGAAGATCGTTGAGCAGGCCATGACCTACCTTCTGTCAGGGGCGATGTTGGTGATGTCTGGCTATTTTTCAGTCAGCAGGGAGCTGATTATTGTATTGGCTTCCTATAAATACCTGCCGGTCGTTGCATCCACCAATGTAATACTGTTTGGCGTATTGGTGCTTACTATCAACGAGGTGCTAAAGGCTGGTTTATATCTTGAAAAGAGATCTGGCATGATCATGTTTCTTGTAGTTATGGCTGCCGTCCTCAACCTCGTTCTTAACTGGATGCTGATCCCTGTCCACGGCGTCATGGGGGCCGCGATCGCGACCCTTGGGGCCGCGTGTGTCCTCGCGGCAGCCACGTGGTGGACCTGCAGGCGGTGTCTGACGGTGCGTGTGGACACAGGGCGGCTGATCGGCTACGGATTTGCAGCGCTAACCGTACTTCTTGTGCTCCGATCCGTTGCGTTGGGCTCGCCCGGCGCGACGCTGGTAGCGAAACTGCTTGTCGGCGGCACAATCTGTGCTGCCTGGATTCTCGCCCTCGAGCGCCATGTGGTTCTCAGGTTCCTGCGCGGCCGTGATCAGCAACCGGCGGTTTGACGACCCGGCGGCAGCGCGCGGTGACAACGGGTCTAGTCGCCGTGTTCTTGATGGCAATGACTTCCTGGGCGATGTCCAAAGGCCCCGGGGCCGAGCCAGGGCCGTTACGGAGGATGTTGAGTGCTCACCGCGCTGAAGGCGTTCTTGCGAGTCCTGATGCCCCCGGTTCTCTATGCGATGGGGCTGGGGATTGCCGTCTGGAGTGCGTTGAAAGATGCTTGGGGCGGATTTGTACTTCTTGTATTCTTGATACCACAGCCGAATATTTGGTATAAATTCCATGCTTATCCAATGGGGAAAGACTACATTGATCTCCTTTACGGGTCAGTGTTGCTTGGATTGCTGTTGCAGGGGAAGATGCGATTGAAGGGAGGCAATACATTTCCTATACTATTGATGATATTGTTCTCGTATGCATCGGTATTAAATTCTAGTATACGATACGCGATGCCGCTCCCTATTACACTAGAGAATCAGTTCGTGGCAGATTGGAAGAACTATGCCCAGATGATCTTCTTCTATTTCATCGCATTGTCGGCGTGCCGTACTGAAAAGGATCGACAGACCATCTTGTTGCTCATGGCTTTCACCCTATTTTTTGTTTCTCTCAGAAGCTATCGGAACTTTTCCGGCGGAGCGAGTTTCGCGTATGACAAAAGAGTGGGTGGGCCTTTTGAGGCAGTGGGTTTGGGGGCAAACCACTTGGGGGCTTTTGTTGTTCACTTTAGCGCATTATTCCTAGGTATGTTTTTTTTTGAAACTGGGATCATCGCCAAAGTACTCTTGGCCGGAGCGGTGCTCATGGGACTGCATCCGCTGTTCTTTTCATACTCGCGAGCCGCATATGTTGCGGCCTATGGTGTCATTGCGTTCTACGGATTAGTTAAGAAGCGGCTGCTCCTTGTGCTTGTCGTGCTATTGCCTCTCGCGTGGCAAACTCTCTTGCCAGTATCTGTCGTGGACCGGATATCAATGACCGAGACATCGGAGGGCCAACTTGAGAGTTCAGCGGCTACAAGGATTCAACTATGGGACAAGGCAATCGAACTATTTGAACGCAGTCCTGTTATTGGTTGCGGATTCGGTAGCTTTGGGTTCGAAGCGAGCGTGGCGGGACTGACGGATACACATAATTTTTATCTCAAACAATTGAGTGAGCAGGGGATTGTTGGCTTATGTATACTGATGTGGATTTTAGTTGCTGCGGTAAGGAGTGGCGCGAAATTGTTTTGTAACGCGAATACGGTACACGGAAAGGGTCTGGGACTAGGGTTTATGGGGTGCGTTATTGCTGTAATAATAACCAACATATTCGGTGATCGATGGTCATATTTCGTGCTCGGGAGCTATTTCTGGATCACCTGGGGCTTAGTTGACGCTGCGTTGGACAATATTGGCTCTGGCACGAGAGTTCACGAGGGACTTGGCGCGCATGAACTATAGGGCAGAACGTTCGCATCGGCAGAGTTGGACGTTAAAGAAGATAATTTGCTATCTACTTTATCTTGCGATTGCAAAGCACCTGCCGGGTGGATTGCGACAAATCGGAAGCGTTGCATTTCGTATTCGGAGGGCAGTCTCCAGATCATTGTTAAGAGAGTGCGAAGGGACATTCGGCATTGCCCGTGGCGTAGATTTCGGCAATGGCGCGTGCCTCGTATTGAGAGACCATGCGAATATCGGTGCGTACTCTTATATTGCGCCCGGTGGTGGGTTGGTAACAATTGGGAGACATGTAATGATGGGACGAGAATGCATGATCCTTGCGCAAAATCATAGATACCTTGAGGATACTTACGATGGTGAGGATAAGCTAGACGTTCTCATAGATGACTATGCGTGGCTTGGAAATCGCGTGATAGTATTGCCAGGCGTCAGAGTCGGCAAATACGCCATTGTCGGGGCGGGCGCTGTTGTGTCGCGAGATGTGCCGGATTACGGAATTGCAGTGGGAAATCCCGCCCGCGTGGTGAAGTACAGAAAGAAACTGGGCGACTAATGGCCTGATCCACTGCGCTTGAAGGAAGAGAACCATGAAGGAGAGACCGTTGTGACGCCACAAGGCAGCCATCGATAGGGACTCGGAAGACTTCCCCTGTGAAGGCAGATTGAAACGAGTGGAAGATTCACGTCAACGGGCAAAAAAGAGAGTAAGAATACAGGAGATGTTTATTGATGATAGCATGGAATCTTCCGGTACTAATGTACCACGATATTGTTAGTAATGGTTTTGACCTAAGTTGTTCTGGTAGGGAGATGTCTGATGCGTGCCTTTTGCGAGAAGACATGTTCTCTCGGCACGTAAAGGAGATTGCCCGCCTAGATATGGATACTTTGGGATTTCGTGAGGTAGGTCTGAGAAGAAAATCTTCTAGTCCGGTTGTAGTTACATTTGACGATGGCATGTTAGGAAACTACGAATTTGCAGCGCCCGTTCTGGCAGAATTGCGGATGCGCGGAATTTTTTTTGTTTCTACGGGGTTGATCGATAGTCCGGGATACATGTCGTGGTCCAATCTAGAAGATCTCACTCGTTGTGGCATGGAAGTGCACTCCCACGGGATTAGTCACAGGCCACTTCGGAGCGCTAGTTCGTCGGTGATTCGTAGTGAGCTCGAGGGCTCTAAGAAGATTCTGGAGGACCGGCTCGGCGTGGGGGTCTGCGGCTTCAGTTGGCCACATGGCAGCTACTCGCGCAGGGGACTCGACATCGCGTTGGAACTGGGATACCGGGTGATTTGCACTTCGGACGTGAAAACAAACGCACCCGACGCTATAGAAGGATCTTCTTGTGTGTTAGGGAGAGTAGACGTAACCTCGAACATGGGGTTGAGAGACTTTTCGCTTTTATTGGAGGGAGACCGCTCTAATTGGGCTTCGTTGCGCCTCAGGTGGGGTGTGAAGCACTTGGTAAAGCGGTGCATTGGGGAGCGGGCATATCGTTTCTTGTATAGGCGGTATTACGGCGTGCGACGAGTTGACCTAGTGCTAGATTCGTGAGCTTATCCGGTGGATTCTAGCAAAGGCCGCGTACACTGGAGAAGAGCGTGCGGGGGAACAGGAATATCGGAAGCGGTCTGCGCATTGCTATGTGAAAGGATTCAGAACGGGAGTGCTGGGGCAAAGCAGGGACCTTGAGGAGCCGCGCGGGAAACTCGGATAGACGTATTGGTATTCTACACTCTGACAGGAAAGCCCCATGAAGATCGAGATGTTGTGGAAGGATGAGTATCCTTGGGACGTGAGGGTGGAAAAGCTTGGCCGAACGCTTCGCGACAGTGGACACGAAGTCTTCATCGTCGCGAGCAATCGCCAGGGTCGGTTGAGAAGAGAGCGCATTGAAGGGCTCGAGATCCGGAGGCTTCGGTGCAGTAGTTCGATTCGTCTGAATCGGATCGTGTCCCTTCCCGCGAGCGGGAATCCCTTTTGGCGTTCCGAATCCGCCGCGGTTTGCGACGACGAAGAGATCGATTTGCTCATTGTCCGGGATCTGCCGCTCCTTCCCTTGGGGGTGTGGTTGGGCAGGACTCGGCGTATACCGGTGATCTTTGACATGGCGGAACTCTACTCTGCCATGTGGGCCGATGTGGCGGAAGAGAAGCCGTGGAGTCTCTCGAGTTTGTTTTTAAAGAATCCGAAAATGGCGGAATGCATGGAACGTCGATTTATTCCTCTTGCGGATCACGTGCTTACTGTGGTGGAAGAGGCACGTGATGCTGTGACAGCAATGGGCGTTCGACCAGAAAAAGTGTCTGTAGTAAGCAATACTCCGGATGTTGCGGTGGTGGAGGCGTGCAGAATTAGCAACAATAGGCCCAATGCATGGCGGGACAAGATCATTCTTTTCTATCACGGCTACGTCAATAGAGCCCGAGGACTGGAAAGTGTCCTCAGATGTATTCCAAGTATATTACAACAGGTGCCAAATTTGTTGTTTGTGATCGCTGGGGATGGTGATGGTTTAACAGATTTTAGGACGCTGGCAAACGACCTGGGAATTGCCTCTAGTATGGAGTTCCTGGGCTGGATCCAGTTTTCTGAAATACCAAATTATATCTCGATGGCAGACATCTGTATCGTTCCACACCAACCAACGGCTCACAAGAACACGACTATCCCGAATAAGCTTTTTGACTATATGGCAGCTGGAAAGCCAGTCATCGTCTCTAACGCCGTGCCCCTCCGGAGAATTGTCCTAGAAGAGGAGTGCGGTGTCGTGTTTGACGCAAACGTGGATGAGTCCCTGCGTGAGGCAGTGGGTTTACTTGCTAGGAGCCGCTTGGATCGCACGCGCCTTGGGAAGAACGGTTGGGATGCGGTGGATCGGCGGTACAACTGGTGCCGAGATACGGGCATTTTGCTCGAGGTCATTGATCGTTTTGTAGCGGAAAAGGGGTGATCTATTACGGATCGTATTGGGCAATTTTAATATCGGAGGGAGTTCTGTGGTCCTTGAAGACATTGGGTTGCTGCGGTTTCACTGATAGCTCGTGTCACTTGCAAGGGGAGATTGGGCAATGCGGGAGGTCGGGGTTGAGAGGAGAATGAGAGTATGCGTGGTGTTTGGCACACGCCCGGAGATCATTAAGACAGCTCCTGTCATTCTTGAGCTGCGGCGCAGACCAACAGTTTTTGAAACGTTGGCTGTTTGCACCGGGCAGCATCGGGAGATGGCTGGCCCGTACTTGGAGATGTTCGGTCTCGAACCGGACGTGAACATGGAGATCATGCAAGCTCGACAGAGCCTAGATTCGATTGTCAGCAAGACGATCGACCGCTTTGGCCCAGTGGTGGAGGAGTTTCGTCCAGACGTTGTCGTGGTGCAGGGAGACACGTCCTCCGCCTTCTCGGCAGCCTTGACTGCGGCGCAGCATAAGATCGCTGTAGCGCACGTGGAGGCAGGTCTCCGAACATATTCGTTAGCGAACCCATTTCCTGAAGAGATGAATCGTCAACTGATCGGGCGCCTAGCGGCCTTGCATTTTGCGCCCACCAACAGGGCCGCTGAGAATCTGCTGGGCGAGAGAGTCGCACGCGAGGCGATCTGCGTCACTGGAAACACCGGCATCGATGCGCTGTTCGAGGTCCTCCAATCTAAGGGGAAGAAGGTGGAGGTAGTAGACCCCGCAGGCCTAGGACAGGAGCATCAACGCTTACTCTGTGTCACCATGCACCGCAGGGAAAGCCTGGGCGAACCCTTGCGAAACGCACTGGCTGCCTTCCGAGAGATTTGTGACCGATACCCCGACGTCCGGATTGTGTTCCCCGTGCATCTCAACCCGGAAGTGCGGCAGGTGGTGCAGTCTGAATTGGGGGCAGATCCGAGGATTTCATTGATAGATCCTCTTCCTTACGATCAATTTGTTGGACTTCTAAACCGGTGTCACTTCGTACTCACAGACTCCGGTGGTATTCAGGAAGAAGCGCCTTCCTTAGGTAAGCCTGTGCTTGTACTTAGGGAGAATACGGAGCGGCCGGAAGCAATAGAAGCAGGTACAGCACGCCTTGTTGGGACCGAAACGGCGAAAATCGTCGGCGCCGCTTCCATCTTGCTCGACAACGAAGATGAGTATAACTTGATGGCCAAAGCGCAGAACCCATTCGGCGACGGGACGGCCGCGCGCAGAATTGGGGACGCCCTTTGGGCATGGCACTGCAAGAGGACCTAAGGGAAGCTGTAGTCCATCTCGTGCAATCCGTCCGCTCGGTGGTTTGGCGCGTGCTCGTTCGGGAGGGCGTGGATAGGTCTCGATTGATGTCGAGGCAGCCAACCGTGGTCCTCCGGGGTGCGAGAGCGTGCTCTGTGTTCCGAAACCGTTCCGGGCCGAGGTAGCGGGTTTGACGGGAGTCATGGCTCGAGAGGCTTGCAGGGATGGCGCGCAAATTGCATTAGACAAATCCGGTGCAATGTGCCAACCAAGGGTGTGACCCAAAGGAGGTGATTCATGAGGTTCTGGCGTGGTTGTGTGCTCGGTGTCCTGGCGACAATCGGGGGCTGGGTTGCTCCACATTTCTGCTTTGCTGGAGCGACCGGCCTTCCGGTGGTGAATTATACGGACATCATTGCTGGTCCGAACAGTGGCGGAGAGAATAACAACGGTTGCTACGTCACAATTAATGGTAGGAATTTTGGTTCAATGCGTGGCACCTCAACGGTTACCGTTGGCGGTGGCGAGGTTGCTGCCTATAAGTACTGGTCAGAAACACAGGTTTCGGTGCAGCTTGGGCCAAGAACAAGGAGTGGCCCACTGGTTCTCAGTGTGGGTGGCCTTACAGTCGCGGCGCCAGACTTCTTTACCATCCGGCCGGGAAATTTTTATTATGTAGCTACGTGGGGAAATGATGCTAGCGGTGTTGTTAATGACCCAAGTCGGCCCTTTCGTACCCCGAACGCGGTCATGGCTATGCCGGACTTTTCCGCAGGTGACTTCATGATCTTGAGGGGCGGGACGTACGACCTGAGTTCTGGCAATGAGAATCTATACAATAATCGCTGGCTCAATGTCGGGGTTGGCAACGGAAGGACCCCCGCGGTAGGTGGTACGTCGCCTACTAACGCGATTACCATAGCAGGATACCCAGGGGAGGATCCTGTGGTGGATTGGGGCAGTATCAATACTACCGGTGTTGCCGGCATCAGATGCGTCGTCGGCGTCGAGCACTATGTGTTTGCCAACATGACGTTCGACCTGAGGGATTCTGGGAATGTTGCCATCTATCTCGGGTTTTACAGTGATCCTCGGCAATATTTGAATTACCCACGATTGGTGAACTTGCGCGTCCGTGGTGGGATGGCAGGGGCAAGTAGTGGGGTGAACGTGCTTGCTTTGCAGCGATGTATCGGAATTAAGGTTTATGGATTAGACATAGGTAATCAAAGTGCGCTCGCCGTGCCTGACTTGGCTTCCCATGTGATTTATTTAAGCCATTTCTATACTGATGGAGAGATCGCCTGGTCCAGAATTCATGACAACAGATACGGCCGGGCAGCTCTGCAGATAGCGGGAGATGGCTGGGGGACGACCCCATTTTCTTCTGAAAACGGGACATGGGGCACCAACACGAACGTACGGATTCATGACAACATATTCGAGAACCTTGCCGAAGAAGCTATCTTGTGCAATTTAGGATCCTTTGAAATCGCTATATACAATAATGTGTTTCGTAACTGCATGACAAAAAAGAACGGAGGGTTCTCGCCAATTGCTTTGCGGGGCGCAGGGCTAGCCAAGGGAATTTATCGCCTCTTTAATAATACAGTCCTAACAGATGCTCCTGATGCTTCTCCAGGTGGCATAATACAAATGGGATATTCTCCACAGGGAACTTATCCAGAGAAGGTATATATATATAACAATATCATAATGGCTATTTCGGCAGATACAAATTACTTTCAAATTAATCACATATCTTTTGACGCATCGAGAATAGATTCTAGGAATAATATCTGGTATGGATCATCTGACAAGAAACCGGCGTGGGCATTGAGTGATGAGGTGGAAGCAGACCCAAAATTTGTGAACGCGGTTTCCGGACGCCTTGATTTAAGATGGGATAGTCCTGCTATTGATCATGGCACCGATGCTGTGGCGCCATTAGTGTCAGCGGACCAGCTCGGGACGCGAAAACCAGCGCGAGGCGGTTATGATATTGGTGCCTACGAGTTTCAAGTGGCACCGCCTCGAGAAATCAATATGCGCCTCCAATAGGAGTAATTGTCTAGTGTACTGTGCGGTTAGTTATTACCTTTAAAGCCAAGGTGTGGTACCATGCGGCATGGCACGCACACATGAAGTCTACGAACTCTCTGCCTCCGACAAAGAAGCCCTGGAGACCCTCCGGCGCTCCCCGAAGACACCG